>CAWAHB010000030.1:0-18761 GCA_963781505.1 uncultured delta proteobacterium | reverse complement strand
GTTATTGCGGATCCGGCCGAGCACGTGGTCAGCCGCCTCTGCGGAGCTCGCGCTGCATGCTCTTCGCGTCCGAGAAAGCGATCGCTCTTTTCCCATGCGAGCGCCTTGTCGACGAGTGCCACGATGCCTGGATCGAGATCCGGCAGAACGCGTCGCGAGGGATCGCGCCGGCGCCGTCGCCGCGAAGAACAAGCGCTTCGTTCACGGTTTCGGCATGGTGAACGTGCTGTCCGCACAGCAGCGTGAACAGCGTCGCGCCCATTCGCCCAGATGTCGGTCTGGAGATCGACGGCTCGCGTCATGCCGCGGGCCTGTTCCGGCGACAGAAATCCCGGCGTGCCGAGCATCGACCCGACCTGCGTCAGATTGGTGTTGGAGCTCGAGGATTGAAGGCGGGCGATGCCGAAATCGAGCACCTTCACCACGCCTTCCGACGTGAGGAACAGATTTTCCGGCTTGATGTCACGGTGAACGATGCCGTGCTCGTGAGCAGCCGCCAGCGCGTCGAGCACCTGGTCGGCGATGCCCAGCACCTCGGATAGCGGCACGAAACCGCCGAGTCGCTCGCGACGAGCGTCGACGTTCTCGCCTTCCAGGAGCTCCATCACCAGAAACGCGGCGCCGTCCTCGGTCGTGTCGTCGTCGAAGACCGTGACCGCGCTCTTGTGCTTCACGCGGTTGGCGACGTACCCCTCGCGCTGAAATCGCTTCTTGATGGCCTCGTTGTCCGAGATGTCCGAGTGCAGGATCTTGATCGCGACCTCGTTGCCGTTTCGATGCGTCGCCTTGTAGACCGCCGCCATCCCCCCGACGGCGATCAGCGCGTCGATGGTCCAACGCTCGCGGAGCACCGCTCCCACACGCTTTTCGGCTTCACGCTGGAGGTCGTCCATCTAGAGCGAAGGAACCACTCTAGTTCATCGCCTGATTGTTCGCGAGAAGCTGCCGCCACAAATCCCGATCCGTTACTTGATGATCGCGATGCAGCAGCCGCTCGCGCAATGGCCACCCGGACACTCACTGTCCGTCTTGGCAAGCGGTGCTTCCCGTCGGACACGAGGCGCTCGCGCAGAAGTTCACGCACGCCTCACCCGAGTCGCCGCCCGCCTTGTTTTGGTCGCCGTCGTGGACCAAGACCTGGATCCGGTAGGAGCGACCCGGAATCAGGACGAGATTCCAGCGCACCTCGGCGCCGAAGCCTTGGCTCGTGAGCCCGGTCGGCACGGGATCGCCTCCGGCGAGATCCCAATCGTTCTTCGTGGGGTCGGCGTCGGGTGCGATGGAGACGTCGGCCGGATTCAGCGTCTTGTCGACGGTGCGAAGCGCCGCCTTCCAGCTACCGAAAACCGCGTTCGGATTGTAGGGCGTGCCGCACTGCTGCCAGTCGCCGGAGCGGTCGTTCGGGTCGTTCGTCGTGTCCGTCACGTACAGCACCGGCCACATCGGGCGGCCCGATTGATCGAGCCCACTGTAGTCGCCCGACACCTCGTTCGTCCCGGTCTCGGGGTACGCGGTCGCCGACGGGTCCGTGGTGAGCGGCGTCACCGGATAGTCCTTGCCGGTGGTTCCCGCCGAATCCGTCACGTCGACGTGGCTCACGCCCAGCGTGAGCGCGTGCTCGTCGTTGTAAAAGAGCCGGATGCTCGCGAGCGGCGCGCCACCGGAGGGATCGATCGCGCGCAGGACTTCGCTCTCGATGAACTCGACGCTCGTCAACGGGTTATCGCTTGCGTACGGATAGCCGCAGTCCGCAATCGACGGTACCCGCACTGGCCGGGTGTGCACGTCCCGCCGTCGGCGATCCACCGGAACCGCTGGCGCCGCCGCTGTTGCCCGAGCCACAGTTCCCCGTGTTGCGCGGAGGCGGCGAACAATCGCCGTCGTCGCGTCACAGCACGTGTTGTTCGTCGCAAACCAACCCCGCAGCGCACACCCCGGCGTCGCAAACGCAGCCCTTCGTTCCGACGCACGCAGAACGTCGCGCCGTTGATGGCTCCGCTGCCGCCGCTGCCGGACCGGCACCGGTCCGCGCCCGCTGCCGCCGTGCCCCCGACGCCCGCTCCCCCGCCGCCGCCGGCCCCGGCGCCGCCGAACTGGGAATCCGTGGAGTCGCTCGACGAGCAACCGACGAGGCCAAGGATGAGCGCAGAGGTGAGGAATTTCGGGTAAATCGGCATGTTTGGGATCCTTCCCAGCGGGTTTCCGGGCAGTGGGTGCTTTTGCCCGGTGTAGTGAGGAGGTACCGCGGCGTCGGGAGAACGGCTCAGGTAGCGGGATTTGGGAGGGGGCGGGCCCGCACTCACAGAATCCGGGACAGCGGCGGAGGACGGTTCCCGCGCGCCGATTGCTTGGCTGTGCGTCGTGTCCAACTTGGACAAGTTGTGGGGTCCGAGAGATCCGTCCCGGTGTACAGCGTCGGTCCATCGGACTCAATCTCGGGAGCAGAACGGATCCCGTTCGTTCAGCTTTGGATTTGCAGGTGGCGATCGCCGCCGGCCGCCGCTGACTTCGCCACTCATCGGCCACAGTCTGCGTTGGGATTGGCAGGGCAGCTTCCTCGGTTCGCAGCTCTCGCCGACGGCATCCGGATTGCAGTGGCGTCCCCAATGCCATCGCAGCTCCACGAGGCCGCTCCGGCCGCGGATCCGATATCCGGAAGAGCCAGTCGAAGCGTATTGGCGACGCGTAGGACTGGTTCCGGCCCAAAAGCTGCGAACCCGAATTCCAAGAAGACTTGGCGGCGCGAAAAGTCGAGAAACTCGCGCCGGATTTCGTCGGGACCGGGACGGGATTGTGCGGTAGTTTTGGAAGGTGGTGGCGAAGGGGCTGAGAGTCGTCGGGCGCTGGTTCGTTGCCCCAACGTTGTCGTTGTTTCTGTCTTGCGGCGGGTCGTCGTCGGGCTCGGGGATCGGGTCTGGTGATCTGTCGGGTGTGTGGGACGCGGTTGGATCGCGGCTGGGCAAGTATCAGACCTACGTGACCGTGACGATCGACCCGGGGCGATTCGTCGTCGAAAACAAGTCGATCGTGATGACGGCGACGGCGACGGGTGACAATTTCGAGGTGAGCTACTTCGACGTTGGTCCGCCGACCGATCGCTTCTTCCTGGATCGGACGAGCGCCCCGCCCATTTCCCTCGGAGCATTTCCGATCAATTTTCTGGTGCCTGGCAAGCGGTCAGAGCCGACCGCGATCCGCTCTATGGCTGCGTGACGTCGTTCGTGGCGGACTCCATGGTCGGCTCTTGCAAGTACATCAGCTGGCCGTCGTGGCCACGCCGACCCCTCTGGATGCCCAACGTCGAAAACGAAGTTCTGACTGGACAGCGTGTGTCTCACGCCACCTCCATTTTCGGAGACCTGGGCGGAAGCTGGCACATGGTGATGACCGGGTCCGGCTCCTGCGACGTAGATTTCCATGAGAGCGTGATGGATCTAACGTGCACCGCGCTTGGAGGGGACGTGGCCAGCATACACGTGGATGTCGCACCGTCCCTGATCAGTGGATACACGAGTGACGGCAGCGAGTTCTCGGCGAGCCGCCGTTAAGGCTCTGGGGATATTGAGCCTGGCGGCTGTCGCGATCTGGCAGCTGCGACGCGCTGCTCGCCTTGGGAAAGCTTCTGCTTGCGGGCCGAAGCTCGCATACCGGGCGAACCCTTCCGACACCACGGGCGAAGGAGACCCCGGCAACGCCGTCTGGCTCGCTTTGGCTGCGCTGCCAGTGCGCGAGCGTGGGGAGGTGGTTCAATTGCTGGAGGATCTCGTCACGGCTCTCGAAGCGCGAGCGACGCCGGGCCTGGTCGATCTCACGTCCGAAGACGTTCGCTCCGAGCTCGAGCAGCGCTTTCCCTGGCTGATCCCCATGGTCAACGCCGCCGGCGCACTGGTCCGCGAGCGGTGGTGGCGAAGCGGAGTGGACGTCCGCATTTTCCGCGCGCCCGCTAGCCCCGACGAGCGGCTCTTGCAGGCGTGGAGCGAGAAGCATCTCGACGAGCTGTCGTCCCGCGCGCGCCTCGCAGCATGGGCGGTCTCCTGGTCGATCTGGATCGGGCTCTCTGGACCGGAGGAGAGGGAGCGAGTCGCTACGAGATTGCGCAACGATTCGCTGCATCTCGATTCGCCGATCGCGCTCGTGCTCGATGTCGGCCTTCTCCGGCGTTCGGAGCGACCCGCGAACATCGCGAAGCTGGTCGCTCGCTTGAAGAAACACAAGGGATCCTTCGAGCGATCGCAGCCGAGCGACCCCATGCTGGAGATCCTGCTGGGGCTAGCGGATGTCGATGACCGGCCTCTTTTGAGCTGGCTCGAGATGGGCGCAGAAGATTTGCTGATCGTTCCGCGGCTGGGATCGCTGGCGCGACGAGAAGCGTTTCGGTCGGAGATTGCCCAGGGGATCCAGGCGGTGGGGGCGCACGCGCGGTACTGCGAGCCAGTCGAGTAGCTTCGTACTGCGGCTATACCGAGCAGGACATGTCTTGCCCACAGCACAGCGGCGACTTGATCTTGCCGCAACCGTTCGGGCACTTGGAGATCTGGACCTTCGCGCCGTCGTCCTTGGTCAGCGAGTCGTTGACGAGCGCCGACCCGCACTTTGCACAGGTCATGTTCACGCCCATTCCGCATTTGCCGCAGGTGTAGGTAGCCATGGGTCCGGTTTTCCTCGATCTCGTCGGTGACGACAAGTCGAATGGAGAAGCGATGGGTTTCCGGGTCGGGATGGGGATCACTGCCCGGAATGACAGATCGGTCCGTGTGCCGCGCAGGCACCGGACACGCACTGCAGGGAGGCTGCGCAGCCGTTGTCGCAGGGCTCTCCGAGCTTGCCCTGCGCCACCGGGCCTTCCGTGACGCCGAGTTGCCTCCGCCGCTGGAAGTGCGGCGGCGAATTGCGGAAGACTGAGGACACGAGCCCAGGCGTGCTACGAACCCCCGCCGTAGAACCTCCCCAGCGTGCGCGCGAGCATCACTGCCATGAGCAGCGCGCCGAGCCCCATGACGAGCACGTGCCGTGTCCGGCGAAGCTCGAAGCTGCCGACACGGCAGAGGAGCACGTACCCGACGGCGAGGTTGAACAGTCCCCAGAGTACGTTCACCGTCGGAGACGAGAGCCCTTGCCCCGGCGGAGAGGCGAACGGGCTTTGAAAGAACGCCCCGAGATCCCATTTACCAGGTGGGGGATGGCGTTCGCGAGGAACGCGCCCCCGAAGAAGTACGCGACGTAGTGATACCAACGCATCGTAGCTACCTCACTCGAGATGGTGCCGCACCGCCTCCGCGATGAAGCGCCAATCATCCGCCGTTCCCGTGGACGAAGGCTGATCGTTCAGGATCGCAAGCAACTCGCGATACCGCGCCGTGCGGGGATCGTGGGCTTGGAAGCGCTCGCGAAACATGTGGGCGAACTCTTCGTCGACGTTCCTGTCCGCAGGCACGCGCCACGGCTTCTACGTAGTCCCGCACCATTTTGCCGGACTCCTCGGATGCAGGCCCGAGGTTCTGTGCGCGCAGAGCCCCAGCAGCCGCGGCGACCCCTTCGTTCGCAAGGCGAAGCTTGTTTACGTCGATGTTCTTTTCCTGCGTCAGGATCGCACTCGCACGCAGGTTCTCGATGAACGACGGATCGGCAACGAGGTCGGCCAGCTCGATCCAGGCGTCGAGCTGCGCGGCGGTTGGATCGCTGGGCAACTTGGGCGTTGTCGTCGCGAACATCTTCTTTCGCCACGCCTCGTCGACCGGCATCCCCTCGGCCACCCGTTCGTGAAACTGCTCGATGACGGCCAGTCGCTCTTCATTGGTCAATCTCGTCACTGCACACAACCTCCTCACGTCGCTCGCGTTGGGCTCGCCTCTTTGCAGCGCGGCACGCAGGGCCGCAGCCACGCCCTGGAGCGAAGCCACGTGCGCCTCGACGGCGGCGAGTTGAAGGCGAAGAGCGTCCGCCAGCGACGTATCGTGACTCAGCACCTTCCGAATCGCGTCGAGCCCCAGCCCGGCATCTCGCAAGGTCCGCACCAGATCGAGCCGACCGAGCTCTTCCTCGCCGTACAAGCGGTAGCCGCTCGAAGACCGAGACGCAGGAAGGAGCCCTTCGTCCGACCAAAACCTGAGCGTCTTCACCGGAAGCCCGGTCCGGCGCGACAGCTCTCCGATCGTCAATCGCTCGTTCTTCACCCAACGAGCGTCAACCTTCCTGTCACGGGAGAGTCAAGAGGATTTCGAATGACGACGACTCGCTCACCCCTTGCCTCGCACGAGCTTGTCCCAATACCCAGTGCCCTGCCGGAACCACACCAGGTCGTGGCTCACCGGCCAGAACGAATACGTGATGTCCGCGGGCGTGATCTTCTTTCCGACGTAGCCCTTCGCTGACGAGTCCTGTCGCCACGCTCCGGTCACGACGAGTTGCCTTTGCGCGTTCACCGTCACCTTGTCGATCTCGATCGTGCTCGTGGTATCGGGCCACGCCGGATCGCCGTGCGTCTCACGATGTGTGACATGCAAGAGCTTCCCGTCCAGCTCGACCAGGTACTGGAAGTTCTTCGACTTGCCCACGTCTTCGTGCCAGTGCCCGTGTAGGAGCGGCTCGAAGTCGCGCTCGCTCACGTCCAGCATCAGGCCGTCGAAAACTCGAGCCGGATACGAGACGTGATGCGACTCGAGATGCGTTTTGAGCGACCCGAGCACGTCGTGGTACTGAAAGTGATCCGGCTCGTGCACGCTCGGAAGCGAGATGCTGTTCGAGTCGTAGCCAATCTTCTTCATGATGGCCTCGATCGCGATGTAGCGGACGCACGCGTCCTCGTCGCGAGCGAAGTGCGCCAGCGTCACGAGATCGGCGTCACTGGAAATCGGGAGCTTCGCCGCGGCCGCAAAGAGCAGCGTGTAAGTCACGGACCCGTGATGCGGGCATGAAAACGAAGCGCCGTTCTGCTCCGAGAGTGTCGCGGCCGCTGGCAACTTCTCCCGGTAGCTCGCAAGCTTCTCGGCGAGAGGACCTTTCTCCTCCAGCGGCGAGCTCGAAGCGGAAACCCTCGGAGCAGCGGGCGCGCTCACAATCGGAATCGGCGTGGCAGTCGCCGGCGTCGACAGCGTGAGGATCGTTCGACCGGCAGCCGATTGCGGTGAGCGAGATGCAGACTGCGAGTCGGGCGAACGAAGGTTTCATTCGACACGATCATACTGGATTCGAAGATTCATCGGGTTCGCAGCTTTGTCCCCTGTTCCGGCCCTACGCGTCGCCAACACGCTTCGCCTCGCCCTCCCGGAAATCCGGATCCCGGCGGAAGGGGCATAGCCCTTGGGCGTGGGTCGTTCCATTCCAAGGCTTGTAGTTCCGCTACTGATTGCCCGGCCCAACGCGCGCGCTTCAGTCGAGCCAGGACGGTGTCCCTCTCACCCTTCGCAATGTTGTCGGCGACAGAGAGTGCGCGAGGGCCGCCGATCCGACCCCGGTTGCTTCCTCATTGCCTCGCGGCACGCTGGAAGGAGCCCATTTTTCCACGCGCTCGACTGGACCAATCATGTGTCCAAGTTGGACAAGTTGCGCCGGGAAGGGCCGGCGCCGACAACAGGAACAAAACGCGAGCGTGATTGGGATCGCACAATGATGCTCCTGGGGATCGTTCTAGGCGGGCTCAATCCGCAAACGATCCGCGATGTCGCGGGTGGATCCGTCCTGCGTCAGCTGCGACGTATCTGGCGATCGCCACCCCGTCGCCAGTGGCCGCCACCCACCGCTGGCGTACACATCCACGCATTTTCGGCATCCCACGGGCGGCACTTCGTTTGCATGAGGGCGCGGACGAGATGCTCGCAAACATTCGACGGTGCTATCATGACGGCAATGCAAGTGGATGTGCTCTCCCACGCTCGACCGCGGCTTTTGAGCCGAGCCGAGTACGATCGCATGGTCGACCAAGGCCTGTTCGCCGATGAGCGGGTCGAGCTGATTCGCGGGATTTTGGTCGAGATGTCACCCATTGGCTCGAGACATGCGGATCCGGTCGACGTCCTGACCCGGCACTTCGTTCGCGCGATGGGCGACGATGCCGTGGTGCGCGTCCAGCAACCGTTCGCCGCGAGCGACGATTCCGAGCCCGAGCCCGACCTGGCCTTGGTCCCGCCACGCCGCTACGCAGATTCCCATCCCGAACGCGCCTTTCTGGTGATCGAGGTCTCGGACGAATCGCTGAAGTACGATCGCGAAACGAAGGCGAGACTGTACGCGGCGAGCGGCGTGCCCGAATACTGGATCGTCGACGTGAACGGGCGCTCGGTCGAAGTTTTTGATCAGCCCACCGCAGACGGCTACCAGCGCGGTCGACGCTTCGAAGGCAATCACGAGATCGCCCCGACGGCATTTCCGAAGGCGCTGCTTCGTGTGGGCGAGCTGTTCGCCTGACGTTGACGCCGCCCAAGCCCGAGCCGATCTTCGCCTGCGGGTGCGGGGGATCTGGTATGCAGATCGCATGCATCGCTGGGCAGCGGTCCCGGGCAGCAGCTTCACTTTGCTGGTGGCGCTCGCGGTCGTCTCTTCCTGCAACTCGCCGTCGCCTCGCACGCCGACGAACGCTCCGACCGCGCCGATCACGCTGCCGAACGAACCAGAATCGACCGATCCGTCCGTGCGCGCGACCGAGGAACCGGGGCCGGATGGCTGGAAGAGCGCGCCCCGCACTCATGTCGTCGGCGACGAATTGCTCGACTGCACCGCCCGCGAGCTCCCTGGCTGGGTCGAGGTCACGTGCGACGAAAACGGATTCCTGGGCGGCGTCGAGCGCATCCTGATTGATCCGAAGGGCCGCGAAGCGAAAGTAGAATCGAAGCGACTGGTGTTTCGCTGGCACGAAGGCTCCTCGGTCGTCGCAACGTTCGACTGGAGTACGCCAGTGGTGTTCGAGGCCGTGTGGCCCCCGGGCCAAGGCGAACCCAAACCGATCGGTCGCTTTCGTGACGTTCCCGACTTCCCCGCGAAGGAAGTTGCAACGTTCATCTGCAGTTGTGCACCGCTCTTCTTTGGTCAGCCAGCCCCCCCGGACTGCAACCTCGCCTCGGGCTTTGGCGGAGCTCTCGAGTGCCTGCGCGCTCACTTCGACGGGAAGGACTGCCAACTGTATCGCGAGTGCATCACGATGGAGCCGGGCTCGTATGGAGAGTGCGCGCCCAACGAGCAGCACACCGGCGCCTGTCCTTCGTGCCGCTGCGCCCCGCAATGCGGCGAAGGCAAGCCCGACTGTCCTCCAGGAACGACCTGCGAGCCTGGTCTTCACGACGCGGAGAAGAAGGAGTGCGTGTTCGAGTGAATGCTGCGCCCGAGCTCTGACGGGCAAGGCGAGGCGCCCTCATCGAGCGCGGTGAACAGACCGGCGATCGAGAGCGCAGCATGCTCAACCAACCGCTGAAGATCGTGGCGCTCCGGCTGGAAGCGCGGGACTGAGCGTGTAGGGCTGAGGATTTCTCGGATTTGCCGGCGGGCGCGCCTCCGAGCATCGCTGACCGCAATCGCGAGGACGTAGCTACTGAGTACCGCAAGGAGCGTTGCAGTTCGTCACGATGCAAGAGCGGAGGCCGTGGCCGTTGTTCCCTTGACCGTTGCTGAAATCGTTCTCGCATTGAAGCACGGCGGCCGTATCGCTCGCGACCTGCGCCGTGCATACGCAGGTCGCCAGGGCGTCGTAGGGACACGCGGTATCGGCTTTGCACTCGTCGAATTGGGTCTGGCAATACTTTCCAATGCAGTCGGTGCAGTCGGTGCTCTGGATCGAGCAACTCGAGCTCGACCCACCGGTACCGCTTCCGGCGTCTCCGCCGGTTCCCCCGGCGCTCGTTCCGGCGTTGCCGCCGCTGTTGGTCCCGCCGCTGTTGGTCCCGCCGCTGTTGGTCCCGCCGCTGTTCGTCCCGCCGCTGTTCGTCCCGCCGCTGTTCGTCCCGCCCGAGCCGCCCCCCGCTGAGGTTCCCCCGCCGCCGGATCCACCGCCCGAGTCGTCGGATCCACATCCGAGCAAGCCAACCGAGATCGCGGACACCGAGACCAATACCGAGAGCTTCGTCATGATGGCATCATTTCACGGGCACCCCCCCCGTTACAAGTCGGGAAATGCGATCGTGTTCGCGTAGCTCCGCTCGCGATCAGTTCGCGCGCCGAGGAGAGCAACAGGCGTGCCGAAGGCGGCGCGCCGACACGCGCAGGTCCCTTGTCAGCCCGGAAACATCGCGAGGTAAGGCTTTGCCTCGTCGAGAGCTCGCGCAACCGATGGTCGTTCGACGAGTCGGGCGTAGTAGCCGGCGAGGTGTCGGTGTTCGTCGCAAAACGGGAGGATCTTGTTCGCGTAGAAGAGCGCGGGTGCGGCGGCGCAGTCTGCGAGGGAAAATTGGTCGCCGATGGCCCAGGCATTGGAGCCCCGCATCCAGTCGTTGGCGACCGAGTACGCCGTGCGGAGCTGGGCCCTGGCCTGCTCCACCCCGAACGGGTCGTGGGCGTCGTTCGGGCGAAGCTTGTCGGTCACGATCTTGCCCACCGGGACGTTCACGTAGAGGTCGAAGAAGCGATCCCGCAATCGACACTCCCGCGCGGCGTCCGGATCGGACGGTGTGAGGCGCCGCTTTCCCGAGTAGTGCTGCTCCGCGTACTCGAGAAGAATGCTCGTCTCTGGCAGCGTGAGGCTCTGCGCCTGGTCGCGAAGGACGGGAAACTTCCCGATTGGCCAGAGCTCGAGGAATGCCGCGCGCTCGACCTCGTTTCCGAGATCGACGATGTGTTTTTCGAACGAGACATCGAGCTCGTAGAGACCAATCAGGCTCTTCATGCAGAACGAGGACAGCGGATGGAAGTGTAGCGTGAGGGACATCGATTCGGTCCTTTCGTGGGGATGTTCAACGACAGTCGAAACGCCACCAGCTGTGGCCGTTCGAGCACGATTCAATCCCCAGCTCTTTGCAGACTTCTTCGATGAGCTCGGGATTGTAGAAGTAGTTCCAGAGGCGGGAGACGCGATCGCCGTCCGCCTCGACGCGAGTGAGCGCGCGCACTTTTTCGCCGTCGTGGTGCGCGTAGAAGTGGACCAGCACCCAACCTCCGCGATGCGCGTGGGCTTCGACTCGCGGGGGCACCGAGAGGACTCCGGGGAACACTTCGGCCATGACCTTCACACCGAACAGCATCCCTTGGAGCACGGTTCGACGTGCCTCTTCGGGACCGTAGCGCGTGGTCGCACCCACGACTTCGACGCTCGCGCTGTCGAGGAGAAGTGCCGTCACGCCATCGATGTCACCAGCGTTGAATGCAGCACAGAACGCGTCGAGCACGGCGGGCCGCGGCGATCGGGTTTCATCGACGCTTGGCTCGACCAGCTTTCCGCGCGCACGAGAGAGAGCGCTCTTCACCGCGCCGACGGTCGTGGACAGCGACTCCGCCACTTCTTCGAGGGAGAAGTCGAAGACGTCCTTCAGCACCACCGCAGCTCGCTCTTGGGGTGAGAGCTGACCGAGAAGCGTGCCCGCGGCCTCGCGCGTCCGCTGGGGATCGCCCTCCGTACCGCGATCACTCGGCTCCGCGACCAGCGGCTCCTCACGACGCAAACGACGAAGTCGATCGATCCAGAGATTGGAGGCGACGCGGAACAGCCAGGCGCGCGGATTGGCGGGCACGCTGTCGCCGAGCTGTGCAAGCGTGACGAACGCGCGGGCCAGCGTGTCCTGGGCGAGGTCTTCAGCATCCCAGGGACTCCGGGTCAGGTGCCGGCAATACCGATAGAGCTCGGGTCGCAGCGATTCGTACTTCTCGAGGAAGTCGTGCCACGCAGTCTGAATCGAGTCCGCGAGTTCCTTGGATGAGCTCATGCTGGAACGACGCAGAGCATCGACGAAAAGATACGGGCGCCGGTCGATTTTTTCAGGCGACCCATCGTTCGCTCTGTTCCCGAAGCTTTTCCGCGAGATCCGGATCGACCGCCCCAGGCTCGCACGCCCGTGGTGTCCGATCTGTGAAGGCCGAAGCTCCGTCGCCCGCCTCCTCGCGAGAGGCCCGACCCGAGCTCACGGAGTGGGGCCGAACAGCTCGGACAACCGAAATCCGAGATCGTCCGCCGTGTCGGGACGCCCGTCGGGGCCGTCGGAGCGAAGTCGTGGATCGACCCGTTCGCAAGATCCGACGAGAGGCCTTCCCCATGGGTCGAGCTTGTCTCGTCGCGGGAGTGCCTGGACGAACTCGCAGAATCGAGAGCGCCGACCGTTCTCGTCGAGGTATCGCCGAAAGATCGTCTCGGAGGTCGTGTAGAGGACGAGCAGGCGCTGCGTCCTCGGGTCCAACGTGCGCGCCGATGCGGAGCTGGCTGCTGGTGCGCTAGGCAATGCTCGCGGTGCCGAGCTCGTCACGACCGGAGGCGGCGCCCCTTCCGTAGAGCGGCAAGCTGTCGGGCCGAGAAGCGTGATGATCGTGGAAATCCCGAGAGCCACCGCTAGTGGTGCAACGTGCGCTTTTGCCATGCATCCAATCCTGGCGTCAGTGATCGCACGAAGTCCCGAGAGCCGGCGGGCATCGGAGTATCCGAGTAGAGGTATTCCGTGCTGCCCATGTGTCCCGGCGTGAGATATCCATGGACCCAATCGTCGGCGAACTCTTGGGTCTTGTTCAGATTGCGCGCGCACTCCAGCGCGTGTGCGGAGTCTTTTCCGGTCTTCTCTCCGAGACGGGCCTGAAGGTATTGATTGATGCGACCGGAAACTGCGAATGCGATGGCTTCGTCCGCGTAGTCTTCTGCTGCCTCGTTCCGCCAATCCGAAGCTTCACGTTGCCGGACATGGCAGCATCCAGAACGCTCGTCGGCATTCCGAGCTCTCGCGCTTTTTCGACCATGCCTCGAACCACCTCGCGAAGCTCGCCCGACTTGACGGCGCGCGCGGTCGATTTCGCCGCCTTGGCGAAACGAGCCAACGACGCTCGGGTCGGGTCGTGCTTGTCGACCAACGGCTTCTTGCCTGCCTGAGCGCGCGCGGGGGCCGAATGTCGGAGAGGCCGGGCCGATGCGGGACGGGTGGCTGAATGATCTACCGAAACGGCCTCCGCAGGCGTCGATCGCCGTTCGACTCGCATGAGCGGCAGCTCGGGCGCTCGGCCTGACCGGTTGCGCTCCTTGTGTCAGGAGCGAGGAGAAGCGGCGTCGCGTTTCGCCGGTAGAGGCCTACGAAGCCGCGCTCAGTCGGCGAAGAGTCCCTGAAGCGTCAGTGAGGCGGGGAAGTTCAACGCCGGAAGTTCGGATTCGGATTGGGATCCGGATCCCGGAGAGGTGTTACGGCGCACTCGGCAGCTCGCTTCGGATCGACTCAGCTCGAGCTGCCGTCGGTGACGTGCTATCGCGCCCGAAAAAAATTACATGCCATATGCGAATTCATTTGACGGCGTGGACGGCGCACGGCGCCTCGATTTCGCCGACGTGATCCAAATTTCGCCGCTGTGGTACGCAGGCGCCGCACACGCGCGCGCTGGGGCGCCGGATGGAAAAGAAACCCGTCCCGGCGCTAGAAACGCAACCATGAGCCAAGAGGGAGGCTCGAAATTCAGGGTGTAGGGTGCGGCCATGGATACCCATGCTCCGGCTCCCGCCTACTGCCTCGACCACCTCTCCGACGACGACCTCTTGGCGAGCACTCGCTGCCAGGTGGGTCGCGCCAATCAAGTCCTGGCCGCGCTTTTGGCTCACCTCGCTGAGGTCGAGGCCCGCGGCATCCACCGTGTGAGAGCTTGTTCCAGCCTGTACACGTATTGCATCTACGAGCTTCGCATGTCCGAAGACGCCGCATTGCGGCGCGCCCACGCCGCCAAGATCGCGCGGCAGTTCCCGGTCCTGTTCGAGCAGATCGCGGCGGGCGAGATCCACCTGACGGGCGTGTTGATGCTGGGCCCACACCTTACCAGTGCCAATCACCTCGAGGTGCTCGCGCGAGCCAAGCACCGGACGAAAAAGGAGATCGCAAGTCTGGTCCGGATGCTCGATCCGCTGCCGGACGTTCCGGCCCGCATCGAGCCGCTGGGTCCTCGAGCGGACGGGCCGGTAGCGCCGAGAAACCCCAGTTGGGCGGAGTTCGCTGCGTCGTTCTGCCCGGCGATCCGAGAGCTCGAGCCCGGTGAGCGTCCGAAGGACTGGATCGACACCGAGGGTAGAGACTCGCTTGCTGTCGAGACCGCGCCAGAGCCGCGCAGCGGAGAAATTCACGCCGAGGCTGAATCGGACGCGCTTGGTGACACCCGGCCACTGCCCACACTGCCGCCGCAGCGCTACAAGGTTCAATTCACGGCGACCCAGGAGTACGTCAACCTGCTCGAGCAGGCGCGAGATCTACTGGCGCACGCGGTACCCGACCGAGCGCTCGAAGAGGTGCACCTACGCGCGATGCAGCTCTTGGTGGCTGAGCTGAAGAAGCGCAAGTACGCCGTGAATGACGAGTCTGGCTCGTCATGTCCCACCGAGGACGCGAGCGAGCAGACGGTCGAGCCGCTCGAGCGCGACGCGCTTCGACTCGCTTCGACTCGCTTCGACTCGCTTCGAGATACCCGACGGGGTGAGATACCCGACGGGGTGGGTGGGCGATACATCCCCGCTGCCGTGCGCCGCGCAGTGTGGAAGCGCGATGAAGGACGCTGCTCCTACGTCGATGCCACAGGCCAGCGCTGCCGTGAAACAGGCTGTCTCGAGCTGCACCACGAAACGGCTTATGCACGAGGAGGCCCACCGACTGAGTCCAATATCAGCCTTCGATGCCGGGCCCACAACGCTTTGGCCGCCGAGGACGACTTCGGTCGCGACTTCATGGCGCAGAAGAAGCCGCAACCCGCGCCAGCGCGGGTCTGACCGACGCCCGCCAGACCGTCACACCCCTCCGGCCCTCCGGGTGTCACGAGGCGCGTCATTCGGGGCGGTAACTCCGTTGCTCTGCCCTGATCTTGGCATGACTTCACGGCGCAGAAACAGCGCCTGCGACGACGCCAGCGCGTTGCTCGTTCCGGAGTCGCAGGCGTGTGGCGGGGCCGATGCAGCGGCGCACGTCGTTACTGCACGAGAAACTTGAGCTGGCGCGGAAGCAAGCGTGTCGACCAAACCAACGGCCGTGATGGGATAGCCGCGAAACAGGTGCTAAGCGTCGCCATTCTGAAGCAGATGACGGCGTGCAGCTACGACGATCTGGCGTTCCGTCTGCTAGATTCGAGCACGTACCGGACGTTCATCCCTCTCGGCTTCGACGACGATCCGCTGACGAAATCGACGTTGCAGAGGAACGTCAAGCGGGCCGAGATCGCGGACACCGAGACCAATACCGAGAGCTTCGTCATGATGGCATCATTTCACGGGCAACCCTCGGCACCCTGCCCGGCTCGGCCGAGCTCACTGGCAATGCAAACGGCGAGCTTTGGGGATTCGTTCCGGGAGATCCGTTGAATCCGTACGCGGAGCCTCCCACGTTACTCCACATCGATCGGAACAGCGGACAGACGCTGAGCGCCCAGCCGCTGCTCGAGTTCTACGGCGATGCGGGGGCGCCAATGCCTGTCGGCAGCCGAAACTACGCCGTCGCATTCTGGGGCGGAGACTTCTATGTCTTCTACGAAAACACCTGGGTCGATACATCGACGAAGGTGTGGAAAATCGACCCCGCGGGAGCAGTCGTCGAGATCTTCCACGACACCGGCTTGCACGTGGTCGGTGCCGGTGTCAGCACGTGTGCACCTGTCATCGGGCCGAGTTGATGGGGCATCAGATCTCGCAAATCGGCAAGGATCGAGCCCGACAAGCGTCGAGTACGCCCGGCGATGCGTTCAGCACGGTCGGCAGGAAGGAAAGGCCGAGGGGAACGTAGGCTCGAGCTAATCAGCCTTGTGCACCAACGCGCACACGGCTTTGTAACCCATGTCGCAGGCGTGCTTTAGATACTTGGCCGCGCGCTTCGTCTTTCCGCACGCCTTCTGTTCCACTCCGGTACATGAAGAAGCGCCGTTACCGCTATCCCGAGCCCGACGTGGGCAAACCACGAGCCGCCCCCCAGCGCATCGTCCCCGTGAAGCCGTGACGACGTCGCGTTGCCTCGAGCAAGGATGAAATGCATTTTTCGGTTCGCAGCTTTTCGAGCCCGACAGAGTCCGAGCCGTCGCCAATCGGCCTCGTCTCGCTTTCCCCAACTCGTTCTGTCCGGAAGTCCAGCTAGACTCTCGGCCATGCGCGGTTCGGCCTTCGTCGTGGGCGGTATTGTCCTCGGGGCGTGTGGGGCATCGGACGACGCCTCCTCCCCTTCACTACTCGACGCTGGAAGGGACGCTGTCGTCGATGTCGTGGACACCGGGACCGACGGACCCGACGCTGGGGCACCCGATGACGCGGCGCTCACGGACGCGGGTCCAGACAGCGCCGACGCCAGCGCCTGCACGCTCACGAAGCCTTACTCGTCGTCCGTACCTGCGTGCAACGCATGCGCCGAACAGCACTGCTGCGAAGCGGTGAACGCTTGCTACGCCGATCTGGAATGCGACGACGGTTACGTCAATTGCGCACTCGCCTGCGCGCTCCTGCCCGACGACGCCGGCGATGCGGGGATAGCGGATTGCTTGTCGGACTGCGCATTGAAATACCCGACCGGCAAGCAGGAGTACGACGCGGCCATCGGTTGCGCCGACACGAGCTGCGCCGTCGAGTGCGGGTGAGCGCAAGAGCCGGAACGCGCGTGGCTGAAGCGGTTCGGATACGCTAGGTGCGCTCGACCCGCCAGAGCGAGTCGAGGAACCAGCGCTTCTGATCCGAAGAATTCCGCTTCGATCGAGAACCCCGTGTCGCGCGCCAGCGTGGCAACGTCCGTCCGAAGATATTTGTAGGAGTACTCGGTGTGGATCGGCTCCCAGGGGTCGAACTCGAAGGTGAGCCGCAACGCGTCGATCGGGACGCTCTGGCGCTCCAGGCTCACGAGGTAGCTCTCCATGGCTCCGCTGAACACGTTGTAAGTCCCGTGGTGTCTGAACTTTTCGGTGTCGAAACGCCCGCCGAGCTCGCGGTTGATCCGATTGAGGAGGTTCAGGTTGAATCGCGCGGTGACACCGCCGGCGTCGGCATATGCGCGGAGCAGGACGTCGATGTCCTTCTTCAAATCGAAGCCGCACAGCAGGTAGTCGCCATGCTGAAGCGCGCTCCAGACACGACGTAAGAACGACCGTGCGCGCGCCCGGTCGAAGTTGCCGATGTTCGAGCCCAAGAACAACACGAGGTTCTTTCGCCCGGATTCGTCGTTCGTCAGAAAGCGAAGACCATCCGTGTACTCGGCGACGAGCCCTTGGACGGGCACTTTGGGCTGCTCGCGGCGTGTCGTCGCGACGAGCTCTTGCATGGCGCCTTCGGAAATGTCGATCGGTACGTAGCGGAAATCGAGACTTCGGCGCACGAAGTGCTCGAGCAAGATGCGCGTTTTCTTCCCGTCGCCCGCACCGAGATCGACGACGTTGAGCGACTGGTTCGCAACGAGATCGGCGAGGTCGTTCTTGTGCAGCTCGATGATCTCTTGCTCGCATCGCGTCAGGTAGTACTCCGGGAGCGCCATGATCTGCTGAAACACGCGACTGCCCTCGTCGTCATAGAAATAATGCGACGGCAATCGCTTCGGTTGCTCGCTCAACCCGACGTGGACCGCATACGCAAATTCGCGTTCATCGTCGGTCAGCGCGCCCTTCTCGGCTGCGTTCAGGACGTGGTAGCCGCGGTCGGCTCGTGTCTCTTGGGTCACGCGCCCACGGTATGCCAGAAGCGCGGGATCGGAAACCTTCCCGGACTCTCGGAGAGTGACTTCCGTGGAGCTGGGCTTCGAGCCGAGCGTCTTGAACCAAAGCTCGAGAGTATCGGAGTCGACGTTCTCGAAGCTGCGTTCGCGCCCCTGCCGCAGAAAGCCTCACTCGATGTATCGAAGAATCGTCGAGCCCTTTCCCACCAGGACGAGGTGCTTCGCGTCCCACACCCCCGTCGCGGATCGCGTCGCTTCCGAATTACCCGCGCTGTCGCGGATCCCGTGTCCGCCTTCACGTCCACGAAGGTGCACTGGAGCGCACTGGAGCCCGTCGCGCGCCACGACCTCGCGCTTCGTCCCATGGGTGACCCGCAACGCGTTGGCCGCTCGCGGTTTGCCGGGGCGCGTCGTTCGGACCTGAACGTTCGACGACGATATGAGCAACCCCGACTCGGTGGCATTCAAGCACAAGAACTGCGGTTAGCAGAGAGCAGTTCGAGCGTGCCGGTGAAGAACTGCGTTAGCTCCCCTGCCCCGCTATCGAGGAGGGCTGCCCGCGTTACCCGCGATGTCGCGATGTCGCGGATCGGCAAATCCCTTTGCACTACGGCAAGCACGTCCAGCGCTTGCTGCCGGAATCGACATGACAAGTACACGGAACCCAGCCGCTATCCAGTTGCGTCGCGCATTCGAGTCCCGCTGGTAGCCCGTCGCAACTCTCCCCGGGAGTCAGCTGTTCGGGGCATGGCTTCGTACCTGGAACGCAAACCCAAAAGTACTCTCCCTCTGGTGCGTGGCACTCACAAGTAATGATCCCGAATGGATGTCTGGCTGAGGGCGTTTCTTTTCCTCCCTATCTGCCAAGGCGAACGCAGGTCGTCGAACACCTCGAGCCTCAACCATTCGAGAACACAGCCGGGAATGCGAGTCGAGGCGAATTGGCGGCGGCTCGGACCGGAGCTGGGAAAAAGCTGCGAACCTGGAAATCCTGAAATCGGGAACGCTTTC
>CAWAHB010000029.1:0-16268 GCA_963781505.1 uncultured delta proteobacterium | reverse complement strand
GATTGTGGCGGGACCGGCGGCTCGTTGAATGACTCCGGCATTGACGGAGCGAGCGGAGCTGGGAGTGGTGGCGTTGCAGGTAGCAGTGCCGCTGCAGGTGCAGGTGGTGGTGGTGGTAGCGCCGCTTGTCCCGGAACCGCTGGACCGAAGATGGTGAAGATCGATGCACCGAGCGGAAGCTTCTGCATCGACGAGACCGAGGTCACGCAGGCTCAGTACGACGTGTTCGTGAAGGTGAAGGGGGCTGACCTCAGCGGACAGCCAGCGGATTGTGATGTGATCAACAAGTCCTACGTGCCCAGCAACACCGGCTGGTGCGTCGGGGTGCCGGACGATCCAGCCGCCCTCGCGAACTACCCGGTCGTCTGCGTCGATCGTTGTGATGCGGTGATGTATTGCGCGTGGGCCGGGAAGCGCCTCTGCGACTTTGTAGCGGGTGCGACATTTCCGTTCGATGACCCGAAGAAGCACGAATGGCTCTACGCCTGCTCGCAAGCCGGAACTACCGACTTCGCGTATGGGACTTCCGCGCAGAACGTTTGCGCGACGAGCGAGACCGCGTCCGGCCAACCCCAGCCAGTGAAGAGCTTTCCGAACTGCCACGGGACCAGTGCGCCCTTCGACGCTGTCTACGACCTCAACGGCAATGTTGGTGAATGGACCGGAACGTGTGACACGCCGTCGGAGCAGGCGACGAGCATTTGTTACCACTGGGGTGGCGGGTTCGTGACACCGGCGTCCGAGGCATCGTGCATCCCCAATGCCGGCCTAACGAGTTTGAATTCAGGTATCGGACAGCTGCCCGACGTGGGGTTCCGCTGCTGTGGAGATGAGTGAGTCGCCGAGAGGAGAGCAAGATGCGACGTTGGCAACAGCTGGTTTTGTTCGGAAGCTTGTTTCTCTTAGGCGGAGTGTCCTGCTCGGATGACGACGTGGGGAGCCCGAAAAAGCCATCGCAACCCGATCCGCTCAGCGAATGGTCCATCAAGATCTTCGTAGGAAAGCCCGGTCGTGAGCAGCGCGTTGATCTCGGTCCGATTCGAGAGCTGAGCTTTCCTGGGTTAGACGTTCCCTCGGTCTATGACGGCGCGCTGCCCGGTTCAGCTGAAGAGCTCTTCAAGATGCAGCCACCGGGGTTCCCCTCGCTGTCGCCAGCGAAAAAGCATGGCGCAGACACGTCGCCCTCGAGCAAACCGACGGCCGCCATCGGTGTGGGTGACGGTGGCGTGGTTTACGAACAGGACCTAGCGACCAAGAACGGCTGGGCTCTTGTGCATGGAGCGCTCGCGCAGTGTGCGCCGAGTGCGATCGGCAACAGCGGCGGCTTCGTGAATAACCCCTTCATCGCGACGCCAGCAGTCCTTCCGCCGTGGAGCTCGAATTCCTGGAGCATTTTTCCGTCGGCGCCCCAGTCTTGCGACCAGGAGTTGGCGTTTTCGGAGGCCTTACTGTGCGTTGCGAACGAGCTGGCTGGCATCGCTGACTCCGTTTCTACGATTCGATGGGAGAACGTCCCACAGTTCCAGGTAACGGGCTTCCCGAGTGGTCCGTGGGTGATTCCCGTTCAATCGAATCGCGATCGGTTCATCGCTCGCGATATCGCGATCTACCTCTTGGCGACGATCGCGATGAACGACGCGTGGCCCATCCAAGCTCCAGGCAACACGGCGGGCCCCTGCTCTTCCGTGTACGCTCAAGCGGCGGTGGATCCGGCCAACTTCGGAGTTCCAAACGCAGTGTGGATCTTCCACCAACAAAACGCAGCCCTTTATTTTCCTGGCGAGAAGCAGCTCACCGCTGCCAACATCCCCAAAATCGCCGAGGTCCGTCTCCGCTATCAAACGCAAATCCTCCGCTCCGCCAGCCGCCTCCTCGACGAGCTCATCGACAAGTCGGTCGAAGCGGATCTTGCCGGCACCGCACAGCGGCGCGCGATGGCGACGGACCCCCTGCGCGGGAGCGAGATCGCGTGGGGCGAGCGAAACAACGAGAACGGCAAGTACAACACACTGGCCCACGCACTTCGCGTAGTTGCGGGGCGCTGGGAGCTATCGCCTTCTCTGTCGCCGTTCAATCCCGTCTTCTACACGGCCGACCCAGCCTGCGGCGGCGTAGCTGCCGGCGACCTGCTCGAGAAGGCGTACGGTCCGGATCGCGCGGCGCGGGTTGGGAGCAGCGGGATTCGGACGCCGGGGCAGAAACTTGCGACGGAAATAGTCCAAGGGGCGGGGATCGTCATTCCGAAAGCGAATCTCACCGAGGCTGACGTCTCGGACGCCAAGAAGGCTGTCGCAGCCCAGCTCAAGCTGACGTCCGCGCTCGGCAATGGGTATTCCGCAAACGATCCCGTATTCGACTCCCTGGGCGGGAAGTCCGTCGACTATGTCATGGACGACCTCACGGAGGGCGACCTTGCGTTCGCCCTCAACGCCAGCTTTCGGCACTACCAACTCCTCACCGCTCAAGACGACCAGGTCGCGACGGTCGTTACGCCAACCGCCGGTCTGGTCCCAGCTCCTGACATCTCGCCTATGCTCACGAGCCTTGGTGCCACGGCCCTTGCTGGTGGCGTTCCGCGGCAAGACCTGTCCGTCGACATCATGGCTCGGGCTGGTCAGATTCAACAGGCAAGCCAGTGCGACGAATTTGGCGGCATTGTCGGGCAGTTCCTGGCCGACTTCGGATTTCGCAACAGCTTCCAGGACTCCTACTCGGCGGGGCAGGCGCTGCAACGACGATTGGTCGTGCTCCGCGAGAGCGTTCGGGCAGCGCAGCTGGATCCCTTGTTCAACGACGTGTTCGACCAGAGCCAACGCGCCGTTGCGGAAGCACGCGGCTGGACCGGACCCGGACGGTTGATCGCGACGAGCCTTCCCGACGCCAGCAACTCTAACGTTCCAGGTTCGATCTGGCTCTTTACCCTCGGCTTCGATCCAGACGACTTCGCGACGAAGACGCCGGCCGGAATCGAGAATCAGATCGTGATGGTCTACGGTCCGCCGTGGGTGGCGGACTGCGCCGCAGGTCTTCGCAGCAGCTGTCCGGCGGATTTCGAGCAGCAATACGTGGCGCATCCAACGTTTGCGAGCGTCGCAGCGATGGACAATCCGAATCGTCGAAACACCGGGTACGACGGCACGGGCGGCACCTTCATCTTCGAGGGCGGGTCGGCTCCGAATTTCTTGCCTGCGTTTTTGGGTTCTGGAAAGTCGGATAACAATCTCTACGTCGTCCAGCTTCACGACCCCGTGAGCCCTGCAGCGAAAGGGAAGGTGCTAGGATCAATAGCCTTGCGCGCGCCCATGGCTGCGTTCGGCGGCACTGGGGCGGTCGTCAGCGAAAAGCAACGCAAGCACTTGAATGACATTCTGGGCGTTGGCAAGAAGTTCCGGGACAAGACAGCCATCGGCGAACGGAGTTTGAGCGAGGGACCTGCCTATTGCATCGACGGCGTACCCAAGGATCTGTTCGTACCGCTCGAGAACGAGCTGACATCTGACTCGGACCAATACGAGAACTCTTTCCGGCACTATCTCTCTCTCGCTCGGCAGGCGGCGACGAAGGCAGACTCGCTTGGGCAAGAGCTCGTCAGACTCGGGCTGGAGCAAGATTTCCGGCGCGAAGCGGCGGGCGAGGCGCTCGCGGAAATCTGTGGTGATTACACTGCGCTGGACAAGATCGATATCACCGATGGGGAAGTCAACGCGCCCGTCGAAGATCAAAACCTGAATAACTGTTTTGGTGAGGACAAGTACGATCTTGTGTTTCTCACAAATGATCCCACGCTCGACCAACCCGATCCTTTAGGCTTTGCCCAAGAGAAACTCGGTTGCCCGCAGCCGGGGCTTGAGGCGTGCGACGCAGCGACGATCGACAATATCGAGACTGCGGGGCTGAACCTCGGAACCTACGAGACCGGGAACGCAAGCCCTTCCGGAAAGTGCGACGAGCTGACGGCTGTAGCAACCTCTCTGAAGCTGGGATTTCAAGGCGAAATCGTGAAGGCTGCAGCCAACACGGAGTGGTTGCATCCAAGCGCGCTCAAGCTACTCGCCAACCGTCTGAGAATCGATGTTCACGCGACTGGTTCCTGGAATCTGCTGCTCAGTGGCGTGAAGGTGATGGATTCGAGTCCTCAGGACAACGCTTGGCCCGGCTGTCGCCGAGCGGGCCAGAGCTGTACGGGAACCGCTGCGCTCACTGCGATTTCCGACCTCTACGATTCGCTGTTTAGGAGAATCGCTCAGCCAGCTCAGATCCCTCTTGGGAGCGGATTAGACACGTTGCCAGGAAATGCAGATCGGGAGTCCAACTTCGTGTTGTGGCGCGTTCAAGGCACATTGTGGCTCATTGGAGCCCTCAGCGGGTCGATCCCGGAGCAGATGTTCGTCACGCCGGTACCGGCAGCGAACTTCAACGCAACGTGGCCGGACCCCGCTAGAGCACCCGCACCCACGGTATTCGGAACGGCCCGTTTCTCACCATTTCAGGGAGCGCTGCAACTCGATGCATCTGGCAACGCAGACGAGGATCGCGAAGCGCTTAAAGCCGCATCGCTGCTCAACCTATCAACGTTCAACTGGCCAGACAGTTTGTTCGCCGAGATCCCCAACTGGCTGACGGACATCTACTCAACCCCGGGTCTCTACGTGCATGTTGCCGGACAGAATCCCGAAGTCAGCGGTTTCACGCTACCGGAGGTCGCCCCGTGGATCCAGCAGCAGGGAGGCCGCTTCTCGGGAATGAAGTGTATCGACGACCTTGGTGCCGTCACGCCGTTCGGGCCACCGATCGATGAGACAACCGAGAACGTAAGTGGACTTGCTGCAGTGGCCAAGCTCCGTCGAGGAAGCTCATGGGGTCGTTTGTGCACCAACCAAGCCGGTGACTCGCTCCTGAAGATCGACGTTGACGGAAGCGGTTCAGCCTTCAGCTCGTTCCACGACCTCTTTTTCATGGCCAATAGCGCTACGCAATCCGTTCCTTTTTCTACGCCATGGGAGCTGCTTCAAAAGACGATCCCGCTCTTCCCCGGGCCCGCGCCGGACAGCTCGGTGCAGGATATCTGGTCGACATTCGTCAAGGTAGCTTTGACCGACACAGCGGCTCAAGATTCGGGAAGCTACAAGTTTCCGCTGCCCAGCTGTCGTCACGCACGACTACTCGATGGAAGCCCGGTGGGGGTTGGCCAAAGCGGCCTCCACTTCATCGACCAGAACTGCACGAATGATGAGTTCTTGCAGTTCAGCCCGTCGAGTGTCGCTGGAGAGGCGTGCTTGCCTGGAGACATTGGCTGCTTCATGTCGGCGGCTCGCTACACGAAGCGAATGCTCCTGCCACGGGTTTGCAGCGCCGGAAGCCGCGTCCAGGCTTTCGTCAACTCGTACCCACCGGTCGGATCATGTGGTGCCGCGGCCCAGCTTGCACAGGCGCTTGCACTAGCGTGCAATTTCAGCCTCGGTGGCGTGCTCGGGACACCCACGACGCGCCCGGCGTTGACGAAGCTCTCCGACCTGGACGGGTTCGTCTACTGGATCGATTACCTCTCCTTGCAGGCGCGCTTGCAGGTGAGCAAACTGGTCTTCGAAGGCCTTCCGAAGCGTGTAGTCGACGATTTCTCACAGCTCACTGTGGGGAGCGGTGAGTCAAAAGGCGACCACGGCATTCAACTTCTAGAGCTCCGTAAGGCGCTGGAAACGCTTGCCGGCGCGTGGACCCGAACATCCGAGGACTTGGACCAATTGGGCGACGCCGTGCAAAGCGCGCGACTCGATATCGCAGCCGCCAATATTGCTGAGGACACGGCGGCGGCACAACTGGCCATTCAGCGACTGACCATTCACGCCGATGTCGTCGCTGCGGCCGCCAGCATCGCGAGCTCCCTGAGCGTCAAGAACGTTGGGGCGAAGCTCGTGACCGACATAGCGAACGGGGACCTCCAGATGGGCATTGGGGAGGCGAAGCTCGCGAAGACCGACGAGCTGGAGGCTCTCTCGCAGGATGCAAAGGCAAATCAGGTTTCACAGGCGTTGAACCAACTGCAGCTCGTCAGCAATCCTCTTTACGCGGACCTGCAAAATGCACTGGGCGACATCCGCAGTTCGGCAGCCAGCGTGCTTCAGGTTACCGAACAGATTCGAGCGAGCGAGCAAAAGGCGAAGTACGAGGCCGCAAAGGGTTCCGGGGCGGACTATTTCATCGATGACACCGGCCAGGCAGTGAAGTTCCCCGTCAACACAGTGCAACGCCGCCTCTATGATATCACTCGACTACGATATGAGGCAGCGCTCCACGAAGCAAAATACCTCGCTTACGTTGCTCGCCTGGCCGTGGAGCAGAGGGTTGGAGCACGGCTCTCCACGTTCACTCAAAGCGTCGGACCGCTCAACGCTCCGTCTGAATGGGCGGACGACGTCTGCAATCTAACCGGCATCGATTATGAAGAACTGCGCGCGTTCGAGGTGCCCGACGGTGGCGCACAATCTGACCTGGACCAAGCTGAGAAGGAGACAATCAAGGGATTTGCGGACCAGTTCGTGGGCGACTATGTCGACAAGCTCGAAAACTTCGTCGACTACTACAACATTCAGTATCCCGCGCACGATGGTGACGACACCGCCGTAATTTCTTTGCGCGACGATTTGTTGGGCCCCCCGGCTGGTTGCGTTCAGGAGGCACCAAACCTCCTTTACTATTCCAGCGATCTCACTGGGCACGATTTCGTTTCGGATGGAAGCGGGCCCGTCCTGCGCGGATGGGAGCTCAACTCCTGTGCGCCGTGGGACGCGAGCTGCCTGCATGTAGATCCGCAGGCGACGATCGAGGTCCAACCGCCGATGCCCGACACTGCGCCCAACGGTGGGTTGACTTGGCTACATGGTCAGCTGAAGCCCGTGGCGCCGCCACCCGGCGATTCAGGGCTGCCGGAAGGCGGCACCGATGCGGCGCCACCGATTTCGGGTATCACACAGCCGGGCACGGTCTCCCAAGCGGTCGAGCTCACCGCGGGCGCAACGTATGTCCTCTCATGGTGGGACCAAGCGCGCGATGCTCAAGGAAAGTACGCAACGCAGGATTCCGCGCCGTATCGCGTGGCCATCGTGGCGCCCGACGGTCAGCAGATTGCCTTGTTTTCCAGCACTCATTCCTCCCCTCGAGCGCGACAGCGGCCGTGCAATGGAGCGACCGGCGGTCCCTCGAGCTAAAGGCCGACCAATCAGGAACATACCGCGTAGTCTTCGCGGCAGCCTTCGATGCGTCTCAGTTGGGTAGCGTGCTCATTGCAAACGTGCAACTCGAGCAGGCGCCTCCTGGCTCGTTGCCGGGGCCGTACATCAATACCACGTCTAACCGGACTTATGTGGCGGCGGCGTGTACGAGCCTAACGCCAGAGGACGTTCAGCAGGCCTTCAAGTATTCGTGTGATTTCGAACAAGCAGTGCTTCTACGAACTAGTCGCACCGATGGTGATCGACACAACCGGCCTCGCATCGGGGAATTCGAGGCTCGCTGGCAAGCTGGCTGCGGGAAATTTCAACTTCCGCCACATCAGCATCGCGGTAAACCTCGTGGGCACTGGCGTCTATGATTGCGGCTCGAACCCGAGTCAGTCCTGCTTCGCGAGCGCCTACCTCGACTACTCCATCGACCACGACGCGTTCCAGGTACCCGTCTTGCCGTGGGACGGAGTTCCGCAGGTGTTCAATTTTGGCTCGGCGGGGATCAACCACGGAAAGGGTCTGGCGGCGGAGCGGTACATTACTGTGCCGATCAGCTCGGCAGACCAGGGCCTGCTGACGCAGCCGGGAGTCGAAAAACCGGAGTATCGAGGGCGACCGCTCGATGGGAGCTATCGCTTCCGGATCTGGGATTCGCCGTCTCTCGTTTGGAACCGCCTCGAGGACGTCCAGTTCGTCCTCAAGTATCGCTACTGGTCGAGAATCCAACCCCAAGCGACGAGCCAGTAAGGGGGTCGGCGCATGCGTGCGATCGCTTCCCCGTGGTTAGTCGCGGCGCTCAGCTGCTTGGCGCTTCCACGCGTACTCGTGGCATGCGGGCCAGGAGGCGGTGGAGGCTCGGGCGGTGGCGGTGGCCAAGCCGGCTTTGCTGGAGTCAGCGGGGCGGCCGGACAGGGCGCGCAGGGTGGGAGCGCGGGTGAGGTTGGTATCGGTGGCAGTAGCGCTGATGCCGGCATGGCTGGATCGAGCACCGGCGGGGCGGCGGGCTTCGGCGCTGCACCGAGCGATGGCGGGTTCGACGTTGCTGTCGAGGACGCGAACGTGGGTGATGGCGCTGGCGGAGGGGCGCCGTCGGTTTTCTGTGGGGATGGGATTCGGGATCCTGTCTTGGAGGAGTGCGACGATGGGACCGGAAGCTCGCCTCCCGATTCGTGCTCGGCGAGCTGTCAGGTGGAAGATGTGCTGGTGGTGCCGGGGCCCGGATCGGACGGTGGTGTGCCTCCGAAGGCGGTGCGTCGTGTCGGTGACGGGCGACATCCGGTCGGGGGCGGGGCGCAAGGTTTTGGAGTCGCGCTCGTCGATTCGTCCACGAGTCAGCCCGCCATCCAGATGCGAGCGTTCGACGAAAAGGGCGTGCCGAAGACGCTGTTCACCATTGCGAATGATTCGACGAGCACGGCTTCGGCGAATCCGGTGGTTGCTGCGCTGCCGAGCGGGAAGTTCGCGGTGGCTTGGACTGATCTCGGAGGGGACGGCAGCGGGCCCGGGATTGCCCTCCGAACAGTGGATCCGGTGGCGCAGACTCTCGGGACTCTCGTTCGCGTCAACACCACAACGTCTCTCACCCAGCGGGACCCCGATCTAATTTGGACCGGAACCGAGCTCATCGTTGCCTGGGTCGATGAATCGAAGATCGGGACGACGTTTGCCGACACCAAGTGGCGGAAGCTCGATGGAACTGGAGCGCTCGTCGGAGGAGAGCAGACGCTTGCCGGAACGGCGGCGGTCGAAGCGAACGTTGCGCTCGCGCCTTTCGCTGGAACCTGGGCAGCCGCCTGGCGCAGTGCGAGTGGGTCGAGTGAGAACGTCGTTGCACGCACCGGAACCAACACGTGGAGCATTCCGCTCTCAGCGCCTGGGCCCGCCGACGATCGTCCTGCGCTCGCCGAGCTCGATGCATCGCATCTGCTCTTGGTGTTCACGGAAGGAGGGGGAGCGTTTTCGACGAGTCGACTTCGGGGCGCGATTCTCGATCTGGGCTCGACGAGTGCCACGCCCTTCGACATTTCTCCCCTCGTTGCTCCGTACTCCACGGATCCAAGCCTCGGTCAGAGTCATCCAAATGTCGTGAGCGTGGGAACGAGAATCTTCGTTGCTTGGCGCTCGGAAGCAGTGTCGGGAGTGGCTGACGCGGAAGAACTTTGGCTGAAGGAGCTCAGCTGGGGCGCCTTGACTCTCGATCTTTCGGCCATCGAGATCCCATTGCCGCGCGCCACCGCACACCGAAAGGACGATCAGCGCCACGCCGCGCTTGCCGGGACGCCGCTCTTTCCGGAGGGGGCGATTGCGAGTGCCTGGGACGACTACGGGCGTGTGTTTGGGTCAATCGAGGGCACTCCGGATGTCGTAGCGGAGCTGATTCCGGTCCCGATCGTGCGGCTGGTGGGAGATGGAGGAAGCGGGCAATGATTCGCCCCTTCACCCGTTCACGGCACCTCATACTTCCGCTGGCGCTTTCGTTTGCGGTCACGCTCAATCGTGCGAGCGCTGATCCCAACGAGCCACCGATCACCGTCGATGATCCCGGTGTTGCGGTCGCGCCTGCTGCACCAGCCGAACCGTCCGATGACGTCGCCGAAGTGCCAGATGAGAGCGACGAGCCCGAACCCGCCTCCAAACCGGGTGGCAAGGTCACGACGAAGGCTCCTGCTGCTTCGACGGTCGCGAGCTCGGGTGTTGCGCCTGCGGTGCCGGCTGCATTGCCTCAGGAAACCCCTGCGGCTCTACCGAGTGGAGCCGACAAGAGCGGGGTGACCAGCAAGAGCATCAGCATTCCGAAGGGCGCCGGGACGATCGCCGGGATGGAAGAGAGCTTTTCCGCGCAGCTCTCCACTGGAATTGCGACGTTCAGCGTCCCGCTTTCGCTTCCTGCGGCGCGAGGTGGCGCGCAGCCGAGCTTGGGTCTTTCGTATAGCTCCGGTGGCGGTCTCGGAGTCGCGGGGATGGGTTGGTCGATCGGAGTTCCGTTCATCGCGCGGCAGACCGATCGCGGAGTGCCGCGATACTACGACCAGACGAGCTGGCATCCCGAATCAGGACCACTTCGTGTTCAACGGCGGGCAGGAGCTCGTGCCCATTTGCACGGTGAGTGCGCCTGGGAGGCTGCACCGGTGCGCAGAGCGGCGAGGTCATGCCGGTGTGGGCGCGGCAGCTGGCAGTACTTCCGGCCGCGCGTCGAAGGCTCTTTCCTGCGGTTTTTCTGGTCGCCGAATCACCTGACCTGGCGCGTGCAGGACAAGAGTGGCGTGACGATGGAGCTCGGCGTCACCGCTCGACGGCTCGAGCTACGCCAACGCGCTCGAGCGCAATCCCACTGCGCCGAGCGAGATCTACCGCTGGTGTCTGGTTCGGCAGTACGACACGTGGGGCAGTGCGAACCCAGCCGTCGGCGATCCAGCAACCCGTGAACGTCGTGGCGTTCCGCTATTTCCAAGACGGCGGGATGGCGTACCTGTCTGACATTTACGACACGCCGCCGGCGGCGACGCCGACCAATGCGCCGCTCGCGTCCTACGCGCACCACACTCGGCTCGTTTACGACTTCGCGACCGGATCCGACCGAGTCGTATCGCAGCGGCTGGAAGATCGAGCAGAGCCTGCGCCTGACCCGGGTCGACGTCGCGAGCAAGACTTTCAACGTCGGCGCGAGCGCCGCCGCTCGGCACATGGTGCGGCGCTACCACCTGACCTACGAGCTCGACGCCGCACGTATCGCTTCTGGCGAGCGTGCAGGTCGAAGGGCGTTGCGCGGCGGCGGAGGATCAAGCGCCAGCCGAGGGCGCGAACGACGCGCTTCCCGACACGACCAACTGCCCGCGCCTTCCTGCCGATGAGCTTCGCTATGGCGCACGTCGAACCGTTCACGACCGCGGGGGCACCCGGAGTTGCGGACCTTCCTGGCTACGAAGGATTCGACGAACGCCTGACCACGATGAGCGGCGAGCCCGCCGCATTCCGTCGACGAGGAGCTGACCGATCTTTTCGACATCAACTCCGATGGGCTGCCCGATCTGCTCGTGACCGCTGCGGGCGTGTATGGCCCCGGCCACGGAGTCTTCTTCAACGGAGCCGGAGGCGACGTCGACTCGTTCGGGCCGCCACTCCGATGGGGATCATCGGCGTCCTCGGCGCTGGTCCAACGCACGATCACGCTGAAGAACGAGAACCTCGCCCCGCTCGATCTCGACGGCGACGGGATGATCGATCTTCTGCACATGCCGAAGGTGAAGACCTACTCGGTCTACACGCCCGACCTTTAGTGCGAGCGGTTGGCAATGGAAGGGGCGGCGAGATCACGACCGCCAGCCGGCCAGAGCCCGAAGATCGATTTCGGCAAGGACGCAGGCGACACGCGCGTGATGGACGTGGACTTCGACGGCCTGGTCGACGTCGTCGTGTCCACCGGCACGGAGATGCAGACCTTCTTCGCGCTCGGGCGCGTATCCGGGCGGCGACGGTCAGTTCGGGCAGGGCAGTCTCACGAGAGCGCCACGACCGCATCATTCTCCAACGACCCGGTCCGCACTTGCGTGCCGTGGAGCGCGACGCCCGTTCGTTTCAGCGATCCTGACATCAAGCTCGCCGACATGAACGGCGACGGCATCACCGACATCGTGCGAGTGCGCAAGGGCGACATGCGCTACTGGCCCGGCCGCGGCAACGGCTTCTGGGGCACCGGCAAGCGCGACGATTGCGCCGAGCCGGAACCTTTGGCGCGAACCGCCACGTGTTGATGGAGCACGAGTCCCCAATACTCGGACATCCAAGGCGAGTCGCTTGCGGCTCGATGACGTGAACGGCGACGGCCTCGCCGATCTCGTCCAGGTGCGCTTCACCGACGTCGACGTCTGGCTCAACGTCGATGGCAAGAGCTGGACCGATCGCCACATCATCAAGGGCACCCCTGCCTCTCCATCTACGCGAACCGCGTCGGCTCGCGGACATCAACGGCTCCGGAACGCGCGACGTGCTCTGGGCGAACGGCAACAAGTACCAGTACATGGATCTCGCCGGCGGCACGCGGCCGTGGATCCTGACGCAGGTCGACAACGGGCTCGGCAAGTCCACGACGCTCGAATACTCGACGCAGCACGACCGAGATGCTCGCCGCCGAGAAGGCTGGCAATCCGTGGGCGACCAAGATGCCCAGCGTCGTTCCACGTCGTGAAGCACGTCATCGAGACAGACAACCTCTCGGTCGCCGGGAAAGCCGCCCGCGCAATACGTCACCCAGTACAGCTACCGCGACCCAGTCTACGAAGGGCGACAGCGGGAGTTTCGCGGCTTCCGGTCGGCGAGCGCCAAACGCATCGGTGACGCGAACAGCCCGACGGACATCACGGATAGCACGTTCCTGCTCGGTGAATGCGTCGACGAGACCACGAACGGCATCGACGATTGCAGCGTGTCGGAGCGCTGGCGTGACAATCCGCGCGAAGCGCTGAAGGGCCTGCCCGTCGTGACGGAGAAGCGCGACGAGAGCGGGCGGTACGTCTCGACCGACCACACGCGGTACCGCTTGCGCCGGCTGTACACCGGGCTCGACGGGCGCGAGGTTCGCCACGCTTTCGAGACCGGGAAAGAGACGTTTCTCTACGACGTTGCGAGACTTCGTCCCCCAGAGCTCGAGCGCGGTGCTCGACAGCGTAGAAGTGGAGCTCACGCCCCTGGCCGACGGAAGCGGAGCCGCCGCTCTCCGTCGCTGACCGTGCAGACGACGGTGCCGTTGCACTCGACCACGGGACGAGCACGAGTCGAGATGCGAGAGCACGGTCGACGTGTTCGGAAATCAGATCCTTTCGATCGCGAAAGGCTGCGTGGATGGTTGTCCTGACGGCACGGACGAAACCATCACGACGACCACGTTCTGCCGACTCGCCCAGCAGGCGACCCGACCGGATGGCTCTGGCGCACGGGTGAGAGCTACGTCGAGGGAGCGCGTCTATTTCCTCGGAAAGCTGCGAGACACGACGACCACTTACACGCCCGAGGGTGCTCCGGCGACCACAACCACGACGCTCCTCCACACGCTCGAGCTCGATCGCTTTCACGCTGGAGGCGGCGCCACCGCCCTTCCTCCGGGTGATGCCTCGACGGGCACGCCCATCGTTTGGACCAACCAATACGACGCTTTCGGAAACCTGTCCCGAGAGACCGGGCCAAACGCGCGCTGCCGCAACGTCGACTACGACGAGGAGTACGACCAGCTCGCGACGATCGAAACGATCTTCACTCAAGGCTGCGATCAGCCGGGCGCCCTCGACACGACGGCCATCTACGATCGCGGTTTCGCGCTCGTATCGATGGTGCTCGACATGCAACATCAGCCGACGAAGATCGAATACGACGGGTTCGGTCGGCTCACGCAACTCACCCGGCCACACCCCGGTCTCCAGCAGGCGCTCTCGCCGCAGCCATCGGTCAAGATCGAGTACTTCCTGCCGCCCGACCTCGGCTCGTCGCAAAACCCTGCGCATCATTCGATCATTCATACACTCACCCAAGACGCCGACGACATCACCGATGGCAGCGAGTACCTGGAGAGCTTTAGCTACGTCGACGGCTTCGGCCGCACGCTCGTTACGCTGAGCGAAGCAGACCTGAATGCCGAAGACGACGCTCCGTGGATTGCCGGAAGCCGGGTGGTCTACGACGACAAAGGAGCGGTCGAACGCAAATACCTCGAGTACTACTACTCCGGCGCGCCGATGGGATTCCCCCTCGCCCAAGCCCCCAGCGTCCCATTCGGAACCCAAACCTATGATGCCTTTGGCCGCCAAATCACGACGACGGATCTCGATGGCACGGTCACCCTCTACTCCGCGCATCACGCACTCTCGACGGATCTCTTCGACGCCGCCGACCTGACGCCAGGGCCCCACACCGGCACGTTCGCCACCGAACGTCGCGACGGGCACGGCCGCACCGTCGCGACGGTCGAGCGATTCCACGAAGGAAGCACGCTCCGCGAACGCGAAACTAAAACGACGTTCCTTCCCACGAACGAGCCACAGGTCATCACGCGAAAGCTCCTCAATACCAACGAGCAAGTCACGCGTTGGATGAGATACGACAGCCTCGGGCCGCATGGTGCTCAACGTCGAGCCCAACACGACCGTCAACTTCAACGCCGACCCCACGGCCAACCCGGGCTCCCTCAAAGCTTGGCACTACGCATACAACGACGCCGGCGATCTCGTCGGCACGAGCGACGCCCGCGGGCTGCGGCGTGAACTTCGCGTACGACGGCGCCGGCCGCCTCACGAGTGAAGACTACTCACCCTGCGAATCTACGCAGGCCGTTTACTCCCCACCGAATTTCGCTGCGAAGACGGGCATCGAGGTCCTCTATCACTACGACTCACCGCCCCCAGCGTCCGACATCCCTCCTGGATTTCCGCTCACCGCCGCGTTCCTCACCGGCCGCCTCGTCGCCGTCTACGATCGAGCCTCACTCACACTGACGAACTTCGATGGCCGCGGCCGGACCCCCGACAGCGCAATCCGAGTCGCTCGCCCCGGCCCGGCAAACGACACGCTCTCCCAACGCTACGCCCCCCGCTGGTATCGCCGCTCGATGGCCTTCGATGCCGCCGACCGAGAAATCGCATCGACGACCGGCGCGGTCACCACCGAGCTCCAAGGCCTCACCGACCCCCTCACCGGCTCGACCAGCACCGTCCGCACGTCCTACAGCCGCCGCGGCACGCTGAAGAGCGTCGGCGGAAGCTACAATGCACTCGTCACAAAAGTCGACCGGACTGCCGACGGCCTCATCAACCAGATCCAATACGGCGACAAAGCCCAGACGACGACCGACTTCCTCTACGACATCCGAAGGCGCGTCTCGAGCGTCCAGACCTACCGCGGCCCCCCCAGCGACTGGACCACCGCCCCACCCGGCTACCTCCCGCCACCCGCCTTCAACCCAGACCACCAACCAAGCTTCCAGCTCCTCCTCCAAGACGACGAGCTCATCTACGACGTCGTCTCTAACCCGGTGGAGATCCGCGACTGGCGAATCGCCGACGAGTGGCCCACCGGCGCCAAGCCCGTCACGAAGAAGGTCGAATACGACGACCTCTACCGAGCGCGACACATCGACTACCAGTACGCCGACGGCGACGACGACTGGAAGAGCCCGTTCGAGGCAGAGAACGGCGGAGACCCGGATCTCCAAGATCCCGCGCGCGCGGATCCGAGCCCGCACGCATCGTTTGCCAAACGCGTCCTCTGGCAAACCTACGCCTTCGACTGGCTCGGCAACACGAGCACCACGACGACGACTCCCATGGCTTCTACGATCGCTCGCTCGGCACGATCACGAACGATACGGCGAAGCCGTATCAACTGAAGAGCGCGAGCAACAAGAGCGGCTCGCCGGCTGCCGCACGATGGGGAGCTCGAGGCGCGCTACGACGCGGCCGGGAACCTCATCAGGCTCCAGGTCGAGCGCGACCCAGCGTTCTGCCTGCCGAGCGGCGCGGAGTGCTCGCAGGTGTTCGCCTACCAATGGGACGAAGTAGGCCGGCTCGTGCACGCGCAGCGCTGGGACGTGACGACGCTTCCGTCATCACGGATCCGCCGCCCACCCCAGACATCGAGCTCAGCTACGCGTACGACGCAGGCGACCAGCGCGTCATCAAGACCGCTACCGATCCGTTCGGCAATGACGCTCACACGGTGTACGTCTTCGACTCGCTCGAGCTGCGCCGCGCGCCGATCGGTCCGGCGGACGGGGGCATCGACGATCTCGACTACCAGCGGAACGCGTTGACCGAGGTCGCGTATCTCTTTGCAAACGGCGTGCGCCTCGCCCGGCTCGCGTACGACGCGAACGCGCCGATGCTCGATGGGGCGGGGCTGCACGTGCTGTTCGAGCTTGGCGACCACCTCGGATCGACGAGCGTGGTGCTCGATCAGGCGACCGGCGAGCTCGTCGAGCGCGGAACGTACCAGGCGTTCGGGGCGAGCGAGAGTGATTACCGGCCGGAGAGGTGGAAGGGGTTTCGGGAGGACTATCGGTTCACT
>CAWAHB010000028.1:0-187872 GCA_963781505.1 uncultured delta proteobacterium | reverse complement strand
TGGAATGCGCACCAACGAGCTGGTGGCGGGCGTGCGCTCGGACGTGGCGCTGTTGATTTACGGGCCCGACCTCGAGGAGCTGGCACGCTTGGGGAGCTCTGCGCGGAGGAGCTACGACGCGTCCCCGGTGCGAGCGACGTGCGCGTCGAGCAAGTGGCCGGCCTGCGCTATCTTCGCATCGTTCCCGACCGCGCCAAGCTCGCGCGCTACGGTCTGACGGTGGAGGACGTGAACGAAGCCACCGAAACCATGGCGGTCGGCCATTCTACCGGGCAGGTGCTCGAGGGTGATCGGCGCTTTGGTATCGTAGTCAAGACTCGTCATGGCTATTCGGGGGACACCGATGCGCTCGGCGCGATCCCCCTCCGCTCGGTGAGCGGTCAGGTCGTGCCCTTGGCCGACGTAGCGGAGCTCCGCTTCGTGACCGGTCCGCGCAGGTCAGCCGGGACAGTCAATCCCGGCGAGTTTCCGTCGAGCTGAACGTGCGAGATCGAGACTTGATGAGCGTGGTCGGTGACGCGCGCGTGGCCGTGAGCAAGCTCGCAAAAGCGGGCTATCGCTGGGAATTGGGTGGTCAGTTCCAGCACTACATCGACGCACGCGCTCGCCTTTCTGTCGTGGTGCCGGTCGCGTTGGGTTGCATCTTGTTTCTGCTTTGGCTCGCGTTCCGTTCGATGCGGAGCGCCCTCGTGATTTTCACATCCATCCCACTAGCATTCGCTGGTGGTGTCGCGGCGCTCGCCATTCGTGGGCTTCCTTTTTCGATTTCTGCGGGTGTCGGCTTCATCGCACTCTTCGGTGTTTCGGTTTTGAACGGCTTGGTGCTGGTATCCTTCGCTCGACAGCTGGAAGACGCAGGCACGGATCCCGCAACGGCTATTCGCCGTGCCGCGAGCCTCCGGCTTCGGCCCGTACTGATGACCGCGCTCGTGGCAGCTCTCGGCTTTCTGCCGATGGCGATCTCCACTGCGCCCGGGAGCGAAGTGCAGCGCCCACTCGCCAGCGTCGTCATCGGCGGTCTCCTGACGGCCACGCTTCTCACCTTGTTCGTCCTGCCAATCATTTACTCGCTCGTAAGAGCCAAGGCACGCACACGAGCACCTTCCTGAAACGTCGGACGGCGCGTAGGCATCGACACCGACGCTCTCGCCGGCGCTTCCCGTGAAGTTTGGGGCGGTGTTTCGCGATCGATCCAAGGAGGACGGGGTTCACTTCGCCGCTTGCTGGAAGATGCGGCGCATTCGCTCAGCCCGGAGAGCGGAGAAAACTCCTCGGACGAGAAGGACCAGGACGACGAACTTGACGAAAAGAAGGACGAAGCCACCGAATCCCACGGGAAGGAGCGACCGGGGATCACCGAGGAAGCTCAGAAATTCGACGGCGCACCAGACGGCGAAGGAACCGAGCAGGGCCGAACGAGAGCCGCGCGTCGAGTGCTTTGGCTACGTCCTTCTTGACTCTCACGCCGCAGAACGGACAGGTAACATCGCCCAACCGGATCGGCTTTCCACACGAGCAGGGCACTGACACGTCGAGCATCGAAGCGAAGATAGTCGCGCTCAGCTCCCGGCCAAGCAATGGCCAACATCGCGCCCGGGCGTACGTGAGCGAAACTTCGATCAAACACCATTGCGCGGGCTCGCGGCACGCTTTCAGAAACAGAGCGCTTGAATCGACGCCATGCAAATCCCGCCGAACCGGCCCTGGATACCGAACAGGTTCGAGTTGAACCCGGTGTACATGATTCGATAGCTCGATCCGTCGCGGTAACCGGACACCGAATCGCCGACGAGGCCGTAGTCCGCTGCGCCCGAATCGGTGTTCTGAGTCAGGACGGGACCCAAAGGTTTCGAAACCCGCGACGTAGCTCATCGCTTCCGGTCTTCGTCGAACGTACGTCGCTCGTGCCCCATCGCGAACGGTGAAGTCCCGCTTCCTCCGACAACGCTCCATGTACCTCCGCCCGAACACCCGTTCTGCCTCGCCCTGATTGTGGGCGCGGCACAGCACGCGAACGTTCTCCGCCCCGGAGCTCCCACCCCGAGCCTTGGCCTGCTCGTGATCGAGCTCCAGAAACCCGCGCGCCGAGCAGCGCCGACCGCGGGCATCGACGAACGTGCATCGGAGGCCGTCTCGCTGGGCCACTTCGCGCCTGGTCGCATTGGTGACCCGCGATGGTTTGGCAGCCCGCGGTTTGCGAGCGCGCTCGGTCTGTCCGAACTTCCGTTTCATCTGCTCGGCAATCAGGAGATCCACCGCAGTTTCGACGATGGTCGCCAGGTCGCCGCTGGGATTCTTGTGACTCATGAGATCCCGAGCGAGCCTGAGCTTTTCTTCCAGCGTTCGAGACGCGGTGAATTTCACGAGCACGCGCTCCCGAGACAGCGGTGAGACGCGGCCGCGATCTGCTGGGCGTGGCGGAGGTTCTCGTTTCGCGGACGGAGCGGGTGGAGGGGACGGAGCGGGTGGAGGGGACGGAGCGGTCGGCGGCGACGGATCGGGCTCCGAGATGTGTTCGACGTTCGACGTCAGCGGGATCGACGCCACCGGTCGATCGGGCAACTTGCGAATGCTGTCCGCCACATCGGGCTTTGGAAACCGCGCCGCGAGCACCCGCTCCTTCTCGCGGACGCTCTTCCCACTCACCGCGTCGAGCAGTTCCTGCGCGTTTTGACCGGATAGCAGGAAAGATTGGCCAGATAAGTCTCCGTTATCTGGCTCGAAGGGGAACGAATTCGTCGCAACGCGAAGCGACGAATTGGCCAGAATCAGCACTGCGAACAGCCCGCGGCGTCGCTCGGTCAGCTCGGGCGGACGACGGGTGGGATCGTGCGCGATCCGCGACAGTCGCGGGTGAATTCGGTTGGCGCTGTACGACTGACGCGGAGGCGATCCGCGGCAGCCGCGAGTGAATCATCGCTTCAGCAATGAGGAAGCGGAGGAACGCCCACGGCGCCATCGATCGAGTGCCAATGGGTCAATGGGTCGACCGGATCCAGCTTCGAGCGCGGAGTCATCTTCTCGGCGCGACGACTCCACGTCGACGAAGGCCGGAAAAGGACGCGCCCGGGCTACAGCGGCTTTCAGAGACCTGGAACGAAATCAGGATTCACAGGAAGCGCGACGCGCTTCGTGACAGCTGGCTGTCTGGCGTCCGTCGTCTCAACGATCTCGCCACCGTCGAATATCCTGTCACGAAAATTCGACGGTCCGACGCTGGTCCGCGTTTTTCACCAGTGCGAACAGCCCGCGGCGTCGCTCGGTCAGCTCGGGCGGACGACGGGTGGAGTCGTGCGCGATCCGCGACAGTCGCGGGTGAATTCGGTTGGCGCTGTACGACTGACGCGGAGGCGATCCGCAACAAGCCGCGAGTGAATCATCTCTTTCAGCAATGAGGAGGCGGAGGAACGCAGTCACGGCGCCCCGTGAGACCTCCTATTCTCCTATTCTGGTCTCTCGAACGTTCGCCGTCGGCTTACCTGTTCTGGTCTCTCGAACGTTCGCCGTCGGCTTACCTGTTCTGGTCTCTCGAACGTTCGCCGTCGGCTTACCTGTTCTGGTCTCTCGAATGTTCGCCGTCGGCTTACCTATTCTGGTCTCTCGAACGTTCGCCGTCGGCTAGCGAGATGTTCCAGGCCATGGAAAGACGCCGTAGTGATGCTAATGCGCGCCCTTCACATCGACCTATCGCTTCGCTGTCGTAGCGCTCGGGGGGGTTGGACCGAACCCGATCGCAACGGTCATCGAGGAGCTCACGCGACGACGTGCACGCCGATTGCTCGAGGCGACATCGCGATCACCGTACACGTCCACCAGCGTCTTTTTGGGCTCGACTCTGCTCGCGCGTTTCGGAGTGGCAGGCGGCGAGACGAAGCCACCGAACCCCACGGGAAGGAGCGACCGGGGATCACGGGGGTCCGCCTACGACTAGGAAGCACACGCCCTTCCCAGCGACACCTGGTGAAAGCTCGCTGGGATGGCTTCGATAGCCGCCGCCGCACCCCGTGAAACGAAGCCTCGGGAATCGTCGCTTTCGATTGCGCGTTCGATATTCGTGCGAGAGGGATCGAACCGGTGGCAAAGATGGGGATTCGCACTCGGACTGGGCTGGGTCGCGTGCCAGTCGAAGCCGGACATCGCTCCCGAACATCCTGCGACGCCTGGCCCGAGCGCCGCCGCCACCGCGCCGGTCGTGGAGGGACCGTTCGTCAGTGAGGCGGACGCCATCGCGCGCATCGAGAGGCTTCCCGATCTGAAGGAGCTGGCCGCTCGGGAGTTCACCATGCTGCACCCAGAGGGGATCGGGCGGCATGTGAAGCCGGTCGTGACTCTAGAAAAGACGCTGGACCGCGAGCGCTGCGCCGACGACTGCGTGTACACGATCGACGTCACGGACGAGCTCGAGGTCGGGAGCTCGACGCCGGAAATCCGCTTCCATCTGGACGCTCACACCAACGCTCTGAGCATCGAGCCCGAGGACCCCTATCCGAAAAAGCCGATCGAGTACGCGGCGTATCGTCAGCTCGAAGCGGAGGCGCGCCGGATCGAAGCCCGGCTGTTCGCGCTGCCCGAAATCGACGCGCTCTCCAAGAGCCTGGCGAAGGCCACCGTCTACCCGCCCTGCCAGAGGCCTCACGTGGCCCTGTTTCCGGGTGACGTTCCGGGGACGGATTGCAAACGGGGACACGGCTGCTGCTTTCGCTACGACGTGCACACTCCGAACGGCTGCGTCGCGTCGCTGTTCGCGGAGCTCGAGATCGACTCCCCGACCGGCGAGATCCGCGTTTCGGACTGGAGGACCCCATCTTGGGTCACGTATGCGGAGTGGCACAGAATGCAGTCGCGGCCCTGAGTCTCCGCAGTCCGAATCGAGTCACAGTCGGAGTGCGCGGAGCCGCAGCGCGTTGCTGATCACCGACACCGAGCTGAAGCTCATCGCGGCGGCGGCGATCATCGGGCTCAGGAGCAGCCCGAAGAACGGGTAGAGCACCCCGGCCGCGATCGGAACGCCGAGGCGTTGTAGACGAACGCGAAGAACAGGTTCTGCTTGATGTTCGCCATCGTCGGCGCGACAGCCGCCGCGCGCGGACGATGCCGCGCGAGGTCGCCCTTGACCAGCGTGACGCCGGCGCTCTCCATGGCGACGTCGGTGCCGGTGCCCATGGCGATGCCGACCTGGGCCTGAGCCAGCGCGGGCGCGTCGTTGATCCGTCGCCGGCCATCGCGACGATGCGGCCCTCGCCTGGAAGCGTCTTCGACCGCTTCGGCCTTCTGGTCGGGCAAGCACCTCGGCCATCGACTTCGTCGATGCCGAGCTTCTTGGCCACCGCCTCGGCGGTCGTGCGGCTGTCGCCGGTCAGCATCACGATGCGGATGCCCTCCGTCGTGCAGCGCGCGAATCGCGCCTCCGGCGTGCTCTCCTTGATCGGATCGGCGACGCCAACGAGGCCCGCCGGGCTGCCGTCGACGGCCACGAACATCACCGTCTGGCCGTCGGCGCGCAGCTCCTCGGCTCGCTCGACGCAGCTGCGCCGCGATCGATCCCGAGGTCCTCGCCATCAGCGCGCAGGTTGCCGAGCGCCACCTCGCGCCCATCGACCTGTCCGCTGACGCCCTTGCCGGTGACCGACTCGAAGTCCTCGGCGTCGGCCAGCTGACGCTCGCGTCTTCGGCGCCCGCGACGATGGCCGCGGCGAGCGGATGCTCGCTGCCGCGCTCGAGGGTGGCCGCGAGCCGCAGCAGCTCGTCCTCGTCGACATCCCGGCTGCGCGACGACGCTCGACGAGCTTGCGGCTTGCCCTCGGTGAGCGTGCCGGTCTTGTCGACGACCAGCGTGTCGACCTTGCGCAGCACCTCGATCGCTTCGGCGTTCTTGAACAGCACGCCGCATGCTGGCGCCCTTGCCCGTCGCCGACCATGATCGACATGGGCGTGGCGAGGCCCAGCGCGCACGGGCAGGCGATGATGAGCACGGCCACCGCGTTGATGAGCGCGTGGGCCATGCGAGGCTCGGGTCCGACGAGCGCCCAGACGACGAAGGTGGCGACCGCGATCAGGACGACGACGGGGACGAAGTAGCCCGCCACGACGTCGGCGAGCTTCTGGATGGGCGCGCGGCTGCGCTGCGCCTCGGCCACCATCGCACGATGCGCGAGAGCAGCGTCTCGGCGCCGACCGTTCTCGGCGCGCATGACGAGCGGCCGGTGCCGTTCACGGTCGCGCCGATGACGCGGTCGCCCGCGTGCTTCTCGACGGGGATCGGCTCGCCGGTGACCATCGACTCGTCGACCGCGCTCGCGCCCTCGAGCACGACGCCGTCGACCGGCACCTTCTCGCCGGGCCGCACGCGCAGCCGGTCGCCGACTTGACACGGCTCGAGCGGACACGTCCTCCTCGGTGCCGTCGTCGCGAGATGCGCCGCGCGGTCTTGGCCGCCATGCCGAGCAGCTTCTTGATCGCCGCGCCGGTCTGGCTGCGCGCGCGCAGCTCGAGCACCTGGCCGAGCAGGACCAGCGTCGACGATGACGGCGGCCGCCTCGAAGTAGACGGCGACCTGCGCCGCCCTCGTCGCGAAACGACGGCGGAAAGATGCCCGGGCAGCAGCGCGGCGACCAGGCTGTACAGCGTACGCCACGCTGACGCCGAGGCCGATCAGCGTGAACATGTTGAGGCTTCGGTTCCTGACGCGACTGCGACGCCGCGCACGAAGAAGGGCCAGCCGACCCAAGGCACACGGGCGTCGCCAGCGCGAGCTCGACCAAACGCCCGTGTTCGCATCGACAGCAGCTCGGCGACATCGGCCGGCCGGGCAGCAGTCGCCCATGGCGAGCACGAACAGCGGGAGCGGTGAGCGCCGCGGCGAGCCAGAAGCGCCGCGTCATGTCCGCGAGCTCGGGGTTGTCTTCGTCCGTCGGCCGCGGACCGTCGCGGGGCTCGAGCGCCATGCCGCAGATGGGGCAGCGTGCCCGGCTCGTCCCGCACGATCTCCGGGTGCATCGGGCAGGTCCACTCGGCCTTGCCTTCGCCTCGGGCAGCACCGGTTCGAGTGCCATTCCGCACTTCTGGGCAGGCGCCGGGCTGGTCGCGTCGGACCTCCGGGTGCATCGGGCAGGTGAAGTCCCCGTTGGGCGCCGGAGTCGCATCGTCGCTCCCCAGGTACTCGTTCGGTGCCGCTTGAACTTTTCCACGCAGTGCGCACTACAAAACGCGTAGGTCTCGCCTTCGAGGGTCGCGGTGTGCTTCGGGTGATCGGGGTCGACGGTCATCCCGCAAACCGGATCTCGATGGGGGTCTGGGCCAGACCGAGATCCGGAGTGATGGGATCCACTCATCATCCGAGAGCGTAGTGCAATCCGCGGGCCAATGCGCCCGACCGTCGCGAGATAGAGGAAGACTCCGAGAGAGGCGAATCAGCGGGCTCGCGCCATCACCGCGCCCCGAGATCGGTCGGATTGCTGCCGTCCTTTCGACTCGAATCACTCGTCCGTCCATCGGCGATGTCACGTAGACATGGGTCTCGTCGACGGCAACGTGTCGCGGCCGCCCGAGACCGGACAGCAGGACTTGCAGCCATCGCATGTGCCGACAGTGAGCCGATCCTCTCCGGGGCGCCATTCTAGAAAACACAACGAGACCTCTTGAAGTCTCGAACGATGTACGAGCCGCTTCGACGGCGTACCGAACGGAGGGTCCGATTTTCCCCGTCGGAGCACGGGAAGTTGCCGGCGACGTTGCTACGACGGAGAGGCGGAAGGTCGGTGCGAAGGGCGCGCAGCGAGCTCATCCAAGACTCGAAAACCCTACTTTGCGAGCCGCTAGCAGCGAGCGGCTCACGCCACGCGCACGCCGATTTCCTCCATGGCGAGGTCCCGCGACTCCACGCCAGAGCGGCGCTCCGGCTTGTCGGACAGGCAAGGCGGCGAGACGATCGTGTCCCACGTTCCGACGCTCGCGCTCGCGCTCTCGTCGAGGTCGGGAAGCTCCGGATGATTGGGTCCTCGAAGCGTGGCAACCATCGCCGCGCTCGCGCGCTTCATGGCGTATCCCTCGAGCGAATCTTCGGAATCTTCCTGCCAGTATGCGAGTGCTTGAGTCAGAGCGATGTAGCCCGCGTTGACCACGTCGTTCACGCCGACGTGCGCCGGAAGGCGGCTCTTCATTCGCTCCGCGGTGGTGCGAACCCCCGCCATCAACACGCTCACGGTTTCCTCGTGGAGGTCGCAGGGGTCGAGTTCGTCACTCATGATGAACGACGTCTTGCAGCTGCCGTGCCGTCCAAAAATCCCGAGAAAACGCGCTTGCGCACCTTTGGCCACCAGGGATTTTTACGAAAAATCGTCAGCGCCGGGGGCCGAGGTGACGCATTTTGTCACCGGCCCGCGCTCGGTCATCGCAGCAGCGAGCCAGGGGTCAACCCACGATTTTTGCAACGCCGAGGCGCTCGGCCCAGCGCAATACGTGCTCGGTCTGGCCAATCCCCTTGGATCGCCGATCGAGGTGACGGGGGATGATGCCGCGCTCGGCCGCCTGCCACATCTCGGGATGGTGCACGCCAGAGACCCGGCGCGACAGGATCTTGATCTTTGCACCGTCACTTGGGGGAGCACCACGGGGGATTGCGGATCGTTCAAGTAGGCGGGCTGAATCACGCTCGATAGATCGTTTGCTGCATCGACCCGTTGGTTCAAGCTCGGGATGCCGAAGCGCGTGACGAGCGTCTTTGCCACCGACGCGTGCTCGAGCTGGGTGCTGACGACGCAGCCCTTCTTCACGAAGGGCCCCGCGACCAGCGTGGGCACGCGAAAGCCGAGCTGCTGGAACTCCGGCTGCTCGTCACTGGTGGTCGGCGGCGGCACGTGATCGAAAAAGCCCCCGTGCTCGTCGTAGGTCACCACGAGCAAGCACTTCGACCACTGGGGGCTCTGAGCGAGCGCTGCGTAGACGGCCCCGATCAGCACCTGGCCGAGCTGGATGTCGTGGTCGGGATGATCGTCGTTGGCCCCCGCGCCCAAGAATTGCGGATCGATGATCGAAAATTGCGGCAGCGTTCCGGCCGCTGCGTCGGCAAAGAACGTCTGGATCCCCGCCAGGCCGTTGAGCTTGAGGTAGCCGCCCGTGCACCACGGAAGGTCGTGGTAGTAATTTTTGTTCGAGACGCCGGCGGCATCGAGCAACGTCCACAGGCTCTGAAAGCCGATCGCCGGCACGTTCGACTTCACCCCGTTGGACGAGGCGCCGTGGAGATAGAAGCGGTTCGGCCAAGTCGGACCCATGACAGAAGCGAAGTAGCGATCACAGATCGCGCCCGAGTCGGCGAGGGCATAGGTGATCGGGATTTGAGTGCGCAGGTGGTAGCCCATCACGTCGTTCTGATCCGGACCCGCGTGCGCCTTCACGAATCCGTCGTTCGCGCCGCTATTGAACTGGGCGTGCGAAGGGTCCCAGCCATGGGGCGGATCGGCCGGCGTGAAATCCAACAGATTGAATACCGGCACCGGAGTGCCGGTCGGATCGGGATTCGATTCGTTGCCGGTGAGCCCGTCGATCGCGAGGCCCTCCACCAGGCTGAGGGATCCCAAGTAGTGATCGAACGCGCGATTTTCCATGCAAAGCACCACGATGGTCTCGACTCCGGCGAGGAGGGCGCTCGGAGAGAGCGAATCGTTCGTGGAGCAGGTGGCGCCCGCATCGGAGCCCGCATCGGTTCCGGCGCTCCCCGCACTCCCGGCACCGCCATCGGTACCCGCCGAGCCACCGCTGCCGCCGCTTCCACCGCTCCCGCCGCTCCCCGCCGACCCGTCCACACCACCGGCGCCACCGGTCTGCGCCTTGCCAGTCGACTCGTCGTCCGATCCACACCCGAGAGCCACCGTGCTCACGGATGCACTGAGTCCGATGAGCACACTTCGGCGGGAGACCCGCGTTTTCCGTCGCGCCATCGAAGCAGGATACAGCAAACTCGCCTACTCCCGTCTCCGGCGTCGATGCCTGCTTCATGGAGAAAGGCCCGCCTCGAGACGTTCGTCCTCCGAAGTGGCCGTCCGAGCCCGGGATTTCTCGTCGGTGGATCCTGCTGCCGTCACAGCGATTTTCTACCTCATGACCGCGGCGATGCCCGGCGCCCGTAGCGGATGATGATGAATCCGGCGAGGGCACCCACGAGCGCACCCGGGAGCATGATCTTCCAGTAGTAGCTGGCATCACCGTAGTGGGACGCGTTCATGTACGCGATGGGCGCCGTCACCATCAGCGAAACCACGAGCCCGATGAGGACGCCGTGCCTGATGTGGGCGAGCTTTCGCGCAATCAGACCGGTGATGAGTCCCGCGACGAGCCCCTTCATCGAGGAACCGACGACGATACCGGCGATTTGCCCGGAGACCTCGGGCGCCGAGATCAACGCCGACAGGCCGTCGAAGAGCCCGAGCACGGCCCCGGCGAGCAGGCCGAGAAGGGGTCGATTGAGGGCGGATGAGGAAGGTAGAGGAGTGGTGGAGGTCATCATGTCTCTCCATTCGACGCGCCGTTCCGACCCTTTGTGCGCCCAGTCACTTTTTTTGAGGGTAGCATCGGAAAGGTGGGTCTGGCCTCCTTCCCCACGACGCACTTTTCCGTGCTCGCGGGTGCGAACGCAGCGAGCCCCGGGGAGCGGGAGCGATCGTGGCAGGCTCTGGTTTCTGCCTACTGGAAGCCCGCGTACTTTCACGTCCGCATTCGCTGGAACAAGCCCCCGGAGGATGCGGAGGAGCTCGTCCAGGCGTTCTTTCTTTCGGCCATGGAGCGGGAGTTTTTCGCCGACTTCGACCGGGAACGGGCGCGATTTCGTACGTTTCTTCGCTTGTGTCTCGACCGCTTCGTGCAAAACGAGAACAAAGCCCAGAGCCGTGCAAAGCGCGGCGGAGGCACCACGAAGCTGTCCCTCGACTTCGGCGGAGCAGAGCAGGAGGCGGAGAACGTACGCGAGCAGCACGACCCGGAGACCCTCTTCGATCGCGAGTGGCGCCGGAGCATTCTCGAGCAGAGCATCGCCGCGCTCCAGCTCGACTGCGAGGCAAAGAACCGCGCCGCGGTGTTCAGCGTGTTCGAGCGCTACGACCTCACGGACGAAGCCGAGCGCCCCACCTACGACGAGCTGGCCCGCGATTTCGCGGTCCCCGTAACGACGATCACCAATCGGCTCGCCCTCGCGCGCCGGGAGCTCCGACGCATCGCCCTCGAGAAAATTGTGGAGATCACGAGCGGGGACGAGGAGCTTCGCAGCGAGACTCGCGCCGTCTTCGGTGAGGAGCGAATGTGAGGCTGCCGGATGCCGTCCTCGAGCACGTAGCACGGGTGGCGAACGAGCCCGACCTCGGCGAGACACGCTACCGCCTGAAGGGCGAGCTCGGGCGAGGTGGCATGGGTACCGTGTACCTCGTCGAAGACACCGCGCTCGCTCGAGAGGTCGCGCTCAAGGTCTGCAGCGGTAGCGGCTCTTCCGATTCTCGCGGGACGGCTCCGGGAAGAAGCCCGGGTGATAGCCGGACTCGAGCACCCCGGAATCATTCCCATCCACGACGTGGGCGAGCTTCCCGACGGTCGCACGTTCTACGTGATGAAGCGGGTGCGCGGCGAGCGACTCGATGTCTGGGCCCACCGAGATCGCTCGCCGGCGGAAATCCTTCGCCTCTTTCAGCGCATCTCGGAAGCGGTAGCGTTTGCGCATTCGCGCGACGTTGTCCACCGGGACCTCAAACCCGAGAACGTGATGGTGGGCGACCTCGGCGAAGCGCTGGTCATGGACTGGGGCATCGCCAAAGCTCGCAGGCACGTCGACACAACCGCGAGCATTACGAACACCGACCCCTCCCACACGGCAGACGGAACCGTGCTCGGGACGCCGGGCTACATGTCGCCTGAGCAAGCCGCAGGCAAGATCGACGAGCTGGATGCGCGCTCGGACGTGTACGCCCTCGGAGCGATGCTTCGCTTTCTCTTGGCCGAGCGCGACCCGGAAAAGCCCCTCGTTTCCATCACCGCCCGCGCGACGCAAACCGATCCCAACGACCGCTACCCTTCCGCGCGAGAGCTCGCCGAAGACATCGGCCGCTTTCTGGACGGCCTATCCGTCCATGCCCACCACGCCACGGCGTTCGAGCACGTCACGCGCTTCGCTCGTCGCCACCGCGTCGTGCTCTCCCTCCTTGCCGTGTATCTGGCCGTGCGAGTGCTTCTCGCCTTTTCGTTCCGCTGAAGAAGCGGCGCGGATCATCCGGATGGCACGTGATCCGCAGCTATCCGGAGGCGCGCATGAGCACCGGCTCGACGCGATTCCATCGCGAGCGTGCCCGCGTAGTCGCGCGGAACGTCGATGACTCGAAGTGAATGGTCGCTTCGATCTTCGCTTTCGGCGGAAGAGCTTCACCCACGTATCCAATGACGCGAACCGACTTCTTTTCGTGGGCGCCGAGCCGTCCGTCCCAAGGCGCACCACTTTCGCCGCTCACGTACCAACGGCTGATCGGAAACGGAGCGCTCGCATCGATCGAGGGCATTTTCACGACGCGCTCGCGGTCCGTGAGATTTTCGAGCTCGAGGGATAGGAGAAAGCAAGCTCGCTGGAGCTTCTGTCGATCGTGGACCCACTCCAGCATTTGAGCGTGAACGGCGAGGTTCACGCCCACGCGCAGACCGCCGTTGGCGACGTCCTCGAGCCTCTCGCGAAGTCGAGGGTCGCCGGGCGGGAAAGTGCGCGTGCGAGGCGCCGATATCTTTCCCGCTTGCCGCATCTCGCGTTCGAGATCGAGGAGTCGCAAACGGTGCGACACCATTGCCTCGGTGATGTACCCCCCCGCTTCCCGTTCCGCGATGGTCGTCAGTGACTTGTCGATGGCAGCGAGGGCCTCGTCACCGCCGAGCGCGCGTACTTCGGCCACCATCGCCGTCGACCGATCGCAGTTGCAGGGGCAGCCCTCCTTGTTGTCGGGGTTCGCCTTGTAGTTCTTGGACCCGAATACACCGCTCAAGGCGAGCACGCCCGCGATGCCCAAGACGACGACCACCGCGAACGCAATCAGGCCGAGCCAGCGTCCTCGTTTGAAGTCGGGAGTCGAATCGGGGGGGCTTTGCATGGCGCGAGCATCTGCCAAATCGCGACGCGGTTGGACCGAAACTTTTCTCGACGCTGCTATCATGCCGCCCATGCGCCGACAAACCGCGGGTGGGGACGACAGCCCGGTGCTCGCTTTCGAGCTCGAGGATCCGCGCTGGGCTGCACAGGTCGACCGCTGGATCGCAGAGCTGGAAGCTCGCGCGGCGAGTGGCAAGCGTCATGTGGCGGACCGGCTCGTCGTGCTCGGTGGGTGGCCGTTCCTCATCACCACGTTCGATGGGGAGCTCGAGCTGCACGCGCTCGACCTAACCACACCGAGCGATGCACCACCGAAGTATCTTCGTCATGCCGACTCGCTCGCCAGACTTGCGGAGGAACAACAAGAGGTCGTCGACTCCTTCGACCTGCCCGGCGGGATCGATCCGCCTCACTACCTCATGAAGATCGACGTGTGTCCTCATTGGGAAAGGACCGGTCGGTACGTGATGGCCCGCATCCCCACGCGGCACCCCATCGATTCGGGTTGGGCGCTCGAGTGTGACGACCACTGCCAACAGCAGTCCGGGAGCGAAGCATGGACTCAGGTCACCGTGGCCGATCTCGTTCAGCGCCGCATCGGCTTGGTGCGCTACCTGGCACTGCCCGTCGGAGTCGTGGTGTACAACCTTCTGGACAGCCCGCGCTTCGCAGTGGCGCAAGTTTCGACGGACACCAACGTGGCGAAGCTCCCACTCGGCTTTCGAGAATTCCGCGATTTGATCGAGGAGCTGCCCGAAAGAAAACCCAGTGCGCTGCGCGAGAGGCTGGCGCGCACAGAACCTGTCGAGCTCGACCCCGCTCGCGATCACGACGTGTACGATGCGTATGTGTCGACCGACGCCGTATCCGTCGTCGCGGAGCGTTACTTCGTCGGCACCGAGATGGCGCTCGAAGCCGTTGATCGGGCGTGGTCCCCGGAAGGCCAGCGCAGCCACGCACGTGCGATGTTTCGTGACGAGCTCTCTCTGGAGCACATCGCCGAGATCGAGCTCGTCTTGAACGACCCCGATCCGGCTCGCTGGCGAGTGCAAAACGCGGCGGGTCGCAAGCTTCGCGAGCTGACGAATCGGCCATTTGCCGAGCTGAAAGTTCTCGCCCAGAAGATGGACGAGGCGTTCGCCAAAGCGGATCGGCGTGCCGAGCTCCACGCAGGCTCCCGCGGCTGACACCACGCGATTGGAAACCGAGAAGGAGAACCCGATGAGGAAGGCGCAACGCCTCGATCACGAGCTCTTCCGCGACACCGCCAAGAAACGCAGCGCGAGTACGCTCGCCGAGAGAATGCTCGCGATCAAAATCGCCTCCACGAGGCCAGTGACCCCGCGACCCTGTGCTTCGCAGAGAAAGAGCGCGATAGACGGCATCACGAACGCATACGCGAGAATGTGACTAGCCGTGGGAAACCAGTTGTCGCCACGGGCGCGAAGTGCGGATGCCACGACGAGCTGTCCTCCATCCGGGAGCATCGCGACGGCCGCGATCGGGAGCGCGAGGACGACCGTCCGGACGAGATCGAGGTCAGCCGTGTACGCCCGTGCAATGGCGTGTGGAAACGCGAAGACGAGCGCGGCGCAAACGCCCATCAGCGCGGTGTTGAAAGCGAGCCCCGTCCAGCCCGCTCGCGTCGCGTCGCGAGGCGAACCGAGTCCGGTCCGGTTGCTGACGAGGACCGCCGTGGCAGCACCGACGCCAAGCGAAATCATGAACACCACTGCCAGCATGTTCAAGACGATCTGGTACGACGCCACCGCGCGCTCTCCCATGCGACCCGCGATCACCGTCATGCTGGAGAACGCCCCCGCTTCCACCGCATGGCTGACAGCCGCGGCCGAGCCGACCCGCAAAAGAGCGCCGAAGCTCGGACCATCGGCCTTCCCTCCTCGCACGCCGTAGCGCTTCGCGTCGCGGGAAAACCAAATGAAACCAAGGACGGCGATCGCCAAAAAGCTGCGCGCGCCCACCGTGGACCAAGCGGAGCCCCGGGCACCGAAGCTCGGAACGAGAGCGAGGTTCAGAGCGAGGTTCACGACGTTGGCGCACCACATCACGATCATCGAGGCGACGGGACGCTGAATCGCTTCGAGGTACGACGCGCCCGCGACGTACATCAGCTGAAACGGAATCGAGAGCGCGAGAATGCGCATGACGGCCGCAGACGGCTCGGCAAGGGATGGCGCGATCCCGAACGTCGTGTAGAGCCGCGCGCCCCCGAGCCACATCCCGAGCACACCCAACCCGCCGGCGCAGAGCGCAATCACCAGGCCCCGCCGGAGCGCGGCGCCGGCTCGAGCCGGAACGCCCGCGCCGATGCCCCGCGCCCCGAGGACCTGGACACCGATCAGTGATCCGATCCCTGTCACGGTCACGACCGAGGTCGGCGCCCAAGCGAGCGCTTGATAAGGAAGCTCCGGCGGCCGGAGCTGTCCGACCGAGATCACGTCCGTGATCCCCATCCCCATGATGCCGAGGCGCGCGAGCGCGACCGGCCACGCGAGCCGGAAGAGCGCAGGGACGAACGAGCGACGAGACACCGGGCGGGAGACTAAGCTCGTTTCAGCCCTCGATACGAAGCTTCGCGTTCCCGGTGTACCATCGAAGGGTGCCGGCGGCTCGAGCGCCAGAGTCGGTTTCGCAGCACCAAAAGGGGAAGCTGGTCGCCGGCCACTACCGAATCGAGCGACACCTCGGCTCGGGCGCAATGGCTCACGTGTACGAGGTCCTCGACGAGAGCACCGATCTCCGCCACGCGCTGAAGCTCCATCGTCCGCCGAAGAAGGAGAGGTCTCGGCGCTCGGCCGAGCTGCGCTTTCGTCGCGAGTATCACAGCATGGCGAACCTCGCCCACCCGCGGATCGTGCGTGTTCACGATTTCGGGTTCGACGGCCGAGTGCCGTATTACCTGATGGAGATCCTCGACGGCTCGGACCTGCGGGACGTCGCGCCCGTGCCCTGGCGACAAGCTGCGGCGCTGATTCGAGACGTCGCGCTGGCGCTGGCGTTCGTGCACGCTCGTGGTTTGGTCCACCGCGACGTGGCTCCGCGCAACGTCCGCTGTACGCGGGAGGGGCGCGCCAAGCTGATCGACTTCGGCGTTCTCGCCAGCGCGGGCATCGTCGGCGATCTCGCGGGCACGCCTTCGTACGTCGCTCCCGAAATGTTGCGCTACGTGCCGCTCGATGGTCGCGGCGACTTGTTCAGCCTGGGGGCGCTCGCCTACTACCTGGTCACGAGTTTTCCGGCGTTCCCGGCAAAGACGATCGCGGATCTCGAGCCTGCGTGGAGCCGGAGCCCGGTCCCTCCATCCGAGTTCGCCAACGACGTGCCGCGGGACTTCGACGAGCTCGTCCTCGGGCTGCTTTCGATCCAGCGCGAGGGGCGGCCTTCCGCCGAGGAAGTCGTCGACCGCCTCACGCACGTCGCGGGTCTTGCGCCCGTCGCGAACGACGAGGCCATCGCCGGCTACTTCGGCAGCGCTGCGTTCGTTGGGCGTGACAAGGAAATGACGCGTCTTCGCACGGCGATCCAGCGCGCCGTCAACGGACGCGGCGGGGCGCTCTTCCTCCAAGGCCTGTCGGGGATGGGCAAGAGCCGGCTGCTCCAGGAGGCGGCGGTGGAAGGCGCGCTTCGTGGCGCGACGGTGATTCGGGTGCGCGGCGACGATCGCGCGCAGGAACCCTATGGCCTGTTGCGAAGCATCGCGGAGGAGCTCGACAAGAAAGCGCATGCGGAGTCCCACGAAGCAGCCCGTCCCGTCATCGCCACCCTGGCCCGCGCCATCCCTGAGCTTTCGCACGAGTCGAGTCGCGCGATCCGTTTCGCGAATGCACGCGATCCAGCAGAGCAGCGGATGCAGTTGCAAGCCGCGCTCGTGAGCTGGCTCCGCGCGCTGGCACAGACCCGACCGTTTTTGATCGCCATCGACGACATCCAGCGCGGCGACGAGCCTTCCCTCGCCGTGCTCGCGTCCGTCGCCATCGAAGCTTCGACCCTGCCGATGTTGATCGTGGGCTCTTGCCGCAGCGACGAGCCTGCACGCTCGCCACGTGTGCTCGACGCGCTCGCGAACGTGGCTGGCGCGATCACACTGCGCGGACTCGGCGAAGCGGACGTGGCCGAGCTCGTGAGCGCGACGTTCGGAAAGCTGGAGGATGCCGAGCGGCTCGCGGGCTGGACCGCGCGCGCGGCGGGCGGGAGCCCGATGCTCACGATGCAACTGCTTCGAAGCTTGGTCGACGCGAAGCAACTAGCGTTCGACGGTGGGGCATGGCACCTGGACGACCTCGAGCATGCGTCCGTTCCCCGTGGGCTCTCGGAGCTTCTCGACGGGCGTGTCGCTTCGATCGCTGGCGCAACGCGCGAAATCGCGGAGATTGCCGCCATTCATGGAGGTGAGGTTCAGATCAGCGATTTTCTCGTCTTCGCTTCGAGCGACGACGAAAGCGTCTTTTCGGCGGTGGACGAGCTCGCTCAGGCCGACGTTGTGATTGCGACGGGCGAAAGACTGAGCTTTCGTCACGACGGATTTCGCGAGGCGCTGCTTCGCGCGATACCCGAGGAGCGACGACGTGTGCTGCATTCGCGTATCGGACACGTACTGCTCGCTCGGCACGCCGACCGCGACGGGCACGAAGGCGAAGTCGGCTGGCATCTCTTGCGAGGTGGCGAGGAGGAGCTCGGCGCCGAGCTACTCGAGCGCGCCGGCAGGCGTTTGTATCACGCGCAATCGTTCGCGGAAGCGCGCGCCCCGCTCGAGGCGGCGATCGAGGTTTTCGCACGCGACCCATCCCTCGAGCGAAAGGGCTACGAGCTCCGCTTGATGCTGCTCGTGGTGGGCGCCATGACCGATCGCGATCTCGCTCTTTTGCACGCGGATCGGACCGTCAACGCATTGTTTCACGCCTCCGGCCTCGACATTGCCCTCTCCGCATCCCGCTGGCTCGGAAACGCGCTCGGGCTCGCCCTCGGCATCGTGGTCTGCGGCATGCGCTGGCTCTTCTATTTCCGAGGGCCGCGCGGTCCGAACCCGCTCTGGCTCGGCGAAAATGCGGTCATCTCCCTGGGCATCGCCGCCAGCATCCACTCTCTCGGCTGGGACATCGAGAATGTGCGTGTGCTGCATCGACGCACGCAGCCGCTCCAAGTCCTCACCACTCGCGGCGGGCTCGCGGTCTACCTCTTGACCGAGAACCTCTTGAACTTTCCGTTGGGCCGCTTCGCGCGCGTCCGCGCCAACACGGACCGCGTGGTCGAGTCGCTCGAGCGCGCCAAGACCGTCCGACTCTCTACCATGAGCGAGCTCGACATCCGGACCGGACAGGCGGGAGCTCGCCTCATGCGTGCCCTCGCCGAGGTCGCAGAACAGGATCCGAGTTACGAGCGCGAGGTCGCCGCCATCGAAAAGCTCGACCTCCGGTTTTTCGATCTGGGCGTGATTCAAGCAAAGCTCGCGTTCCACCGCTCCCGTGGCGAGGAGCCCATCGCGCGCGAGCTCGAACAGGCCGCCGAACACCTGCTGATCCGACTCGGGTCTGCGTGGCAGATGCAGGCCTGGTTGACGGTTGTTTCGGCACTGGCCCATGGAATGTGCGGCGACGCGCTGGGCCTCCGGCGCGGAGTGACCCGTCTCGAAACGCTGTGCTCGCGCGGATTCTGTTTCAAGGCCGCGCTCGAGCTGACGCGCGGTGAGTATCTGCGCGCTCGCGGCGATCTCGAAGGCTCCCAGGCTGCGCTCGAACGCTCGCTTTCCCTGGCCGGCGAGGAGCAGCGTCTCGCGCGACTGCCCGCGCTCCCCGCACTCGCTGAAACGTTGCTCGCGGCCGGGGAGCTCGATCGCGCAAAGCACTACGCGGATCTCGGCGTCGAAGAAGCCTCGAACCCCGAGTATGGCCAGCGCGTCAACCTCGCGCGCAGCCTTCGCGTGCGCGCGCTGATCGATGCAGAGCGGGGCGACGTCGCTTCCGCGGCCGAGCGACTGGACCATGCCATCGAAGCTGCGGACGCATACCAGAGCCCGATCGTCCTCGGATCGCTGTACGAAGCGCGCGCGATGGTGGCTCGGCTCGCGCACGCGCCGGAGTCCGCGGCGAAGTACTCCGAACAGGCGGAGACCTGGTTTTCGTCGACCAAGAACCCGGTCCTGGTCGACCGTGCGCGCCGTCTGAAGAGCGACCTCGAGCGAGCACGCGCCCTGGACGATCCAGCATCGGGCATGACCATCGCGGACACGACGGTCGTCTTCGTCCCACCGGACGCACGAGAAGCAGAAACGATCCCGTCTCTCCTGGAGGTGTTCGCGCGCTGCACCGGCCGCAAGGAGCGTCTGGTGCGCGCTCTCGAGCTGCTCGTCTCTCTCGGGAGCCCAGCGAGGTTTTCTCTATCTCCTGGGACCGAGCGGGCCGGTACTCGAAGCGCCCGTCGTCGGCGCCGAGCCCGCTTCGGAGCTCGCCTCTCGCGTGGAAGCGTGGCTCGCTCGAGACGACGAGGAACCTCCCAGCGCCGAGGGCCTCGTAGCGGCCAAGCTCGAAGCACCCGCCGGTACGGGAACCGAGTCTTGCACCGTAGGGGGCGTTCTCTTGCTCGGTGCACCCGGTACGCGCCCGCCGCCCGCGGCGATTCTTTCCGCGATCGCCAGCCACCTGTTCGAGGCCGGCGATCTCGGCTCGCTTCGCCTGAGCACACGACCACGACCCATCGCGTGACGAGATGGAACGCCCGAGTCACTACTACGATCCGTACGACCGCCTGGCGCCCTACTACGACCTCATGGCGAAGGTCATGCTCGTCCCATTCGGCGGTGAACGGCGCTTCCGCCGTCGCGCCCTCGAGCCGCTCGATCTGTCACCGGGCACCACCGTGCTCGAGCTCGGTTGCGGCACCGGCTCGATGACTCGCTGGCTGACTCGCCACGGCGCCGAAGTGACCGCGGTCGATCTCTCCGAGCCGATGCTGGAGCGGGCACGACTGAAGAGCCCCGACACGCACTTCGTCCACGCCGACATCCTGGAATTCGACGCAGGCCACTCGTTCGATTGCGTCCTCTTGTCGTTCGTGCTCCACGAAATGGACCAGCCGACGCGGACACGAGCTCTCGCGACCGCCCAACGTCACCTCGGCTCCGACGGCCTCCTCGGCGTGCTCGATTTCGTGGGTGATGCTCCACCCTGGGTCGACCGCGTGTTTCGCGCATATCTCCGAGCGGCGGAGCCAGAGCTCACGCAGGAGTTTCTGGATTGGGGTTTCGAGCCCGAGCTCGTCCAATCCGGCTTTTCGCCGATTCGGACGCAACCTCTCGCGCTCGGCACAGCGAAGATGGTGGTCTCGGAGCTTGGCGACTGACGCGGCTGTCTCGATGTGCGCTCGCAGTGCCTCATAGGACCATCGAGGACCATCATATTCGGTGAGCCTCGGCGAAGCACAGAACTGCTGATGGTGGAGCCGGCTCGGAGTGCAGCGAAGCTTCCCTCGGCGGCGCCGTGTTGTGCTGCGCAGACTCGACCTACCCAGCATCCGGCACCTGTCGCTGCGCCAAGTCGGCCTGCACCGTGCTCGCGGGCTTGCAAACTTGCTCCTGCGGTTCATCGGAAGCCGACGGGACGGTCACTGCGTGCGTCGGCTATGCGACGTGCTGCAACGTCGAGTCTGCCGGCGCAGTCATCGGTTGCGTATGCGACCAGTCGGGGACCGACAGCACGTGCGACGGAATCGGCAGTCCCGTTTCCAGCTGTGACGCCACGGTTGGCACCTGTGGAAACAATCGGGTGCAAGTGACGAGCTGCAGCGACCCTGGCGCGCCGTGACGCGACCGACGCGCATCGCGCGTGCCGGACGGATTGAATCACGCAGGGTTTTACGTACGCGCTGACCCGAGCTCAGAGCGGTGGCGCCAAAGGCTGGAGCGGTGTACCGCCCCCACCAATGCTGCCCGGCCCGTTGTTGTCGACGACCTCGAGCTTGGGCACGATGCGCTGAACGTCGCGCGTCCAGCCGACGTCCGCGTCCGAGCTCTGGTTGAACGCGACGCCGTAGTCCGTCTGGAACTGCTCGACGAAGGCTCCGGCCGGGCTGTTTTCGGTCGCGATGGTGAACGCTGCGTCATAGGTGTCGTCGACGATGTAGGCGCCGTAGTTTTGCAACGTCCAGGCCATCTGCTTGCCCGGCTCGGTTTCCAGGCCGAGTGAGGTCAAATCCAGACCCGCCGGCAATGCCAAGAGCGCACCCATCTTCATCGCCGTGTTGTTCTGGTTCGGGTTGCTCGCGCCCGAGCCGTAAAAGCCGAGCGCATAGCTGTCCGCCTGCACCGCCGGCCAGCGGAAGCAGTCCGACATCTTCGTGCAAGCGTACGCTTCTTTCATGTAGACGACGAACTTGAGCGCGTGCTTCGGGCCCGTCTGCCCCGGCTTGAGCTCGCCCAGACGCAGAGTGCCGCCGAGCGAGGACATGCCCGAGCCGCCGTGCGCGCCCTGGATGCCGTCGCCATACAGATCGCCGTCGGGATAGCGCACGATCGAAGTTGCGATGCCGCCCGCGGAACAACGCGTCAGGGGTTGCACCTGGATCAGAGTGTGCCCGTCCGTGTCCAAGATCGCCGCGGAGTTGTTGTTTCCGCTGCTAGGGATCAGAAATCCGTCCGGCATCGGGGCTTGCGCCAACACCTGCGAGCTCGTGGCATTGCACCGGTCGCCGCCCGACCAGCCGACGTTCCGAGTAGCGCACGTCGACCTTGGGCGAGCTCGGCTCGAGCACAATCTGGTCTTGGTCGGCGTAGGGCATGCCCCACGTCCAGCTGCCACCCGGCACAGGTTTGAGGTTTGCCGGGACGTAGTTGGCGTTCGATCCGATGGGCATGTTCCAGATGCTGTCGCTCGCAAACGGTTGCTTCAGCGGATCTCGCGTCCCTGTGCCACCAGCGCCGCTCGCACCACCACCTGTCCCACCTGTTCCACCACCGGCCGCGCCGCCAACCCCGGCGCCTCCGACACCCGATCCGCCGACCCCCGCCCCACCGACACCGGCCCCGCCGCTCCCGCCAACGCTCGAGCCACCGGCTCCCGCTTTTCCCCCATCGATTTTTGCGTCCGACGAACAGCCCACGGACGCCAACATCGACAGCGCACCCAGCACGGTCACTAGGCGTAGTGTTTTCCCATCCATCAGGTTGCCTCCCACGAGTGCGACCACCAGCGAACGACGGTGCGACGCGGCATGGATCTCGCTTACCACGCCCCGTCGGGTTTGTCCGCGGTCGGTATCGCACACCGATCGACGCAGCGCCGCGTTTGCTCGCCAGCGTGCATCGATGCGCTCGGCTGCGAGCGCCGCACGCTTCTAGATGAAGACCTTCACTGCTTCGCCGCGAGCCGCAGACCGAATTCTCGCGCGTCCTCGAAGTCGCCGCGCTCGAAATCTTCGATGCCTTCTTCAATTGCTCGCTCGAGCTCCGCTCGTTCGTCGTCGCTCATCGCATCAGCGACGGGGAAAACGAGCAGCTCCGCACCCTCGGCGAGCTGGACGGGCTCGTCGAGAATGATCTGGCCGTTCACGACACGCGCCTTCAGTGCGCCCATACCGTGCAGGATAGCACCATCGCTCGACGCGACACGACGTTCCCTCGAAGCAATGAGCGCCTGGGGGGCCCGTGCAAGCCCGCGAGGCGCGGGGGTCCCTTCAGAGCACGTACTTCTAGGGACGCTATGCGAAGCGAACCGCCGAGGTAGCCGAGCTCCGCCGCCTGGGCAAAGCCGTGCGAGCGGCGCAGCCTGAATCACGCTCGGAGTCAGGTGGCGAATCGCCTCGATCTGCTTGGTCCGATTCACGCCGGAAAATACAACCACCACACCTCGGGCTCGAGATCGCCCTCGGTCGCCAGACCGCGGCTCGGCACGCGGAGCGTCACGCGACAGTAGCCGCAGCGCACGACGACGGAAGAGGGCGGGTGGAGGAGGGGTGCGCCGCACTTCGGACACTCGACACTCTGAACGCCCTGCGGGCTCTGAGCGATCTTCGCTTCACCCGCGTCGCGGGCGTGGGCCGCGGCGATGACGCCACCGAGCTCCGGCTTGGAAGCGCGGATGAGGGAGGGCAGCACGTACTTCGACTCGATGTCGCACGTCTTGCAAGCGACGACGAGCATGCCCACGGCGCAGCGCCGCAGCTCGAGGGGCTCGCTACACTCTGGGCACGTGGGCTGCCCTGCGGCGGCACGGATGACCAGCGTGCACTGCTTGATGCGATGCGGCCGGAAGGCGTCGTTGCCCCGCGCCACCGGCTCCGTGTCGCCGCTCTGCGCGCGGGTGCGGGCGTGGTCGATGGCATCGAGCCACGGCCAGGCTTCGAAGGGATTCGCTTCGCCGCAGCGCAGGCACTCCACACTCCCGTCCAGATCCATGTGGTTCAGCGGCGAGCGGCGCTGGCAATTCTTGCAGCGAAAGTGGCATTGGACGCGGGCCCAGGCTCCTGCGGTCATGGCGCGAGCTTAGTCGCGATGTTGGAAGCATGGGGAAGTGAACGGGCCGCGTGGTCGCTCCTCGGGGAGCTCGCGCCGGCTCACTGTCCCTGTGGGCGAAAACCGGTCCAGAGCGTGATCGTTGAGTTTTCCTTCCAAGGGACGAGACTCGGGGCCCCATGCGTGTCTTCTTCATCAGCACGCGCCGTGTTTCCCGTCCGTTCGTGACCCGCACGACTTTCGCGGCGTACGGCCACTTCCGGATGCGCTCGAACATTCTCTCCGAAGTCCTGAAGGGCCGTGATGAGAACGTGGCGCGCGAGCAGCGCGTTACCTCGCAGAGGTGCGTGGAGCGGAAGGGATTCGAGCCGATTCGACACAAGCGTTACTCGGACGGCTCGCCGTTACAAGCGCGTGATCTGCCAATCGCGCAGTCGCTCCAAGAGCAATCTTGGCGCCTGGTTCTGCAATTCGCATCGATGCTCGCCGAACGCTTCGACGGTATCTTCCCGTAGTCTTCAGCGGGTTCGGGCCAACGACCATCGGCGACCAGCAGAGCCTTCAATCGCCCGCGTGCGTGTCCTCGTTGGGTAGTGCGTTAAAGCATGCCGCGAGCGTCAGCTGGAGGTTGCCCGTGGGCTGCTCAGAGCAAGCTAGGGCTCATCGCTTAGCACTCAGGACCTTGTTCCACAATTTGGAGCACCTTTTTCGCATCGACTCGACGCTTGAAAGCGACGATGCGCGCGCCACGCGGTAGCTCGTGCTCATCGCAGCACCGCGCTTCATCTATGCAAATGATGAGGCGATCGATTCCCGCACCGCGCAGCGCAGCGAGCTTCCTTTCCAGATAGTCGCGAGTCCAGAAGCCGACGATTTCCAGGATCCAGCATTGTGTCGGATCGACCGCGCCGCCTGAGCTCGAAGTCGGGAAAGACGAGCGCTCCGCCTGCTTGGACAGGTCGGGGCTCGCGCAGGATGTCCCAATCGGGAGCGAGCTTGCCGAAGTCCTTGGCAAATCTCTCCTCGAGCCTGCTGTCGTAGCGGGAAAGCTCCCGCGCCGGGCGGATGGGGTCGCCAGACCGCACGACCAGGGTCGCTGGTCCGGATTCGAGCAAGCACGCTGCCCGGAGCTCGAATCGTTCACACCAGGCGAGACGAGGGACCAACGACGCCAGGGCGCGCCCATACACCGTTGTCTTCCGGAACAGTGAAAGCGGGCCAGAGATGTCGAGCTCGACGCTTCCGTCGGCGGCTTGGGCGATCGAGCAGATGAGACCCGTGATGCGCGCGTGCCGCACGAGCGCGCGGGTATTGCCCCGCACGCGCACTCTGAGCGAAGCTGCCCGGGCGAGCCAACCGCACACGAGCTCTGTGTTCGCTTCTTGCGCGAGCGCGGCCGGAGAAAGGGAACCGAGCGAGCGTACTCGACGTTCTCCCGGGAGATCCGCAAACAGCGCATCTTCGAGCTCGCCCGTGCTGATCCCGAGCTCGCGCGCAACTCGGGCGAGCACCTCGTCTCGCGGCGAGCCGTTTGGGATCGCGGCCCGCGCGTCGAACGTGGCTTCCCGCGCTTTCGCTGGGGAAATCGCACTCTGGATGCTGCTCTTCGCGAGTCGTTCGATGACGGAGAGGACTAGCTTCCGCTTCGCCGCTGGAGACTGGACCACCAGCGGCTCGGCAAGCCTGTGCTCTAGCTCTGCTCGCCGCTTCCCGACGTAGCGCTCGTGCTCGTCGAGCAATGCACGGAGCCAGGGATGGTCGTGCTCCAGAAGATAGCGCGGAACAATCTCCGTCACCTTCGCGTCAGCGGGGTCGAGCTCGAACGCGGACGACGCTCTGGTCTTGGCCAAGGCCTTTTCTCCTCTCGACTGCTTGCCGGGTCTCGCTCGTTCCCGCGCTGACGAGCTCGTAGATGGTCGCGCGCTTGCCTTCGCGCGGCCGGAGCAGCCGGCCGATCCGCTGCACGTATTCCCGCTCCCCATGCGAGCCCGCCACGAGGATCGCGACGTCCGCGTCCGGGACGTTGATCCCCTCGTTCAGGACGCGCGCCGATACGAGTGCCCGAAGTTTACCCTGCTTGAACCGTTCGAGCGCCGACTGGCGTTCGTTCTTGGTCATGTTGCAGGTGATTGGCATGATGAGATGCTCGCGTGCGATCGCATAGGCGGCCGCGTTGTCGCCCGTGAAGATCAGCACGCGGCTCTGCTCGTGGCGCGCGAGGAGGTCGCGAACCATCGCTCGCTTGGCAGTCGTCAACCCGAGCATCGACCGGGCTCGCCGCCAAGCTGCAAGCGCGGCGCGGCCTTCCTCGGAAGCACTCGCGACCGCATTGAACTCTTGCCAGCTCCCACCCGGGTTCGTGCGTGCGAACGCTCGATACGCCCGCTTGAACGCGCGCGAGTCGTCGTCGTGCCGGCGCCGCTCGTCGGGAGTGAGCGGCAGGCGGACAACGACGAGATCGAAGTTCGCGAGCCAGCGGCCCGCGAGATCGGCGACCGCGAGCTGATACACGATGGGTCCCACCAGCTCGGCGAGTCGTTCGATGGCTGCGTCGCCGGGTGGCGTTGCCGTCAGTCCGAGTCGCGCACCCGCGATCGACATTTCCAGAGCCTCGTCTCGGAGCCCGGCGCCGAAGTGGTGGACCTCGTCGATGATCGAGAATGCGTACAGCCGTCCGACGCGAGCCATATGGCGATACGCGCTCTCGAACGTCGCCACGCACACGGGCGCGAGCAAGCGGTTGCCATCCCCCAAACACCCGAGTGCGCCAGCGTAGACGCCCCTGAGCTCGGCGAGCCATTGATGAAGCAACGCTCGCGTGGGGACCAAGACCATCACGGGAAGGCGCGTCGTCGACATGGCTGCGATTGCGAGTCGCGTTTTTCCGCTTCCGGTGGGCAGCGCCGCGATTCCTCGCTGGCCGGCCAGTGTCCACGCCATGAGCGCAGCCTGCTGATAAGGGCGAAGCTCGAGAGGCTTCCAGGGACCCGTCTCGATCGGCGCCCGCGGCCACACCGCATCGTGAAACGGTAGACCGTGCGCTTCGAGATGCTGAACGATCGCGGCGTGAGAACGGCCAGGGGCACGCCATTGCCGGACCCGAGGATCCCATCGCACGCCGGGTAGAGCCGCAAAGTCGCCACTCGGCGCATCGCCGAGGAGGATCGTGCCATGGTCGAAGACCAGCCGCATTCCGCTCTCCCCAGCACATGTCGTGCCGACGCGCACCCGCTGTGATTCTGGATAGTTGCGAGCGCAGTTTCGGTGGCGGCCACTGGCGAATGGCGGCCATCGCCGTTCGGTCGTCTTCACTAAACGAAGGGCGCGCAGACGCCGAAGGCTGACATGGCAAACAGGCACGAAGCCCTGAGATTGGTTCGCGCTAGCGAACAGAGAGCGGGAGAAGGGATTCGAACCGAAGGCCCGATCCCTTCGCGCGACGCGAACGGAAGTGAGTGGAGCGGGAGAAGGAATTCGAACCCTCAACGTCCACCTTGGCAACGTGCCGAGCGTGGCAACGGCGCAGGGCGGGGCGAATTTGAATGGTTCGGCGTTACTGAGGCGTACCTGCCGTTTCCTCCCGTTTCGTGATTTGGGTGTGCATCGGGGTGTGCCCGAAGTAATCCCTCACGCTGTCCAGCCAGCCAAGGCTGGCACGCCGGAGTCCCGCACGGACGACGTGGCACCGGAACCGGCTCGCATGCTAGACTGACGCTCGTGTCCGAGAAACCAATCGACGAAGTGGCCAAGGAGCTCGCGGAGGCCCACCGCAAGGAGGATCCCGAGACTCGAGAGGTTTTCCTCGCTCCGCATCCGGCCGAGGTCCGCTTGGTCGAAGTATCGGCTCGCTAGCATCCTCAGGGGAGGTGTTTCCGTTCAGGTTCGGGCCGAGTCCGGAGCATGGGGTACCATACGCGTCTGTCGTCGTGCTCCTCAGCGTGGACGATTGGGGGCGCCTGCAACGCGGAGAATCTGAAGCTTCCGCCGGACTGGGGCACGCTAGCGACGCTGAAGAAAATCGCTTGAGCGATGGCAACGCCGCGAGACTGGGCCGAGGCGTACCTCGCACAGGTGCGCGCAAATCTCGAAGCGGCACGGCTCGTCGATGCGGCAGTGCCATCCGTGTTCGCGATTGATGTCGAAGACGATCTCCTCGAGCTCCCGGGGTCCCAGCGTCGCATTGAAGTAGTCGGCGGCGAAGTCCAGATGAAGTGACAGGACTGGATCTCGCCGAGCGCCGCCGCTTCCGGCGAGGACACGAAGCGCTGCACGAGCTCGTCCTCGAGCGAGCGCCTGGCCTCGCCGTCAATCTCCTCGCCGTCCTTACCCAGCTCGAACAGATTGGCCAAGAGGTCGAAAGGAGGCTCGAAGCGTGACAACGCCTCGTAGGGGGCACGCAACGCCACCTCGATTTCCCCAGCGTACGTCTGAACGGTGAGCGCGCGCGTCACTGGCGGTCCACCGTCCCACGCTCGTGCGAGCGTCTTTTCTTCACGTAACACGGTGGTCAACGCCAGCGCCACTGCCTCGGCGATCGTGACCTCGTCGGACGTGGGCGGTCGCGCGACGAGGTCCTCGTCCACCGCGACCAGCCATGGAAACGCGTCGGCACCCGCTACCTCCCAGCCATGCTGGGCGATCTCCTTCCGCAACGCCGGACTCAGGTCCGCTCCACGATCGAAGTTGAGCGCGAAATGCGGCGGCATTTCTGGCTGGACGCCCCGTTGAATGGCGTCCGCGGCAGCGACGTAGGCATCGAAATCGTCGAGCCGCGAAAACAAGATGAACCCGAAGCTCTCTCCCATCTGCCCGATGATCGACAGGGCCGCCCAGTGCACACCGAGCTTCTCGATCGTGATGGAGAAAGACTCTCGTCGCTCGGCACGGCCTTCCACGGTCCTCGACTCCCCGAGCCGCGAGCACGTTGGCAAAAGCGTTCGAGCGTGCCGCGAGCTTGGCGTAGGAGATCTCCTCTGTCTCACCGTGTTTGCCGAGCCAGCGGATGGCGGTCCGATCACCCCGTCCACGAAGCACGTGTCGATCGACGGCTTCGTGAGCGATGTTCAGTCCACCGCCGTCGGGGAGCCCATCGAGCAACGCCCGCGCGTCTCCCCAATCGAAGCTCGCGCAGGTTCGCTCGTAGTCCAACAGGTTCGGCGAGAAGGAAAGGTCGCCAGGAGTCTTTCGAATCGGCTCCATGCTCTCCTCCACCGGGAGCAAGGCGCGGGCCAGGTGAAGTGCGGAATTCGACCACTTCCCACGCGAAGGCGTTGCGCGCTCCTCTTCCCATGCGCAACTGATGCGCTCAGCTACCCGTCCACCAGACCACGGCCAGCGGGAGGAGCCAGCCGTAGGCCACGGCCCAGATCACGTTCAGCGCAATCACTTCTCCCGCTCCTCGCATGTGCCGCCGAAACGCGAGCACGAGCGCGAGAGCGGACAGCGCGACTCCGACCACGACCGCACCGAAGAGAAAAACCGTGGGCGCGAGACTCGGTGCCCGCGCGATCCAGTACGAATAGACGGCGCTCGCGACGACACCCGCGACCAGAGCCAGGCCCGCGCCGGCCGCGGCGGAATCGCGACGCACCCGGGAAATGCCTCGAAGCTTCAGGATCTCGCGGGCCACGATGTGGTCGGCACGGGCGTAGACGACAACGGCGCTCACCACCATCACCGCGAACACCAGCACGATTTCGATCCAGAACGGGTGGTGGATGGGCAAGGTCACATCACAGCTCCAGTAAGGGTATGTCGAACGTCTGCAGGCCCCATGCCGATCACGCGACGCGTCGTGTCGCCCGCCGGAGACAGCGCGCCGAGCAGAACGTATGGCCCCCGGACTCGATCGGCTGGACGAGGATCCGACAGCTGCAGCACTCGCAGAGGGGCGAGAGATGGTGAATGGCGCACGCGAAGCTATCGAAGGTGTAGCTCTCTCCTCCCTTCGTCAGATGGAAGACCTCCTCGCTCGCCCTGCCGCAGCTATCGCATTTCATCGTGCGTACGCGAAATGCAGGTCCCGTACCACCGGCGATGTCCGCGGAAAATCGCCTCCGAAGAAGAAATCGATGCGCTGGAGCCGACCCTCAGCGAAAGCCTTGCGCGATTTCTCCGCTTCCCGAGGCACGGCCATTGCCTCGGGAAGGCGGTGAACCCTAACACTTTTCGAGCGCGCCCCGCCGAAGCAACCGGGCCAGGAGACGACTTCCGCATCGGCGCAAGCTTGCTCGGGAGCCATGGACGCGGGCGTTCATGCACGCCGCGAAGCTGGTGCGCTCGATCTCGGGAACGCGCACGCGACAGTCGCGCGCCAGCCGATCCGCCAGCGTCTCGCCCTCGAGCAACTCTTCGGCCACGTTCATGGCACCGCGACCAGCTCGTCGATGGCGGGCTGCAGCGTGATCTCGATGCGTCGGTTCTTGGCTTTGCCATCGACCGTCGCGTTGTCCGCGACGGGATCGAACTCCGCGTAGCCGGCCGCCGACAGATGCTCAGGCGAGACGCCGCTGCTCTCCAGCAAGGAGACGACTGCGAGCGCCCGCGCCGACGAGAGCTGCCAGTTGGAGGCGTAACCAGAGACGCGAATCGGCTCGTTGTCAGTGTGGCCCGCAACCTGGAAGTCTCGATCGCGGATCGTGACCAGCGCCGCCGCGACCTGTTCCAAGGCACGCTTACCGGCTGGCTTGAGCTGTGCCTTGCCGGAATCGAACAGCACGTCATTGGGAAGCACCAGCACCATCCGCCCGTTGCGCAAGACGATGGATAGCTCGCGGGCATCGATCATCTTCTTGAGCTTGAGTGCCAGGCTCCGGAAGAGCGCGGCGCGAGCCTCGGCCGCGGTTTGAGCGCGCCGGAGCTCGTCCAGCCGCCTCTTGGCGTCGTCGAGCGCGCTACCCAGCGCGCCCCGATCGGCCAGCAGCTTGTCCACGTCCTTCCCCAGCCGCTCGAGCTCGGAGCGCAGGCTGGCATTCAGCGCCGTCGCGTCGTCGAGCTCGTGCTTTCGGCTCGCAGAAGTGTCCTGGGTGAGAGCGAGCCGTTCGTCGAGGTCCACGCTCGCGGACCTGGCCACGGCCAGATCGTGCCGCACCCGAGCGAGCTCCTTTGCGCGCGCTGCGTCAGCCTTGGAATCCGCCTGGATGCGTTCGCGCAGGCGCCCTGACTCCGAAAGAGCTTCATCGTACTTGCCCTTCGACACGCACCCGACGCTCGCCAGGCACAGCACCAACAACCAGAGACGAATCATGCCGAGCGCCTTGCACGTGGCGTGCCGTCGTATGTGGGGAAAAAGCCGCCTGCTGCGCGCAGCGACCGCGCGGCGCCCAGAACGACCGCAGGAGTTGCGCCGAGCTCTCGGGCACGATCCCTGCACTCGATCCGGGAATGAGACACGTGCTGGCACTTTTCCTCGCAACCGTTGCTCTGGTCACTTGTGGGGGGAGCACCGAGCCCGGTGTCGGCACTGGCGGCACCGACGGGGGTGCGGCGTATGACCTGTGCCAGAAGTCTGCCGAGTGCGTGATCCGCGCGGCCTCCTGTTGCGGGCAGTGCGGTGCCGCCACTCGAGACGACATCATTGCGCTCAATTCGGATCGCGTTTCCAACTATCTCGGAACCGTATGCGGCGATTCGTACGGATGTCCCGCATGCTACATGTCCCAGGATGCGACGCTGCTCGCCACCTGCGATGCCGGCCACTGCAAAGTCGTGGATCTCCGCCTGCACGAGTCGACCGCGTGCAGCTCACCGTCGGACTGCCGGATCCGAACCAACGTGTGCTGCGAATGCGGAGGCCCGACGGACGTTCGAGCACATCATTGCCGTGAGCTCCGAGAGCGCCTTTACGGCTCTCGTTTGCGACGACCAGGGCTGCTCCGAGTGCGCGCCCCTCTATCCCACGGACGTCGCCATCCTATGCTCCGAGGGGCACTGCGACGCGGCGTGGCCCGGGCTCTGACTCGGCGGTCGCGGCTACGCTTTCCGGGACCTGGCTCGTTGCTTGCACGACTCTGAGCGTGTGGCGATCGCTCGTTTGGCTCGGAAGCATCGCGACCTTGGGCGCGGGCTGCGCCGATCCGAACGGCGCATTCGACGAGTTTCACGAGCGCTACCAGCGCACCCACGAGGGCGGCATTGGGGGCGGCGCCGGCGACGCCGGAAGCTGCACGCTGCCTCATCCAACGAACCTCTCCGGCGACTACCTCCTGGTGATCTCTCCCGCGTTCAGCCCCAAGACGCCGATTCTGCTCCTGGACCAGCTCTCCGCCGCGAGCAAAGCCGACGAGCTCGCCCTGACCATGACGCTCACCGCGATCAGCGCCGCCGATCGTGAGACTCCGGTGGGCGCGTCCCTGGCGCCCGTCGAAAACCCCGTGCCCGCTGGCGCGTTCTCGTTCGACCTCGGCGTAGTCGAGGTCGTGGGCGAAGCCGATCCGATCATCCCGGGCGCCGCCATCGTGGCCAGCGTCGTGCTCGATGGCGAGCTGTGCGCGGGCGAGACGGATTTCCTATGCGGGGGCGTGCGCGGTCAGGTGACGGCCCCCGCCGAGCTCGGTCTCGCCGGCTCGACCTGGACGCTCTCGCGTCTGGCCGCTGACGGCGGGCTGCCTCCTGTCCTCATCAACTGCCAAGGGGACGTGGTGGAGCCGTGATCGAAAAGCTCGCTCGCTCGCTCTCGATCGCCTCGCTCTTGGGCGCCACGACGGCCCAGGCATCGGGGTTCGCGACTGCGCGCTTCGGCGGCGAGCACGGTCATCCCACCACGGAAAATCCGACCGCGATCTACTACAACCCTGCTTCCCTGACCGGGAGCTCGGGCACGCACCTATTCGCCGAAGGCATGTTCGTGCTCCGGCGCGCGAGCTACGCCCACGAGCCGGCGCCAACGGACGTCACGCCGCCCGCGGATGCTCGGAGTGCGAACTCGGGCGAGGCCACCCTCACGAACTTCGCCGCGGTCCCGATGCTGGGCGCGTCGACTCGCCTCGGTCGCCTGGCTGTCGGGGCTGGCTTCTACGTTCCGTTCGGTGGGGGCGAGTCGTGGGGCAACAACGACGCCTTCGCCGATCATCCCCTGTATCCCGGTCCAGTCGACGGAGTGCAGCGCTGGTACTCGATCGAAGGCACGATCGAGTCGCTCTACTTCACGCTCGCAGCAGCCTATCCCGTCTCGGACACCGGGCTCAGCGTCGGCGTCTCGGCCAACCTGATCTACTCGCTGGTCGACGCGACCACGGCACGCACGGTGCTGGGCAACGACGACATTCTGATCGAGGGACGCTCACATCTGGATGTCGATGGCTGGCAAGCGGGGTTCGGGGTGGGCGTCCTGTACGAGCCGGTGCTGGAGCGACTCTGGCTGGGTGCGTCGTATCAATCCCGACCCAACGTCTCGGGTGGCATGGTGCTCCACGGAAAGCTCGAGAACGACTTCGCCGGCAGCGTGGATACGACCAAGGTCGATTTCCGTCAGGAGTTGCCCGATGTGATCCGGGTGGGGGCGCGCTTTCGACCAGAGCCGGAGCTCGAGCTTCGCTTGTTCGGCGACTACACCCGCTGGAGCGCTTTCGAGGATCAATGCGTCTCTCGCAAGGGCGAACCGTGCGAGCTCGATCCCGACGGCTCGGCCGCGAACGGCAGCGGTGTCATTCAGAACGTTCCGCGTCACTGGCAGGACGCCTTCGGCGTACGAGCCGGAGTCTCGGTCTGGGCGCGGCCGGAGCTCGAGGTATTCGCCGGTCTCGGCTACGACTCGAACGCGGTTCCCGACTCGACCCTCGAGCCCTCGCTCATGGACTACGACGACGTGTCGTTCGCGGTCGGAGCTCGCTACGAGCTGTGGCAAGACGCGTTCGTGTCGGCTTCCTACACCCAGTTCGAAAACGTTCCTCGGGACAACAGCAAGAAAAGCGTTCATCCGACCGAGGCGCCTCCTTCGAATGGACCGGATGCCGGGGGCCAGTACGACGAGTGGGTCGGGCTCGTAAATCTGGGGGTCGAGCTGGGCTTCTACTAGTGCTCGGCGAGCGCATCACCCGCTTCTGCCAGCTTCGCCACCTTGTTCCCGTAAGCGGGCGGCGGCGCCGTGTGCACCCCGCCGTCGTCGTAGTCGGTCGGAGACGATTGCGTCAGCGGATCGTCGTGCCGGGGAGGCTCCGCTCTCGGAACTGCCACAGCGCAACCGAAAACGATTGCACCGAGGAGCCAGAATGGGGCTCGGGTCATCACACAAGAAAGCCTTGCAAGACTCGGGCTGACCGGTTTTCGAAAGGATCTTCCGACGCGCTCTGCAAGAGCTGCACTTCGCGCTCGATCTGCGCAGGCGTTGCTCGACCCGTCCGGACTGGCGCTTCGTCAACGTCGTCTGCCATTCTGCTCGAGCGGTCCAGGTCGGCTGCTTTCGCCGCGCTCAGTGCAGTAATTCGGGCCTGAAAACGAACACGAGGCCGGAGAGCACGAGCAGCGTGCCGCTCACGGCCTTCAGAACCTTGGCACCCCGTTCGCCGAGCGCCAACCGGTGCAGCGTGAGTGCATACACCACGACGATCGCCGCCAGCGGGATAACGTAGACCAGGTTGTAGAGAGCCAGATACCCGTAGCGCGCGCCTGCGGACATCTCCCGCAGGCTCAACACCCGCGTGTAGATTGCGGGCAAACCCAGCGTGCAGCCGAGCTCGATCAGATTCACGACGAACGCGAGCACGAACACGCCGACGAATGCCGCTGGCAGGCTGGCAGCGGCCGCGATCGAGCGCATGCGCCGGAAAAGCCCAGGCTTGACGCGATCGGGGATGGTCAACGAGACGCCGCGCTTGAACCAGACGAGCTCCTTCAGATTCACGAGACCCATCAGCAGGACCAGAACGCCCAAGCCCATCGTGATCGCTCGAGAGAGGCCGGCGAGCTCGAAGAACAGCGACCACGCCATCATGAACGCGAAGTACACGACGCCCGACATGACCACGAAAGTACCGCCAAACAACAGCAACCGGCGTCGCGACTTCACGTGCATCAGGATGCCGAGCAGCACGAGTAGCACCCACATGGCACACGGGTTGATACCGTCGAGCAGGCCCACGAGCACAGTGAACGTCGGAAGCGACATCGCCCGAGCGTCCACCGTTCCGACGATCGGCAGGTCCACGTGCCGGGGAGCCTCCACGGAACTTCCCTTGCGCTCGGCTTCGATCATGCGCCGGACGTCGCGCTCGGTTGCGCCTTTCTGAAATCCCACCGAGTAGCGCTGACCTACGACGAATGTCGGAATGCCCACCGCCTTGGCGCCGAGCCGCTTCATCGTGTCGATGAAGTGCTTGCGTCCCTTGGGATCCTTGCGCACTTCCCAGCGCTGAACCGCGAGGTCACGATCGCGCTTTTCCAGATCGTCCACGAAGGGCTTGGCCTCGTCGCAGTGCGGGCAGCCCACACCCCAGAAGAACTCCAGCGTCACCCTTTTCGCCGTCGGCTCGGCAGCTGGAGCCTGGATGTCCGCCGGCTCGTCGAGATCGAACGGGCACGCGGCGTCCGGACAGTTCTCGGCGCCGGCGTCATTCGGAATCGCTCGCGCTGGGATCGTCCACGCAATCAAGCACGAAACCAGCAGCCAAAACAGCGTCAGGCGCATGTCGGAAAACGTTGCAAGCGGCACGCCATCCGGTCGCGCGATCGAAAGCCTGATCCGCGCGCAGACACTGCGGGGCTCAGGCGCACGCCTGCAACGTCTGCCGGTCTTTCTGGTCAATTGCCGAAAGATCGCGCGCGCCAGCGAACGAGAATCCTGCCCGGCGGGTCAGGCTCCCGAGAGCACGATCGCCACCGCCACCAGGATCCCGCCGCCCAGCGCCAGCAAGCTGTGCCGCTTCGGTTCGCGTTCGGCCTGGGGAAGCAAGTGGGTGGCTCCCACATACACGAGCGCTCCGGCGGAGAACGCTAGCAGGGCGCCGAGCAGTGGCTCGCCGATGCGAGATACGAGCGGTAGCGACAACAGTGTTCCAACGGGTGTGCTCACGCCCGCCGCGAAGAAGGCCAGCCAGAACGCCCGTCCGCTCGGAAATCCCGAACGGATCAACAGAAGGTAAGTGATCACTCCTTCCGGAAACTCGTGGAGCACCATTCCCGTTCCAGCAATCACGCCGGTGAACACACTAACCGTGAAGGTGACCGAGTAGATGATCCCATCGAGAAACGAATGAAACCCGATGCCCACGAGCGGGACCAGACCGAGCGCCGGCGACGCGCCCGGATCCCGCTCGCACACGTACGACGTGATGAAACGACTGAACACGTGAAGCGCGACGAATCCCGCCAGGAGATACGCTGGCGCAGCGGGATTCATCGATAGAGCTTTGGGAATCAGGTGCAAGAACGACGCTGCGAGCAGCACTCCCGCGGCGAAGCAGACGAAGTGTGTGCTGTTCCGGCGGGCCCAGAGCTCGAAGCGGCGGATGACCCAGATGCCGATCGTAGTGAAGACGGCGGCAAGTATGCTGGCGAGAAACGGGGTCCAGTCCATCGTGCAGTCAGTGGCAGGTCGAGCTGCCCATCATGCCACCGTGCATACTCGTGCAGCACTCGTCGTACATCATGCCGTTGCAGTAGCCGTCCCAGTCCTGGCAGTAGCCAGCCTGAGGACCCCAGCCGTAGCCGCCACCGAGCATCTCCGAGCAACGGCCCTCCATGTACTGACAGTAACCGCGCTTGCATTCCGCGTGCCGATTGCGAGAAGCTCGTCGCATGTCGACGAGCGACGAGTCGACACGCAACGAATGCACGCCACTCGGGCCGTGGCGCAGGCCGTGCGTCACACGCAGAGCTCGACCGGCTTCTCTACGTTCTTCGGAATGCCAATTGCAGGCCTGCCTTGGCATTGAATGCGGCGCCCCAATCACACACTTCCCGCCACCGGAACGAGGTACGCCGAGCCACATCTCGTCTCGGCCGACGAGCTGTGCTCACGTCTGGCGTCGACCCCTCGGGGGCTGAGCCGGGAGGAAGCAGGCACGCGCCTCGCGCACGAGGGGCCGAACATCCTCTCCGAGGCTCGCCGCGCGCCGCTGCTTTCCCGCTTCGGCCGTCACTTGGTCCACCGCTTCGCACTCTTGCTCTGGGCCGGTGCAGGACTGGCATTCTTGGGAGAACGGTTCAGCCCTGGTGAGGGCATGGCGCTCATCGCCGCCGCGCTGGTCGCCGTGGTGTTGATCAACGGAGCGTTCTCGTTCTGGCAAGAGCTGCGGGTCGAGCGGGCGATGGCCGCGTTTCGCGAGATGCTCGCGCGCAGGGCTCGCGTTCTTCGTAGTGGCGTGGAGACCGAGATCGATGTCGCCGGCGTCGTGGTGGGAGACATCCTCGTTGTCCGCGAAGGCGATCGCGTCGCGGCAGACGCCAGGCTGGTCGAAGCGCATGCGCTGAAGGTCGACAACAGCCCTTTGACCGGCGAGTCCGAACCGCAGCTTCGAACCACTGCAATTGCAGGTGGGGTGCTGATGGACGCGCGCAATCTCGTGTTTTCGGGAACGCTCGTGACCACTGGTACGGGCGTCGCGCTGGTCTATGCCACGGGGAACGACACCGAGCTCGGGCGAATTGCAGGAGTGACTCGGGAAACGAGGCGGGTCGAGACGCCGATTCGGCGGGAGCTTCGCCATTTCGTCGGAATCATCACCGCCATCGCTTTGGGTCTGGGCGTTTCCTTCTTCGCGGCCGGCTGGGCGATCGGTAACCCGCTGTGGACGAACCTGGTATTCGCCATCGGCATCATCGTTGCCAACGTGCCCGAGGGGCTCTTGCCCACCGTGACCCTCGCGCTCGCGATCTCGAGCCGGAAGATGGCCAAGCGCAACGCCTTATTGAAGACGCTCGAGAGCGCAGAGACGCTCGGGAGCACGACCGTGATCTGCACGGACAAGACCGGGACGCTCACTCGCAATGAAATGCGGGTTTCCAATCTGTTGCTGGGCGCCGACCTGGCTTCGCCCGAGGAAGATCCGGCTGCTGCGACACGCGCCCAGCTCGTGATGGCGCTCTGCAACAACGCGACCGTCGAGCGTTCCGGATCCGACGTGATTTCGACTGGAGATCCGACCGAGGTCGCTCTCGTTTACTACGTCGAAGGGATCGCTGCCGGGGCGGTCGGGAAGCTCCGCGCAACCCATCGTCGCGTCCACGAGCGCCCGTTCGACAGCGCCACGAAGGAAATGGCGACGGTACACGAGACCGCGGAGGAGCTTCGGGCATTCCTCAAGGGAGCACCCGAGGTAGTCGTCACGCAGTGCGCTCGCGTGGCCCGAGCCAACGCTTCGATCCCCATGAACCCGGAGATCGCGGCCAGGTTCGTGCAGGCGGCAGAAGAGCAAGCGCGTGAGGGCAAGCGCGTGCTGGCGTTTGCCAGCAAACGAGTCGGCGAGACACAGGACCTGGATCAGGAGAGCACTCGTTTCGAACTACACCCTGCTCGGCCTCGTCTCGCTGCAAGATCCCCCTCGCGAGGAAGTGGCAGATGCCGTGGCACAGTGCCAGACGGCAGGAATCCGGATCATCGTCGTGTCTGGGGACCATCCGCTCACGGTCGAGGCCATCGCCCGTCAGGTCGGGATCGTTCGCAACGCCACACCAAGAGTCCATACCGGGGCCGAGCTAGCCACCTGGGGTGACGCTGCTCTCCGGCACGCGCTGGAGGACGACGTCTTGTTCGCGCGTACGAGCCCCCTCGACAAGCTTCGCATCGTCACGGCACTGCAAACGCGCGGGGAGATCGTTGCGGTGACCGGAGATGGCGTGAACGACGCGCCGGCACTCAAGCGCGCTGACCTCGGCATCGCCATGGGGAAGACGGGGACCGACGTGGCTCGAGAAGCCGCCGACATGGTTCTCATGGACGACAACTTTGCAACCATCGTTGCTGCCGTCGAGGAAGGGCGTGTCATTTACGGCAACATTCGCCGATTCATCGGCTACGTGCTCACGAGCAACGTTCCAGAGATCTTGCCCTATGTCGCATTCGTGCTCTTCGACGTTCCACTCCCCTTGCCGGTGATGCTCATCTTGGCAATTGACCTGGGAACGGACATGGCCCCTGCGATTGGCCTGGCATCCGAACCGGCCGAGACCGACTTGATGCGGGAGCCTCCGCGAGCGCGGAGTGAGCGCCTGCTCTCCCGGGACCTCCTCCTGTCGAGCTATCTTTTGTGGGGGATCCTCGAGTCGATCGCGGGATTCGCCGCGTATCTATGGGTTCTTCACGCGGGAGGGTGGACGATGGGAGAGCCGCTTTCCCCTACCAATCCGCTCTACGCTAGAGCCGTCGCCGCCTTCTTTGCCGCCATCGTGATTTGCCAGGTGGCCAACGTCATGGTCTGGCGAACCACGCGGCAGAGTGTGGTTGCCAAAGGACTGTTGCGGAATCGTGCCGTCGTCTTTGGCGTGGCCGTCGAGCTCTTGCTGCTCGTTGTCATCGTGGAGACCGGCGTCGGCCACAGGATCTTTGGCACCCAACCTCCCACCTGGGTCGCCTGGCTCATTCCCGCGGGCATGGCACTCGCGATGTTGGCTCTTTCGGAGGCGCAGAAAGCGGCACGCAGGCTCGGAGCAACGGGCCACTCGTCACCGCCGCCCGCGTCCGCTATCCGACCACACCGCCGTACCTCGACGCGCTCAATCTCGACAATGGCGGACCGTCATCACGGGCACGGGTGAGTGCCGTACCACCTTCTCCGCGACGCTGCCCAGCAGTGCGCGGTCCATGCCACGCCGGCCGTACGTTCCCATCACGACCAGATCTGCGTCAGTGTGTTCCATGGCCGCGAGGATCTCGCGCCAGACCACGCCCTTCGCCAGCATGCCTTTGACCGCGGGCATGCGCTCGCTCGTGGTCGAGACCGCGCGATCGAGGCTCTGCTGAGCCGCGCGCTCGACCTCGCCAGGAACGTCCACGGGGGTGACCAGCCCTGGATAGCTCCAGGCAGGGATTTCGTAGACGTGCAAGAGGGTCAGCTTCGCGCGGAATGCGAGGGCGAGATTGATTGCGATGTCGAGCGCATTTTCGGCGGCGTCGCCGAAGTCCGTGGGAACGAGGATGTCCTTGATGGGAGTCATCATCCTCGGCCTTTGCAGGAACCGTGCTCGGGCTTCGTCAGACCTTCGCTTTCGCCTGAGCTACCCAGGCGTCGAACGCGGCCGCTCCCGGGAGGCCAACCTGGCGGCCGACTTCCCTCCCCTCCGAGAACAATACGAACGCCGGGATGCCCGAGATCCCGTGCCGAGCCGATGAAGCGGTATTCTCGTCGCTGTTCAGCTTGAGCACGATGAGCTCGCCGGCGTGCTTTTTGGCGGCGCGTTCGACGAGGGGCGCTGCCATGCGACACGGGCCACACCATGGAGCCCAGAAGTCCACCAGCACCGGAACCGGCGCAGAGGCCACCACGCTTTCGAGCTCCGGACCGCTCACGTCCTGGGGCGCGCCGGATAGATCCAGGCGCTTCTTGCAGCGACCGCAGATGGGCGTCTTGGATGGAGCAGCCGCGACGCGGTTGAGGACACCGCAGCCGGTGCAACGGAACGTTTTCACCCGGACAACTTGTGTACCCGGTGGGGAAAGTCAACGCGGCTTTCCGCTCGACGAACGTGTTACTCTACTCCAGAAGGGAGCGGAGCATCCACGCTGTCTTCTCGTGCACCTGAAGGCGCACGGTCAGAAGATCGCAGGTCGGCTGATCGTGCGCGGCTTCGGCGATCGCGAACACGGACCGAGCGGTGCGCGCCACGGTCTCGTGACCGTGGACCAGGCGCCGGATCATGTCCTCCGCTCTGGGCACGTCGGCTTCTTCTTCGATGGAGGTGAGCGCGGAGAACTTCCGATAGGTTCCGGGCGCGGGAAAACCGAGCGCCCGGATCCGCTCCGCGATCGCATCCACCGCCAGTGCCAGCTCGGTGTACTGCGTCTCGAACATGAGATGCAGCGTCTGGAACATGGGACCGGTCACGTTCCAGTGGAAGTTGTGGGTTTTCAGGTAGAGCGTGTAGCTGTCCGCGAGGACCTTGGACAGGCCGCCGGCAATCTGCTCGCGCTTCCCAGCGTCGATGCCGATGTCGATTTCCATGGGACAGTCCGATGCACGTGGCGTGCCGTCGCGGCGCCAGATTCGCGCGATGGGTTCGTCGTCAGCCCACGGCCGCAGGGCCCGCATCTTTCCGCGCATCGAGCAAAACTCGGCGACGTTGAGCATGCCGTCCCCGTTGCGGTCACGGCTCAGAAATACCGAGCCTGGGTCGGTGCGCCGGTGAGCCTGATTCAGAAACTCGTCTTCGGACACCCGCCCGTCGCCGTCGGCGTCGAAGCTCGCGAATCGTGCTCGGCAACCGCCCCGTGATCCAGCGCCGGGCAGAGGCGAGTCCCCGTGGCGGCGGGCACGAGCTCGGCTGGCCTCTCGTCGCGGGCCGGCCCGGCATCTCGGTTGCACGCCAAGAGGAGCAGGCTCGTCGAGCACGAGCGTCAGCGGTTCTACACCCGGGGCCGAGCGGTGCACGGGCTGCGCACTGCAACGGCTGGGTGCAACTGCTGCGCCCGAGTCCCGCCGGAATGACCGCCCCGCCTACGAGGCACGGCGTGTGCATCGAGCCCGTCCGAGGAAGCCATGCCGAATCTCCATCAAGGATGCCACGTACCACCACCACTGGAAGCTGATGAGCGTCGCGACCGCCGCCATCTTCCTCGCCATCATCTTCGCGTTCTTGAAGAACTGGAATCTGGTCGCCGTGGTGCTCACCCTCGGTTTCCTGATTCTGCTCGTTCAGTGGCTGACCATCGATCCGCCCGACGTGACCGACGAGGACGTGCACGGCGCGGCTCCACGGCGGAACGACGGCAAGGGGACGAGTCGTGAGCGCGACGATCGCCATCATCCAGGAGAATCGACATGAGAACCCTCAAAGCGTTAGTGATTCTATCCGCCGCCATTCTCCCGGCAGCCGCGTGCGAGGAGAAGCCAGCCCCCACACCGACTGCAACGGCGCCGGCCTCTCCGGCCGCCTCCGCCAAGCCTCCGGCCTCGACGCTTCCGGAAAAGGAGAGCGCGACGCCGACGCTTCCCAAGCACATGCAGGAGCACTTCACGCGCGGCGCCAAGATCCGCGACGCGGTCATCGCGGGCGATTCTCGAGGCGACCAAGAAGGGCGCGCAGTGGATGGCGGAGCACCAGCTCTCCGCCGAGTTTCCCGACGCCTGGAAACCCCACGTCACGAAGTTCCAGGACGCAGCCAAGAAGGTGCTCGACGCCGGCAAGATTGAGACTGCCGCCGAAGCCGTCGCTGGCATGGCAGAGAGCTGCGGCTCTTGTCACGCCGCCCTCGGTGGACCGAAGCTCACGCTCTCGACTCCACCCGCCGAGGGCAGCGGCGCCGCGCTCCACATGGCTCGCCATCAATGGGCGGCCGACCGGATGTGGGAAGCCCTCACCACTCCGAACGAGGAAGCGTGGCTCAAAGGCACCGAGATCATGGCCGATGCGCCGCTCGTTCCGAAGGCGGTAGCCGGTGAAAAGAGCGTCGACAAGAGGACGGAAACACTGGCAGTCGAGGTGCACCGAATCGCCGAGAACGCGCGGGCGGACCGTGACACCAAGAAGTGGACGGCCGCGTACGGGAAGTTCCTGACCACCTGCGCGAGCTGCCACCAGGCCGCCAGCGTGGGGCCGAAAGCGCCCAAGTAGGCCTGGCAACGCGCCAGGAGACAGCCGAAAAATGACCCCCGACCCGAAAGACTTGGCCCGAGAGGCGGGCCGAACCGCCGCCGAACGCAAAGCGGAGAGACTCGCCAAAGGCAAGAGTGCTTACGACCTCCCCGAAAGGTGGGATCCGAAATGGACGCTGCCGGTACCCGCCGTGAACGAGCAGGACCTGGATCTCGACGAGACTGCGAGGCAAGCCGCGCAGGAGCACTGGGAAGAGCTCGTCAGTGACCGGCGAGACGAAGAGACCATCGAACGGGAATGAATCGTGGACACGTCTACACGGGAAGGTCCGGGATCGCGAGGCGGAGGCCGCGTACTGCGCGGGTTGCGGAAGCTCGGCTACCGCGTCACATCACCGGCACCTCGATCGCGCTGCGCGCTGCAACGCACAACCCCTCGTCACTTCGACGCCGAGCCGGGCAGCCGGGAGCCGAGCAGCTGCCTGCCGTCGTGAGCTGACCGAAAAAAACGCTGGGTCCAGAGCCGTATCCCGGCACGCGAGCTGCATCTGACGGGCAAACACCCGTTCCCGAGAACGACAAGGTAGGCTGGCCATGAAGATCACATCGGAAGCATTCGTCCATGAAGGCGACATCCCGACCAGGTACACCTGCGAAGGAGACGACATCTCGCCTCCCCTCGTCTTCACCGAGGCTCCTCACGACACGAAATCGCTGGCGCTCATCGTCGACGACCCCGACGCACCCGATCCAGCGGCGCCGAAGCGAACCTGGGTCCACTGGGTGGTGTACGACCTCCCGCACGACTGTGCGGGTCTCGGGGAGGCTGGCTCGCTGCCGGAGGGAGCATGTGACGGCAAGAACGACTGGAAGCGGCCGGGGTACGGCGGGCCGTGCCCACCGATCGGGCGACATCGTTACTTTTTCAAGCTCTACGCGCTCGACCGCCTGCTCTCCGATCTCGGTCGGCCCACGAAGGCAGACCTGGAGCGCGCGATGAAAGACCACGTCCTCGACCAAGCCGTTCTCATCGGCACTTATCGGAAACACAAGTAGAGCTTGCCCGGCCCTGTCGACTCAAGCTCCGGTCACGACGCCCGTCGCTTCGCGGCGCGTGACCTGTTTGAACAACCGACGCCCGCGCTCGGCATTTCGACCTGGCCAATGTCGGCCAGCTGAGGGTACCACCAACCTTGCCCCATTCGTCGAGCAGCACGATGCGCGACTTCCGCGATTCAGCCAGGAGCTTCTCAGCGATCTGAAGCGAATCCGTCGTCGCGCAGTGGACGACGGTTCGGGCTCATGACTTCGGCGACGCTCAGGTTCGACGGCCGCTGCTTGGCGAGGACGGGTCGCGAGATCTCTCCGAAACCGCCCGGACAGAGTGAACTCGTGGATATTTCTCTGTTTTCCCAGTGTGCGTTTTCCGTTCGCCTTCCATCGTGCCCTGCCGAGCCCCCAAGGTTAGAGTCCCGCCATGCGTGGCTCTCGCGCGCACGCCGTTCTCGTCGTCGACGACAATGCCCAAAACCGTGCCCTCGCCCAGGCAACGCTCGAGGACGCAGGCTACGACGTTGTTCTGGCGGAGAGCGGCGAGCAGGGCATCACGCTGTTCCAGGAGTCGCACCCGGACTGCATCCTGCTCGACGTGAGGATGCCCGGCATGGACGGGCCCGAGACCTGCACCCTGATCCGCGCGCTTCCGGACGGGCGGGAAACGCCGATCGTGTTTCTGACGGCGCAGCGGGATGTGCGCACCTTCGATGCAGCGCTCGACGCGGGCGGGGATGACTATCTGACCAAGCCAATCCAGCCCGCGGAGCTCGTCCTGCGCGTGCGCGCCGCGGTCGAGCTCCGGCAGACCACGCGCGAGCTTCGCGAGCAGTACGAGCTCGTGCAAGCCCAGCGGACCAGCATGACGCGTCTCGAGCTCCAGAAGGAGCAACTCACTGCCTTCGTCGTTCACGATCTCAAAAATCCCGTGAGCTCCCTGGACCTGCACGCCCAGCTCCTGCTCCGAGACAAGACCCTGTCGGAACGAGCGAGGGGGTCCGTCCAGCACATCCGCGACGAAGCGCGGGCGCTGACGCGGCTGATCGCCAACCTGCTCTACATATCCAGAAGCGAGGAGGGGCGGCTGGTCGCCGAAGTCGAGGAAATCGATCTCGAGGCTCTGGTGGCCGCCGTGGTCGAGGAGCTCGAGCTTCGCGCACAGAACCATGGCGTCCGCCTGAAGAGCGAAATCGGGCTATCGAGAGTGCGAGCCGACGAAGGCCTCTTGCGCCGCGTCCTCGAAAACCTCGTCGACAACGCCATCCGTCACTCCCCCGAAGGCACGGAGGTGATTGTGTTCGCTCGGAGCGGCGAAGGGCGCGCCGAGATCCGCGTCCAAGACTCCGGCCCGGGTGTTCCTCCAGAGTCCCGGAGCCGGATCTTCGAGCGCTTCTACCAGGTCGAGAGCGGCCCCAGCCCCGTTCGCGGAGCGCAGGGCCTCGGGCTCGCGTTCGCAAAGCTCGCCGTCGAGGCACATGGGGGGGAGATCGAGATTCTGGACGGATCGCCGGGTGCGGTATTCAGTGTGCGGCTGCCCCATGACAACTGACTCTGCCGCCGTTCCGATGACCGAGAGCCTGTTCCAGCGGCTGGTGGAATCCGCTCCCGATGCGATGGTGGTCGTGGACGAGAGCGGTCGCATCCTGTTCGTCAATTTCCAGATCGAACGCACCTTCGGCTACGAGCGCAGCGAGCTCGTTGGTCAGCCCATCGAAATCCTGATCCCCGAGCGCGCTCGCAAGACGCACGTCGGTCATCGCACGGGGTTCTTCCAGGCACCGAAGACGCGGCCAATGGGAACTGGGATGGAGCTCTACGGGCGGCGGAAGGACGGTTCCGAAATCCCGGTGGAGATCAGCCTGAGTCCCGTGGAGACCGACTCGGGACGGCTGGTCAGCGCCGCCATCCGCGACATCACCGATCGCAAGCACGTCCAGGAGCTCGTACGGCGTACCAACATCTACCTCACGAACGCCGTCGAGAGTTTCCAGGGAGCGTTCGCAATCTTCGACGTTGGCGATCGCATCGTGCTCTGCAACAGCACGTTTCGCGCGCTCTTCGCGCGCCGCGGACTGGATCCGATCGGGCGAATGCACCAGGAGATCGTCGAAGACTGCTTGGCGTCGGACCAGCTCGACTTTGGAGACGAGCCTCTGGGCTCGGTGCGCGCTCGCTGGCTCGACCACCACAAGAAGCCCCGAGGCTCGTTCGAGATCCGCACCAAGACGGGTCGCATCATTCGCGTCCGAGACCGCCGAACGCTGGACGGCGGCGTGGTCAGCACGACGGACGACATCACGGAGGACGTGGCGCGGGAGCACGACCTCGAGGCGGCTCGCTCGATGGCGGAGGCCGCCAGCGCGGCCAAGAGCGAGTTTCTCTCCTCGATGAGCCACGAGCTTCGAACGCCGTTGAACGCAGTGCTCGGATTCGCCCAGCTGCTCGAGCGAGACAAGAAGAGCCCTCTCACGGAGCGCCAAAAGGAGCGCCTCGGTCACGTGATCAAGGGCGGCGAGCACCTTTTGCGATTGATCGACGACGTGCTCGATCTATCGCAAATCGAAGCCGGGCGCGTCATGATTTCGCCGGAGGCGGTCGGGGTCGAAAGCGTGCTCGCCGAGGTGATCTCGACGCTCGGATCCATGGCCCGGCGGGCCGAGATCCGTGTGGAGAGCACACCCGTGCCCGCGACGGCGGCCCAGGTGCTCGCCGACCGCACGCGTTTTTCCCAGATCCTCATGAACTTCGGCTCCAACTCGATCAAGTACGGAACGAACGGAGGCTCGGTACGCTTCGTCACCACGGCCGAGAGTGGACGCGTTCGCATTGGCGTGATTGACGATGGCATCGGCATCCCGGTGGAAAAGCAGGACAAGATCTTCCAGCCCTTCCAGCGCGCGGGTCAGGAGGCCGGGTCGATCGAGGGAACGGGCATCGGACTGGCCATCAGCAAGCGCCTGGCGACGATGATGGGGGCAACGGTGGGCTTCGAGAGCACGCCCGGCAAAGGCTCGCATTTCTTCGTAGACTTACCAGTTCCCGAGGAGAAGGCCGTGGCGGCAAAGCCGCCGGCTCCTCGGCGCTCCTCCGTGCTCACGGATGGCGCCGGCACACGCCGGACGGTCCTCTACGTCGAAGACAATCCGAGCAACATCGCGTTCATGGAAGCCTTCTTCACGGACTTCGAGCACATCGAGCTCGTGGTCGCACCCACGGCGGAGATCGGCATCGAGCTCGCGCGTGCGCGCAAACCGAATCTGGTCTTGCTCGACATCAACCTCCCGGGCATGAGCGGGTTCGACGCCGTGAAACGATTGAAAGAGCTCCCGGAGACGGCCAGCATCCCGGTCGTGGCCCTCACCGCCGCTGCCATGGCCAAGGACGCGCGACGGGCCGAAGAGGCCGGCTTTCATCACTATCTCACCAAGCCCGTGGACGTGGACGAGCTCACTTCCGTGCTCGAAGAGGTTCTCTCGAGCTGACGCGCAGTCCAAGCTCACGCTTGGCGCGGGAACGGCTGATGCGTGTAGCGAGCACGTTCCGCGATCTCGCGGGCGAATGCACGAACTTTCACCACGTGTACATCCCGGGCGAGATCGCGTTGTCGAACCGCGAGCTCTGCGATCGGAGCGCGTTCGGAGAGCCGCGCCAGGCTGGAGAACGTCCGAACACGTCCCGATCCGCCGTGCGTCAAGAAGAACGCGAGCTTGGGGAGACGTCGGCAATTTTCGCGCAGAAATGTCCGGACGGGTGTCGAGGGCGCCCCGACCCAAACCGGCGTTCCGACCACGACCAGATCGTACGTCGCCAGATCGTGCACGAGTGGTGCGATCTGGGCGGGACGATCGCGCACCGAGTCTCTGCTCGAGCGCAGATACCCGAGCCAGCCGCGGCGCGACCTCGCCTCTTCCAAGGGCTCAACGTCGCACTTCGCCCCTTCGGCCTCGAGCTCACGCCGGAGTGCGATGGCGACACGCTCCGTATTTCCACCCCGCGAAAAGTAGACGACCAGAACTCTGGGATTGGGCACGCCGACCTCCTTCCCACGCTATCTCGGCGTCACGCCCCGCGACATCGTCGACTTCCATCTGCAGGATGCGACGCACCCCCTCGAATCCCACGACGTGAAGCTGCGAAGGACGCCCTGGAGCACGATCCGTTCTTTCCGCTCACCCCCGCTGGGTAAAGGGGATCGAGGAACTCTTGGCGATGGGGGTCCGCGCCGAACAACAGCACTCGCCAAATGGGGCCTCAACTTCGTGATCGAAGAGTACCTGCCGAAGAAGCTCGCCCAACCGGAGAGCTTCTTGCCCTAGCCGACCTCAGAAGAAGTGACCCCGAACTTCGTACGCCATGAGCGCCAGCTCGATCACGATCACCACCAAGATGTACCACTCGACGCGCAAACTGCGGTCGTTTTGCAGGAGATCAAGCAGGGTTTTCGCGGTGCGGGTGGCGAGCTCCAACTTTCGTTCCAGCGCCCGGTGCCGATCTCGCAGCTCGAACTCCTCCGCCAGACGCGCATGGAGTCGTTCGAGGTCGGCACGTTCCCAGAGGATCTCCGGCTTTTCGTCCACCTCGACACGACCGACCATCGTGAGCTCCATGAGCAGCGACGCGCCAATCTGGCGCACGAGGTCCCGCTGGCCCGGTCGCCGGCGCCCGCCGGCGCGAAGCTCGATGGCCAGTGGCTCGATGTCCCGGAACACCTCCGTCATGCGCGATTCGTAGCGAGAAAGCGCCACGCTCTTCCCAAGCACGTCCGCCACGACCTCGAACCGAGGCAGATCGAAACCCGCGAGCTCGATCGTGTCGTCCTTCGGACCTTCGTCTCCCGTGCCGGAGATGCGCAAAGTGACGTCTTCGCTCTCGACGGTCGCGACCGGATCGGAGACCGCCAAGGTTTGGAGAAACCGACTCTCGTCGTCCGCGGTCGTACCGAACGCCACGACCACTCCATGACGAAACACGATCGCTCGCCCGACGCCGATGCGCACGGCGACTGACACCGGTGATACGCGCTCCCCACCGATCCCCTTGAGGTCGATGCGCTCACCGAGGCACCAGGCTCGAACCGGGATCGACTCCTTCATGATGATGAGCTCCGAGGCTCCCTCCACCGGGTGCTCGATTCAAGCGGTCCTAGACTGGCGATGGCATCCGCACGGGTTGCGCGACGGCTCGTCGAAACGAACGTCATGCGCGCCCGACGCTGCCAGGAAGCCGCTTTCCGATGGATCGGGTCTTGCAGCCCGGCGACCGGAGACTCACCCATGAAGATCGAACGCTTGATGATCAAAAAGCCCGCCACCTGCCGTCCGGACGACACCCTGGAAGAAGCCGCGCGTATCCTCTGGGAAAACGACGTGGGGGCGCTGCCGGTTCTCGACCACGAGGGGACCCCGATCGCGATGGTCACGGACCGCGATATCTGCATGGCGGCGTACACCCAGGGGGCAGTTCTGCGGACGCTACGGGTATCGAGTGCGATGAGCAAGCGGTTGCTCTCCGTCTCGCCCGACACGACGATGACCGAGGTGGAGTCCCTGATGCGAGACAATCAAATTCGACGCGTGCCGGTGGTCGACGTCGGCGGGCAGCTCCTCGGCATCGTCACGCTGGGAGATCTCGCCCGGCATGCCGAGCATCACCGTATCCAGAAACCCATCGAAGGGCTCGGGCTCGTGAAGACGCTCGCGGGGATCGTCGAACGTCGACATCCTCCGCCGAGCTAACGGGGCATCCCTTTTCGATCGAGGATCGAAGCGCACGATCCCGCTCGACCTGTCGGAGTGAAGGAGGAAGCATGCGTCTTTCACGAGCATTGGCAATCGCCGCGGTGGCGGTCGCACCCGGCTGCTTGTTTCTCCAACTGGAGCAGGAGCCGAGTTGGTCTCGATGCGACCGAGCCTCTGACTGCATTCTGCTCTCGAGCTCTTGCTGTGATCCGTGCGGGATGCCAGACATCGAAAGCGTCGACGCGGTAAACCGTTTCCGGGCGGACGAGCACCGCGACGACGTATGCCCCAATCCCGTGCCTTGTCCGAAGTGCGCCACGACCCGAAACCCCGATCTCGTCGCGACGTGCCGCGTGAGCCATTGCGAGGTCTTTGACGTCCGCCTCGACCCGGTGTCCGCCTGCGAGACCGATGGCGAATGCCGCTTGCGTGTGAGTGGCTGCTGCGAATGTGGCGGGTCGACGTTGTCTTGGGATCTGATCGCCATCAACTCCGGCCGCGAGGCACGCTACGCCGAGCTCACGTGCGATCGGGGCGGGTCCTGCCCGGCCTGTGCACCGATCTACCCGACGGACGTCGAAGCGTACTGCGGAGTGGACAGGCACTGCGACATCCGACTCGCAGAAGCTCGGCTCGGGGATTGACCCGACGAAGTGACGGCACTTGTCTCTCGGTTGCCCGCGCAGGGCCAGCTCCCGTGTGATCCGCGGTCCCCAAACGATCGGCCAGCCTCTCGAAGAGACCCGCGCAGTCGAAGGGGCAAACCAGAAGACGGTCCAGTGCGTCTGGACGGAGTTCGGCGACACTGCCGAGCCGTTGCGGGGTCACCTGCCAAGTGGCGCAGCGTTCGCGTGGCGCTCGCCCACTTCGACATCCGCGCCGAGCATCAGCGGATCCGGCGTCTGCTACTCGCCGACGTTGAGCGGGCACGAGACGAGATCCGTCTGAAGATCCATCTCGGCGGAATGGATGCGAAGAGCGAGTGGGACGACCTCGAACGACGGCTGCCGCTCCTGGAAGAGCGCGCCAATCGCGAGGGACGTCACATCGCCGAGGCCACTCGTGCGCTGGCCAAGGAGCTCCGGCGTTTTCTCGAGGATTTCAAGAAGCGCTTGTAGAAGACCCGAACCGTCAGATGCCGTCGACGCATTCGACGGGCAAGCTGGAGCGAAAGGTGATGACCAAGCTCGCACCCTCGGCCTCGATCGCGAGGGCTTCGTCGGCATCCCCTTCGCCCTGCTTCAGCCAGATCCGCATTGGGAGGGCGATTTCGTGGGTCAGTCGCATGCCTCGAGTGTCGCTGACGGTGAGCGCAAGGGCGAGTGGATCGGTGCTGGAGAGCGAGAGACCAGCAAGCGCTTGGTCCGCCACCACGACTGCCGCGCCGAGCGTCGGCGAGCGAACCTCTACGCGAATCAACCATCCATCGTGACGATGGGAAAAACTGTCGAAGAAACGCACCCATTGCGTGCGCGGGATTTCGATCGTGCTCATCGCTCAGCTCCTTCACAGGCCGAAAGGATAGGTTTCGGGAAGCTCGCGACTCGGGCGGCGCTCGGTTTCGAGCGGCGTGACGGCGCGAGTCTCGTCGAACCACACGAGCTCGTCGAATTGATGGGGAATGCTCGCGTGAAAGTAGTGACTTTCGAGCTCCGTCTCCGGTCGATAGATGACGCCGATCGCGCGCTCGAGCCGAGGCGGGATGAGCTCGTCACGGAGCTCGACTCGACGTGGCTCTCGCAGATGGAGACAGAACGAGGGGATCCCGGAGTCGTGAAACAGTCGCTCGTAGCTCGATGGATGGGCGGGGCGCACCCGCATGCGCTGCATTGGTTCGTCCCAGTTCGAGGCCGCGGCGACGGTCCCGTGATCCGTCCCGAAACCGACGATGTAGACGCTCGAACCGAACTTCGTACGGGAGAGTTGCCCGAGGTTGAGCTCACCGCGGGCGCTCATTTCGGTCGCCAACGCATCGCCCACGTGAGAGTTGTGCTCCCAGACGATTCCCCTCGCGTTCGGACCATAGAACGCCATCAGTGCTTCGAGCGTGTCGAACATGTGCGTGTCGCGGAGATTCCAAGACGGCGCCGACCCGTAGTACATCGCGCGGTAATAGCGCTCCGCATTGGCGACAACGCGGGCGTTCTGAGCTGCGTCGAAGAAACGCTCACCGTCCCTTCTCGCGTAGTCGAGTCGTCGCTTCAGCATCTCGCGGAGAATGGAGACGACGGCCTGCTCGGAGCTCTCGTAACGCCCGGTGAGCACCGCGCGACCGTAAGCGCTCGGGTCCTTTTGCCAGGGAGTCAAGAGAGCATAACGCGCTCGAGCGGCGCGCGCGGCGTCGGGATCCACTCGGTCGAGGTAAGCGAGCACGACCCCGATGGAAGTGAACAGGCTATAGAGATCCAAACCGTGAAACCCTACGCGCCGGTTGCGGTCGTCCTCGGCGAGATTCCGCTGGCGAAGCCATTCCACGAATTCGATCACCTCCTCGTTTCGCCACATCCAGGTAGGAAAACGCTCGAAGGGCATGAATCGCAGAGCGGAACGAGGCGGATCGCCGAGCACGTAGTCGTCGATGCTTGCCGCATCGGGCCAGTCGGCCTCCACGGCGACGAAGTCGAATCCGCGACGGATCAGCTCTCGGGAGATTCGGGCGCGCATGCGATAGAATTCGCTCGAGCCATGGGTCGACTCTCCGAGCAGGACGAGGCGACAGTCCCCGATCCGTTCGATGAGAGCGCTGATCGACGAGCTCTCGATGTCCCCGATCGGCTCGGCGGTCTCGCGAATGAGGCGAGACACGGCGCCATCCCGGGGCGTGACCTCCGGCGCTCGAAGGATCCGCTGCTCGTCGGGCCAGCCCTCGGCGCCGATCAACGGAACGAAGCGAACTTCGGTGAGGGGCTCCTCGCGGAACTCGTCGGGTCCGATTTTCGTCACGCGAACCAGGATCTGTGACGACTCGTCCGGACCGACTGGAATCACCAGACGGCCTCCGATCGCCATCTGGGCGCGCAGCGCTTTCGGAACCTCGGGTCCACCCGCGGCCACCGCGATCGCATCGAAGGGAGCACGCTCGGGCCATCCGAGCGTTCCATCACCGTGGAGCACCTCGACGTTGTCGAAGCCGAGTTTCGCGAGGCGTGCGCGAGCCTGATTCGCCAGGGATTCATGGCGCTCGATCGTGAACACGTCACGCGCGAGCCGGGAAAGGACGGCCGCAGCGTAGCCGGAGCCCGTTCCGACCTCGAGCACTCGTTCGTCGCCGCGGAGCGCGAGTGCCTCCATCGTGACCGCGACGATGTACGGCTGTGAGATTGTCTGACCGTCGCCGATGGGAAGCGGGGAATCTCGATATGCAAACTCGGCGAGGTTCGGCGGGACGAACTCCTCCCGGGGAACCTCGCGGAACGCCTGGAGTACGCGTTCTTCCGCGATTCCACGCTTCGCGAGCTGCCGCTCGACCATCAGGCTTCGACGTTCGAGTGTCACGGTGCCACCTCTACGGATTTGAGGGAGCAAGACTCGGGCCAGTGGTCCGCGGTTTGCAGTCCAGCCGCCCATGACCGACGCCAAATCCCTGATGCTCGAGTTCGCCGACCGCACCGGACTCACCTCGAATCGGCAGGACGGCCGTTACCTGTGGACCGATGCATTCGCGGTGGAAAACTTCCTTGCGCTCGGCAGAACGGATCTAGCGCTGGCGCTCGTCGATCGGGTCCACCATGTTCTCGGCCGACATCGCGAGGACGATGCCCGGACCGGCTGGATTCTCTGGACTCTCGGATGCGGAGGGTGAGGAACACCCGACCCACGGCGGTCTTCGCATCGGCAAGCCACTGCCGGAACGAGGTCGGTTCGAGCCCTTCGACGAAGCTCTCGAATGGGAGCGTGACGGGCAATATTTTCACTACCTCACGAAATGGATGCACGCGCTCGGCCGGGTCGCGCGCGACGTGGGAGAGCCTCGCCACGGCGCGTGGGCTCGCGAGCTCCTCGTGGCGGCACACCACGGTTTCACGGTCGAAACGCCCCGAGGTCGCCGCATGATCTGGAAGGCGAGCATCGATCTGTCGAGACCCCTCGTTTCTTCGATGGGCCAGCACGATCCGCTCGACGGCTTCATCACTGCCCTCGAGCTCGACCCCGAAAAGCGAGAGCTCGGGGATGCGATCGGGGATTTTGTCTCGATGCTCCGCGGCGCCGTCCTGGAGACGGACGACCCTCTCGGAATCGGTGGGCTTCTCGTGGACGCGTTTCGCCTCACCGCTCTGGCCGAGCAGGGAGCTCGAGAGCCAGCTCTCCGACTCGCGGTTCTCGACGCCGCACTCCAGGGTCTGACGAATTTCGCGGGTCGATTCGATTTCAATGGCCCGGCGTCTCGACGCCTCGCATTCCGCGAGCTCGGCCTCGCCATCGGCCTCGCTCGGGTAAAACGGCTCGGCTCGAGCGCCGCACTGCTCCAACGCTTCCTGCCCCTCGGCGAGCGCATCGAGGCATTCTGGCTCGATGACGAAAACCGGCGATCCCGGACGTTCCTCGAGCATCGCAACATCAACGACGTGATGCTCGCGAGTCGGTTGCTCCTATGGAACGAATGATGCTTGAACTGTCCGCCGCCCGCGCAGGTTCTGCGCTGGATGCGATCAATGCGCGCTGAGTGCGTGGCGCGTCCATCAATCGAAAGGAATGAGGTGCCTCACCCCGGCACGCCCGTTGCTTCTTTCCCCGATGAAAAGGAGGAGCGACATGAATGCACACTGCGTCTCGACTCGATTGGGAGCCATCGTCGTCCTCCTTCTGAGCAGTGCTTGCGCCGTGGATGTGTCCGAAGGGGTTCCCGACGACAATGGTGCCGAGCCCACCATCACGCAAGGAACCCCGGGAGGCCGGACCGGCGGGACCGAATGCATGCCGGTCCTCGCCAAGGACGCCCAAGGCGCCCTGTACCTCCAGGAGTACTTGTGCCCGCTCCCCGATCGCCCGATTCCCGATCCGTCGGAGGGTCAGGCACTCGAGAACCTGGACAACGAATGGGTGAGCGGAACGGCGGTATCCACGCCTCACTGAGCGGACGGCAAACGTCGTCGTTTTGGCACGCGTTCTGCTTGGATTCCGAGCATGACCTCCGTCAACGAATTCGACGCCGTCTACCGGCGCTTCGCCGCGCTCTACGCAAACTCACACATGATCCGAACTGCTTACGAGCTCGAGGTTGCCGTTCGAGCGGCTGGGCTCGACATCGACCGAGTCAGCGACGCCTGGCTTCGGTCGCTCAGCTCGAGTTGGGTCTACGGCCGGGCGGGAGCCCCGTTCGACGACGAGACGACGAACAAGAAATACAGGCGCCTGCTCGAGGCGTGAAGTGGGGTGTTGGAGTACCACCCGCGTGGAAGAACACCGAGCCAGTTGATGACGAACCCGATGGCGACCTCGCCGAGATCTCGAGATTCGTCCGGGCCATGGAAGCGAGTCTCGATCCGAGCTATCCGCGGGCCAGCCTGCGCGACGCCTCCCGCTCAAACCCCGGCGTGTTAAGCTCCGGCATGTGCGAGTTCGTTTCTACTGCGATCCCGAGAGCGGGCTTTCGCACATCCACACCCACGGTGTCACCGAGAGCGAGGTCATCGACGTGTTGGAAAGCCCGGAGAGGACCGGTCTGGCCGCGATGATTCGCGTGTCGCGATCGGCCAAACCCGCGCAGGCCGCTACCTTCGCGTGATCTACGTGCCGGACGAGGATCCTGACAGCGTCTTCGTCATCACCGCGTACGAGCTTCGCGGTAACCGCTGGCCGCCTACCGACGGCGCCGCAAAGGAAACCAGGAACATGAGCGACAAGAGTTTTCCACCCGGCTGGGACGAAGCACGCGTCCGGCGCGTCCTGGATCACTACGAGAGCCAGTCGGAAGAGGAGGCGGTCGCCGAAGACGAGGCCGCGTCCGAAAGCGCCGACGAGACACTCATGATTGTCCGGAAGCCGTTGGTTCCAGCCGTCCGGGAGCTGATCGCAAAACAGCGCCGCGACGCTGGACAGGGTCGCGGCTAAGGCACGAGAACCGGACCGACGCGCCGCAATTCGAGTACTTCGTGCCGGTCGAAGTGTCGGCGAAACTTCCTGAAATCGTTGGGAGGCCTGCGCAAGAACTCAGTGAGCGCTGGTCGGAATCGACCAAGGGCTGGTCGGATCCGACGAAGTGGTTCACGGGCGCGGCCGTACGGCGGCGAACGGCCGGGACTACGCAATTCCCGTCCGGTCCATTGGTTTCTTCGAGCAGGATGCGATGCAATAGCTGGCCGCGCCGTGAGACTTTCGTGGCGTTGCCGCAGTCGTTGAGATTGAACGCGGCGATTCTCGCGCTCACGTCCGAGCAGTTGCGAGAGTGGGCCGAGACCGGCAAGCTCCGGGTGCTGGACGAATGGCTTGCCGAGTCGCAGGAGCCGAACACTCACGACCGCTAAACTGAGGCTCATGGGTGCCCCGAGCAAAGAGGAGCTTCTCTTCCATTTCGAAGAGCCCGCCTCGATTCTCGCCGGGCGCATCGAGGCAGACCTAGAGAGGCGTGGAACGCCCATCGATGTCCCGGTCGACGTCCACCTTGGCAAGAGGGCATCAAAGTGTTTCCCGACGTTTCACATCGTTACAGAGTGGAAATCACACACGCGTTACCACACGTGTGCGCGTCATGACTTGACGAACCGTCAATCTTGGATAGACTTTCGTCTAGTGAATGCTGCCGAGGTGCTCAGAGCGGTCCGCGGCTTCGCGCGTGCAGGGCGCATCGTTTACAGCTCTCACGCGCGTAAGGAGATGGCGGAGGCCGGCGCTCGTGCTGCCGATGTGCGTCACGCGCTCATTCACGCCGCGTCAGCGAAGCCTAGCAACGATCGTTGGCGGGTAGTCGGCCCGGATATCGATGGCGACGAGCTCATCGTGGTCGTCGTGCTCGAGAACGGCGTGGTCGTGGTGACAGTATTCTGACGGAGAGGAAAGACCCAATGAAGTGCATCAAGTGCGGACACGGCAAACTCAAGCGGGCCAGCGAGAAGCAGCGCATCGTGGTCGCGAAGATCCTCTTCGTTAGCGAGCTGCCGGTCACGCTGTGCCCAAAATGTGGCGAGTCCTACGTGGCGCACGACGTGCTCGCTGGATTCGAGCGCGGGGTAGCGAGACGCTTGGCCGAGAAGGGGCCGGCCACGGGTGAGACGTTCCGCTTCATGCGAAAGGCAATTGGCTTGCCCGCAAAGGAAGTGGCTTCGTTGCTTTCTACAGCACCCGAGACCGTATCGCGCTGGAAACCGCCGACCGCTCGGTGGATCGGAATGCGTGGACGACGCTGAGCGCGCTCGTACTCGATGAGCTCGATGGGCGGCATGCTGTGCGCGATCGTTTGCGCACGTTGGAGACCAAGCCGCCGGCAAAGGCGAAGCCGGTCCGCGTCGAGTTGGAAGCGGCCGGGATGCGATGACCGCCATGACCAAAAGTCACCAGTGTCGCAACCGTCCGTAATCCTTTGAGCGGGAGAAGGGATTTCGAACCCTCGACGTCCACCTTGGCAAGAGGGCATCAAAGCGTTTCCCGCCGTTGCTAGCCGTTACAAATCACCGAAATCACACGAACGGGCGTTACCCGGGCTATCCAGCCGTTACGCCGAGGTGGTACTCAGAGTGGTACTCCACGAGTTGAGTACCACCCTCCGACTCATGGCCCGACGACCCGCAGACGAGCAAGCGATTCATGACCGAGTGATCAGCGCCATCTTCGATTGGCTCACGAGCGCCGGGCGCATCGCCGAGGCGAATCCAGGACATCTCCGCATGGTCTCGGTCAGCGGCTACTACCCCGACGTGCTGGCGGGCCTGGTTCATGAGCGCACCGACATCGTCCAAGCGATTGACGAGGTCGAGACGTGGAGCACGGTCGAAGAGAGGCACGCCGAGCACGAGTGGGTTGCCTTCGCTCAGCTTGGCGTGATGTTCTTCCTGGTCGTACCGGAGGACACGCTGAACGAGGCCCGACGCATCGCGCGGGACCTGGAAGTCGACGCGACGCTGGTTGGCTACGTCGAGGCGTCCGATGGCGGCATTGCGTTCGACTCCGAGATCGTGCCGCCGCTGTAGTGCACCGGTCGAAGGAGTGGGTGCCGGCAAGCTCGGACCAGGAAGGCCAAAGCCATGCGTAAATCAGCCGACTCGAAAACCGGCGTTAACCGACGTATATTTCCTTCGTGACCCAGTCTCCAAAACCAGCTCCCGATGCTAGCGCGCTCGCAGCCGCCGATCGTGCGGAACGTGCCCGCCGCGTGAAGGAAATGCTCACTCGTTGGAAAACCGAGCCTGTCGGGGAGGAGCCGGACTGGGAGCCAACCGAAATCCCGAGGCTCGCGCTGCACTCGGCCGCGAGCACCACAAAGTGAAGCTTCTTCTCGACACTGGCGTACTCGGGTTGGTCTGCCACCCGCGGCGCCACGAGGACGTCCGCGAGTGGCTCGAGCGAGTGGTCGAAACCCACGACATATTGATCTCGGAGGTCGCAGACTACGAGCTCCGCCGCGAGCTGCTTCGGCTCGACGCGCGACGGAGTTTGGCGCGGCTCGACGAACTTGGACGAGAACTTCGATTTGTCGCAGCTACGACTGCCACTTGGCGTAGCGCCGCGCTCCTGTGGGCGTTGCTTCGTCGAACCGGGCGTTCGACCGCGCCACCGGAGGGCCTTGATGCGGACGTCCTCATAGCTGCGCAGGCTCAGGCCGAAGGCGCGACCGTCGTCACGACCAATGCACGCCACTTCGAACCCATCGTTCCGGCGCTTACCTGGCCTGAAGTAACGATGCGCTGAACGACGGACCACGACCGCCCCCGCGGGAGCTCACGACCTGCGTGTCTCACCAACCAGCTCCGCAGAGCGGCGCGCTGAGACGGGTTGGCGAGCCGCTGACCGACAAGAGTTTTCCACCCGGCTGGGACGAAGCCCGCGTCGGGCGCGTCTTGGCTCACTATGAGGGCCAGTCGGAAGAGGAGGCCGTCGCCGAAGACGAGGCCGCGTCCGAGAGTGCCGACGAGACGCTCATGATCGTCCCAAAGCCGCTGGTTTCAGCGGTTCGGGAGCTGATCGCAAAACATCGCCGCGACGCCCGACAGGGTGGTGGCTAAAGACACGCCGGGCTTCCCTCCCCACTTTTGGTTCGCGAATTGTTGAGCCCGGCGCCCAGGGCCTCGATCCTCTACCCATGTCGAAGCCGCTCCCCATCCCGCTTCCGCGCCACTGGCCGAGTCGCATCAAGACCGCGCTGCTCCATGCCGTCGGCCTCGAACGCCTGGCCCTGCTTGGCGCTCGCGCAGGATTCGAGAGCAGCCCGGACCCACGCGCCCGCATGGCCGCAGAGATCGATCGCTTGCGCGAGCTCCTCGCCGCGCGCGACGAGGAGATCCGGATCAAGGACGCTCGCCTTTCGGCGATCGCTGCGGCCAAGCGACCGCACTATCCGCCCGCCGAGCGGCTCGCAATCTTGCTTTTGCGAGCGAAGAGCGGCTGGAACCTCGCACAAACCGCGCGCCGCTTCCTGGTCACGCGCAAGACCATTCAGAGCTGGACCGAGCGCCTCGACGAACCCGGCCCCGATGCCCTCGTCCAGGTGCCAGAGCCGGTCAACCGCTATCCGGACTTCGTGACCCTCCTCGTGCAAAGACTCCATCGCGCCTGTCCCAGCATGGGCCGGCGCAAGTGCGCGGAGCTTCTCGCTCGCGCTGGACTCGTCCTCGCCCCGAGCACCATCCGCCGCATGCGACAGCGTCACCTGCCGCACACGCCTCGGCCCGAACCGCGTGCGACGACGACGGGCCAGAGCGGGGCGGGCGGCGCGAGCAGTGCGAGCACCAAGAAACACCGCGTCACCGCGAAGCGACCTCACGACGTGTGGCACACCGACATCACCACCATCCCGACCGCTCCGGGCTACTGGGTGCCCTGGTGGCCGCTCGCCATCATCCTTCGCTGGGCCCTCTCCTGGCACCTCGCTTTCGTTCTCGATCACTGTTCCCGCAGCTGCGTCGCCTTCGCGGTCTTTCGCAAAGAGCCCACATCCGCCGAGATCTGCACTCTGCTCACCCGCGCCATCGCATCCGCGGGCGCGACTCCCCGCTACATCGTGAGCGATCAGGGTACGCAGTTCGGACAGGAGTACCGAACCTGGTGCGCGGCGCGCCGCATCCGTCCTCGCTTCGGCGCCATCGGAAAGCACGGCTCGATCGCCGTCATCGAGCGATTCATCAAGTCCGCAAAGGACGAGCACCTCCGCCAGATCGTCGTCCCGCTCTCTCCCCGCCGCATCCGCTCCGAAGTCGAAGCCTATCGAGTCTGGTACAACACCGTCAGAACGCATGCGACTCTCGGCGGCGCGACTCCCCAAGAGCGCCTCACGGATCGCAAGAAGAAGCGCTCCCGCTTCGAGCCACGGGCGCGGGTTCGGCTTGCCCCCGGCGCGCACCGCGTTGCCAAGCTCGAGCTCCACGTCACTCCTTTCCGTCGCCACTCCCATCTGCCCGTGGTCGAGCTTCGCGAAGCGGCGTGACGCCGCTCGTCGCTCGTTGCGCTCTCTTGTTTTTCGATTGCGGTCAACACGGCGAAGACTGTGCGCACACGCGTTTCGCCGTGAATTTCGACCCACGCGAGCTTGCGGTCGGGTCGTGCTGGACGAATTTCGCTCCGATCTCTCGGGCGCAAGGTCGTATCGCACCGGAATTTTCGGCTCCTTCACAGGGGAAAAGTCCCTGGACCGCCTCACTCCTTCACAGGGGAAAAGTCCCTGGACCGCCTCACCTCACCTCAGGGAACCCCAACCGCGACACCCAGTGAGTCAAGTTACACAGAAAATCTGACACGCTCGCGTCACCCGAAACTCTGACTACTGACTGCTGGGGTCGCTCTTCCCAGTGTCCGTTCGCCCGTACCGTTTGATTGATTCATCGATGCTCGAGCGTGACGCCAGCAAGCTCAGGAAGTCCTCTTGTAGGGCGAGTTCAGCCTTCATTCGCGGATCCTCAAATGGATCCTCGACACCAGTGATCATGTTGAGGTCGTAGTCGATTGCGTTGAGCATCGACACCGCGCACTCCGCGAGTTCGACAGGATCAAAATCGTTACGGATTGAATCGAGCAAGTGGAGCACTGCGCTGAGCGCCTCTCTTGAGCGGGCTTCAAGATGCTCGTCATCTGTCTCCGCCCAATCCATGGCCTCGCAGACTCTGGCGGCCGCTGCTATCTCGCCAAGGCCGAGTTCGCAGTGACCCCATACCCAAGACCAGATGGTCGTGAATGAACTGCGAAGGGTGCTCCAGCCGTCAAGTGTTGGGAGAAAGCCCTTGCACGAGTCAACTAGGGCCTCGACGCACCACGCGCCAAATGCGACTCGCCTCCGGACTGGAAGTCGGCGCAAGCGATTTGCAACATTCGTGGCGTGAGAATCGATATCAAAGCCCATACAAGCTACCGTTGAAGCGTTCCTCCCGACTTCTCCACGATCGGGGCGCACCCTGAGCAAGGCGTTGGCTTCATCTTTCCTCCCCAGGATATACCCCATTCCTCGACCGTCGCGCCCTCGGGCAGATTTCGCGCGATGATTCGCTCGGCATGATTTTCTGCCTTGGAAAAGCCCTTTGCGACCCTTGCTCCTCTGAAAATGGAGTCGTCCGATACTCCGAGCTGTTTGAGTAGTTTGACCTGACGCGGGTTTAGCCGCCCTCCGCTTCCAGCGGCGACAACTCGTTGACTGCCATCCGCAAGCCTCACACGAGCCAGCGCAACTGTACTGTGATTCACTGCGGTGGGGTGCTTGCCCGCCAAGCCGTGGATCTCATCTGCCCACCTTTTCAAACCATTCGGTGCTTCGAGCGCTCGCACGACCGCAGTGTCCGAACGTTTCGCCAAATAGGCTTCAGTCTTCTTCGCCCCTGCAGCGACCTCCGCAAGCTCGGCTTCAATAGCCGCAGGACCCGTCCTAGGTTTCGCCGCTCGAACAAGCGCGGGCGCTGGCCCGGTCGCGCGCCCTAACCCGCCCGCGGCGAATGTCATTCCCTCAACGACCCCCTCATCGCTGCGCGATAGCCCAGCGTATGCCACGCCCAGCCCCAGGGCGTAGGGGCCGGTCATGAGCGAAAGCTCGATGACCACGGTGGCTTTCAGAACCCCCCGCTCGACCTTTCCGGTCATCATGATCTGCTCGACGTTCGTTCCGAACTCGTCGTTTACGTCTGTTGTCTTATGCACATCCTTGCGGGCAGCGTCAGCAGCGGCACCGCGCTGCTCGGCGATTTCATCGTGGGCTGTGCGCGGTCCAGAAGGTTCAAGTCCGCGCGGGTCAACGTTTTGCAGCACCGTCCCACTCACGTATGCGTAGACATTCGGAGCTGCTCCGAGCCCATGGACTGCCAGCGGATCTGCGGACACCCACCGATTCAGGTAGGGCGACAGATACCGCTTCCCAAAGTACTGGAGCCCGACCTGGACAGAATGTTATATTTTCTTCCTCCTTCCCAGTGAAGCGATAATCCTCTCGAAACCCCTTCCATCGGTCAGGCCGATAGTCGCTCTCCAGTCCTCCGTACGCCTGGTAGGTCGTCCTCTCGACGAGTTCGCTCATTCGTCATCGAGTACGACGCTCGTAGATCCCAGGTGATCTCCCAGCTCGAAGAACACGTGAGTTTGTGCACCGCCGACAATAGGAACGTCGAGTTCATCCCACGCAACGCGCGCGAGTCGCATCCCGTGCGCAAAGAGATACGGCACCTCCGTCCACTGGCTGAGCTCGTAATCGGGTTCATCGATGCTGCCACTCACGTCGAACACCGCGCCGCGGATCTCGAGCGAATCGAAGACGTAGACGGTGTGGCGCTCCGCATTCATTGGATCCACAGCCGTCTTGATGACGCGCTCGTCACCGGCGTCGTACGCGTTGCGGAGCGTGACAGCAGCAGGCGCGGGCGGCGGCAATCCGTCGATAGACGGTAGTGTCGCGACGTCCCATCGTTTTGCCTCAACGAGTCGACCGACTTCGTCCCACTTGTACGTAAAGACTTGTGAGCACGGTGCTCCGCTCGGGAGGCAAAGTGGTGTGCCGCTGGGCGTTCCGTTTCGCTCGACCTGCAGACGCGTCAGATTCCCGGTCGCGTCATAGCGGGCTTCGAGTTGCCCGTCGCGAGGAGCGGCGGTGGGCCCCTTGTTGCTCGCGCTCTTGAGTTGGTACGGCTTGTTTGCCGCGATGTCGTTGTTGATCGTGCCGAGGGACCGGTCGTAGAAACCGTGTGCGTCGTCTTCGCTCTTGTCGGTGTTCCCTAGCCAGTCATAGCCGTAGCTCTGCCAAAGGACGCGCTTTTCGAAGCTTGTTTGGGGGCTCGGCTTGGCGCGGCGAGGATCTTGGAGATCGGCCGGCCCGGTGTTTTCGGCATCGAACGGAGGCGTCCAGGCGTCGTCGCCGACAACGTACTGATAGTCGATGTGGGAGAGGCGGTAGAGATCGTCGTAATCCATCTTGCGAGTAACGGGCTTAGCGCCGGTTGGCCACTCGTCGGCTATGCGCCAGTCACGGATCTCGACGGGATTATTTACACTGTCGTACTTGTAGTCTTCGTCTTGGAGGAGCAGCTGGAAGGTGGGCTGGTGGCTCGCGTCAAAGAACGGAGCAGGGAGGTAGTCGGGTGGAGGTGCAGTCCAGTCGGATGGGGGTCCGCGATAGGTTTGCACGCTTGCGAGTCGACGTCGGTTGTCGTACGCGAAGCTCGTTGTCGTGCCGGCGATGTCGCCGTATTGGATGGTGTCGACCAAGCCGTCAGCAGTGCGGATGATCTTGTTCGCGAGTGAGCCGTAGCTTCCCGCCACGTTCTTGATGGTTCCGCGAGCCGTATACTCGGTTGTGACAGCGCTCGTGACACCCAGGATCGGGTCGGGCACTCCCTGAAGTGTAGAAACCGTCGAGCCTGTCGTCGCCGCGATTTCGCGATCGGCGCCATCGAAACGCATCTCCTTGTAGTACCAACGAGGTGCGTATCGATTGGCTAGGAGGTCGTCTGGTGAGCCCGGCTTGGCGACACGGAGGGCGTTTTGAATGGTGCGTCCGCGTCCGTCGAAGCTCGTCCAGGTCGCGCTCGCTCGATCCCAGACCGCCGTGAGGCGACCCTTGAAGAAATTTTGCGAAAGGATGGTGAATCCGGGAGGTCGGTCGACGCCGGGATAGGGGGCCTGCGGTGCGCTGTCATAAAATACAGCACCTCGGCCCCAACTGGACCGCTTGGATTGTTCAGGTCGGGGGCGACGTAGGTGGCGTGATCAGCGGAACACGGCGAGTAGTCTTCGACCCGAAGGCGTCCGGCGCCGTCGTAAGCAAAGTTTACGCCGCAACCACGTGCGTCGCTCGTGCCGACTAGATCGCCAAAGTCGTTGTAGACGTAGCGCCACGCGTGCATCGCGGACGGATCTGTCGTTGGGACGGGGTAAGCCGACGTTGTGTTCGGCTCCACGTTGAGCACCATCCGTCCGAGCGTATCGTAGCGCATCCATCGCACGACCGGTCGGGTGGCCTGACCGACGCGAACGCGCGTGATGACTGCAGGCTCGTTCGTGGGTAGGTATTCGGTAAGCGTCTCACGCGATTCGACCACGGCACTGGCATGATAGCGCTCCATTATCGCCGTCGTTCGGCCATGGCCATCCTTGCGCTCCGTCGCGAAGGTTCCGGCGTGTGGTCCTGGCGCGAGATCCGCGGCATCATACAAGTCCGTGACAAGGCGTGGTAAGAGCTCTGCAGCGTGACCGTACCGTCGAGGTCGAACGTTTGAATATGACGCGCGAACGCGTCGTAGCGTTGGCGACCGTATGGGGCGGCGGGGGTCTGGAAAACGGAAAGCCCTTCGGGTCACCGATCGTAGAAGAAGGCGAGGTATTTTTTTTGCAAAGCGCTCTTATCGTCGAAGTCGCTGAGCTCGGAGGCGATCCACTTGCCAGCATCGCCTCCGTCAGCGCTCGGATCGGCCTCACTGAGGGTTACGATCGTGCGACCGAGGCCGTCTACGAAGTTCCACGACTCGAGGTAAGCATTCACGTCATGATCCGCGCCGTCCTGCGTGAGCGTATGGATCACCGAGTGACTAGCCGACCCGAGGTCTGGCGGAAGGAAATATTCTATCTTCAAGCTCGGGACACCGCTCAATGCCTGGGGACTCGTGGGATGTGAGCGCGTGAGCTCCGAAAGACGCCCAAACCCGTCGTAGACGACCTTGGTGGGCTGGAGCTGCATGTCGATGACAAGCGTTGGAAGCTCAAACCCTCGGTCATACGCGGCGGCCGTCGAAAGCGGCCCGCTACCGCATGCGCCACCGGTGAAGATCGTCTCCTGTGTTGCCAAGGTGGCGTACTGGGTGTCGTCGTAGGTTACTGAACGACAACGATTGTTCGCGGCGAGCTCCTGAACCAGATTGCCAAAAACCGGGTCGTAGCTCTTCTGGGAAATCAGGATCGTCCCGTCGGTGGATGCGTCCGCCGGGGTGGGCGCCACCGCACCGCCAATTGCATGGAAACGATCGAGTGGCAGCGACCCGGAGAGCGTCGCCGTCGTCACGAGTGGATCACCAACCGCGTTGTAGGAAGTGAATGTCTCGTTTCGTAGCTCGGTTGGCTTTTTGCTTCCTCGAGTTGCGGTGCGCGCCGTTCGCCAGAGCCACCGAGTCACGTCGCCTGACGGAATTGCGGGGTCCGTTTCGGTGGTGATGACCTCGTCCGCTGTTGCGCACACGCCACCCGCGATACAGCCGTCGGAGGCCATCTCGGTGCGATTCCCGAAGCGATCCACCACGTTGCTTTGCCGGAGATGCGCCATTCCGGTCGTGCTCCGTGTTGGCACTTTCGTCGACACGTCGTCGAGGGCAGTTCCGAGTGTTTTCTCGAGCTCGACGGTGACAAATGGTGTCGTCGCCGAAGGTGACGCGACGAAGCCCGCAGTGTCGTACACAAGGGTGTCCATCGTGCTCTCGAACGCGTGCCGGACTTCGCGACCGTCGAGCCCTGTGTAGAGTCGCCGAAGGCGGTACCCTGTGTGCGCCGTGGATAGGTAAATCCCGCTTTCGTCGAATCGCTCCGTAACGAACGGGAGCCCCTTCAGCGCTTCGCGTGGATTGTCCCGCCAGCGCTCCGGTGGCGAGCATGCGTCGGTGCTGTCTCCAGGCACCTCGTCGACGCACTCGCCGAGCAAGAACTGTGTTTCGGTGATGTCCGTCGGGCTGTTCGCGTCGCCGATTCTTCGAGCGCGAGCCTTTGCAAATCCGCGAAACTCGCGCTGACGTCCGTCGTAAACTCCGTCTGTATAGCTGTACTCGGTCAGTTGAACGCTTGGTGGCCTTCCAGCGATGGTGATGTTGTCGTGCTCGGCCACGGATTTAACGACCTGGACGACGATCGGCATCTTGCGCGTCCACGGGGATCCCGCCGCCTCTGCGCTCAGCATCTCTGCCGTCGAAGTCGAGTAGCCAATCTCCGTGGTCTTGCCGAGTCCGTTCGCGACGCTGGTAAGCATCCAGGGATGGGTTCCGCCCTGCAGGTCGATGTACCTGTAGTTCGCGCCGTCCCCCCAAACGATGTCGCGCGTACCCGACCCGTTGATGTCAGCGAGCCGCACTCGCTTCGCGAACGCGGGAGCGGGCGGCGTTCCGGCTATGTGGTGCGACTTCGTCCAGCCCGCGCCGTCGGTGTTTAGCCATACGTCGACATCCGTGCTTCGGATCTGGACGAGATCGGACAGGCCGTCGCCGTTCACGTCGTCCAGGAGGAGCGAATCGCCTTGGATGTCCGAATACTGCGGGCTCGATGTCATGAGCACGTAGCGGTTGGCCCCGTATGTGCCTCCTGGACAATCGTCTCGCTTTCCTGTGCCCCAGAATCCGTTGCCTCGACCCGGCCAGTACCGAATGTCGCCTTTGCGCACTCGAACGATGTCGGTGATTCCGTCTCCATTCATGTCACCGAGCTTGATGTCCGGGTCGCTGAATTGAACCGGCGTGGCGCTCCATGGGACGCATGCGGTCGTCGGTAGGTTCGAAAGGCTGGCGCTCGTGGCGCCTGTCCACGTAGCCTTGCCGAACCAGCCGTCACCGCCGGGATAGCGGCCGAGCCCGAAGAAGGTCTGGTACTGCGTGCCCGTGCTGATGACGACGTTGATCAAGCCGTCGAAGTTCACGTCCAGCGTGCGGATGTCCACGGCATCCGTCGAGAAGTCGATCTTCGGGTTCAGATTCGACGCGAGTGAAACCTCGCGACCTTGCCACTTCCAGCCCTGGGGACCGAACAGTGGTGAGTAGACGGAGTACGTCTTGACGGCGGGCATGTGGAGTAGCTCGACGATTCCGTCGCCATCGACATCGAGTGGATTTACGTTCGTATTCTTGAGCGAGAGAACGTTGACGTCGACACCCGCGACACCCGCGACTGAGATGGTCTGCGCCGAATCGAACGCATCAGCGACGCCACCCGGTGCATTGAAGAAGACTCCGTGCTTTCCTCCGAAGCTGCCGGGCGCGGTGACGAGCACGTCGGGGAGAGCGTCGCCGTTCACATCGAAGAGATCGCTGAGCTCCTCGTCGAGGGAATTCGTGGGGCTGGTCTTCATCTTGCGAATGCGTTCGTCGAAGCCCTCGAATCCGCTGAGATCGCTAAAGCCGGGAGCCCCCGTCGTGTCGAACGCATCCACGTGGCTGTATCCAAAGACCATTGCCGGAAGTCGCGGGCAGCTGGTTGCCTGCCCCTCGACGGGCGCGTCATCCTCGGAAGCTGTGCATCTCCCCTCCACTTGCACGCTTGCCAGGAGCGACGCGTGCGCACCCGCTTCGTAGTCGAAGTGATACCGGCGCACGCGCCGTCGTTCGGCCTGCACGCCGCCGTTAAACGTCTTGCTCGCGACCTCGATGCGAGCGACACGGAGGTTTTGTTGGATGCGCCAGCCCGCTCGATACGACTCCGTCGGGTCGGTGCGGGTGTCGTAGGTAATCGTCGTGTGGTGCGCGTAGGTCGACAGACCCGCCGTGGTTGGGGCGGTAGCTGGCGGGGTATCGAAGATCTCTGATAGGTACGCCATCCCACCGTCCTGAATGTAGCGATAGACGACCACGTTGACGGGAGGGGTCCCGCCCGGTTTTGGTAGACCATGCGGATCGTACTGTCGCACCAGGTGCCAGCGATAAATCTCAGAAGCCTTGTCGGGATTGCGCTCGAGCGCTCCCAAGTAGTTCGAGCCATCGCGCGGAACGCCAAGCTCCATCGTGACGCCGGTCTTGTCCTGCACAATCCAACTCAAACCGTCGGATGACCAAAAGAAGCGCAGAAACGAGCCTTCAACCCGAGCACGGAAATACTGATATCCCGTTGCCCAATCGGGAAACTCTTCGCCCGTCAGCTTCCCGGCGCAGATACCGCCAAGGCCAACCGTGCAAATCGGAACGAGCTCTTGCCCGCCATTGAAGACGAAGCGGTCTTGTTCCGGATGCCAGGTGCCAAAGTCTTGATACTTTGGGATCCCACGATCCGTTTGCCGCGCAATGAACGGAACATCCAGCGACCAGCCCATGCCCGCGACTCCGAGCCCGCCGCCCGAGCTGTAGGAGAGGCTCAAGCTCGGCTGAGCTCCTCCGCGAGCGGCGGGAAGAGCGATCGGTACCGTGAACGTTGCGATGCCGGTAGATAGCTGGGCGGAAAAGCTCTCGTCCATTCCTTTGATAGTCCCGCTTCCGGACGGAACGCTGATGGCCTGGCTCGTCACGCCGCTCTTGTCCGCACCGGTAGGAAGCGCCGTGGGCTTGTCGCCGGTGCGCGGAGGCGGAGCGGCCGGCAGCGGTGCGACCGTCGGAGGCGTCGCCGAGTACGTCTGGCTCGACGGATCGCCCGTATTCGTCGCGGTCGAGTCTGCCGTGGCTTCCGCATTCACCTCGGCGCCGTCGACCAGCTCCGCGGGTTGCAATGCTGGATCGATTGAGTAAGGCGGGTCGCCTGCTGATTGAGCTCGCGCGTTCGGCGGCCTCGCGGTCGTAAACACGGACAGAGCCACCGCCGTGAGCAGCCCGTGGCGGCTCTTTCTTCGCGCAGCGGGAGTGTACTTCTTGCTCATGGCCCGAACCCACAAATGCCCCAAGCCTGGCCTTCGAACGGAAAGCAACTAGGCATATCGATGGGGCAGTCGTTGGCACCCTCTCGACAGAATGAAATGCAAGCACCACCATCTCCTGGACAAAACATGCCAGCAGCGCAGTCGGCGGTCGTCGCGCATGGATCGCCCGGCTGACCAGCTCCGAGACCAGCTTCACAGAACGTCCACGCGGTTCCCGAGCTCCCGGGCTGCACGGCGCAGTGTGCGTTCGGCCCGCACACGGCGGCGGGATCCCAGGGATCGCAGCCAGCGGTGCAGTACCCCAACGGAGGGTAGACGACGACGCACACGGTATTCCCCGTACAATCACTGTCCGACGCGCAGATCGTGTTGCAAGTGTTGACAACTGGATTGCACGTGAGGCCGGGCGCGCATTCCGACGCAGTGGTGCAGACGCTGTGCAGCGTTCCGATGGTGTTCACTTCGGGAGAGCAAGTCGAGCGGGGGGGATCAATGCGGCATGTTGATCCCGCTTCGCATCCGCAGTTGTTGAGCGGATCACATACCCAGTCTGGACCCGGTGGCGTGCAGCTTCCCCCACCGCCGGAACCTCCACCGGTTCCCGAGCTGCCACTGGAACACGCGATCGCCATTACCATCCAGCCCACAAGCCAAGTGCGTCGGCAGAACGGGTTCATGCCCCACCTCCATCCTGGAGAGAGAGCCGCAGCACCGGACTCGGAATCAGCTCGAAGACAACATCAGGCGCTCCTTCGTTGGCGCCGAACGTTCTTCCGTAGTCTTCCCAAGCTGTGACCAGCGCACCCTCCGGCCAGAGGGATGACGCGGCGAGAGCTGGTCGTCTCTGGTCATCCTGACCGTGGGTCGACCATCGGCGGAGCGCGATCTCCTTGTGCGACAGATCCAGCGTGACCCCGCCGCTTCCGTCGGACGACCAACCGATCTCCTTCAGCCAGAGTTCCTCCGCGCTCGGATCTCCCGAAATGGCGGATGAGCGCCAGGCCACGAACAGTCGAGTGCCCACTTGCACGACATTCGGATCACGTTGTCCGATGGAGATTTGCAGATCGTAGGGACTCACCAACGGATCAATCGAAAAGGTTGGAGAGCCTGCGGTTGATGTCCCCAGCACAGCTGCCCGCAGCCTTGGAACGAAAGCCCCCCCCGTTAGAACTGATTCTGTGAATACGAGCAGTAGATGCGTCGAATCGATCTCGGCGATCGCAGGGTGATCCCCCGCCGGCCCACCGATGAACGAACCCACGCTCCAGATCTGGCTGCCCGAACGCACACCAATGGACTCCGAGCCTCCGACGCTACTTCGCCAGGCCGCAACCCACCCGCCTTGAAAATTCGCGAGAGCCACGGACTGCTCTCCGGAAGAAGAAGACGCAAGGCTCTCGTCGCTCGATCCCGGCGATAGCACGGTGAGGTTGGAGTTGAACCTGCGGTATCGAATGTTCCCACCGGCGTCGCCGGACGTGTCGGTCCATGCGACAACGAGCTCTGAACCTGTCCAGAGCACATCCTGATCAAATTGGGAAAAATCAACCGTTGCGTTCGCGACCTTCGCTCCGCCGGTTGGCGTCGCGCCCACCGTTACCTTCCGAAGCCGCACGCCCAGCTCGTCGCCGTCACCCCCGAAGTCGGTCCATGCGACAGCGAAGCCTCCGTCTGGAAGCGAAGCGACCACCGGGTTCGCAAAAAGAACCGGAGTCGTTCCCGTCCCCACATCTGTCACGCCTGAAAGAGGTTCGCCCTTCGTGCCGTACGCCTTTAGCGCCACTCCCGGCGGAGTTTTCTCTGGTTCGAGGAAAACCAGTGCGAGACTGGAACCTCCTGCCGCTACAGGATGTCGGCCGTCACCCAGCGTGTGTCCGGGCGGTGCGATCCCTGGCGAAGGCGGAGTTCCTGGCTCGGCGAGCACGTCCCGAACCTGACAGGAATTGCTGCATGAGTCGTCAACGAGACTGCTCGGCCAGTCGTCACACTCCTCCGTCGTTGGATCGCGGTAGCCGTCACCGCAAACTGGGGGGCCTGATGGGCCAGCTTCAGAATCGATGAGCCCAGACTCGAGATCCGCTTCCACCGCGCCATCCGTGTTGGGCCCGCCCCCGCTCGACGTGTCAGGCTCGATCGCGACGTTGGTGTTTGCTGAGTCCGTGGCGCCGCCGGAATCCGCGCCGCCTCCCGTCATTCCCGCGACGCCCGCTAGCCCAGCGTCGTCACTTCCGTTGGCAGTACCACCCGAACCTCCGGAACCTGGAGGCTCGCCCGACGGATTGCACGATGCCGCCACCAAGAATGGCGCTACCGCAAGGCATGCCCCAACAAGGCAGGTGCTGCCTCGACGCAAGGTGTGGCTGGGATGCGGCTTGCGCATGACGGCCTAGGGCTGGAAGCGAGTCCAGTAGTGGTACTTCCACAGAAGCTGGATGTCCTGAATCTGCTCCCATCTGAGCTCGGGGCGATCCCAGATACGGAGAGTGTAAAGACCCGTGAGAGGACGACCCTCGTATTCACCCTTCATGTACGGGTTCATCAACGTAGTGTCCGAGCCCGAAGGCGGGTTCGTTAGCGTCTTTTCCGCCGCCAATGCCTTACCGTGCTCAATGAACGCCCGGTCCATCGTCACCGGGAGCGTGCCGCCCTCCCAATTGCGGATGCTCGTGGTTCCGTTGTGCGTGAGCGTGTACTCAATGAAGCCGTTCGCATAGCACGACGAGGCGGAAACGTTCTCGCAGTTGGTCGCTCCCGTGCCAACGACGTTTAGTCCTACTCTGTTGTGTCGATAGTTGAAGTTGCCCAGCGCGATTTGTCCGCTAGGAATCTTCGACCCGTTCTCGATGTCTTCCAACGATATGTTGAAATTCGCCTCGTAGAAGCAAACGCTCGGAAAGCTGTTCGAGTCGATCGCTGTACACCCGGTGCTAATGCCATCAGCGCACACGTATTCGCATCGCCGATGAAATTGGCTTCGGAAGTCTGAGGCGCCACCCTTTTTGCAAACGTTGCTCACGAAGATTCGCTCCACGCCCGTACGCTGCCAATTGCGCGCGCCTGGAAGTGTTCCGTCGCCGCCTGGCGCGATCTCCTCGACTTGCGCAGCAGAAATTACAACGCCCGGCCAATCCGTCGGGCTTGCTGAGGGGTCGTTCGCGAGCGGCACTGGCTCTTTGGAAGGAGTCACGTCCAAACGATAGGTTTGCCGGGATCCACCTGGAAGGTCAGCTCGAACCGCTTCCAGCCCGTCGAGTTCGGTGTGATATCGAGCTCGGCAATCGCGACATCGTCGGATTCGCGGACCACTCGCAAAGCTGGAGCGTTGGTTGCTCCGTATGGAGCGGCGTCTGGATCCAAGTGGGTAAAGAGCGAGACGACGTGGTATCCCGACTCGAGTTCATCCAGGCGTTGGGTTAGGGCACCAGCGGCGGAATACGTCGACACAGCTGGACAGGTCGCCACTTGTGCGCCCTCTAGCTCGATACACGGTCGGCTTCCAAGCCGATACGGAACGGCGCTGAGCGGAAACGGTGCATCGAGAGGAACGTCGTCCTGATCGACCGACGGAGTCGCGGCGACGCAGCCCCTCCACTCGGAGCTGGTTTGCGATACGGGGTCTTCGACCGACAACCCACATCCGCCAATCACCCAGCCCTTGGTCGCGGGAACGATGTCTTCGCGGTCGCGCTTCTCGAACTCCGTGGAGTAGTAGAGCCGATTGATGCTGGGCTCCTCGCATTTCGACCGAACCCCCCACATGTCGTCGGCAAGCGAAATCACCGCCGTGTCGTCGCTTTCCTTGAGCGGAAAGTCGACGGGTAGCTGGTCACGAAGTCGCGAAGTCGCTTCACATAATTCCCGATGTACTGCGACGCGAACTGCGTGTCCTCGGGAGGCGGCTCGCCGAACGCAAACTTTTCGACCAGCTTTTCCGGGTCGGGCTCTCGGAATTTCGAGAATCGAGCCCTGTCATCGTACACCTCGTTCGCCCAAGTTTGGGGCGCCGGGACGAGGGTCATTTCGTTGCTCATCCGCTCCAGTCGACGCCAAAGCGCAATTCGATGGCGCGCCGCGCGATGAACGCGAGCTGGCGTGCGCGTTGGAGTGCGGCTTCGTACTGGGCAAGATTCGTCGAATAGATGCGCCTCATCGCGATATTCACGAATTGCGGGTCATTCAGATCATCGCCCGCGAAGTCAGCGAGGTCTACCTGCGCGCGGTAAAAGTCGGCTTGCTTTTGGATCGTGCGAAGGTTCGAGGACGCAACGGCAAAGGCAGTGATCTGTCGCGGCAGATCGGCGGTGCCGTCGCGCGCCTGCGCGAGCTCTCCCAGTGCGAGCTTGACTGCGTCCACTGTCCCGATCTCTCCACTAAGTTTCGCGACCTCGATCTGCTTGTGCAGCGTGGTCCAACTCTGGAGGATCTTTTCGGCAACCAGGCCGGCAGAAACGAAGTGTGCAACGCTCGTCGCTCCGAGGCCCGACGCCGCGTCAACAATATTCAACGCTTGGCCTACCTCCGACGCGATCTGTGCGGCATCAGCGAGGATCTGCTGGAGGTGCTCACTCTTCAGCTCATCGATGGTTTCGAGCTTTTTCTTCTCAATGAGGTCGAGCTTTTCGAGGCTTAGGGCGACTTGATCAAATGCATCCGCAATGTGATTCACGTCGTCTCGCATCGCGGACAGCGAGTTGTATTGCGCGGACATTTCCTCGAAGAACTTTCCTCCGCGACCGGACGATGTTGAAAGACCAGTGTTCAAGCCGAACGCTTCCACGAGAGACGCGCTGACTGGCCCAACCACGGTGCGTGCGAGCACGCGGCGATGCTATCGGCGTGGCAGCGGACAATGGATGCCGCCTTCCCGAGTCTTTTGTGAAAATCGATGTTCGCTGGGATCGCTTCGCAATCCGATGCCCCGATTCCCTTGACGCGAGCGTGACAGGCAAGCTCAAACGCGTTGTAGATATTGCGCTGAGTGATCGCGTACTGGAACTTGGTAGGCAGGAAGTTCGGGAGTCAGGGCCCGCCGTAGTCGTAGGTCGGCGGCGAACTCAGGTCGAACAGCATCAATCCCGCGCTGTTCGACTCGCCGGCGGTGAACCAACCGTACGGTTCCCGCGCGGCATAGGTCGGATCGCCGAGGAAGCCCCCGCCCGGAAGTCGCCCGAACCGCATGAACTCATCATCGCTCTCCAGTGTTGCAAGGCTCGGTTCTCCCACCTGGGGGGTGAGCAAAAAGCCCGCCAAATGATCGGTGCGCTCGACGGATTGGCGCAGAAGTCGCCCAGCGGAGCTGCCCACATCGACTTGAACGCTTCGGCCCACTGCTGATTGAATTTCAACGTCGCGTCGCTCGACCGACTGTCACCGACAAACGCGCTGGAAAAAATCGGCGCATTCCCAAAGAAGATGCGGGCCCCAGCCGCTCCGCCGTCGGTCCAATCTGCGTACGGATCTATGTCCGTAGCTTCGTCGCTGAGCGCCACCTCCGTTGGAAGCGCGCAATACACCATCTGAGGATCGACTCCACCGTTTGGTGTGCAGAGCGGGCTTCCGCTCACTGGCTTCACGCTGCAAGGGAACTTCTCCGCGGGAGACTTGAACACCCCTCCGAAGCGAATCTCCGGTGGTCCGTAGCTTGGGTATCCCGCGACATCGGCTCGACCATCGGACGTACCCGTTGGCGTTCACGGGTCGGCCGGCGCCGCTCCTCGGGAGTCGGTGCCGACGCCGGCCAACGTGCCGACATCAACACATCGAGTAGAACGGCGATTGCCCCCCGCACGGCAGTGCTGAATCCAATCGGGCTCTCGGGACGATGTCTCCGGCAGCAAGCAGTTGTAGAGGTTGACGCGGCCGCTGCTGTGAACGGAGAGCTGGGACGATTAATGCCGCTGGAAGCGACGGGGATCCAGGAGGACACGCTCATCATTCCGTTCAACTTGCCCGTGATGAGCCCTAGCGTGGCGACAGCCCGACGCAGGTGACCAAATCCCCAAGCCCACCGATGCCGTAGTGCATCGGGCTCGGTGTCGAGCGTGAGGAGCTGGTTATCGTGAAGCGGGGCCCACTCTACCGGGCATCCGTCGTATCCAATTCCACTACCCGAAGGTGGAGGGCAGTTGCCATCGCCGGACACGTAGCAATCGACGGGTGTCGTCCAGAACAAGCTCCCCGAGACCTTGTCGTCCGCGGCCACGACGGCGTTGCAGGGTGCGCGCGCCTCGGAATTGAGCGATGGAAGCGATGGACGCTGCGTGTCAAAGACGGTGGTGCCGGCATACGTCTAGCGAAAGTGATCCCCGAAGCTTTCCTCATAGTGAAGGTTGGCGGCGACCGCGACCATCTCGTCGACGTTGAATTGAGGGAACGATCTGTGTCCGAATCAGCTCACTTCTGAGATTCGACGGTAGGCCCTTGCCGGTGCGCAGTGCCACCAGATCGCTACATCCCTGAGTGCCCGCAGACGGCAGATCTACACTCGTGATCCCAAGACCCAGCGCAACCGGTATCGCTTTGAAAACCAGCTTTGTTTTCCCTGTCGAGGCAATCACGCTCTCAATCTGCGTCTGGCAGGCCTGCGCTGCGGCGACGGGATCGCCTTTCGGAAGCGTTTCGTTTGAAGCCAGCAAGAACGGGCAATTCTTCAAGGCGTCTGGGCAAGTCTCGCCAGATTGCAAGGCAACAGGACATCCGCAGAGCGTTGGACCCACCTGCCACATGCAAGCCTGCTTGTCCCCGAGAGTGACCCACTCGAGCATGTCGTCACCCAGCGCGCCGCCATCGCTGCAGCCTGTTCGCCGTTGGCGTCGGGCCCGCAATAGTCCACGAGGAGTCGAGTCGCCTCTTCACGCCGCATGTCGAGCCGCAGTCCGGACTCAAGTAACTTGTCGCCGAGTTGATCAGCCTTGGCCGCGGCCATCTCTGCGAGCTCGAGATAGTGCTCCCAACTTCGTCGAACTGATTCGCGCCCTGATCAGCAGTGACCTTAGACTCGAGCGGCGGCCAGAGGCCTTTGGACAAGCCGACACACTCGGTTTCTGACTGGGAGCAGTCATTCGCATTGGGCGCGAGCACCTCACCAAGAACCTCGTCAAACGTGCCTCCTGCGGCCATGAAAACGCGGCGGGTGTAGCCGCCCAGATTTGGCTCGGGCAGAAAACCTCCGGTAAGAGGAGTGGGAATCACCCCGCCGAATACCTTCGGGTAGCCTATTGATCAAGCGCACGACATAGACCGCATCTAAGGCGTCGATTGGCTGCTGCGGATTGCCCGGCTTCGGGAGCGTCATGATCTCCTCGCTGACCGTTCCCGTGGCCGGATCGAGGTCGGACATGCGCGCGTCAGTGCGCCGACCGCGGTCGGCATCAAGTGACGAAACTCGTCGGGATTGCACGGCGCAGAATCGATATTTCCCTGAAGCAGACACTTCAAGCCGTCGAGTCCTTGCACGAGCCAAAAAGTCTTGCCCGTCGTGGGAACGCCATGGATCGAGAACCTTGACCTTATCCACCACAGCGGGATCTTGCAGAGATGCTCCGCCAATCAAGAACTCGAGTCGCCGCGCACCGAGCTTCTTCTCCATCGCCTTGAGCATTCCGGCGAGCGCTGTATAGAGGCTTGGGTTTACGCTACCGGTGAGTTCATTCTTCAAGGCACCGGTCGTGTACTTCATCTGATCGAGACTCGCGGACGCGCCGCTTTTTTCGTTGCATCAGTTGCAAGGTCGACGTTCGCCGTGGCTTTGGGCGCTCCGAAAAAGTTGACCTTCAGTGCGCCACTCGGCAGACCGGCAGCGGGTTTCGTGGAATAGAAACGCTGCGTCTTGCCGCCCTGGCCGGTACCGGGAATGGGAGTGTAGTGAACGCCGAACGCCTTGGCTTCCTGACAGAGGTAGAGCTGCGCGGTCTCAGCGTCGTGGTCGGTGATGTTGTAGAGCGCTTTGAAGTCGAACTCCGTGAACGTCGAAGACACCGGTGTCCCAGCGGCTTCCTGGTCCTCCTTGTAGGCTTTGAGTAGCTGCGCCAATGCCGTCGTCAGTACCGGCTTCGTTGGTGGGAGTTTCAGGTTTCTCTGCAACTTCTTTGCTCGCTCGACGCCGTCGTTCTGCGAAACGGGCGGGCAGACCGGGACCCCGCTCGGACCAATTTCTGCGGAAGCATGCTTCGCAGGCGCACACGGATCGTCCGCGGTGGTCTGTGCGATGGGCGGGGGTTCTTCATCGCCGTAAGCGAACAGCTTCGCTGCCGCGGTCGCGCTATTCACCTTCCCGTTCCACTGCGTCGCCACTTCGTCTTCGGGAGCCGCGACGCCATTGAGAGCTTGCGCAGCCGCGTCGTGCATTGATTCCAGCGTGCGCGGGAGCACGGCCGAGAATTCGTTCTCGGCATCGAGGAAACTCTCGACGTAGACGTTGGTCCACGTAACGAGCCGACCATCGGGGTAAGGGTCGAGGTTGGGAAGCCCCTGCCCGTTGTTGAGCCCAACGAGATCCACGACTTCAAATTGCTGAAGACATGTTCCTCCCGAAAGTGGGAACGTGCGAATTTCATGAGCCCACCTGCCAGCGTCTCGAAACCGATTCAATCCACCGCGAAACGCCGCAGCACGTCCCTCCGCGGCGACTGGCTGGAAACGAAACCGACGCGCCGATGATCCGGTGCGTGCTGCCTTACCGAACGCGTCGAGCTCAGACTTTGGGATCTGCAGACCGAGGTCACCGAGCTGTACGTTCAAAGCTGGATAGCCCGACCCAGACACGAATGAATCAAAACTCGCTGCGTCGAGCTCTCGTTGTAGCGGCGAGCGCCCGAGCTCCTCGAGCATGTATCCAGCACAAACCTCGTTGCGCTGAAAGCAGAGCGCGACCTTGCAGAGTCCCAACTCCGAGCCGTTCTGCGGCAAATCCAGAATTCCCGGTGGCGGAGGAACTGGTGACGTCGCCATTGCCCCGCAGACTTTGTCGTCCTCGACGAACGTGCGCTGATACGAGCACCATTGCTGTGCGAACCGCTCCATCCCCAGCTGCGAGGGATGGATGGTCATCCAGTCGTCACCCGTCCACACTTGGATCGGAATCACCGACTCCTGAGGAAGTGGGGTCCCGGTTGGCTGGACATCCGACGGCGATCGTCTGCTTCCGAGGGCAGACAGCCGCTGAACGACGAAAGCCCGAGCACAATCGGGACCACGCATAGATATCGGAGGGTGAGTTGCGAAATCTCGTCGACCAGGTCATTCGTTCCTCCCAATCTCTGCCAGCATCTCGAAGCTATTGGGCGTCAGCACAACAGCGAAACCCAACGAACGCGCGCGCATCTTTGTGTGTGAACCAAGTCGCACCGGGATTTGGCATCGGTGCTGTTGTTCACGTACCCGCCGTGGACCGAACAGACCGCTCCCTCGCCGCCGGGAGGGGGAAAGCCATCGCAGTCGTTCGTCCACTCGGCGACGTTGCCAACCATGTCGAAATTGGGTCAAAGGGCGCCGCGACTCCATGACAATCGGGAGCACTCTTGACCGGTTGCGGAGTGGATGCCGCTACGTGGGTCCAGCACCCACCCGCCTTATACGTGTCACCGTATGGCAAGACGGTTTGGGCCCCGTTGGAGCACGCCCACGGATATTCTGCCTTTTGAGGATTGCCCGAGTCCTGGGTGATGACGCCGCCTCCACCGAGGGCTCGCACAAACGCTTGCCGGCCCATTCGCAGAACGCGTGGGCGTCACACCAATCGACACAAGTAACGGGTAGTGTGGCCTTGGAACCCGGGTTGAACTCCGCGACGCCACATTGCGTCGTCAGGATTTCAGGCGATCCAAGGCGGGTACCCAGCGGGCTGATAGCTCGTGTTCCAACTGCATTCATCCGTGGGCTGACCAGACACGTCGGCGCCTTTCGCTGCCAGGAACGCCGCGTATTGGGATTGCGTAACCTCCGAGACGTCGACGCAGAACGCTCCGACGCTCTGCATCTCTGGTCCACCGGCGGAGGGACACGGCCCGGAACTGCCACCTGTACCCCCATTCGAACTACCCGCAGCGTTCGTGCCGCTCGAGCCGCCGATACCTGCTGCGCCCCCGTTGCCGCCGATCGCGCCGGAGCCGCTCACCCCGCCAGCGCCACTACTCCCGCAATCGCAAGCCGCCCACCGACCGTCGGCGCCGCAGAGTTGTCCACCCGCGCACTGACCAGGACCGACGCACGCACGCGTATTCCCGGGGGCGCAGTCGCCGGTAGCAGTAGCGCCGCCACCGCCATCGTCCGATCCGCACGCAAGGGGCAGTACGGCGACAGCTACTATCAGCCATGAAGTCGGTCGAACGCGCGCTGATTGATTGCGTTTGCCCATGCACGCCTCACACGCCTCACACGCCTCACCGAAAGCCAAGCGCAGTGCGCCCGTTACCCAGGCTCGAACCTACCGACTGGCGTAGGGATGGAGGTGTGAAATAAGTGTAACGAGCAAATGCGCACGTCGCGGCACACGCGCCTACATGTCGGAAGAATTCTTCAACCCGTATTTGCCGAAACCACGCCACTCGATTGCCTCGGCACCAGTCCGGCCGACCCCGGTGCGGAGCCGCGAAACCAACTTTCTCTGCGCTGCCTCATGGGTGCTCGTGCCGCACGCTTCGCAGAGCTCCCTGCTGTGCGCATCAGCCCCGCGTCTGCGCACCAGCAGCTCGATCGCTGGGAATAAGTGCTCGTTGAGCCCCTGCGCGACCGGTTCGCCGCTTTCGATCACCCACACCTTCTTTTCTTCGAGATCGAGCTCGAACGGCCAGAATCGCAGTCGCGCGGGGTACTTGGAGCGCGCCTCCTCCAATGCTCCGGCGAAAAACTCGATCAGATTCAGGTCGCGACGATGTGACATCGCCGAGGTGGCGCCACGCGCGCACGCCTGCTCGCACTCTTCCGCGGCCGACGTGGCGGCGAGGTACAAGATATCCCGGGTATATCGGGCCGTCCGGAGCTCCCAGAGTACTTTGGCAGCGGTGCTCGCGTCCGAAGCTCGAACGACCACGAGCACGACGGCTGGATCGATCTCCTTCAGCGTGCTCGTCGCATCCGAGCGCAGCGCGACATCCCAGCCCAGCTGCATCGCGTACTCGCTGAGGAGAAATCGGTCGCCGGGCAACGGTGAGCAGATGAGCAAACTGCGCCCGTGGCGAGGAGCGGGCGCCCTTCCCTCGCGACCGAAGGGTTGCAGGTAGGTAAGCGTTTCTAGGTCGCGTTCCTGCTCTTCGCGCCGGGCGTCCTTCGGCTCCTCTGGCTTCACTCCTGGTGCATCGACGCGACGCCACCCCGAGTTTCGTCGAATCAGCCGGGGACGCTGATAGCTCTCCGCCTCCGCGCTCGGGAAGTCCAGAGCCTCCGCGTCGTCCGGGCGCCCGTCCTTCCTGCCCATCCCGCTGGAGTGAGAGTCAGTTTGCTGGATGGGGGCGTCAATACGCCGCGCGTCATACGATTTCGGGCGCTCCCAAAGGGTTGCCTGCAAGCTCTCGAGCTCATCCAGCTCGCGCAGTAAGGCCTGTGCCATTTCGAGCTCGAACTTGGACAGCCGAAATCGATTGGAGTGCATAGGACCAGCGCTGCCCGCGGCCGGGAAACAGGAGCACCTTTCGTGCCGGTCGAAGCGTCGGCGAAACTTCTTGAAATCGTTGGGAGCTCGCGAACGAAGTCATTGAGCATTGGTCGGAATCGACCAACGGCTGGTCGGATCCGGCCATCTTCGAGCGCGAGGTGCTGGCCAGCTCGGAGCGCCAGTGCTGGCCGGCTCGCCCGTCTACGCGGAGCCGATCGGTTTCATGTTCGGCGAGCGCGCGATCAACAGCGCCCCCCCTGCCCCGACAACCACGACCCAGACTGAACCGCCCGGCGCAGGCTTTTCCAATAGCTGCATCAGCTCGTCTCCACCCAGCCGAAGCGCGGAGATCAGGAACGACGCATCGGCCCGCCGCATCGAAGTCGTGAGGATGGGACGGGAGGGGTACGCGACTTGCGAAAATGCTTCCTCGAGGCTCGATCCCTGCGCGACCAGAAGCGCCTCGGCGACAACGCGGCCGACCCTGTCATCGCCATCTACCACCAGGACCACGATGTCTTCGAGAGCTGTCCCCTCTGCGACTGCCGCGCGCACCGAGAGCTCGACCCTAGGCTTCGCGTGATCCAGAAGCGCCATGCGCTCGTGTCGTTCGGCAGACGACGGCTCGTCATTCGATCCGCCACCCATTTCCTCGATCGCGCCTGGTAGGAGCTTGCCACCAAATGCGATGGTGTCGTCCGGGCTGAACGAGAACGGAATGACGCCCGCTACCGCGATATCGAGCTCGCCTAGAATGCGCCGCGTCTCCGCGACACTGTCATCCGGAACAACCAGGAAGAACGGTAAAGCAAGCGCCGCGAGCTCCGCCCATTGCCGCTCGGCATGTGTTTCCTCGATGCTGCTCCACGTTTCGACCTCGTAGATCGCCCAAGCAACGGGTGGCCCCTCCCCTCCGAGCGAGAGGAGCACATCCGGGTAGTAGCCCACGACGCTGAACTCGCGCTTGCGACCCGGATTCCCGCAAGCCCTTCGGCCGTCACCCGAGAGCTTTCGAACGAGCGCCTGTATCACGCGGTCGTGCAGCACCTGTTCGTCCGCCGGACGACGAGCCATGCCCGCACGGTAACAGTCAGGGACCTGGGCATCGCTGCCAACTGGCAGAAGGGATTCGAGCCGAGTCCTCGAGGCCCGATCCTTCGCGCGACTTTGAGCGGGAGAAGGGATTCGATACCGATGGGCCGCAAGGCCCGAGGTCCGTAGGATCCCTTCGCGCGCGAAAACGAAGTTTGAGCGGGAGAAGGGATTCGAACCCTCGACGTCCACCTTGGCAAGGTGGCACTCTACCGCTGAGTTACTCCCGCAGCGGAGCGAGGGGGAATACCTTTCAGCCGAGATCTTGTCAAGCTGGGCCACGGGTCGCCGGCGGCGGGAACCCTGCGTATTTCCAGCATAAAGGCTAGGCGAAGCTCAGCACCATCTCGTAGCGGGTGGGGGTGTTGGGGGTGAGGTGGACGGTGAGGACCTTGCCGGACGTGGTGGTGGTGGCGGGGCCGATCGATGCGGTCGTTAGGGTGAAGCCGGCGGGGATGTAGATGTCGAATGCGTACTCGAACGGGGTGGCGCCCGTGGGGGCCGCGTCGATGTCGAACGCGAGGGTGAGGGTGCGGGAAGTGGGGTCCCAGGTTTCGGCGGCGAGGTCGGTGGCGCCTTGGGTGAAGTGGCGGTTCTCGCCGAGGAACTGGGGATGGCCGGTGCTCTCACGCAGGGCGATGATCGCGTGGCCGTGGGCGGGGACGGTGTGCTCGAGGGTGCCGCTCTGCTCGCCGAGGAACTCGCCGGTCCAGAATTCGCGCGCGAGGTAGGTGCGATTCGGATCGAGTCCCCACTCTTCGAGATCGATCGAATAGGTGCGGGACTCGTCGGGGAGCTGCTCTGGGTACGAGTCGGTGGTGTAGTCGTAGTTTCTCCCCCAGTTGAGCAGGCCGACGACGAGCCACTCCGCATCCGCGCCAGCCAGCGTGCCGTGGATCGGGAGGCGGTAGCGCTCGGGGTACATCCGCTGGAAGAGGTCCATCGGGCGGGCGCCGGATGGGTAGGACGGGAGGAGCTTTCGCCAGACGTTGATTTGCTCGGGGGTGAGGGTGCGGAGGTCTTCCCCGAACTTCACGATGGAGCTCGAAAGGCCGATGAACGAGGCGAAGGTCTGGGCTTCCTCGGCCGTGAGAACCACGCCGGGGAGCGAGGTGTCGCTGCGGAAGAACATCAGATCGTCGTGGGTAATCCACACTCGATCGTTGAGGTAGTAGCGACGGGCGCCGGTCTTCACGGCTTGCTTGAGATTGCCGCCGTCGCCGAGCAGATTGAACGGGGAGGACTCTTCCCAGCGCGGTCCGGTGTCGAGACTGACGCGCATGGCGTCGACCACTCCGTAGTTCACTCCCATGAGCGCGATGCCGAGATAGAAGACGTCGTCGCCGAGAACCTCGCGGAGCTTTCGGATGCCACGCTTGTAGGCTTCGATGCTGGTGAGGCGGGGATCCTTTCGGGGACGGTTTGGTAGGGCGAGGTAAGCGAAGTCGAGCTTGATCCAGCGCATGCCCCAGTCGTCCTTGTAACGACGCATGGTGTCGGCGAGCCAATCGAGGGCTTCGTCGTTCGAGAGATCGAGAACGGAGGCTCCGTCGCCGGGGCTCAAGAGGTTGCCGAGGATGCGATCCGGCTTGCCGAGGAGCCAGTCGGGGTGATCGGCGGCGAGCTTCGAGGCGTTGTCGACGGTGAACGCGCTGATCCAGATCCCCGGCAGAAGCCCGTCGTCCGTGATCTTCTTCGTCAGCGCGGGCATGCCGGAGGGAAAGCGATCGGTACGAGCAAACCAGTCGCCGTCCTTCTCCTGATATCCATCGTCGATCTGGAAGTAGTCGACGCCGAACGGCTCGAACTCCCGGGCCATCACGTCGAGGTTCTCGCTCAGGATCTGTTCGTCGATGTTCGTGCCGAGCCCGCCGCTTCCCGAAGATCCGCTCCAGCTGTTCCAGCCGTTGGGAACCGGACGCCCGCCGTCGCGCTGGGTCCACACCTCGAAGCTTTGCCAGGCGGCGACCGCGTCGGCGTAGTCCTCGAGACCCGTCAGGGGATCGGGTGCGAGAGGATCGACGTAGGTGGGCTCTGACTCGAGAGACTCGCCGGGGGCGATGGGCTTTCCTTCGAACGCGAGCTGCTGGTCGTACACGAGCTCGTTGAATCCCTCTTTGCCTTGGAAGTGGGGACGCGTTTCGAGGGAGGTCGTGCCGAACGTCGGGAAGGTGTGCTCGACCTCGAGAGCTCCGGCGATGAACGAGCGTTGCGAATCGAGGTCGATGACCGCGTGGTTCCAGTTCGACACGACGTTGCCGCGGGATTCGATGGGAATGAGGGCGAAAACGAGCTCGTTTCGCTCTTCGTCCGGGTAGTGAAGCTTCACGTCGACGTCGGCGGCCAGATTCGAACCGTTGTCGAGAATGCGGCAGCGGTCGATGTGCTGGCCAACGAACAGTCCCCCACCCTCTTCGCTGCGACTGACCAGCGGGGAGAGGCGGAGGAGCGTGACTTCGTTCCCACTCGTGTTTTCGAAACCAAGGATCGCAACGGCCGTGTCGTGATCGGGATCGGTGTACACGTCCCAGGTGAGCGAGAGACCCTGGGTCTCGCAGCGAAACCGCATGCCGGTCAGCGACGAGAAATACGCGCTTGGGGTGGGATCGGGCGCGAGCGATTGAAACACACCACTGCAATCTCGAGTCGAGAGCGAAACGTCGCTCCCCCCGGAGCGGACGAGCGCCTCGGCGAACGCTCGCCGAACGTAGATGTTTCCGTTTTCGTCAGCGATATCGAGGGTGCCGTCCGAATGGGTCTCGATCGCGATGGGACCGGGTGCTCCGGAACCGGGCTCGACGGGCTCGTCGACTCCGCAGCTCAGCGTGAACAAGGAGAAGCTCGCCCCGGCAACGGCGATGGCGACCCGCGACATCGCCGCAGGCTACCTCAGTTCCATCAGTGGATCAGGTCAGACCCGCTCGACGTTCACTACGCCGCTCACCTTGGTGAGGGCCTTCATCACGCTTTTCAGCTGAGTCAGGTCGGAAACGTGGAACGTGAACACGTTGCACGCGCGGCCATCGTCTTGGGCGCGGCAGTTCGCTTCGCTGATGTTGATCTTCTGGGCGCTGAAGGTCTGGCTCACGTTGGCCAAGATGCCGGGCTTGTTCGCCGTGGTGACCTTGAGCTGGACCGGACGATTGACCTTGGCCTTGGTGTCCCAGGAAACGTCGATGCGACGCTCGGGATCGGTGTCGAAGGCTTTGACGCATTCTCGGCGGTGGATGGTCGCGCCGCGGCCGCGGGTGATGAAGCCGATGATCGCGTCGCCGGGGAGAGGGTTGCAGCACTTGGCGTAGCGGACGAGCACGTCGTCGATGCCGTTCACCTTGATGCCGCCCACGTCGCGACCCGTGACGCGGCGAACGAGTTGCTCGATGCGCCCGGTCTTGAGCTCCGCCGGAGGTTCGACGCTGCCCGGCTGCTTGGCGCGGATGCCCTTGGCAACCTCGCTGGCGTCGAGTTTGCCGTAGCCGATCTGGAGCAGAACTTCGTCCCAAGTCCCAAGCCGGTGGGCTTCCCAGACGCGGCGTTGCTCGTCCTCGTTCTTCAGGAGCTTGGCGAGGCTCATGCCGGCGTCGCGCATCTCGCCGTCGAGGAGCTCACGACCGAGGTTGATGCTCTTCGTGCGTTGCTCGCCCCGCAGATAGCCGCGGATACGATTCCGCGCGCGGGTGGTCGCGGCGAAATCGAGCCAGTCTTTGCTCGGTTGCTGGTGCGGAGCGGTCATCACTTCGATCACGTCTCCGTTTCGCATGCGATAGCGAAGTGGAACGATCTGGCCGTTGGCGCGAGCGCCCGAACAGTGGTGGCCGATCTCGGTGTGGATCGAGTACGCGAAATCGATGGGGGTGGAGCTGCGGGGGAACATCCGCACGTCACCCTTGGGCGTGAACACGTAGATCTCGTCCGGGAAGAGATCGATTTTCACGCTCTCGAGAAACTCCGCGGGATCTTTCAGATGTCGCTGGTAGTCGGCCAGCTCCCGGAGCCACATGAACTTTTCCGCATCCCGGGGATCCACACCGCCGGAGATGCGCTCCTTGTACTTCCAATGAGCCGCCACGCCGTGCTCGGCAACGCGGTTCATGTCGTGGGTACGGATCTGGATCTCGATGCGCTGGCGTCCCGGCCCAATCACCGTGGTGTGCAGCGATTGGTACATGTTGGGCTTGGGCAGCGCGATGTAGTCCTTGAAGCGCCCGGGAACCGGAGTCCACCGCGAATGGATGACGCCGAGTGCCGCGTAACAATCCGCGACGGACTCGACGCAAATGCGAAACGCGATGATGTCGTAGACCTGCTCGAACTCGCACTGCTGGGCGCTGATCTTCCGCCACACGGAGTAGACGTGCTTGGCGCGTCCGGACACATCCGCGGCAAAGCCCGTTTCGGCAAGCCGCGCGGTGATCGTCTTGCAGACGCCCTCGATGTAGCGCTCGCGCTCCTTGCCGGACTTCTGCATCCGCGAGGTGATGTCGCGGTAAGAGTCGGGATCGAGGTACTGGAACGAGAGATCCTCGAGCTCGCTCTTGATGCTCTGGATGCCCAAGCGATTGGCCAGGGGCGCGTAGATCTCCATCGTTTCCCGGGCGATGCGCTCCTGGGCCTCGGGCTTCATGTGCTGGAGCGTCCGCATGTTGTCCAGGCGATCGCAGAGCTTGACGAACAGGACCCGGATGTCCTGGGCCATCGCCACGACCATCTTGCGGAAGCTCTCCGCCTGGCGGTCCTCTTTGCTGGTGAAGTTGATCTTGCCGAGCTTGGTGACCCCATCCACCAGCTCCGCGATTTCCCCGCCGAATTCCTTGGAAAGCTCCTCTTTGGTGGCGATCGTGTCTTCGATGGTGTCGTGGAGCAGGCCGGCGCAGACGCTCGCCGTGTCCAGACGCAGCTCGGCGATGATCTCGGCGACGCTCGCCGGATGGATGAAGTAGGGATCACCGCTCTTTCGGGCCTGGTCCCGATGGGCCCACTCCGAGTAGTGGTACGCTTTGCGGATGAGCTCCGCGTCTGCCGCTGGCTGGTATCCCTGAACTGCGCTTACGAGCTGTTGGACGTCGAACACTGTGACAAAGCGACCCTCCCCGGTAAAAATCGGGGTTCATTAAAGTAACACCGCCCCCCGAGGCCCGCAAAGCCCCCGACATTCCCAACGATCCGGCTTATGCAAGCGACCCCAGCGCCCATCGGTGTGTACGTGCACTTCCCCTATTGTCTGAGGAAGTGCCCGTATTGCGACTTCACGAGCCTCGCGACGGAGCGACCGGCGCTGCCCCATGCGAGCTACGCGGACCGGGTCATCGCGGAGCTCGAGGAGCGAAGCCGCACCCTCCAGAGCTCCGAGCTTCGCAGCGTGTTTTTCGGGGGTGGAACACCGAGTTTGTGGGAGCCCCAGGAGCTCGGTCGAGTGCTTCGGACGATTCGCAGGTGCTTCGGACAAGACGGTGTCGAGCCCGAGATCACGGTCGAATGCAATCCGTCGAGCCTCGATCGGCCGAGGGCGGAAGCCCTCCTCGAACAAGGCGTGAACCGACTCAGCATCGGGGTTCAGAGCCTCGACCCGGAGCGGCTTGTCTTTCTCGGTCGCCTCCACGATCGAGAGCAGGGGCTCGCGGCGGTTCGGGCCGCGCTCGAGGCGGGAGTGCCGCGGGTGAGCGCGGATCTGATCTTCGGCGTGCAGGGTCAAGCGCCCGAGGAAGCGGCGCGGGAGGTCGCAACGGTGGCCGCGCTCGGGGTGACGCACCTGTCGGCGTACTCCCTCACCATCGAGCCGGGGACCGACTTCGGTTCCCGCGCTCGGAGCGGTCGGCTTCCCCTGCTCGGCGAGGATCTCGTCGCCGAGTCGTTTCTCGCGGTGGATGAAGCCCTCGAGAAACTCGGGTTCGAGCACTACGAGATCAGTAACTTTGCCCGCGACGGTCACCGAGCCGAGCACAATCTCGGCTACTGGCGAGGCGACGACTACGTCGGACTCGGCTGCGGCGCGTGGGGCACGATCACGAAAGCCTCCGGCGAGCGCATTCGTTATCGGAACACGCTCTCGCCCGAGCGCTATCTCGCTGGCGCAAAGGAAACGGACATCGAACGCATCGACGGCGACACCGCGCTCAAGGAGCGGATCATGCTGGGACTTCGCCTGGCGTCGGGTCTCGACCTCGAATCGGCTGCGGCCGAGCTGGGCGTCCGTGCGTGGGATCCCGAGCGTCGTCGTGCGGCGGAGCGACTGTCCGCGCGGGGACGGCTCAGCATCGAGGGAAGTCGCCTGTTCGTACCGAAGTCCGCGTGGCTGTTTGCCGACGGGACGATTGCCGAGCTCTTGTGACGCGAGAGGCTCACGGCATCGTTTTGTCAGCCCGCTGAATCAGGCGGCGTCGCCGCGGATCCCGAGATCAGCCAGGTACCGATCGAGATCGGCGAGCGCCCGCTCGGCGACGGCCTGATAGCGCTCGCGCTTTTTCAGGCGCCGATCGCCCAGGGGTGGCAGGTGCGAAAAGGTGATGTTCGACGGCTGATAGGTGTCGGCGTTTCGCTGGAGGTGCGTGAGCAGCCCACCGTGAGCGGTCGTGGGCGGAGGCAGCCGCGGCTCGCGCCCGGCGAGGCGCTCGCTCACGAAATGCGCCGCGAGCCAGCCCCCGGCGGCGCTCTCCACGTAGCCTTCGGTGCCGGTGATCTGTCCGGCGAAGTAGAGGTCCCGATCGGTCAAGAGCTCGAGGGTCGGTCCGAGAAGCTTCGGGGCGCACAGGAACGTGTTTCGATGCACGGAGCCGAAGCGCAAGAACTCCGCTTCGGCGAGCCCCGGCAGCGTCTTGAAGATGCGGGCTTGCTCGCCCCAGGTCATGCGCGTCTGAAAGCCCACCATGTTGTAGGCGCTGCCGGCCGCGTCTTCTTTTCGAAGCTGGACGACGGCATGCGGCCTGCGGCCGGTCTTCGGATCGACGAGGCCGACGGGCTTCATGGGACCGAAGGCGAGGGTCTTTTCGCCGCGATCGGCCATCACTTCGATGGGCAAGCAGCCCTCGAAGTAACGAATGTCCTCGAAGCTCTTGGGCTCCACCCTCGTGGCTCCGCGGATCGCGGCGACGAACGCCTCGTACCCGGCTTGGTCGAGGGGGAGGTTCACGTACGCGGCGCGGTCTTCCTCGCTTTCGCCCTTGTCGTAGCGGGAAGCGACGAAGACCTCGATCCCAGTCGATGCTGTCGGCAGCGACGATGGGCGCGATGGAATCGTAATAGGCCAGGTGTTCGACGCCTACGACGCGGGCGATGTCTTGGGCCAGCGCATCACCGGTGAGCGGGCCGGTCGCGATGATGCAGGGGCGTTCGGTCGGGATCCGATCCACTTCCATTTCCACGATCTCGATCCGTGGCTCGGCCCGGAGGAGCTCGGTCATTTCCTGACTGAAGCGCTCGCGATCGACGGCCAGTGCACCGCCCGCCGGAACGCGAGTCCGCTCGGCGACTTGCATCACGCGGGATCCGAGTCGCCGCATCTCCTCTTTCAAGAGGCCGACGGCGTTGGTGAGGGAGGCGCCTCGAAACGAGTTCGAGCACACGAGCTCGCACAGCCCATCGCTCGATTGAGCCGGGGTCCGGGCCTTGGGTTTTTGCTCGAGCAGGCGAACGTCGATCCCGCGACTCGCCAGGAGCAGTGCCGCTTCGGAGCCGGCGAGCCCGGCGCCGACGATCACGACATGGGTCACGGATGGACCGAGGGTGCGTCGCGCTCGGCCTTGCGGGTGCCGGTTTCCGTGGTGCTCTCCGAAGAGATCGCTTCCACGGGCTTGTCCTCGTCGATGCCCCGGGAGTACCCGCACTCCTTGCCGCGCCCGCACACGATGCGCTTCTGCTTTCCGCCGGCTTCGACCAGGAACGGGTGCTTGCAGATCGGGCAGGGCTCGTCGATGGGCTTTTGCCAGAGCTTGAAGTCGCACTGGGGATACTTCGTGCAACCGTAGAAGGTCTTTCCGCCGCGCTTCTTCGCGCGCACCTCGACCGAGATCGCCTCCGCACTTGGGACAATCGATCCCGAGGGGAAGCGGACGCGAGGTCTTGCAGGTCGGATAGTCGCTGCAGGCCAAGAACTCGCCGTAGCGACCGTTCTTCACCACCATGAACTTGCCGCACTTGTCGCAAGGGATGTCGGTGACCCGGGGTGGGGGTGCGGGCTTGCCGTCTTTTCCGAGATCGCGAGTGACCTTGCACTTTGGGTACGCCTCACAACCGAGGAACCACCCGTTCTTGCTCCAGCGCTTGAGCATGCCGGAGCCGCACTCGGTGCACTTTTCGTCCGTGGGCTCGGGCTCGGGCGCCCAGCGCTTTTCTTTCTTGGCCTTGTCGAGCACGCTCCGGAACTGCTTGTAGAAGCGTCCGAGAAGCTCCACTCGATCGAGCCGGCCGCCTTCGACCTCGTCGAGCTCCTCCTCCATCTTGGCGGTGAAGGTCGGGATCCATGAACTCGAGCTTCGTGCTCGAGCAGGCCCTCGACCACGATCTTGCCGAGCTCGGTCGGGGCCATCTGCCCGCCCGGGAGCTTTTCCACGTAATCCCGCGCCTGCACCTTGCTGATGATCTCCGCGTAGGTACTGGGGCGGCCGATCCCGCGCTTTTCCAGCTCTCGAACCAGCGAACCTTCGTTGTAGCGGGGCGGAGGCTGAGTGAACTTCTGCTCCGCCAGAACGCCTGGCGGGGTGACCATGGAGAGGGGCTCGCCGTCCGTGAGCTCGGGCAGCGTTCCGTCGCTGCTCTCGAAGCTCAGAACCTTGGCGGCGCTTCCGTTCGCTCCGTTGCTTCCCGGCTCGGGCGGCGGATTGCTCTCGCGTTCCTTGTCTTCGTTCGTTTCGTCTTCACCCGCCAGCTCGACGCTCGTGCCCTTGCCGTATTGCGCCAGCCACCCCGCGAACTTCAAGACCTTGCCGCTCGCGCGGAGCAGGTACGTCTTGTGGAGCGGGATCCTTGCGCTCGGGCTTGGCTTCGATCTCGACGCCGGTCTGGTCGTAGACCGCCGGGCACATCTGGGAAGCGACGAATCGGTCCCAGATCAACCTGTAGAGCTTGAACTGCTCGTCGGTGAGGTGCTTTTGCACGACGGCGGGGGTGAACTCGAGGGACGTGGGGCGGATCGCTTCGTGGGCGTCCTGGGTGTTCTTCTTGGCGCGGAAGGTGTTCGGCTTCGCGGGCAAGTGGTCCGCGCCGTAGGTGCTCGTCGACGTGGTCGCGCACCGCCGTCGATGGCGTCTTGGCTCACGCGCGTGCTGTCGGTACGCATGTAGGTGATGAGACCGACGGGGCCGCCGTCCTTCTTGAGATCCACGCCTTCGTAGAGCTTCTGCGCGATGCTCATCGTGCGTTTCGTGCCAAAACGCAGGCTGGAAGCGGCATCCTGCTGGAGCTTGCTGGTCGTGTAAGGAGCGGGCGGGTTGCGCTTCTGCTCGCTCTTGTTGATGGCAGAGATGCGGTACTTGCGCGCTCTCGAGATCGGCGCGCACCTTGCCGGCCTGCTCGCCGTTCTTGACCTGGATCTTCTCGCCGTCGGCCTTGGACGAGCCGCGCCAGCACCGGCGTCAGCGCTCTTGCCGCGCAGCGCGACGCCGACGTTCCAGTACTCCTCGGGAACGAAGGCTTCGATTTCCTTCTCGCGGTCACGATCAATCGAAGCGCGACCGACTGCACGCGACCTGCGCTCAGGCCGAACGCGAGCTTGTTCCAGACCAACGCGGAAACGTCGTAGCCCACGATCCGATCGAGCACGCGGCGGGCTCGCTGGGCGTTGTAGAGATTTTCATCCAGCGGCCGGGGGGAATTGAGTCCCTTGTCGACGCCCTTCTTCGTGATCTCGTGGAACTCCACACGCTGAACGTCGAGCTTCGGTCGCTTGAGCTCTTCGGCAATGTGCCAAGCAATCGCTTCGCCTTCGCGATCCGGGTCGGTGGCGAGCAGGAGGCGGTCCACCTTTTTGGACTGGCTCTTGAGCTCCGCCAGGACCTTGGCTTTCGTCTCGATGACCTCGTAGGTCTCGACGAAGCCGTTTTCGACGTCGATTCCCATCCGCTTGGGCAGATCCTTGACGTGCCCCTTGCTGGCCAAGACCTCGTACCCGGCGCCGAGGTACTTCTTGATGGTCTTTGCCTTGGCAGGCGATTCGACGACGACGAGCGTTTTGCTCATGTTCCTCTCGGTGGGGTCCTAAGAGATGCGGTCCCCGGGGGACAGCCGCAAGTGCTGAATCCGGGCGAACCATTGCAAAATTCAATGTTCTCGCGGATTTAGTGCGTACGACACGCCCGAGGGGCCTGGTACTAACACCCCATTTTCGATCAGAGTCAAGATCGCTCGTTCCACGCGCCGGGCCTCGAGACCGCTCTTTTGGGCGATTTCCTCGACACTTCTTGCGCCCGATCGAACGGCACGAACGACCCTCAAAGGTTCGAGGTCCCGGGTCGTAGCCAAGGGTTGCCCCGACAGGTCGGCGTCGAGCCAGGGGGGTGGGACGGGGTCTCCCAGGGCCGGGATCGGGAGAGGATACTGGCGCTGGGTCACGAGCTCCCGCAACAGCTCCCGGGGACCGGCCAGGGGGCGGGCGCCCAGGCGAAGCTCGACGATCGCTGCTCCTCCCCGGGCATTCCAGGGGGGATGGAGCACGACGAAGAGGGGGCGAAGCAAGGCGCGCGCGTGCTTGGTGGCGTTGCGCGCTCCACTTCGCGCGGGCGCTTCGACCAGCACGATGGCGTGGGCGAGGGCAGCCAGGATCTGATTTCTGAGGAAGAAGCTCGCGCGGGTTGCGATCCTCTCGTTGGTGGAAACGTACGCTCCGCCGCGATCCACGATCTCCTGAAAGAGGTCCGCATGCTGGGCGGGATACGGCCGGTCGAACCCACAGGGCGCCACCACGACGGTCGTCCCGCCCACGTCGAGAGCGCCTCGATGTGCGGCGCTGTCGATACCGATCGCTCCGCCGGAGAGCACCGAAACCCCTTCGCGAGCCAGAACGCCGGCCAGATGACGGGCGTAGGTTTCGCCGTCCTCGGTGGGATGACGCGTTCCCACGATCGCGACGGCGGGCGCACGGGGGAGCTCACCGTGGACGAACAGCTCGGTGGGCGGCTCTGCGAGATCAGCGAGGCGAGCTGGGAGCCGAGCACCTCTAAGCAACGTGGGACGGGTCACGGAGCCAGCGCATCGGCGGCTCGGGGGAAACAGTTGTCACTTGCGATAGACTTGCGCGCCGACCAGCCCCTGGCCTTTGAGCACGTGCATGTCGACCTTCACCACCATGGGCGTGGGGTAGGGGCTCTTCACGCATTGGTCGTTGGGACCGACGGTCGGGGATCCTCCCGTCGGCGCCGCTCTGGGCCAACACCTGAGGAGGGAGAGGCGGAGCGGTGATGATGTTGATCTGGTAGGCCAGGACGCCGAGCCCTCCGAAACCGACGATCGTGTAGCAGCGGTTCGGCTCCAGGGTCATCGAGCCTTCCGCGTGGCCGTCGGTCCCGAGCTTGGCGTGCATGAGCTGGCCTTCCGGCCGCATGCCCTTGGCTTCGGTCTTCGCCTGCATCTTGATGCCCTGCTCGACGGGCGCGAGCTCGCCCCCGGGGGTGAACCCTCCGACCTGAGCGGCGGCTCCCGCGAGCGCCCCGGCGATCAAGCTCGTGAGCGCGTTGGGATCGCTGCCCACCGTGCCGAGCGGCGGCACCTGACCGGGCGCCGGTTGGCAGGGCTGATTGGCCTCGCAGCCCGCGTCCGGCGAGCCCGCGATCTCAGGCCCGTTCGGCGAAGCCGACGACGAGGAGGTGTAGGGACCGCTTTGACCCTGCTGAAAGCCCGACTGGGCTCCCGGATCGTTTGCCTTCTTCTTGCAGCTGGAAAAGGCCGCGACACAGGCCACGACCGATACCGCGAGACAGTGCCTGAACATGGATGACCCGAGCCTACACCGCCCGGGTCCGATTCGACCAGGCCTGTGCTACGAAGCTCGCGTGAAGGTCGTCGTTGCCACGCATGGGCATTGCTTCGACGGGCTCGCCAGTGCCGTCCTGTTCACGCGCCTTTTGCGCTCCCTCGACGAGAAGCGGAAGCTCAGCTACCGAGCCTGCGGCTATGGCATCGGCCAGCAGCGGGCCGACAGCGCGCTGCTCTCGGGCGACGAAAACGCGATCCTCGACTATCGCTTCACCGCCTCCCCTCGCCTCACCTGGTTCTTCGATCACCACCGGACGGCGTTCCAGAACGCGGAGGACCAAAAGGTCTACGAGGAGCAGAAGACGAGCGGTCGCTATTTCTTCGACCCCGACTACTCGTCGTGCACGAAGCTCATCGCCGACGTGGCCTGGCGCGAGTTCGGCGTGAACGATCCCCTGCTCGCGGATCTGGTTCATTGGGCGGACGTGGTGGATTCGGCGCGTTTCGAAAGTCCGGAGGCGGCCATCAGTCGCGACAATCCCGTGATGCGCATGGTGAGCGTGGTCGAGCAGCACGGAGACGACAACTTCATCGAACGCTTCGTCAAAGAGCTTCTGAAAAAGCCCTTGGCCGAAGTCGCCCAGTCCCAGTCGATCGAGGATCGTTACCGCCCGATCGGCGAGAAGCACGAGCGCTTCGTTACCCGGGTTCGGGAAAAGAGCACGGTGCAGGGACGCGTGGTGTTCGTCGACCTGACCGAATCGGTGCTCGAGAGCGTCAGCAAGTTCGTGACCTACGCGCTCTTTCCCGAGTGCGTGTACTCGGTCATCGTGGGCCTGTTGAAGAGCGGTGCGAAGGTCAGCGTCGGCTACAATCCCTGGTCGGGCCGACCTCTCGATCGGGATCTCAGCGCGATTTGCGCTCGCCACGGCGGGGGCGGGCATCCCGTGGTGGGCGCGATCTCGTTTCCAGTCAAGGAGCTCGACCGAGCGCGGACCGTGGCCCAGGAGATCGCTCGCGAGCTCGACGGCGAGTGAGCTTTTCCCGGCCCGAAAACGCTCCGCCTCGAGTTCTCGGCCACCGCGGAGCTCGCCGACGCGCCACGGAAAACACCCTCGAGTCCTTCGATCTGGCACTGGAAGAGGGCGCCGCCGGCATCGAGCTCGACGTCCGCCTCGCTGCCGACCAAGAGGTCGTCGTGTTCCACGACCCGAGCCTCGCCCGCCTCTTCCACGGCGATGGCCGCGAGGTCGAAAAGCTTTCGCGCGCTGACATTAGGCGCCTCGGCATTCCTCGCCTCACCGAAGTCCTCGATTGGGCATCGGACAACGACGCTCTCCTGAACATCGAGCTGAAGCGGGATCTGCGTGACCGCAAATCGCTCGTCCGCGAGGTCGCCGTGCTCGTGCAGCGTTTTCGATTCGCAGAGGACCGCGTGCTCCTTTCATCCTTCGATCCGCTCTTCGTTCGCGCGCTCTCCCACCTCGCCCCCAAAATCCCCACCTGCTGGCTCGTGCACCAAAAGCAACGCGTCTTCCGCCACGCCCTCGGCTGGAAGCTTCTGGGCGCTCAGGGCGTGAATCCCGAAGCAGCCCTCGCTACTGATGCACGCGTGTCGCGCTGGAAGCGACGAGGCGCCCTCATCAACGTGTGGACCGTCAACGATCCCGCGGAAGCACGACGACTCGCGCGGGCTGGGGTCGATACGCTGATCAGCGATGTGCCGGGGGAGATCGTTCGGGCGTTGTCGGGGTGAGGTTCCTCCGGGGAGGCGTTGGCGACCGGGCAACGAGCTCCTCGCCGTTTCCTCGATGTGCTGGGCTGTCGGCCTGATTTTTCGAAGTACTGCAAGCGCCGCCTCGCGTGTGCGGATGTCTGCGCTTGGTTGCTTGGACGCATAATCGGGAGTGGGTTCAGGCTGGGCGATGAGGACCGCGTTTCGCCACGCTGGGACCTACGGGTTTACCTGGCTTGGAGCAGGTAGTTCGTCCGAGGTGTTGGCGACTGGGCAGTGAGCTCGTCGGCGTTGCCTACCGCGAGAGGTAGATACGATGATCAGCGATGTGCCGGGGGAGATCGGTCGGGCCTTGTCGGGTGATTTTGCAGGAAGGGTATCGCCGAGCCGGAAGTGACCCGCGGGTCACCTGGCTTGGAGCAGGTAGTTCGTCTGGGGAGGTGTTGCGACCGGGCCGTGAGCTCCTCGCCGTCGGGAGATCGTTCGGGCCTGGTCGGCGTGATCTTGCGGATCGAGGCATCGCCAGTTCACCTGGCTCGTCCGCGGAGGTGCGGGCGACCGGGTGCAGGAAGAGTATCGCCGAGCCGGAAGTGACCCACGGGTTCACCTGGCTTGGAGCAGGTAGTTCGTCTGGGGAGTGTTGGCGACCGGGCAGCGAGCTCGTAGCCGTTGCCTGAACCAGACGTTATCCGTCGGCGGTGGCAGTCGCATCCGTTGGAACCAGCTCGTTCTTCCGACCCGCCTTGAGGGCAGGTTGCACCAGTACTGCGAGCGCAGCGCGGAGCAGTGTCTCGGCGTCCATGGACTCGACCGCTGGGATTTCCCCGAGCGCTTGCTTCGCTTCGCGCTTTCGAAATCCAGAATCTCACGAGCGCAGCTAGCACCTTGCCTTCCAGCTTCTTCTTCTCTATGTGCGCTTCGCCAAACGCGCGGCGTGCGGAGCGAGCATTGTGGGCGGTGCACAGCAGCCGAAGATTCTCGACGATTGCGAGACCACCCCGGGCAAACGGCTGATCGTGCTCGATGCTGACGAATCGTCGCTCGCTACAACGACGACCGTGGGTATCGACGAACGTGCACTGGTGTCCGTCCCGCTCCCACACCACTCGCGCGACATCCCGCGGGACGTGTCGCGAGTCGGGCGAGAGCTTGCGACCCGCTTCGTGACGCCCGATGCGCTTCGTGCCGCCCGACGAGGTGAACGAGTGCGGCTTGCGCGCTTTGCCAGCGCCCAATCGCCTCTTGGTCTCGCGCTCGATGAGCGCATCGAGGCTCCGTTCGAAGATCGCCGCCAGGTCGCCACCGGGGATCGCGTGACCGAGCAGCTCCCGCGCTCGCTCGATCTTGTCGGCAAGCTCCGTGCTCGCCGTAAATTCGATGCGATACCGAGTCTCCGACAGAGGCTCGACGCGCGCCAGGCGGGCCGGCTGCGCCGAGTGGGTGGTTTGGGTCCCGTGGCTGGCTCGAGGCTCGGAACGCGGCTTTGCACCTGCGCTGGCGCAGGTCGTCTCACCGAGGGGCAATCGTCCCGGCTCGGGTTCGATCACGTCGGGGACGTTGGGCCGCGGGAACCATCCAGCCAGGAGCGTTTCGATCTCCCGCCGCGACTTGCCCCGCGCCCGTGCGAGGATCGCTTCGCAATTTTCGTCCGAAAGATGCTGCGAAAGAACGAATAGCCCGGTCAGATGGATCGCCCCACTCCCGAGCTCGTCCAGACACCGCGGGATCCGCGCTGCCAGCCGCGCCACCCGCACTCGTCTCAGTGCCTCGTCCTCCGAGTATCCGAGTCGCTCCTTACAGTACGAGTACAGCGACGAACACGCCTCTTCGAGGTACAGCTTCCGCCGATCGATCTCGATGAGGTGAATGATGACCTCGACCACCGCGCCGCGCTCCTTCCGAACGAGCTCCGGCATGCGCGCGATCAGATCCGAATCCGAAATCAGAGCTGAGATCCTGCATCTCGTTCGCATACCACGACGTTTTTCGTCCACACTGCTTGCGCTGAGCGTTCGTCGCGAGCCCGCGAGCACTTCAAAACGCGTCTTCTTTTCATGCGCCCGGGAGCGTTCGTTCTCGAACCAAGAGCACCGCGTCTCGAGCGCTCGGAGAAAACTCACGCGCTGATGCGCGCGGATCGCGTCAATCGAAATCGTACGCTGGTTGCGTTTTCTGCCTGCTCCTGCGGCGACCGCGAAGGGAGTCGGAGCAGGTGGTTCCTCCGCGGACGCGTCGCGAGCCTGCGCAGGCGACGAGCTCACCGCGATGGGACGGGCGCCTGTCGTCGTGGTTCACCTGTCCTGGAGCAGGTAGTTCGTCCGTGGACGCATCGCGAGCACTCGCGGCCCGCATTGATGTGGTCGCGATCCGTTCGTTGCGTTGCGCTGTGAGAGCCGGATCCCGGCGATTCCTGCGCGGGCTACCCGACGCGGGTCTTCGAACGGATACGTGCGCCTGCGCAGGCGACGAGCGCCTGTCGTCGTGGTTCACCTGTCCCGGAGCAGGTGGTTCGTCCGTGGACGCTTCGCGGGCACTCGCGACCCACACCGACGTGGTCGCGATCCATTTCGTCGCGGTGCGCTGTGAGAGCCGAATCCCGGCGATTCCTGCGTGGGCTACGCCGACGTGGGTCTTCGAACGGATACGTGCGCCTGCGCCGCTGACGAGCTCACCGCGAAGGGAGTGGGGCGCCTGTAGTCGTGTTCACCTGTCCCGGAGCAGGTGGTTCGTCAGCGACGAGCTCACCGCGAAGGGAGTCGCGCGCCTGTCGTCGTGGTTCACCTGTCCCGGAGCAGGTGGTTCCTCCGCGAACGCGCGCGAGCACTCGCGACCTGCCAACGTGGGACAGCTGGTCGAACGCGATCCGTTTCGTCGCGTTGCGCGGTGAGAGCCGGATCCCGGCGATTCCTGCGTGGGCTACCCGACGCGGGTCTTCGAACGGATACGTGCGCCTGCCCAGGCGACGAGCTCACCGCGATGGGACGGGCGCCTGTCATCGTGGTTCACCTGTCCCGGAGCAGGTGGTTCCTCCGCGGACGCGTCGCGAGCCTGCGCAGGCGACGAGCTCACAGCGATGGGACGGGCGTGTGTGGCCGTGGTTCACCTGTCCCGGAGCAGGTGGTTCCTCCGCGAACGCGCGCGAGCACTCGCGACCCGCCCCGAAGTGCGACAGCCTCTCGAACGCGATCCATTTCGTCGCGTTGCGCGGCGAGAGCCCCGCCGCGGTTCGTCGAACGAATACCTAGTTTCGCGCTTTGTGTTTCCGTCAAGCGCGTGCGCCTGCGTAGGCGACGAGCGCCTGTCGTCGTGGTTCACCTGTCCCGGAGCAGGTGGTTCGTCCGTGGACGCGCGCGAGCACTCGCGACCCGCCCCGAAGTGCGACAGCTTCTCGAACGCGATCCGTGATTCACCTGTCCCGGAGCAGGTGGTTCCTCCGCGAACGCGCGCGAGCACTCGCGACCCGCCCCGAAGTGCGACAGCTTCTCGAACGCGTCCGTGATTCACCTGTCCCGGAGCAGGTGGTTCCTCCGCGGACGGGTCACGAGCACTCGCGACCGACGTGCGACAGCTACTCGAACGCGATCCGTTTCGTCGCGCTACGCTGTGAGAGCCCCGACGCCGGTCTTCGAACGGATACGTGCTCCTGCGTCGGCGACGGGCTCGCCAGACACACCAACTTGGTGGTCTGCAGACTCTTCGCGCTCAGGCCGAGATCCGGCCGCCGCGTCGCGTGGATTCTCGACGGGTGCTGGGGGCGGGGCGGGCGCTGCGTCGGGTGTCGGCGATGGCGGCGAGGATTTCCTGGAGCACGCTGACGCCGACCATCGCGGTGATTCCGGACACGTCGTAGGGCGGCGAGATTTCCACCACGTCGAAGCCCACGATTTCGCTGCCGACGAGGGCGCGGAGGATTTGCTGGAGCTCCCAGGTGTTCATGCCGCCGGGCCAGGGAATTCCCACGCCTGGGGCGTGGGCGGGATCGAGCGCGGCCACGTCGACGCTGACGTAGACGGGGCCCTTGCCGACCACTTTCCTGAGCTGGCTCACGGCGGAGTGGAGGTCCCACTTCACCTCGTCCACATTGACGATTTCGAAGCCGTGGCTGAGCGCGAAGCCGAGCTCGCCCGAGCTCGAGAACGGGCCACGCAGACCGAGCTGGATGGTCCATTCGGGGCGGATGAGTCCTTCTTCCACGGCATGGCGGATCACACTGCCGTGATGGATGTCCTGACCCCAGGAGGGGCCCACGGTGTTGGTGTGGGCGTCGATGTGTACGAGACCCACCGACTTGAGCTTGGCGCGATGAAGTCCCCGCAGCGCTCCCAGCGTGGTGGTCTGATCGCCGCCGACGAGTCCGGGGATGACACCCGAGCGTGCGATCGTCTCGGTGCGTCTCTGCGATCACCTCGAGAGCGGCGTCGATGTCGTGGGGAGCGGTTGGGACATCGCCACCGTCGGCAACGCGAAGCTCGTCGTAGATGTCGATGCCGAGGGCTGCGGAAAATCCCCGCGCGAGCGACGAGGCCTCTCGAACCGCCCGCGGGGCGAAGCGAGACCCCGTGCGGAAGCTCGACCCACCATCGAACGGAACTCCGCACAGGAGGACGTCGACGTCGGGCAGCACCCCGGGATCGGGCACGATGGGCAACCGCAAGAACGTCGGCACGCCCGCGTAGCGCGGCATGGCCTGGGTCGAGACTGGACGGAATACGACGCGCTTGCCGTCGCGTTCCTTGATCTGAACTGCCGGAGGTCGCGAAGAACGCATGGGTGCGCGCCGGGGCTTTTTCGCTGCTGCCCGCTTCGTGCCCCGCTTCTTCGGTTTGGCCACGGCTATTCCACTATACGCGATTGTCCGCCGATGCGGATCGGCGCTCAGTCACGGCAGATGGAGCTTTGTACGCGCACGCCCCTCGGGATGACTTGCTGGAATACCCGAGGCTGGAGCGGCGGGTTGTGATGCAGCTCCTTGTCCTTGACACGAAGCACGAGCTCCTGGTCGGTGTCGGGGACTTCGAGGCGCATTCGACGCGGAACCTCGGCGTTGCAGGCTGGTCCGCTCGGCTGAAGAACCGGGTCGAGTCCGTCCGGATCCTTGTACGGCGGCGCGGTGGTCGCGGCCTTGTGACCGTCCAAGATCGCGCGATAGAGCTCCACGCCCTGCTGCTCCACCATCACCTCGAGCACCCGGACCCGTTGCTGTTGCCAGGGCAGCTCCCAATCATCGGGTGACGGAACGAGGCGGATCTCTTCTCGTGCGGAGTACTTGCTGTCGATTTCGATGACGAACTCGCCGTCGGCGAGAAAGCCCCCGCTCCACTCGATACGCGCTTGCTGGGGCTCGTGAACGAGCACCGGCGCTTCACCGCGAAACATTTGCGCAAGAGCGAATGGCGGCACCGGGGCCTGAGTGAAGCGCGCGACGTTGCAAGTGTTCGCTGGACCGTGCAGGAAGAGCTTCTCGCGAAAGTCGAAGAGCGCGAAGTTCTGGCCGTCGCTCGTCAGCCGCGACAGCGTCACGCCGAAGGGACTGATCACGCTCAAGCTGAGCTGTTCGGGCAGCATCGCGATGTAGAGCATGTCGCCCCGGATGCGGCCTTCCTTCCCGAAATACTCGACTTTGGCTTCGCCCTGAACGCCGCGACTGCAGGCGTAGGTCGCGTGCATGCGATCGAGGGCGTCCTTCGCGGTCGGAAATGGCGACTGGGGCGGCGCGGGGCAACCGGTCAGCGTAACCAGCACCCCGGAGATCAGAGCGAGCTGCCGAGAATTCAGCCCGCATGTCAGCCGCCGCGCAGAGCCTCGAACAGCTCGACATCGACGATGGGGAGAGCCAGTCGGGTCTCCGTCACGCCCACGCCATTTTCCTCGCACAGCCGCGCGAGACCGAGGCCATCGAGGAGCGTCACCGGTGCTGCACCGTGCGCCGCTGCTTCTTCACGGGCTCCGCTCAGAACCTGCCCGGTCGTGATGAGCCATCCTGCGCTTGCCGGACCGTAGTGATGCAGCGCACCCCGAAGCTCGGTCACGCGCTCGCGTCCGATTTCCCGCCCGTCGCGCCGAACGACGATGGCGGTGGGAACGTTGCCCGCTGGCCCCGCGCTACTGAAGACAGGTGAAGCTCCGAAGCGTGTGCACCCGGACGACGGACGATCTGGATGTCGGTCATGCCGATGCGCTCGAGAACTAGCAGCATGATCTCCGCCATGGCTCGATGGGGGAGATCCTGCACACGCCGGAGCAGAGTTCGCCGCGATGCTTCGCGGAATCGCTCCGTCAGTGCATTGATCTCACGCTCGAGGCGCCCGAGCTCGCCGTCCATCGACCAGTCGGTGAGAGCGACTCGGTTGCCGACCACCCGGAAGCGCGAACGCTGACCCGCTGCCGTGCGGCGCAAGTTGTCGGCTCGCACAGCGGCCAGGATCTGAGACTGGATCTGCTGAAAGTCGCCGGTCAGGCGGCCGCGTCGCTGGGCGTACTCGGCAATGCGCTGGACCCCCACGGGATTGGGCCCACGGTCGAATTGCGCGAGCATCTGGGCCACGGCGTCCGCCAGGGGTTTGCCGGCGACGTCGTCGAGGGGCTCGTCGCGCTCCCCGCCTCGATCGCGTCTCTCCCGCCTCGATCCCGGTCCCGGTCTCGATCGCGATCTCGGTCCCGGTCGACCGCGATCCCCTCGGTCGCGGTCCCTGGGCTCACGTGCTTCCGCTGGGCTCACGTGCTTCCCTGGGCTCACCGTTGGTGCGCTCGGCGGCATCGGTGTCGAGATCAGCCGGCGCGTCGGCGACGGTGTACGAGGGCAGATCGTCGCCCCCACCACTTCGGGGCTCGTCCCCCGGGCCGCGACCGCGGCGACGGCGGCGGCGGCGGCGCCGCGATCCGGCGTCGCGCTCGAGAGAACGATCCGTCTCGTCCTCTACGTCGGCGTCGGTCGCGGTCGAGCTGCCTCTCCGAAGATCGGAACGTCGTCGTCCTCCTCGGCGGCGAAGAGCTCACTCGCGCTCGCGGCGAGCTCCGAGCGGGCTCGCTCCTCCGCATCCGGCGGCGGAGCAGCTTCTGCGTCCTCGGCGTCGGATTGCTCGGGCGAGGAACCCTCGTCGTCGTCATCCTCCCCGCTGGTCGTCATGCTCTCGAGCGCCGACACATCGATGTTCGCGTTGCGCGCGATCTCGATCGCCGGCGTGCGGTCCGCAAGCCCGCGGTCGATCGTCGCCTGGTCCCACTCCCGAAGAGCAAAGACGCCAGGCTTGACGCGAATCAAAGGGTTGTCTTTTTCGGCCTTCTTCACCAACGCCGCGAGCCGAGCTCCCATGGTCACTTCGGGGCTTTTTCCCACGTGACTCAGCAGGTTTTTCTCGATCGCAACGTCCGTTATTTCCTTGTAATGAAGAGGCTTACCCACCAGGCGCAGGACCTGCGCCGCAGCTTCCGTAAAAGTCATTCCGAATCGTTACTCCGTCAGTGGAGAACTTGAGTTCTCTCGTTCTCGGGTGGCGTGCCGGGGAAGCGCCAATTCGCTCCCGCCGCCGGCGCTGCTCACACATCAGGTCGAGCGACATACCACGAGCCGGCCCCCGCACCAACAATCGCCGAAAGACCCCAGAAACTCACGAAAGCACGCGCTCTGCGGCCTCCGCATACACGCTCAGGGTCCTCTCCTCGAAAAGGACGAAGCGGCAGAGGACCGGTGGACCGCCCTCACCCAGAGCGCGCTTGACGGCTTCGAGGGCGACCGGAGCGGCCTCCTCTTCTGGATATCCATAGACGCCGGTGCTGATGGACGGAAACGAGATCGGATTCGATCTCGCCTTCGCGACACAGCTTGAGCGCCGCGGCGTAGCAGCGCGCGAGGAGCTTCGGAGCGCGATCGCCTTCCCGTTCGTAGATGGGTCCCACGCAATGGATGACGTACTTCGAACCGAGCCCGAAGCCGGGCGTCATGATCGCACGACCGGTTTCCAGAACGCCGCCCGGTAGCTCGCGCTTCATATCGCGAAGCGCTGCCATGAGCTCGGGACCGGCTGCACGATGGATCGCACCATCGACTCCACCGCCTCCCATGAGCATGGAGTTGGCGGCGTTGGCGATGGCGAGGGTATCGGAGCGGGTGATGTCCCCGAGGCAGAGCTCCACGCGTGGCGCTGCCGAGCGAGTAGCGATGCATGCCCGCGTACTAAGGAGAAATTCCCCGGACGTAAAGCGGGACAAAGCCCCCACGGGCACAAGCTCCCATTTCGCGTTATGATTGGGACTCGTGGAGGCCCATCGCTTGCTCGAGGAGCTGACGGGCGTCGCTCGCAAGGTGGGGGTCGACGTTCGCGTAGAAGCGCTTCGCATTCCCATGCACCACAACGCGGGCGGCCTGTGTCGCCTGCGAGGCAAGCCCGTGGTGCTGCTCGACAACAAGAGTGCGGTGGTCGATCGCGTGCTGACCCTCGCCGACGCGCTGGTTCCGATGAACCACGAGATCGACGCGGTTTTCATGACGCCCGAGGCACGTGGGCTGATCGAAGCAGCCCGCGCGAGGCGGGATCGCAGCGCGCCTTCTCGCGAGGCAATGACGGCGCAGGTGAAAATGATGTCCGAGCCAAAGCCCGGCTTGCGTCCCTGCCGTCCGAAACGCGCCCGCTGACGAAGAGCGTGGTAATAGCCACGACCGGTGATCCCGCGAGACGATGTCCCCCTCGCCGAACGCTCGACTCTGGGTGTGGGAGGTGCGGCGCGCTTCTTCGTCGAAGCGCATGACGACAAGACCCTGATCGAAGCCGTGAGCTGGGCGGACGCCCAACGGGTGCCGCTCCACGTGCTCGGCGGGGGAAGTAACGTGGTCATCTCCGATGGCGGCGTGAATGGCCTGGTGGTGGCCGTGGCAACCCGCGGCGTCGAGTACGAGACGCGGGGCGACGACGTCTTCGTGAGCGCCGCGGCGGGTGAGCCGTGGGACGGACTCGTCGCGGCGACGGTCGAGCGGGATCTCGCGGGACTCGAGTGTCTCAGCAAGATCCCCGGCCTGGTGGGGGCCACACCCATCCAGAACGTGGGAGCGTATGGCCAGGACGTGAGCGAAAGCGTGGTCGGGGTCGTGGCCTACGATCGCCGCGAGGGCCGAGAGCGGGAGCTTTCGGCCGAAGAGTGCGAACTATCCTACCGCAACAGCCTCTTCAAGAGTCGAGAGCCGGAGCGCTTCGTCGTCCTTCGAGTCACCTACCGACTCCGGCGCGGCGGCGCCCCCAAGGTCGCGTATCGCGATCTCGAGCGCTCGGTCGAGGAGCGAAAGATCGCCAGGCCGACCCTCGGGGACGTGCGCAACGTGGTGATCGAGGTTCGGCGATCGAAGTCGATGGTGATCGATCCGAGCGACGTCAATCGACGCTCGTGCGGATCGTTTTTCGTGAACCCGGTGGTCGAAGCCGGCGCGGTCGTCGAACGCGACGACATGCCCCGCTACCCCCAACCGGACGGCCGGGTGAAGCTCAGCGCCGGTTGGCTCATCGAGCAGGCCGGTCTTTCCAAAGGAACCCGCCGGGGCAACGTCGGCTTGTCGACCAAGCACGCCCTGGCGCTCGTGGCCCACGAGGGTGCCACTGCCAGCGAGGTCGTGGCATTTGCACGCGAGATCCGTCGCACCGTCGAAGCAGAGTTCGGTGTGCGACTCGTTCCGGAGCCTTCGTTCTGGGGATTCGCGAGCCTCGACGAGCGACTGCCCGACGAGCGGATCGCCTGACGCCCGTCAGCGCGATCGGCGCTTCGGGACAGGAGGGGGACCTGGGCGCTTCTTCTTCGCCTGGCGTGCGCGAACGTGGGCCACGAACGACTCGCGTTCCGGAAACGCCTCCTCCGGCAAGGTGATCTCGGGCGCGCGGGTGGTGGGTCGATCGAACGCAACCGGCTGCGTCGATGGGGGTTCGTCGATTCGGGCGGGACTGTCGAGCGGCCCCATCCCCGCCGGGACCCGGGGCGGCGCCAGGGCCGAAAGGCTTCCGAAGTCGAGATCGAGCTTGGGCATTTTCCGCACTCGCGCGCGGCGCTCCGCATACCAGCCCAGATTCGGTGCAGGCGGCATGCTGCCTCCCCCTCGACTCGGCAACGGTCCCTCCTCGAAGTCGTCGGGGCTGAGCGCGATGCGAAGCTCCGGGACCCTAGCGGCTGGCGTCCACGTTGCCCAACCCGATTGCCACACGAGGGCGTACGGCGGAACCGTCCCTTCGCCGAGACACTCGGTGAGCTCGGACGTGGTCAGCGTATGAAGCTCCCCCGTTTCGTCCGCGCACCACCAGAAGTCGTCGTGAGCCATTCGCTTACGGAGCTTACTCCAGTTGCACCCCTTCGGGTGTCGCGAAGCGCGTCACTGGGAAATCAGCGGAGGTGCGTTGCGTCGCGAGTCGCTTCACTCACGCCGACGGAACGCCCGCGTAGACCGCCTCGATCGCCTGGTCGAGCTTCGAAGGGTCCGTGCCCCCCGCTTGCGCCATGTCCGGCCGCCCGCCTCCCGTGCCACCGACGATCGCTGCGATCGGACGGATGAGGTCACCCGCCTTGAGCCGCGGAATGAGTCCCTTGGCAACCGTGAGCACGAGCTGAGCCTTGCCATCGGCCTCGGAGCCGACGAGCACGACGCTGTCGCCGAGCTTGTCCCTGAGTTGCTCGGCGAGCTCGCGCAGCGCGCCGCGATCGGTAACCTCGGTTCGCACACCGAGCACCTTCACTCCGCCCACGTCCCGGGCGCGGCCGAGGAGCGCCTCCAGACCGCCACCGCCCGAGCCGGTGACGAGCTTCTTCTGGAGATCGTCGACCTGCTTTTCCAGCGCCCGCTCGTGGGACACGATCTTTTCGATCTTCTCGACGAGCTGCGCCGGTGTGGCTTTGGCCGCTTTGGCCGCTTTCTCGAGCCCTGATTCGAGCTCCCGCAGGTAGGCGAGGGATCCGGTGCCGGTGGTGGCGATGATGCGCCGCACCCCCGCGGCGATTCCGGTCTCGGAGAGGATCTTGAAGAGCCCGATGTCGCCGGTGGCCCGCGCATGGGTACCACCACAGAGCTCGACGCTATCGGCCATGGTCAAAAGCCGCACGGTGTCGCCGTACTTCTCCTCGAAGATCATCATCGCGCCGCGTTTCTTCGCGGCTTCCATGTCGAGGATCTCGGTGCGCACGGGGAAATTGTGGAGCACTCGATCGTTGACCAGATTTTCGATCTCGAGGATTTCCTCTGGTGACAAAGGCTTTTGGTGGGTGAAGTCGAACCGCAAACGCTCGGGGCCGACGAGCGATCCCTTTTGTTGAGCGTGGGTGCCGACCGTCTTTCGGAGGGCCCAGTGCAAGAGGTGGGTCGCGGAGTGATTTTTCCGGATCGCTTCCCGGCGGGGCACGTCGACCGCTAGCTCGACGGCCTCGCCGACGGCGATTCGCCCTTCGCTCACCTGGCCACGATGGACGACGAGACCGGTGACGGGCTTCTGGGTGTCGCCGACCGTGACGGCGCCAGAGGGTCCGCGGATCGTGCCGTGGTCGCCGATCTGTCCGCCCGCTTCCCCGTAGAGCGGCGTGCGTTCGGTCACGACTTCCACTTCGTCACCCGCCGCGGCGGCGTCGACCAGTGCGCCCGCTTGAATGATCGCGACGATCTTGGCGCTGTCGGTGTCGCGCTCGTAGCCCGTGAAATTCACTCCGCTCGGGACTTTGGCCAGGGCGTCCCGGTAGACCGACTCGACGACCTGGTCGACTCCCTTGAACTCGCTCTTCTTCTTCGCTTCCGCCAGGGCGGCTTCGTAGCCGGCTTCGTCCACCGTGTAGCCGCGCTCGGCGCAGATCACGTCGGTGAGATCCCGAGGGAAGCCGAAGGTGTCGTAGAGCTGGAAGGCGTCCGCCCCCGAAAGCACGGAGGACTTGTCGCGATCCATTTGCGCGAACGCCGCTTCCAGGAGGACCAGGCCTCGCTCGAGGGTTTCGCGAAACCTCACTTCCTCGCCCTCGGTCACGCTGCGAATCATCTCGCGCCGCTCCGAGAGCTCCGGATACTGATCGCACATCAGCTCGACGACCCGGTCGGTGGCGCGGTGCAAGAACGGCTCGCGGATCCCGAGGCGGTGACCGTGACGGACCGCGCGACGAATCACGCGACGGAGCACGTATTCACGCTTGGTGCGATCCGGGAGAACTCCTTCCGCGATCAAGAACGCGGTGGCTCGGGCGTGATCGGCAATCACGCGCATGGAGACGTCGTCCGGCGCCATGGTCGCGCCGTACTTCTTTCCGGAGGCCTCGGCGGCGCAGTCGACGAGCGCGCGCAACAGATCGGTCTCGTAATTGCTGGTCTTGCCCTGCACCACGCTCGCCAGTCGTTCCAGCCCGGCGCCGGTGTCGATGCTGGGAGCGGGCAGCGGGCTCAGAGTCCCGCCCTTCACCGAGCGATCGAACTGCATGAACACGAGGTTCCACAGCTCCATGAAGCCGTGGCCTTCCGGAGTTTGCTCCTCGCCGAACTCGGAAAAATCCGGGTTCGGGCCCACGTAGTAGTGAAGCTCGCTGCACGGTCCACAGGGACCCGTGTCCCCCATGCTCCAGAAATTGTCGTCGGCGCCGAGACCGCGGACGCGATCGTCGGACAGACCACTCACCTTCTTCCACATGTCCCGCGCGACGGAGTCCTCGGGCACGCCTTCTTCGCCTTTGAAGTAGGTCAGGACGAATCGCTGGGGATCCAGGCCCACCTGTCGGATCAAAAACTCCCAAGCGTAGACGATGGCTTCTTCCTTGAAGTAATCGCCGAAGCTGAAGTTTCCCAGCATCTCGAAGAACGTCTGATGCCGCGGGCTCGGACCGACGTTTTCCAGATCGTTGTGCTTGCCGCTGATGCGAAGACACTTCTGACTGCTGGTCGCGCGCTTGTACGCACGCTTGTCGCGACCGGTGAAGACGTCCTTGAACTGGACCATGCCCGCGTTGGCGAAGAGCAACGTCGGATCGTTCTGGAGAACCAGTGGTCCCGATGGCACTTTTTCGTGCGCCCGCTCACCGAAGTAGTCGAGAAACGCTTGCCGGAGCTCGGAGGCGGTTTTGGACATGAAAAACTCGCGGTTTATCTAGCACAGACCTGCCCCGCACGGCTCTTCGCGCGTAGTACATTCTTCGCTCGGGCATGGATCCAGCACTCGCCTACCTGGAAGCTCAAGAGCTTGGCCGCATCGAACAGCACGTCGAGCTGCGCGATCATCTGACGATCCCACCCGGAGTCCGGGCGCGGGCCCACGTCGTGCACACGACGCAGGGGCTGTACCTGGTCGCCGCTCGCAGCGCGAAGGACGGTGTGGCGATTGATCTCATCGAGCGAGGCGTGCGCCTCGAAAAGAATCGCTTGCTGGTGGGCGAGGTCAGCCTCGCCGTCCCGCGGAGCAAGCGGCGAGCACTCGAGCAAGCGGTCGCGCTGGCACGCCTCGAAAGAGAAAAAGGCGTCGTGCCGCGACCGTTTCCCCCGAGCCGATACGTTCCTCGGCTTTCGCCCGTGGAGCACGCATTCATCCACGGCTTCCTCGACAGTGACGAGCTGCTTTTGGTCTGGAAGGAAGTGGAGCGGGAAGCTCACGTCACATCGGACGTGGGTCCGGACATGTCGGGCCGCGGGTACTTCGTCGTCACCGACCGGCGTGCCGCTCGCGTGGTGCTCTCGAGCCTCGGAGATCGAACGCGTCCACGATCTGGGCGGAGCGACCTTGGACCTGGACGAGCGCTTCGGGGGGAGCGACGTGGTGATTGACCGCTTCCGATGGCGGATCAGCCGGGGAGAGGTGTCTCGCTGGACGGAGATCACCGCGATCTTCGGCGCCGCGGAAAGCGGTCGACTGCGAGAGGCAGCGAGACTGAACTGGCTCGGACGCTTGGACGCACCAGCCCTCGCGTTGGCTCGGGATCTGGTCGCAAAGCTTTCCCGCCTCGGCGATCCCCTCGCGCTCGCAGCGTCCTATTTCATTGCGTGCGATCTCAGCGAGCCGGAGAGCTCGTTTCCAGATCTCGAGAGCCTCACGGCCTCACTCCACGCGGATCCCGCGGTGCTCGCGGATCTGTGGGAGGGGTGGCAATTCTCGCCGGAAGCCGGAAACGCCTTGCTCCGCGAGCTGCGAAAGAAGGGGGACGCGGCGGAGCCGTGGGCGCTCGGCCTGCACCGGCGACTGCACGCCAAGCTCTCGAAGCTCCGCAAGGATCCCAAGCGTCTGGCCCAAGCCGATGTCGATCTCGCCGATCATCTGATCGTCGCCGGGCGGCGTGACGAAGCGCGGGAGCTACTCGAAGCACGACTCGCCGAGCTCCCGAGTGAGCGCCTGAGAGATCTACTTCCCAAGGACGATGCCGATCTCACCGCGGGTGCCGGCGGTCAGGTGCTGCGCATCCGGGTGTTCGAGCTGCTCGCCGAAGCGCGGCGCACCCAGGCAGGCCCCGATCCCCGCGCTCTGAGCGAGCTCAGCCGGCTGCAACCCCTGCTCTTGTCCCGAGTGGAGGCGCTCGCGGAGGGAGACGGCAGTCTCGCTGAACGAGCCCGTGACGTGATCGCCGTCCTCGGTCCCGGAGGGCTTCGCTCCGATGTCGCCACGCCCAGCCGCGATCCCAAACCGCTCGTTCCGCTACCGGGCGATCTGGTCAAGAACGTCCTCCGCCATCCCGTCACTCGCGAGGGCGGCGAGCTCCTGGGGAAGCTTCAGGCGCTCCTCGCCCGAATGCCCGTGCCCGACCACCGCATGCTCCGGGAATACGTCGAGCCCATCACCGATGCGCGGCAATCCGTCGCGGCCCGAGCGCTGAGCGATGCGGCAAGGATGCTCGGTGTCGAAGGCGTACAGGGCTTCGTCTCCCGAGGAAAGAAGGCGATTGGTCTTCGCGCCTACGACGGTCCGCCGCCCTTCGTGCTGATTGGCGGCAAGCACCTGGAGGGCAATCCGGAGTACGCCATGCGACCCGCCGAGCTCGCGTTCGCGGTTGCCTGCGAAGTCGCACATCTTCGTTACGGTCACAGCCGCATCACCTCGAGCGACATCTGGGCGGGAACTCTCGACAAGGGTAAGCAGGGCCTCGATCTGTTCCTGGGCCTTCTGCCGTTGATGAAGGGCTGGCGCATCGCGGAGCAGGCATATCGGGTTGCGCAGAAGATCCCCTTCGGTCCGCTCCGCAGGGCATTCGGTGGAGCCAAGACAGTCCGCGAGCGCTGGAAGGATCGCGCCGAGATGGACACGCCGGGCAAACCGGCGGACGAAGGCCTCGGCACCGCTCAGGAAGAGCTCGTCGCCACTGCACGCGTGATGCAGCTCACCGCCGATCGCGCCGGCTTGATCCTCGCCGGCGATCTCCGGGCTGCCATCCGCGCGATGCTACTGGTGCGACGCGATCACATGGAGGAGCTGGCTACGGCCGAGCGCGAAGGGATCGAAGCGGTCCTGGCCCAGCGACGTGACGACGGCGTCATGCTGCACCAGGATCTCGCGATCCGAGTTGCAGCGCTGGTCTCCTTTCTGCTGTCGGACGACTACGTGCGGCTGCGAGCCACCCTGGGAATCGAATGAGCGCCGCCATCGTCGACTTCTACGAGCGAACCCTCGAGGATCAGCGGGCCTGGAGCCGGGAGCTGAATCTTCATTTTGGCTACTACCGGCCGAGGGATGAACCCTCTCGACCGAGAACGGCTCCTCGACGAGACCAACGCACAGGTCACGCGCCGTCTCGGGATCGGCCGAGCGAAGCCGAGCCTCGTGCTCGACGCGGGCTGGGTTGCGGGGCCACGGCACGTCACGTGGGGCGCGTTCATGTCGCGAGCAGAGGTCCTGGGGATCACGCTCGTGCCCGCTCAAGCCGCGCTGGGCAATCGAGCTGCGATGCGGACGGGCTCCATCCTCGGGTGCGCCTGGTGGTGGGCGACTACCTCGCCCGGTCTGCCCGACGCATCGGTCAGCCGCCGCCTATGCCATCGAGAGCTCGTGTTACGCGCCGGGCCGCGACAAGGCGGGCTGTTCCAGGAGCTCGCCCGCGTCGTTCGCACCCGGTGGTCGCGTCGTCGTCTCCGACGCGTTCCTCGTCACGACGACCGCTTCCTCCCCTGCCCCGGCGGCTCCACGAAGCCATGTGCCGCCGCTGGCGACCTCCGTCGCTCGCGGTGATCGGCTCTCGCCGATCGAGCCATGCTCGCGCGTCTGGATTCTAGGAATCTCGGCGGAAGACGTATCGCTGCACATGGCGCCGTCCGTCGCTCAGGTTCCCTTCGCCGCGCTTCGCTTCGTCGCCGGGACCTCGGTGCGCTCGTCTGCCCCGAGCGACGAAGCAATCTGTTTGCGCCCGTGGCGGCGAGCCTCGCCGGGCTCTGCCTGGCGCATTTCGGCTATTTCAGTTGCCGTCGCCCGGGACCCAGAAGAACTAGGCGACGCCGCCCGGAAGTCAGGTCTTGCCGTGGCGGCCTGCGCCCTGGGCGAAGCGATTGGCCCCGGCTGCGGCCTCTTCCAGAACGGCCCTGCCCCGCTCTGCCTCTCGCGCCAGATCCGTGAAGCGGCCCGAGGGCGAGCCCCTCGTACATCGACTCGCGATCGGCGATGACACACGTAAAAGGTACTTTGCGATCTCTTCGGCCAGACGAAGCGCGGTCTCGACCGCCTTGCCCTCTTCGACCACGCGACTGACGAGACCGATGCGCTCGGCCTCGTCAGCGTCGATGACGCGACCGGTGAGCACGAGATCGAGCGCGCGACCGAGGCCCACGATCCGCGGCAGGCGCTGCGTCCCACCGTCGATGAGCGGCACGCCGAACCGCCGCTCGAGACAGCCGAGCTTGGCGCCCCGAGCCGCGACGCGCAGATCGCACCACAGTGCGATTTCGAGCCCGCCCGCGACGCACCAGCCTTCGATCGCTGCGATCGTGGGCTTGGTCGAGTGCAGTCGCGTGAATCCCATGGGCCCGGCGATGGAGTCCACGTCGTTGTTCATTGCCTTGAGATCGGCGCCCGCGCAAAACGCGTCCGGGTCCCCCGCTGAGCACCAGAACTCGGATCGTCCGATCGCTCTCGAAGCGACGATACGCGGCCAAGAGCTCCTCGGCCGTCTCGCGATCGACGGCGTTCTTGCGCTCGGGGCGCAAGAGCGAAATGTGCGCCGACCGGGCCGCTCGTCTCGTAACGGACGCTCATGTTTCTCTCCCAGTAGCTCGAGATACAGCTCTTCGTAGCGACGTGCCACTCGCGCTCGCGGCGTGATGCCTGCGAATGTGACGCTTCTGGGCCTCCACGACCGAGCTCGCGAAGCTCGGACGCTCGTGCAGATCGTGCAGACCAGCGTGCCAGCGCCGAGGGTCGTCCGCGGCGACTCGAATCACGCCGCCGAGCTCGATCAACGGTCCCGCGTCGGCCGTCACGACGGGTACCGCCGAGGCCATCGCTTCCAGCAGAACGATCGGGAGATCCACCTTGCCCCACAGATCCTCCACCGGAAAAAGCACCGCTCGGCTCTCGCAGACGAGCGCCAGCACGTCGCTCAGGCTGTCCGTGAAGCGCACGGACTCCCGAGGCAGCCCGGCTCGAGCTCGCGAGCCACTTCGTCCCGCGCGGGTCGTCTTCTTTCGATAGGTGAAGACGACGACCGCGTTGGGGATGACGCCGAGTGATTTCGGCGACGGCCGCCGCGACCCGTGGCGGCGCCGCGGCCGAGCTCGATGTCGCCGGGATAAACGAAGAGCGGGAGTGGCCGCACCCACGCCGATTTCGGCTCGAACGGCCTTCGCGCGCCTCGGCGATGCGATCCGCGATGGGGCCGACCGGGGGCAGGATCACCTCGATTCGCCAGGTCTCCGGGCGTTCGACTGAACCTTTGCTCGGGTCCATTCGCTCTGGGCAACGACCACGTCGCCGAACAGGAGCGATCGATCATGCCGAAATCTCGCGGCGGAGAGGCAATCGTCTGGAGCACGGGGATGCGCCGCATCCGCCTGAGCCAGCGAGCCGCCGTGCTCGTGCGCGGGTTCGGCGCGAACACGAAGTGCCAGAGATCGGCCCGGGACTTCGCGAGGAGCCACAGCGCCGCGCGAAGATTCGCAACGAGCGCTGGGGAGAACTTCCCTGCCGAGGCATACACGCTCACCATTTCCGGCGGGTTCGTCGAGTCGATGTCGCTCGCCGCGGGGAAGTCCCGGGGCGCCCGGCGTCACCATGACCACGGGCACGCACGCGTTCGAGCCGAAGCGAGACGTCTCGCACCAGGCATTTCGTTCCGTCGTGGTACGGCGGCACCACGGGCTTGGATACGAACAGCACGCGGCGCATGGCGGGAGCGAACGCTCGTACGGGAGCGCCTCGCTCGTCAACCGAGTATCGTCAGCGGGTCGCCGCAGCCAGTGCTTCGGGCGCGCGGCGGATGGCACTCTCGATCGCCGCCGCGAGCACCATGTGCTGCAGCTCGCGTGATCGTTTCTTGTTTTTGGCTTCCTTGCGGGTCGCTTTGGTGCTGGCGGTGCCCGAAACGGTGCCCGGCGATCGCTTGCTCCGGCATCCGGTGCACGATGTACTCGACGCTGGCCGAGATACACGACTTCCGAGCCTTCGGCGCTCTGATTCATCTTGCGCAGGTGCCCAGTGATCATCACCATCGGCACTTTTTTCCCCTTGGAGTCCTTTTCGCCATCGCTGTCCACGACCTTCACGCCCGGAAGCTCGCCGAACTTCTGACGCGAGGTGGATTCCAGATCCGGTAGGAGCTTGCGTTCGGGCGCACTCTTGCCGGAGCGCATTCGACCCATCTTGACCAGCACTTTGGTCGCGCCCCCGTCGCCGTCGCCAATGGCTTTCAAAGCCTTCAGAGTCGCCTGGATCTGAGTCCGAACCGACGGAGAGCTGTCGCCCTTGTGCTTTTCGAGCGCAGAAACGCTGCGCTGGTCACCCAGCACCTTGAGGGCTGCTGCCGAGGCAGTCCGCACGGCCGCGTTGTCGTCGTCGAGCGCGTCTTCCAGGGGCTCCCTGCGCCGCGCTGGCCTTGCTCTTACCGAGTTGCAGTGCAGCCTGCACGCGAACACGAAAGTCTTCGCCGTTCTTCAGGCGGTCGATCAATTCAGAGACGGAAGGTCCCGCAGCGGCACCTCGGCTCGCAAGGAGCACGACCATGCACGCGATCAGCGCGAGCATGCTCCGGAGTCGGATTGACCAAACGTGCACTGCTCTAACGTGAGGGTAACAGAGCGCGCTCCGAACCGCGAGGCGCGAGCGGTCCGCCTACATGAGCGTACCTTGTGGCACCCGCGTCGTGACGCGAGCTGTCGAACGCGCTCAGTGCATGAGCGATTGAACGTTGCTGTCGATCTCGCTTTCGTCGCCGCTGTGGAATCCGACGTGGACGAAGCGAACGATCCCGCTCTTGATCGACGATATAGGACGTGGGCATCGTCGGCGGCTTGTATTGCTCCGCCATCGCCTGTCCGTCGTCCCACGCGAGCGGGAACTTTGCGCCAGTCACTTTGGCAAAGGATGGGATCTTTTTGGGATCGTCGTCCTCACTGATGCCGATGATGCTGAGCTCGTCGCCGTACTTTTCGCTCATCGCCTGGTAGTGAGGAAATGACTCCTTGCACGGCTCGCACCAGGTCGCCCAAAAGTCGATGATGGCGACTTTGCCGCTGATATCAGCAGACGAGACATTGCCCCCGCCGCTCGCGGCGGGCAGGTCGAAGCTCGGTGCGGCGGAGCCGACGAGCGGATGATCGTCGCCTCCGCCCGACTTCGCTCCCCCCATGCCGCCTGAGCTGCAGCCGAACAGGGCGAGGAGCGATGATGTGACGCACACATGAGTGAGTAAGGAGGCCATCACTTCTTCTTTTCCTTCTCCCCCTTCTTACCTTTCTTCTCGTCCTTCGGAACTTCGTCGGGGCAGCCGTCTTCGTCCTGGTAACCGTTCATGGTTTCGGGCTGATCGCCGCACTCGTCGCGCTGTCGGGAACGCCGTCCTGGTCGTTGTCGGGATCAGGGCAGCCGTCCGTGTCCTCGAAGCCGTCCGTATCTTCCGCCGCATCGGGACACTTGTCTCGCGAATCCGGCACGCCGTCGCCATCCCGGTCGGGTTCGTCGGGACAGCCGTCATCATCCTTGAATCCGTTCTTGGTTTCGGGCTTGTCCGGGCAGCGGTCCTGGTCGTCCGGGACGCCGTCCTTGTCGTTGTCGAGCTCGGGCAGCCGTCCTTGTCCTCGAAGCCGTCGGGATCTTCGGCCTTGTTCGGGCACTTGTCCACGTCGTCCGGGATCGTGTCTCCGTCGTTGTCGCGATCGGGCAGCCGTCGGTGTCGTCGAAGCCGTCCTTGTCCTCGGGCTCGGTGGGGCACTGGTCCTGCGCGTCGGCGATGCCGTCCCCATCGCGATCCCCGCCTTCGGCGACGAACATCACGCCGAGGAATGCGCGGAACGCAGGAACGCCCACGCCCTGGATCAGACCCGTGCCGATACCGCGCGGAAACCTGAAACGGCGAGTCGAGGGGATTGATTTGCACGCCCCCATCGACCTCGAGGGCGTTGGTGCCGTTCTTGGCCGAAAACTTCGTGCTGCCGAATCCATCGAGCAACCGCCCGAAGAACGGGGCTCGCGCGGAAGCCTGCGCCCACGCCGTAACGGAACTCGGGTCCGAGCGTGGTCGACCCGACCCGGCCTTCACCGCGATACACGGCGGCGAGGTTTCCGCCGAACGAAAACGGCCCCTGGGAGCCGTCGAAGATCCCGCGGAGGCCGACGGTGGGCGTGCCATCGCCGATGTACTTGTCTTTCGCGGTTGCGTGGCCGAGAGGCCCGGTGACGAAGAACGCCCCGCCGACCGCGAACGGATCGGTGAGCTCGCCATACAGGCGTCCTTTGGCTTCGAGCTCCGCATCGCCCATGCCAAAAGAGTCGATGCCCGAGTCACTCGCACTTCCGTTGTCGGCGAGCCCCTGGCCGTTGACGTAGGTCACCGGCAACCGAAGACCGATCTGAACCCGCGGAATGGGAGTCAGCGAGCCCATGAAGTCCGCCGTCGCGAGATTCTCGACTACCTTGCACGTCATGGGGCTGCGTCGCGTTGGGATCGTCACAGTTCGTCAGCGACAGGCAGCTTCTGACCTGGAACGGTTTCCAAGCGTAGTTGAAGAAGAGCCCGGCGCTCCACGCCATGTTGCCGTCGGTGCGCACTCCACGGGTCGTGAAATAGTTTCGCGGTCCCGGAGCGGGATTGAAACGCTGAACGGTGAACTCGCCGTCCGTCGCGGACTGGGCGACAGCGGACCCGGCGACCAATGTGAACGAGAGGGCGAGGGCGAACGTGGAAGGTGAGCGGCGGAGGGGAAAGGACGGCATCGTGTTCCGATCGTGCGGAAGGTCTTTCTCGAGCCTTGAGCCTTCCACACGAGCCATCCTCTTGGGAAGGGCCTCATTTTCCCGCGAACGTCGGGGCGTTAGCCGGACAAACACCCGGCTTTTTCCGACGTCGACACGCTACGGTATCCTAGTCGCGTGGCCCTGTGCCTTGCGTGCAAACACGTCGTCGAGGACCAAGCGCGCTTCTGCCCGCAGTGTGGAACGCCCCAGGTTCCTCGCAGCATGGCGGGACGCATCGGTTCTGGAAGCGAGCTCGACCTCGAATGGGCGCAAGGTCGTGGTGGGCGATCGCATTGGCGAAGGCGGCATGGGCGTCGTCCATCGCGGATGGCTCTATTACAACCCGGCAGGCCCCCACGCCGGGACCCCCGCCCATCCCGTGGCCATCAAGGTCCTGCATCCGATCCTCAAGGGTCGGGAACGGGCGCGACGCTTGTTCCTGGGGGAAGCCAACGCCCTAGCGCGCCTGTCGCACCCGAACATCGTGCACTTCTTCGCGCTCAGCCAGAGCGAGGGCGGGCTCGCGATCATGCTGGAGCTCGTCGAAGGCGAAGCGCTGCAACGATGCGATCGATCGCCATCGGATCGCTCAGCAAGATCAGCGGCCTGCCCGTGCATGCCGTTTCTGCGCGCGTGGCATTTCTTCTCCCAGCTTCTCGGAGCTCTCGCCGGCATTCACGCGCTCGGCATCATCCATCGCGACGTGAAGCCGTGCGAACGTGCTCATTCGGACCGACGGCGTCGTCAAGCTCACCGACTTCGGAATCGCGCGGCTTCCCGCGGACGAAGCGCGCACGACCGGCGGCATGGCGCCGGGCACCGGGGCGTACATGGCCCCCGAGCAGGTGCTCGGCAAAGCCCTCGACCCCCGGACGCGATCTCTACAGCGCCGCCATCGTGCTCTACGAGATGCTGACGGGCATGACGCCGTTCGACGCGCCGACCCGCAACGAGATCATGGTCCGCACGGCCCAGGTCGAGGAGACCGCCACCCCCGTCACGCAGCTCGTCCCCCAGGCGCCGCCGGTCCTGGACCTGCTCTTCGCCCGCGCTCTGGCCAAGGATCCGATGCATCGCTATCCGTCGGCCATCGAGCTGGGCGAGGCATTCCGCAAGACCCTGGAGCTCGAGGACAGCGCCGGCTGGGAAGCTCAGCAGCGTTTGGCGGAAAATGCGGCGTCGATCTCCCAGATTGGGGCTCCCCCAAAGTGCGGTCCAGAGCGAGGCCCGAGCCATCCCCGTGACCCAAGCAGAAAAGCTCAGAACCGACGTGATGCAGGCATACGTCGCCGAAGAGCCCCCGGCGGGCCCGTAGAAGCGAAAATCAGCGTCGTTGACAGCTTTGTCGGGCGCATGCGATAGCCGAGCGGCGGGTGGCTCTGCCGACCCTCTTGCGACTATGCGGAAGCGAACTTCTGTCCTTCTCGGCGCGAGCTGGGTGCTAACGGCCGCGATTGCGAGCGCGCAACCCGCGCCGCCGGCCAAACCCGATGCTGGCGCTGCCAAGCCTCCAGCTGCCAAGCCTCCAGCTGCCAAGCCTCCTCCAGCTGCCAAGCCTCCTCCGGCTGCCAAGCCTCCGGCTGCCAAGCCTCCAGCCGCCAAGCCTCCAGCCGCGAAGCCCCCGACGGGCGCTGCTCCGGAAGCTCCCGTCGAAGACGACGCCGAGAAGAAACGCCTGGCGACGACGAAGGGGAAACTCCGGAACCGCCGCCGAAGGGGCCACCGACTACCGGCAAGGGTCCGACCTCTCCCAACGTCACTCCCGTCCCCGGCGGTGGCTTCGGCCCGATGCCGATGTGGCCGCAGCCCGGAGCCGACGCCAAAGCTCTCGAGAAGCAGGGCGACAAGACGCCGGACGCTGCCGGCAAGAAACAAGACAAGAACAAGGACGAGGTCTTCGCGGAAGACTGGTGGTCCCACGCTCGACCCATCTTCGAGATCCACGGTTACTTCCGCGTGCGCGCGGAGCTGTTTCACAACTTCTCCCTCGGCCGCGTGAATACGCCCGCGACGGCGATCTGGCCGATGCCGGCCGACAATTATTACAACTCGGCGGGAACCAGCGGGGCGTTCGGTCCTGCGCTTTGCACGGGGAAGGAAAGCCCGGAAGCCCCGACCAACAGCGACAACCCCACCGACCGTTATCCCTGCAAGAACAAGACGCAGGCCGGCGCGAACATGCGCTTCCGTCTGAACCCCGAGCTTCACATCTCGGACAACCTGCGAGTGATGAGCCAGATCGACATGCTCGATAACCTCGTCCTGGGCTCGACCCCGGAAGGGTACGCGAACGAGCCGAGCGGGAGTGGCTACTCCGTCGTCAAGCGCACGGGCTACACGCCGCTGGGCGCGTTCGACACCACACAGAATCCTCCGACGGCCGGACAGAACAGCTACCGCGATAGCATTCGCGTGAAACGCGTCTGGGCCGAGTACATGACACCCGTCGGCCAGCTGCGCTTCGGGCGCATGCCGAGCCAGTGGGGTCTCGGGATCCTGGCCAACGCTGGCGATGGACCGGACGACGACTACCAGTCGACCGCCGATCGCATCATGTTCGTCACGGGCATCAAGGCGCTGGATCTCTACTTCGCCGGCGCCTGGGATTTCGTGAACGAAGGCGCGACCAGCGACACGCTGAAGCTTCCCCAAGCGCAGCCCTACGATCTGGCCCAGCTCGACGACGTCGACCAGTACGTGTTCGCCGTGGTTCGCCGGAAGAACCCCGAGCTCACGAAGCTCGCGCTCGCCCAGGGCCAGCTCGTGATCAACGGCGGCGCCTACGTGGTCCACCGCAGCCAGATCCTCGCCAACGACGGTGCCGGCGATTGCGGCACGACCTGCAACGCCAACGCGCTCGGCTGCTCCCAGGACGTCGTGTCCGCCGGCTACGTGCGTCGCGGAGCGCAGTGCCTGGATCCCCGACCTCTGGCTCCAGCTCCTCTACAAGAAGTTCCGCTTCGAGCTCGAGGCCGTGACCATCCGCGGCTCCATCGAGAATCTCCAGACCGTTCCCGGCCAGACCGACTACACCAACAATAACGGCGACAACGGCTGGAAGATCCGCCAGTACGGCCTCGCCGCCGAGATCGAGCAGAAGCTCGTCGAGGATCGACTCAAGCTCGAGCTCAAGACCGGCTGGGCGTCGGGCGATCCGGACACCCAGCGGCTCGACGGCAGCTCGAACAACCTGAGCCCGGGCCTCGAAGGCCTCCAGCCCCAGGCCGGCGACCGCACGTTCTCCACGTTCCGCTTCCACCCGAACTACAAGATCGACCTGATCCTGAATCGCAACCTGATGAGCCGCATTCAGGGCGTCTACTACTTCCGCCCGAGCGTCGATTACGACTTCGTACGCGAGTCGAACGGCCAGCGTTTCGGTGGCGGATTTGCCGGCGTCTGGACCCGCGCCAGCCAGTTCATTCAGACGCCCGGTCACAAGCGCGATCTCGGCATCGAGCTCGATCTGCTCGCTCTACTACCAGTCCAAGGACGGCTCGCTGAACGACGACAGCGAACAAGCAGGGCGGCTTCTTCACGCAGCTCCAGTACGGCGTTCTGTTCCCGATGGGCGGCCTCGGCTACCAGACGGAGGAAGCCAACCTCATCCAGCGGGACCTCGGCGCTGGCGCCACGGACACGACGACGGCGCAGATCCTGCGCTGGTATCTCGGCGTCCTGTTCTGATCACATCCAGGACACCTGAAACAGGCACGACCCGGCGCCCTCGGTTCGACACGCCATCTCGCGGACTTCGACCTTCGTTCGCGGCCCGAGCTCCAGCGATCCCTGCATCCATCCGCCGATGGAAAGAGCAGTGCAGCTCGATGCGGCTCGGGGAAATCGAGAATGGAAAACTCGAGTGACTGGTGTCCGATGGAACGACTGGCGAGCCTGCCCCCATCGTAGTGATGGCTCCAGAGCCCAGCAGAGATGCTGACGACGATGATCGGCGTCACGTGGCGCATGAACAGGCTCCTCCACACTCCCAGGCTGTGTGTCGCTGCGAAGCGCCCGATGTCCCAAGCCAGCCGCAGATCCCCCTGTGCGAACAGGCGGTCGGCGAGGACGTTGGCCTCGACGAAGAGCGGAAAAGCGACCCAGCCACCCGGTGGATCCTTCTTCGACGCAAACAGCTCCCGGAGCGCGGGGGAAGCTTCGGCGCGATAGCGCTGGACGGCACTCACACCGAAGCGCTGTTCGACGAACGTCTCGCGTGACCGGACCGTGCCGGCCTGCACGCGGGCGTTCGTCTTGCTCCCCACGGGCTCCATGTCCCTAAAACCAATGCTAGGCTCACGCGCCGCGTTACGCCATGAAATCTCGATACACCACGAACGATGCACGCGCTCACGTGGAGCGCTACCGGGCGTTCGGCGAAGATCTCGCCTTGCGCGTCTACACCTCTCGCTTGCTCGGCCAGGATCCGGCGCTCGTGTTGCACGGCGGCGGCAATACCAGTGTGAAGAGTCGGGCTCGGGAGATCGATGGAACGGAAGCTTCGGTGTTGTACGTCAAAGGCAGTGGCTGGGACCTGGCGACCATCGAGCCCAAAGGGTTCCCAGCCTGCCGATTGGACGCTCTCCGCCGACTGTGCGCGCTCGAAGAGCTGAGCGACGAGGACATGGTGCGGGGGCTCGAGAGCCAGATGCTCGACCCGACGAGTCCTACGCCGTCGGTCGAGGCGCTCTTGCACGCGTTTCTCGCAGAAAAGTTCGTCGACCACACCCACGCCGATGCCGTTCTCGCGATCGTCGATCGCCCGGACGGGGAAGCGCGCGCTCGCGACGTTCTGGGGCGACAACCTGTTGTTCGTGCCGTACGTGATGCCCGGCTTCGTGCTCTCACGCCGCATCGCGAGTCTGGCGGGCGAGCTCGAGCGCGCCAACGTGATGGTCCTGGACAAGCACGGGATCTTCACCTGGGGAAAGACCGCGGAGGAGAGCTACGAGCGCATGATCGCCGCGGTCACCAAGGCCGAGGAGCACGCGCCGCGCAGCGTGGTGAGCATCCCGCCTGACCCGGACCGCAAGACCCAGCAGCGGGATTTCACGCCCATCCTCCGAGGTGCGCTCGGTCGCGCCGGCGAGCGCTTCCTGATCGAGTGGCGCGACGAGCCGGAAATCCTGGCGCTCGCGGCACGCAAGGATGCAGCTCGAGTGACGAGGATCGGGACCATGACCCCGGACCACGTGATTCGCACCAAGCCCATCCCGCTCTTCTTCGAAGCAGAGCGAACCCGGGAAGACATCGAGCACGCCATCGGCGGCTACTCGGCTTGGTACGACGGGTACTTCGAGCGCGGGACAGCCGCCCGCTCCCGGGAGCTCACGAAGCTCGACTCTCTTCCTCGCATCGTGTTGGTCCCAAAGCTCGGCGCGGCGTGTCTCGGCGCGACCAAGAAAGCGGCTCGCATCGCTGGAGACATTTACGCGCACACGGCCGGCGTGATCCTCGACGTGCTCTCGTCCGGGAGCTACCAGCCCGTTGCCGAGCTCGATCTCTTCGATGTCGAGTACTGGAGCCTCGAACAGAAGAAGCTCGCTGTCGGCAAGTCGAAGGCGGGCCCTCTGGCGCGACAGATTGCCCTCGTGACGGGTGCCGCGAGCGGCATCGGGCGCGCCACCGCCGAGCATTTCCTCGAGCTCGGCGCTCACGTGCTCCTCACCGACATCGACGAGGCTCGCTTGAAGCAGGCGAAGGCGGCGCTCGTGTCGCAATTCGGATCGGCCGTCGAGCTCGTGCTCTGTGACGTGCGCGACGAGAGCTCCGTGCGCGGGGCCATCACGGCTGCGATCGACGCTTTTGGTGGCCTCGACATCGTCGTGTCGAACGCCGGCACCGCTCCGTCCGGGCTCCTGCACTCGGAGGCCGGCGATCAGGCCTTTCGCGATTCCCTCGACGTGAATCTGGTGAGCCACCAGCGCGTTGCGCGAGCCGCAACGGAGGTCCTCTTGGCTCAGAACATCGGCGGCGTCCTGCTCTTCAACGCCTCCAAGAGCGCGTTCAATCAGGGGCCTGAGTTCGGTCCGTACGCGATTGCCAAAGCCGGCGTCGTGTCGCTGATGAAACAATACGCCGTGGACCTCGGCGTGTTTCGAATTCGCGCGAACGCCGTGAATGCCGATCGCATCCGCACTGATCTGTTCGGCGGCGGCGTGCTCGAGGCGCGAGCCCATGCGCGCGGCATCTCCCCCGACGAATACTTCCGCCAAAACTTGCTGCGTCGGGAAACCACCGCCCACGACGTAGCCCGTGCGTTTGGCTACCTCGCCTCGGCGGATGCAACGACGGGCACCATCGTCACCGTCGATGGGGGAAACCCGGCGGCCTTTCCCCGCTGAAACGTGTATCCTCCCCCGGCCGATGACGCGTCCGAGCTCGCCCCATCGCGGCGCCGCCGCGGGCCCCCGCGCGGTTCTTTCCTCGCTTCGCTACGCCCTGGATCGTGGCGGCATCGTGCGAGGCACCGAAGCCCTCGTCGCGCTCAATCAACGAGATGGCTACGACTGCCCCGGCTGTGCGTGGCCCGATCCCGACGATCGCTCCGTCGCCGAGTTCTGTGAGAACGGCGCCCGAGCGGCAGCCCACGAGGCGGATCGCCGGCGAGTGGGCGCAGAATTTTTCCGGTCGCACAGTATTTCCGAGCTCGCCAAGATGAGCGATTTCGAGCTCGAGCAACAGGGCCGACTCGTCGAGCCGGTCATCAAGCGCGAGGGCAGCGGTCACTACGAGCCGATTCCGTGGGAGGACGCATTCCTGGTGATCGCCGAGCACTTGCGCTCGACGAAACCCGAACGAGCGGTGTTTTACACCTCGGGCCGCACCAGCAACGAGGCGGCGTTTCTGTATCAGCTCTTCGCTCGAAGCTACGGGACGAACAACCTGCCGGACTGCTCCAACATGTGCCACGAGTCGAGCGGGAAGGGCCTCGGCTCGACCATCGGCATCGGCAAGGGAACCGTCCAGCTCGCCGACTTCGCCGAGGCCGATCTGATCTTCGTGATCGGCCAGAACCCGGGCACGAATCACCCGCGCATGCTGACCACGCTGATGCAGGCCCGGGCGCGGGGTGCGGAAATCATCGCCATCAATCCCCTCAAGGAACGCGCCCTCGAGAGCTTCGCCCATCCCCAGACCGTTCGGGGGCTCCTGGGAGTCGGAAGCCCGATCTCCTCGCTCTTCTTGAGGGTGAAGGTGAACGGCGACGTCGCCCTCTTGAAGGGGATCATGAAGGTCGTCCTCGAGGAAGAGCGCCAGCACGGAGGCGTCCTCGACCGCGAGTTCATCGCAGCACACACCCGCGGCTTCGACGAATTCGCCGCCGCACTCGATCGCGTGAGCTGGGAGGAAATCCTCGAAGGCTCCGGCGTGGAGCGCGAGGGCATCGAGGCAGCTGGGACTCTATACGCGAAAGCTCGGCGCACGATCGTGTGCTGGGCGATGGGCGTGACGCAGCACAAGAACGGCGTCGGCAACGTGCGGGAGATCGTGAATCTCCTGCTGCTCAAAGGAAATCTCGGCAGACCCGGTGCGGGGGCGTGTCCCGTGCGCGGCCATTCCAACGTGCAGGGCGATCGGACGATGGGCATTTACGAGTCGCCCGCAGAGGCGTGGCTCGATCGGTTGGACGAGGCCACCCACATCCAATCCCCCCGTGCCCACGGCTACGACACCGTGGGCGCCATTGCCGCGATGGAAGCGGGGGACGTGAACGTCTTCTTCGCCATGGGCGGAAACTTCGCCGCTGCCACTCCGGATACCGAGCGCACGAAGCGGGCCCTCGAGAAGACCGGTCTCACGGTCCAGGTCTCCACGAAGCTCAATCGCAGCCACCTCACGACCGGTCGCGCTGCGCTGATCCTGCCCTGCCTGGCTCGAAGCGAGCGCGACATTGGCTTCGTCAGCGTCGAAAACTCGATGGGAGTCGTGCACTCGAGCCGCGGAAACCTCGATCCCATCGGCCCGGAGCTGAGGAGCGAAGTCGAAATCGTGTCTCGACTCGCCCGGGCGACCCTCGGTGAGAATCATCCCGTTCGCTGGGGATGGCTTGCCGAGAACTACGACCGCATCCGGGACCTCATCGAGCGCTCCATCGCGGGGTTCGATCGCTATAACGAACGGGTCCGCGAACCGGACGGCTTCGTGCTCCAAAACTCCGCTCGGGAGCGCGTATGGAAGACGACCACGGGCAAAGCCAGCTTCTCCGTTCAACCGATCCCGAAGCTCGATCTGCGACCCGGGGAGCTCGTGCTCACCACCGTGCGGAGTCACGACCAGTTCAACACGACGATCTACGGCCTCGACGATCGCTACCGGGGGATCACCGGCGACCGGCGAGTGGTCTTCGTGTGTCCCGACGATCTCGATGCCCTCGGTCTCGCGGACGGAGACCAGGTCGACATCCGAAGCCGCTACGAAGACAGCTTCCGCGAAGTGAAGGGCTTCCGCGCGGTGGCCTTCGACATCCCTCGAGGCTCGGTCGCGGCATACTTTCCGGAGGCCAACCCCCTCGTCCCCCTCGAGAACCACGCGGACGAGAGCCACACCCCGAGCTCCAAGTCGATCGTCGTCTCGCTCCGCGCGGCGGAGTGACGAAAAACCCGCACCGAGTCCCCATCCAAACCCACTTCATCGGCGCCCCCGCAGAAAAGCGCTACCCTTCAGACTTCTTCGGTTAAAGATCCGCCCCTCGGAGGCCTCGTGATGCTTCGTCCAACGTTCCTGCCCGTATTCGCCTTGATTTCCCTCGCCACGACCGCTTGTGGCGGCGGTGATTCCGGAAACAATCCGTCGGGCGGTGGCGGGAACGGAACCGGGGCAACCGGAGGAACGGGAGCCACGGGAGCGACGGGCGGAAGCGGAGGCCAAGCGGGCTCCAGCTCTGGCGGCGGATCCGGAGGCGGCACCGGCGGAGCAACGCAGTGTGCCGCCGGCCCGGGCTATCCCAGCACCGACACGCCCCACCTCATCAACACGCTGAACGCCACGATCCAGGATCTCGATGGGAACGGCGCGGACGGCGTGCTCGCTCAGGTGTGTGGCCTCGACGTTTGCATCAACGGCACGACGGACGCCAACGGCGTGGTCGTGACCTGTCAGAGCAGCGTTTGCATTCCCGGCATCTCGCCGAACACCGAGGAGACCCGGCCCGCATTCAAGTACGGCGATGGCTTCGGCTACGTGAAGTTCGCCGAGCTACTGCCCACCGATGTTTCCAATTACGATCTCGGGATCCGAATGACGGCTGCGCTTCCTCCCGAGAGCGCCGGAGTCGCCATGGATCCCGGAACCGATGCGACCAGCAACGGCATCACGCTGGGGATCCCTGACGGCGGGTCGGTCTGCATCGACCTTTTGACCTACGACACGCCGGAGCTTCAGGGCTTCCGCGCCGCAGAGGTGCCGGTGGCAAAAGCTCCCGCCGCCGTCGACTCGAGCCTCGGGTTCGAGATCATCGTCGGCACGACGCCCATCGAGACTCGGTTCAGCCCGCCCGCCAAGCTCAGCGTGCCGAACACTGCCGGCTGGCCCGCGGGCACTGCCGTCGAGGTCTACCTCCACGGCGTGGACGTCGCGCAGGAGTGGGCCCCCTACGGCGGTTGGGCCAAGGTAAGTGACGCCACTGTCTCCTCCGACGGCCAAACGGTCGTCACGGACGACGGCCAGGGGATCCCGGAGCTCAGCGTGTTCGGGTTCAAGAAGAAGTGATGCGAAGCTTCCTCGCGCTCCCTGTCGTCGTCGCGCTCGCATCGGGTTGCGGCACGAACCGGCCAGACATTCCCAAGGAGCTCTTGCAGCTCGGGACCGGGGGAGGCACGAGCGGATATCCCGCCGGACCCTACGCCTCCGACATCACGAGTGGGATCCAGAAGCCGATCCCGAACATGACCTTCGAGCAGGGTTGGCTGAACCCGACGGAGGCCGCCAACGATCCGGACCCGCTCGCCCCCATCTCCCTCCTCGCTCCGATTTCCCTCAGTGACTTTTACGACCCCGATGGGTCGAAGGGAAACGAGCTTCTCCTCCTCAACACCTGCGCCATCTGGTGTAGCGCCTGCAAGGCCGAGCACGGCGGCAGTCCCTCGCTCGAAGACCATTATCAGGAGCTCGCCCCGAAGGGCCTCGTGGTGCTCAGCGTCCTGTTTCAGGACGGGAAAAACAATCCAGCGACGCCCGATAACCTCGAGGCGTGGACGACACAATTCCCCGGCACGTTCCCCTTCGCGATCGATCCGAGCTATCAGGTCGAAGACGCGTTCCTGTCCGGAGACACCACGGGGGCGCCGCTCAACTTGATCGTCGATCTTCGCAACATGAAGCTCTTGCAAGGACACCTCGGCGACAACTCGGCGGTCATCTGGCCGTTCATCGAGCAAGAGCTCGACCAGCGCCAAGCGAACTAACTCCTCCCCTTTCTCAGCCTCCCCGTCGTGCGCCACCTCGCTCCGATTGCCGTAGTGATCTCGCTCTCCAGCCACGCCGCGGCGCTCGAGCCCGGTGCCATTGGCGGCGACGAAGTGCACGTCGACGTCACCGACGCCTCCAGCGTGCTCTACAACGTCGACAACCGCGATAGCACGCCGGGCGACGTGAGCTCGCGCGCCAACGACGATTGGGGCATGTGGTACAACCGGCTGAACGTTCAGGCCAGTTGGAACAAGTGGCAGCTGGGCTTGCGCGTCGACAACGCCTGGTTCTATCGGTCGCCGTACCCGGAAACGATTGCCCTCGACATCACTCGGACGGATCCGGTGGTCTTCCGCCAGAAGTTCGACGCCGCCGGGCGAGAGCTCTCCACCCGCTACATCAACTGGGTCTACCCGGCGAAGTACTACGTCGGTTACACCACGCGAGACGTCGAGGTCACCGCTGGCGATTTCTACGCGGCGCTCGGACGTGGCTTCGTCCTCAGCGTGCGAAAGTTGGACGAGCTCTCGAGCGATACCACCGTGCGCGGCGGACGGATCACGGGACGGGTCAGCGCTGGCGACACGAAGCTCCGAATGACACTGCTCGGCGGCGAGATGAATCCGCTGCGCATCGACGAGGCGAGCGGCCGCTACTTGGGAGTCGACTCGAGCGTGACTCCGAGCTGGCTCGGGGTCACCGAAGCAGGCATGCCTCGCGCAGTCGAGACCGACTTCGTCCCTGTGGCCACTCCCACTTACGCGCCGGATCGCCTTGTTGCTGCGCAGTTCGAGATCGCACCGAAAGGCATGAAGTTCGGCACCCAAGGTTCGCTCCTCGTGCGGCAGGACGCGCTCGGCTCGGACGTGGTGCGACAGGCCGACAGCATCATGACCGCGAGTCAGTCGATCGAGGTGCCGGACTTCGACGGACACGGCGACGCCTACCTCGAGGTCGGCTACCAAAACCTCGACGACGGCCACACGAACCCGAACGACAATCCGAAAACCAGCGATCTCCTCGACCCGGGCTACGCACTCTATGCCTCGACGACGCTCATCCAGCTGCCTGTCTCGGTCACGCTAGAAGGCAAACACTACCGCCGTTTCTTCCCGCTTCGAGCCAACGTGGACCCCGTACGCGCAAAGGAGTTCGGCCTGGTCCAGTACAGCGCTCCGCCCACTACCGAGGCGTTCTACGTCGACACCGAGTTCGGCAATTTCAACACCTGCGTGAGTGGAGGCCGCGTCAAAACCGACGTGAGCCTCGGGAAGGACGAGAGCGTCTTCGCCTGGGCAGGCCACTACTACACGTGGGCGGAGAGCGTGACGAACGAGGAGTGCGACACCTCGACTTCCAACCTGAACCGGGTCTGGGATCTGGCGACCGGATTCGAGCTCACCGGCGACCACAACAAGTCACGAGCGACCTTCAGCGTCGGGGGGCGCCTCGACAGCGCCGATGCCCTGCTCTCGACGCCAACGGGAACCACGCATCTCTACTATCGAGAGACCTACGCTCGGTACGACATCATCCGCTGGCTGGGCGGGCCGTTTTCGCTCCAGCTTCAGGGCTGGCACCGGCGACGCCACGAAGTGGCTGGCGGCACCGGCGACCCGTGGTTCGAGGGCCAGCATCTGACCGGCCTCGATTGGGCGCCCCACCTGTCCGTTGCATTCGGTACCGAGTATTCGAGCAATCCAAGCGTGCCGTCGACTTACTTCAACGGTCAGGTCACCTACAAGATCACTCCAGCCTCGAGCGTGGGCGTGTTCGTCGGTCAGCGCCGCGGCGCTCTGCGCTGCGTGGGCGGCGTGTGCCGCGTCTTTCCGCCCTTCGAAGGCGCGCGCCTCGACGCGACCGTGCGCTTCTGAGCCCGCTTGCGTCGTGCTAGAATCGCAGCGTGACGTTCGACGAGCTCACCGGGGAAAAGTTCCTTCGCATCGTTGGGCGAAGAAAACCCGCGCCGCTCGGACAGCCGCCGTCCAAAGAGAGTCGCGCGGCGCTGACCGAGATGGCCCAATATCGCACGCGCGCTCCCAAGGGCGTGTTCACGTACTCGAGCCACGAAGAGGCCAACGCAGATCGATTGCGCTGGACCGTCGACGCCATCGTCCATCGTCATCAGGCAGACAAGTGACACGGCGCGAGGAGTTCACGCGACCCGCCACCTGGGACGACGTGAAACGAGTCGCGGAGCTCTGCGAACGGCATGGCGTCGCCTGGGCTCTGATCGGCGGCTACGCCATCGCTGCCCACGGATTCGTTCGCTTTTCGGAGGATGTCGATATTCTCGTCGATCCCTCGTCCGAAAATGCCGAACGATGGATCGCAGCACTCTCGGAATTGCCGGACCACGCGGCACGAGAGCTGGCTGGGCAGAGCGACATCTTCGACCGCGAGGGGCACTACGCCCTGCGGATCAATGACGAGTTCACCGTCGACGTGATGCCCGCTGCGTGCGGTCATTCGTGGAGCGAGCTCCAGGCACACATCGAGCAGCGTGAAGTCGATGGCGTGCCGCTCAAGGTTCTCGGACTCGAAGGCCTGCTTCTGACCAAGCAAGGAACGCGAGACAAGGACCGCGCAGACGCGGCCGTCCTGTCCCGCGCCATCGAGCGCCTCTCGGCCGAGGCGAAGTAGCTCAGAGCGGCGCTGCGAAGTTTTGCACCCACACGTGCTTGTAGTCGTGGGTTTCGCTGAACGCGTACCCGACGCCGATGTGAACGAAGTCCGGGCTCATGATGTTTTCGCAGTGCCCGTCCTGACTCGTCATCCACTGCTGCATCGTGGCCTTTGGATCGGCGTTGCCCCCAGCGATGTTCTCCCCGGCCGCCGAAAAGTCGTACCCCGCTGCTTCGATCCGATCGAATGGCGAGCTCCCGTCGAGTCCCGTGTGGGAAAAGTAGTTCTTCTGAGCCATGTCGTCGGCATGGGCGCGAGCGACCCCCATGAGCGTCGTGTTGGTGCCGAGGCTGGGGACGGGAGGCATGGCTTTCCCCCGACAAGTGGCCCCCGCGGAGCGCTCTTGGTTCACCAAAGCCACGATCTCGCACTCGAGAGCGGCTGAGCCACTCGTCGCGCTCTCACACTCCCGGGAGCTTCCCTGACGCTCCTCGGTCACCGAGGTACACGCCGGCAGGACGAGACACAAAAGGACGAAGCCACGTCTCTTCATCCTCGAACGATAGCAGAAACGACCGGCGGCTCACTTCCGGGCGAGAGCCGCTTCGACATCGCGATCCACCGCCGAGGTCTCCCCGGTGGTGTAGCCTTCTTTTTTCGTGATGATCCCGCCGTCGCGTCCAATCAGAACCGAGAACGGTGCGCTGGTCTTCGGGTTGTAGAGGCCGACGACCCGCGTCTCCTGATCGAGCAGGATCGGAAACGTGACGCCGAGCTTCGAGACCGTGGGCTTCACCTGGGCGACAGAATCGGGGCCGTCGATGGCAACGCCGAGCACGAGGAAGCCCTCGTCCTTGTGCTTCTTGTAGAGCTCGTCCAGATGCGGCATCGCCGCCATGCAGGGCTCGCAGAAGGTCGCCCAGAAATCGATCAGGATCACCTCCTTGCCGAGATGATCGGAAAGCCGAACCGTGTCGCCTTTCGTGGTCGACAGCTCGAAGTCTGGTGGTTTGGCGCCCGAGGTGGCGCTCTCGGCTCCCGGCGTGGAGCCGCCGCAACCCGCACAGACGAGGGCCAGCGCAAGCGCCAACGCGCGCATTGTCCCGAGCTCGGTCAAAGGAGAATTACCCGTTTTGGGCGAGATATGTGTCGATGCGGCTGATCATTTCCTGAATGCCGCCGGGGCCGCCGCCCACCATCTTGTCGATGATCTTCATCGTCCGTGCGTCGACCAAGAAGGCGGTCGGGAACGCGTCGGAGGGGTAGTACGCGCCGATCTTGAAGCCGGGATCCACCGCGAGGGGGAATTCCACCTCGTACTTGGTGCCCCAGTTCTTGAGATCGGAAGGCTTGGCAGGGCCGGGAGGATTCTTCGCGTCCTCGCTCAGCGTGCCGAGAATGACGACGCCCTTCTGGCTGATCTGGCCCCAGGTGCCGTTGTCCCGCATATACGCGTACTCTTGGTTGCAGGGCCCGCACCACACCGCGGAAGAGTTCACCCAGAGGATCTTCACCGGACCGCTGCCGTCCGGATTGTAGAAGTCCGACAGGTGAATATCGTTGAACGCGGCGGGGTCGTAGCCAGCGTCCGACGGCTTGCTCCAACCGATGAACTTCAGGTTCGCGATCGTGGAACCGATCTGCGTCCCGTAGGGACCCTTCGGATACTCCAGCGCCTTCGAAGTCGGGAGCCTCGTAGGTGGGGGGCGTACCAGTATCAACGGTCGCCGGGGTTCCTTCGTCGAAACCTTTGCCGTTTACGGTGGTGTCCAATCCGCCACAACCCGCGACCATGAGGACGATGAGTCCGGAGAGTACTGCTCGCATGTGGGTCGCCTCCCGTGCTTGTGCTAGGAACCCGACAGGGAGCTTAGCCCCTCGGGATACCCCGTCAAGCAAGCCTTTCGCTTGGGGTTTTCCCGCCGACCGGTCTGGGGTAGACCGCCGTCGGGCGATGCAACCCGACTTCGGGTTTTGGCGGGAAAAAAAGAGGTCACGTCACATGGTTTCTTCTAGCGGCGGGAACTGGCTGAAAGCAGTCGCGCGAGTCGTTTTACTGCTGGCGGCCTCGGGACTGGCTCTCGGCGCGTGTGGCGACGACACGACCACCTGCGACGGGGTGGAAGTCCACGGCACGTGCGAGACGAAGTGCAGCCGCGACAAATGCGTCGACCCCACCAACATGTTCTGTGTGGAAAATACCTGCGCGCAAATGTGCACGACCCACACGGACTGCCCGGTCGGCAAGATTTGTTACCCCGCGAAGACCGACGATGGAACCGAGGGTCAATATTGCCTCGAGGCGCCGTTCGCCAAGGGCGGCAAGACCGGTCGCTACGAGCCGTGTACGTCGGACGAGCAATGTGACACCTACCATGGCTACCAGTGCATCCCGCCCATGGACGGCGAGTGCAAGCTGGTCGGCTGCGCGACCAACGCGGATTGCGCGGGCATCGGCAAGTGCGTCATCGACAACACGACCCCTGGCGCCGTGAGCTACTGCGAAAAAGGCGTCGTCCCCAAGGCTCCCTTCGAGGCGTGCACGGCGACGAGCGAGTGCGACACCGACGTGGGCTTGTCGTGCGTCGACGGCGAGTGCCGTTTCGCGGGTTGCACGACCCACGCGGACTGCGCCGGCCTCGGGCTGTGCAGCGAAGGCACCGACGACACCGGCAAAAAAGTGCTCGCCTGCACCTGCGTCGCAGAGCTCGGGTGCGGTGAAACGACGCCGGCTCCCAAAGGCCAATTCGGGGCGAAGTGCCCGGGCAAGGACTCACCCACGGCTTGCACGAGCGATACCAACTGCCCCGAGGGTCAGGGCTGTCACCCGACCACGAAGCGTTGCATGCCGAAGTGCGGCACCCTCGGCGCTTGCCCGGATTCGTCTCCCGTCTGCAACTCCGCGCTCAAGCTTTGCACCGAGTGCGACGAAGAAAACGACTTCACCTGCCTGGGTGCCGGCGCCGGGGATCCCGATGCGTACTGCGCCAAGACGGGCTGCGCCGCGGACACGGATTGCGGTACTGGCTTTTACTGCGGCGCGCTCCGGACGAGCCGCCCTCCGTGCCAGAGTGCCTGCGGCCTGCAGAGCAGCTCGACCAATTGCGTACAGAGCGCCGACATCGGCGACGGCAAGGAGTACTCCTGCGGACCGATCTCGCTGCTTCGTCACCTGTGCCTGCGGCGGGACTTCTGCACCTCGTGCGAGACCGACGACGATTGCCGCCAGGTCCCCGATCAGGTCTGCGCCAAGGACTCGGGCGGTAACAAGATCTGCACGACGCTCTGCGATCCGCAGGTTGCGAATGCCTGCCCCTGGGGCAATGCGGGCGACTGCGACGTGTGGGACTCGGCCGTGGGCGTTCCCACCTGCTCCCATCGTTTCGGCTCGTGCACGGGTACCGGAAAGAGCTGTGAACCGTGCGTGGATGATGCTGGCTGCCCCACCGGGCTCTGCACGTCGTCGCTGATCAACGAGAAATTCTGCATCGATCTCGATCAGGATTGCTCCTGCGGGCTCTGCGACGCCGACGCGGACTGCACCGGCGGAAACCTGTGCAAGGGCACTTGCAAGGATTTCAACAACGCCTGCACCGGCGATGCGAGCTGTGACCGGACCTGCGATACGACCGCCGGCAAGTGCACGGGAACCAATGTGGCCTGCACCGGGGACAACGATTGCAAGCGCCCCTGCGTGGGCTACTGCGAAGGAAGTCCCTCGCTGACCCAGGACTCGACGTGCCTCGGTGGCGGCTGCCCGAAGACTCCCGGCGGCGCCACGATGACCTGCTACGGCGGGCGCGCAGTGAAGTCCCAGGGCTCGATCCTGTACGGCAAGTGCTACGCGGCCAACGTGAACCCGAACCCCACGTCGTCTCCCCAGAACGGCTGCTGGCTTCCCCAGTGACCCTGCCGGCCTGGCGGCGAAAGCTGGGGGGAGTTACGCTGTGAGCGTGCTCGATCCGAGTGAGAATCCTTCCAGACTCCCCGCGCCCCATCAGCCGCGCTGAGTACGAACAGATGGTGCAGGCCGGCCTGTTCGAGGACGAGCACGTCGAGCTCTTGTATGGAGTGATCGTCAGCACGAGCCCCCACGGTCCCGAGCACGCTGCCCCTCTCGACCGCCTGGTCAATCTGCTCGTCCCGGTGCTAGCCGGGCGAGGCAAAGTGCGGGTTCAGAGTGCCTTTGCTGCGTCCGACGGCTCGGAGCCTGAACCCGATCTCGCCGTCGTTCCGCCAGCGGAGTACGACGACGCTCACCCCTCCGAGGCGTGGCTCATCGTGGAGGTAGCCAAGACCTCGCTAGCAAAGGACCGCGGCGCAAAAGCGCGCCTGTACGCCGAGTCCGAGGTGGCAGAGTACTGGGTCGTGAACCTCATCGAGGAGATCATCGAGGTCCATACCGAGCCGCGGCGCGGGCGCTATCGCAAACTGACGCGGTACGAGCGGGGTGACACGATTGTCACGCTACGTTTCCCTGATGTGGAAATTCCGGTGAGCTCGGTCCTCAGAGCGCCGAAGAGCTGAACACCCCGAACGGAATTCGCCCGAGCTAGCTATGCGAAATCGGGAGGCTCCTTCATGCGCGGGATCCCTGCGCTAGCCGGGCCGAGCCAGCTCTGGTACTGCATCGCTTCGCGCGCCCGTTCGTCAAAAAGGGTTTGGGGCGCGGTCCCCCCAGCACGGGACCAAAATCGAGGGAGATCTCTTATGAAACGAATGGTGACAGCATCGACTCTGGTGGGCCTCGTGGCCCTGGGCGTCCTCTCCACGGGGGGCTGCGACAAGGTGAGCGACGCGCAGTCGGCGGTGTGCTGCACGGAGTTCCAGGTTGGCGGAACCGTTACCGCAGACATCGGCGGGAGCGCGCAAGGTCAGGTGGCAGCCCAGGCGGTCGCGGACTTCGCGGGCATTGCATCCGCGGCGGTCGACGACATCACGACGGCTTGCCGAAGCATTGCGCAGGACCTCGACACCGACAAGGCGACCCAGGACGCCGCGGAGGCGAAGGGCACCAAGCGCGAGAAGATGAACGCATGGTGCGCGGCTGCGGTTTCCGCCGTCGGCACCTTCCGAGCCAAGGCGGGCGTCAAGGCGACCCTCGTCTTCCAACCCCCGGTCTGCGAAGCCTCGATCAGCGCGAAGGCGAACTGCCAGGCCAAGTGCTCGGGCTCTGCGAGCTGCGACCTCCAGGCCAACCCGCCCACGTGTACGGGCGGCTCCCTCGAAGTCGCGTGCAAGGGCGACTGCACCGCCAAGGCGGGAGCCAAGCTCAACTGCGAAGGAACCTGCACCGGCACCTGCACGGGCTCGTGCACTGCCGAGGGCGGCGTGGACTGCGCCGGCAAGTGTGATGGAACCTGCGCCGCGGGCGGAGCTGCCGGCGGAACCGGCATTCAGGCCGACGGCACGTGCCAGGGCGTCTGCACGGGAACCTGCGAGGTCGTGGCACCGAGCGCGACCTGCTCGGGAAGCTGCAAGGGCGAGTGCAGCGCGAGCTGCACCGGTTCTGCGACCGCCTCCGTCAAGTGCGACGGCGACTGCAGCGCGGAGTACGAGCCGCTCAAGTGTACGGGTGGCAAGCTCGAAGGCGGCTGCAAAGCCGAAGCCAAGTGCGACGCCAACTGTGACGCGAGTGTGCAAGCGAAGGCTCAGTGCACGCCGCCCTCTGTCAAGGTCAGCTTCACTGGTGCAGCCGACGCGGAAGCGGCTGGCAAGCTCCAGGCCACGTTCGAGGCAAACCTCGGTGTGATCCTCGCGTTCAAGACGCGCCTCGAAGCCATGGCGACCATCGGCGCGAACCTGTCGGGCAACATCGAAGCCGCTCTCGACGTGAAGGCGGCGTGCATCCCGCTGATGATCACGGCGGCGGGCGCTGCGGTGGAGGACGTGCAGGCTTCGGCCAGTGCGACCGCCAGCATCTCGACGGCCGCATCGAGCTGAGTCGTTTCGGGAGCCAAAAACGAGACCGGCGTGTCCTCTCTGGGCACGCCGGTCGTCTTTTGTGGGTTTGACAGGCCGAGCTCCAGGCTTTAGGGGAGGCGGGCAATGAGCGATGAGCATCCGGAAATATCGGGTCGAACCATCGCCGAGGACGATCCGGTCCCCGGCGTGAAGAACGTCGTGCTCGTGATGAGCGGCAAGGGCGGCGTCGGCAAGAGCACCGTCGCCGCGAACCTGTCGCTCGCGCTGTCGCGCAAGGGTTACCGCGTCGGGCTTGCTCGACGCCGACATGTACGGTCCCAGCGTTCCGACGATGTTCGGCATCTCGGGAAAGCCCATGTCCGACGGCCAGCGCATCGTTCCGCTCGAGCGCTTCGGCATCAAGCTGATGAGCATCGGCTTTCTGCTCGAGGACCCAAAGAGCGCGGTGGTCTGGCGCGGACCGATGCTGCACGGCGCGCTCGTGCAGTTCCTGAAGGACGTCGACTGGGGCGAGCTCGATTTCTTGCTGCTCGATTTGCCGCCCGGCACCGGCGACATCGCCCTGACGCTTTCCCAGCGCGTCCGCGCGAGCGGCGCCGTGATCGTGACCACTCCGCAAGAGGTCGCGCTCGCTGACGTCTACAAGTCCGTGTCCATGTGCCAGAAGGTCGGCATCCCGATCACCGGCGTCGTCGAGAACGAGAGCTACTTCGTGTGCGACGGATGCGACAAGCGCCACGAGCTGTTCGGCGTCGGCGGCGGACAGAAGATCGCGGAGGTAGCGGGTGCGCCGCTGCTCGGCCAGATCCCGCTCGACCCGACCGTGGGCAAGTGGGGAGACGCCGGGACACCGGTGGTCCAGGCCGCGCCGGGGTCGAAAGTGGCCCGTTCCTTCGTGGAGGTCGCCGAACGGCTGATCGAGCGCGTGAACGCCGGGAACACCTCCGATGCCGGGGATCTCGTGATCGACCGGAGCGGCGGAGTGCAAAAACACCTTCCGATCACCCGCTGAGCCCCAACCCCCTCGATTGGCACGCGGAGCCGACCGCGATATAGGCGTTTTCCTCCATGACTGAACCCGAGGCTGCGACCAGCGAGACCCCGTCCGAAAGCGCCGGTGAGGCGAAGGACGCCGATGCCGTCCGCCGTCGAGGCAACGGCTCCTGCCGACGCAGTCGCGAGCTCCGCGCCAGTCGAACCAACTGTCGAGGCCACCGAGTCCTCGAACGTTCCGGAACCGCCAGCCCGGGCCACCGAGACCGCGAACGCTCCGGATGCGCCGGCCCTTGCAACCGAGTCCTCGAATGCAACGGATCGCCAGTCGAGGCGAGCGCGACCGAAGGCGAAGCTCGGATGAAGCCGCGGACGCACCGGGCGAAACCGGGAAGCAGCGGAGGGCAGCGAAGCTGCGGCCGCCGACGGAAGCACGCCGGCCAAGAAGAAGCGCCGACGCCGCAAGAAGAAGAAGCCCGGCGCCGAAGCCGGTGGCGAGGGACAGCACGAGTCCCACCGGCCCTCCCGCGCCCCGCGTCCTGCCAGCGAGCGCGCGCCGTTTCACGTCGGCGAGGAAGTGTTCGGCAAAGTCACCGCCGTGCTCGACACCGCGATCATGGTCGACCTCGTCCGGCAAAGCGCTGGCGATCTTCGATCGCACCGAAATGGAAGACGGACGACCTCGTCCCGTCGGTCGGCGATCGCTTCGTGGCGCGAGTCCACAACGACGGCGCGCGCGGCGGTCTCGTCGTCCTGACGCGCAAGCCCCTGCGCGAAGAAGAGATCAAGCCGGTCATCGAGCAGGCTGAAAAAGACGGCACGCTCGTCCACGGCCTGGTCACCGGCGTGATCAAGGGCGGCATCGAAGTCGACATCCAGGGCCTCCGCGCCTTTGCGCCCGGCCTCGGGCATGGATCTTCACCCGCAGAACGCGAACTTCGCGTCGCTCGTCGGCCAGCGCCTCGATTTCAAGGTCATCCAGTACAAGCCCGGCGGGCGCGACGTGGTCGTGACGCGCCGCCCGATGCTGGAAGCGGAGGCTCACGAGCGGCGCAAGCAGGCGCTCGGCCTTGCTCCAAGAAGGTCAGGTACATGAACGGCGTCGTACGCACCGTCGTCGAGTGGGGCGTGTTCGTCGCGCTTCCCGGATGCCGAGAATCTCGAAGGCCTCGTGCACGTCTCCGAAGCAAGTCACGATCCGCGCGCCAAGCTCACCGACCTGTTCAAGCCGGGCGACACGATCAGGTCAAGATCCTCAAGATCGACGAGAAGGGAAAGATCTGGCTCAGCCGCAAAGGCGCTGGTCGACGATCCCTGGGCGGAAGCGCGGGAAAAGTTCGCTCCCGGCACGCGGCACGCCGGCAAGATCATGCGCCTGATGAACTTCGGCGTTTTCGTCGAGCTGGAGCCCGGCGTCGAAGGTCTCATCCACATCTCGGATCTGGCGTTCAACCGCGTCGAGCATCCGAAGGACGCTCGTGAAGGAGGGCGAAGACCATCGACGTGGTGGTTCATCACTTCGACACCCGCACCAAGAAGATCGGCCTCCACCCCGCGCCTCCGCCGGAGCGCGCCGAAGAGCCCGAGCAAAAGGTCCACAAGGGAGCGATGCTCAAGGTCGAGGTCGTCAAGCACGAGGCCTCGGGCCTGATCGTTCGCATCCTGGGCGCCACCGGTCGCGCCGCGCGCGGCTTCATTCCCGCGGGCCAGACCGGCACCCCGCGCGGCACGGATCTGCGGAGCACGTTCAAGCAGGGCAGCGTCCTCGATGCCAAGGTCATCGACGTCGATCCCCGGCGCGGCGAGCCCAAGCTCAGCATCAAGGCGATGAAGGAAGACGAAGAGCGCCGCGCGCACCGCGAGTACCGGCAAGCCCTCCAGCGCGAGGGCGGCTTCGGAACGCTGGGCGATCTCCTCGCCGCCAAGCTCAAGGGCGCCAGCGGCTCCGACGAGTGAAACTCGCTGTGGCGTGAAAGGCACTCTGCCCCACTTCGTGTGACGCAGAGCGACGACAGCTATCCCAAGAGCCGGGAGAAACCGTCGTGGCATGCGCATCATGCGTCCAAGCTCGAGGTCGATCCTCCCCGTAGCAGCCGCTCGCGTGGGCGTCATCCCCCTGGGAAAGGGCGCCGCAGTCACAGGCGCGCTGTCGTTTTAGCCGGCTACTCCCGGCCGAGCGCGTGGATCGGATCGAGCCGCGCAGCCCGGCGCGCCGGCAGGAAGCCGAAGGCGACGCCGATCGCCGTGCTGGTCCCGAGCGCGACGCCGAGCGCTTCCATGCTGAGCCCCATCTTCCAGTCGAGGGCGCCGGCGATGCCGTGGATCGCGAGAGCACCGAGGGCCGCGCCGGCCGCACCGCCGAACAGCCACAGCACGATGGCCTCGACCAGGAACTGGACGAGGATGTCCGTCTCGCGCGCGCCGATCGCCATGCGGATCCCGATCTCGCGCGTGCGCTCGGTCACGCTCACCAGCATGATGTTCATCACGCCGATGCCGCCGACGACGAGGCTCACCGCGGCGATGGACGAGCAAGAGCACCGAGAGCACGTCCGAGGATCGCTTCCTGCACTCTGGCGAAACTCCTCCTGGCTGCGGATGCGAAAGTCGTTTTCGGCGCCCTCGGCCAGACGATGGCGCTGGCGCAGGATCGCCGTCGCCTGGCGCTCGGCCTGCGGTCGGCGGCCTCCGGCGTCGTGCGTCTGGAGCAAGATGCGATTGCACGACGCCGGGCCGCGTGGGCGAGACCTTCGCGCGCATCGTGACGACGGGCATCAGGACGATGTCGTCCTGATCGTTGCCGAAAGGGACCCGATCCCTTCGCCTCGAGCAGGCCGATCACCCGGAACGGATGCCGATCGATGCGGAGCGTCTGTCCGACCGGGTCCTCGACCGCGGAAGATCTCGATGCGGCATCGTGTCGCCGATGATGCACACCTTTTCGCCGATGCTCTCGGCGCGCAGGACTCCAGAGCTCGCCCGAGGCGACCTTCCAGCGCCGCACGTCGAAGAATTCGTGCGTCGTCCCGATGACGCTGGCCGTCGCGTTGGCGTCGCGCCACGCGATCTGAGTTCCGGAACACAGCAGCGGGGCGGCGTTTTCGATCGCTGGGGCGTCATCGCACCAGCGCGCGGGCATCGCCTTCGGTGAGCTCGCGCCAGCACGCTGTCGTCCCGCACGCCGCTCCGCGCGATGTCCGCGGGCATGATGATCATCGCGTTCTCGCCGAGGCTGTCGATGCTGGCGCTCGACTGGGCGCTGCGCGCCCTCGCCGAGAGCCACCACGATGGTGACCGCCGCCACGCCAATCAAGATACCGAACGCCGTGAGACCGGCGCGAAGCGGGCTCCGCCGGAGCGCGCCGAACGCGACCGAGCATCGCGGTCGCAGACCGAACGCAGCGGCCTATTCATGCCGCAGCGCCTCGATGGGATCGAGCATGGGCGGCACGCCGCGCCGGCAGAGCCCGAACACGAGGCCGATCAGCAACGCTCGTTCCGAACGCGATGACGACGGCCGACGGCTCGAGCACCAGCGGAAAGCCCGAGGTCCTTGCCAGCCGTGCGCATGACACCGACGGCGAGGGCCACGCCAGCCGCCGCCGCCGATAAGCGTGAGCGCGATGGCCTCCAGCAGGAACTGCAGCTGGATGTCCCGGCGGCTTGGCACCGATGGCCATGCGGATGCCGATCTCTCGCGTGCGCTCCGTGACGCTGACGAGCATGATGTTCATCACGCCCACGCCGCCGACGAACAGCGAGATCGCAGCGACCGAGAGCAAGAGCATCGTGAGCACGCCGAAGATCGCTTCCTGACCTTGCGCGGAACTCTTCTTGCGTTCCGGATACGAAAGTCCGGCTCGTCGCCCGCGCGAATACCCGTGGCGCTGCCTCAGGATCTCGCTGATCTGCCGCTCACGCCTGAGCGGTGCGCTCGGCGCTCTTCGCGCTCGCCATGATGAGCTGCACCCGATCACCCAGGGTCGGGACGACGCGGGATCGCCAGGTGCCGATGGGGATCAGGATGCGATCGTCCTGGTCCTCGAACGGCGACTGGCCCTTGGGCTCGAGCGTTCCGATGATCAAGAACGGATGACGACCGACGCGCACGTAACGCCCGACCGGATCGATGCCCCCGAACAGCTTGTCCCGCGCCGTCGGACCGATCAGGCAGACCTTCGCCTTGACCAGCTCCTCGCTCTCGGTAAATACCCGGCCCCGCTCGACTTCGTAGCCGCGTACCGCGAAGTAGTTGCCGTCCACGCCCATGACCTGGGTCTTGGCGTTGGCGAACTCGCTGACGAGCTGGGCCTTGGCCTCGGAGTACACCGTGACGAGGTTCACTGCCGTCGCTTCCCGGCGGATCGCCTGGGCGTCCCGGTCGGTGAGCCCGAGGCTCACCGTCCGAAGCCCGCTTTTGCGTCGACGGCCGCGAAAATACGTAGATGACGTTGGAACCCATGCTCTCGATCTGCTTGCCAATCTCCGCGCGGGCGCCGCTACCGAGAGCGGAGACCAGAACGACCGCGGCGATGCCAATCAGGATCCCGACCGAGGTGAGCAGCGAGCGAAGTCGCTGTCGGACCACCGCCTGGAGCGCCAGCCGGAGGGAGATGCGGAGCGTCTTCACGGCGCAGGCTCCGAAACGGGCGCAAACGATCGCGTGCTTCGGTGGGTCGGTTCGTCACTCTGGATGCGGCCGTCGCGAACCGTGATGACGCGCTTGGCGCACGCCGCGATGTCCGGCTCGTGAGTGACGATGACGACCGTGATGCCGTCGCTTGTCACTGAGGCGCTGCAGCAGTCCGAGCACCTCGTGGCTGGTCTTCGTGTCGAGGTTGCCGGTGGGCTCGTCGGCGAGCAGGAGCGGCGGGCTCGTGACCAGCGCTCGCGCGATGGCGACTCGCTGCTGCTGTCCGCCGGAAAGCTGCGCCGGGGTGTGGCCCGACCCGGTCGGCCAGCCCGACTTGAGCCAGCGCTCCGCGCGGCCCTTCGAAAGCGATCCCGCGCGCCAACCCCGCGATAAATCAGCGGAAGCTCGACGTTTTCCAGGGCCGTCGTCCGCGCCAGGAGGTTGAATCCCTGGAACACGAACCCGATCAGTCGGTTTCGGACCAGCGCGCGCTCGTCGGTCGACCGCTTCGTAACGTCGATCCCGGCCAGCTCGTACACGCCGCGCGTCGGGCGATCGAGGCAGCCCAGAATGTTCATCAGCGTGCTCTTGCCGGAGCCGCTCGATCCGACGACGGCGACGAACTCGCCACTGCCGATCCGGAGATCGACGTCCACCAGCGCATGCACGACCTCGGGACCGCTCAGGTAGTCCTTGGAAACTCGGCTGAGGGCAATCAGGTCCGACACGTCAGAAGAGCCCAAACTTCTTCTTTTTCTTGTCCTCGCGCTGCTCGACGACGAGCTCGGTACCGGGCGTCATGTCGCCCTTCTTCACTTCCGTCCACACGCCGTCGGTGATCCCGACGTCCAGCACTCGGTCGGCAAGCTCTTCGCCGCCGCGAAACCAGATACACGCGACCCTTGCCGGGATCGAGGGGCGGCGGTGGCTTCTCGGCCTTCGGCTTACCCTCTTCGTCGAGCTCGGGAAGCGGTCGGAAGCGAAGTGCCGCGTTTCGTCACGGCGAGCACGTTCTTGGCCTCGCGCGTCTTGACCGTCACGGTGGCGGTCATCCCGGGGCGGAGCTTGAGCTCGGGGTTGTCCACCTCGATGACCGCCGAGTACGTGACGACGCCCTGGATGTTGTTCGGGCTGAAGCGAACCTGAGTGACCAGGCCCGAGAACTTCTCCCCCGGGAAAGCGTCGACGATGACATCCGCCTTCATTTTCTCGGTGATCTTGCCCACATCCGCTTCGTCGATGTCGGCGAGCACCTGCATCTTGGAAAGGTCCTGGGCGATCACGAACAGGACCGGAGCCGAGAAGCTCGCCGCCACGGTCTGACCGGGATCGACTGCGCGATTGACGACGACGCCGTCGATCGGAGAAAAAATTCGGGCGTACGCCAGCGTCGTCCGTGCGCTCGAAAGCTGGGCGTTGAGCTGGGAGATCTGGGCCTTGGCAGCACCCACGTCGGCCTCGGCCACGTCGTGCTCACCCTGCGCGGCTTCGATGTCAGCAGACGTCGCGATGCCGTCCTTCTTCAGACCTTGCAATCGCTTCAGCGTTGCCTTCGCGGTGACGAGTCGCGCCTCCGCTCGCTTGACGTTCGCCTGAGCAGCCCGAAGCTGCGCGCTCGACTGGCTGACCTGCGCGCCGTACAGGCTCGGATCGATCTCGGCGAGGAGGTCGCCCTTCTTGACCACGCTGTTGAAGTCCGACGTGCACCTTCACCACGCGGCCGGAAACCTGCGCGCCGACCTGTACCTCGGTGAGCGGCTTCACGCTTCCGGTGGACTGCACCTGCTCCACGATGTCGCGCGTCTCCACGGCTTCGGTCTTGAAACGCGGCGGCGGCGCAGGCGCGGTCGCCTTCCGGTACACGAAGAATCCGCCCACACCCGCGACCAGCAGGCCCAGCACGATCGCGCGACGAAGCCAGCGGCGCGCGCCCTGAGCTCGCAGCTCCTTTTCGAGATCGCGGACCGCGTCCGCCACCAGCCCGGGCTGGGTGCCGTTGGAGAGTTCGTCGCTCATCAGGGGAAGAGGCGAACGATATAACGCCGATTTGGGCGGAAGCTCGGATGCTTGGCCCCCCGGCCTGAAATCCTCGCAAAAATTGCCAGGAATACCGGCTACTTGGGGGAACGCCCGAGGAAAGCCAAGCGGGCCGCTCCCGGTTTGTCCAATTCCACGGTGTTGAATTATCGTGACCTGCCGCACGCGTCCCTGTCCTGCATGATTCAGGAGAGTGGTTGCGCGCCGGAATCGGCATGCCCCAAAAGAGCGACCGAGAGCTGGTGGAGGCGGCCCGCCAGGGAGATACCGAGGCGTTTGGCGTCTTGGTACGACGTCACCAAAAGCGAATCTTTCGTCTGGCGGTGCACCTCCTGAGGGACGGGGCCGAAGCAGAAGACGTGACTCAAGATACTTTTGTGAGAGCTTATGGCGCGCTCGATCGGTTCGATGGGCGCAGCGAGCCGTTCACGTGGATGTATCGGATCGCCGTGAACCTGAGCCTGAACGCGATCCGCTCCCGCAAGACGAGCCGTAAGTCGACGACTCCGGATGACCCCCGCATCGAGGCGCTCCTAGCCGATCGAAAGAGCGTGGAAGGCGATCCGGCCCGCTTGGCCTCGGATCGCCAGATGGCAGTCTCGCTCGCGGAAGGCATCGACGCCCTGAGCGAGACGCTCCGGACCACTTTGATCTTGGTGAGCGTCGACGGACTGAGCCACAGCGAGGCGTCGGCAATTCTGGGCTGTCCGGAAGGCACCGTGGCCTGGCGGGTGCACGAAGCACGAAAGAAGCTGCGTGCGCACCTGGAAAAGCAGGGTTACTCTGATCGAGAATCGGGCGAGGAATGAGCAAGAACGAAGCCGACGTGCGCCTGCCCCAGAGAGCTGAAGAGCTTCTCGCGAGCTGGCCTGCTCCCGACCGGAGCCCGGAAGAGTGGGCAGAGAGCGCCCAGGCGATCGTGGACCGTTTGCCGAGCGCCCAGGCGGATCAAGCCCTGCTCGAAGCGCCACTGCCGCTCACCTCGGAGGATGGCTCTTCGGAACGCGCCCGAGAGCCCGAACCTCCGAAGCGCAGCTTTCTGGAAATGGCGAAGATGGTCGAGGCGAGCGATGAAGCGGCGGATGAAAGCGACATCGCTCGTGAGAGCTTTTCGTTGGCCACCCGCACGCGCACGAGCTCACCGAGCATTCCAGATTTTCGCTCGTCGAGCCCGGAAGTCGCATCGGCCACCCAGACGCCCGTTTCAGCACCGGCCCCAGCTTCCAACGTGACCTCGCTCAGTGCCGAGCGCGAGAAGCGCTCCGTCGCGGGACCCGTCGGAATGGTGATCGTGGCACTCGCGGGCATCGCAGCCGCGACCGTGATCTTCCTGCAAGCCCGCCAGGCATCCGAATCGAAGGTAGCGATGGCGCCGCCTCCCCCCGCTGCGTGTGCGGCAGCTCCCGTGGCCACCGCTCCGAACGAGGAAGGGGAGGTCGTGAAGCTCGATGAGCTGGCGCTGAACAAGGGCGCGGCTCGTGCTGGCAAATCTTCGAATCAAGGCGGCGCTTCCGCCGTGGCGGAAAAGCTCAAGGCCGAGCCGCCGAGCCCCCTGAACCAGCCCACCCAGAAGAAGAAAGAAGAGGGCGAGCCAGAAGACTCCAAGATGCGGCCCGCCGAGCACTCGGGTGACATTCCGGAAAAGCCCGCCCTCGGCGCCGTGCAGGCCGCGGTCGGAGCGGTCCTCGGCTCCGCGCGGGCCTGTGTCGCCGGTCAGGACGAACCCAGCAACGCCACCATCACGTTCGGATCCGATGGCAAGGTGCAGTCTGTGACCGTCTCCGGTCCCGCCGCCGGGACCCCTGCGGCAGCATGTATCCAGGCCTCGCTATCCAAGGCTCGGGTGCAGGCTTTCTCCCGCCCGACGTTCTCGGCAAGCACAAAAGTCCGACCCTGAGCACCCCTTGCCCCACCGGGCCAGCTCACGTTGACAAGCCCGCCCCCTTCCCTCATATTCCCGCCCCCTTGGGCCTCCTCGGCCCATGGCTTCGAGGTATCGGAACATGGTTTCTTCCACGCGTCAGAGCGAGACCCGTCGCGCAATGAACAAGAAGCGGGCCGGTCGCAAGAACAAGAAAGAGCGCACGAAGGCAGCCACTCCCAAGTTCCCAATCCAACCGCCGGGCTACGACCAAAAGGCGGCCGACGCCAAGAAGTCGACCAACTAATTCCGCGAGCTCACGATGGCCAATCATCCCTCTGCAGAAAAACGAAACCGTCAGCGCGTCGTCCGCACCGAGCGCAACCGCGCCGCGAGAAGCGCAGTGCGCACCGCCGTGAAGAACGCTCGCACAGCCATCTCCGCAGGCGACAAGACCCTCGCGAAAACGAGCGTCGCCGATGCGAGTCGAGCGCTGGCTCGGGCCGCATCCAAGGGTGTCATTCACAAGAAGGCGGCGTCGCGAACGACGAGCCGCATTCAGACCGCGCTCGCGAAGCTCGGCTGACCCCTCTGCCCAGGCGGAGGAAGCGAGTCGGCGGCGTGAAGCCCCGAAAAGCGCGGCATTGTCCCCGGTTGGACGCTCGGCTTTCGCGGGGCATCTGCGATCTGCGTGCTACCATCTCGGACGCGTGAAGGGGCGTCGCTGGTGAGCGCATCCGATGACAATGACAAGCTCCTCGGCTCGACCGTAGCCGCGAAGTATCGCATCGAGCGACTCATCGGGCGCGGTGGGATGGGAGCCGTCTACGAGGCGACGAACACCGCGATTTCCAAACGCGTTGCACTGAAATTCTTGGATCGGGAAGCCGCCCGAGACCATGACGCGGTCACCCGATTCCAGCGCGAGGCCGAATCGGCCAGTGCGGTGGAAAGCGCGCACATCGTACAGATCTTCGACTCCGGAACCTCCGAGGATGATCGCCCGTTTTTGGTGATGGAGTTGCTCCAGGGCGAGGACCTGCGCGCGGTGCTTCGGCGGGAGGGGAAGCTTCCACTCCCCGACGCCATCCATGTCGGCGGCCAGGTGGCACGCGCTCTGGCCCGTGCCCACGCAGCGGGCATCGTTCATCGCGATCTGAAGCCCGACAACGTCTTTCTGTGCCGGCGGGACGACGACGCGATGTTCGTGAAAATCGTGGACTTTGGCATCTCCAAAGTGACCCGTCGGGAAATCACCGCGGACACCCTCACGCGCCGAGGAACGGTGCTCGGTACCGCGTTTTACATGTCGCCCGAGCAAGCCCAGGCGTTCCGGGACGTGGACGGGCGAACCGATCTCTACAGCCTGGGCTCGATCCTGTTCGAGATGCTCGCGGGGCGGCCACCTCACACCGGAACCGTGTACGAAGCGGTGCTCATCGAGATCTGCACGAAGGACGCGGTCGACATTCGCACTCTCGAGCCGGATGTGCCGGAAGCGGTCGCAGAGGTCATCCAGAAGGCACTGGCCCGAGATCGTGCCGATCGATTTCAGGACGCCAACGAGCTCTACGATGCTCTGGCCTTGGCAGCTCCGGGCCTCTTGCGCACCGGGGGCGTCGGGGCCGCACGGGCCGCATTCAGCAGCAATCCAGTGCTGGCGGAGAGTCGTCGCTCGACGCCTCGCTCCGGCTCCGGTGAGGCGCGCGTTTCCGAAGCGTCGAGCGCGCCCATCACCGCCGCCGGCACCGCGGTGCGTCCGCCGCCCGGTGACGGTCGGACGCATACCCGCCGCACGGTGGTCACGGGCATCGTTGCCGCGCTCGCCGCATTCACCCTCACGGTGGTCCTGATGGCCAATCGCAAACGCGATGCCGATGCGGAGAGCCGCTTCCCACCCAAACCCGCGGCGACTGCCGAAGCTCCGAGTGCGACCGGCGATCCGACGGAAAAGATAGAGGACGCCGGAACCGATTCGCCCTCTGCGATCGAAGCGGGAGTCGCCTCCGAAAAACCCACCGGGAAGAAGAATCCGAACCCGGCCGTCACGAGTGTGAAGCCGAGGCCGAGCGCAGGACCGCACCCAACGGGCGTCGCCACCGGCCTCACGCTCGACACCCACGGCCCCTGAAATTTCCGGCTGGCGTGCGCTTGTCGCCCGTAGTCTTCCTACTACTCGCTCTTCCTGTTAAACGAGCTTCAGCGTTGTGAAGGCTCGGCGACCGCATCGAATCCTCTGCATCGGCCTCGCGTGCGCCCTCGTCGCACCGGCGACGTTCGCCCAGCCGAAAAAGAAACCGGCTCCGGCCGCAGGCGCGAGCGACGCGGACCCGACTACGGAGCAAGCGAGGCTTCATTTCAAGAATGGAGTGAAGCTCTTTCAGGACACCAACTATCCCGGTGCGCTTGCCGAGTTCGAGGCGGCCTATCGACTCAAGCCGGGAGCGAGCTCGCTGAAGAACATCGCACTGTGTCTCAAGGCACTGTTTCGTTACGGCGAAGCGGCAGACGCCCTGAACCGGGTCCTGTCCGTGCACGGCAAAGAGCTCTCCCCGGAGGAGAAGACCGCCATCGAGAGCGCGATCGGCGAGCTCTCGTCGCTGGTCGGCAGCATCGTCGTCCGCGTGACGCCCAGCGACGCTCGGGTGTTCGTGGATGGCCGCTACGTCGATCCCAAGGAGCGGGCTTCGGGGATCGGGCTCAATACCGGGGAGCACACCTTGAGCGCGGACGCGGCGGGTTACACGAAGATCAGCCGAGCCATCCGCGTGGCCGGCGGCCAGAAAAACGTGCTCATCGAGCTCGCGCTCCAAGCCGTGGCGGGCTTCGTTCGCATCAAGACCGAAGATCCCCAAGCCGCGATCGCCATCGATCAAAAGCCGCTGTCTCTCGGCGAATGGAGCGGCGCGGTCAGCGCGGGCCGGCACTATGTGCAGGTGTATCGCGAGGGTTTCGTACCCTTCGAGCAAGCGTTCGTCGTCGAGGTCGGTCGCTCCCAAGAGATCAGCGCGCCGGTCCTCGAAAAGCGCCCGGAGGGCGTCGAGGATCCAGCGAAACCCCCGGTGAAGCTCAAGCAGGTACGGGGGTTTTACGGAGTCGTGGCACTTTCGGGCCAGGGACTTCGGGGATCACCCGGGAACCTGAAGGTCGATGAATCCAACGCCAGCGGCGCGGCGTTCGGCGTGCGTGCGGGCTACCGGCTCTGGACGCCCATCGCGGCGGAGCTGATGCTCGAAAGCGCGCGACACGATTCCGTCAAGGCCTGCGATGAGAGCGCGCCAGGCAGCAGCTGCGACACGAATCCGGTCACCCGCACTTTTTCCCTCGACTCGTTGCGCATCGGTCCGAATCTCCGCATCATGAGCGCGGGTGACACTCTGCGCTTCACCTCCACGGTGGGAGTCGGCGCAGTTCGGCACCAGATCGAGCTCGATCATCTCGAGGACCAGTCGAAGGAAGGACTGCCCGCCGACGAGGCCCACGGCTGGGACCCATACTTCCTCCTGGAAATCGGGATCCAGTACAACTGGGGTCACGTTTTGCTCGAGCTGGCCGGCTTGCTCTACGTCGACGGCGCCAGCAACGTCAAAAGCAGTGCGGGCTGGGCTCCCTACAAGGACACCGGCGGCCTCCTCATCGGCGGCCTCGGGCTCAAAGCGGGCTGGAGCGAATGGACCCCCGACAGCTCGAAGAAGCCGTGATCAGCGACATTCTTGGATTCGCGATTCGGTGACCGGCGCCAAGTCCCGGCCTTGCAGTCGAGTCCCCGTTGGGCTGCCAAGTCCCGCTCGCCCGCCCCCCAGAGGACGTGTTAAGGGGCGTGTCTCGCGCCAGCCGGCCGTCGCTCCCGATGTGCCGAACGAAATCTCTGGTCGCCGACTTCGCGGGACGAGCCCGAGGGGAATCAGATCATGTCGAACGAGAGCAAAGCCATTGGAACGTTTTCGGCGGAGAACCGCCGCTTCGAGCCCAGCGAGAGCTTCCGAGAACGAGCGCGGATCAAGACTCGACAGGACTACGATCGGCTCTACCGCGAGAGCCTCGACTCACCGGATACCTTCTGGCGCCGAGAGACCGCCGATCTGGTGTTCAAGAAGAGCTGGACCGAGGTCACGAGCGGAAAGCTTCCTCACGTGAAATGGTTCGTCGGGGCAGAGCTCAACGTGAGCGAGAGCTGCCTCGACCGACATCTCGAAACCAAGACTCGCGACAAGAAGGCCATCATCTGGGAGGGCGAGCCGGGCGAGGTTCGGACCCTGACCTACGCCGAGCTGCATGCGGAGGTCGTCCGGTTCTCTGCCGTGCTCCGCGGACTCGGTGTCGAAAAGGGCGACCGCGTCGCGATCTACATGGGCATGGTGCCCGAGGTCGCGATCGTGATGCTCGCCTGTGCGAGGGTCGGAGCTCCCCACAGCGTCGTGTTCGGCGGCTTCGCTGCCGAGTCCCTCCGGGACCGGATCAACGATTGCACCGCGAAGGTGGTCGTGACCCAAGACGGCGCCTGGCGCCGCGGCGGCGTGGTTCCCCTGAAGGAGACGGTCGACCGCGCCGTGGAAGGCACGCCCAGCGTGGAAAAGGTCGTGATGCTCACGCACCTCGGCCCGGAGCACGTGAAGGTCGAGATGAAGGCGGGTCGCGATGTGGACTATCACGCGGCCATGAAATCGGCGGACCCGAAGCAAGGTCAGGCCGAGATCGTCGACGCCGAGCACCCGCTGTTCATCCTGTACACCTCCGGCTCGACGGGAAAACCGAAGGGCGTTCTCCACACCAGCGCTGGCTATCTCGCGGGCACCCACGTCACGAGCAAGTACGTGTTCGACCTACGAGACGAGGACGTCTACTGGTGCACCGCCGATGTGGGCTGGGTCACCGGCCACAGCTACATCGTCTACGGCCCGCTTTCGAACGGCGCCACGTGCTTGATGTACGAAGGCGCGCCGAACTTCCCGGACTGGGGTCGGTTTTGGCAGATCATCGACAAGCACAAGGTCTCGATCCTGTACACGGCACCGACGGCCATCCGCGCGTTCATTCGTGCCGGCACGGATTGGGTGAAGAAAGCGGATCTGACGAGCTTGCGACTACTGGGGACTGTCGGCGAGCCGATCAATCCGGAAGCCTGGATCTGGTACCACGAGAACGTCGGCAAGGAGCGCTGTCCCATCGTCGACACGTGGTGGCAAACCGAAACGGGCGCCATCATGATGATGACGCTTCCGGGCGCCGCTTTCGCCAAGCCCGGCTCCACCGGCCTGCCGTTCTTCGGCGTGAAGCCGGACGTGGTGACGAGCGACGGCAAGAGCGTCGGAGCCGAACGAGGGCGGCTTGCTCATCATCCGCCAGCCTTGGCCCAGCATGCTGCGCACGCATTTGGGGCGATGACGAGCGCTTCGTGCAGACAGTACTTCTCGCGAGATCGCAGGCGCCTACTTCACCGGCGACGGCGCTCGCTCGGACGAAGACGGCTACTTCCACGTCGTCGGCCGCATCGACGACGTGCTCAACGTGTCGGGCCATCGCATCGGAACCGCCGAAATCGAGAGCGCCCTGGTCTCGCACACATCGGTCGCCGAAGCCGCCGCGGTCGGCAGGCCCGACGACCTCAAGGGTCAGGCGCTGGTCGTCTTCGTCACTCTCAAGCCCGGGTTCACAGCCGGAGACGAGCTCGCCAAGGCCCTCGGCGGCACGTGGGCCAGGAGATCGGCAAGTTCGCAGCGCCGGACGACATTCGTTTCGCCGAGAGCCTGCCGAAGACGCGGAGTGGAAAAATCATGCGCCGGCTGCTCAAGGACATCGCCGCCGGTCGCGAAACCAAGGGCGACGTGTCGACCCTGGAGGACCTCAACGTTCTGGCGGCACTGCGCAAAGCCGAAGAGTGAACCTTCACTCGTACATCTGACCCGCCATCAAAAACTGGCGGAACGCGTCCCAGCTCACTCGTTCGATGGGGTACTCGGGATTCGGTACGTCCTCGGCATCGACGCCCTCGAGACGTCCGTTGGCGCCGAGGACCATCACTTTTCCCGACACCGGTACCCGCCGGGTGTCCGCGCTCGGTTGCCATCCGCCGAACGTCCCCTGCACGCCGCACTCGATGAACGTCAGCGGGTCGAAGTTGTACCAGCGGCCGCCGCGGGGCGAGTCGACACCGAAGTAGCGCTGGTCGTCGGCCAGGATCCCCTCCGCGCTCATCTCTCGGAGATCACGGATCTGCCGCAAGATTGCCCGCTCCCAAGCTTCGAACCCGGAGCTCGGCTCGGCGTCGTCACTGGTCTCGAGCCGGCCGAGATCGGGATCGGGCGCGTCCGCGTCGAGCGCGTGCTCGAGCAAGCCCGCAAAGTCGTCCAAGGAAAACCCCTTGGCCTCCCTCACCTCTCGGGACGCGTGCCAGAGCGCGCACAGGTATTGCTCGAGCGCCCGCACTCCCGCCTGGTGGCGTTCGCACAGCTCGGCAACGAATGCGTAGAGATCACGATTCGTCGACAGCGCCGCCATGCGCGCGCGATGGTACCCCGATTCTCAGTGGGGTGGATCAGCCGAGGCAGAGCTCACGCACGATGGCGAAACCTTGACGAAAGTCTGAGAGCTCCGCCTGTTCGTTGGGTGCGTGATAGTAGAGAGAGCGTCCGAAGCCGGTGATCTGCACGTCGAACCCCCGGCGCTGGAGATCGCGGACGAGCGGCAACGAACCGGTGAGACTGAAGCGACGGACTTCTTCGTTGGGGCGCGCGCTCCGAATTGCCGACTCGAGCAACGCCAGGCCGGGAGATTCGAGATCGCACGCGATGCCCTCGATGGCGCGACCCTTGATCTCGAGGCGGAGGCCCGCTGTCCGACCGCTCTCGGTGCGAGTCCGGGGAAATCCAACCGGCCGGTCGCCGGCACGGATCACCCGATCGAGCTCGCTGATGAGCCCAATCGCTCCTTGTCGTACAGTCGCCATGTCGTAATAGGGCGTGAGTCGAATGTCGCCTTCGACGCACGCGGCCGGAGGGATCTTCGTGATCTTGTCGTTGTCGACGGAAATACGAGTCGCCTTCAGGGACGAGGGCGAGAGAAATCCCCACCGGGACTCGTCGGGATGGGGCGGAACCGTTCGTTCGAACCACTCGCCCAAAGCTCGCGACGCGCTCATCGCCACTTCCAGCGCGTTCACGCAATTCTGGGGCATGCCGGAGTGACCGCCGACTCCGGTCACCGAGAGCTCCCACATCGCGAGCCCGGCTGTGCCCACCGTAGGGCCGAAGTCGGCGCTGTCGAGCCAGTAGATCGTCCCCTCGGAAAGGTCGTCCAAGGCACCGATGCTCGCTACGAAGTCGAGACCGATTCTCGGGGACCGGTGCCTCTTCTTCGTTCGAGATCAGCACCACCTTCAACGTCTTTACGGGCCGGGTCTTGGTCTCGGCGAGCTGGGTCACGAAGTCCGTCAAGAGTGCGACATGCCCGAGGCAATCGGTGACGCCTCGGGCGTAGAGCGTTCCGCCGTCCACTCGCAGGACGAACGGGTCGTGCTCCCAACCCTCGCTCTCACGATGCGCCGGAACGACATCGAAGTGGGCGCCGACGAGGCCGATGCTTCCATCCCCCGTTCCTGGAACGGTGATCACCAAGCTCGATCGGCGCTCGTGACCCGGCGCTGCCAGAAGCTCGGCGCGAAGATAGCCCGAGGCCACGTGGGGCTCGAGCATCGACAGCACGAGCTCGGCCGCGCAGGACTCTTCTGGAACCAGGCCCACGTCCGGTGAGTTCTGGAGCTTCGGTCCGAGCGCGACGAGCTTTTCCAAGAGGGAGAGGAACCGCTCTTCGTTCAAAGCGAGAGTCGTCACGCAGCCATGACCGTTATCACGGTTTTGTGGCACTCCTCCCGACAATTCGTCTTATCCTCCCCCGGTGCGAGCGGTGATCATCGGAGCGGGCCGCGGAAGCCGCCTCGGCCCCGAGACCCAAGTCATCCCGAAGACCCTGGTCCCGGTCATGGACCGACCGATGCTCGACTGGATCCTCGAAGCGCTGGCCACCGCGGGGTTTCAGCGGAAGGACGTGGTCTTCATCGCTGGCTATGCGGAAGGGGTCATTCGGGAGCGATATCCGGATTTCACCTACGTCCGGAACGAGAGCTGGGCGTCGAACAACATCTTGCTCTCTCTCTTGTGCGCCCGTTCGCACCTCGAAGGCGGCTTCGTCTCGACGTACGCCGACATCGTGTACGAGGGCGCGGTCGTCGAAAAGCTCGCGCGCGCCCCCGAAGACATCGTCCTCGGATGCGACACCGAGTGGCGCCGGCGCTACATCGCTCGAAGTCAGCACCCAGAAACCGACGCCGAAAAGCTCCGGGCCGACGGACGGCGCGTCATCGAACTGGGTCGCACGATCGCGAGTGAACGTGCGAGCGGCGAGTTCATTGGGGTGATGAAGCTCTCCGCGCTCGGCGCCCAAGAGCTTCTCGATGAATTCGATCGCATGCAGTCGGAATGGGCCGGCCGAGTATGGCGCGAAGGCCGCACTTTCGAAAAGGCGTATCTCATCGATCTGCTTCAGCAAATGCTCGAAGGCGGGAGCGCAATGCACCGTGAAGACACCCTCGGGGGCTATATGGAAATCGACACCCTCGAGGATTTGAAGATGGCGGCGGACTGGTGGCGAACGCGCCCGAGCGCTTGAGCGCAAGCGAGCTCGTGACGCGCCTGTCGTCGCAGGTGCCGAGGCCGGGATCCGTGCTCCTGTTCGACGCCGATGGGACGCTGTGGAGCGGCGACGTGGCCGAGGACTCGTTCTACGCGGCGCTCGGTCAGGGGGCGATTCGCGACGAAGCGCGGGAACCACTCGAGAAAGCGGCGCGGGCCCACGGCGTGAGCGTGGGAACCACTCCATCGGAAACCGCGAGACGGATCTACGACGCCTACCTCACCGGCGGCTTCCCAGAGCTCACCGTGTGCGAGGTGATGATCTGGTGCTTTGCCGGCTGGACTCCCGACGAGCTTCGAGCGTTGGCCGTCGCGGCGCGCTCGAGCACCGGGCACGAGGCGCGGCGGACGCTCGCCCTCCAGCCGGTCATCACCTGGGCAAAGCAGACAGGGATGCGCACGCTCGTCGTCTCGGCTTCGCCTCGCTGGGCACTTTCGGTGGCGCTCGAAAGTTGGGGCATTCTCGAAACCGACCTCGTCGCATCGACCTCGGTGTTCCAGGAAGGCCGCGCCACCCTGGAGCTCGAGATGCCTATACCCTACGGCCCCACCAAGGCCGTTCTGGCACGAAAGAAAACCGGTGACGCGCCTTGGCTGGCAGCGTTTGGCGACAGCCTCTTCGATTTCGAAATGATGCGTGAGGCGAAAATCGCAGTGGGGGTCGCACCGAAGCCCGATCTCGTGACGCGACTCGAAGCTCTGAATGGGGCGCTCGTGCTCGAAACGACCCTTGAGGAGCCGCACGGACCGCGCTAACCGTACTCCTCTCATGATGCGCGTTTCCCACGCCCTCGGACTTGCTGCAGCCGCTCATGTCTTTTTGGCCTGTGGCGGCGAGCCCCCACCAAAGACAGCGCCCCAGACGGTGGAGACCGACGAGCCTCGCGATGATGGTCCGAGCCTCTCCGTGAGCGGCGAGGTCGGCGGACTCGATCAAAACAAGGTGACCAAGGCCTTCCTGGCGAGCGTCGACGAGCTCCAGGCCTGTCTCAATGCCGGCGCGAAGCGCGTCGAGTTCATCGGGGGCTCGGTAGCGTTCTACGTGAAGATCGATTCGCACGGCCAGCTCATGCACGCCCACCTCGAGCAGAGCTCGGTGGGGGATCGGGAAACCGAAAAGTGCATGCTGGACGCGCTTCGCCACCGTGAATGGCCAGCACCTGTCGGTGGGGAAACGGGATTCGCCCGCAAGTCGTTCGACTTCGATCCGCCCAACGACGTTCGGGCGCCGACCGATTGGAGCGTCGACCGAGTGCAGGACGCGCTCGACGACAAGTCGAGCGAGATCAAGAAGTGCAAGGGGAGCGCTCCGGGCAACTACAACGTCACCATGTACGTGAACACGAAGGGCAAGGCGCTCGCAGTCGGGATCGCCCCTCCCGACGAGCGCGGCGAGGACGCCGTGGATTGCTTGGTGGACGTTCTCAAGAGCGCCAGCTATCCGTCCCCGGGAAGCTGGCCGGCAAAGGTCTCGTTCTCGCTGTGAGCCCCCTGGCTGGCCGCACCGCATTGGTCACCGGTGCGGGGGTACGGGTCGGGCGCGCCATCGCCATCGAGCTCGGTCGCGCGAAAATGCACGTCGCGGTCCACTACCATTCGAGTCGGGAACCGGCGGAACGAACCTGCGCGGAGATCATCGAAGCGGGCGGACGAGCGTTCGCCCTCCAAGCCGATCTCGGCGATCGGGCCGCCGCCAGACAGCTGGTGGACGACTCGGTGAAACGCCTCGGTCAGCTCGACCTCTTGGTGCCGAGCGCCGCGATCTTCGAGCGCATTCCCTACGAAACCGTCGACGACACGGCGTGGGACCGCTTCATCGAAATGGACCTCACGTCGGCGTTCGTGCTGGCCCAGCGGGCGACCCCGGCTCTCCGCACGACTCGGGGATCCATCGTCTTCATCACCTGCTCGAGCGCGACCACGCCATTCAAGAATCATCTGCCGTACGTGGTGGCGAAAGGCGCGCTCAAGCAATTGATGAGAACATTGGCGCTCGAGCTCGCCCCGGACGTACGGGTCAACGCGGTAGCGCCCGGAACCGTGCTCCCTCCGGAAGCTTTCAGCGACGAAGTAACGCAACGACTCGTCGCTCGCATCCCCCTCCAGCGCACGGGAACCGCACAAGACGTGGCGGAAGCGGTCCGCTATCTCGCATCCGCCTCGTTCGTCACCGGGCATGAAATCGCCGTCGACGGCGGTCGCAGTCTCGCGGCCGTCGAACGCTTCTCGTGAGGATCCATGCATCGTGAAGAGAGAGAATTTTCAATCATCCTCCACCTCGGCGCGAGCTTCGACGAGAGCTACGAGGGGGACGAAGACGGATTTTCCTGGTTGAAGGAGCGCTTCGACGGGGATCTGAAACCCCGCCTCCTGCGTGCCGTCTTCAACGTCCTTCAGGTCGGATCCGCGCTTCGTGGCGCGAGCCGCACCTCGAGGGCGCGACCCAGATCTCGCCCTGGAGATCAACGTCGAGCTCACGCCTTCCGGCAACGCTTGAAACTTCCGCTCCCGTCGCCCGGGTGCGTCCCCTGAGACCATTGACCCGACGCCCCATGTACGTCAGGGTACGGGCGAAACCTACATCGACCCACACGGATCGAATGGAAGACGGACGCCCCGGAAAGAGAAATTCCAAGAATTTCCTGATTCCCTTCCGCCCTTCCGCCTTCCCGTGAACCCACTTATTGCCCTTGGAGGCCCGAAATGAACGTAAAAGCGCTAATTTTCCCGTTTGCCGCGCTGCTCACGTTTGCCGCGTGCAGCTCCAGCTCCAGCGATCCAGGAAGCTCCGGCGTTGGCGGGGGCACTGCCGACGATGGGCGCCGCATTCCTCTGGGCAAGGCCGATCTCGCAGGCTCCTGCAAGGCGTCGAGCGGGACTCTGCTCTGCGGAGGCAAATCCCAAAAGAAGTGCTGGTGCGACTCGGCCTGCGTTCAATACGGCGACTGCTGCGCCGATTTCGCCACGACCTGCGGCGGAGGCGGAGCGGAGAGCTGCGAGTCCACGGCGGACTGCCCTCAAGGCCAGTTCTGCAGCTCGCCCGGCGGCTGCGGCACTCCGGGCAGTTGCAAGCCGATCCCGACCGACGTGGTGTGCACCGCGGTCGTTCAAGCATACTGCGGCTGCGATGGCGTGACACAGCACTCCACGAGTGGATGCATCTACGATCGCTATGCCCACGTGGGTGAGTGCCAAAGCGGGACGACGAGCTGCGGCGGCTTCGCCAATCTGCCCTGCGCGGCCGGTCAAATCTGCGTGGACGATTCCACCGACAGCTGCGACCCACAAAACGGCGGGGCCGATTGCCCCGGCGTGTGCGTGACCAAGAAGAGCTGCGGCGGATTCGCCGGGCTGCCCTGTCCTTCCGGCAACGTCTGCCTCGACGATCCGGCTGACAACTGCGATCCTCAAAATGGCGGCGCGGACTGCCCTGGCGTCTGCGTGCCGGACGGGAGCGGTTGCCCCGACGTGATGTGCACCCTGTTCTGCTCCCACGGCTTCGAGAAAGGACCGGATGGTTGCAGCATCTGCGCCTGCGCAGAGCCCGCAAAGAACAGCTGCGAGCTGTCTTGCGGCAGCCCGAGCGCGGACAAGAGCTGCTACTGCGACAAAGCCTGCGAGAAGTACGGGGATTGCTGCAGCGACTACAAGCAGTTCTGCGACGTTCGCGAGCCGGCGAGCGGCGCTTGCATCAAGAACAGCAACAATCCTTGCAGCTCCGACTTGGACTGCACGTCCGGAGGCTGCGGCGGCGAGCTCTGTTTCAACCCGGCGGTGTCGAGTGGGATCAGCACCTGCGAGTGCACGGCGCCGACGAGCGTGCAGGGCTGCGGCTGCGTCGCTGGCAAGTGCACCTGGTACAACTGACGGACTGACCGAAGCCGATCGCGAGCGCGTTCCCCGTCGGAGCGCACTCGCGACGCGTCAGGACGACTCGCTCTCGCTCTGGGGCTCCGCGGGGCTTGGGGCGGGCGCAGATGCGTCGATGTAGATGCTGATCTCGATGCTGGGTGGACCTCCAGCGCTCGAAGCAGCGTTCTTTCGGGTCTCGACTCGCTCGGGTGCCACCCCGAGGGCGCTGAGCCGATCGGCGACGGTGCGGAGTCGCGGCGAGGCGTCCTTCGCGTTTGGGTTGCCACCGGTCTCCGCGATCGAGATCCGGGCTGGCATGTGCAGGCTCGCAACCCGGGCGACACCACTCATCAGGTGATCCGCCGTCGGGGTGAGGGTCTCACCCTCGATTTCTCCCGCCGGGATGCGCAGGACGACCCGCCCATCGACCGGATCGAGCTCGATTTCGCCGACGGCAATGGGGTCCTTCATGACCAGAGCCGCATCCCGCACGATGGCCGCGTTGTCCGACGCGTTCTGTTCACAAGCGTCGACGCGCTTGGCCCGAACCTCCGCCTGATCCAGCTCGACCGCGATACGATTCTTTTCCTCGGCGAACTGCCGCAAGTGATTTCCCGTACGCTCGAGATCCGCACGGAGCTGATCCACCAGCTCCGTCGCGCTCTGGCGCTCGCCGAGTGCCATATCCCGCGCGAGATTCGATTCTGCGATTTGTTCGTCGGCGGCTTCCAGACGCTGCTCGCGTTCGGCGAGCTGCCCTTGCAGCACGCCGAGCTTCTGGTCGAGGACCAAGACTTCCGACTGGGTACGCCGGCGAGCCTCCTGTTCCACGCTGATGGCCGAGCGAGCTTCCTCGTACCGGGTCTTGCTCACGCAGCCTGCCGAGGTGGCTGCGAGGAGAATTGCCGAGATGCGCAGAGCCGAGGCGGATAAATATCGATGTTTCATAGGGGATGACTCAAGTGAGGAGAACGCCGCGCATGTGGAGAAGATCGACATGCTCGGCAAGGGTCAGACGATCGGCGTCGTTCATCTTCACGAAGCGAAACGCCTGTTGGGACCCGCGCGACCAGACCGGACGCGCGAGGGCGAAGAGCGCGCGGCATCGTTCGGGAAGCCGGAGCTCGAGCTTGAGAACCACCCGCTGGTGGCGACGGGCGACCGGTCGGCCTCGGTCGACGATGATCCCCATGGGGCTCACCTCGACGCCCCGACAGCGGGCAGCAAGGATTCCGTCATGGGAGATGACCTGAAAATCTGTGCGGGCTCTCAGGCCCACGCGGCGCTCCATCGAAAGAACCTCCGATCGTTGAAATCGTACGGTGATCGGAGGGAGCTGGGCCAAATTCGCACCTACACTCACCTACATCTCCTGGTAGATGGGGAGCTCCACTATCGAAGCGCTTCGGGAAGCGACGCGACCGAACTTGGCCCCGCGAGCGTCGGCCTCCTACACCACGCTCGTGCTCCGCTGGGATCGTCTCCCGTGCGCGGGCTCGATTGTCGCGGTCCTCGGGATCGCGCTCGTAGCGCTCGCGCCCCGTGTTGGCCGCGCCGACGCCGAGTCGCCGCGCTCCATCGATCTGGAAAAGATCCAGGTGCGCGATCAGGGCGCTACCGCCCCACTCGAAAACGGAGTCAGCGCGGAGCTCACGCTGTCGCCAACACTCCAGCTCGCTGCTGAGCGCCTCCTCGCCCGTGCGCATCCCGCAGCGGGTGCCGCGATCCTGGTCGACGTGAAGAGCGGTCGGCTTCTGGTGTTTGCGGAGCTTCGCGCGGCGGGTGAAAAGCCAGGAAGCGTGCTCCTCAGCGCGAGCGCGCCGTCAGCAAGTGTCTTCAAGATCATCACGACGACCGCACTCCTCGAGCGTGGCAAGGTCGCACCGAACACGCGAGTTTGCACCTGGGGAGGAAGCCACGGCATCGAGCGCAGGCATCTCGACCCACCTCGACAGGGACGCTCGGTGTGCTCACCGTTTTCTCTCGCTCTGGGGCACAGTCGCAATGCTGTCTTCGCGCAGCTCGCTACCCACCGCATCACCCGGGACGACCTCGTCGTGACCGCTCGGCATTGGGGCTTCGATCGCCCTGTCCCGTTCGACGAAAAAGTGCTCGTGGGAACTCTCGACGTGCCTTACAACGACCTCGAATTCGCGCGGACTGCAGCGGGATTTCGGAGCAGCAAGCTATCGCCCATGGGAGCGAGCTATCTCGCTTCGGTGGTGGCCAATGGAGGCCTCGCGAAGCGCTTTCACCTCGTAAAACACGCCGGAAGCTTCGATGCGCCCGACAGCGCGGAGGAAGTGGGTCGCGTGATGCGAGCATCCACCGCCCAGGCCATCGAGCGGATGATGGAAGTGACCGTTCGAGAGGGCACCAGCAAAGACGCCTTCCTCGATCCGAGTGGCTCGAGCTATCTGCCGGGCATTCGCGTCGCGGGTAAGACGGGAACGCTCCAGGAAAAGAACCATGGACCCACCGCCAGCTGGTTCACTGGATTTGCACCGAGTCGACAGCCGGAGGTCATCGTCACCGTGCTGCTGTTGAACGGCAAGGTATGGCGGGCGAAGGGGAACGAGGTCGCGCGGGATCTCTTGCGCCTCTATTTCCGCGAGCGCGGCAAGCGCGGTGTCACCGATCCCTTCGCGCCCGAGCCCTCACCGGCGCGCCAAGCTCAGCGCTGAACCGGAAGCCCTGCGTCGCTCCAGGCCAGCATGCCTCCGGCCAGATTGGCGACCTGACGAAATCCCGCGCTCACTAGCATGGCTGCCGCACTCGCGCTCCTCGCTCCCGCACGACACACCACCACGATGGGGCGATCGACGTAGCCTGCGAGCTTTGGCAATCGGAGCTGGAGCAAATCGAGGGGCACGAGGAGCGCTCCGGCGATGTGTCCGAGATCCCCGACGAACTCCTCGGGCTCGCGCACGTCGAGCACGACCGGCCGAGACTCGGAGCCGAGGTCTCGGTCGAGAGCGACCGGCCTGACTTCACGCACGCTGGCAACGTCCCGAACCAGCGGGAATCGAACCTCGTCGGATTCGAAGCCGGATTGATTGACCTGCAACGCCGTCTGGATCCGATCGGGAAACGGCAGGCTGAGCTCGCTCATGAGCTTTGTGTAGTCGTCCCGAGTCTTCTGGAAAAATCGGGGATTTTTTCGCTTTTCTTCAGCGATCGTCGACGTGGTCCGACCGTTGTAGTCGTGGGCGGGGAAGATCACGGTGTCGTCGGCCAACGCGAAGAGGCGGTGTACGGCGTCGTACTGAGCTCCGGAGTCGCCGCCGGGAAAGTCCGTTCGCCCGGATCCATGGATCGAGCAAGGTGTCTCCGGTGAGCACCGCGCCGGCAAGCACGAAGCACACGGAGTCGGGGGTGTGGCCCGGCGTGTGCCACACCTCGATCTGCTCCGAATCGAGATCGATGTGCTGGCCCTCTTCCAGATGTCGGTCGACCAGCGGGCTCGGGCTCGCGCGATGCATGAAAACTGGCGCGCCGAGTGCCTGCTTGAGCTCGCGGTTCAGCATCAGGTGATCGGCATGGGTGTGGGTCTCGAGCACCCCGGTGAGCTCGAGGTGGCGTTCGGCGATTTCCCGAAGATAAGTCGGCACGCGCTCCCGAACGGGATCCACGAGCAAGGCCTTGCCACCCGCCGACAGCAGATACGTCTTGCAGTTGGTCTGGTTCAGCTCTTCGACTTGGATCGGCATGGGCGGGCTCAGCGCGCGCGGGTGCGGCGAAGAACGATGGCGAGCCCGAGCAGCCCGAACAACATCGCCCCACTCCCCGAGCTCTCCGGCTCCCCCGGCGCCCGGCATCCGCAACCTTTCTTCTTCGGGGGCTCGACTGCCGGTCCAGCATCCGTTCCGCCGTCTGGCACGCCGACGATGCCGGCGAGACCGAGGGATGGAATGGGAGTGACCACGACCTCTGCAGGCTTGATCTGCTCGCGGTCCTTGCGGGTCAGGTCCGCTGCGACCCAGGTCTTGCGCAACCCACGGTAGGTCCGCGGTGGCTTGCCCCAGCGCCAACGCTCGGGCGCATTGCATTTCATCATCCCTTCCCACGGGTGGAAGAAGTTGTAGCGAACCTGGAGCTCGTTCTTCGGCCCGGGTTTTGTCTCGGTCGAGATGGTCTGCTCGACGCCTTTGGGAATGCCCGCGCCTCCGGTGATGGGAGCTGCCGGACCAATCACGGGATCTTCGGGCAGATTGCTTGCGTCGTAGCGGTGATGCAGGCGACTGAGCACGTACTTCTGTCGACCGATGACCGCCTTGCGCCGGTAGAGCTCAATCCGATCCACCTCGAACTGCTTCTTGGCCTTGGCGCGATCCTTTGGCTCCATGGCCTTGAGCTCTTCTTCCTGCTTCTTCTTCTCTTCGTCGGTGAGGGGCGGCGGCTCGGGGTTCGTTTCTTCCTTGGGTAGCGCGGACTCGACCACGTCCGCTCCCAGGCTCAAGAGCTCGCTCACGAGCAGCGGCTCGTTCTGACACGGGTGCCCGCAACCTTCGGTGGGCCAGGCGTACTCGTCGAGGAACGCCTTGGGATCCTTCTTTTGGATCATGTCGTGCAACGCCGCGTAAAACTCCCCCATGCGCTCCTTGACCTTGAAATCGACGGTAATGTTCGTCGGCGGGAACACATTGCCGTAGTTTTTCACCTCGTAGCGCTTGTCCGGATCGATGACGTAGATGAACAGCTCCTGCTTCTTTTCGATGTTCAAAAGGCCGAGCTTTGCAGGGATTTTCGTGACCGCGGAGTGGGTTTCGTAGCGGATGGGGGAGAGCGACGCCCGCTCCCCTCCACCAGCTCGATTCGCTTGGTGTCCACTTCGGCAACCAGCAAGCTCATGCCCGAGTCGACGTAGGGCTTCACGGCCTGCGCGTCCTTGTCCGGCAGCACGTACCCCTTGCCCTTGAGCAATCCGCCGAGATCGCCGGCGTGCTCTTTGTCGAGCAAGCTGAACGTGTACTCGCCGTCTTTGAACTCCGGTTTGACCTCCACCAGCATCTCGGGAGGAACCTTCTTCGTCGGACCGAGCATGCTTCCGCCACCGAGGAAGTCGGTGGAAGCACTCGCCATCTTCGAACGCTCCCACTCCTGCTCGAGAGGACCGGGATCGCACGGGTCCATCTCCCAGAACTCCATGAAGCGAGGCGCGGTCAGCATCTCGATCCGATCGAGGAACTCGCGCTTCAACGTCTTCACGTGCTCGAGAGTCACATCCGAAGGCACCGGCATCACGATGGCAAACGGTTCGAGCGACCCTTCGTAGTCGGGCATGACGCTCACCACCGACAGGTCGCCCTTGCGATAGATCGCCAGGTGAGTGGCATGAGCGGTTCCGACGGTTTCCTTCTTTCCCACGAAGAAACCGGGGAAAGCCGCGGCCACCCCCGACGTGCACAAGAGGGCACTGCCGAGGCAGAGCGACGCGAAAGCCGTGAGAGTTCTCATCGAGCGGAAGGCTACAGCGGCTTTCAGAGACATGGAACGAAATCAGGATTCACAGGAAGCGCGACGCGCTTCGTGACGACCCTTTGAGGCATCCCCTCATTTGGGGGCGAAAAAAGTCGGTAACTGTCTCGGATGCTGTGCCCGATGACATCGGGATGGCACAGGGAGAGCGGAGGGGGAGATTTTGGGACAGGACGGACACGGTGATCGGTGCGCTCATCGAAGTGCATCGGCATCTTGGTCCTGGCTTGATGGAATCCGCCTATGGGCGTGTGTGTGTGCCGAATTGTCCGAACGAGCGTTACATTTCGAGCGGCAGCGACCGTTGCCAGTCGTCTATTGCCCGTCGGCCTGCTCGTCAACTTCAACGAGGTTGTCCTGCGAATGGACTGCGGAGGCTCACCTCTGACCACCCAAATCCTCCACCCCTTCGGGTGTCACGAAGCGCGTCCGCTCTTCCGCCCTCCGTGTGCAATCCAAATGAGGGGATGCCTCAGGACGACCCTTGGAAGTCCGGAAGTTCAGAATTCTTTCTTTGAGGGGCTTCAGGAAACCGATGGGTGACCCTGCGGCAGTCCTGACCGATGTTGCGTCAAACCTGCTACCCGCGAACCAGCTCATCGCTTCCGGTCTTCGTCGAACGTACGTCGCTCGTGCCCCATCGCGAACGGTGAAGTCCCGCTTCTTCCGACAACGCTCCATGTACCTCCGCCCGAACACCCGCTCTGCTTCGCCCTGATTGTGGGCGCGACACAGGACGCGAACGTTCTCCGCCCCGGAGCTCCCACCCCGAGCCTTGGCCTGCTCGTGATCGAGCTCCAGAAACCCGCGCGCGGAGCAGCGCCGTCCTCGGGCATCGACGAACGCGCATCGGAGTCCGTCTCGCAGGGCCACTTCGCGCTTGGTCGCGCTGGTGACCCGCGATGGTTTGGCAGACTGCGATTTGCGAGCGCGCTCGGTCTGACCGAACTTCCGTTTCATCCGCTCGGCAATCAGGAGATCCACCGCAGCTTCGACGATGGTCGCCAGGTCGCCGCTGGGATTCTTGTGACTCATGAGATCCCGTGCGAGCCTGAGTTTTTCTTCCAGCGTTCGAGACGCGGTGAATTTCACGAGCACGCGCTCCCGCAGACAGCGGTGAGACGCGACCGCGATCTGCTGGGCGTGGCGGAGCTTCGTGTTTCGCGGGCGGAGCGGGTGGAGGGGACGGAGCGGGTGGAGGGGACGGAGCGGTCGGCGGCGACGGATCGGGCTCCGAGATGTGTTCGACGTTCGACGTCAGCGGGATCGACGCCACCGGTCGATCGGGCAACTTACGAATGCTGTCCGCCACATCGGGCTTTGGAAACCGCGCCGCGAGCACCCGTTCCGCGTCGCGGACGCTCTTCCCACTCACCGCGTCGAGCAGTTCCTGTGCGTTTTCCTCGGTCAAAACGCTCTTCAGACGCCCGAGCACCGAAAGCGAAATTCGACCCGTCTCGAGCCTGTCGTAGATGCACGGAAACCTGCGGGCCAAGCGCGCCGCTTCGATCCGCCGACACGCTTCATCCTCACTGAATCCGAGCCGCTCGGTGCAATACGCAAAGAGGGACGAGCACGCCTCTCGAAGATGAAGCTTGCGCGCCTCCATCTCGGCGAGGTGCGCCACGAGCTCCGCGGTCAATCCCCGGTGTGCCCGAGTCACCCGATGAAGCTCCGCGACAAGCGCGCCATCGGTGAGCTTCCCCAACGAACTGAAATCAGCACTCTTCATTCCATCGTCCTACCACGGGGATTTTCGTGCCCCGCAATCGCCCGAGGACGCGTTTCGGGCGAGCGACCCGGCGCGAAAATCATTTTTCCCCCGGGCGCCCGTCACGCGCCGCCGAGGTGCGAGGAACGAACGCTTCTGGCGCCCGTGGCCCCAACGAGCTCGCCACCCTCGAAAATCCTGTCCACAAAAATCGACGATTCAACTCTAATCCGCGTTCTTTTTTTCAGCACTGCGAACATCCCGCGGCGTCGGCGTCGCTCGGTCAGCTCGGGCGGGCGATGGGTGGAGTCGTGCGCGATCCGCGACAGTCGCGGGTGAATTCGGTTGGCGCTGCACGACCGACGCGGAGGCGATCCGCGACAGCCGCGAGTGAATGAACCATCGCTTCAGCAATGAGGAGCGGAGGACCGCCCACGGCGCCATCGATCGAGTGCCAATGGGTCAATGAGTCGACCGGATCCAGCTTCGAGCGCGGAGTCACCTTGTCGGTGTGAGGGTTCCGGAACCCTCACGGTGCGACGACTCCACGTCGACGAAGGCCGTAAAAGGACGCGCCCGGCCTACAGCGGCTTTCAGAGACATGGAACGAAATCAGGATTCACAAGAAGCGCGACGCGCTTCGTGACAGCTGGCTGTCTGACGCCCGTCGTCCCAACGAGCTCGCCACGGTCGAAGATCCTGTCACGAAAATTCGACGGTCCGACGCTGGTCCGCGTTTTTCACCAGTGCGAACAGCCCGCGGCGTCGCTCGGTCAGCTCGGGCGGGCGACGGGTGGAGTCGTGTGCGATCCGCGACAGCCGCGGGTGAATTCGGTTGGCGCTGTACGACCGACGCGGAGGCGATCCGCGACAGCCGCGGGTGAATTCGGTTGGCGCTGTACGACCGACGCGGAGGCGATCCGCGACAGTCGCGGGTGAATTCGGTTGGCGCTGTACGAGCGACGCGGAGGCGATCCGCGACAGCCGCGAGTGAATCATCCCCTTCAGTAAGGAGGAAGCGGAGGTACCGCACTCACGGCGCGCCTCTCCACGTAGTTTCCCCAAATACCCGCTCCGCCTCGCCGTGGTTGTGTGCGTCGGCTCACGTGCTCCGGAAGATGACCGAGATCGCAGAGCGTGCTCCCGGCTTCCGAACCACACCAAAGCCTGAAGCCCCTTTTTTTGAATTCGTGATTCTTCCGCCCTTCCGCCTTCCTGCCATGAAACGACCTGTCAAGTCCTTGCCTGAGGGGTTTTTATTGCAATGGGCATTTTTTGTTTTCGCATTGAAGCAGAGAAGACAACGTTCGAGAGGTGTGCGTCGACGGTGGATCAATCTGCGATCCGTGGATCGAACACTCGCGTGCCCGCCAACATAGTCTTTGATCCGGTCGGAGCTGCCTCGCACTGTGATCGCGAGTTCGGACGGTGGTCCTATCGCAAGGAAGGCCCGAGGGTTCCCCAGAAGGATGCCCCTCGAACGTTGTCTACTGTGCTTGAACACTCACTTTCCTTCGGTGGATTGCTGATAGGCGGTCAGTTTGCTTCGGCTGCGAGCTCGACGCGTGTCGCGATATCCCAGATGAAGCCGAGCATCTCGCGTGCGACGGCGGTGACGACCTTGTTTTTGCACTTCCCTTTCGCGAGCAGGTGCCGATATCGCTTGTGGAGTCGAATCTGGGCGTTCCAGGCGATGTCGGTGATCTCGGAGTTGAGGCCCTGCTGGCGCTTGCGAATTTGTCCGATCAGTCGGGGACGGTGGCGATAGTTCCACGCCGCTTCGCCGAGCACACGGCGGAGATGGGCGTTGCCGGTCTTGGTGATTGCACCCTGGCGTCTTTTGTCCCCGGAAGAATGCTCGCTTGGAACGCCACCGCTGTAGCCCATCAGCTCACGTGGATGCTTGAAACGCGACATCGTCCCGATTTCGGAGACAACGCTAGTAGCGGTCACCTTGCTGATGCCTCGCATCGCCTGCAATGCCTCGATAACGGCACGCATGGTCGGCGGTGCTGCGGCGATCGCATCATCCAAGCGGAATCGAGTCGTTTCACTCGTTGAGTTGCGTGATCGACTTCCGTCAGGAGATCGTCGCGTACGAAGACGTGGGCCGTATGGTCGAAGACCAAACCCGACGCCCAGTTGCGGTAAGTTTCGCTACCCTCGCGCATCTTCCCTGGCTTGCGCACGCCGCGACGAAGCAGGAACTTTTGCATTCTGTTCCGCGCACGGCGCTCGTCCCGTTTGGCTGCCTCTCGTGTGCGCACCAAGTCACGCAGTGCTTCGTGCTCGGGTGTTGGGACCCAAACCGCGGTGAGCTCCCCGGCGCGAAATAGTCGTGCGAGCTTGAGCGCATCGCACGATCGGTTTTGACGCGATCACCGGGTCTGACGGGTACCAAGGATGGTGCGATGACGACACACCGCACCCCCAGCGCCTCGAGCTGCCAATACAAGACGTATCCCGTCGGGCCCGCCTCGTAGCAACAAATCAACTCGCCGCCTTCCCGTAACTTCTTGATCAGCTTGCGGACAGCCTCGGGATTATTCGGGACCGTCCCCAGCGACAACGCTTCTCCCTCGGGTGGAGCGACCGCTACAGCGATCGTCTCCTTGTGTACATCTAGGCCCACAAATCGCATACGCTTGCTCATGACCGGCTCCCTTCGCGTGTAGCTCTGCGGAATTGCTCCAACAGCTCCGTAATCTACGAAACGGCGCTGCGGAGCCGGTCGTTTCATTTTGACTGTGAGACCTCCGAATTTTTCGGGTCTCTCGAAGTTCGCCGTCGGCTGGCGAGATGTTCCAGGCCATGGAAAGACGCTGTAGTAGAAAGCCGCCGGGTCGGCCACGGGGTCGTGGCGACGGCGGGGCTCGCCCGCCGAGAGCGTGATATGACCGAGCGGCGATGGACCTCGACATCAGCGAGTCCCAGGCTTTGGTACAGAAGACGGCGCGCGATTTCGCCACGCGCGTCATTTTGCCTCGGGCGGCCCAGCTCGATCGCGACGAGGAGTTTCCGGAAGGGACCCTGCGGGAGCTCGCCGGACTCGGGCTGATGGGAGTCAACGTCCAGAGCCGCTGGGGAGGCGCCGAGGCCGGGGTGATCGCGTACGCGCTCGCAGTGATGGAGATCTCGCGGGCCTGTGCCTCCACCGCCGTGGCAATGGCGGTCACGAACATGGTGGCCGAGGTCATTCAGGAGTTCGGGAGCGACGAACAGCGCACAGCTCATCTGCCGAAGCTCACGAGCGGCGAGCACCTGACGGGTGCGTTTGCGTTGAGTGAGCCAGCGGTCGGGAGCGACCCGGCGCGCATGACCACGAGCGCCCGGCGAACCGAGCGCGGCTGGGTGCTCGACGGCCAAAAGCAGTGGATTACCAACGGCGCTCATGCGGGCGTGATGGTGGTTTGGGCACGCACCGGGGCTCCGGGTGCCAAAGGCATTTCATGCTTTTTGGTGCCCGGCGGCGCGCCGGGACTCCTGGTCGGGCGAGCCGAAGACAAGATGGGCCTTCGCGGTTTCGAACACCGTGCCTCTTTCGTTCGAGGGTTGCGAAGTCCCCGCCGATGCGTTGCTCGGGGAAGAAGGCATGGGCTTTCGAATCGCGATGATGGCCCTGGACGGCGGCCGCATCGGGATTGGATCCCAAGCCATCGGCATCGGGACCGCCGCGCTGGAAGCGGCGACGACCTATGCCAAAGAGCGCCAGGCATTCGGCAAACCCATCGCGGAGTATCAAGCCATGCAGTGGATGCTCGCCGATAGCCGTACGGAGCTCGACGCAGCCCGTCTTTTGACCCTGCGTGCTGCATGGCTCAAAGAAGGGCACGCTGCGTTCACCCGGGAAGCTTCCATTGCCAAGCTGTTCGCATCGGAAGCCGCCGTGCGTGTGTGCAATCGAGCGATGCAAGTCCACGGTGGCTACGGGTACATCCGCCAATTTCCCGTCGAGCGGTACTTGCGCGACGTCCGTGTCACCACCATATACGAGGGCACGAGCGAGATTCAGCGAATGGTGATCGCGAGAGATCTCATTCGGCAGTAACCACGAAATGACGGACGAACCCAAGACAGCGCTCGACATCGAGTGCTTACGAAGAGCGCTCGCGCCCCGCGGTCCCGTTCCCGAGCTTCGAAGAGGGGAACGATATGCGTCGGTCGCAGCAGTGCTCCGGCAGGCGGAGCCGGGCCTTCAGGTTCTGCTCATTCGCCGAGCCCACGTGGAGGGCGATCCGTGGTCGGGGCACATGGCGTTTCCCGGCGGTCGTCACGACGCCAGCGATCCGGACCTACTCTTCACGGCGGTTCGAGAGACGCGGGAGGAGATCGGACTCGATCTGCAAAAGGGCGCCGAGTTTCTCGGACGGCTCGAGCTCGTGCCTGCCATCGCGCGAGGGCGGCGCATCGGGCTGACCATCGCTCCCTTCGTGTTTCAGGTTTCGAACGATCCGCCGCTCGTGTTGAACCGGGAGGTCGTCGAGACCCTCTGGGCACCGCTCAGCCAGCTTGCCCAGGGACAAAACGCGACTGTCGTTCGCTACGAGCTCGAAGGACAGGCCCTCGAGCTGCCCGCGTGGGACGTTTCGGGGCGCGTGGTGTGGGGACTCACCTATCGAATGCTCGGGGCACTCGTCGAGGATCTCAGGGTCCCTCGTCGATCTGCGGATCACACGCCTGGGTGAAGTCGCAGGTCCCCCCGCCTTTCGCAGTGACCGTGAGTGCATACTGGCCGCAGGTCGGCGTGGCACCCGCTTTGCGTCGCACCCGCACGTAGTACGACTTGCCGTGGGGACCGCAGTGGAGGGGCGCGGTAGGACCGCAGCTCTTCTCGCCCACCGTCTTGCTCGCCACGGTTCCGGTCCCATCGACACACCAGTCGTAGCTCGTCAGGCTGGAATGCTTGCTATCGGGCGTGCCGCAACCGGTCCCGCGAATCACGTCGAACTCGAACTCGGAGTTCGACGCCGGTTGGCTGAAGACGATCTTGATGTGATAGCTGTTCGTCGTGCCCTCGTCGGAGTCGACGGTGTCGAACTGGAACCAGTCCACGTCGGCATCCCCGCTCAAGCGTCCGGTCAGCGTCAGCGCGGTGGTGTTCGCGTCGCTCACGCTTCCCGCGGCCGTGGCCGTCGCACAAGTGTCGTTGGGCTCGCCCGCCTCCACCTGACACGCGCAACCCTGAGCGGGCGTTCCCGGAGGAAACGCGGCCCAACCCGGATCGCAAGCGTCGACCTCGCAGGCGCCCTGATTGCACTTCCAGCTCGCGTGGGGCGGAGCTGCTCCACACAGGGTCGCGGGCGTTCCGTCGTCCGGCGTACCGTTGCAATCGTTGTCCGCTCCATCGCAGACTTCCGGCTTGGGGGAGCTGGCGGTGCATCCTTCCCAGCTCTTGGACGCCCCGTTGCAGGTCTCGGTGCCCTCACACACCACCGAACCGTTGGTTTGGCTGCAAATCCGCTTGGCGCCGTCGCGCTTGGAATCGCAGGGGCAGGAGTCATCGCCGAGGGGCACGCACATCTTGGCGGGCTTGCTCGGCGGACCGGCCTCCCCGAGCCCCGCGTCCGGCAATCCCCCATCCGACGCGCTCCCGGGAGGATAGCCTCCTACGTCGACACAGACGTTTCCCGTTGGGCACATGCCGTCGAAGGAGCAGTCCCGCGCGCAGAAGCGATCGATTTTGGGTGAGGGCGTGCAGTGATCGCCGACGGAGGGGCAATCGACATCGGCAACGCACTGGGCACATTGGTTATTGGCATCCGGAATGCAGATGTAACCCTCGTCCTTTTCGAACACGCAGTAGGCGCCGTTCGGACAGGCGTTCCCGGTGGTCGCGCACGGGATCACGCAGGTGAGCTTCGGCTTGCCCTGACCGATGTCCACGCACTTGCCTTGGATGCAATCTGGCTGTGCCGTGCACGGGGAACCGAACCCACCAGCTGGCCAGGCGTCCCCACTGATGATGCCTCCGCCGCCGCCCAGGTTGTTCTGGTCGCTGGACGCATCTTTTTTCCCGCCCGGGGGGGTGTCCAGGCCGGCGTCGGTCGCGCACGCCACGAACCAGGTCGTGATCGTACACAACCCCAGCGCAAGGAGGCGGCGCAGCGAAGGCACTCCTCGGTCAGGATAGGCTCGGCCGGCGGGTCAGTCAAACACCCTTCGGGCCGTGACACCGCGCCCCGACGCGGATAAGCGACCGAACGAGGCCCCGCTCCATGAACCCCGTCCTCTCCGGCGAACCACTACCCGGCCAGAAGTGCCGTGTCTGCGGCTCCCAGCTTCCCGAATCACTGCGTTGCGGGTGCGGTGCAGCGTATGGCGAGAGTCATCGCTGCCCACACTGCCAGAGCGTAGCCGACACGGAAGAAGGTGGACTTCTGCGCCAGCGCTGCCGGGTTTGCGGTGGCCCGCGCGTCGTAGTGGACGACGCGAAGGTCGTGCGTTCGGGCCGCGAGATCAAGCCGCTCGTCGTGGCGCGAAAGGCGCAGATGCGCCGCGCCGCGTGGGCAGTCAGCGCCGGCGTGGTGAGCGGATTCGCCGTCCTGTCCCTGCTCGTCACCCTCCTGGTACTGACCGTGACGAGCCCGGGGGTGATCGGAACGCTCGCAATGTTCGGTGCGCTGGCGGTTCCTTTCGTGGTTGCCGCGGTCGCGTGGATGCGCTCCAAGCAGCACGAAAAGGAGCTCGTGACGTCGATCGACCAGGCATGGGCGTTCGCCGCGGAAGACGTCCTCATCGAAAAGGGGAAGGATCTCACGTCGCTGTCCCTTGCAAAGATCCTGCGCATGGAAGAAGCCGAGGCCGAACAGCTCCTGGCACAGCTCAGCGCGAGTGACGTCGTGCGCAGTCGCGTGACGGAGACCGGCAACGTCACGTACGCAGCGTCTCCGAAGGTTCGAGTCGGAACCGAGGCGGACGAAGTCGAAGAAGAACAGCCCATGGATGAGGCGCAGGTCCGTGCGAGAGCGCGAGCCGAAAAAGAAGGCTGACCGCGAACAGCCGCGTAATCCGCTACCGAGTGCGTAGCGAATTTCGCAGCAAACCAGCGGCAAAAAATTCGCCGGCCCGTGCTTTGCAGGCGAGCATCTTCGAGAGGTTCGTGGCACGACTTTCGCTCACGGGACTCGCGCTGTTAGGACACCTCCCGATTCTCAGTCATGGCGATTGACCACCACCAGGAGCTCTACGTCGCCCGCACGCCCGCCGAGGATGCGCAGAGCGTCGTTCGACGATGGATCCGAGAGCTTGCGCCCCAGGACTGGTTGGTCCTCGTCTACTTGTCGATCTTGGTGGTGATCGCGGCACGCTGTCCGCCATCCGCTGCGCAAGCCGTGTCGGTCGAGCGCATGGGTGGGCTGTTCGGCTTCTTGTTCTGCACTCTCGTCCTGGTGCGCGGTGGGATCCTTCGTCACAAGTTCTGGGCTCCCCTACTCTATCGCTTTGCGATCTACGGCACGGTGCAGCTCAGCTACTTCTTCCTGGCAACGCTCTTGCCGATCGTGAACGTCACGACACTGGACGGCGGCCTATATCACCTCGACCTCACTCTGTTCGGCTTCGAGCCCGCGCTGGCGATGGATCGCATCGTGACGCCGCTCACGACGGAATGGTTCGCGTTCTTTTACTTTGGCTACTTCTTCCTGCTCGCGATCCACGTGATCCCGATCTTGCTCTTCCAGAAGAGCATGCGGGTGCTGTCCGAGTTCGCGTTGGGAATGCTGACGGTGTTCTGTATCGGACACCTCGTCTACATGCTCGTTCCCGGCTACGGGCCTCATCACGCTCTGGCCCACGAATTCAAAAACGCACTCCCCCACGGCATGTGGCGAGACATGGTAATGGCCACGGTGGCATCGGGGGGAGCACAAATGGATATCTTCCCGTCGCTCCACACGGCGGCTCCCACGTTCATCGTGCTGTTCAGCTTCCGCAACCGCGACAAGGTGCCATTCCGATATTCCTGGCCGCTCGTGGGCTTCTTCGCGCTCAACATCATGATCGCGACCATGTTCCTGCGCTGGCACTACGTGATCGACGTGGTTGCAGGACTTGGCATTGCAACCCTCGCGTTTCAGGTCGGCGTCACCTTCAGCCGGCGGGAAGAGCGTCGTCGCGAAGGCCGTCGCATGACGGAAAGCTGGCCTCGCTTTTTCGGCGAGTCCGAAGCTCGCTGACGGCTACTTTTCGTACACCTGTGCTGCGGCGATTCCCTGCCCGGCGCTCGCGCTGACGACCATGCGAAGAGGGGCGGGAAACATCAGTGCCCACTTGAAGCAGTTGGGCTTGGCGCCGGCAACGGCGGTCGGCGAACTGGTCTGATCCGTCGCCAACACTGGAGAGGCGAAGCCCGGGATCGGAGATGCGGTAACGATCTGGACGTCGAGGTTCTGGATGGTGGGCGCTCCCGAGCCGACGACGGTGTAGCACTTGCCAGGTTGGGCCTGGAAATCCGCCTGCAGACTCTGCCCTTGCTGAAACGTTCCGGCGAGAGCCGTTCCGGCGACGGGCTTTGCGCCCGGCGCTTCACTCTTCGCCAGGAGGTCGAGCCCCTGCATCGCAATCTGCGCTTGAGTGGGATCGAGGGGCGTCGCGCTTCCAGTTGCGGGCGGCGCTCCGGTTCCCGCATCCGTACCGACGGGCGGTGGGGTCTGATTCGAGACGCAGCCCTGAGCACTCGGAACGGTGCCCGCGGGACATTGCGGAGACTGCGCGCAGACTTGGCCGTCCCAGGCGGTTCCCGGAGGACACGTTTGCGGCGTCGGTCCCGGACCAACGTTCGATTGCTGCGTTCCACCCCCGCAAGCGGCGACGAGCAACGTGAACAAAGAGACGGAAAGCACCTTGGCAGGCATGAAGGATCCTTTCGGGAGGGGCGGTCGACCTGGAAACGGGTCATGCCTTTCCCGGCTTACAGGTCGCCGCCGACTCGCGCCCTACTCGGCCCGGAATCGAACCAGGAACTTGGGCGTGTTTTCAAACCAGCCCGAGGACTCGCGTTCCTCCACCTAGCTTCGGCTGGCCTGGTTGGTTTGAAATTCCTGTAGAAGCTCGCCGGGATTGTGCGTCCAGCCAGGCTGGCGCAGACCCGCGAGGGAGTGACGCGGCGCCGACGGCGATTCGAAAAAAATGACGAAGGACGAGCGTCAGTGCTCGCTCACGTTGGAGCAGAACCCTTCGTAGTCGATGTACTCCTTGATCGTCGGGTTCTCGCCGCAGGCGGGGCAGTTCTTGTCGCGGCGGAGCTTCAACGTGCGGAAGCGTCATGCGGAGCGAGTCGTAGGTGAGCAGCCGACCCACCAAGAGATCGCCCTTGCCGAGGATCAGCTTGATGGCTTCGGTGGCCTGCAGGGTGCCGATGATGCCCGGCAAGATCCCCAGCACGCCGGCTTCGGCGCAGGACGGGGCCAGATGCGGCGGCGGGGGCTCGGGATACAGGCAGCGGTAGCAGGGTCCGACGAACGGCTGGAACGTCGTGACCTGGCCGTCGAAGCGGAAGATCGAGCCGTGGACGACCGGGATCTCGTGGAACAACGACGCGTCGTTCACGAGGTAGCGCGTCGGAAAGTTGTCGCAGCCGTCGACGATCACGTCCCAGCCGGCTCCGAAGATGCGGTCGACGTTCTCGCTCGTCAGCCGCTCCTGGTACTTCACGACCTTCACGTCCGGGTTCAGATCGGTGATGGCCTTCTCCGCGCTGTCGACCTTCGGCATTCCCAGACGCGAGGTAGCGTGGATGATTTGGCGTTGCAGGTTCGAGGCGTCGACGACGTCCGCGTCGACGATCCCGAGCGTTCCCACCCCGGCCGCCGCGAGATACAGCGCCGCCGGCGCGCCGAGCCCGCCCGCGCCGAGAAGCAGCACCTTGGATTCGAGTAGCTTGCCTGTCCCTTGTCTCCGACCTCGGGCAAAAGGATGTGGCGTGAGTAGCGATCGAGCTGCGCGGGGGTGAGCTCGACGCGGCTGCTCGACGGGGTAACCAAGATCCTTCCACCGGACGAATCCCGGGTTGGCGCTCCACACGTTCTCGTAGCCGAGCTCGGAAAGTGTCTTGGCCGCAAACGCACTGCGCGTCCCGCCGGCGCAATAAAGGACGATCTCCGCCTTCTTGTCCGGCAGCTTCTGCTCGGCCTGCATCTCCAGAAATCCCCGGGGCAGATGCAGAGCGCCCGGGATGAACCCCGCCCGGAGCTCGTCCTTTTCCCGCACGTCGACGACCACCAAGGGGTCCTTCTTTTCGAGCCGACCCTTCAGGTCGTCGAGGGAGAGGATCCGGATCGAGGACCGGACACCGGAGAGCAAATCACTATAGGTTTTAGGCATTTATGGCGCTCCAGAAACAAAGGCGCACTATTCCGATGCGAGAATTACAAAGAGAAGTATTGGCGCGCCCGCTTTGCTGTCAAGAAGAATCTCCCGGGCTAGCACGTCCAAGACGGCGCGGGCATCGACCGGGCGGCTTTCGACGGGAGCCAAGAGCTGGTGAACGACGCGGCTCCAGGCGGCGCTGGGCTCGCCGGCGGCGGAAAGAACGTCCTCGATGATGCGTCCGAACGCGTACACGTCCTCGGCAAACGTCGCGCTCGCGCCGGCCAACCGTTCAGGGCTCATGTAGCCGAGGCTCCCGCCAAACAGAGGCTGCCCCGAGTGGCGTGCGAGCCCGAAGTCGCTCAGGATGGGCTCGTCGAAGGCGCGGAACATGACGTTGGCGGGCTTGATGTCCGCGTGCACGACGTTGGCCGCGTGGATGCGTGACAGCGCTTGTCCGAAGGGCAGGACCCAGCGCTCGAGGGGAAGTAGGTTCTGGGGTTCGGCGAGCCAGTGCTTGAGCGCTGCACCCGGCAACCATTCCATCACGATGAAACCACGGTCCAGATCCGCATCGAAGACGCGAACCACGCCAGGACCACCGAGCTCCACGGCCATGCGCGCTTCGTTGGCGAGCTTGTCGTGGTCGTCGGCCGGACGGTGGTAGACCTTGAGGGCAACCCGGCGACCGAGCACGTCGTCGATTGCCTCGTACACGCTGCCGGCTCCACCACGGCCTGCTTCTCCGATGATGCGCAGGCTGGTTTCTGGAGCGTCCGAGCGAAGCACGGTGGCGCCGGCGGACGCAGCGGATGCGTGCGCAGCATTCCCACCGAGCTTGGAAAGCAGCCTCTCCCGCCGCTCGCGAGCCCCTGGGATGTCGAGATCCCGGGCAAGAACTCGCTCGAGGAGCGTGATGGAAAGAGCGATTTGTCCCCGGTCTGCATGGAAATCCGCCGCCATCATCAGCGCTTCGGGACTCTTGGCACCGGACAGAAGGCTGAGCGCGCGCTCCCCTTCCCCGCGCAGGGCGAGGAGTCGCGCGCCGGCGGTACACAGCTCCTCGGGCGCGTTGTCCTTTTCGTGGGCTCGAAGCACTGCGTCGAGGGCGGGCTTTTCGTCCATCGTCCCGCTCACCAGGGAGAGTGCGCTTTGTGCTGCGCCCGGATTCACTGCGTCACCCCGTGCGAGTGCAAGCAGTGGCTCGAGCGGCGACTGGGGCTCCTCGCTTTCACGAGCGGCCCGGGCTGGGGCTCTCGGCTCAGGCTTGGGCTTGGGCTCGGGCTTGGGCTCGGGCGCTTCGCTCGACGAGCGGCGCGATTTGAATCGCGACCACCAACTCATGGACCCACTCTCACACGTACCGGTCCCCCCACGCTTTCGGAAAGCTCGTCGCCGCGACAGAGCTCGATCGTTCCGTCGACCCGGAGACCGCCCAGAAACGCGCCGCGGGCGTCGACTTCGAGCCATCCGTCGGCGCCGGGAGCGATGCGAAGGCTTCCAACCGATAGAGCACCGAGAGGGGCGTCGACGATCTGTTCCCCACACTCGATGCGAAGGCCGCCGTCAGCAATCGGCGCCAGCGTGAGCGGCACCTCGCCTCCCAGAGACAGCTCCACGGGCTCACGCACCGTGAGGGGCGTCGCGAGCTTCACGCCCCGGAGCAGGGTCCCGTTGCGGGAGCCGAGATCGACCGCTTCAGGGCCCTCGGGGCCTCGACGGAGCACCAGGTGCTCCCGACTCACCGCCGGCGAGGGCACCGTCACGGTCGCGTCCGCCCGCCCAATCAGGACCTCGGTGCCGAAGGCGATCTCCCGGGACTGGCCGTCGATTTCGAGACGAACCCGAGTGCCCACGACCTTGCGTAGCTCCACGTCGCGCAGGAATGCGATGACCGCCTCTTCTTCGCTAGCGCCGCTGCCCGAACCGAGCTCGAGGGCTTCCCGACGCCGGCCCGACAGGCACAAGTCCTTGAGCTCGGAATGGAGCTCGACTCGCTTCCGCTCGCTGCGCGTGCGCTCCTGCTGAGCATCGAGAACCTTCTCGAGTCGATCGATCGCGCCCGCCTCCACCAGCATCTTCGCCTGGTTTTCGGAATCGCCCATCCGTGCATAGATCTCGGCAGCGAGTGTCGGCTGTCCCATGCTCGCGAGCTCCCGAGCGAGGAGAGCTTCCTCGTGGGGCGTGAGACTGAGCTCGCCCGAGCGCAGGAGATCCACGCACAGCTGCGCACGGCGCAAGCGAAGCTCGAGTGCTGCCTCGCCCTGGGCGTGTCGCGCGGCCTGCGCGAGGAGCAAGAGCCGCTCGCTCGGGGCCGTCGCAGCGTCCGCGCGCAGAGCGAGCACTCGGGACGCCTCGACAGGTGCCTCGGCCTCGAGATAGGCGACCGTCGCCTCCCCCAGGTTTCCCAGGGCCTCCTCTCGCTCGGCACGCCGGAGCGCCGCCTTCTTCTTGCCGCGCACGAGATCGAGCGCACGGGTGAAAAAGCTCATCTCCTCATCAGATTCCTGGACGCGCCCCCGCATCAAGTCCAAGAGCACGGCGAGCCGCGCTCTGCCGCAAAAGCTGCGGCCGGACCAGCCCTGTTGAGCGGCCCCGCTCGCCTGGTAGACTCCCCGTTTCCGACATCACGCCCCTGACCGGAGAAATCGAAGAATGAGCACGAGTCGACTGGGAGAGCTGCTCGTCCGCGAGAAGCTCATCAGCCTCCAGCAGCTCCGCCAGGCGCAGGACGAGCAAAAGCGCAACGGACAGAACCTCGGCTACACGCTCGCCGAAGCTCGGCTACATCTCCGACGGCGAGATCACGAACTTCCTGAGCGCGCAGTACCGGCTGCCCGCGATCAATCTCGACGAGTACGAGATCGACGACGAGATCATCAAGCTCGTCGGCGCGCGACGTGTGCGAAAAGCACAAGATCATCCCGGTCTCGCGCTCCGGCTCGTCGCTGATCGTCGCGATGGCGGACCCGACGAACCTGAACGCCATCGACGACATCAAGTTCCTCACCGGCTTCAACGTCGAGCCGGTCGTCGCCAGCGAGACCGCGATCCAGACGCGCGATCGAGCGCTACTACAACGCCGGCCCCTCCTACGAAGAGGTGATGGCCGACTTCGACCTCGGCGACGAAGACATCGACTTCGGCGCCGACGAAGAGGACGTCAACGCCCTCGAGCTCGAGAAGGCCAGCGAAGACGCGCCGGTCGTCCGCCTCGTCAACGTCGTCCTGCTCAACGCCATCCGCAAGGGCGCGAGCGACATCCACGTCGAGCCGTACGAGAAGCGGCTCCGCGTGCGCTACCGCATCGACGGCGTGCTCCACGAGGAGATGGCGCCGCCGCTCAAGCTGAAGAACGCGCTGGTCAGCCGCCTGAAGATCATGAGCCAGCTCGACATCGCCGAGCGGCGCCTGCCGCAAGACGGACGCATCAAGCTCAAGCTCGGCAAGGGCCGCGAGATGGACTTCCGCGTCTCGGTGCTGCCCACGCATGTGGGGCGAGAAGATCGTCCTGCGCCTGCTCGACAAGGGCAACCTGCAGCTCGACATGACGAAGCTCGGCTTCGACCAGGCGCCGCTCGACGACTTCCAGTGGGCGATCAACCAGCCGTGGGGCATGGTGCTGGTCACCGGGCCCACCGGCTCGGGCAAGACCACGACGCTGTACTCGGCGCTCTCCGAGCTGAACAAGCCGGGCGTCAACATCAGCACCGCCGAAGATCCGGTCGAGTACAACCTGCACGGCATCAACCAGGTGCAGATGCACGACGAGATCGGGCTGAACTTCGCGATGGCGCTGCGCGCGTTCCTGCGCCAGGACCCGGACATCATCATGGTCGGCGAGATCCGCGACTTCGAGACGGCGGAAATCGCCGTCAAGGCGGCGCTCACCGGCCACATGGTGCTCTCCACGCTGCACACCAACGACGCGCCGGCGACCATCTCGCGCCTGCTCAACATGGGCGTCGAGCCGTTCCTGATCACCGCCAGCGTGAACCTGGTGCTGGCGCAACGCCTCGCGCGCAAGGTGTGCGTCGACTGCAAGACGGACGTCGCGCTCGATGCAGCAAGCGCTGCTCGACATGGGCGTGCAGCGAAGAGCAGCTCGCCGACGCGCGCAGATGTGAAGGGCAGCCGGCTGCAGCACCTGCAACGGCACCGGCTACAAGGGCCGCGTCGCGCTCTACGAGGTGATGCGCTTCAACGACGATCTGAAGGAGATGGTGCTCCAGGGCGCGTCCACGGCGGAGCTCAAGGTCGCGGCCATCAAGCCGCGGGCATGATCACGCTGCGCATGGCGGGCATCAGGAAGATGCTCGAAGGCGTGACCACGCCGGAAGAGATCCTCCGCGTCACCATGGCCGACTGAGCCGGACGAGCATCCGTGGGTTAGGCTGTAACAAATGGCGATCGGCGAAGAAGGCGTCAGAGTCAACCTCCACCAGCTGCTGCGCGCCATGATCGAAAAGGGCGCGAGCGACATGCACATCACGACCGGCTCGCCGCCGCTCTTGCGCATCGACGGCGCGATCGTGCCGCTCAAGCTGCCACCGCTCTCGCCGGTCGAGACCAAGCAGCTCTGCTACTCGGTGCTCACCGAGGAGCAGAAGATCCAGTTCGAGAAGAACAAGGAGCTCGACCTCTCCTTCGGCGTGAAGAACCTGTCGCGCTTCCGCGCCAACATCTTCATGCAGCGCGGCGCGGTGTCCGGCGCGTTCCGCTCGATCCCGTTCAAGATCCTGTCGTTCGACGAGCTGGGTCTGCCGCCGATCGTGACCGAGCTGGCTGCGAAGCCGCGCGGGCTGGTCCTGGTCACCGGCCCCACCGGCTCGGGCAAGAGCACGACGCTCGCGTCGATCATCGACAAGATCAACACCGAGACGCGTCAGCACATCATGACGATCGAAGACCCGATCGAGTATCTGCACCCGCACAAGCGCTGCATCGTCAACCAGCGCGAGGTCGGCAGCGACACCATGCGCTTCAAGCGACGCGCTCAAGTACGTGCTGCGCCAGGATCCGGACGTGGTGCTGGTCGGCGAGATGCGGGACCTCGAGACGATCGAGGCCGCGCTGACCATCGCCGAAACCGGCCACCTCGTGTTCGCCACGCTGCACACCAACTCGGCGATCCAGAGCATCAACCGCATCATCGACGTGTTCCCGCCGCACCAGCAGTCGCAGGTCCGCGCGCAGCTCTCCTTCGTGCTCGAAGGCGTGCTCAGCCAGCTGCTGTTGCCGCGCGCGAGCGGGCCGGGGCGCGTGCTGGCGCTCGAGGTGCTGGTGCCCAACGCCGCCATCCGCAACCTCATCCGCGAGGACAAGATCCACCAGATCTACTCGCAGATGCAGGTCGGCCAGACGAAGCACGGCATGCAGACGATGAACCAGTCGCTGTACTGCCTGTACAGCCGGCGCGTGATCACGCTCGAGGAGGCCATGGGCCGGTCGAGCGACCCGGACGAGCTCAAGAACATGATCGAAGGGCGTGCGCCGGCCGCGGGTGCCGGCGAGCTTCGCGCGCGCTGAAACGAGCCTGGGATTCACAGGAAAGCGGAAGGAATCAGGAATTTTTAGAATTTCTGTTCCCGAGGTTCCGACCGTCCCGTGCGACTTCTGGCGCTTTCATCTCACGGCCAGGGGTTGGAAACGCTGCGATTTTCGGCGCGCTGTCGGGCGAAAACTGATACGACACGGCCCGGTGACAAGGAGCAGACGATGAGCGGCGCGCGACGAGCATCGAGATCGTTCTTGGCGGGGGCGCTCGTGCTCCTCGGTTCGTCCGCGGTCGTGGCACAGCCGTCGATCCCCGAACCGCCGCCTCCGGCGGAGCCTTGGTACGAAGCCGTGCAGCTTCGAGCCTTCGTCGACGCCTACTACGGCGTGAACTGGGGTTTCCCAAACCCCAGTCGTACACCCCGCCCACGCGCAGCTACGCATCCACGAACGGATTTGCTCTCTCGTGGATTGGGCTCGACGCAGGCGTCGAGCCCGATCCGGTCGGTGGGCAAGTGAGCTTGCGCTACGGCCCAACCGCTACCATCGCCGCCGGAGCCGACGCCGGCACCCCACTCGAGGTCGTGAAACAGGCCTACGCTTCGTGGAGGCCGGGCGGTGTGGAAGGCATGTTCCGCTTCGATTTCGGAAAGTTCGACACCATCGTCGGAGCCGAGGTCGTGGAGAGCCAGGACAACGCGAACTACACGCGCGGCGTCTTGAACAGCTTCGCGCAACCGGTGTTCCACACGGGGCTTCGAGCGGAAATCGATCTCCATGCCGGAGCTCGCCCTCACGGCCATGGTGGCCAACGGCAACAACCGCTCTGTCGACAACAACATCGGCAAGACCTTCGGCCTGGTGGCAAAGCTCACGCCGAGCCAGGAGCTGTCGGCCTCTCTCGGCTGGATCGGCGGACCGGAGCAGGACGACTCGCTCACCTACGCCTGTGCCGCGGGAACGGCCTACGATCCGGACGCAGCCGGCTGTGCCCCCTCCGCGGGAGCCGGCGCCCAGGACTACGTGGTCGATCGGGGCGGTGCGAATCCGTTCGATAGCTGGCGGCACCTGGTCGACCTGGTCATCCGGGTGCGGCCGATCGAGACCCTCTGGTTCGCCGCTCAACGGCGACTACGGCGTGGAAGGTGTGCGGCCCGACGACCCTACCGCGGATGCCTCTCCCACGACGCAAAAGTGGTACGGCGGCGCTCTGTATGCCCGCTATCAGCTCGACGAAACGTTCGCCATTGCGGGCCGTGGCGAGTACCTGAAGGACAAGGATGGTCGTGCGCTGTCGATTCGCCTGCCCGATCAGACCCTGCTCACCGACGCGGAGATCGCCACCGGCACCCTCACGCTGGAAGCGAGCCCCACCGACAACATGATCTTCCGTCTCGAAGGCCGCGGCGATTTCGTCCTGAACGGCGAGCCGACGAAGAGAGATCTACCAAGAGCACGAGCGCGACACGAAGAGTCACGTCTGGACCACGACCTTGGGCGTCGTGCTCACGACGAACTGAGCTCGGTCGCGCACCCTTTACGATTCCGACGAGCGCTTCGCTGGATTGAGAGAGCCGTTCGGACGGCACGCGGCTGCGGGCGGGCGCTACTTCAGGTCCTTCGCAGCCAGAATCAGCTCCGGGTGCTTCTTCAGCTTGCGTTGCATGGAGGCGATGTAGTTGCTTGGCCTTGCGATCCTTGGTTGCGGCGAGAGCCCGCGCCGCGGCCAGCCGAAGCAAGAGCGGAGCCTCCTCCGAAGGCGGCTCGAGCTGGGAGAGCTTGGAGCGAGCATCCCCGCCGCGATTGCTCTTCGCGTCGACGTAGACACGCAGCCAATCTGCCATGGGCCCGAGCATCGACGGAAACTTCGCGATCAGATCCCGAGCTCGTGTCGCGTCGTTCGCTGCGATGAGGCAGAACACGCGCTCGGTGACGACGCGGGCCGTGATGGTGCCTTCCAAGGCGCCGCCGCTGTACTTCACCGCGTCGTCCGCCTTGTCTTGATAGCGGCGAAGCTGAGCCACCCGCAGCGCGAACACCGGACGCGAAGCGCCGTCGCCCCAACCCTTCACCATCTTTTCGGCGAGCTCCAGATCGCCGAGCTCGAGCGCTGCATCCATCCAGACGATCTCGCCCCAAGGAACGTAGGGCTGAGCCATCGCTTCTAGCTTTTCGGGCGTGGGAAGGTCTCGACCCATCACGACGTTCGGAGGCCGCCACGAGCCCCGCGAAATCCGGGTCTTCGCTGCCTCGCCGAGCGCTTCGTTCACGCTGCGCATCTCGCCCGACATCGAGCGTCTCGTACGCGACCACTCCACGAACCACGACGACTTCCGGCGTGTGCGGGTCGAGCTCCTCGATGGCTTTCTTGGCTTCGTCGAGACGGCCGCCGAGCAGCGCGACGCGGGAAGCCAGATGCGCGCCTGCGGGTAGAGCGCGGAGAACTGCAGCGCGCGCAGCGCCGCCTTGCGTGCGAGCTTCTCGTCACCAGCCTTGATCGCCAAAAACCCGAGCTGCGTCGCCATCGCCGGTGTGTCCGACAGGAGGATCGCGCTGTCGATGGAGCTGGTGGCCTTTTTCTCGAGGCCCCCGCCAATGGCCTGGATGGCTTCCACGATGGCTGGTACCGGCAACAGCGGCAAGACCAGCGACTGCTTGTCTTCGTCGCTCAGCATCGCCGTCTTGGGAAGCTCCTTCGGACGTTCCGGATCGACGGCCCACGCAAGCGCTTCGAGCGCACGCGTGCTCGGCGTCTCTCCGGTCTTCTTCTTCAGCTCGTCGATCACCGGGCGGGCCTTCTCGGGGCCGAGCTCGAGGAGAGCGAGGCGAGCGAGAAGCACGTCCGCGATCACCAATTTCTTGTCGAGGTTGCGGGCTGCCTCGTAGCGCTCAATCGCTCGCAAATCGCCGGCTCGCTCCAGCACGGCCCCGGCGGTGAGCTGATAGAACGGATCCTTGCCCGACTCCTTGTCGTAGCGGGGCAGCACGGCTGCCGCGCCAGCCAGATCGCCTTCCACCAGGAACGAAGCAATCTTTCCGAACGCGACTTCCTGCTCCGGCACCTCGACGGTTCGCGCGCGGTGAACCGCGGCGTCAATCCCTCGGGGTTCGTCGGGGATCATGAGTGCGGTGAGCACGCGGTTTTCCAGCCAAAGTTTCGCAGCACGGGAGCTACGCGAGTCGAGCTCGAAGATCTTCGACAGCTTGTCGTCACTGGCGCGGAGCTCTGTCATCTCCCCGCTGTGAATCATCGTGTCGACTTCGTCGCCCAGGCGTCGAGCAAATGCCGCGCGATCCTCTTTTACTTTGCGCGCGTAGTAGTACGCGCCGCCGCCAGCTCCGACCACGAGCACGGTCGCGACGATGAGCACCCACGACCCGCGTGTCTTGGGCAGAGAGGCGGCCTCCCACGCGGGCGGCGCTCCTCCAGCCGGCTCGTACACACCCACACGCGCCAAGCTGTCGAGCACGGCCTCCGCGGATGGATTGGGCGCATCGCCCATGCGTACCGGCGCGATCGAGTCCCCTTCTTCCATTGAGGATCGCGGAATCGCCATCGGCGCGGGCTGGGCAGCAAACGCCATGGGGGCGGTGCCGCCCGTCATGGGTGGGAAGGGGGACGCACCGAACGGATTGTGAGGGGCTGGCCCAGGAGCCGCAGGCTTTGGGCTCATGATGTCGCGTACGTAGTTCGGCACGCCTTGAACGGTGGTCTCGTCGTCGTCCTCGAGGGGGCGCAGCGGCCGGGAAGGCGCCGACGGCGGGACGGGAGCGGGAGGGAACGGCGCCGACGGCGGGATTTGAGGAGCCGCCACGGGCATTGGCGGAAGTGGTGGCGGAACCGATCGGGGTTTGGCGGGGGGCTGAAGGATCTGAGGACGCGCTGCGGGAGGTGCGTGCTGGGGAGCCGCCTGACGCCGCGTCGGCGCCTCTTCCCCCCAGCCAGGCGCGAGGGGTGCGGGAGCAGGCGGCCGCGGGGGGGGCGGCGCCGCCGCTGCTTCTACGTTGGTCTTCGGTAAGGTCCGCGCAACTTCAGCGGCGACCGCTTGGGCCCCGACTCGCTTCTGGAGCGCGACGTAGACGACGGCGCGATCGTGCCAGAGGCGGGTCTCGCCGTCGGATAGCCCGAGCTGCAGAGCCCGGGAGAGAACCTTTTCGGCACGAGACGCGTCACCGCGGCGCAGCAGCACCTCGCCCAGTTGTCGGAAGGGACGCGCGTCGCTCGGGTTCGACTTGCCCGCGTTGACCAGTGCCCCCTGTGCCTCGGCCAGCATGTTGGAGTCGAGGTACATGCGACCGACGGCCAACATCACTTCGCCATCCTGGCCGTGCCACTGCTCGGCGCGCGCTCCCACTTCGCGCACGATCTCCTCCTTCGGCGCCGCGCTCAGGTACGAGCACAATGCCAGGGTGGAATCGGAGTCGGGATTCGACCGCCACGAGTCGAGAAGCTCCTCGAACGCGCCCATGGGAGCGCTGAAGGATAGTCACCACCGGACAAAAGCTCTAAGGGTTTCGCGGCGGGGACCTTCCTACCGCCACACAGCCCCCGATAGGCGAATTTGGCCCGTCGGACGGACAGACCTGGCACCGAGGTGGGGGAGTGTGCAAATAAGCGTTCACCGGTAGCTCCTCCAAACGCTTCCGGGAACCACAATGTGCGGAGTCTTCGGGATCTACGGCCACCCCGAGGCGGCGAACCTCGCCTACCTGGGACTGCACGCTTTGCAGCACCGCGGCCAGGAGAGCGCCGGCATCGTCACGCAGCGACGACCACCAGCTCTTTTTGCACCGGGGCATGGGCCACGTCATCGACGTATTTCCGCCCGGCCGAGCTGGCCCGGCTGGCGGGTAGCCACGCCATTGGCCACGTCCGGTACTCCACCGCGGGGGGCTCCTTCGTCAAGAACGCCCAGCCCATCGCGGTCGACTACGCGCGGGGCTCGCTCGCCGTGGCCCACAACGGCAACCTCACCAATGCCGAGGCGCTGCGGGAAAAGCTCGAGGAGCGCGGGCTCGATCTTCCAGAGCGCCGCGGACACCGAGGTGATCGTGCACCTGGCGGCGATCAGCACCCAGCGGGCGATCGAGGACCGCATCGCCGACGCGCTCAGCCAGGTGCAGGGCGCCTACTCGCTCTTGTTCCTGACCGAGCAGTCGATGATCGCCGTCCGCGATCCCGATGGGCATCCGCCCGCTGTGCATCGGGCAAGCTGCCCGGCAATCCGGACGCGCACGTGGTCGCGAGCGAACCCATCGAGCTTCGACCTGATCGACGCGGAGTTCGTGCGCGACGTCGAGCCCGGCGAGATGGTGATCTTCGACAAGCGCGGCGTGCGCAGCATGCGGCCTTCGCCGAAGCCGCCACGAAGAAGAGCTGCATCTTCGAGTACGTCTACTTCGCGCGCCCGGATTCGACCATCGACGGCGATCAACGTCTACGAGGCGCGCAAGAAGCTCGGCCGCGCCCTCGCCGCCGAGCATCCGGTGGACGCCGACGTGGTGATCCCGGTTCCCGACTCGGGCGTGCCGGCGACCATCGGCTACGCGGAAGCGCCGGGTATCCCCTTCGAGATGGGCCTGGTTCGCAGCCACTACGTCGGCCGCACCTTCATCGAGCCGCAGCAGAGCATCCGCCATTTCGGCGTACGCCTGAAGCTCAACCCCATCAGCGAAGTGCTTGCGGGGCAAGCGGGTGGTCGTGGTCGACGACAGCATCGTGCGCGGCACCACCAGCCGCAAGATCGTCAAGATGGTGCGCGACGCGGGCGCTCGCGAGGTGCACATGCGCATCTCGAGCCCGCCGACCGCGTGGCCCTGCTTCTACGGCATCGACACTCCGACCCGCGCGGAGCTCATCGCCTCCAGCCACTCCGTCGAGGACATCAACCAGTACATCACCAGCGACTCACTGGCCTATCTGTCCCTCGAGCGGATGCTGGACGCCGTAACCGAAGCTCACCACTCCGCTCTGCCTCGGGGCAACGGCCGCTCGCTGCCGATCGCCACCGAGCGCCCCACTCGGGAGTCTTTCTGCCACGCCTGCTGGAGTGGCGAGTACCCCATCGACTTCGTGCCCCATCCTCGACAGCGCCAGATGCGCCTGCTCGAGCGCTGAGAACCAGGCTCGCTGACGGCGAGGCCGAAACGCGGTAAACGAAAAGGGCTCGCTCATGTTCGACCGGCTCCCCGATCGCGTCTCCGTCTACGAGGTCTCGCCCTCGCGACGGCCTCCAGAACGAGCCCGCGCCGGTCCCGCTCGAGGCCAAGAAGCGCCTGATCGAGGCGCTGATCGCCGCCGGCCTCAGTCGCATCGAGCTCACCAGCTTCGTTTCGCCTCGCTGGGTCCCGCAGCTCGCTGACGCCGACGAGCTCGTTCGCGCGCGTGAGCGCTCCGGCCCGGCGTGACGCTCAGCGCGCTGTGCCCGAACGCGAAGGGCCTCGAGCGGGCCAAGCAGGCGGGGCTCGGAGAAATCGCTGTCTTCATGAGCGCGAGCGAGACGCACAACAAGAAGAACACGAACAAGAGCATCGAGCAGTCGCTCGACACCTTTTCGGAGGTGGTCCCGCCCGCACTCGAAGCCGGCATGCGCGTCCGCGCCTACGTCTCCACGGTGTGGGGTTGCCCGTACGAAGGCGACGTCGACCCGCAGAAGGCGCTCGACATCACGCAGAAGCTCCTGGCGCTCGGCTGCTATCAGGTCTCGCTCGGGGACACGATCGGCGTCGGAACGCCGCTCCAGACGCGTCGCATCTGCGAAATCTTCCTCGCCGAGATCGCCACCGAAAAGCTCGCTCTGCACCTCCACGACACCCGCGGCACCGCGCTCGCCAACGCAGTGGTGGGCCTCGAGCTCGGGTTTCGCGATTTCGACGCATCCGTCGCCGGCCTCGGAGGCTGCCCCTACGCGCCAGGCGCCGCGGGAAACCTGGCGACCGAAGATCTCGTCTACATGCTCCACGGCATGGGCATCGAGACCGGCATCGACCTCGAAGCCCTGATCGAGGCGGGAAACATAGCCGAGGCCGTCACCGGCCGGCGTCTCCCCGGCAAGGTCCACCAAGCCGGGCTCTGGCGCCTGCGAACCTGACCGCTGCGGAATTCACAGAAAGGCGGAAGGGGCGAGAGGGTGAAATGACTCAATCCACGCCGAATCGTCTCCGCGTACCAGTGGACGAGTAGCCGACAGGGAGATGCGCCGCGGCGCTTCGGATCGGATCCGACTAAAAACTCTTCTCCCCGCCCTTCCGCCTCCCTGTGAAAATTCCGAGTGGTCACTCAGTCGGGGCGGACGCGCAAATCAGGCGGGCGAAGTAGACCTGCCAGCTGCCGCTGCGGCGATCGTCGAACAGCACGCCGACGTCGCCGTTGGGACCGAACGCTGCGAACGGAGACACGCTGTCGCTGGCGTCGTTGGTGATGCGCTCGCGCTGCGAGATGCTCGTCAGATCGTTCGAGAACATCTGGGAGTAGATCTCGTAGTTGCCGTCGTGGTCGTCCGCCCAGACCAAAAGCCAGCGATCGCCGAGGGGGATCAGCGACTGCGTACGGGCGAAAGTCGCACCGAACGTGAGCTGTTTTTCCGTGAGGAGCACCGTGCCCTTTTCGTCCACGCTCGCGCCCCAAATCGCATTCCCCGGCTTGCCGCCCGGACGCTTGCTGTAAACGACGATGTAGCGATCCTTGTTGAAGGCCACCGCAGGATCGACCGCGGTGTCGCTCGACAGGATCTTCACGTCCCCGGGCGAATCGAGCTTGGGCCCGAACAGGCGGATTGCGACCCGCTTCTCGATGGAGTCGATCGAGTTGAACGCGATGGCCAAGGTGCTTTGACCCTCCGCCAGATGCGGCGATTCACCGTAATTCGGAACTCCGATGAGCTCCTGGTTTTCGCCCAACATCACCCCATCCACGGTGATGCGTTGGCCGTAGATACGATAATCCCCGGGACCATTCCGCCGGTCGTCCCAAACCACGAGGAACTCGGCGCCGTTCCACACCATGCTCG
>CAWAHB010000027.1:0-485461 GCA_963781505.1 uncultured delta proteobacterium | reverse complement strand
TTCAGATGGCCATCAAGGAAGGTGTTCCATTTAGATCAGAATGGCTGATGGCGAACAGGGTACAAGGTGCGGGAACCGTTTCAAGTCGCGGTTGGGAGAACATCTGTGGTCGTTTTCGATGACAAGGACTTGGCCCACATTCTTCCGATGCTCACGATGACCGGAATGAGGGACTTTAAGCGCAATGGCAAGCACTGAGACCAGAGGCCGAACCACCGGATGCACAGAACGCCGCGATAGCGCTCCGGTTTTTATTCTGGGCACCAGTGGCGCGGCGTCTGTGATCCGGATCGTTAGCGCTGAGCGCGCCATGCGAAACCTCTTTTTTCAATTCTGCTCCTGACCGGCTGTGCGCATCGTCCTGCAGACTCGATTATGCACGCGGGTGCCCCGAAGTTCAGCGGGCGGTGGATTGAGCGGGATCGGCGTTATTGGACGGCCAGACACTCGGTGCATTTGACCAACCATTTTTATGTCGGTGCAACTGAGGTTCAAGGCGGCCGGCTTAAAGCCGGCTTTGTGTTTTGGAAGGAAGAAAGGACTATTGTATTTGTGGCTGAGCCAAACCCAGGCGCAAGTGAGTCCATGACCGGGCCACGCTTCGAAGCTCGACCGCGACACCGTTGACACGCCAGAGGACAGCCATGGCAGCACGTACCTTGTCACGCATCGGACTTGGGTGACGTGGATGGGGAGTGCATTTCCCGAGGCGAGCTTTACACAGTCTCAGAGGAGCACGCGCGGCGAAGTTACCCAGCAGTGAAGAAACTCGTGACGGATGGAGATGAGCAGACCAAGCGCTGACACCACGCTGAAGCTGCTGAAGCGGGGTGTTGATGAGAACTGCCATGCTGCGCGGTGGATCTGTCCGCTCTCCCGGTCCTTCCTTTTCAATGAGCCAGCCCTGACGTAGTTTGCATGGCAATACGCAGCATTATGCCGAGCGTGTATATAAGAACCTACGGGTGCCAGATGAACGAGCGCGACAGCGAGGCCGTCGCCGCGCAACTCGTTGCAAAGGGCTACACGCTCACTCAGTGCGAAAGCGCCGCAGATGTGATTCTGCTCAACACCTGCAGTGTCCGCGATCTGGCGGAGCAGAAGGCGCTCCGGAAGATGGAGAACGTCATTGCGGAGGCACGCCGATCTCGCCCCGGCGTTGTGTTGGGCTTTCTGGGTTGCATGGCGCAGAGCCGCGGGCAAGAACTCATCGACAAAGCTACCGGACGTTGACCTTGTCGTCGGCACGCAAAGACTGCATCGTACAGCGGACTATCTGGACGAAGTCCTGCCGGCGGCCGGGAAAAGGTTGTTGAAGTGGCTGAGGAAGCGAGCAGCGAAGCCGGTATTCGTCAGCATCTGCTTAATGGCAACGGAAAGAAATCGGTGACCGCTTTCGTCAGCATCATGCAAGGCTGTAACCAGTACTGCACATTCTGCATCGTGCCGTACATGCGTGGTCAGGAGCGTAGCCGGCCCATTGCCGACATCGTTGCCGAGTGCCGCGATCAGTTGCCGGCGGGGTGAAGGAAATTACTCTACTCGGGCAGATCGTGACGAGCTACGCCAGGCGCGATCTTCCCGTCAAGGATGGCAAGTCTCCGTTCGTCCAACTGCTCGAGGCCGTGCATCAAATCGAGGGATTGGAGCGTATCCGCTTTACTTCTCCTCACCCCAAGGGCTATGGGGACGATCTGGTTGAGGCATACGGGCGTTTGCCTAAGCTGGTCGAGAGTGCGCATGTGCCTGTCCAAAGTGGCAGCGATCGTGTCCTGCGCCTGATGCACCGCGGCTACACCCGCGCGCGATTTCTGGCCATCGTCGAAAATCTGCGCCGCATCAAACCAGATATCGGTCTGAGCACGGATCTCATCGTCGGCTTCCCGGGCGAAACGGAGGATGATTTCGAACAAACGCTGGCCTTGGCGAGAGAAGTGCAGTTCGACCAGGCCTTCATCTTCAAGTATTCGCCTCGCCGCGATACGCCGGCCGCCGGGATGAACGAGCAGGTCCCCGTTCCTGTGCGGGAAGAGCGCAATCAGCGTTTGCTGGCGCTGGTGAACGAGATCGCGGGGCGTCGCTATCGGCAGTTCGCAGGGCGCCAGGTGCAGGGCCCGTTGAAGGGCCCAGCAAGAAGAACCCCGCCAGGCTTACGGGACGGACCCGCTGCAATAAGACGGTGCTGTTGGAGGGCGGCAACCATCTGCGCGGCAAGCTCTCGGACGCGACAGTAACGCGGACCGGCCGTTCACGCTTTACGCCGAGCCTGCAATCGTTAAAATCGAATGACAATTTATCGACAACTATCCATCCGGGCACGCGAGATTGGGGCCTTCTTCCGGGAGGTTCGCGAGCAGATTTTGCGCGTCGCGGTGGTTGCGACGATTTCCTGGATTTAATATGCCCCCGTTGAAACTCTCTACGCTGCGGCCCTCCTAGGTCTTGGGATGGGATTGCCCCAAATATATGGTTTGGCCAAACCTGCCGCATTCGCCGCGGCCGCTCGGAAGTTTCCGCGTTCGGTCGGCTGGGGAATAGGCCTGATGCTTGCGGGCACATTGTGGTTCCTTTACAACCTGAGCCAGGAATCCATCTCCGATTTCGCCGCCTACAAGGGCGTGCTGTATCTGGTGTTTGCTGCTGTTGGCATCGGTTCATGCATTTTTGTCCAGGACTGGCTGGCGGCGCGCGGCTTGGCGGTCGTGCTGTTACTGCTGGCCAAACTCATGGTCGATACGGGCCGGCCAAAGCTTCCGGACACTCACTGGGTGCTGCTTTTCCAAGGATGGGCCTACCTGCTGGTGATTGCCGGGATCTGGCTGACGATTTCTCCCTGGCGTTTGCGCGACCTGCTTGACTGGGGGTTGGCCAATGAGAAGCGTGTGAAAGTCGGGTGCGGCATCCGTCTCGCGTTTAGCATCTTCATTGTGATGTTAGGCTTCACCAAATTCTGAGGAGCCACATTTTCCGATCAGGCGATGGCGAGCGGTGGAGGAAAGATTCTGGTGATTCGCGGCGGCGCCATTGGCGATTTCATTCTGACCCTGCCAGCTATTGCAGCCCTGCGACGCCAGTTTCCTGCGGCCCACCTCGAGGTGCTTGGGTATCCCCACATAATTTCCCTGGCAGTGGCTGGCGGCTTGGTCGATCGCGCCCAGTCGATTGAGGCAAGGGCCTTGGCGAATTTCTTCGGACGCAACGCCGAGTTGGCCGATAACCTTGTCGATTATTTCTCTGAATTCGACCTGATCGTCTCTTACCTGTACGATCCGGACGGCATTTTCAGAAGCAACATCGCACGCTGCTCGCCTGCTCAGTTCATCGCCGGCCCACATCGTCCTGACGAACGGGGTGAAGATCATGCTACAAAGGTGTTTTTGAAGCCTCTGGAGCGGCTGGCTATCTTCGATGCGGACCCAATTCCCAGGCTATCCCTAAACCGCGAACCGGCCACCGTCACTTCCTCTCCATCGCCCGCTGGCCAAGTGGCGCTGCACCCCGGCAGCGGCAGTGAGCGCAAGAATTGGCCTGAGGCAAGATGGGCCGACTTGCTCGGGCACATCATCAATGCCACACCATTTCAGATTCTGCTGGTCGGTGGCGAAGCAGAAGGCGAGCGCTTGCAGCGCCTTTCCGCAGCTCTTCCCCCGATTCGCTTTCGAGTCGCTCAGAGCCTGCCTTTGGTAGAATTGGCGTCCCAGATGCAGCACTCAGCCGCATTCATTGGCCATGATTCAGGCATCTCGCACCTGGCGTCTGCACTGGGGCTTTCTGGGCTAATCCTGTGGAACGACAGCGCGGAAGCGGTATGGCGTCCACCAAGTCCAAAGGTCTCGCTGCTTCGTAATCCACTTGGGATCAGCTACTTATCCGTGAGTGACGTTGTTCGCTGGTTGGACACCATTTGTAGCAGCGCCTCGCCACAGCCTAAAGATTAGCCCCGCCTTGAGCCGTTAGGCAAAGGACTTGCTGCTTGCGCCCGTCGGGCAGTAAAGCGGCGGCTTGGCTGGTAGTCCGGTCTCGATCCGCGAATGGGACTTGGACTTTGGCGCATTGTCTGGAGCCTGTCGTCAAATAGCGCGCCTGAGTCAAGAATGTCCGCAGGCGGGCGATATTGGAGACCACTACAAGGTCTTGATCGGCACACCCGGAACGTGGATAGAATTGTCTTGGTGTCCTGGGATTGTGTGCGGTTTTGAGACAGGGCGCGAAGCGTTTGGTGAGCGAGTTCAGCAAATGAAGAGAATACTAGTCATAGACGACGAAGAATGGCTGAGGGAGATGGTGCAGATGGCCTTGTGCCAACGTGGCTTCGACGTGCTCCAAGCGCAGAACGGCGCCGTCGGCATTGAAACGGCCAGAAAGGAATTACCCGACTTGATCCTCTGCGACGTCAATATGGAGCAAGTCGATGGATATCTTACCCTCTCTGCGCTGCGCCGGGAGCCTACAACGGCTTTGATACCGTTCATCCTGATGACAGGCTTGGCTGACAATGCCGGCATGCGCCACGGTATGGAATTGGGGGCCGACGATTACCTCCCCAAGCCGTTCACCATCGACGAACTCTACGCGGCTGTCGATGCCCGCCTCAAGAAGGCCCAAGTCTTGAAGCAGGAGGCCGAACGCAAGCTGGCGGACCTTAGAGACAACATCAGCTTCATGCTGCCCCACGAGCTGCGCACGCCTCTCAACGGCATTCTCGCTTACGGGGAAATCCTTTCTGCCGAGGCGGCGGTGTTGTCGGCTGCGGAGATCGCTGAGATGGGGAAGGTGATCTATGACTCGGGCGCGCGCCTCGAAAGGCTCGTCGAGAACTTCCTCATTTATGCGCAAATTGAGTTGCTGGCAACGGACTCCCAGAAGATCAACTTTCTGCGCCACAAGAGAATCGATGCGCCCTCCAAACTCATCGATCAACATGCCCAAGCCCAAGCCCAATTCGCCGCCCGCTCCAATGACCTGTTGTTGGAGTTGACGGATGCTCCCGTGGCGATTTCCGAAGACTACCTGGCGAAGATCGTCGATGAGCTGGTTCAAAACGCCTTCAAATTCTCCGTCAGCGGCACGCCTGTGCGAGTCGTCTTCGCCAGCCTTTCGGATGGGGTCGCGCTTAAGGTCGCCGACCAGGGCAGGGGATTTTCACCCGAGCACATCCGCCAGGTGGGCGCCTACATGCAGTTCGATCGCAAACTCCACGAGCAACAGGGTCTAGGGCTTGGATTAGGGATCGCCAAGCGGTTGACCGAGTTGCATGGCGGCGCGTTCACCATTCAAAGCGAACCGGGGGTGCGCACAGCAGTCACAGCGAAGTTTCCAAAGCTGTCTGAGGTTTACTCCGGCCAAAGCGGTTGCTGAAGCTCTGCCATCCGGTGCATCAAGTACGCAGGGAGCGTGTGTAGCAGAAGCAAAATAAGAACCGCCGCCACAAGCGGAGTCAGGTCCAGCCTCGAGAAGCGCAGGGGCGCCCACCGCAACGGCGCCAGGAGGTTGCGTCCCGTGCTTGAGATGTAGTCCCAGAACGGACTTGAGCCCACATACACGTAGCTGGCAACCAGGTAAAGGAGCAGGACTGCCGGCAGCAAGTATTTCAAACTGAACAGGAGTCCTAGGCCAATTAGGAGCCCCTGTTCCATCAAATGCGCCGCTGATTGGCTTCGATCCACGACGCGGTGCTCCAACAGCAGCGGATGCGCGGCGATCCACACCCCGGCGACGACAAGCAGCAAACTCACGGCTTGCACTGGCCATGGCCACTGGCCGAACCTCCCGAGATAGAGCCGAATCATGCGCTTGACCGGATTGGCCTCGGCAAGGTTCCGGTTGATGGTCGCCAATGCCAGCATCCAGAAATAAACGACGGCCAAGGCGCGCACGAAGCTCAGACAGGAGTAAAGCATGGCTGAGCCCAGAACATAGTTCCGGAAGGCCAGGGTAACTACAACGAAATCCAGCCGGGGAGTCCACTCCGCTGCTCCTCCAAGCTGCCAATAGAGCAAGGCTCGCAGGAGCAACAGAGCGGAAAGGCCCACGAGTAGTTCCCAGTTCCGCGCCGGACGCGACTGAGGCCGCTGAAGCGTGCTGGCCAGAGAGGCGGGGGCTGCCGCCCCGAGCGGGTCCACGACGACTGCGCGCCAACGCAACCAAATCAGCACCCCGGCAACGTTCAATATTAGATCGATCGGCCCCATTTCAAACCGGTTGGCGCCAGCGTATGCCAGGCAATCCGTCCGCGATGGCGCAACGGATTACACAAGCATCATCTTTAGCAGCGTTTCGGCCATTGCGGAAGGCGTCGGCGCTACGCCAATACCAGCTTCCTGGAATGCGGCGATCTTCGCGGCCGCTGTCCCCTTGCCGCCGCTGACTATAGCCCCGGCGTGGCCCATGCGACGCCCGGGCAGGCGCCGTTGCCCCGGCAATAAAGCCCGCCACCGGTTTGCGACAGTTCTCTTTGATCCAGTCCGCCGCTTCTTCTTCGCCGGAGCCGCCAATCTCGCCGATCATGATGATCCCATGTGTATCAGGGTCGGCATCGAAAAGCTTGATCACCTCCAGATGCGACGTGCCGGCAACCGGGTCGCCACCGATGCCAACGCAGGTGGACTGGCCGACACCACGGCAGGTAAGTTGCCAGACGGCTTCGTAAGTCAGTGTGCCACTCCGCGATACAACTCCGATGTGCCCCTTCTTGTGAATGTAACCCGGGGCAATGCCGATACGGCATCCGCCGCGCGAATCGGGGCCTTCTCCAGGCGTCACGATGCCCGGGCAGTTCGGACCCGACAAGACGCGTCGGCTTGTCCGCCATGGCCCGCTTGACCTTCACCATGTCGTTGACAGGGATCCCTTCAGTAATGCAGACCACGACCTCAAGCCCGGCATCCACCCCTTCCAAAATGGCGTCAGCGGCGAAAGCGGGCGGAACGAAGATCGCGGAAGCCGTGGCGCCGGTTTGTTTTACTGCCTCTGCGACCGTGTCGAAGATAGGCACCCTGTTTTCAAAGAGCTGGCCGCCTTTACCGGGCGTGACGCCGGCGACGACTTGGGTGCCGTAATCAAGGCTGAGCTGCGTGTGACGCGCGCCGAAGCTGCCGGTGATTCCTTGAACGACCAGTTTGGTATTGGGTTTGACGAGAATGGACATGGCTTAACTGAGGAACTGGAGCAAATGCATCCGCGGGCTGCGTCGCGCGTTCATGTTACGGCTTTCCCACGGCGCCGACGACCTTCTGGGCCGCATCGGCCATCGAATCCGCTGTGATGAGCGTCAGTCCGGAACCGGCAAGCGTCGCCTTGCCAGCCACGACGTTGTTGCCTTCCAGCCGCACCACCAGCGGCAGTCTCAGGCCGGTCTCCTTCACGGCAGCGACGATGCCAGTGGCGATGACGTTGCAGTCCATGATACCGCCGAAAATGTTCACCAGGATGCCCTTCACGTTCGGGTCCTGCATGATGATCTTGAAAGCGGCGGTTACCTGCTCGGTGCTGGCGCCGCCGCCCACGTCCAGAAAGTTCGCCGGCATGCCGCCGTAATGCTGGATGATGTCCATCGTCGCCATGGCCAGGCCGGCGCCGTTGACCAGGCAGGCGATGTTACCATCGAGCTTGATGTAGTTCAGGTTGAACTTGCTGGCCTCGATCTCCAGCGGCGCTTCCTCGCCAAGATCGCGCATTGCCTGAATCTCGGGATGCCGATAAAGCGCGTTGTCATCGAGGGACATCTTGGCGTCCACCGCAGCCAGGCCCGGCTTGCCGTTGGCGTCCGAGATAAGGCACAGCGGATTGATCTCGACCAGACTTGCGTCGCAGTCCCACCAGGTTCTGTAAACGCCGGCTATCAGTTTGGCGCGCCTGGCCGATCAATCCCTCCTTCAGTCCCAGCGCCGCCGCCAACTTGCGCGCCTGATAGGGCATGAGGCCAATCGGCGGGATCGATCGACTCCTTGAGGATCTTGCTCCGGCGTCCTGGCGGCGACTTCCTCGATGTCCATGCCGCCTTCGGTGCTCGCCATGATCGACCGGACGAGACGCCGTGCGGTCCAGCAGCACCGCCAGGTAGAACTCCTTGCTGAATCTCCGGCGCGAGAGCGACCAGCAGCTTGCTCACCAGCCTGCCTTCGGGGCCAGTTTGCTTGGTCACCAGGACGTTGCCCAGCATCGCCTTGGCGCATTCATAAACCTCCTCCGCCGTCTTGCACAGTTTCACCCCGCCCTTTGAAACCGTTCTTGAAGGTGCCCTTTGCCTCGGCCCCCGGCATGGATTTGGGCCTTGACGACAATCAAGGTGGCGCCTTTCTGGAGGAATTCTTCGGCGATTTTCTTGCGCCTCCTCGGGTGTGTCGCAAACTTCGCCGGGGGCACGGCGACGCCGTTTTTGGCCAAGAGTTGCTTGGCCTGGAATTCGTGAATTTCATGTTCGCAGATAGACGGCTCGCGCGCGCCCGCTTCGTGGGTCCCGCACCGCAAAAAACACCCAACGACGGCGTCACGCGCCGCGCAGGTCAGACGTTTCACCCTCACTCCCGGCCGTCTCATTGCCGCTCTCGGATCGGAGCATAGTGGCTTAAGCGCGGACCGGTATAAACCTGGCGGGGCCGATAGATGCGGGTCGGGGCCTCCATGACTTCCTTGTAATTGGCGATCCAGCCCGGCATGCGGCCGATGGCGAACATGACGGTGAACATCTCCATCGGAATCCCGATGGCGCGCATGATGATGCCGCTGTAGAAGTCCACGTTCGGATAGAGCTTGCGCTCGATGAAATAGGGATCGCGCAAGGCGGCTTCCTCCAGGTGCTTGGCGATGTCCAGCAGCGGGTCAGTGATGTGCAGCTTGGCCAGCACTTCGTCGCAGGCCTGTCTTGATGATCTTCGCGCGCGGATCGTAGTTCTTATAGACGCGATGGCCAAAGCCCATCAGGCGTTTGCCGCTGTTCTTGTCTTTGGCGGCGGCGATGAATCTTCGAGCCGTCGTCGCCGGATTGGTGGATTTGCCTCGAGCATCTCGAGCACCGCCTGGTTGGCGCCGCCGTGCAGCGGCCCCCACAGGGCGCACACGCCGGCGGCGGCGCTGGCGAACAGATTCGCCCGGCTGGACGCCACCATGCGCACGGTGGCCGTCGAGCAGTTCTGCTCGTGGTCCGCGTGCAGCAGGAAAATCAGATCCAGCGCCTTGACCGCTTCGGGCTTCAACTCGTAATCCTGGTACGGCAGCGAGAACATCATGTGCAGGAAATTCGCCGTGTACTTCTAGTCCGGCTTCGGATAAATGATCGGCAGCCCGCGCGATTTGCGGTAGGCAAACGCGGCGATGGTCCGCACCTGCGACAGCAGCCGCGCGGCCTGCACCTCGAAATGGTCGCGCATGCCTTCCTGGTCAGCAGCTCGGGATAGAAGCAACTGGAGGCATTGATCATCGACGAGAGAATCGCCATCGGATGGGCGTTGGGCGGGAAGCCCTCGAAATGATACTTCATGTCCTCGTGAGCAGCTCGTTTTCCGTGAGCAGGTCCGAAAAGCGCCTCAGCTCCGCGCTGTTGGGCAGCTTGCCCATGATGATCAGGTGGGCGACCTCGATGAAGGTCGATTTTTCCGCCAATTCCTCGATCGGAATTCCGCGATATCGCAGGATCCCTTTCTCGCCGTCGATGAAGGTGATTTGGCTCTGGCACGAACCGGTGTTGCCATAGCCGTCGTCTAAAGTGATATAACCCGTTTGATCGCGAAGGGTGGAGATGTCAATGGCGTGTTCTTTTTCGGAGCCCTCGACAACAGGTAGAGACCACTTCTTTCCATTCAGCATGAGTTCGGCCATTTTTTCCATAAGCAGCTCAGTTCACTTTCGCTCGTCGCTAACAATGATCGCTCCACTCGTCGAAAGCAACCCTAAACATCGTCGCGAGCAACGGCGCGCTGCAAAAACGCCATGACAGGACGCGACAAGTATGCCGACGCGCGCGCAAAGGGGCCGTAGCAAGCGAAGCTAGCAACGACTGAGCGCCAAGTCGGGCTCTTCCGAACCGCCTCAGACAGGCGGCGGATGCTGCGACGTCGCGCACAACGCTGCCTCCGAGCAGGCTCTCCCTTCAACTGAAGACAACATCCAACATCCAACAACCGTCATCCGACTTGGGCATGCATTGGAGGGTTGGGTGTTCGTTGTTGGATGTCGGATGTTTGGACCGGAATTGACATACGGCCGGGCCGATTTCAATCTAGGCATGAACGGCAAGCCCACTCGAGCATGAAAATCGTCTTCGACCCACATTGCGCGTCTTACTCGCACCCGGGCCATCCGGAGCGACCAGAGCGAGTGACTGCGACCGCTGAAAAACTTCGCTCTCAGAAAGAGTTGGCGCTTACTTGGAGTTCTCCCGCGACGATCAGCGACAGCCAACTCTTGCGCGCACATTCTGAAGAGCATCTCGCGCGACTTGTGAAACCGGATGACTTCGACATGGACACGCCTTTTTATGCTGGGATCGCAGGTTTCGCTCGGGCCTCGGTTGGAGCGGCGCTTGCCGCCCTCGCGGCGGCGCGCGCCGGGGAACCTGCTTTCAGCTTGATGCGCCCCCCTGGCCACCATGCCACGCGGTCACGGGCGATGGGCTTCTGTTATCTCAATAATATTGCCATTGCAGTCTTGGAAGCGTTGGCCACAGGGAGCAAAAAGGTTGCCGTCTTTGATTTTGACGTGCATCACGGCAACGGCACGGAGGCGATCCTGCTCAATAAGCCGGGCGCTGCCTTCATTTCAATTCATCAATTCCCCTGCTATCCCGGGACAGGCACAAGGAACGTCGGTGAGAACTGCTTCAATTTCCCTGTCGTGGCTCAGACCGCCCGCGGCGAATACCGCCACGTGCTCGAAAGCGCCCTGGAACAACTCCGAACTGTGAAGCCGGAGATCATCGCAGTTTCCGCCGGTTTCGACGCCTACGCTCGGGACCCGCTGGCCCAGGAAACGCTTGAAGCCGAAGATTTCCACTGGCTGGGCCAGTCCTTGCGAAGTTTCGAAGTCCCCACATTCAGCCTCCTCGAAGGCGGCTACAGCAATGATCTGCCCGAGCTCATACTGGCCTATTTGAAAGGACTTGAGGGGAAGTAGCAATCCCGAGCACGGCGTGTTACTTCCGTTCATCGTTCGTTCCCTGTAAAGTGGCAATCAGTCCGCCGCGCTTGCCATCTTGAACCGGCCCAAACCCGCGCTCGATGCCTTCGCCCCCGCCAGAATCTTTGTTACGGTTTTTGCATTTAAGGCAGCAACAATTTGAAACTCAAGGGATGGGAACAGGCGCCAATTATGAACCATAAACGCTCTTCCGGAGCGCGCGACGCATGATTTCCACAGGGGCCGGTTGTCCCGTCCAGATCTCCAGGGCTTTGACCCCCTGGTAGAGCAACATACCCAGTCCATTGACAGCCCGGCACCCAGCGGCCTTGGCGGCCTGGAGCAGGGCTGTCTCCGAGGGGCGGTACACCATGTCATAGACAGCGCGGGCGTTTCGGAGTTGAAAGGTGTTTTGATCGAGCGGCAAAGGGTCTTCGTGTCGCAGCCCGAGCGAGGTGGCGTTGAGAAGCAGATCCACGATTCCAGAAGGGTAGCCGACTTCGATATGCGGCTGTGGGTAAAGACCGCGGATTTCGTTGGCCAAATCCGCCGCTTTATTCTGGGTGCGGTTGACGATGAATAGTTCCGACACGCCTTTGGAAGCCAGTTTCAGCGCCGCTGTGCGTCCGGCGCCACCCGCGCCCAGGAGCAGAACGCGCGCACCCGCCAGGGAAAGGCTGAGATCTTCCTCGAGCGAGCGGATTATCGCATCCGCGTCCGTGTTGAATCCTCGCGAGCGAACTTCCACCGACTCGCCCGCAACGGTATGCAAGGGGCGCCGACTTGCCCGATTCATCCTTCGCCTCGAATAGGACCGTATTTACCGCGCCCCAAGCTTTGGCCGTTTCATCCAACTCGTCCACCAGGCCAAATGCCGCCACTTTGTGCGGCACGGTCAGGTTAACTCCGACATAGCGCATCGCCCCGGCCCCTTTCAAAGCCGCAGCCAGGCAATGGGGAGAGACCTCCTGGGCCAAGTAGCGCCAGTTCAACCCCAGAGCCGCCATTCCGGCATTCTGCATGGCCGGCGAAGCGGTGTGGCGCACCGGGAAACCAAAGACGGCACAACAACGCGTGCTCCCGTCGATTCCTTCTTTAAACAGCTCTGACACAATTCGAGTAGAGGCTTCAGCCGAGACCCTGTCTTATACCAACCCGATGCGCAATAGCAAGGAAGTGACGATGTCACGAATGTCACGACGCCTCCCAACCAGAGGAAAAGCTGAAAGTGGAAAGCTGAAAGCTGAAATAGGACTGGCGCTGTTTCCCGGGGCGGGATGATTTCACATTGGAGATTTGAGATTTCAGAGGGGAAAGGAAGGCCTGTAAACATTGGCGATTTTGATTTTGCGTCCGTCCCAGGATATGTCCCGGGAGCGTCCCGTCGTCCCGTCCGGTGGGAGAACGAAACCAAGGGGGAGCGGTGTGGGGATGGCCTGAAAACCGCTGCATTCAGGTGTGTGGCGTGCGTTGGCAATTGCATCAACGAGTAGAAAAGGAGGAGTCGATGAACCCTGATCTCGCATTGAAGGAGCAAACGCCGGTGGCTGTGGCGGCCGCCCACCAACATCCCCCCGGATGACGAGGGCCACGTTCATGTCCAGATGGTCCGGCTGGAGGTGGAAGCCGCTAAGCCTAAGCCTTAACCGAATGCGAACATGTTGCCGGATCGTGAGGTCAACGCGGCGAACTCACTCCCCTCTGAAATCATTTCACAGTACGACCGGTTTACTCGAAGGGCGCAACCACCACATCGTCGAACCAGACACGATCATCCGCATTGTGCTGGTCGCTGACTCCAGCCAAGATAACCAGCCGTCCTGCGCCCTTAGGTACCGTGGCTGCGCCAACAACCTCGTTCCACACACCCAAGCGATCTGGCGCAAAGAAATGTCTATCCCGCTCCTCGGCGGTCCATCTGCCTTCCGGCGTCTGCCAGCGCACGGTTAGCCAGGCCTTCCCGGCACCGCGTTGCCGAATTTTTCCGCAGAGGATATAGCGCTGGCCAGACTCCGCCTTGATGGATTGCAGAAAGCATCCCTGCTCAACTCCGCTCACGCAAGCCGCCCCCGGGCTGGCAGCGCCCACATCAGGGTCGTGCCGGAACACGCCATGGGAATGCTTCTCATCTTGCCACTGGCTCCAAGCTTCCGGCTGGCCATTCCTGTCCCTCGTGAAATCCCCATTTAGAAGCAAGTTAGTAAGGCTGCCCTGAGCGCGCATTTGGTTGAGCATACGCCGCGCCGCTTCCGCGGGGTCCTTGGCGCTGAGCAAGGCAAACTCAACGCCGGGCAGAGCCTCCGGCCACGTCGGTGCGGCCTTCGCTACGGCCTCGCGCGGAGGCCACCAGCGCGCCTTCTCGCCGTAAATCCAGACATACTCATCCGCCGCGTCAAGGGCGCTGGACACGTTCGCTTCCAGCCGGTTCACACGCGGGCCAAGGCCGTCGATATACCAGGGTGAACTGGGTGGATTGATGTAGGCATCGAGGTAAATGCCGTGGCTGACCTGGACCTGCGCCTGGAATTTGGCCCGGTTCTCCGTGGAAACCAACGCCTGACACGTGTGCTTGATTCGCACAAATGCCGCGTCGAAGGCGGCCTGGCTGTCGTACCGGTAGGCCGCTTCGTTGCCGTCAATCACTGTGGCAGTCGATGGCAGCCTGTCCAGCCAGCCATTCGCGAAGGCGGGCAATAGTCCATAGCCATCTCCAGCCAAAGCCAATTGCGGGTCACCTGTGTTGTCGAGCGCGCGCGAACATTGGCTGAAAAGGAAATACGTGTAGAGCACCACATCCGGGAATTCTGAGCTTATCGCCTGCATCACCTCCTGCCCGCGCTGGCGCGCCTTGCGACAGGACTCCTCGAAGGAGTGCTCCGCCCGCCGAGCCTGGCTGCCGTATCTGAATTGCTTAAACGGCTCCGTGTAAGGCTCAGGGTCAAAGAGCAGTCCCTTCAGCCCGCCGTCATGCGCCAACCGCGCCAACAGGCGGCAATGTTCCCGGATCTCCTCCCAGCCTGCGTCGTCGAACCAATCCACGTTGCCCGGGTTGGCCCCGAAAATCAGGAAGTTGTCCGTGAGCTTATCGGAATGAGCTCCCTTCAGGTCTGGGAGTGCTTTGGCGAAGCAGTCTGAATTCCAATGGTTGGCGCCGAAGGCGGCCCGTCGAATCGAAGGTCGTGCCGTCGCGGGACCGGCCCGCGGCGTAAATCACTGTTCCGTCAAATGGCGTCTGTTCCATGAGGCGAATGTCCCGGCGGAACCGAGATGTATCCGGGCTATCCCATCCTGTGGTGATAAGTTTTCTGGGCAACGAGGGCGGAACAGTTTCGCTGCCCAAGGCCGCCTGGCCGGGCGTGGATAGATTCCTGTTCAAACCCAGGAATAGGATGAGGCACAACCATTTCATGGCCTGAGCTTATCTTGTTTCCCGCGCTGCGGGGCAGGAAAATCGAACACAATATCCCCCCGTGAAAGAGAACCCACGTCCGCAGAGTTAGTGCGCCGGCTTCAGGAGGAGTGCCGGTTGCGCGGCGTCAGCCTGGAGCAGTGAGGACGCGGTCGGCTGGCGTTGGAGGGTGCATTGAGCTTCCAGAGCTCTCGCTGGAAGACATCACTATTGACGGCCTGCAATGCGAGCGGCGGTTATCAAAGGCCATACGAAATTCTCGAAATCATCCGCGGCAACAGCCGGAATCATCGAAACCAATGAATACGCCTTCGACCTTCGGGCCGGAGCAGACTGGACTGTGGGCGCGAGTCATCCCAGCACGAACTCGATCATCTCATGACCAACTGCCAACCTCGGAACTCTGGCCCGATATGCTGGCTTGGTGTGGAATGCCGTTAACAGCGCTGACGGACGAACCAGGTCTGTTTTTGCTGAAGGCGGTTTCGTCGGGGGATTGAATGCTCCACTATTTTCAAGGGCAGCCGCCGCTGGTCGCCAGGGAGGAACTAGCGCGGCTTGTGAATTGCAGTCCATTTTATCTGAGCCGCCAGTTCGCGCAGGAAGGCGGCGCAACGATGCAGCAATACTTGCGACGCATTCGAATGGCGCGCGCGGCGGAGTTGCTGCGCTCTGGTAAATGCAACGTCACTGAGGCCGCCCTCGAAGTGGGCTACAACAGCCTGAGCCACTTCAGCAGCACGTTTCACGAAACATTCGGTTGTTGTCCCGGATTGTATCCGTTCAAAACGATTTCGCAAAAGATTACACCGGAAAACGAATCAGATGGGGCACCGTAGTTTCAAGGGTTGATAGTACTTATGACGTCAAAGTCCAATCCGATTGCCGCACCCCCCCCAGTTTGTTAGGAATCGCCTAACAGCGGCCCAAGAGGCCGATTTTGCTGGGGTTTCAAGAGAAAGGGCGGTCTCCCACCAGAAGACCGCCCCGACCTAAACTGACCATCTTTACGACGCACTCATCATTCCACAAGGGATGGGGGCATGCCATGGGGTATTTACCCCAGCGGTGGGGCGCATTCTGCCTTGACTCAGGGCCGGCACAAAGGTTTGGTGTGTCATGAAACGCAGGGGCAGAACATGGAATCAGTGACCAATAGGCTTCGGGTGTGCCGGCGCTGGCGCGAATCGAGACAAGTAACTATATGCGTGATCTATGAGGACTACACTACCGGGACTCGCGCATCAGAGCTTTGCCGCAGATTGTGCGAGGAGCTTGGCCCTCGCGCGGAGGTGCTCAAACGAATGTGGGCGTTCAATGAACTGAGAATTCCTCGGCTCCGGGGGATCGCGGCGGCTGAAGCCGCAATGTCGGAATTGGTCGTCATTTCGGTTCACGAATCCGAGGTGCTGCCTCGCGAGGCGGAGGAATGGGCACAGACGTTGCACCGGTGCAAGAACCACCAAAGCGGCGTTCTCGTAGCCCTGCTGGATCCTCCTCACCCAAGCGGGCCGGGCCAGCTCGGGAGTTTGTTGGCGGCCGTCGCGCGGCAAGCGGGAATGGAGTTCGTGGCGCTTCAGCACGTCCAGCAAGAGCAGGAGAGTTGGTGGCCCGGCGCCCCGTGAACCGTGAACGCGAACCTTGCTCGGCTCAGGTGGTGACGGGCTGCGGGGCGCGACCGGCGGTTCCCGCGACTTTCTGTGGTGCCGCAGCGCGGACTCGGAAGCTCCTCCAGCAACTCAGCGGGAGCATCCCCATGCCGATTATCACCAACTGAGAAGCGACGAAGGATATGAGCCACGTGAACTGTGCGTCCGTGAAGCCATAGACGTGGAGTCCGACGCCCAGCATGTTGACCCCAAACCAAGAGAAGCTGGTGACGACGTTGCCAAAAACTGCTAGGTTCATAATGCCGCGGTCGCGGACCAATCCACCCCAGCGGGCATGGAGGATGATGGCATTCCAGAGGACGATGAGGAGGGCGCCGTTCTCCTTCGGGTCCCAGCCCCAGAAGCGGCCCCAGGATTGATCGGCCCAGATTCCTCCCAGGACGGTCCCTACGAAGCTGAACAGAGTAGCGAAGCAGACAATGGCATAAACCATCTTGGTGAGGGCCTTTCCGATCTCCATCTGGTTGGAGCCTGCCGGGGTCAACTTCGCCGCGCGCTTTTCTTTGGCCGAATGCCTTGCGGCCTGCTTCGAAGTCTGGACCGCCCCTGCCACCGCGGGAGCCGGGGCCAGTTTCTGGCTCAGGAGCGGCGTGAACAATCCAACGACGATATAGATGACGGCGAGCAAACCTGCTGCAAAGGTGGAGGCGTAACCCAGCGTCACCACCACCACATGCGTCGCGAGCCAGAAATTCGTGTCCAGCACTGCGCGCAGCATCTCCATCGTGTCGCCCCCCAAGGCCAGATTATGGGCAATGAGCAGCGTGATGAACCCAACCAGCGATGCGACGATCGTGCCGATGCCAAGCCGGTAAATCCGTTCCAGGATGATTCCGAGCACCATTGCTCCCCAGCCGATGAAAATTGCCGAGGAATAGAGATTGGTGACCGGCGGGCGTCCTTCGAGCACCATGCGAAATACCAAGCCGAAGGTGTGCACCAGACCGGCCAGGATAACCAGGTAGAAAGCCGAGCGACGCAATGATTCGGAGAGCACTGGGGCCAGCGTGTAAGTGAGCAAGGCACTACCCGCCAACAAGAACGCGAAGATGTAAATAATAGTGGCGTGAAGGAAGGCCTTGACGTCGTTGTAGAAGAATTCAGCGCTGCCTTTGCGGAGTTCCTTGGAGAAGTCGGGTTGAAGCCAGGCCCGATAATCGGCCACTGCAGCATTGAAGTCATCGGACTTTTCCTGATGATAGCCTGTAGCGATGCGGGCCAAGTACTTCACCGCGGGATGGACCTTGTTGTCCCTCAAAGAGTTGAGCAAGGTGGTTCCGACATTTTCCCATTTATCCCTGCCGTCTTGAGGGTGCAACGGCGGCACGAGCAGCGCGTAGCCGGTACTCGGCCATCAGGCGGAACTGGCGGATTGGGTCGGCCAGGCGCTGGATTGCCTCTCTATCGAACTGCTTGCCAGCCTCACTCGCCTGGGCTGCCTTCTGCGCGGCGGGGAGATCTTTTTCAAATGAATCGAGTTCCTGGACAAAATCATGCGCGCCTTCCGGTTGGAGCGTGACTTTGAGGCGCTGGTAGATCATGACGGCGTTTGCCAGCTTGGCGACCTGCTTCTGGAAGACGTCCTGGTTTTCGGCCTCGACCGCGCCGGCCTTCTTGGCTTGCTCGGCGATCTCGGGCAATACGGATTGCAGCTCGTTATAGGTGTAATAACGCAGACTGGACTTTTCGATGCCCTTATTCTGGAGCTTGAGGTCTTCGAGGAGGTCGGGGTTGTGGATAAGGAAAATCGGGCGCGTGTCGGCGACTTCAGGCCGGGTCATCACTTCGAGCAGCCAAGGCGTGGCCTTGAGCTTCTTGGGGTGATGCCAGAACTTCCAGGAGGGCACCTGTTCCAGCGGCACGTCGCCGGTGCTGCGGATTTGGAGCAAGGCGTTGCGGGCCATGGTGTCCATGGGCTGGATGCGCCCGTTGAGGAGCACGGGCAGGCGTCCAACCTCGCGCACATGAAACTCGCCGTCCTTGCGGGGCAACAACACCGCGACAATTTCCGTGCCGAACAGGGCAACAAAGAACCAGGGCATGGTTTTCACGAGCCATTTCATGCAGACCTCCTTTTGAAGGTGAAACCGAAAAGCTGAAAAGAGAACTGGACCAGCAGACCCATCGCGACCAAGACACAAGAGAGATACGGGGTTAACCAACTTGGGTTGTGGACGACTTGAAAGACGCTGCCGCCGTTGTCTTTATCGAAGCTGGCCTGGAAGTACGTCTGGCCCGCATAACGGAGCGGATGGTTCATATAGATTAGCACTTCGCGTTTTTCTCCGGTGGCGGGATGATCCAGCAGGACGCGGCTGGAAAAGTTCTTGGGAATATCTGTGCCGGCATAGACATCGTGGCGGAACTGCAAGAGCTGGATCGTGAACGGCTCGTAGTAACGCCTGGGCCGCATCACTAATTTGTAGGAGTGCTGGTTATAGGTGAAGGTCTGAGGCTGAGGGGAGAACTCCGAAGCCGCCCAGGTGCCGAGCCATTCCGAAACGAGCCAGGTCCCGAGCGAGCCTTCAGGTGTGGCGATCTCAACTATGGCGCTGGGGACGTCTGCCTGGTCTGTGACCGTTACGTGAGGCATTTGCTTAACGGTAGCCTCGACGCCTACGCCTTGGGTCGCGGCGGCAGGCTCGGCCGAATCAGCCGCGCGGTTTGCCACCTTTGAATTGGGATAGAACTCCTTGACCCGCAGGGTGAATGGGAGATAGCGATTGCGTATCTCGCCCTTTTTGCCCAGGACGGCTTGAGGGATGGCAACGACCGTGTCCATCGCCGGGTCTGTCGTGTCAATGACGGCGAGCTCGGATTGGCGCGGGCTTTCGGAATAGTTCTTGGCCTTGCCCTCGCGCAGGTGGAGGAAGCTCTCGCGAGCGAGCACATCCGTCAGGAGTTGGCCCACCAGGAGGAGGATGAGGCCGGAATGAACGAGCCAGATGCCGGCCTTTTTGCTAGTGAATTTGAACCGTTTATAGTGAGAAGCGACGAGGTTAATGAGCAGGACACCGCCGACCAAATAGCCTCCCGGGAGCACGGGAATCTTCCAGTGCGCCCCTTTGGGACCCCAAAAAACAAAGAAACTCCTGAAGAACTCGTGCTGCGCCTTGAACAAGCCCATCTCGACCTGGGCCAGTGTGCCGAAGAAGATCAGGATTATCCCCAGCGCAAGGCAGGCTACAGTCAACCGCAACGAGGTGAAGAAGGCGATGAGGCGATCCAGCAAACGGTCAAAGCGCATTGGAATACTTGGCTGTCTGAACGAACTTCGTGAACGCGGGTTTCTCCCTTTCCACGGTCTGCTCGTTGCCCATCAGCTTATAGAACCATGTCTGTCCGGATTTTGGAACGATGACTGCGACCAAACGGGCTTTCTGGCCCGTCTTGGCGTTAGTGCCGGTCATTTCAACCTGCATCGCCTTGCCGCCATCGACATCCAAGTTGCTGACCAGTTTGTTGACTTCGGAGCCGGCCAATCCCTCCAACCCAAGCTGACGCCGCCAGCGGTTGACATTTGGAACCAGCCCGCCGCCGTCGCCGGCGGACATGCTGACATTGACGTCGGTCTCCTGCGCTTGAGAGCCGGGAACCTGGAATTTGGCCACCAGGAATGGGCCGGAAGGGATTTCGTGCCACTCTACCGGCACCTGCCATTTGGGCTTCGCCTCGCTCGATGCGGACGATACGCCTGGCAAAGTCATCGCTGCGCTATCGATTGGCGGGTGCGACGGTGGCAGTGCGGGTTGGGTGGCCGTGCTAAAGCTCAAGGACTTCAGGAAGTCCATGAACGCGGGTTTCTCTTCAGCCACCAACGCGTCATCGCCCGTCATTTTGAAGAACCAGGAAGTCCCGTTGCGGCGCATCATGGCCACCAGGATGCGGGTCTTCTCGCCCGACGCCGGAGTTTCGCCGGACAAATCAAAGATTTTAGCCTGTTCACCGGCGATTTGGACGGGTTCGGCAAGCTTGGGCAGTTCGGCTTCCGAGATCGGCTGGAGGTTGACCAGACCGCGCCAGCGATTGACGTTGTCCAGCTCAGTGCCAGCCATGCCGCCGAGCGGAAATACTCCCACATCAGCTACTTTGTCATCTTTGCCTTTGACTCGGAATGAGGCCAGACGCATCTGGCCCGCCGGGGCTTCCTCCCAGCCTGGAGGGAGTTTCCATTGGAGGGATGGCCCGCCGCCGGACGTATCCGGGTGCCCGGGCGGCATCATCATCCCCGCGTTCTGCTGGGTTTCCGGGCCTTGCGGTTCTTCCTTGGCAATACGATATACCTGTACGTCGTTGCGCCCGCAGCCCGCTAACCCGGCCGTGAGAAGCAACAACACCCCCCACCGCATACGACGGTGGTTGGCCATTAAGCACGACAAACTCACTCTATTCTTCTACAAGCATTTGGATTTAAACGCAAGAAGCTTCCGGGTGGTCCGGGTGGTCGGGTGGTCGTCAAGCTTCGTTAGCCTCATTAGTTCTGGTTGGCGGTGCGGCTCAGTTCTGATATTCTTAGGGGTGAATCCATGAACAAGAAGCGCCAATCGCCTAAGCTGGAGGGTCGGCGGCTCGCCCTTCTGATCTGCAATGGAAGCTTTCCGAAAATCCCGCATTACAAACTCGATCGGACCGGCCAAAGACGCGAAGCTCCTGCAACTGGTATTGTCCGACGTGGAAACCTGCAGGTTCAGTGTCCGGTCACTGCTGGATCGAGGGCTGATCGAGGTGCGGCGCGAGATTGCCAGCATCTGTGCCGACGCCTCGGAGCAGGACACACTCCTGATCTACTACTCAGGAAACGGTTTCCCCGGTCAAGATGGTAGTCTCTACCTTCTCGTAGCGGATTCCGACGGCGAGTATCCGCACGCCACGGCCCTGGATAACGAGTTTATCCTGTCGCAGTTGCGGAGCTCGAAATGCCGCCACATTGTTCTGGTGATCGATGCTTGCCACGCCGGCGCGTTCTTCACTCATAACCGTGGCATTCCCAACGGGCTTTACGCGATTACCTCTTCTGGCGCGGACGAGTTGTGCGACGACACGCCAGAAGGTGGGGCATTCTCCAGGGCGCTGTGCGGGGGCCTGCGGAACGCGGCCGCAGACGCCGATGGGGACGGCCTGGTGTCGATCGATGAATTGCACGAGTTTGTGAAGCAAGAGCTGCGAAATGAGGGTCACAAGGGAACTCCGCAGAAGTGGGTATGGAACGTCCCAGGCGTGATTTATATCACTGCCGTGCCGCGCCCCGTCTTTTTGAGTTACGCCAGAGAGGACATGGCCGAGGCGGACCAACTCGCGCGGTCTCTCGAGACCGAGGGGATCGCCGTATGGATTGACTGGCAGGGCATCCAGTCGGGCAATTGGAAAGAGCGCGTTACCGACGGGCTGAACCGTGCCCGCGCGGTGGTCGTGCTGCTGACCTCGGCCTCGTTCCATTCCTCCGCCGTGCGCAAGGAGCTGGGCTTCGCAGCCAAGAAGAACATTCCCATCATCCCGGTTCAACTTGGAGAGATGGAAGATGGGGCTGCGCCGGACTGGTTTACACTGGATTACGACGAACTTCATCGGCACATCATCGAACCAAAACGATATGGCGAAGGTGTGAAGGATCTGGCGTCGGCGATCTGCAAGTTGCGAAAACCCATGCAGCAGCTTCCGGCATAGCGTCCCGTGTGGCCTTTTTACCAGCAGGCCGGCAAGGCGATGGGTCGGCGCTTCGGTATTTGTCTTGATGTTTTCAGCTCAAATGAAGCCTGCACAGGTCAGGGCTGTTTGGCGGGGAGTGGAAAGCAAGCCCGCGCATCACGGTCGCGTTCAAAGCTGTGCCCGCACTTACCACCGCAGGCCACCTTGCGCGGAATTTTATTTGGCCGAAGGACAGGCTCCGGCAGCGGCTTGCGAAGCGTCGGCGGGCAGAGGCTTTGTGGTCGCATGAAGATTGAGCCCGGCAGTGCCTGCCGCCCAAGGTAATGCGAGGCCATTGGCGGCACTGGCCGGGTTTAAGTTCCAGCCAGCGGCTGGCGAGACGTAAAGGAGCCTGTAGTAGCTTGCGGTGCGCGACTCGACCATCGGCTCGCGATACTCGTAAAAGCCACCGTTGAGCAGGTAAGGCCCGGTCAGTCGGGTCCAGGTGGCCGTCTGGGCGAGATTGGTTCCGGACACGAGGATGTAGTCCGCATTGGTGGACGCCGGCCAGCGGAGATTTAGATCTGGCCCATTGAGTGTGCCGGTCAGCCGTGGCGGCAACTCTCCGAGTCCGAACAGTTCGAGGTCGAAGCTGAGACTCGCCAGGACGGGGGAGAACTTATGAACTTCCACGGCCACAACATTGGCGCCGCTGCTGAGAAACGGGATTGGGAGATTTGTGGAAAAGTAGGTGCTCAAAGGGTCGCCTACGGCAAAAGTATATCGCCTGGGTCTGGAAGGAGACCGGGCCGGCGGGCATATTGACCCGGAACAACTCTTGCCCGTTGAGCCACACGACCGCCCCATCAGCCCGGTTGAGCCGCAGGTTGAGGTTGGTGTAGAGCACGTTGGCAGGCGCCACGAATGCCCGGCGGAAATACGTGGTGATATGCTTGTTGGTTGAAATAGGTCCATAGCTGACCGTGGTAGCGATGCCGGGCACGTTATAGCCGAGCCGAGCCGGACCGTCTGCCCACGCGGAATCGTCGTACTGCGGCTGGCTCCAATTGGCGCCGAGGTCCAATCCTTGGTCCGAGTATTTCCAGGTCGAACCCGCGGTAATGCAGGGGATGACCACACGGTCGGTGCGCACGGTGATGGAGGCGATGCGAAAGGCCCACTCTTTGGCCATGGCGCTGTAACCGGTGGTGTTGGGATGGGTGCCATCCGCCAGCATCATGGAGGGCGCCACGGTTGAAAAAAAGTCGGCGGCGAAGACACTCTGACCCTGTGCGCGGCGCGCGTTGACCAAGGATTGTAGCGCGGCGCAAAAGATGGGCATGTTAGTGCCGTAAGTGCGATAGAGCGGCGATCCGATAGAAGAGCGGGTGATGCTGGTCGGCTTGCCGACAATGATGTTTGCGGTGGGTACCTTTGCGAAAATCAGGTCCAGCAGCGCGGCCATGTCATTGGTGGCCACTGAATAGGGGTCACGCCCGTAGCCCATGTCGTTGACGCCGAGGTCGATCAGGAACAGGTCGGGCGCGGTGTTGGTCAAGGCGTCGGCGACGGTTTTCAGCGCGTAGTTCGAAATCGCCGAATAACCATGGTATCCGAACATGCCGGGAAATGCGATGACCGCGCCGCAAATACCCTCGTGACGCGTTTGGGTAAAAGTTGGGGTGGCCTGGGAGACCCATCGTCCCACGTTGGTGAAAGCGTAGCCGTTGGTCTGAAGCAGCGGTTGCAAGTAGAATCGCCAGGCGCCATTTATGCCGCAATCGTCGGTGATCGAGTCGCCCGCCGGCATGATCTTCAGCGGGTGCGCAGGCGTGTAATTGGTGAGCGCCAGCTCGGCCTTCAGTGTGACAGCGGCCAAAACGAAAATCAGGCTCTGCAGAAGCAAGCTGCTAAAGCACGCCGTTCGCGGGCGACAAATAATCGGAGGGTCGCAGTTCTTGGTCATAAGATGGATCTGATTGCCCAGCGGCTTGGCGCCGGATCCTTTGGCGCTGGCATACAGTTGCTCATACAGCAATAGTGCACAGAGCCTGGACCCATTTCAATCCCGGTAGATCCAGCAAGTCTCTCCATGAACAAAAACGCGCGCATTGGAGCTGGGGACGTCCTCGTCCGCGCAGAATTCTGTCACGCGCACCGGCCCATGCGAGAACTGCAAAAAACATTGTGTTGTTATGAGGAAGATCTAGGTTTGTGGCCGCCGTGATGAAGACATTTGCTGAACTCGGTTTTCCTGGCCGGCTGATCGCAGTCGAAGGGCTCGATGGCTCGGGAAAATCCACCCAGATCTACCTGCTCAAGCGCTGGCTGGAGTTGGAGGAGTTGAAGGTCTATTTCAGCGAGTGGAACTCTTCCGAATTGGTTAAGGCCGCCACGAGCAAAGGCAAAAAGCGCGAATTGCTCACCCCAACGACGTTCAGCTTGATTCACGCGACGGATTTTGCCGACCGTTACGAGCGGCATCTGGTGCCGCTGTTGCGCGCGGGTTACATCGTGCTCTGCGACCGCTATATTTTCACCGCCTTTGCGCGAGACATCGGTCGGGGCTGTCCGCCGGAATGGGTTCGGGGCATCTACAATTTCGCGGCGTTGCCGGACCTGACGTTTTTCTTCAAGGCTGATCTGGAGGTATCGTTGCAGCGGATCCTCGATGGGCGACCTCAGTTGAAGTACTTCGAGGCGGGCATGGACTTGCGGCTATCGTCCGACCCGTACGAGAGTTTCCGCATCTTTCAGGGCCGCATTCTCGAACAGTACCTGGCGATGAGCACTGAGTTCAATTTCATGGTCATCGACGCCAACCAGCTTGTCGAGAAGCAGCAGGCTGTCGTGCGCGAACTCATTGCCCAGTAAGCTCAGATCTGTCTGAATTCCGACGGGCCGGGCGTCCGCCACCCAAGCCCAGAACCGCTGCCGCCTCCAGCCAGCCGCCGCGCGAATCGGCGAAACGGTCACATGAAGACGACCCTCGCAAAGCGAAATCGTCGTGCCGCGACGCACGGCGCGGACGTTTTACGGACACGGCATTCCCAGGCGTCGAGTTGCAGCGTACTGGCGGGGAAACTGATTGTTGTCGAGGGGGCCGACGGTTCCGGCCGCTCGACGCAGATCGCGCAGCTGGTGCGAATGGCTGGAGGGCTAGGCCATGCCACGGTCCAGGTCGGGCTTAAGCGCTCCACGCTCGTCAGCGAGGAACTGGAACAAGCCCAGGAACGGCAATATTCTGAGCCGCACGACGCTGAGCCTGTTTTACGCGACGGATTTGCCGACCAGCTCGAGAACATCATTCTGCCCGCGTTGAAAGCGGGCTTCATCGTGCTGGCCGACCGTTACATTTACACGCTGATGGCGCGGGACATGGTGCGCGGCATGGACGAAACCTGGCTGAAGAACCTCTATGGCATCGCGCTGGAGCCGGACGCGGTGTTCTATCTGAACGTCGCGCCCGGAGGAACTGGTCCAGCGCACTTTCGCAAAAAACGCGGCGCTGGATTATTGGGAGAGCGGCATGGACTTGGGCCTGTCGCGCGACATGTTCGACAGCTTTCTGAAGTATCAGACGGCTATGCAGAACAGCTTTCGCCATTTACAGAAGACTTATGGGTTCACCATTGTGGACGGCATGCGATCGGCCGAGACGATAAACGCTGAACTGCGCCGCAAAATCACGGCCGTTTTAGCAGGAAAGGAATTCAGGAGCGCCAGCGCGCGGCTCAAGTCTGACCGTCAACCGACATCGTTATGGCCGAAGCAAATCCCAAAGCCGATACCTTGTGGGTGTCGATCTGGGAGGCACAAAGATCCTCGCGGGAGTCTTCAAGAGCTCCTACGAAACGCTCACTGTCGCCAAGGTCAGCACGAAGTCGCAACGGGGAGTTTCCAAGGTGATTGAACGCATCGCCCGCTGCGTCCAGGACGCCGTGGATGAAGCGGATCTGACCCTCAAGCATGTCGCCGGCATTGGCATTGGCGCGCCGGGCGCAGTGGACTTCGGCACGGGCACCGTCATTTTCGCGCCGAATCTCGAAGGCTGGAAGGAGATCCCGCTCAAGAAAGAACTGGAGAAGCTCCTTGGAGTCCCAGTCTTCGTCGAAAACGACTGCAACATCTCCATGCTGGGCGTCTATGTCGCGGAACTCAAAGCCAAACCGCGTAATGTGGTGGGTGTTTTCGTCGGCACAGGAATTGGCGGCGGCCTGATTTTGGATGGCCAGCTTTACAACGGGCATAACCATACTGCCGGCGAGGTCGGCCACATGGTGCTCGAAGTCAACGGCCCGAAGTGCGGCTGCGGCAACAAAGGCTGTTTCGAGGCCCTGGCCAGCCGCACGGCGATTTTCCAACGGATAAAAGCAGGCATCAAGGACGGCCAGAAGACGCTGCTTACGGAGATGCTGGGAGACGACCTCAGTGACCTGCGCAGCGGTGACCTCCGCAAGGCCATCCGCCGAGGCGACAAGTTTGTGGAGAAGGTGCTCGAAGAAGCCTCCGAATACATCGGAATCGGCATCGCCAACCTGATCAATATCCTCAACCCCGAGGTAGTTGTCTTGGGAGGAGGTGTCATTGAGGCGCTTCAAGATGAGATGATGAGTGTCATTATCGAAACGGCGTCCGATTATGCGATGGCGGGAACGATGAAAGGCGTGGAAATCATCGCCTCTAAACTTGGCGACAACGCAGGCATTACAGGCGCCGCCGTCTTGGCAAGGCGGGAAACGAAATAGAGCGGGCCGGGGCGCGAAGGCAAACCTCCGTCTTTTCCCACGTTTTGCCCAAAGCTCCAAAGCTCGACGTCTCCGAAATCGAAGGCCGAAGCCCGAAGGTCGAAAGAAGGCCGAGAGTTCCGAATTCCGAACAAGAGCGCTCGTGGGCTGCTGCGCCAGCAGGCGTCGCCCTTAAACGTACATCGCCCCGGAACCGTCCGCCTCGCCCCGAGTTAGCCAACCTTGACCTGGAAAGGAGCGTTCTCCAGTTTAAGAGTTCAATGAGCGTCTCTTTCGACCGTGCAATCGACAGACGAAGTACCCACAGCTTGAAATGGACTCGTTACGCGAGCGACGTGCTGCCGCTTTGGGTGGCGGACATGGATTTTGCAGCGCCTGAAGCGGTGTTAGGCGCTCTGCGCCGGGCCGTCAATCACGGTGTTTTCGGCTATGAACTGCTGACGCGAAATCTAGCAGAATTGGTTTCCGCTCGGATGGCCAGGCTCTACCAGTGGCAGGTATCGCCGGAGATGCTTGTAGCTACGCCAGGCATTGTCGCAGGATTCAAGGCTGCAACTCGCGCGGCCTGCGCTGCGGGAGAAGGCGTCCTGGTGCAACCCCCGGTTTATCATCCGTTCCTGGAAGTGCCTCGGCATACCGGCAGAGTCGGCCAAGTCGCGCCGCTGCGCCGGTTTGACCAGGCACACACCTTGCGCTACGAAATCGACTGGGCCGCTTTTGAGGCCGCCATCAATTCAAATGGCGCGCGGACGGGTATGTTCCTCTTGTGTCACCGCAACCCGACTGGCCAGATTTACAGCCGGGCGGATCTCGAGCATATGGCCCAGATATGCTTGCGAAACCAGACTGTCATTTGCTCGGACGAAATTCACAGTGAACTGCTACTGGGCAACGCCACGCATTATCCGTTGGCAGCGATCTCACCTGAGATCGCCAGGAGCGCGATCACGCTGGTGTCTCCGAGCAAGACCTTCAATCTGGTTGGGTTGTTTTGTGGCTTTGCCATAGTTCCCGATCCGTCGTTGCGCGCGAACTTTCGCCGGGGTCCTCGAGCATCTCGGACTGCACGTCAACAGCCTCGGTTTCATAGCGGCCGGCGGCCTTTCCGGAGAGTGCGAGTCCTGGTTGAATGAGTTGCGCGCGTATCTGACCGCCAACCGCGATTACCTTGTGGACTTCGTCCACAACGCACTCAACAGGGTGCGCGTCACCGTTCCCGATGCCACGTATTTGGGGTGGCTCGACTGCAGCGAGTTGGTGCGCGCCGTGCGTAGCGAGGGGGCCCACAGAAGTTCTTTCTGGAGCACGCCAAGGTGGCGCTGAATGCAGGAGCGGAATTCGGGCCGGGCGGAGAGGATTTTGTTCGCTTGAGTTTTGCCTGTCCGCGGCAAACGCTGGTGGAGGCGCTGGAGCGGATGAAGTCGGCGCTTTGCAGGAGCCTGGACTACTCTACATGACGACAGAAGCCTTTTCGCCTGTGCCAACGCCCGCCGTGTCACGCGCGATCGGGATCCCAACCGGAATCCGCTGGCTGTGGTCAAAATGTCAGTCAATGCTCGCTGCTCTGAGCGTGGTCGGGGGTGTAGTCGGGATTCGGAACTGGCATTGAGGCATCGACGGCTTTACGCCAGCAGTGCAGGCGGTTACGCAGTTTGTCCGCGAGATCTGGCATCTCAGCGGTCAGGTTGCGCATCTCGCCGGGATCAGTCCTCAAATTGAATAGCTCGACACGCATATCTTCGTACCACTCGATTAGCTTGTAGTCGCCCAGGCGGACGGCGCCATCGGGTCCGCCGCCCTGGTTGCTGTAGTGGGGGTAATGCCAGAACAGAGGGCGCTGGGGCGCTGCGCCGCCGCGGAGCAACGGGACCAGGCTGATGCCATCCTTATGTTGTTCTAGGCGGGGCGAAAGTCCGGCAATTTCCAGGATCGTGGGGTAGTAATCGATTGCTGATCATCGGCTCGCGGCAGATGCTGCCGGGGTGCGTGACGCCGGGCCAGCGCACCAGCAGCGGTTCGCGCACGCCTCCTTCGTAAGGCCATCCTTTGCCTGCGCGCAGCGGCACGTTCGAAGTGGGGGAACCTTCGGAAGTTGAGAGCCCGCCATTATCGGAGGTGAAGATGACGACCGTGTTGAAATGCAGCTCGAGCCTTTCCAGAGTCTGCAGAATGCGCCCCACACTTTCATCAAGGCTTTGCACCATGGCGGCATAGACCGGTTGATTCTGGATTTGACGGGCCTTGCGACTGCCTTCCGGGAGGAATTCCGGGCCTTGGGCAGGGGGCAATTGGGCTGCTTTGGCGCGGTATTTGGCAATAATCTTCAGATTTGGCCTGTTGAGGATTATGAACGGCGTAATGGGACAGATAGAGGAGGAAGGGTCTGTGTTTTGTGTTTTCGATGAACTTTACGGCCTCGTCCGTAAGCCGGTCCGTCAGGTATTCGCCTTTGGGACCAGTCCGTCAAGGTTGGGATATGATACGGGCTGAAATACGAAGGTGGATGGCCGAGTTGGCATCCGCCGATGTTCACCTCGAAGCCCTGATCTTCCGGGTAGAACCCCTTTCCGCCAAGATGCCATTTGCCGATAAAAGCGGTGCGATACCCGGCTTGTTGCAGGGATTCCGCCAAGGTGATCTCTTCGAGCGGCAAATGCTGGAGGATGATCGGACGTTTTAACTTCTGGTCTGGGCGGTCTGGGCGACCGGGCAGCCAATCCGTCAGGTGCAATCGCGCGGAATACTTGCCCCGTGAGTATGCTGGCGCGGGTGGGTGAGCATACCGAGCAGGCGGCGTAAGCGTCGGTGAACCGCATTCCAGATACAGCCAGCCTGTCCAGTTGCGGTGTCTCGTAGAAAGTGCTGCCGTAACAACCGAGGTCTCGCCAGCCCAGGTCATCGGCCAGGATGAAGACGAAGTTCTGCTTTGAAGGCGCCACCCTCTGGTCTCGACAGGCCCCAAGAGGGTTGAAAAGAGCAATAGGAGAATTGAGAGTTTCATGTATTCAACAAGCCGCTCGAGCCCAGGAGGCGAACCAGGTCGAGAAGTTCGAGCCGGGTCATTCGGCGAGGGTCCTGCGTTCGGCAGCAATCTTCTCGACGGCCTCCCGTGACAGGGGCGCGGGATCGAGTTTAGCCTCAGCCCAGAGTCTTAGGGTGCTTTTGCGATAGGGGCTGTTTGGGCAATCGCTGTGACCGAACGGGCAAATGGTTTCCGCGTTGTCTGCGTTCTCCAACGGGACCCACTGGGTGTAGGACTGGCTCAGTTGTGAATGGATGGTCTGGCCATCGAGGCACGTGATCCCGGGCAGCGGCAGGTCTTCGCTCGTTGCGAGAGAGCCAAAGCCATCGAGGCTGTCAAACCAGCCGAGCTTTCTGCCACCCACAGGGTCAGCAGCACCGGCGCGAGAGCGGGTCTCGCGGGCGCTGTCCGATTGCTGCTCGCGCCAGGCGTTTGCCAGGACCCGTATCGATAAACTCGCGTTCCTCGTCGCTGAAATGGGCCCGAGGATCGGCTTTGATGCGGGCAGCGGCGTCTTTCAGAAATCGGGCCAGGCCGGATTCGCCTCCGCCATACTTGAGGGCGAGTGGCGTCGCCACGAATCCGAAAGAAGGTGCTGATTCGCGTCGCCACCTCGGCCCCTGTTTCTTGAGGTCACTGCTCGCCCCCGCCTTGAACCACGGGTCCAGGACGCGTAGCGCCTTCAGAGCGGCCTCCGACAATGCTCCTGGTCGCTATTCGCGCAGGTGCAGACCCAACCGGACGATCTCCCGGCGTGCAGGATTGACGCTGTCAAAGTGCATTGACAGGACGTCTTGCGGCGTGAATATCCCGTGTCCTTTCAGCAGCTCCCGCAGGCGCCAAGAGCGGATGGTGTCGCCCATCGATCCGGTGCTGATCCCGAGGGGGATGTTATAGAAGCCCCCGATGGGACGATGGTTCGCGCTCAGCAGCAGACCGGCCTTGGGATTCATCACGTGCGGCAGCAGATCGGCGGGACAAAACCCTGCCAATCATCGGCATCTCCGGTCGCGGCGGTGGCCTGGTTCCCGTTGGCGTCGGGGGCGGTCTTGGACCGGACCGGGATCGCGCCCAACACGGTGTAGCCGATCCGGCCTTGGGCATCGCCGAACACCGTGTTCGCAGAGGGGAAATCTCCATCCACCCGCCGCTTGGAGGAATTCTTCCGCATTGCGCGCTCGCATGATCCCGAACACCGATTCGATCGTGTCGTGCTTCGTCTCACACCACGGCACGCGCTTGAGAGCCACCTCCGGATCACCGGGTTGGCGGAAGCAGAACTCCGACGCGACGGGGCCGAGGTGGGTCTCACGCACGTTCAACAGCACGTCCGGCGCGCCCTTGACGCGAAGCCGCTCGGTCCGGACCTTCATTCGCCGCCACTCGCCGTTCCAGACGGTATTGTCGTGTGATCGACGTCGGTTTCGAGCCGGAAGAGGTCCGCTTGATCCGCGCCCAAAGCGGTCAAGCCCCAAGCTACATTGCCGGTTAAATCCGATCAGCAGGCCGGGGCTTCCCGGCACCCCGACTCCGCGGGCATTGAGAGTCTTCCCTTTCATATGGAACTCCATCCAGAGCGAAGGATTGCGGACCGGGGTTTGGGGATCGCTCACCAGCACGGCGGATCCCGTGGTGGTCTTTGTCCCTCCTACGACCCATGCATGACTGAATTCGGGGCCGGCCTCGCCCTCACCCTGTTCCGCCCATCTGGTGGTCATGAGCGAATGCCTCAACGCTTTGCGTCCAGCCGGGCGAAACATCATCCGCGCTGAACCACCGCGATACTGTCGTCCACCCAGCGGCTCGAGGTTCGGGCGGTTGCGGCATGCCGGGACGAGGATGCTGCGATTGCGCCAGGCCATCAGATCCCGCGTGCCGTCGGTGGCAAAAAACTGCGCGAGGTGCCACCAACTCAGCAGGCAGTCGGCGGGTGTCCATGGCTCGACTTCGACCCGGAGGCGTCGAAAAAGTGGATGCAACGAGCCTGGGCTTTCTTGGCGGCGAAACTGTCGTTGACCCTCGCAGTAAGCCTTGAGAGGCGCAAGTCGTCGCGGCATCCAGATTCGAGGTGGTTCGCGCGGCATAGCGGGTCCAGCCGAAATGTGCGCATCTGGCGATCGTGATCGAGCGAAGTTTCCTGCGGTTGCCGCGCGGGCGATCCCAACGATTTCCGAAAATCTGCCCTGGATGATCCGGAGATTGTAAGTCATTTGAAATCCGCGGTCTTCGGCAGCGGCATAACCGAGACCGTACATCGCCCCTGCGTCTGTATCCGAGAAGATGTGGGGGATTCCCCAGGTATCGCGGACCAATTCGACATGGCCGTAAGCGGGATTCGGCGTAGCCGAAGCGACGGAGTGGCCAGGCGCGAGCAAGGCGCAGAGCGTAACCAGGACGGCGCAAGCAAGTCGAGAAACGAAACAAGATTTCATAATTGAACCCGAGTCTATTCGGCATCCGACGTTACCCCGACTCGTGGGCTGGTGCCGTCCAAAATGCCTGCCAGCTTGCGCTGCAGCCTGGTGCAGCGCGGCGTAAATTCGTGACCATGGCTGCCGTCTCATTAACACCCGACTTCAGTCGGGTGTCAACCGGCCCGCGGGCGCGAAAACCGTTTTAATTTTAACGGTTTCCGCGTCCCGCTACAAGCGTTTCACGAGGGATGGAAGTGGCGCGGAGCACACGCGGCGCTTTCCGATGCGCGAACAATTCAGTATGTGTATAGACTGGCGCACACCCCGAAATGCCTGGTTTCCCCGCCCAGGCGGTGCTCCTGGCGGTTCTCCCCCCTCGAAGCGCCTGGCCGCGAATTGTCCTCCGGTAGTCTTCTCTTCCAAGTAGCTTAGGGTTAAGCCCCATACTCTCCATAATACGTCTTGGCAGATGTTTAAGCATGAAGAATTATATGACAACTAGCTTCGCCTTTCTCGCCTTGCTGGTGGGCCTGATGGCGGGATGCAGTCGCCGCTCGGATTCCTCCTCGGTGGGGGGCACGGCAGATTACCAGTCGCAGTCCACAGGCCGAGCCACTAATGCCGCTGACGTCACGGCGTCGAGCGAGGACGCGTCGGCTCCGGTGAATACTACCCCGCTCCAGCCGGATAATACCGGCGTTAATACGCGAGACCGCTCGGACGCCACCCTCACGCCGGGCGACCAGGGCGGCAGCGATTCCGACCGCGAGATCACTCGCCGCGTCCGCCGTGCCCTCACGGCCAATGACCAACTTTCCATAACTGCAAAGAACACCAAAATCATCACGATAGACGGAAAAGTGACCCTCCGCGGGCCGGTCAAGGACGACCAGGAAAAGAAGCTGGTGGAGTCGTTGGTGCGGCAGGCTGGGGTGCCATCATTTAAAGACCGTCTGGAAGTAAAAACAATAACTCAATAATAGCAAAGGATTATTATGGCTAACAAATCAGTATTCTGTCTGGCGCGCGACCACGGTCAGGCGGTTCAAATCGTTGAGGAACTCCGCATCGCCGGGTTCTCAAACAATGACATCTCCGTGTTGCTTCCTGACAAGGGTAGCACTCGAGAGTTTGCGCACGAAAAAGGCACCAAAGCCCCTGAGGGCGCGCTTGCCGGGGCCGGTACTGGAGGCGCCCTGGGCGGCGCACTGGGCTGGCTGGTGGGCATCGGTGCGTTGGCCATTCCGGGACTCGGACCATTCATCGCCGCAGGACCGATTATGGCGGCGCTCAGTGGAGCGGCGATCGGGGCAACGACCGGCGGTGTCGTGGGGGCGCTTGCGGGGATGGGCATTCCTGAATACCAGGCCAAACGGTACGAAGGCCGGTTGCGCGAGGGGCGAATTCTGCTCTCCGTCCACTCCGACAACGCCGATCAGACCAAGCGGGCGAAGGAAATCTTTGAGCGCGCGGGCGCGGAGGACATCGCCTCTTCCGGAGAGGCGTCTGTGAGCAAGAAAGAAGCCTACGACAGGGCGGCTTGACGCACTCGCCGCCATCTCACTCGAGGACGAGGCAAGGGGGGACCGTGACCCGCACCGGACCCTCCCTCCTCGCAGCCAAACAAACTTCAAAAAGATAACAGTATGGTCATGGTATTTCCCATTTTCGCGGCTATTGGATACTCGCTCTTATTCCTGTTGCTGGGTGGAGGACTCGGGGGAGCGTTCCTCATTTTTATCATTGCCAAGGCGCTGGGTAAGTGAATTCTGCTTTTCCGCTGTGGGGATCGCGAGAGAATGAGCCCGCCTGCAAGGTGACCGCCATCGAGCGGCTTGCCCTATCATAACCGAACTGTGCGGTCCACGTTCCGGCCGGCTGCTGGAACAGGATATGACTTCCGGCACATTACAAAGCCAAGTAAAAGCTGGTATTCTCGCTCATCATTTGGGATGTTCGGAGTTGACTCTCGGTGAAGGCGAGCAAACGGAAGTTGATCCTGCTCAGCGCCATATCTGGTTTCCTGATACTGGTGGCGGTGGGATTCCTGTGGGTGCGGGTGCTTCACCATGGCCTGCCCCGGGGCATGATGAAGGATATCCGCGCCGGGATAGCGGCCCGGCATATCCAGGCCCCTGACGAGCGTCTATTGAAATACCTGGAGGGCCGATACGGCCCTATGTCTGAGCCGGCAAATCGACAAGCGGCATTCCTGGATTTTTTTGACGTGGAACATATCAAGGCCCTGCAGCTTATGGTAAGGCATTCCCCCGAGCGCCAGCGGCAGGCCAACATCGATGCCATGGCCCGGTGGGTGGAGGCTTACCGCGTTTCTCTTGCGTCCCAAGACCGGGCCGCGCTTTGTGCCCGGTTCCAGACCCCACAAGGCCAAACCATGCTTCGGCGCGCTACCGCGCAATACAACGCCCAGGATGTGCAGTATCGCGGCGCCACCGCCCCAGTCATATCGCAATTGCTGCGTACCATCTACGAAGCTCAACATAGCCAATAGCCGCGCCTCATGGAGAACAAAACCCAGTTCGAAACACATGTTTCGCGAGAGGCCTTCACATTGATTGAGCTCCTGGTCGTAATCGGCATCCTGGGGATCCTATCCAGCCTTCTATTGCCGGCACTGAGCAAAGGCAAGAGCAGTGCGCAATCGGCCGCCTGCATCAGCAACCTGCGCCAGATTGGGATAGCATTGACCGCCTATGTTCAAGACAATCGTGACCGGCTCCCAATCTGCGCCGGCTACTTGCCCAGTCAGCAGACCAATCTCCCTCCAATCACAACGACCTTGTTTCCCAACCAGAAAACCAACCGGGTATTCAAGTGCCCGGCCGACAATGATATGTTCCCGGTTGAGCAGACCAGTTACGAGTGGAATTTTTGGCTCAACGGTGTTCCCTACTCCGCCCCGCAATGGAGCAACATCTACACCAATGAAGCCATGGTCATTGTTGACACGCTCTTTGGCGGCAGGGGCGAGACGCCCATCACAGGAGATGCGGACGCATTCCATAGCCACAGTGGGGTCTGGATGGGAAAGAACGCCCTCTACTTCGATGGCTGCGTACAGCGGGTGCGGTTCCCTTGAGAGCCAAGGGCTAAATGGGCCATCCCAAAAGAAGGGCCGCCCGTCTATGCCGCTGAACAAAATTGACCCACCTCTGCTGAGATAAATTGATCCACCTTTTGGCTCTGGATTAATCCTGAGTCGTTTAGTCATGGTTCATACGCATAGCTTGTTTGACATTACTCACAACTCAATGCGGATGCGATCTTAACCCCACCTTTCTCATTTTTGGGACCCGCGGCCCAACTGCCGTTGCTGAGCTTGCCGCTGAGATAAATTGACCCACCCTCCAGAAAGTCAAACTACTTGGAAACAAGAAATACCCTTTCGCCAGGTGGATCAATTTATCTCAGTAGAAGTGGATCAATTTATCTCAGCGCCATAGCGCCCGTTGGCAGGCGGCCTTATCCGGCGAGGTAGGGTATGCGATTTGGCTACGGTGCTGGATCGGCAATGCGCTGGAAACCTCTGTGCACGTAGCTGAAAGTGTCCGAAGAGGCATCATAAGAGCCATCGGTAGGCTCAAATGAAAGGTTTCAGGATTTCTGGCATCCGGCCGTCCCCTTCGATCGGCGTGGCCTCTGAACAGGGCAGACGGCTTGCTTCGGCGCCCGGAACGGACTAACGTTTTTGTGATGGAGTCAGTGCTCGAAACCGCGGAATTTATCGATGCCGAAGGCCAAACGGCATTCAACCTTGCAGTTTGGGAAAAGGTGCTGGCCGATCCCATCCTTGCTCGGCTGCCCCGCCGTATCGAAACGAACCGCCACGGACAGATTGTCATGTCACCACCCCCTGCCCCGGAACACGGCGAAGAACAGTTTGGAATTGGAGAACTAATCAAGAGGGCTTTGCCTGGCGGCCGCATCATCACGGAGTGCCCGGTGTCCACGAGCGAGGGCGTCAAGTTGGTGGATGTGGCCTGGATGTCGAAACAGCGCCGCCGGGCTCAGGAGGGGCAAATCTGCTTTATCCAAGCGCCTGAAATCTGCGTGGAGGTGGTCTCTCCCGGCAACACTCGCCGCGAACTGCGCGAAAAGAAGGCGCTCTATTTTGAGGCTGGCGCGGAGGAGGTCTGGTTTTGTCATCGCGACGGGCGGATGGAGTTCTTCCGAAAAGAAACCCCCGAGACGGTTGGCGCTTCAACTCTCTGTCCCGGTTTTCCGCAGAGCATCGAGATCGAATAAGCCGCGGGGCACATCAAGAATTGGTGGAGTGGCAGGGCGCACACTCCGCTGGGCGCCGTCTCCGTTCGGCTTGTGTTGGAACATCAGCCGGGCTAGGTTTTGGCAGATGGCAACCGTGCTCGACACAGCAGAGCTAATTGACTCCGAAGATCAGACCGCTTTCAACTTTGCAGTCTGGGAGAAGGTGGTGGTCGATCCATTGCTTGCCGGCCTGCCTCACCGCGTCGAAACGAACCGCCACGGACAGATTGTCATGTCACCACCCCCTGCCCCGGAACACGGCGAAGAACAGTCTCAATTGGTATGCTTGCTCAGACAGTTGCTGCCCGGCGGTCGGATTATCACCGAATGCCCGGTGTCCACAAGCGAGGGCGTCAAGTTGGTGGACGTTGCCTGGATGTCGAAACAGCGCCGCCAGGCTCAAGAGGGGCAAATCTGCTTTATCCAGGCGCCTGAAATCTGCGTGGAGGTCGTCTCTCCCGGCAACACTCGCCGCGAACTGCGCGAAAAGAAGGCGCTCTATTTTGAGGCTGCGCCGAGGAGGTCTGGTTTTGTCATCGCGACGGGCGGATGGAGTTCTTCCGAAAAGAAGCCCCCGAGACGGCTTGCGGCTCAATCCTGTGTCCCGGTTTTCCGCAGCGCATCGAGATCGAATAAGCCGCGGGGCAATCAAGAATTGGTGGAGTAGCAGGGCGCGCACTCCGCTGCGCGCCGTGTCCGTTCGGCTTGTGTTGGAACATCAGCCGGGCTAGGTTTTGGCAGATGGCATCGGTGCTCGACACAGCAGAGTTAATCGACCCTGAAGATCAGACCGCTATCAACTTTGCAGTCTGGGAGAAGGTGGCGGTCGATCCATTGCTTGCCGGCCTGCCTCACCGCATCGAGAGCGATCGCTACGGACAAATCGTCATGTCACCCCCCCCTTCTCCGATCCACGGCCATCAACAGTTCGGCATCGGTAAATTGCTCGACCATCACCTGCCGGGCGGGCACGTCGTCACCGAGTGCCCTCTTTCGACCACTGAAGGAGTCAAGGGCGTGGATGTGGCCTGGATTTCAAATGAACTCTGGCGCGCTCAACGGGAACAGATCTGTTTCACGCGCGCGCCGGAAATCTGCGTGGAGGTCGTTTCTCCCGGCAACACTCGCCGCGAACTGCGCGAGAAGAAAGCGCTCTGTTTCGAGACCGGTGCGGTGGAGGTGTGGTTCTGCCATCGCGACGGGCGGATGGAGTTTTTCGCGAAGGAAGCCCCCGAGAAGGCCGGGACATCAAAGCTCTGCCCCGGTTTTCCGCAGCACATCGAGGTCGATTAAAACCTCGTTAATCAGGAGTAACCGAAGGCGGGCGCGAACACGCTGTCGCTGATCTTAGGCGGCGGAAAGAAATTAAGGTGGCAACCTGCCTTGTTCTTTTGCCGCCCAGCTTCGTTGTTCACTCGTTGCAGATCGGCGGATATGCGCCTCGTTCACGCCTCGCTGGACGGCAAAATCCCAGCGGCATCTTGCCACCTTAATTTCTTTCCGCCGCCTTACTCAAGCGTAATTGCAACCACGAACTCGCATGCTGCTCGCTCCTGCAGACTACCGCGGGTTCTCCAGCAGGCCCACGCGCACGGGACCCAGCAACCCGGACTCCATCAAGGGCGTGTCTTTTTGCAGCTTGCGAATATTGGTTTTCGTGAGTCGTTGGCCGGGAGGCAAGGCCAGGTCACCGATGATTCGGTTCGGCCAGAAATTCACAACATCGATTTCGAGGCGGTTGCTGCCCGGTTTGACCGCTCGGCTGATATCCACTCGAAATGGCGGTGACCAGGTGATTCCGCAGGATTGTCCATTGACCTTCACTTCTGCCAACTCGTGCACGTCTCCCAAATCCAGCACGACAGGCGCGGAGTTGCTCCTCTTAGTCAAGGTGGCCGGGAGGTTGAAATCCCGACTGTAAACCGCTGTTCCGGAATAATACTTCATCCCAGGCTCGCTGCGCTGAGTCCAACTGACGAGGTCGTTGAATCGGGTTGTGGCCGGGCCTCCCCAGTTTGGATCGAAGGCCACTTGCCATGGGCCGTGAATCTCGGCATCAGAAACGAACCTTTCTCCATTGCTCCGAGCGACGGGCGGATGGCCGGCCGCCGGGACGCGGAAGATGACGAACCAGGAGCCGCATGGGGTGAAGCTCAGAGGCACAATGGTGCGCCCCTCTTCCTCATGATAGGCGCGCGCAAACCGCCGCTCTCCCGTCACGGGGTCCCACAACTCGGGCGCTTTATCACGGACCCGAAACACGCAGGATGCGCTGGCAGCCCGATTGGTCCGATTCGCTACGAAGTAAATCTCAGCGCCTTTCTCGGTCCGGTGCAGGTAGTCGAAACTGGACGCGAGGGCATCAGGGTCAGGCGCGATTTCGCAGTCCGGGGAAACGCCGCGTTGGGACAGAACTTCCCGGGCGTTTCTGCCCGCGATGACCCTGCCTTTGCCAAATGCGTGTTCCTTCACGTTTACGCCGTCGCAATCTGCCCACATCTCTGCAGCCAGGCGGGTCACCTGTTGGTCACTCTCTGGGAATCCCGTCAATCCGCTGGCTTCGTTTGGTTTGGGCCCGAGCACGGTCAACCCCTCGGCAACAAGCTCTTTCAACCTCCGCAACAGCGGCAGCGAAATAATCGATCGCTCCGGCAGGACCAACATGCGGTAAGACATGCCATCGGGCAACATCAGGCGCCCGTTGCGCACAGCGGCGCGCTTGACCAGCACCTCGGCGGTCATGACGTCGTAATCGCAGCCTGGCAGGACTCGGGCGGGATCGGAGGCCTTGAGTTGCGCGAAATTGGGGACATGGTCGCCGTAATAGTAAGCAACATCAGCGACGAAAAGCCCACGCTGAAGCAAGGCCTGGCACCGGTTTATGTAAGCGAAGAAGGACGCCGATGTCCCACCACGTCACATTCGGATTCAGGTGTGTTCCGGCAAAGTACTGCTGGCCGGGAATTCCCATGGCCTTCGGTGAGCAGACGAAAGCATGCCATACCAGCCGGTTGAGGCCTTCGCAGCAAGCCTTGTCGAATGAAGGCTTAAGATTGTCCCACAGGCGCGACTGCCAATGCGGCCCGATTGTGGTGAAGCCTTCCGCCAGCACCAGGTTGCGCCCGTAGGTGTGCGCGGCGGAAGCAGGTTGTTTGACAAAGAACCGGTTTGGATCGCCGACACGGTGCTTCCACGACCAGGCCCAAAACTCGCTCATCGGGGCGTCGTCGAAGCCCAGGCATTGTTGCGCGTCAATGGGCACCGCGTGAGGACCACCGGACTCAGGATGGATCAACATGCCGTGCCGGTGCGCGCCATCGCGGAACAGTTGATAATGATTGGCGATGGCCAGGTCGCCCATCGTGCGCCGGAAGTCCGCCAGGAACCGATCGCTTTCATCGCGGCTGTTGACTATCCGCCCCGCGACGACCGGAAGCCACGGCAGTAAATCGTAACCCCGGCGGCTCCTGAATTCCTCCCGCAGCGTGGGGGTCCAGTTCGCGACCTCCACCTCCCAACTGTCGGTGTGAAGGTAACGCAAACTAGAGCCCGCCAATGGTCCGGCGTCGGCGATGAGGGGTTCCACGACGTGATTCCAATAGCGTTTGAAGGCGCCGGCGTCGAACGGGTCCAACGCATAACCCTCCCAACCTTGGCTGCAGGTCGAGACGCGGCAGTGGTCGTTGAGAGTACATCCAAAACGGAAGATCTCCCATTCCCCCGGTGGCACTTTCCAATCCAAGCGCCCGTCCGCCCCCAGTCTCGACGTCAAGTCGAGCACTTCGTCCGCCTTGGTATCCTCCTCTCCCGCCGTAGCCGGAAATTCCTGGAACAGCGGGGTCGAGACCGGCGCCGAGAACGGCTGGAGCGGTCTGCGGAGCGCCTTTTGCTCCAGGTTTTCTAAAGGCCGATGACCCTGCGATTTAGCGCCTGCCTCGATTGGATAGGCAAGCACGAATAGGTCGCGATAATAACCGTCGCGTCCGTTCGGCTTCTCCAGGCTCGGGCCGGCATCGGTTCCACCGCGAAAATGGAGTTCGGTCCAGACAAGCTTCTTAGGTGCATCGTCTGCCGTGACCATTGGGCCCCCGAGGTTCCAGCCGCTTTGAATATTGAGGCCCATCTCCAGCCCCAGCCGATTGGCTTCCCGGAGCGTGTGTTTGAGTAGTTCTCGCCATTCAGGTGAAAAGAAAGTCGCTCCATGCGGGACCGGATCGTTGCCGTCCTGCTCGGCTCCTCCCGCATCGCAAATCAGTGCCCCGCCGAAGCCCTTGGCCTTCATCTCTTCGAGATCGCGGGTGATGGAGGCCTTTGTGACGTTTCCGTTCAGCCACCACCAATAGGCCCGGAGGCGCGCGCTGAGCGGCGGATTGTCCCAATCGCTCTCTATGCCGGCTTGGACGCTTGCATCAGGATGGACCGCGCAGAACGCGGCCAGGAGCACTGTGAAGAGCGAACAATGGGATTTCACTTCGCTCAGATGTCCGCGCCGGCGACAATGCCGGCGGCCATACTCGGGCCCGCTTTATACGCCTCAATCTTTTCAATCCTGTGACGGTGGGTGACGCCGTGAATCTCGAATTCCACTTCGTCGCCGACTTTCCGGTTTAGAAGCGATTGGGCGACGGGCGACAGGTAGCTGACGATTCCCTTTTCCGGATCGGAATCCCACGCGCCGAGAATGGTGAAGTTCTCGGCCTGGTTGGTCGCCAGGTCGGTGGCCTGGACCATGGTGCCGATGCTCGACGACGTCGGTGCGGCGCGTTGGAGAAATCCGTGCCGCGAGCGCGGACGAGTTGGTTTTCCAATTCCGTCCTTGCGGCGCATGAGCACCTTCTGCATTTCCTTGGCGGCCTTGTATTCGTGGTTCTCGCGCAAGTCGCCGTAGCTGCGGGCGATGGCGATTTCCTTGGAGTTGGCCGGGATCTTCTTTTCGACCAGTTCGTGATATTCGTTTTTGCGCCGCTCCAGGCTCTCCCAGGAAACCAGCGAGGTGACTGTCCTGCTTGGTCTGCTCGCCGCTGATCAGCGATTGCACGGCCGGATGGCTCTTGACGATGCGCGCCAGCAGCGAGCGCTTGTCCATGTCGTCGAAACACGGGCGAAAGCTGCAAGGCGCGGGTCAGGTCCTTGATGACCTCCAGGTCCGCCGAGCCGATCAATTCGGCCAGCAATTCCTGGTCGTCCAGAATGTAATCGCGCAGCCGGTTCGAGCGTTTTTCGTTGAACTGGTCGCGCTCCATCGCGGTGAGCATGGCGCGGAAAACTTCCGGGCCGAGAATGTCGGCAAAGGCGTCGTTGCGTTCCTTGGCCAGCCAGAGCAGCAATTCGCTGCTGGCGGTGTGCTGGCTGATGAGCCGGGCGAGCGTTTCCTTGAGCATGGTCCATTTTGCCCTCCTGAACGAGCAGGCTGGCGAACTCGCGGCAGAGCTTGGCGGAGACCGTGTTCAGTGGCCAGGCGCACGACCTCGTGCCAGTGCTCCGGGTTGGCCGCCTTGAAGGATTCCAGCGCGCGGCGGTGCTTGGCGGCGGGCAGCTGCTTCCATCAACGGGCCGAGCTTGAGCGTCCTGCGACCCAGATCGCCTCGCGGCTGAATCTCGTCCTCGGCGGGCGGCAACGCCCGCCATCGCCCGCAATGTCGTCGCGGACGAAAATCGCTTCCAGCGCGACGGCCGGCTGCGTGCGCTGGTAGCTGGCAATCTCGGCGTTCAAGCGCCGCAATGACTTCCGTGGCGGCGGCCTGTCTTGTCGGCCAGGTCGTGCGGCGTTCTTCAGCAACTCGCCGGCGACGGCGATGCGCGCCTTCAGTCCTTTGGCCGCGCGGAATTCCCCCAGCAACCGGTCCTGCAGCGAAACCTCCTTCGCCTGATAAACGATCGGCTCGGTCTTCTTGAGCGGCACCTGAAAATGGCCGTCCTTCTTCATTTCGCGCTTGGCGGCTTCCCACCATTTCTTCCAGTCGTCGCGAATGACGTCCGGGACGAGCACCTGCTGGATCTGGTCCGCGGTCGCCTTGCCGCCGTAACTGTTGCAGCACCAGCTTGACCAGTTCGAGGTGGTTGGTGGCGGCCATTTGGCGCGAGTGCCTTCGAGGTCGGACGCCTTGCGCGCCAGGATGTGGTCCTTGGGAATCGGCTTGAGCGATTCGGCGGCGAACGCCAGGTCCATCGTGTGGCCCGGCTTGTTCGGAAAATCAATCGTGAACCGCGCGAAAACCGTGTCCACCGTCTTGATCCGCCCGAAGCCCCAGCTCCGGTGCATGCAAAATCCGCTGTTCGTCAGTTGCACCAGCGACTCGATGTGGCGGCGCTCCATCTTGCCGGCCGCCGCCATTTTCTCAAATTCTTCTCGCATAATTTATCTTAACGCTCGCGCCCCACGGGGGTAATGCCATTATTAAAGGTCGTGAGCGGGCAAAAACCAAGAGAAATCACCGTGCGAGTGCTTGAACGCCGGCCACGCGGCGGTTATACAGAAGACCTGCTCGAAACGGCTCTGGCCGGTGCGCAGTTGCCCGCTGCAGACCGCCATCTCTGCCAGGAACTAGTTTACGGGATCGTGCGCCATCAAGCAACGCTGGACTGGCTCATCGCCCGCAAAGCGAGCCGCTCTTCGTCCAAGTCCCTACTGCAAAACCTCCTTCGCCTGGGCTTGTTCCAGGTGTTTTGGCTTACACGGATTCCGCCCCATGCTGCCGTTCATGAAACGGTCGAGTTGGCAAGACAACTGGGCTGTGGATCCCAGGCGGGATTCATTAACGCCCTGCTCCGCTCCTATTTGCGCGAGTTCGACGCGACGGAGCAACTCCTGGCGGAGCTCAAAAGAAGTCATCCTGCTGTTGGCTATTCTCATCCGGAATGGCTCGTGATTCGCTGGCAGCAACGATGGGGCGCCGAGCGCTCCGCCAGGCTCATGGAGTGGAACAACACGCCTCCAATCACCTTCGCAAGGGTTAACACGCTCAAGACGCAGCCTGGGCCGCTCCTGGCCTTGTGGCGCGATGAAGGGGTCGAATATGACTTTTTCGGGCGCGATTGGTTCGAAGAGAACCTGGTCTTCGTTTTGAAATCCCACCCAGCCTTGAGTCAGCTTCGGAGTTTCCGGCAGGGCTGGTTCTATGTCCAAGACCCCAGCACGCTCCTGGCAGTGCGGGAGCTTGATCCTCAGCCTGGCGAGAGGATCCTGGACCTTTGCGCGGCGCCGGGAGGCAAATTGGGCTACATGGTTGCCCTCATGAAAAACCAAGGCGAACTCGTTGCCCACGATATCTACCCGGAGCGCCTGAAACTGGTCGAGGAGAATTGCGCTCGGCTCGGGGTGACCTGCACGCGGATTGCAGCGCCTGGATCCCTGGAAGAGAGCTCGCCAGCTCGGTTCGACCGCATTCTCATCGACGCGCCCTGCTCGAACACGGGCGTCATGCGGCGGCGGCTAGATTTGCGCTGGAGGATTCGGCTTGAAGAAGTCCAGCGCTTGCGCGAAATGCAACTAGGCTTGCTGCGCAAGGCGGCGCCCCTCCTAAAACCAGGAGGCGTTCTGGTGTATGGCACGTGCAGCCTCGAACCTGAAGAGAACGGCAATGTGCTCCGAAGCTTTTTGTCCGGTCATCCCGAGTTCAAGCTGGACCAAGAACGGGAATTGCTTCCTTTTGAGCAAGGCGTGGATGGAGCTTATGTCGGGCGGTTGCGATCCTCCAATGATCAATGACCTTTTCGATTCTCGATCCTCGATCACGTCTAAGCCCGGTCGCTTTTCGCTCGCTCCAGGATCGATCGTCTCGAGTTTGCTCATGCGGACCAGCTTAGCATCTGGAATGGCACGAGCAAGATGGAAGAGGGCTGGTACGTCCGGTACGTAACCCCTGCTCAAGACTTACGCTCTGAGGATCTCGCTCAGGTACGCGAAATTGCTCTTGTAGCTCTGTAGCATCTGCGCCCCGGGAGGCACTGCCCCTTCGATCTGGAACCACCCGTGATAGTCGATGTCGTCCATGGCTGCGCGGACCTTGTGGAAATCCACCTTGCCATGGCCCAGCAAAGCCCCGTTTTCTTTCGCGTGGAATTCGCAGATGCGTTTGCCCAGTTTGCGGATCTCGGCGTAGATGTCGTAACCCATATCGTTGGAGTTGCAGACATCGTAGTAAACCCCCACCGCCGGCGAACCGATTCGCTCCAGGATCTCGATGTGTTGTTCGGCGCTGAGCCAGCTTTCAATGCCGAGGGTTACACCGGCTTTTTCCGCTTTGGGCGCAACCGCCTTAAGCCGCCGCACCACTTCGTCCACGCCGGGTACTATCACCACGCAAATCTCCCTTGCTGAAAAAGGCCAGGAGCACCACGCGCACGCCCAACCCGTTGCAGACATCTACCGAATCGCGCACCCAGCCGACGGTGCGCGGATCGCTCTTGTAGGGCACATTGTTCATCTCCCCGATGGCAAGCGACGCCACTTCCAAGCCCGCTCTTGTGGCTGCATCCAGGTATTCCCGTTGCACGGCTTGTTGTCGAAGTCGCATGTCGTTGGCGGCAGTGCCGAGGCTTACCTGCACGCCGTCCAGGCCGATCTCTTTGGCGACCTCGAAGGCTGCCGGGTCGCCCATCTTGCCAATCGACCAGTCGCATGCGCCAATCCTGAATCGGCGCTTCGCCGGTTCCGCCCACAAAGCCGCGCATGGCAACACATAAGCCAGCATTGCTGCCCGGGCTGAGCGCGCGATCATCTGCCGGCGAGAGAGTCTGCAAGGGCGTGTTTTCATGCCAATATTTAGACAGGAAAACGTTCGCGTAGGAAACCATTTTCTTCCATCTCGTTTTTAAATCGTTTTAAATCACGTAATTCGGGATTTTGAGCAGTTCCCCGTCCTTCAGAGCGGATTGGTGGGCGATGATTCCCGGAACGGTGAGGTTGAGGGCCAGGGCGATATCGACCAGCGGTTTCCGGTCCTGGAGTATGGCTGTGACGAATTCGTCCATGAGATAGCCGTGGGACCCGCCGTGTCCGCCCGCGGGCACGCCAGGGGGCAGCGGCGGACGATGTGTTGGAGGAAGCGCTCCCTCCAGGCCTTGGTACTTGCCGTAGAACGAGCCCTTTTGGCCCCGAATACGCCCCATCTCGCCGCCGTACCCGGGCGTGTCCCAACTCACGCCCATGCGCGACATCCCACCTTCGCTCGTCCGAAACAGGGCGATCTCAGTGCCGAACGGATTGGCATAACGATTGTTTGAAGGCTGAAGATGCTCGATTCTGCTGGGAATGCCCATGCAGGAGACCTCGGTAAACTGACCGGCGGTAACGCCAGGGTAATACGCATTCGAGTGAGTCGGATACCACTGCGGTGGAAGCCCGATGCGCCAGCCTTTGTAGGAATCTATCGGCTGTTCCATGTAGTGGAAATACTCGCCTTCGGAGTAGATGAGTTTGCCGAACCCTCCAGCTCTGTAAATACAGCGCATCGCGTGCAGGTCCTCGTGGAAACAGGAAGTCTCGAACATCATATACTTCAGGCCGCTGGACTTCACAGCTTGATAGAGCCCGTCGGCTTCTTCAAGAGAGCCAAAGACCGCAGGCACGGCTGAGGCGACGTGTTTGCCGTGGCGAAGAACTTCAATGCAATGCCGCGGGTGGCTCGGGGCGTCGGTGGCCACAAAGACAGCCTCGATGCGCTCGTCCTTCACAAGTTCTTCGAGCGAGGGATACGTCTTCGCGCAGCGACAGACTCTCGCCAACTCCCTGCAGCGGTCTGGAAACAAGTCGCTCACCGCGATTACCTCGACATTCGGATGATTCTGGAACCCGAATTCCGCGCCAAACTTGCAGACGCCGTATCCAACGATTCCGACCCGAAGCCTGCGCTCGGAGACCGGTTGCCATCCTTTGGAGGCATTGGCATCCTCAGGCGCTCTCTCGAAACCCTGAATCGCCCGTTCCGCGGGGCGGGCCTGATTCCATCCAACGGCACTTGCGCCAATTCCCACCGAAAGCAGAAATCTCCTTCGAGTCAGCGATGCCGTCGTCTTTGGGGAGCGAGAAGTTTCCGATGCCGCAGCGAATCGCGAATGGGCTGTTTTCATGGAACCGAGCATGGGCATCTTCCATGCCGGGTCAAGCCGAACTTGCTCCGGTTAGATTCTACTCTGAGAGATCTCGTAAAACTGTCTCTCAAATTTTTGACCATGGATGACACCGATTTGACGGATGGGATACTTTCAATCCGTGCTTATCCGCGTAATCCGTGGTTAAATTTCAAATATCTTTGGTTAGTTTTCGACGTCAATGATGGGCCGCGGTCGCGGCAAGGCCGGTTTCATTGCGCCAGCCCCCGCCCAGCGCTTTGTAGAGAGAGACAATGGCGAGCAACTGGTCGCGCTCTGTGCGGGCGAGATTGAGTTGCGCGGGAAACAGTTGTTGTTGCGCTTCGAGCACTTCGTAGTAGCTGGCCTTGCCCGCCACGTATCGTTCGGAAGAGAGTTTCACGGCTTGATCGAGGGTGTTGACCTGATGAGCCTCGTGTTCGCGAATTTCGGCCAGTTGCTCGCGGGCGACAAGCGCATCGGACACTTCCCGAAACGCATTGAGAATCGTTTGTTGGTATCGAAGTTTCGCTTCCTCGCGCCCCGCCTTTGATTGCCGGTATTGCCCAACCAGGCGTCCTCCTTGAAACAACGGCCCGGCTCCCTCCGCCGCTACGCCCCAGATATTAGCACTGCCAAGCGTAAATGCGGACAGTTCCGGGCCGACCTTTCCCAGCAACGCCGTCAATCCAATTTTCGGAAAAAAGTCGGCGACCGCCTCCCCGACCTGCGCATTGGCTGAACGCAGGAGTTGCTCGCCCTCGCGAATGTCCGGTCGGCGCTCAAGCAAAGCGGACGGCAAACCAGCGGGAATCTGCGGGGAGATTTCCTGTTGAAGCAGCGCGCTCGCGCGCTGAATCGGTCCTGGATTTCGTCCGAGCAGAATGCTGAGCTGATTTTCGATCACGGCGATGCGTTGCCGGATGGCCGGCGACGCTGCGGCGGCATCATCGAACGCAGCCTCGGCGCGCGAGGATTCCAGAGCAGACGCCGTGCCTCCCTCCAAACGCCGGCGAAAGATCCTCAGGCTCTGAGCAAACGAATTGGTTGTCTGCCTGGCGATTTCCAATTCCTGATCGAGTTCGAGCAATTGAAAATAGGAGGTGGCAACGTCGCTCAGGAGAGTGAGCCGGACGCCGCGACGGGCTTCCTCAGAAGCCAGGAATTGCGCGCGCGCTGATTCGTTCAGGCGGCGAACGCGTCCCCAGAGATCCACTTCCCAAAATGCGTTCAATGTCGCTGCGGCTGAATTGACGGTTGCTCCTCCGTTCGCGAACGGAGAACCAGCCAACTCATTTCTTCCACGGCTGACTGTTCCTCCGTAAGTCGCGTTGGGGAGAAATTGTGACCGTGCTTGCATGGCGACGGCGCGGGATTGCTCCACGCGAGCCGCGGCGATGCGGAGGTCGAAGTTGTTGCTCAAGGCTTCGCGAATCAGAGCTTGAAGCGTTTCGTCTTGATACACCTGCCACCAGGCCAACTCTGAAGATGCTCCGTTGGTGATTGCGTTGTCGTAACGGAACAAAGCGGGCGAATCAATTGGAGGACGCTTGTAGTTCGGGCCAACGGCGCAACCGGAGAGAATGGCCGCGACCAAAGTCGCCGACGCCAGAACGGACGGGTAAAGACGCCGCGCCTTCATGCCGCGCCTTCGCTTGCCGCCACGCCCGGCGGGCTCTCTTTGGCTTCCTCCTTCGCCGCGCGCCGTTTGCGGGCGAGGTTTTCAACGACGTAGAATGTGACGGGAATCAGGCAGACAGCGACGCAGGTAGCGGCGAGCATTCCGCCGATAACCACCGTTCCAATGATGCGCCGTGAAACTCCCCCCGCCCCGGTCGCGATTCCCAGCGGCACTGTTCCCAGGATAAAGGCAAACGAGGTCATCAGGATCGGCCGCAGACGAATCTGCGCGCCGGTCAACGTGGCTTCGATGAGCGGTTTTCCTTTCTCGTATTCGAGCCGGGCGAATTCGACAATGAGAATGGCATTCTTGGCCGCGAGCCCAATAAGCATGACCAGACCGATTTGCGCATAGACGTTGTTGATCATGTGCCGCAAGAACAACGCCGCAAATGCCCCGAGTACGGCGATGGGCGTTCCCAACAGCACGCTGAAAGGCAAACTCCAGCTTTCGTAGAGCGCAGCGAGAATCAAAAAAACGAACAGGAAGGACAATCCGAAGATTGCCGCGGGCGAGACGCCTTGCTGGGCTCTCTTTTCCTGAAACGAGATTCCGAGATAGTCGTAGCCCATTTCTGCGGGCATGGTTTGCGCAAAGACTTCTTCCAGAGCTTTCATTGCCTGCGCGGAACTGTAGCCAGGCGCGGCGGCGCCATTTAATTGAGCGCTCCGATAAAGGTTGTAACGCATGGTGAACTCCGGCCCGGAAATCGACTTTGTGCTGGTGAGCGCCGCGAGCGGCACCGATTCGCCGTAGTGATTGCGGACATAAAAGAGCCCAAGATTTTCGGCGCGCGTCCGATAATCGCCTTCGGCCTGCACGTACACTTGCCATTGCCGGCCAAAGCGGTTGAAATAATCAATGAAGTATCCGCCCATGAATGTCTGCAACGTCTTGTAAACCTCCGACAGTTCCACCCCCTCCTTGAGCGCCTTGTCGCGGTCCACATTCACGTAAAGCTGCGGGACGCTCGGCAAAAAGGTGGTGCTGACGCTGGCGATTTCAGGACGCTTTCGCGCCGCCTCCATGAACTTCGCGACGTTGGCGGAGAGAAACGAAATGTCTTTCCCAGCCCGGTCTTCGAGAATGAAAGTGAACCCGCCGGCGGTTCCGACCCCTTGAATGGCCGGCGGCGGAAACGCAAAGGCAACCGCGCCAGGCAGGCGTGAAAGCTTTTGGTTCAAGTGGGCGCGGATGGCGTCAATCTTCTCTTCGGATTTGGCGCGCTCGCTCCAATCCTTCAAACTCAGCCAGAGGAACGCGCTATAAGTGTTGCGTGAAAAACTGAGCAGGCTGAAGCCCGCCACCGTTGTGCAACCGCTCACTCCCGGCGTGGCGAGCGCGATGTCCTCGACTTGTTTGCAGACGGCGGTGGTGCGTTCAAGCGATGCGGCAAACGGAAGCTGGACGTTGACGAAGAGAAATCCCTGATCCTCTTCGGGCAGGAAACCGGACGGCAGCGACTTGCCGAAAATCGCAACCGCGACCGCCACCACCGCAAGAAAGCCCAGACTGATCGAGGACTTCCGAATCAACGCCCGGCACACGCCGACATAGCCGTCGTTGAGGCGACCGTACCCGCGATTGAACCAGCCAAAGAATCGGCTCAACGGACCTCTTGTTTCTCGTCTCGGTCGCAGCAGTAAAGCTGAAAGCGCCGGACTCAGTGTCAGAGCGTTGAACGCGGAGATGATAACGGAAATGGCAATTGTGACGGCGAACTGCTGATAAAGTCTCCCGGTGATCCCGGGAATGAAGATGGTCGGCAGAAAGACGGCGGACAGAATAATTGCAATCGCAATGACAGGCCCGGAAACCTCCTCCATCGCTTTGAGCGTGGCCTGCTTCGGCGGCATCCCTTCTTCGATGTGATGTTCGACCGCTTCGACGACCACAATGGCGTCGTCCACGACCAGGCCGATGGCGAGAACTAGACCGAACAGCGACAGCGTGTTGATGGAAAAGCCAAGCAGCGGAAAAACGGCAAATGTGGCAATCAACGACACGGGCACGGCGAGTAATGGGATTAGAGCCGCGCGCCAGCGTTGCAGAAAGACGAACACCACAATCATCACCAGTGCAAGCGCCTCCCAGAACGTCTTGCCGATTTCGCGAATCCCTTCCGTGACCGCTTTGGTGGTATCAATCGGGATTTGGTAATCCAGGTCCGGTGGGAAACGCTCTTTCAATTCCGCCATCAATTTGCGAACACCCTTGGCTGCTTCGATGGCATTCGAACCAGGAAGCTGATAGAGCGCAAGCACGGCCGTTGGCTTGCCGTTAAAGCGGCCGACAACATCGTAGTCCGCGGCGCCCAGTTCGATGCGAGCAACATCCTTGAGCCGCACGATTGAGCCGTCCGGCGCGCCCCGGAGCACGATGTCCCCGAACTCCTCAGCCGACGTCAACCGGCCCTGCGCGCGAACCGTGTAAGTGAATTCCTGTCCTGGCGGACTGGGTCGCCCTCCGATTTTCCCGGCGGGATTCACTTTGTTCTGGCCCTCGACTGCGCTGATAATTTCGGGGACGGTGATGTTGAGCTTGGCCAGTTGGTCCGGCTTCACCCAGATTCGCATCGCATACTGCCCAGCGCCGAAGATCTGCACCTGCGAGATGCCCGGCACTCGACTCAAAGCGTCATTGAGATTGATCTGTGCGTAGTTGGCCAGGAATTCCGCGTCACGCGTGCCGTTGGGCGAACTCAGCGCGATAATGATAAACGGCGCGGAAAGAGATTTCTGAACCGTGACGCCGAAGTTGCGGACTTCGGCCGGCAGTTGAGATTCTGCCTGGGCATAACGCAATTGCGTCAGCACGTGGTCAATGTTTGGATCCGTTTTTAAGTCGAAATTCACGAACATGCGCATCAGCCCATTGTTGGCATTGACCGAATACATGTAGTTCATGTTGTCCACGCCGCTCATCTGCTGCTCGATGGGCGTCGCCACGGATTGCTCGATAGTCTGGGCGTCCGCCCCGACGTAATTCGCCTGAATGAAAATCTCGGGCGGAACGATGTTCGGAAATTGCGCGACGGGCAGTCCGACCATCGTCACCAGACCCACGATCACCATAATGATGGAAATCACCATCGCGACGATCGGCCGGTTGATGAAGAATCGTGCCATGGGATTATTTGGGGGGTTGTGCCGTGGCCGATAGCATCGGCTGCGCGACGAAGTTTGTCGTGATCACCGTCAGTCCTTCGCGGACTTTCTGAATCCCTTCAACCACGACGCGCTGGCCGGGATGGAGCCCATCATCAATGATCCACAAATCCCCGCTCCGCTCTCCCACGCGCACCGGCTGGATGTGGATTTTGTTGTCCTCGCCGAGAACGGCTACTTGATAGCTTCCTTGCAACTCAGAGACCGCGCGTTGAGGCACCAGCAGCGCGTCTCGCCTTGCATCGATTCTTACGCGAACGCGGGCGAATTGGCCGGGACGCAGCGCGTACCCGGGATTAGGAAACAAAGCTTCCAGTCGCAGCGCTCCGGTGGTTTGCCCGATTTCTCGGTCGGCCGCGTAGATCTTTCCCTTCCGTGGATACGTCGTGCCGTCGGTGAGAATCAATTCGATTTCAAGTTGTTTGAGTTGCTCGCGCCGGTCGCTTTCATCCATGAACCGCCGGACGAAGTTGACGTATGCCTGCTCGGTGACACTGTAATAAGCCTTGATCGGATCAACGGTCGAAACGGTCGTCAGTTCTCCGCTGGCGGGGCCAACCAGGTCGCCAATCTGCGCCCTCGCAATGCTGGCAATTCCATCTATGGGCGAAGTAATTTTTGTGAAGTCCAAATTCAACTGAGCCTGTTCGACCTGCGCCTTGGTGGAAACAACCGCCGCCTCAGCTTCCATGTTCGCCTGAACCGCGTCGTCATATTCCTCCTGGCTGATGGCCTTGTCCTTCACCAGCGGCTCGTAACGTTTCACATCGAGCTTCGTTTTGCCGAACCGCGCTTCTGCCTGTGCCAGGATCCCCTTCGCCTGATCCAGCGCGGCTTGAAACGGGCGCGGATCAATTTCAAACAATAGTTCGCCCTTCTTGATGGGCTCGCCTTCGCGATAGTCTTGTTTCAAGAGATAGCCGCTAACCTGCGCGCGGATCTTCGCGTTCACCAATCCATCCAATGTGCCGATCCATTCGTGATAAATCGGGACATCCGACTGGACCACGTTTGCAGTTTCGACAAGCGGAGGCGGAGGCGCGGCGGGGGCTTTGCGCTTGCAACCGGCGGCGCAAATCAGCATTGCCGTCAAAAGATAAAAAAGAATCTGAACAGGTGGTTTCATTGCATTCGGTCTTTCGTACCTGAAACTGTTCATCTCATAAAGGCGAGATTCGAGCCGGAAAGAGCCAAAAAATCTAGAGGTGCATTCCGTGCGCTAAAGGAGTCAACCCCCAAAGGGGGAATGGCCCTTACTTAAGCAACAAATCCCGAAGGGATTTCGTTCCAACTATAAGGGTTGCGAGGCACGAGCTACCCTGGGAACAGGAGGCATTTGCACCTAACCGACCCCATCGGGGCAGCGCCCCCCATCCGACAAAAACAGCAGCCAAGGGAAGAATCGGTTGCGGAATAACTGAGGCGCGATCCCGGCGCTAACGATTCAACTCACCGATGGCGGCCCCTCGATGACTGCCGAATTGCCGACCGGGTAGCCGGGCCGCCATTCGGAGCAGCGGCTGGTTCGGGGAGCCAGGGGCGGCGCGCTAATCGGTCGGCCCGCGCCGGCCCGGAGACCAGGCGCATCACGCCGTGCCCCAGGACCACCATGAGGGCGTAAGTCGCGGCGATCGCCAGAACCGGTGTTATCCCCGGCTCGTAGGCACCCCACTCGGGGAATCTCGCCATGTACCAGTAATCCCGCGGCGGGCCAATTACCGCCGCGACGATCACCACCACCGCCAACCCGCGCCCGCCAAACCGTCGCGCAACCCGCCAAGTGATCAGGTAAACGAACGCACACAGGGCGAAGCTGACCACCAAGAGTGTCACGAAATACGGCCTCCAGGTGATCTCCATGTGCCACCACCCTGCTTTCTCGCCCAGGGCGATGATGCCCAGGGCCGCCACACCAAAAACTGCCCCGCCCGCGATCGCCCCCGCGATGCGCCGCCCCCTTGCGCGCGTGAAGAAGGCGACGGCCACCAGCGTGGCCAGGTACAAGCAGTTGAACAGGTGTAATTGCAGTGTTGTCATGCCCCCTCTCGCATCGTTGAACGCAAGGGTGAGCAACCGGCGCCCGACAACACTCCGATCACAATGGGCAGGATAGAATAACGAACTTCGTCGGCTAGCCCGCGACGAAGGCATTCGCCAGAAACCGCACCCCCTCCAACAAACCAGATGCTGCGAGACGCTGGTCGGAGACGCTCATTCACGAACTGCGCGAGATCGCCGGAGTAGAACCCGACGGAATCCCGAGTCCGCGGCAGGTCGCGATTGGTGAGATCGAAAATGGGTTTGTCGCCGTATGCCCACCCCAATCCTTTGCCTTCAAGCCTCAACGCGGTCTCATAGGTTCTTGAACCCATGACGTAACAGTCGATCGAATTAAGGAAGGCCTCGACGACTCCTGGGTCCATCGTGTCCCCGCCTACGAATTCGTCTGAGGTTTCGAGCCAGCCGACCCGCCCGTCCTTTCGAGCGATGAAGCCGTCAAGGCTCGCCGCCATGTGAATCGTCACACGCGAATCAGTCTTTGGCATCATTTTTGGCGTCATTGGCTCCGCCCTCTGGTTGGGGCCGGAGGCATTGACCCTTAAGGTTCTCGTTTCTCATTCTACCGAAAGTTCCTGGCCATCTTCTCCAGCGCGTCAGCGACGCGTTCATGGGCGCACATTGCCCGCCACCCGATAACCACCCACACCACAGTAATTGCGATGACAGCCAGCACTGATAAACCTTCCATTGATCCTCCTCCGCTACAACTCCGAAAACGAAAATGACAGTGAACGCGCAAATCCAGCCTTGCGAGCGTTGGGGGGACTTGCCCTTGTTCGGCTGAAGGCTTAGCCTGGGTAAAGCACGTTGGGTGAAGGCATGTATTACTGATGAAGAAGGAGTTGGCCGCTCCGGCTTGGGATGATTCAATCCCCGGACTTAAGGACAAGAGGGCGGGAACCTCGCGAGCCCCAAATTGGGGTCTCTGGTTAATCTGCTTGATCCTGGCCGGGCTGACTTTGGCGGCGTACTGGCCCGTGGCCCATTGCGACTTCGTTGAGATCGACGACTTCGATTACGTCAAAGCCAATCCCCATGTCCTCACTGGTCTGACCTGGGAAAACGTGTTGTGGGCCTTCCGCACTGGGCACTCGTCGAACTGGCATCCAGTCACGTGGCTTTCGCTAATGCTGGACGTGGAACTGTTCGGTTCCGGGCCGGAAGCGCTGCATTTGGTGAATCTGCTGTTTCACGGGGTCAACGGGATCCTGCTGTTTGCATTCCTGAAACGAGCGACTGGCGCGTTGTGGCGCAGTGCTGCGGTAGCTGGGCTTTTCGCGTTGCACCCGTTGCACGTCGAATCTGTAGCCTGGATTGCGGAGCGCAAGGATGTGCTGAGCACGTGCTTCGCGCTGCTGACGCTGTTGGCATACGGGGAGTACGCGAGGCGCAAAAGATTTGAGAAGTCCGAAGGCCGAAGTGCAGATGGAAGAAGGGAGTCTGCTGGGGCTTGGTACTGCTTGGCGGTTGCGCTCTTTGCGATGGGGCTGATGAGCAAGCCGATGCTGGTCACATTGCCGTTGTTGATGTTGCTGCTGGACTACTGGCCACTAGGACGCTTTGAGGGCTGCCCGCGGGATGGGATCTGGAGCCGGGCGATGACCTTGGGGGGTGAGAGATCCCGCTTTTTCTTCTGGCACTGGCTTCGAGCGTGGTCACATTTGTGGCGCAACAGAGGGGTGGCGCGGTGAGCCCTCTCGACCAACTCTCTATGGTCGCCAGAGTGGAAAACGCGGTCGTCTCTTGTGTCCGGTACCTCGGCAAGGCGGTGTGGCCCGCGCACCTGTCCTTTTACTACCCGCATCCTGGCCAGTGGCCTCTGGTTGGAGTCGTCGGCGCAGGATTAGTTCTGGTTAGTCTCTGTGTCGGAGCCGTTTGGTTTGGGCGCAAGTTCGCCTTCGTCCCGGTCGGCTGGTTTTGGTTTTTGATCTCGCTGATTCCAGTGATCGGGTTGGTCCAGGTTGGCCAACAAGCAATGGCGGATCGGTACACATATATTCCCCTCACAGGAGTCTTCATCACCGCCGTCTGGGGCATAGGAGAAATCGCCACGCGGTTTGGGCTATCCAGACTGGTTCTGGCGATGGTGGCATGCCTGGTGTTGGTCGGATTCACGCTGCGCACGCGGGGCCAGTTGGCCTGTTGGCGGGACACGCAGAGCCTTTACGATCATGCCCTGGCCGTTACGGGGAACAATCCGACGGTCAACAGCTTTCTCAGTTTCTATTACTTCAACCAGGGCAATAAGGCAAAGGAAGACGGACGCTTGGAGGAGGCGGAGGTGTGGTACCGAAAGGCTATTGGTCTGAATCCCGCCGGCGGAGGGGCGCACAATAACCTGGGGATGACGCTCCAGATCCAGGGACGGCTCGACGAGGCCATCGCGGAATACTATGCCGCCGTGAAATTCGCGCCTACAAATGCCAACGCGCACAGCAATCTGGGGGTGGCCCTGGCGGGCAAGGAAAAGCTCGACCGGGCGCTTGAACAACTCTCCGAAGCGGTGCGACTCGATCCAACCAACCCGGATAGCCGCAATAATCTGGGCGCTGTTTTGGTGCGGCTTGGCAAGATCAAGGAGGCCATCGTCCAGTACTCCGAGGCGGCACGTCTGGAACCGGGCAGCGCGGTCGTTCACGACAATCTCGGGGACGCGCTGCTGCGCGACGGCCAGGCGGGGGAGGCGGTTGAGCAGTATCGCCGGGCGCTTCAGATCAACCCGGCAGATCCGGTCGCGCTAAAGCGGCTTCGCGCGATCGACTCGGCGCAGCAGGGCATTAAGTAGCGCCAAAAAATAATGATTATGATGATTATGATGACCCATGAGGGCATTCTGTGTCGAGATGGTAGAACCCGCGACCGGGTGCAATCAGATGTCAAAACTTTTAGTCAGAAGTGGGAATGGTCCTCGTGCGACTCAGAGCTCGAAATACGACGCACACAACACGGTGCTGTCGAAGACTTACGGCGCGCTGGCGGATTTGCGCCGCGAACTGGCGGATTCGAAGGCGGATGTCGCCGAACGCGAAGAGCTATTGAGGAGCTTTGCCTCCTGCCCCGATTCGCAGCGTTCCTGGCTGTTGCTCGAGGATCACTTCGAGAAATTGTCACTTTCACGAAAGGATTTTCCCAATACAGAATGGTGGCCTCGGCTTCTCTCGGCCGAAGGCAGGAATCGGCTGGAGGAGCTAGCGTTCCTCTTTCTGCGCGCAAAGCGCTCCTTGCCGACGGAACTCACTTCGTATGCAAACCTGGAGCGGTTTACGCAAGTCGAAGCGGCGGCCCGAGAGCAACAACTTGTGCGCCAGCTTGAGGCATGGCTTTTCCCGGCGCAGTCCGCGGGCTTGGATTCGCCGCGCGCTTCCCTGCGCGTTCTCTGCCGCCCCGTCCCGAACCCGGAGCAACCCGGACGACACCGGATGACCGTGGAGTTTTATGTTCTCCGTCCGCGCACGGGAGAGAAACTCAAGACGCTTCGAGAATTGCTCGAGTTGACCACGCGCGCGGCTCACGAGCAGGAACTCTTCTCGACGGAAGATTGGGAGTTTATCCAGTGGCTGGCGGAAACCCAATTTGACGGAGTCGATGCCGAGGGGAAGTTGCCTTTGTCCGACATGGACTTGCTGTATTGGCTCGCGCGATGGGGACACAACTCGAGGCTGCAACTGGCTTCGGACGAGACGGGAACGCCAATGCGATTTCCCTCGCGCTTGGCCATGCCGTTCTTGCCGACGGCGTACAGGGTCGCGAAGTTCGCCTGCTCGTCGTTGGCCTCGAGCTCGCAGAAGAGATCGAAGACCTCGTTCAAGACCTCGTCGGCCCGGGCGTCTTGCCGATCGATCTTGTTGAGCACCACCACGACCGGCAGCCCGAGCTCGAGGGCCTTGGAGAGGACGAAGCGCGTCTGGGGCAGGGGCCCTTCCGCGGCGTCGACCAGCAGAATGGCGCCGTCGGCCATCTTGAGCGTGCGCTCCACCTCGCCGCCGAAATCGGCGTGGCCCGGCGTATCGATGATGTTGACGAGCACGCCCTTGTAACGAACGCTCGCGTGCTTCGCGAGGATGGTGATTCCGCGCTCTCGTTCGAGATCGTTCGAGTCCATGATCCGCTCGACGACCGCTTCGTTTTGGCGGAAGACTCCCGTCTGACGCAGCATCGCGTCGACGAGGGTCGTCTTTCCATGATCGACGTGAGCGATGATGGCGACGTTGCGAAGGTCGTTTCGGGTCTCCACGGGCGAGGCCGCGTAGCGCGAGGCCCGTCTCGTAGCAAGCTCATTCGCGAGAAATCAGGCCGTATCGATGCAAAAGGAGTCGATTCGTCGTCAGTGGATGAAATCGGGGTTCTCGATGTCTTCCGACACGCAGTCCATCTTACCCCCGACGACGCAGAGCGGCATTCCGATGGCTTTTGCCAAGGACGAATTTTCCAGTTCTGCCTCGATGCCTGCGCATTTCTTCGCGTCCGGGATCGGCGTATAGCGGGCGCCGTGAACCAGCGCCTTCTCTGGGTCCTGCCCGTGGCCTTTCTGGGCCTCGGCTGCTCCTCTCCTGACAGTACATCGAGCGCGTCGAATCAGTCGCCGCTCACCCCGAAGGAGGAGCTCCACGATTACTACGTCGTGCTGGCCGGGCCCTCTGCGGTGGAAGCGTTGCCTTCGGGGATCGCTCCGACCTCGAGCCAGGCAACGCGCATCGCACGAGCGCGCATCGCGGAAATCGAAGCCCAGCAAGCAAGCTCTGCGGCCCGAGCTCGAACCCCGCGTCGTGAAGATCGTCGCGAAGTTCTCGCGACTCGCGAACGCCTTCGAGGTCCTCGCGAACCCGAGCGCGATCGAAGAGCTCCGGCGTCTGCCGGGCGTGGTGAGTGTCGAGCCCGTGCCGATCGTGTCGCCCGCGCTCGCTTCGGCGCTGCCGGTGATGGGTGCGCCCGCCGCCTGGTCGAAGACCACGCCGCTTCAGGGCGACGGAGTGACGATCGGTACCATCGACTCCGGCATCGATTACACCCACGCCGATTTCGGCGGACCGGGTACGGCAGCGGCGTATCTGGCCAACGACTCCACCGTGATCGAGCCCGGATCGTTTCCGACCGCGAAGGTGATCGGCGGCTGGGACTTCGTCGGCGACGATTACGATGCCGCGGGCAGAAGCCCTATCCCCAACCCGGATCCGGATCCACTCGATTGCACGAAGCCGCAGCAATTCGGCATTGCGGGCGGCCACGGCACGCACGTCGCGGGGATCGCGGCGGGCATGGGCGTGGACGCTGCGGGCGCGACGTTCACCGGCTGCTACGATCAGAGCCTGAATCTGAAGTCCTTTCTCGTGGCGCCGGGCGTCGCCCCCAAAGCCAACCTCTACAGCCTCAAGGTGTTCGGATGCACCGGGTCGACCACCGCGCTCGGTCAGGCGCTCGAGCGCGCGGCGGATCCCAACGAGGATGGCTCCTTCGACGACCGCCTGGACGTCGTCAACGCTTCCCTCGGCACGGCGTACGGCCTCGAGTACCCGACCACGGAAGCGCTGGTGGAAAACCTCACCAAGGTCGGCACCGTGTTCGTCGTCGCTGCAGGAAACGACGGCCAGGAGTTCTTCTCCGTCGCCTCCCCCAGCAACCTGCCGACGACGATTTCGGTCGCCGCGAGCTCCGACAACCAGTTCGTCGTTCTGACGGTGCTTTCGCCCGCTTCGGTCGCGGGGGACTACGTCGCCGCCGAGGCGGGTGCGACCAAGCCCCTGGCAACGTCCGGCGTCGTGAGTGGGGATCTGGTGCTGGCCAATCCCGCCAACGGCTGCTCGAGCTACACGAACGCGGCTCAGGTTGCGGGAAACCTGGTGCTCGTCGATCGCGGTGGATGCAAGTCGAGCAGCAAGTTCAACAACGCCATCAGCGCCGGCGCGAGCGCAGTGGTGTTGATCGACGATCAGGACGAGATCTTGCCGTTCTCCGTTGGCGGAGGAGATCCGGGTTCCCTTGCCATCCCTGGCGTCATGATCCGAAAGGCCGATGGGGATTCGCTGAAGAGCGCCGTCGGACTCGGCACGGTCACTGGCTCCCTCGATCCGGACAAGCCCTACGTCGGACCGGGCACCGAGCTCTTGGCGAGCTTCAGCTCCCGCGGTCCGAGCTCCGTCGACGATCGACTCAAGCCCGAAATCTCCGCGCCCGGATCCGCCATCAACTCGGCTCGGGTCGGCTCCGGAACCCTGGCGCGCCGCTCGGACGGAACCAGCATGGCGTGTCCGTTCGTCGCGGGAGCCGCTGCGCTGGTTCGCCAAGCTCAGCCGGGTTTTTCACCGGCCGAGGTCAAGGCCGCGCTGATGAACGGCGCCCAGCCGGTCAAGAACATCACGGGAGACCAGTACTCCGTTTCGAGTCAGGGCAGCGGGCGGCTCGCGGTCGATCGTTCCGTCGATCTCCAGGTCATCGCCGCAGCCGATCTCGCTCAAGGAGACGTCGGAGTCTCGTTCGGCGCACTCATCGCGGCCGAGCCGGCCACTCTGAAAAAGAGTGTCACCGTCACGAATCACGGATCGACCGAGGCCAAGCTCGCGGTGGCCGTCGAGCCGTCCTTTGCGCTTCCGGGGGTCGAGGTCACCGCCACGCCGACCTCGCTGACCCTCTCCGCTGGGCAGAGCGCAACGGTCGATCTCACTCTGGCGTTGGATCCCAACCTGCTCGGCGATCCCGGACCCGATCCGGCGACCGACCCCACCCAGTACGAGCAGCCCCGACACTACCTGAACGAGGCGAGCGGGCTCGTTCGTCTCACCTCGACCACTCCGGCGTTCGACCTGGGGGTGCCGTATCTCGGCAGCGTGCGCGCGGCCGGCCATCGTCACGCGGTTCCGCCGGACGGCTGCAATGCAAAGGACGCCGGCCCCGTCGCCATCCCCATCGAGGGAGATTCCGCTGAAACCAGCCCGGTCGTCTCGGCGTTCCAGCTCGGCGCCGAGGACGCGGAAAATCAAGACACCACCGATCCCCGAGATCCCGATGATCGATCTCCGGGCGGTGGGTGCTGCGACGAATCTTTCAGTTGCCGACTCGTTCGACACCGCCTCGGTCTATTTCGGCGTCGTGGTTTCCGGCGAATGGACGACTCCTGCGCGCGCCACCCGCAGCGTGGTGTCGGTCCGAGTGGACACCGACCAGAACGGCCAGCCCGACTACGAAGTTCGGGTCGAGCCCCTCACCGCTACCGGACCGTTCGGCGACGTGCTCGTCGTCAACACCTACAATCTGTCGACGAACCAGCCGTCGCAAACTCCCCGCTTCGTCAACATCGTGGATGCCGCCACGGCGACGAGTAACCCGTTCCACAACTCCGTCCTGATTCTTCCTGCGTATCTGATCGATCTCGGGCTCACGGAAGACCACGCGGTCTTCGACTATGCCGCGCTCAGCCAATCGCCCAATCAGAACATCGGCGAACAGACCGATTGGGCGACCTTCGACGCCGCGCACCCCCTCGTGGACACGGTGAAGTCTTCTCCCGATGAGCGACCGCTCTACATCGGAGACTCGCCGGTGATGGTGGACATCGCGGCGGACGCGCCCGCCGAGGCGCAGAAGCTCTTGTTGCTCCATCACAACAACGTGGCAGGAGAGCGATTCGAGGTCGTCGATCTGGTCCCCCCCGGCGTCGGCAACTTGAGCCTCGACTCGGATACCCCCGAATCCGTCGCCGCTTCCGAGACCGTGGCGAGCGTGCTTGCGGTCCACAATGATGGTCCCGTCGCGGCTAGCGGAGTGAAGCTCACCGGTTCGGTGACCGGCGCCGTCGTCGAAGCCGTGGCGTCGAGCCAGGGCAGCTGCAAGACCGGAGGGAGCGTCGACTGCGATCTTGGCGATCTCGACGTGGGTGCGAGCGCAACGGTGACCGTCACCCTGCGCCCGAGCGAAAGCGCGACCAGCGTCCTCGTTTCGGCGACCGCGGAATCGGCCTTGGCGTGCGAGAGCACCATCGCCGACAACGAGTCGAGCGTGACCATCACGGTCGACGCCGCGCCGAAATCCAAGCCGAAGGACGTGGATGCTGGTGGTGGCTGCGGCTGCCGCGTGGATACGCATTCGTCGCCCCTCGGAGCGTTCACCCTCTGGGCGCTTTCGCTGCTCGGGCTCGGCCTACGACGCCGTCGCTCCGCCTGAAGGAAGTTCGTGTTAGATAAACCTCATGGGCGCATGGGGCAGAGCTCTGGTTTTCGCGTGGCTCTCGCTGTCGCTAGCGGGTTGCTCCAGCGACTCCGGTGACGAGGGCTCCGGCGGAACCGGGGGCCTCGCCTCGACCGATGGTGGGAGCGGCGCAGGGGGCGACGCCGGCACGGAACGTCAATCTCTGCACCCAGCCGTTTTGCCCGTCGCCCGTCGCAAAGCCGTGCTGCGACTGCAGCGAGCTCCAGTGCCCGACGGCGTTCGACAATTGTCGTTGCGCATCCGAGTGTCGAGCGCTCACCGATTGCCTGCGAGCCTGTCCCAGCATGGCGTGTCAGGACACTTGCTACGTCGATCATCCTGCGGGTAAATCTCTGTACGTGGCGCTCGAAGGCTGCGCGTCGCAGTTTTGCCTCCAAGAGTGTTTCACGAACTGAGTTTTCGAACGTCGGATGGCGCAACCGCGACTCTTTCATCGCCTGCTCGTGGCCAATCGTGGCGAGGTTGCCGCACGCATCGCGCGCGCTTGCGATGCGCTGGGCGTGACGCCGATCTTTGCCGTGAGCACTGCGGACCAGAATGCGCCGTACACGGAAGGCCGGGAGAGCGTCTGTATCGGTCCGTCCCGGGCTCGCGACAGTTACCTCGATCCGAAAAAGCTCGTCATGGCCGCGAAGATCGCTCGCGCCACGGCTCTGCACCCGGGCTGGGGATTTTTGGCGGAGAACCCTCGCTTCGCCGCGCTGGCTGAAGCGCACGGCGTCACCTTCGTGGGCCCGCCGGCTCACGTGATGGAGCTCATGGGGAAAAAGACCCCCGCCAAACGCGCGATGGGGGCGGCGGGGCTCACGCTGATCCCTGGCAGTGACGGCGTGCTCGACGATCCGGACGCTGCCCGCGCTGTCGCCGAGCGCGTGGGCTACCCGGTGCTCGTCAAAGCGGAGAGCGGCGGCGGCGGGCGGGGCATGCGGATCGCGCGCTCCGCCTCCGAGCTCGATGAAGCGTTCTCCGGCGCACGCCAGGAAGCGCTCGCGACGTTCGGCGACGACCGCGTCTACCTCGAGCGCTTGCTGGAGGGCGGTCGCCACGTCGAGATCCAGATCATCGCCGATCGCTACGGCAACGTGTGTCACCTGGGGGAACGCGACTGCACGATCCAGCGCAAGCACCAGAAGCTCATCGAGGAATCCCCGTCCACTGCACTTTCCGATGAAGAGCGTGAGCGGACCCTGACTGCGGCCGTCCGCGCTGCAGCACGCATTGGTTACGTCGGCGCCGGAACGATGGAATTTCTCCTCGACGAAACCGGCACGCTCCGATTCATGGAGATGAACACGCGCCTCCAGGTCGAGCACCCGGTGAGCGAAATGCGGAGCGGCATCGACCTCGCGATCGAGCAGATCCGCGTCGCCGCGGGCAACCCCTTGTCGTTTCGTCAATCCGACGTCGCCCTATCGGGCCACAGCATCGAGTGCCGCATCAATGCCGAGGATCCCGCGGCAGACTTCCGTCCTTCGCCGGGAACCATCACCCGCTGGGAGATCCCGACTGGCGAGGGGATCCGTGTCGATACCCACGTGAAGGCCGGCTACACGATCCCGTCGCACTACGACAGCTTGATCGCCAAGGTGATCGTGCACGCTCCCGATCGCAAAGCGGCCACGAAGCGCATGCTCCAAGCGCTGAGCCAGCTCCACTGCGAAGGCATCACGACGAACGTCTCGATGCATCAGGCGGTGCTCGGGAGCGAAGCGTTCGTCAGCGGGGACTACGACACTCGAAAGATCCCAGGATTCGGCTAAACTCCGACGTGACCTCAAGCGGCCAGCGCGCGGCCAGGGAAGTGATCGCGAGCTTCGGCTGATTTTCGGGCCAATCCGGTTGTGCTGCTCGCTGTCGACACCGATAATGCGCGGCATGCTGTCTCGTTGGTCTTGTCTCCTCTTCCTCGTCCTTCTTTCCTCGTGCAAGGACAAGGCAGCACAGACCGAGGCGCTGGAATGGGAAGACGAGCTTTCTCTCGCGCCCGATCGACCGCTCTTCGAGATCGCCGGCGATCCTCAAAAGATGCTCTACGCAGTGGGCAATGGCGTGTATCGCCACGAAGGGAACAAGTGGCATGAAGTTTCCTTCGACGGCCGCCCTCGAGTGCTGAACGCCGTCTCCACGGCTGGCAACGACCTGTGGGCCGTCGGCAAGAGTAGCGCCGCCGTTCATTTCGACGGTCACCTCTGGGTGGTCGAGCGCGTTGGAGGCGAGGGAAGCCTGGAGGATCTCGTGGACGTGGTCGCGTGGCCGAGTGAGGTCTGGGCCATCTCCAAAGACGACGTCTGGCGACGCAAGGGTGGGGCCTGGCAAGCCTGGAAGCTGCCCGAGCTCAAGGACAAGGTTCTCACCGCGATCTGGGGTCCATCCCCCGACAAGGTATTCGTCGCAACGGAGAAAGCCGGCGTGGCCTCCTACGACGGGAAAGCCTGGAGGCTCTGGCCCCTCGGCGGCGAGGGCGTCAAGCTCCACTCCGTCCACGGCAGCTCGGCCAATGACGTGTGGGTCGTTGGCGAACGACCCGACGTGACCGCGCAGCCCGTCGCGTTCCACTACGACGGCGCCACCTTCACCCAGACCCCCATTCCCACTGAAGGCGCTCTGTCGAGCGTCCACGCTCGCGGCCCCCAGGAAGCCTGGGCCGCCGGCGATCGCGGCACGCTGGTGAAATGGAACGGATCCGTCTGGCATGCCGTGACGGGCCTTCCGCCGAGCCCCGTGATTCAGGTCTTCGCGCCTGCCGGTGGGCCGGTGTACGTGAACGTCAATCGGCGAAGGATTGCGCGGGCGCGCTGATGGCCGATCGTAACCGTCTCGAATGCGACAGCGACGAAACGTTCAACGACAATCGACGACCCGCGAATTGGCGGCGGCGATACTGACTCCGCGATCAAAGCTGCGAACCAAAGCCGCCTTCCGCCCGAAATTGGTGTAGAAAAGCCCATGGCAAGGGTTCCGCTTTCGCCCATCGGGCGGCCTCGGTCGGAGGTCGTGGACGACGCGACGTTCGACGAATGGCGGAGCGAGCTTGGGCGGCGGGAAGCGCTGCTCGTGGAGCGGCGGCGCGAGGTTCACGATGGCTGGGGGCAGAAGTACCGAGACCGGGTTCATGAAAAGGGAAAGCTCACGGCGCGGGAGCGGCTCGAGCGGTTGATCGATCCGGGGACGCGTCTTTTCGAGATTGGTACGTTCGTCAACTTCGGCGTCGAGTTCGAGGGTGGGCAGAAGAGCCCGGGCGCGGGCGTGGTCACGGCATTTGCGACCATCGAGGGACGCTGGTGCATGGTCATCGCCAACGACAACACCGTCGCGAGCGGCTCGTGGTGGCCGAAAACTCCGGAGAAGATCCAGCGCGCGCAGACCATGGCGCTCCGGCTGCGCATTCCGACCGTGTATCTCGTGGATTCGAGCGGACTGTTCCTTCCCGAGCAGTCCCATGCGTTTCCTGGTGCAACGGGCGCCGGTCACATCTTCAAGATGAACAGCCTGCTTTCCGCCCACGGCGTGCCGCAAATCGCCGGGGTGTTCGGCGACTGCATCGCTGGGGGCGGCTACATGCCGATCATCAGCGACCGCGTGTTCATGACGGAGCAGGCCTACATGGTGATTGCCGGCGCAGCGCTCATCAAAGGCGCCAAGAGCCAGAAGATCACCAGCCTCGACATCGGCGGGCCCGAGGTTCACGTGCATCAGAGCGGGTGTGCCGACGTCCGGGTGCCGAACGACGAGGTCCTCATCGATTGCATCAAGCGGGAAGTGAAAAAGCTTCCGACGAGCGGCGCGGATTTTTATCGAGGGGACGCTCACGCGCTCGATCCGGCGCAGGCGAGCGCGGAGCTCTGCGGGATCCTGCCGCCCGATCATCGGGAAGCGTACGAAGTCAGCGAGGTGTTGGCGCGCCTGTGCGACGCGAGCTTGTTCTGGGAAGTGATGCCCAGCATCGGGCAAGAAATGGTGTGCGGCGTGGGGCGTGTGGGAGGGCTCTACGCCGGATTCATCGCCAACCGGCAGGGCCTCGTGGGCGATCCGGAAGAGTCGGGGAAGAAGCGGCCCGCCGCCATCTTGTATCGGGGTGGCATTGCCAAGGTCAGCGCCTTTTCTCGCGCCTGCAACGCCGATGGCATCCCCATCGTGTGGCTTCAGGACATCAGCGGTTTCGACATCGGCGCGGAAGCGGAAGCGCAGGGTCTGCTCGCCTACGGATCGAATCTCATCTACACGAACTCGACCAACGACGTTCCGATGTTCACCGTGCTTTTGCGCAAGGCGTCGGGCGCGGGCTACTACGCAATGAGCGGGTTGCCCTACGATCCGGTAATTCAGCTCTCGACCACGATCTCGCGCCTGAGCGTGATGGAAGGCCGGACCCTCGCCATAGCCGCCTACAACTCGAAGCTGGACGATGATTTCCAGATCGTGACCCAAGCTCCGGAGGAGCGACGCAAGATCGAAGAGGGAATGCTCTCCGTGGAGCGTCGCATCGAAGCCGACATGGATCCCTTCGTGTCGGCGCGCCAGATGGACACGGACGAGATCGTCGAGCTCTCGGAGCTTCGGGATTGGCTTCGCATGCTCCTCGAAGCCGCGTACCAATCGCCCGGAACCCGCCGCATCAAGAACAGCCGGATCTGGAGCCTGCACGATCTGGACGTGCTGTGTGAGGCGGTGCGTTGATCTCGAAAGACACCTTGGTGGCCCGAGGCGAAAGTGCTTCCGGTACGATCCGAGCTCTCTCCCCGGGCGTCGGCTATTTCCGAGAAAGCCCTCGGCCCGGGAGCGCTGGTCGCACCCGGGACGGTGCTCGGTGCGCTCGAGGTGTTGGCGGTCCGCACCCGGGTCGTCGCCGGGCCCGATTGCTACGGCATCGTCGTCGCCGATCCGAAGCGCGATCGTCGGGCACGGATCGCAGTGGAGATGGGCAGCGTGCTCTACGAGCTCGATCCCAGCCGAGCGGCGGCGGCTCCCGAGGTTCGGGATCCCGCTTCCCCTCGAGGTCTCGTTTTCCTCTCGCCCTCGAGCGGGCGTTTCTATCGCCGACCGGGCTCGGACAAACCGCCGTTCGTCGAGGTGGGGGGGAGCGTGAGCGATGGGCAGCCCGTCGGGCTTCTGGAAGTGATGAAGACCTTCCACCGCTTGAGCTATGGCGCTCCGGGCTTGCCGTCTCCCGCAAAGATCCGAGCCATCTCGATCGAGGACGGCGCCGACATCGAAGTGGGCGACCCGATTCTCGAGCTCGAAGCTCCGTGAGCTCTCAGCGAAGACGCAGGCGGAACAGTGCGCCATCGGCGCCGTCGTCTTCCACGCTCAGGCTTCCGCCGTGAACTTCCGCCACCAACTGACAGACGTGAAGCGCGACCCCGCGGCTGGCCCTGGGGAGTCGTTCCCGCTCGGTGCGGGCGTACAGCCCGAATAGCTCGGAGCGAAGCTCCTCGGGTACGCGCGGTCCGCGATCGCGCACGCGGATCTCCACCTCGCCTCCGGGTGAGGTCTCCACTTCGATCGCAATGGTGGTCTTTGCGGGTGCATGCCGCGCGGAGTTTTCCACCAGGTTCGAGAGAGCCCGCAGCACCAACTGCTTGTCGACGCGGATCATGGCTCCGTCCGGTGCACGGATCTCCAGCCGGTGTTGCTTTTCCCGAAGGACCGGAGCGACTTGCTGTTCGAGCGCGCCGAGGAGCTCGCCAAGGCTCATGGCTCCGCGATCGGGTACGAGCTTGCCGTCCGCGTGCGCCGCGACCGCTTCGATGTCGTGGAGCAACGAATTCATCGCGTCGCTGGCGCCCGCAATGTCGGTCGTGGCAGCAACGCTCTCGGGAGTCCAATCCTTTTCATCCAGCAAGAACTGAGCGTTGCTGACGATGGCAGCGATGGGGCTCTTCAGATCGTGGGCGAGGCACTCCGCGAGACGCGCCAAGCGCTTTGCATCATGACCCCTCTCCACGGTGGGCGGACTCTATAGCTGGGAGCGGCGCTTCTCAACTGGGCACTCCGCTGCTCAGCCGTCCGCGGGCGCGGCTCGATTTTCCCAGCATTGTCGCCTGGCTCCGTATTTGCACTCCGCGTCGGCATGTCGCTCAAGGTGTGGGCTCTCGCTAGTTTCGTTGGCTGCGCAGCGTGTGCAGCGGAAAACACGGACACCGCCTTCCCGCAAGAATCCGGCGGCGGCACATCGACCGGTGGCGCTTCGACCGGTGGCGCTTCGACCGGTGGCGCTTCGACCGGTGGCGCTTCGACCGGTGGCGCTTCGACCGGTGGTGCCTCGACCGGTGGAGCCTCGACCGGTGGCGCTTCGACCGGTGGCGCTTCGACCGGTGGCGCTTCGACCGGTGGAAGCTCGGCGGGTGGCAGTGGTGGGAGCGCTTCGACCAACGATTGCTGCTCCCTGTCGGCCGCCCCGGGATGCAGCGACGCGGCCGTGATGGCCTGCGTGTGCGCCGAAGACGATGTCTGTTGCAGCGATGGTTGGGACGAGCTCTGCGTGGCAGAAGTATCCGATCTCGGCTGTGGCTCTTGCGGGAGCGGGGGCGGCGGAGGCGGAGGCGGAACCTGCCCCACGAACGGCCCTTCCGCGGGCCCGTTCACGATGCGCTTCGACGTGGCGACGCTGAGCTGCGGAGCGAGCGGCACCTGCACCGGGGGCGAAGACAAGTGCTTCTGCCAGCCGGATTTCGACAAGCTCAACGGCTCTCCCGCCCACCTGATGGGGCTCGGCACCGACAAGCAAAAGGAAAAGGTCTGGGCCGCGGGCAATGCCCAAGCCGTGTACGTGGACGATCTCAACACGGGCTGGACCTCGGGCGCTGCGGCCAAGGTGAGTGCCGTCATGAGTCAGGCCCAGGCGAACTTCCCGTGCGGTCTCCCCAGCTGGTTCGTCGTAAACGAGATCTCTGCCGGTCTCTGGCCGACCAACCCGAGCTATCGCGACTACGTGGTGGCCTTCGCCAAGAGCATGAAGAACGACCACGGCCGAAAGCTCATCATCGCTGCGCCCTTCGAGACGCCGGGTAACAACGCAGCCTGGTGGAGCGAGCTCGCGAAGTACGCATTCATTGGAGCCGAGGTCTACCTGTCCGGCCAGGAGGTGAATGCCCACTCCAATTCCGTGGCGTGGTGTCAGTCGCAGTACCAGGCCAGCATCAACGCTTACGCAGGGATGGGCGTCGGGAAGAGCCGGCTGTTTCTCCTCGAACACTTCGGCAACACGGACGCCAGCAAGGGTTGGGGTCGCGCCGGCGTATCGGTCGCGGGCTGGAAGAACGCCATCACCGCTCGGGCCCAGGCGATCCAGAACCTCGATTTCGCGGGCTTCGCTAGCTACGGCTGGGGCGGCAACGACATGCACGCCCCCGAAGCGGATCGGCTCTCGTTCATGGCGACCTATCTCGGGAAGGCGGTTCCCTGATCACGCGGAGTGACCACAACCACCGAGCACGAGGGCGAGAGCGAGGACCGCGAGTCGGTTCATCGACTCAGTTTTGACACATCGAGCCGGACGGTGACCAGCAGTTGTCGCGAACCCCGCTCGCGCCGAACGTCGAGTCGCCGACGCTCTCCCGCACGGCCTTCAGAATCGTCGGCCAGGAGCTCTTGTTCGGGTGGCCGAGGGACCACCCGATGCGCGCGAGGATCGGCGCCGCGAACATGTTCGCATCCGCGCTCACCTCGACGACGCTCGAGACCATGTCGAGGTTGTCCCAGCCGCCCTTGCCGTCGAGGATCGGCTTCACGTAGTACTCGTAGCCGAGGCAGCCGCCGTACAGGAACATCTGGTAGTTCTTCGGGTACTCGGGACGCGACCAGAAATCGCTCGCACCGAGCATGCTGTGCCCGTCGTACGCGACGATCTCGTGCTCCGAAAGCGCCTTCTGGAAATTCGAGAAGTGGCCGAAGTCCCCGAGGCCGGAAAACTCGTGGGGTGAGTAGAGATCGATCTCGAAGTCCACCTCGCCGATGTGCTTCGTGAAGCGCCGCCCGAGGGGCGCGGGCGTCACTCTCGGAAAATCCGCCTTCCTCGAGCCAGCGGGCCATCGTCTTCATGCCGGTCATGCCGGGGTCGTATTCCGAGATCGCGCCGTCGCCGATCTGACCGAAGAGCACCACCGCAGTGACTTTGCCGTCCGCGGTGAGCTTGTCGTACTCGGGATACGTGCGCTTGGGATTCTTGAACATCGCGGAGACGGTGAGCTTCATCTGTTGCGTCTCGAGGGTGCAGGACGATCTTCTCCGGGTTCCACAGGTACCAGTACACGGACTGGTCGAGCCCGATGTGCCCGTCCGGATCGGCGCACTTGTCGCCGGCCGCGCTCATCACGTTGAACGGATCGCACCGGGATCTTCGCCTCGAACACCGTGCCCACCTTCACGCCGTTCTTTGCTTCGTGGAGCAGCACCGCGTTCACGCCTCGCAGGCGCCAGTGGGTGAGCTTCGCCTCGTCGACGCCCGCCGCGTCCGCTGGGTCACCCAGGTTCCGTCGACCAGCCACTCGACGCGCTCCTCGCTCGTCGAATCCTCCGCCAACGATTCGAGATAGAACTCACGGCGATTGCGCAGATACGTCGTCGCGAACTGTCCGAGGAACGCTGGCGACTCACGCAAGCGATAGCTCGACGTGCTCACGTCGCCTTCGAGATCGACTTCGACCTCCACGCCGTCCGGGTTCACGTAGCCCGTGTCCGCTTTGCCCTCGTCGACGAAGTCCTGAAGGAACGGGTTCGGCCCACTTTCGCCCCCCGTCTTTCCTCCGTCGTCCGCCCCACTGCAGGCGGCGAGACCGGTCATGGATGCGAGGGCGAACAAGCGGATGAAATGATGGCGAATGGTCATGGCTGCCTCCCAGACCACTTCCACATACAGTATCCTACATCGACTTACAACCAGGAATCGCCTTGAAATCACACAGTTTTTTCAGCCTGGATGGATATTTCCAGGTTCGCAGCTTTGTCGGCGGATCCGGTATCGCCGCCGCCAATGCGCGGGTTTTCGATCTCGCGGCAATTCGCGGACCGGGGCTCTTCAGGAGCCTTCGGCGGCGAGGGACCGTTTCGAGCGGGTGAGAAGGCTCTTCCGGCTGTGAAAAAGACCGGCGCGACCCGAACCGCGGGAAAATTGGTCGCTGTGCGCGACCGAACGTGCAGGCCGTCCAACTTGTCCAAGTTGGACACGTATTGTGTCCAAAGAATTGCGCCGCGAGAGGGCTCCGGATCCGCAAACGGCGGAAAATTCGTCGCTGTACGCGCACGATCTTCGAGGCCATCCAACTGTCCAAGTTGGACACGTTCGGTGTCCCAAGAATTGCGCCGCGAGAGGGCTCCTTTTTCTCCCGCTCACCATGTCTTCGAAGGGAACCCTGAGGCATCCCCTCATTTGGATTGCACAGGGAGGGCGGAAGAGCGGGAGGATTTGGGTGGTCAGAGGTGAGCCTCCGCAGTCCATTCGCAGGACAACCTCGTTGAAGTTGACGAGCAGGCCGACGGGCAAGGAGCGCCTGACTGGTGAGGTCCGCCTGAGCTCGTTCCCTTGAGCTAATGTCGCCTCTGGAGGCCGCGTGATGCGACAGGCTTGGCTCGGTGGGACTTTGTTGGGGCTCGGGCTCTTGGTTCTGAGCACCGGCTGTGGCGATTCGTCCGATGGTGGGAGCCAGCCGAGCGGTGGCGGTGGGACGAGCAGTGGCGGCACGAACAGCGGCGGCACGAACAGCGGCGGCACGAGCAGCGGTGGCACGAGCAGCGGCGGCACGAGCAGCGGTGGTACGAGCAGTGGTGGCACGAGCAGCGGCGGTACGAGCGGCGCGGGCACGGGCGGTGCGGGCGGAACGTCGGGGGCAGGAGGCGGCAGCGGTGGGAAGCCGTACACCACGAATTTCTCCGGCACCGAGAATCCGATTTCGGAAGGGGGCGTTTGGGTGAACGGTGGCACGGACGGGCTCGACTGGCAGGACGTTGCGAAGGACCAGGGGATCGCCTACGGCACGGGCCTATCGGCGGGCTACGACGATTGCATCGCGCACTTGACCGGGTTCGCCGCGGACCAGTACGCCGAGGCCACGCTGCATGTCGCCTCTGGCTACACCCCGCCGGACAGCCACGAGATCGAGCTGCTCTTGCGATTCGAGATCACCGCGCACTCGGCGCGGGGATACGAAATCAACAATGGATGGAACGGGGCGTATTCGCAGATCGTTCGCTGGAATGGGGCGCTGAACGACTTCACGTACCTGACGACGAACGGACCCGGGTTCGGCGCGCTGGTCGAGGGCGACGTGATTCGGGCCGAGGCTGTTGGCAGCAAGATCACCGTCTACAAGAACGGCAGCGAGGTCATGCAGGCGACCGATTCGACGTGGTCGGACGGAAACCCGGGCATGGCGTTCTTCATTCGTCCCGGCTCCGGAGCGCAGCCGAAGAGCTATTGCTTCAGCTCGTTCACTGCGGGCGAGCTCTGACCGCGATCCGATTCAGTACAGCTGATTGGTCCACGAGCAGCGATACGCGCGCGCCGTGGTGATCGTCGACCAAGACATGTAGGTCGAGTAGAGATCGGTGAAGGCGGGGTCCACGCCCGTCCAGCGGACGAGGTTGGCGCGGACACCGACGGTGCTCGAGCCGAGACCGACGTTGGAGGTGTAGTTCCAGGCGTTCGTGCCGTTGGGAAGGCTCTGGCGGATCGCTTCGATGTAGTCGCGCTCGGATGCCAGATGTCCGCCCACCTGGCGACAGGCGTCCACCGCCGCAGGGAACACCGCGGACGGCGCGCGATCGAAGGTATCGATCCAGAGCTTGCCGCCACCGCTTGGAAGCGCGTACATCGTGCAGCCGCCGCCTCCGGCGCAGTCGCTGCTCGACGGGCCGGCGTACGCGGAGTCGACCGGGTAGTAGATGCAGCGATACGCGCGGGACCCGGACTTCGAGACCCAGTTCACGTCCGTCGTGGTGTAGAGCAGCGCACTCGGTGTGCCGGTCCAACGCATCTCCTGGAGCAAGAACTGGGAGCCACCGTTGAACGTGCTCTGGTCGCTGGTCCAAAGATACGCATTCGTTCCGTCGGGAAGTCCCTGCTGGATCAAGAGCGCGAGCTCGGCAGCGGTCGGAACGTGTCCACCGCGGCTCCAGCAATCGTCGCTCGCAGCGGTCCACAGCGCTGCGGCGGTGTCGACTGTCTCCCCCTTCTTGCCCCCGTTCGGTGCGACGAACTCGTTCGGAACCGTGGGGGGCGCGGTGGGGGTGATGTTCGAGCCCCGCGCAGCGAAAGCGCCGGAATGAAGTGAATCCGCTGGTGCCGAGGGAAAACGTTCCGCTCGCGCCCGACCAGGTGACGGTGGTCGACGACGTGTTGAGGGCATCGTCCCCGACGTAGACCGGTGAGTTGCTCCCGTTCGGCAGACTTTGCTGGATGCCTTCGAGCAGGCGAGGAACCTCGAGGAGCCGACCCCGGTAGAAATCACATTCCCAGATCGCGGAGCCCTTGGGCAGAGTCGGACGGTCCAGAACGTCGGTGTTGTATCGTTTGCTGTCTGCGTCGAGGGCGAAGCAGCTTTGGCCGGGCGGGCCGTAGCAATTGCCCCCCGTGTATGTCGAGGGAAGGGGTGGGGGGCACACGCAGCGATAGTAGAGGCTCGTCGTTTCGGCGACGCTCGACGTTGCGTTGTCACTGAGCCGCGTGCGGATCCGCGCGTTGGCGGCCGTCCCCGGCACGGTCGACCAGAGGTAATTCGCATCGTTGGATTGTCCCACCGTCGCGCTCTGGGTCGCGCTCACTCGGTAGAGCTCCGTTGCGGTCGGCAAGCGTCCGCCGAAGGCCTCGCAGGTCGTCTTGGCGGTGGCATAGGGAGCGGAGGCTCGCTCGAGCCCGTCCCATGCCTGTCCCCAAGGATCCACGACCGCCGAATTCAGCTGGGTGGCGCAGGCGATCTTGCAGGCGCCGGCCGCGCATTCCTCGTTCACCCCGCAGGGTTGACCGCAGCTGCCGCAGTTTTGCACGTCCGTCTGGGTATCGACGCAGCTGCCGCTGCACGGGGTCTGGCCGCTGGGGCAGTCGAGGGAGCACAGGCCGTTGCCGCAGACTTCACCCGTCCCGCAGGCGTTCGCGCAATCACCGCAGTGGGCGACGTTGCTTTGCAGGTCGTAGCAGAGGCCACTGCACTCCACCTGACCGCCGGGGCAGGCGATCTTGCACGTGCCGCCGCTGCAGCTTTCGCCGGCGCCACAACCGATGCCGCACCCGCCACAATTCTGGGCATTGGTCTGGGTGTCGACACACAGGCCATCGCAGCCGGTCTGGCCCGTCGTGCACCCGCACTTGCCTGCGTTGCAGCTTTGTCCGTTGCACGTGGCGCCGCACGATCCGCAGTTCTCGGCGTCCGTCTGGGTATCGACGCACACGCCGTTGCAGTTCTCCTGTCCCGGGAAGCACGTCGTGCTGCAGGTGCCCGCGACGCAGGGAGTGCCCGCATTGCAGGGCTGACCGCAGGCGCCGCAGTGGGTCGGGCTCGAATCCAGATCGACGCACGCCCCCTCGCAGTTGGTTTCGCCGGCGGCGCAGCTCGTCGAGCAAGCGTTCTGGGAGCAAACCAGTGCGCTGTCACAGGCCGTGTCGCAGGCGCCGCAGTGCTTGGGATCGCTCTTGATCTCGACGCAGTCCGAGCCGCAGCGTGTCAGACCATTGGTGCAGGCGGTGCTCCCGCCTGCGCCCCCGGCGGTGAAATCGTCCAGAGACGAGCCCAGCACCGAGCACGCGGCGATGCCCAAAAGCCCAAGAAGGGCGAGGACGCGGCCGGCGGGATGGACTCGCTGATGACCTCGATGACCTCGGAGACGCACCTCGTCGACAGACTACCACGGGCGGCAGCGTCGGGCGGCGATCCGGAGAAAAGGCAGCCTCGAGCGCTTCAATACTGCGCGCACGCGTCGCTGTGGAAGCTCCCCGCCGAGTGTTGATAGTCGTCGTCGTTGCAGGGTGCTCCGGCACCCGCGGGGCAGGTCGAGCTTCCGGCAAACCAGTTTCCGCCGCAGCGTACCGAGCCGACGTTCGAGCCATAGGTGTGGTTTCCGGTGAAGTAGTTCGTGGTGGCCGCGCTCCATCCGCTGGGGTCGAAGCCCGTTCCGCGCGATGTGAACGCTCCAATCCCGACGTGACCGGTCGACGGATCTTGATAGGACGAGAATTGATTGTTGGTGATGGTGTTGCCGACCGTGAAGTGAGCGGCGTTGGGCCGAGACAGGAGCCCGAACGCGAAGACGGCATTCTTACCTCCGGGAAGATCGGAGAACAGCGGTGCGCCGCTCGCGTGGGTGACGCCGTTCGGATCGTTTCCGCCCGAGTTCTCGGGTCGCCAGGAGTTCTCGAACACGTTGTTTTCGATCGTGGAGTGGCCCGTGTCGATGAGCGTGGCGGCTGCGCCCGAGCAGTACGGGAAGAGCCCGCCCCAGCGGTAGCCGGGGTCGTGAAAGTGATTGTTTTCGATGTGGAGATTGTCGGTGCTGTCGATGTCCAGCGGCGTTCCGCAGGTGTTCCACACGTCGTTGCCGATGATCTTGGCGCCCTGGGCGTTGTTCAAGGCGTAGAAGCCGCCGCCTGGAATGGGTCCGTTGTTGCAGTCCCACCCGGCGTCGTGGATCTGGTTGTCGATGGCTTCGCCATAGCCCGCGAAGGTGACCGAGTCGCAGCGGATCTGATGGATCTCGTTCTTCTCGACCTTGTTCACCGTCGCGCTGGTCAGTGCCGCCTGAAAGATCACGCCATAGTAGTGATCGTGAATATGGCTGTTCGATACGACGTTGCCGCTGCACGCTCCGCAGATGAAGTAGACGGCGGCTGCGGTGTAGTCGTGCGGCGGTTGCACCGCGTTCAGGATTTCGACGTTGTCGACGGTGGCGTTTTCACTGGTCACCATCACGGTGGCGGCGTTGGCGAGACTGCCAATCGCGTTATTCGCGTCGATGCGAAGGTGAGAGACCAAAATGGGATCCGTTCCGCCGCCCGCGAGAGAGATCATGAAATTCGTGACGTTGGCCCCGCTCTCGGGCTGGAGTACGAGGCTCGGCCGATCGGCAGAATTGCCTTTGAGCACGCCGCCCGGTGGAACCACGAGGCCCGTCGATAGGGGGAACGTTCCGGCGTTCAAGAACGCACGCTGTTCCTTGTCCAAACAGGACTGGATCGTGACGAGGTTTTCGCTCGCGGACGGCTGAGCGTCGATGGTTTCGCAGGGCGAGCTCGGCAGAGCGCCTCCGCTCCCGGCCGCTCCGCCGCTTCCTGCGCTTCCCGCGCTTCCCGCGTTGCCGCTGTGGCCACCGGCGCCGCCGCTCCAGGAGCCACCGATCCCCAGCCCACCCGATCCGCCCGCGCCGCCACTGCCCGATGTCGGAGCTCGGTCGTCGACGTTCGTGCAGCCCGCCAACCCAAACACCGAAACCAAAAGAAGCACTCGTCGTTCGAATCCCACACGGATGTGGCAGCAACTTTCATGCCGTGATGGTTTGTCGCAGATCGAGAAGAGCTCGCTCCTCGGTCGAACACCGACGCGGCGGCGAATGGCTGAAATTCCGGTAAATCCCCGGCTGACGCTGTCGTGTGACACCGACCTCGGTACTCGACGATCCGTCACTCCAAAAATGAGTTTTTGGTCCGAGAAAACCGTGGCATAGCCTTCCGGCGCTGATGAAACGGCTGTTGGCAGCCTCGCTCGTGAGCGCCGCGACGCTCGCGGCGGCGCTGCCCGCTCTGGCGAGTGACTTCGACGCGCAAGGGGTGCTGTCATTCGACAGCGGCGCGGTCGTGAAGCTCGACTTCGAGACGTTCACGGCCTCGCCGGACGCAGGCGATGGCAAGGCGAGCGTAGTGCCGAGCCAATCGGCGCTCGCCGGACAGAGCGTCCTGTCCGTGAATCTCGCGAGCGACGGCTATCCCATCGTCGTCGACCTGCCGAAGGAGCAGGGCTCTTACACGCTCTCTTACTGGCTCCAGGGCGATTGCACGGGCGGATTCGCGGTCGACTACCAAGACGGCTCGCCGGGCACGATCTCGACGGCGTTCCCGACTGGCCGCGTCACGAGCGACGGTTGGGTCGAAATGAAGACGCAGCCGTTCAACGTGGACGGCAAGAAGAGCGGAGTCGATGCGCGGATGTTCTTGTCCGCGTACGACGCGACGAAACCCGCCACTGTCCGCATCGACGCAGTGGAGATCGTTGCCGAGGGAGCCTTCTCGACAGCGAAGAGCTGCAGCGGGCTCGACGTGGCGGGGGCGTGCACGACCGGCGAGCTCTGCATTTCGGGACTGTGTCGTGACGCGCGGGGCTGGTTTCCTCCCATGCCGTCGGATGCGGAAAAACCCGAGCTCGTGGCGTACTGGAAGCAAAAGGTGAATCACACCTTTGGTCCCTACGAGCTTCGCAAGACCTCGCTTTCGGACGCTCTCGGCACCATCGATCAGATGTCCCAGGCGACGGACAACGTCGCGTTCTGGTCGCGTTTTGCCGAGGCGATCCGGCGTTTGCGAGACGCCCACACGTACGTTCGCGTGACGGCGCTCTCCGACGTCCCGCGACCGCATCCGCTGAACGCCTGCTTTTACGAAGGCGACGCGGACGTGAGCCAGGTTGCGGCGCCGAGCTCGGCCGGTTTGCCCGACATTCTCGTTTCCCACACGGGTCCGAGCGACAGCTGGGGTCTTGCCCAAGGCGACCGGCTGGTGGCCGTGGACGGCGAGCACCCCCTCAGCTGGGCGAAGAAGCTTTTGACCCCGAGTCTCTGGTACTGGCAGGTGGACGATCCGGATCAGATCGCGAACCTGCTCTCGCTGCTTCGCGAGCTCATCCAGCGACACGCCACGACCATCACCGTCGTGCATTGCGACGCCACTCTCGTCACTTGCGACACCACGCCGGAGACGATCGAGGTCGCCAATCTGCCCGGCGGGACGGACCCACTGACGCTCATCGGCTGCGACAATCGCCCGTTCTACGCGGTCGACGGTGCTCCAGCGGATCACGACTTCGGCGATGGCTTCATCGTGCCCGCGAAAGTCGTTCAGGGCCCGGTGCTCGACTCGACGCCAGCGGAAAAGATCTACGGCGTCATCTGGAACTCGCTTCTCGGAAACGGCAAGAACGAACCGACGGACCAGGACCTCGAGCAAGCGGTCGGACAGTTCGCGATCTCCCGCGGGGTGCTCCTCGATCATCGGGAAGGTCATGGGGGCACCGCCCAGACGGCAGGGATCCTGGTGGATTTCGCCCGGACTCCGTTCACGCCCTACGTCAACATGGTGCGCACCCGGGCGGTCGACGAAGGCCCTGTCGACGCCGCGGCCGGAGTGGCGCTGTTCAGCCACTATCAATCCAAGGACGACATCTTCGGTAGCTCGGGCGCTCACACCGACATCCCGGTCGGGGTGCTGATGACCTGGGACGTGTCGGCCAGCGACATCTTGCTCCAGATGCTCCGAGGTGGTCCGAAGGTGAAGCTGTTCGGTCCGGGACCGAGCATGGGCGCATTCGGAACCTTCATGCAGTACTCGCTGTGGGGCGTCATGCACTGGTCGATCGGCATCGAGGATGCGATTTCCCCGAGTGGAACGACGCTCTGCACCCACGGCGTCGATCCCGACGTGGTCGTGTTGCCCAAACAGAGCGATCTGCTCGCCGGCAAGGACACCGTCCACGAGACGGCCATGGCCTGGATTCGAACGGAGCTCGCGCCGCCATGAGACGCATCGGCTTGCTCCTGTGCGGCGCCTGCCTCGTCGGTGGACTCTTGCCCATGGCATGTGGCGACGACGAACCGCTCGGCTCGACGAGCGTCAAGACGCCTGACGCCGGCAGTGACGCGCCGATCCTTCCGCAGCCCGACGGCGGAAAGGATGCGACCGGCCCCGTCATCCGCAGCGTCGAGACCCGCGCGCGGTTTGGATCGCTCGATCTCAACAACTATCTCCTCGACGGCGACTTCGAGTACTCCGGCATGGACGCCCTTCAGTACCCATGGTTCGGCATCGACTACACCTGGATCGTCACCGGCGCGCGCTGTCGCAACGGCCTGCGCTGCATGGAAGTTCCCCTCGATCAGTACATGATCGGGACATTCGTCTGGCCCGACGCGGGCAGCATCGATGTCGAGTACTTCGCAAAACCGAACGGCACCGGCACGTGCACGGATGAAGTCGGTGCCCTCTTGATCCCGCTCGCCCAGTACGCCGGCGCACCCTTCACCGACATGAGCGCGTCCGCCACCCAGCCGGATCCCGGCCCCGACGGTTGGTGTCACGTCACCGCCAATTTCGCGGTCCCCGCGGACACTGGCAATACATTCTGGGCGCTTTTGCTCGCGCCGCGACAGAACGCAACCGATTCGGTTTTGTTCGACGACGCTGCGATCCGGATCCCGACTGGCGGTGGGGCGTCACAATCGAGGGCCGTTCCCCTCGCGCCGGATCTTCGAAGCCTCGTCTCCCGCGCCCGCGCCGACTTCGCCCGTCGCCCGCCGGTCCCGCCGCGACCCGATGGCACGCCGGTGAAGAATCGAACCGGCCGTCGAAAACCGAGTCACTGATGAGCCGTAAGCTGCCCCCGCTCGTCGAGTTTGCGGCGGAAGTCGCTCACCGAATCGGAGGCTCTCCCCGCATCCTGGATTCGGGGGAGTACGGCTCCGCTGCGATCGAGCTCCACGGACGGCATCCTTTGCTGATTCGCGAACACAACTGGAGCCTCACGCTCTCGTTCCCCATCGAGGGCTCGTGGCAAGTGCAGACTCGAGAGGAGTGGCAAGCCGTCGAGCGCCCGATCATGGAAGCGCTCGCCAAAGGCTCGCAGCCGGTCTCCATGAGCGATGCCGTGGTAGCGTTCGCCCCCGTGGTCGCGCGTCTCACGGGGAGCGCGTGGAGCGTCAGCTTTCCTGGAACGCCCGTGCCCCAGGAGGCCTGGATGAAACACGAGTCGCAGAGCGTCGGCCTGTTTCAGGAAGCCGACGGCGTGCGCATCGTCGTGTGGGTTGGCGGCTCGATGCGATCGAAGAGCGTCCACCGGATTGAACAGTTCGGACCGCTCGAAGAGTGGCTCGCGGCCGGGTTGGGTCGACAAGAGGGGGCTCTGCTAGCTGCCGAAGCCGAGGCAAAGCGGCAGGCTGCCCTGCCATTGCCCGACTACGATGCCGTCGTCGCGCTGCTCCGTTCCGGAGCACGCATTCGTACGAGTGGCGGTCGATATTCCGAGACGTACTTCTGGGACACACGGCTCCGGCGCGACATCTTCGACGAGGGGGAATCCTACGTGGAGGACGGTTCCGAGGAGCAGCTGAGAAGCTCGATCCGGCTCTATTCCGCCGCGTTTCGGGAGGCGCTGGAAGCGGGACCTCAGAAATAATCGGCTCCTAATGCGCCCCTGCTTCGCGCCGGGCCCATGCTGCGCGGCGGAAAGAGGTGCCGGTATGCAGAGTCACCCGAGTGACGACGAATGGAGTGATTGCGTCGAGGAGCCGACGGCGGTCTGCCGTTACGTACTGCTGGACGAGTCGGAGTCCGGGCAGATCTCCGTCCGGGAGCCTCACACCGAGCCCGCGGGGAAAGACTCGCCGCAGCCGAGTCACGTTGTTTTGGTGAAGCGTCCCTCGGTCCCACCTGCAGCGGGTTCGGCGCTTCAGGTCGACGTGTTCCGGCGGTTGGAGAGCTGACGATGGCGCGCACCCCGACGTTTTCGCGACGCATGTTCCTGGACGCGGCAATCGCGCTCGGCGCGGGGGTGGCGCTTCCGACGGTGCCCGGATGCGGCTCGTCGTCCGATTCGAGCGGCTCAGAGCCCGGCTCGGGCGGGCCGCATCACGGTCCCGGCGGCAAGGCTGACGATCCCAACGCGCTCTACCCCGCCGCGCTGGTGGGCTTCTCCGACCCCGATGCGCGGCGAACCTCCGTCCAGCGCGTGGTCGAAATGCTCGGCGGCATGCCATGGATCAAGAACGGCGACCGAGTCTTGATCAAGCCGGCGCACAACTCGCCCTATCCCTTCCCGTTCACTGCGAGTCCGATCGTCGCGGCGGAGTTGGCCAAGCTCTGTCTCGACGCCGGCGCAAGCCAGGTCGTCTTCGCGGACTGCATGGGGATCGAGCACACCCTGACGCCCGGGGGATGGCATCTGGAGGACCCGTGGGGGAACAGCTTCGACCCGAACAAGGATGCAACCATCACCGCGATGCACAACTCCGGTTTCTTCGATGGGATCGCCGATGCAGTGGGAGCGGGCGACGTTGGTCCGAATCGCGTGGTGCACGTCACGAGCTTCCGCGAGCTCGGGTGGCGGCGCTACGAATCCGAAGCCGACACACCGGGCACGGCCAAGCTCCACGCGGGGTGGGTGAAGGATCAGCTGCACACGGGTATCGGCTGGGATGGGAAACCCGACGCTCGGCTGTACCTGTCGCGCAATTTCGATGTCTTTCACAAGAACGTGCCGGGCATGATGCTGCCGCGGGTAATCGACGAGGCCGACCACATCATCAACCTGCATCGGGTGTCGACCCACATCTGGTCGCACGCGACCCACGCACTCAAGAACTGGATTGGCGTGATGCGTCCGGACGAACGCTTCTGGATGCATCAACTGAACTATCTTAAGAACCATCGCCATCCACCGGATAGCCCCGCGAGCACGGAAACTCCGTATCACGAGCTATTGGCAGAACTTCACACCGCTACCTGGGAGCGAGAGCGGCTCGTGATCGCGGATGCCGCCGACGTTACGCTGAGTGGCGGACCCGACGCCACGGACAAACCGTTCTACCCGGCGCGCCTCATGATGGCGGCCACGGATCTGGTTTCTGCGGATGTGCTGGCGGTGGCAATCGTCAAGATGGGTGTGCTGGCGAGCCTGGCCGATGGAGGGCTCGAGGCGAGCTGCGCCATGCAACCGCAATCCAACTTCAAACTCGCGTTCGCGTTCTTGGCCGGCACGCTGCCGTGGCGAGACGGACCGTTCCGAGGCACTGACATCAAGTTGTGCGATCCGGCGTTCAGTCCCTGGGATTGGCTGGCGATCCGCCGTGCGCGAGAGCTCGGCCTGGGCCCGCGTCACCCACAGAACCTCCAGCTTTTGATGGCGGCCGACGGCATCCACAAGGTTCCCGAAGCCAAGGCGCAATTCATCGCCACCGAGGTCGGTCGCAAGCCTGCGTTTGCACTCGAGGCACCGTGAGCCGTGCTCGGCACGACGCTCGCTCTCCCGCGCTCGCGGCGCTACCGTCACGCTGTGTCACGGCGACCACGAGGGACAGCGCGACTCGTGGGACGCGAGCAGGAGCTCGCGGCCGTGTCTCGCGCGCTCTTCGAACATCGCCTGGTCACGCTCTGGGGCCCGCCGGGCGTGGGCAAGACGCGACTCGCATCCGAGCTCATCGCGCGTGAGGCGCTCGCCGAAGGCGAGGCGCTGCCAACGGCCTTCCTGGATCTCGCGGCAGCCAGCACGGCCCCTCGAGTTGCTGCGGTGGTCGCCGAGGGGCTCGGGCTCGAGCTCGGCACCGGCACAGCGAGCGTCGACGAGCTCGGCCGCTTGCTCGCGGAGCGTGGTCCACAGCTATTGATCCTCGACAATTTCGAGCAGGCCACGGCTCTTGCCTCGGACGCCCTCGCCGGCTGGCTCGAGCAGGCCCCGGACACGTCGTGGCTCGTCACGTCCCGCCAGCGGCTGGGGATAGCCGACGAGTGCGTGATCGAAGTGCTGCCTCTCGGGCAGGCTGCAGCCGTCGAGCTCTTCGCGGATCGCGCGCGCGCCGTCGTGCGAGACTTCGAATTGACGGCCGACGTCGCGCCCCATGTCGAGCGCTTGGTCTCGGCGCTGGACTGTTTGCCTCTGGCGATCGAGCTGTGCGCGTGTCGCTCGGGCATCCTCTCCCCGGAGCAGCTGGTGCGAGAGCTGTCCCGTGGTCACGAGCTACTCGAGCCTCCGGCCCGCGCGAGCATTGGGAGCCTCCGCGGTTTGAGCGACGCGATTGGTTCCTCGTGGGCGGCATTGTCGGCAGCGGAGCGGGCCACCCTCGAGCAGTGTTGCGTTTTCGCCGGTGGATTCGATCTGGAAGACGCGGCCGAGGTCGTCGACCTGTCGGAGCACGGGGGCAGAGCTTCGGTCTTCGATACGTTGCAAACGCTGGTCGACCGTTCGCTCTTGGCGGCGGTCGAACCGAGCGGATCCGGTCCGCGGCGCTTCCGGGTATTGCTGTGCATCCGAGAGTACCTGCGGGCCCGACTCGGATTCCTCGAGCAGACCCAGCGTCGTCATGCAGCGCACTTCTTGAAGCTGGGTCGCACGTGGTCGGAGCTCGCGGTCGCGCAGCAGGACCCCGAGGCTCGGCGCGGTCTGGTCCGCGCCCGGGAGGAGCTCTGGGCCATCTACGAGCGCGCACTCCGACGAGAGGCAGGGCTGTCCGTGGTGTTTGCCGTCGAGGCCGCGCTCACCCTCGTGCCCTGGTATCGGCGATTCGGCCCGTATTCGGCATTGCTCGAAATGCTGGATCGCGCGCTCGTCGCGACCGAATCGAGCGAGCTCGATCCAGCCGTCTTGTGCAAAGCGATTGGGGCGCGCGCCAGCACACTCCGCCAGCTCGGTCGTCTGGAAGAAGCGGGACGCGAGCTCGATCGTGCAATCGACATCGGGCGCGAACGAAAGCTCGGCTTGCTGGTCACGCTCTTGGAGTCCGAGGCGGCGCAGACGGAGCTCGAGAGCGAAGGCGATCTGGCCAGGGCGCGGGAGCTCCAGGAGCGAGTCCTCACCAGTTATCGAGAGCACAATCAGCGAGTGCTGGAAGGGCACGCCCTCTTGGCTCTGGGCAACATGCACTACGTTGCAGAAGATCTCGCCGAGGCCCAGCGCTCGGTGGAGCGAGCGCTCGCCGTACAGCGCGAAGTCGGCGACCACGTCTACGAATGCGAAGCTCTCCGCTGGCTGGGCGTGATTGAGCTGGCGCTCGGATTGAAGCGTTCGGCCCGAGAGCACTTCCAGCAGGCGCTCGAAGCCATCGAGCGAGTCGACGAGCGACGTTGGCGACCGGCGAGTCTGGCTGACTTCGGCCGGTTGGAACAGGAAGACGGCAATCACCGTCGCGCCATCGCCCTCTTTTCCGAGGCCACTTTCGAAGCTCGGTGGCTTGGTCAGCGACGGATCGAAGGCGTGGCGCGGGGCCGTCTCGGAACCTGCCTCCTCGAGCAAGGCGCCCTGCACGAAGCACGAAGCGCGTTGGTCCGAGCCGTCGACGACCTCGGCGGTTTTGCGCGGCTGCCAGAGCGCGCGCTGTTTCGAGCGTGCATCGGTGTCCTCGATGCGATGCAGGACCAACAAGACAGCGCCGCTCGTCAATTCGCCTTGGCCGAAGAGGATCTTGGCCGAACCCCCCAGCGGCTCTCCCTCCGCCGTGCGCTCGACATTCATCGCGGACATCTGGAGCTCGGGCGCGCGCGAGCCGCGTCCCAGGCCGGTGAGCGCGAGCTCGCCGAGGACCTCACGAGCCAGGCCCGACGAAGGCTCGGCTCTCCCCCCATCACTCACCCCGAGGTCTGTTTTGCCGAGCGCTTGCTGAATGGAGCCCTCGGCGGTGGTCTCGCAGCACGCCACAATCCACCGTGGAGAATCCACGAAACGAGTCTGTGGTTCGAGCCGCCCTACGCGGCGCGCGTGGAGCTCGGTCGCAAGCACGCGCTCCGACGATTACTGACCCATTTGACCCGCGCCTACGCGGCAAAAAGCTCCGCTCCAGTCCCCGCTTCGGAGCTCATCGCCGCTGGCTGGCCCGGCGAGAAGATCCAGAAGCGCGCCGCGGCAAACCGCCTTCGCGTCGCCCTGTTCAGTCTGCGGCGCCTCGGCTTGCAGGATTTGATCGTCACCAAGCCCGACGGCTACCAGCTCGAGCCCAGCGCGAGCGTGGAGGTATCCCGGCTTGCGGAGGATTCCGCCGACTGATTTCCAACGTCAGGCGGTGATGCCCGGAACTGGGCCGCCCGAGTTGAGCCGCTCGTCGCCAAAGCCCGTCACATCGGTGAAGCCCATGTAGTGGAAGCACGAGACGAGAACGTCCGCGAATCCGACATCGTTGGCGAGGTCCATGTACTTGCCGCGCTGGAAGTAGCCGGAGTTGCCTCCCGCGAGGACCACGAGATTGTCCTTGATGGTGTGGGTGTCACCCTGGCCGAGCTCGTCCCAGTGAACGATCAGGGTGTTGTCCCACACGCTGCCATCGCCCTCCGGCAAAGCCTTCAGCTGGTCGTAGAGCTGGGTGGAGAGCGTCCAGAGGTGCCGCTTGATCTGGCGGATCTTGACGAAGGACTCGTCGGTGCCCTCGTGGCTGATGTCGTGGTGACCGTCGGTGTACCCGAGGTTCTTGTACACGCGGTTGCTGGTGTTCCCCGACCAGTTGAAGTTGACGACGCGGCTGAGATCGCACGCGAAGGCCATGGCGCTGATCTTCAGGAACAGCTCGCCCACGACTTCGTGATTCTGGTCCGCGAACTCGTCCACGGGTGAGCCGGGATCGAACGGACCGCACGAAAGTCCTCCCGCCGTGGTCTCGAGCTTGCGCTCGATGTCGCGCAGGGACTCGGTGTGCTGCTCGAGTCGGATCCGGTCGTCCTTGCCCAAACGCGCGGATAGACTTTCGGTTTCGGCGAGCACCAGATCGAGGGCCGATTGGCGTCGAGCCAGACGCTTCTGGAGCTCGGCGTACGCCGCCGGATCCAGGAACGAAAACAGCTTGGTGTAGGCGTCCCACGGGCTGGTCTCGGGCGGCACTGGGTTCTGGGTGCCGATGGGTCCGGCGTGAGAATGCAGGTTCCAAATGTTGTTGCTCTTGCCACCCACTCGATACACGAGATGTCGGTACGGAATGTTCTCGGTCGCCAGAACGCGTTCTCCGATCGCGAAGTCCGCACTCGGTCCCTCTACGTAGCCGATGAGCTGGTCGGTTCCGCCGATCGGGAACGACCCCGAGCCCGAACGCCAGGGCGCCAAGGAGCTTCCACCCTGCTCGTGGTTGTCGGCCTTCTCGTCGCTACCGAGCTTCCCGAAGCGCTTGTCGACATGATTGAGGATCAACAGATCGTTGCGGTACGGCTCGAGGGGTTCGAGGAACTCGTCGAAGACGAAGTCGGTCTCGTGCTCCACCTTGAAGCGACGGGCGATTCTGATCGCCGTTGGGCTTGAACACGAAGATGATGCGCCGCGGATACTCGCCGGTCGCCGCGCCTGCGCGCTTGCCGTCGAAGATCTCGAGCATCGGCAGCGCCAGCGCGATGCCGCCGATCCCTCGCAAAAACGTGCGTCGTCCGAGCTTTTTCATCACGGCGTCTCCTCCGGCACGACGGTCGGGCGGTAGAGGAATGCATCGGTTTGAGTCAGCGCTACGAAGAGCTCCGTGATGCTGTAGGAGCTCTTCTCGAACGCAGTGAAGAGTTGCTTTTGCGAGCAGGTATCCTCGTCGGCTTCGGCCCGCCCGTAGAAGAATCGGAAGGCCTGGGTGGCGAAGCACTGGCGGACTTCCTCGCTCTGGGCGAGGCGGCTCGCGAGCTCGGTGGCGTCGGCAACCGGCCCGTCGGCGTCCTGGGTATGGCCGAGCTCGCTCTTCGTATCGACCGGCACGCCGAACTCGTCCACGCTGCGGCTTCGGCCGAGAGCGTCGAAGCTCTCGAACACCACACCGATGGGGTCGGTGAGGTCGTGGCACGCAGCGCAGGCGGAATTCGCCCGGTGTTCTTCCAGCCTCTGCTTCTGGGTTTTCTGCGCGCTGAGCTCCTTCAAGACCGGAATCACGTCGTTCGGCGGGGAGCCGATGGTCTGACACAGAAAATCGGTACGGATCTTCAGCCCGCGGGTGACGATTGCGGTTCGGGTCTGCCGATCGTGCGCCGTCACCACGCCGGCCTGGGTAAAGACGCCCGCCCTGCCGGGCATCGGGACGAGCTCGAACGCAGATCCCTTGGGACCGGACACGCCGTAGTGCTGGGCGAGCTCCGCGTTCAGGAAGCTGTACGGCGCGGTGAGCAGCGCCATGAAATCCCCGCCTTCGTCCCACAGCACGTGATCGACGAAGGCCCGGGTTTCCTCCCGGAAGAGCTCTCCGAGCGCCGGCTTCCACTCCGGAAAGACATCGCTGTCTCGCTGCATCGAGGAGGCGGTGTCCACGTCGAGCCACTCCTCGAAGAATTGACGAACGCGCTTCGCCTTGGGATCGGCGAGCATGCGCCTCGCCTGGGCTGCGATCTCGGCTTTGCTTCCGAGCTTCTGGTCGGCGGCTGCCTGGAAGAGCTCTGCATCCGGCATCGATTGCCAGAGCAGATACGAGAGTCGCGACGCCATCTCGTAGTGACCTGGACGCGTGATTTTCTTGTCCGCGCCGTCCTGACCGAACTCGACCCGGTACAAGAAATACGGTGACTGGAGCATGGTGAAGATAACCCACTCCATGCCGCTCTCGAATCCAGTCTCGGCCTTGCCCTTGTCGTAGAGCGCCTCGTACGCGCTGACCTCGTCCGAGGTGAGTGGTCGGCGGTACGCTTTGAGCCCCAGCGCGTTGATCGACTCGATCGCGCACGCCTTGTCGTCGCCAGCGGGCGAGCACGGAAACACCGCCGGATTCTTCGCGACGCTCGCTGCGATCTTTTCGGCGGCATCGAGGAAGCCCGTTGCGACCGGTTCGGAGACCTGGAGGAACTTCGCTCCGTTGTGAAACCCGAGGGAGACGGTCTCGGGACTCAATCCCTCGCTCGCCGATGTGGCGAGCGCTTCATCACCAAACAGATCGGTGATGGTGTTCTGGTACTCGGCGTTCGACAGGCGTCGAATGGGCGCTTCGCCGGGGACGGGACCCTTGTTGCAGAGGGGGGCCGAACCGGTGCCCGGTCCTTCGCCTTCACTGCCCGGGTCGGTGATCTCACCGACACAGGCACCGACGCTCCCGGCACCGAGAACGATCAACGCGGCTAATAACCGATTCATCGCCATTCTCCAAGTGCGAGGATCTCGCGAAAAGTGTGATGATGGAAGGAGAAAGCGCACTTCGTCCGACTTTTGCCCACATGCTGGAAAGTTCCAAGGCGAGGGGCGCAGCGAGAACGAAAATCATGATCGTGCTTCATCGATTTCCGCTCAGTCATTTTTCGGAGAAGGGACGCTTGCTTCTCGACTTCAAGCGCGTCGCCTATCGCATCGAAGAAAAGCAGCTCGGACTGCCACAGCTTCGGATCCGAAAGCTCAGCGGACAACGCAAGGTGCCGGTGATCGAAGACGACGGAGAAGTCGTTTCCGATTCGACGGAGATTGCGCTTTATCTCGAGCGACAATATCCGGACGCGCCGCATCTCTTGCCGGAAAGCGGGATCGAGAGGAATGAAGTGCTCGATCTGGAGCATCGCATCGACAAGATCCTCGGAAACTTCGCGCCCGTGGTGTGGTTCGATCACGCGAGTCGGGATCGAGGAAAGCTCGCGCGCTTCTTGAAGGCGGAGGTGTTCGGCCTGCCGAGCGGAAGATGGTCTGCCGGAGCCTGTGGATCCTTGATGCAGCTCTCGCGGGCTCGTCGCGTGGTTGCAAAAGCCGAGTGCTTGACCCGGGAGCTCTTGCTGGACCTCGCCCAGCGCCTCTCGAAAGGGCCGTTTCTCACCGGGAACGAGCCGAATTTGGCAGATGTCGCCGCCGCGGGACTCGCCTTTCATTTGAAATTTCCCCGCTCGAAGCACCTGGCGCTTCCCGATCTCGCGGGCATCGGCGTACCCGGGTGGGCGGATGACCCGGAGCTCACCCGCTTTTTCGAGTGGCGCGACGAGATGTACCGTCGCTACTTCGCGTGACGCTTCGACCCGAGCTCGCGAGTGAGTCCCCGGGCGACTTCCGCGATGATCTCGTTGCCGCGCTCCATCGAAACGCCGTCGGCAGCTTTCAGGAAGATCGCGACCGCAACCCGGCGCCCGTCGGGTAGCGTGACGACTCCCACGTCGTTGAAGCTGCCCCACGCCGTGCCGGTCTTGTGAGCCACGCGAGTGCCCGGAGGAAATCCAGCCCTCATGCGATTGGGTTTGGCTCGCTCGAGGATCGCGCCGAGCTTCGCGGTGGCTGCCGTGCCGAGGAGGCGCCCTTCGAAGAGCGCGACCAACAGATTGACCATCGCGTCCGGCGTCGCAGTGTTCTCGGGCTCCCGCGCGAAGATGCGCGCGGCCGCTCGCCACTCGTCGTCGGTCATCGTCGCTTCGATTGCTGCGAGGGCCTCTCGCGTTGGAGCCGGCGCTCTGCCTCGAAGACTCCGGTAGAGATCGACCGCCATCTCCACCTCGCTCTGGTCGATGCGAATGCCGACGATCCCCAGGCGGCGCAGATTGGTGTCGACGGCTCGGGCCCCGCCGACCAGGCGGAGCAAGGCATCGCTCGCGGTGTTGTCGCTGACTCCCACGGCCGCCTCGAGAAGCTCGCCGACGGACAGGACGCGTCCGTCGTCCGGGAAGTCCTTGGCCAGCGGGCTCCAACCGGGGCTCAGATCTTCCCGCCGGATCTTCACCGGAGAGTCGAGGGCGATCTCGCCGCGCTCGACTTTTCCCATCACGGCTAGCGCAATCGGTAGCTTGTAGACGCTCGCCATCGGAAATGGGCGATCGCCTCGAAGGGAGGCGGCTTGTCCGGTTCCGAGCACGCGGTACGCAACCCCCAGCTCCCCGTGACTGGAAACCACGAGGGGATCGAGCCGGGCGCCCAGATCGGATTTCGCGACCGGTGCAATCGATGCGGATGGCGACGGAGGGGTGGGAGCCGCCGCCGGAGTCGTTGCCCCAGCGCACGCGACGAGAGCGATCGAGCACAGGAGAGGCGCGAGCTTCACGGAAGCTCCACCACCACGTCGCTTTTCACCGAGCGCGCCAAGAAGCAGTGATGATGAGCGGCGTCGTGGAGCTCTCGCTCCACCTCGCGACTCGGGGCGGGACCTCGGTAGGACACCCGCGGCCGCAAAGTGACCGAGCTCACCCATCGCCCGCCGTCTTCGCCTTTCGCGAGCCGTCCGACGGCATCGTCCTCGTAGCTTTCGAGATCGAGACCTTGCTCGCAGGCGAACTGGAGGAAAAACAGCATGTGACAGCTCGAGATTGCGGCGACGAACGCCTCCTCGGGATCGACGTGGTCGGGATCCGACCATGGCGCCGGAACGATCCTGGGAGAGGGCGAAGCGGGAACGCAGAGCCCACCATCGAAAGTCCAGCTGTGGACTCGCGAATAGCGCCCTTTCGAGAAGCCGTCTCCGGAATCGGTCCAGCGGATGGATGCGTGGTGCTCGGACACGCCCGTCGTTTAGACCATCACTTGGCGAAGTCCACCCGCAAAATCCTTCCCGGGTGGTTCGATGAAATTTCGGTTATTTCTCCCGCGGCGCCAGCGCAATCCCGCCCTCTCGGGGATCGGCGTATCCGTACGCGACGCCACCGGAGACGACGATGTCGTTCGCGTCGCCGATGGGGATGGTTTTCTTGCTGATGTGATGACCGAGCTTTTCGAGCTCGTCGCGGACGGACTTCGGCACCGGACGCGCTCGCTCGTAGCGCACCTCGTCGGGCACGAAGCCGTGGTGGACGCGCGGGGCGTTCACGGCTGCGTCGAGGGACATGCCGTGGTCGACCAGGTTTCGAAACACCTGGACGACCGTGCTGGGAATCGTGTCACCCCCGGGCGATCCGAGCACGACAACGTCTCCTCGATCGCTGTACGCGAGCGTAGGGGCCATCGAGCTCGTGGTGCGGCGGCCCGCTGCGGGGAGATTTTCCGCCAGCCGTGGAAAACGATGCGACGGCGTTGTTCAGCACGATACCGGTGCCAGGGACCACGATCTTCGAGCCGAATCCCGCCGAGAGCGTGGTGGTCGTGCTCACCACCATTCCATCGGCGTCCACCACGGAAAAGTGCGTGGTGTGCTCCGACTCCCGCAGGGCCTCGGCGTAAAGCGGATGGACCTTTTCCGAGGGGGTAGCGTGGCTTCGATCGATGGGGAATCGGTCCAGCATTCCCCGCGAGTCGTGATAACGCGCGAGCGCGGCGCTTCGGTTGGCTTCGGAAAGCGAGTCGGGATCGACCACCGAGAAACGGCGGTCCGTTTGTGCGCGCCTGGATGCTTCGAGAAACAGGTGAAGCTCCGCCGCGGAGCCCGCGGGCTCCTTCCACACGCGAAGCTCTTCGAGCATGCCGAGGATTTCCATCACCACGACGCCGCCGGCCGATGGGGGCGGCATGGTCTCGAGGTGGAAGCCTCGATAGGAAAACGAAAGCGGCTCTCGAGTCTTCGCCGTGTAGTGCTCCAGGTCTGCCGCAACGAGCAGGCCGCCTTTCGCGAGGCGTTTGACGATGGCGCGAGCCGTTGCTCCTTCGTAAAAGCCCTTGTCGCCCTGATCTCGGATGCGTTCGAGGGTGTGTGCAAAGTCCGGTCGCCGGAGCTTGTCGCCGGCTTTGGGAAAATCCTTGCCGTCGCCGAACTCGGCCATGGCTGCTGGATCCTTCTTCAAGCGTCGAGCGTTCCAGACGAAGGTGTTCGCTTCACGACGGCCCACGACGTGGCCCTTGTTCGCGAGCTCGACCGCGGGTGCGACGAGATCCTTCCACGCCAGGTGACCCAGCTTTTCGTGGGCGAGCCAGAGTCCGCGCACCGTTCCCGGAACGCCTACCGAAGCGACACCTTCACCACCGGCCGCGATCATCTGATCGAACTTCGCTCGGGTGAGCGCCCCGGGCGCCGTCTCGCGAAAGTCGATGGCGACGCTGGGCCCATTCTTTGGGCGCACCAGCATGAAGCCGCCGCCGCCGATGTTGCCCGCGCTCGGGTGCGTCACCGCCAGAGCGAACGCAATCGCCACCGCTGCATCGACCGCGTTGCCTCCGGCTTGGAGGATCCGAGCTCCGACCCGAGATGCTTGGGGCTCCACCGTGACGACCAGTCCACGCTCGCTTTTGACCGTGCGCGCTCCCGCCGGGTGGATGGCGGGCGCCGGACCCGTGGCCTGTTTCGATTTCGGAGGTTTCGGTGCGCTGGCGCTTGGCGTCGGGCTCGTCGTCGAGGTTGCCGCCGCCGTGCTGGCTCGCGGCCCGAGATCCGTCGAAGCCGCGGAGCGCGTGCACCCGGAGCATCCGAGCACGACGAGAGCCAGAGCCACGCGTCTCATTTCCGAGCGCAGCTTTGGCCATCGAGGGCACGGAGGCTCTCGTCTCGGAAGTGGTGGGCTCTGTCGATCCAGGCCGGGGACATGGTCGCCTCCTGGATCGCGGTGATGCTGTCGATGCGAAATCCATTCGGAGGGCGGCTGAGCGTCAGCGTTACCGTGGGTCTCATCGTGCCACCCGACGAAGGTACAGCGAGTTGTCTCGCAGTGGATCTTCCCGCTCACCTTCGCGACCTCGAATCCCAGTCGAACGTGAGCGAGGATCGCTTCAGCCGTGCACTCACGCGTAGCGACCGCGACCGCGCCCGCGTCGTTGGCGCGGGGATTTTCACCGGATGCGTCCTCGGAGTACTGCACGAAGGCAATGCCGGCTGTTTTGTCGAACAGCTCGCTCGCTGGAACGCCTCCCGCAACGGCGCGGCGGAGCCAATCCTCGGGATCGAGCTTCGGCGCAGGAGACGGAGCTGGCGGCGCCTCGGAATCCGACCTCATCCCGGCGGGCGATGTCCCCTCGCAGCCGACGAGGCACATCACCAAAAAGAACGACCAGTGCCTTCCACGCAAACGCGCGCTCATCGCGGTGAATTCCTCGTGCTCGCCCCCTTGGGCGGCAGAGCGAGTCGCGCCTCGGACGGCAACAAGAGTGGCGGTTTCGGTTCGGGAAGCTCTCGGCCGCGGCGACGGGCTTCTTCGTAGAGCTGCCAGCGAAGATGCAGCGCTGCTAGTTGAACCACGACCCAAGCCGGCAGCACGCCGATCCCACAGATCATGAGCCCGAGGGTGAGGATCGCGCCCGCGATGGGCAAGAACGCGAGATACGCCCCCAGCGTGCTCTTGCGGATCATTCGCGTGTCGCGCCATGCGTCGCCCATCGCAAGACCGGGACCCAGCCGCTCGGTGAGCTCGGAGCGGGTGATCATGGATCCGAGCAGGACCGAGCCCAGCGTCGCTGTCGCGAACACGAAGACGAGTGAGACCGCGACGGCGATCCACGGAAACGCCCCCGCAGCGACCCAGGCTGCGAGAGTCGTCGCGTTGGCGATGGCGAGTACCGCAGCGAACACGGTCCCGAGACCCGAGATCCCAGCGTACGTGAGAAGTCCGGGTGCTGCTCCGCGTCGCACGTAGTGGAAGAAGTCACGAAAGCGGAGTGCCGGGATCGGAGACGGATGGCGAAGGTGCAGCCGGTGCTGGGTTTCCGACAGCCATCCATGGAGCGCAAACCAGCCGAGGACCGGTATCGCCGCCCAGATGCCTGCGACGAATCGATTCACTCGCGAGTCGTCGACCGCAAACGCCAACGCGTCCCGCACGCGGATCGGCTTCGGAGCATCGGGTCCCGGTGACAGGCTGCCCGGAACGCCGAGTGCGAGCGCGTCGGGATCGGGATCGCTCATCCGTAGCCGTAGGGCCCGGCGACTTGCGCTTCGGATTGCAAGAGTTGGGGATCCTTGAGGGGGATGGGCTCGCCCCCTTGCCCGAGATACCAGGCGTACACTTGGCGCCGTAGGTGAAGGGAGGCGATCTGCAGCAAGGCCATCGCCGGATACATGCCGATGTAGCAGAGCATCAGTCCCAGCAGCATCACGCCGAACGCCAGAAAGCTGAAGGTGATGTTCTTCCAGAGTACCTTCCCGAACGTGGCTTTGGCGTAGGCCATCACCGCGCCGAGCTGGATCGCTTGGCTGAAATCTTCCGTCAGCTCGGCGCGGGTGTGGACCGCGTTGATCACGACGGAAATGCGAATAGCACCAACAAGGCGACGAGCCCGGCAGCCAGGCCCACGCCGAGCCCGGCGAGGGGTTCCCCGGTCACGTTTGCGGTGATCCCTGCGCCGACCGCTGCGGCCGCGATGAACAGGTATCCGAGGATCCAGAGGGGGACACCAATCACCAAGCCGCCAAGAAATACCGGCAGGCCGCGGCGGATGTAGTCACCGAAATCGGAGAAGTCGATCTTCGGGACTGGCTTCGGATGCTTGCGAAGATGTCGCTGATGCACCTCGGCCATCCAGCCCGAAAGTGCGATGGGTCCAACGATCGGAATGATCATGAACACCAATGCCAACAGCATGTTGGTCTTCCATTCCGGATCGGCAAACACGGTCTTGAATGCACCGAGGGAGCTCACCTCCGTGCTGTCGGGACCGGGGGCTTGTGCTTCCGAAGGCTGCCAGGGCGGTTGCATGGGCGCGGAGAGGGTAGCAGGCGGTCGAGGCTCTTCCCAAGAGCCACGATGCGCTACGCTTCTTTCATGCCGGAGCGTCTCTTCGTGCCCTTGGGTTTGGCAGTGCTCACCGTGAGCGACACGCGCACGCCGGAAACCGACACCAGTGGATCCCTTCTCGTGAGCGAGCTCGAGCGCGCGGGACATCGCATCCTGAAACGCGAGATCATTGCCGACGATCTCGATCGGATCCGACAGACACTTGCCGGATGGATCGCCGATGACGCCATCGATGTCGTGGTGGCTACCGGGGGCACGGGGATCACCGATCGCGACGTGACACCGGATGCTCTCGCTCCGCTGATCACGAAACCGATTCCGGGATTCGGGGAGCTGTTTCGCTGGCTTTCCTACGCCGACATCGGCGCTTCCACGATCCAGTCCCGTGCCCAGGCCGCGCTCTGCGACACGACTCTGGTCTTCACGCTGCCGGGATCGACCGGAGCGTGCCGGCTCGCCCTGGAAAAAATCCTGCTTCCGCAGCTCGATGGGCGAACCAAGCCGTGTAACTTCGCCGAGCTTTTGCCGCGAGTGAAGAAGAAGGCTTGAGCTCGTCAGTCGACGAGCCAGATGTCCGGATCGGTCTCGGCCCACGCGCGAACGGCGCCGCTGGTCACGCTCACGACCGGCGTATCGAGGGCTCGCGCTTCGCGGACGACCGTCGGAGCCCCTTCCTGTCGAGACGCAGACAAGAGGACGTCGGCCGCAGCGATCCAGGCGAGAGTTTCGCTGCGCGGGAGCTTGCCCAAAAAGTGCGCCGCGGGGAGCTCGTCTCGTAGGCGCTCGAGCTCCGGTCCATCGCCGATTACGACCACCTCTGCGCGGGGTAAGAGTGCCGCGGACCGCAGAGCGACGGCCACGCGTTTGGACGGAATCAAGCGCGCGACCAAGAGCGCGATCCGCTTCGATGGTGCGATGCCGAGTGCGGCACGGGCCTGGGCTCGATCGAGTCGCGCTCCGAGGTCGATTTCCGCCGGCGCCACGTGGCTCTTTTCGACAAGCCGCTCTCCGAGGTCGCGGTCCACGGCCCGCGCCAGATCCGTGAGCAGCTCGCTCGACACGAAGCGGAAGGACTGCGCGCGCTCGAGGAGCCGGCCCACGACCAGCGATCGGAGCCGAGTCGGAGCGCGGAGCAAGAGCCGTACGTCGCTTCCATGGGCGACGACCTCTACCGGAGTGCTTCCGCCGAGGGCGATGGGGTAACCCGAGGGAACCAGCCAATGAGCGATGATGCGATTGAAGGGTCCGTGCTCGTCGAGAGCGCGACGAGCGTGTCGCACGAACTGCATTGCGCCGACGATGCGTGTCGGTCGGTCCCGAAGTCGCGATAGTGCACCTGGCCAGCCGAACGCGTCACCGCCCGAAAGTCGAAGGACCCGGATGCCGTCGCTCCGGAAGTGCTCGCGCCCTGGCGTGAAGACAGAGACCGAATGTCCGCTTGTCGCGAGCCTTCGGGCTTCGGCTCGCACGAAGTGTCCCGCCGGATCGCTCTCGCACTCCGGGTACGAGGTGCTGATGACGGCGATTTTCACGTCGAGGTCTCGCGGGGGAGCTCGCCCCGGGCTCGAAGCTCGTCGGCCCCGAGCTCGGCCAAGAGCTCCCCGAGCCGGCGCAAGTAGCGAAAGGAGTAGATGCCGCTGTCGTGGCCATCGCCCCAGCGCAGACCGAGGGCGTAATTTCCCACTCGCTCGATGTCTCGGAGCTCGAGATTGTGTCCGCCCTGAAAGGTGATCGCGCCGGTGTGTCCTTGGCACCCCGCGCATGGGCAAAAGCCCCGCAAAATCTCGTGTGGATACGCGTGCTTCACGCCGTCCGCCCAGGTGAGCTCGAAGACGGTCGCCCCGTGGGGAGCCTTGACGGCCTTGGGAACCAAGCGCGGATCCATGGCACCGGGAGCATGGATTTGCCGGCTCCGAAACGCAATCGGGGCTTCGGGCTTGAAAAGCTGCCGGGTCTCTGCCATATCCCCGGGCCCCGTGGCGAATCCCAGTGATGCAGTTCAGTGCAAGCCCCTCGAGGTCGTCGTTGGCGACAAAGGGATCGAGAGGGCTATCAAGCACCTCAAGCGTAAGATGGCCGCGGAGGGCATCCTTCGGGAGCTCAAGCGTCGCCGTCACTACATGAAACCGTCGGTCAAGCGCCGCAAGAAGATGAGCGAAGCGGCTCGGCGTCGTCGCAAGCGTCAGAAGACGGACGAAAAGCCGTAGCGCCCGTGGCGAAGAACGCCGCAGGGTTTTCCACGCTGAGCGTTCACGCCGGAGAAGAGCGGGACGAGACCGGGGCGCTCGAGGGCGCACTGTCCCTGTCGAGCGCGTTCCATCTCGGAACCGCGGACGAAGCTGGAGCTGCGTTTCGTGGCGAGACCACGCGTTGGCTCTACGGCCGCTGGGGCAATCCGACCACCACGCGTCTCGAACGCAAGGTGGCTGCCCTGGAAGGTGCGGAGGATGGCGTTGCGACGGCCAGCGGAATGGCCGCGGTCTCCGGAGCGCTCCTCGCCTCACTTCGAGCGGGTGATCACTTGGTAGCGCCGCGAGCGTTCTACGGCGAGAGCGCCCGCCTGGTTCGCGAGCGCCTGCCGGAGCTCGGCATCCGAAGCACGCTGGTGGACGCGACGGACCTCGCGGCATGGGAAACGGCCATCGAACCGGAGACTCGGGCTTTCTACGCCGAGACGCCCGCCAACCCCACCCTCGCCATCACCGATCTCGGAGCGCTCGGCGAGCTGGCAAAGCGCCGCGGGCTGCGGCTGATCGTCGACAACACGTTTGCCACGCCTTACGCGCAAACACCCCTCGAGCACGGCGCGCACCTCGTCGTCCACTCCCTCACCAAGGCCCTCGGTGGTCATGGAGACGCGATCGGCGGCATGGTCGTCGGCTCGCGGGAGCTCGTGGCTCGGGTGCGAGACGTTGCGGTCAAAAGCTTTGGAGGAATGCTCGCGCCCTTCAATGCCTACCTGATCGCGCGGGGGATCTACACGCTGTCTGTCCGTCAGGAGCGCGCGTGTGCATCGGCGCTCGAGATCTCACAGTGGCTCGCGACCCGTCCGGAGGTCGAAACGGTCCGCTACCCGGGCCTCGCGACCCACCCCGGTCACGAGATCGCGGCGCGCCAGATGCGAGCGTTCGGCTCGCTGGTGTCGTTCGAGCTTCGCGCTGGCATCGACGCCGGCAAACGCCTCCTCGATCGAGTGGAGCTCGTGAGCCACGCGGTCAGCCTCGGCGACGTGCGCACGCTCATCACGCATCCGGCGTCCACTACCGCTTCCTACGTCCCCCGCGCAGTGCGAGAGGCCGCCGGCATTTCGGACGGCCTGCTTCGGCTGAGCATCGGTCTGGAAGACGTGGACGACCTGATAGCCGATCTCACCCACGCGCTCGCTGGGTAGTCGCGTCAGCGAGCGAAGCGCGCGGCACTGCGCTCTCGGGCCTTCGCCGCCTCGACTTCGCGATTCCGCGGCGGAGCCTTGATCTCCAGATGGGCGAGGAGCTTCTGCGTCGCGCGGGTGATTTCTTCCACCGCTTCGTCGAACACCGGCTGGTTCGCTCGCGTCGGGCGGGTCTGTCCCGAGAGCTTGCGGACGTATTGCATGGCGGACGCGCGGATTTCCTCCTCGGTCGCAGGAGGCTCGAAGTTCGATAGCGTCCGGATGTTGCGGCACATGCGCCCAGCGTAGCACCGGTTTTTGGGCCATTTGGGCGCTCATCTATAGGCTCCGAGACCCCATGCCTGCGGCCAACGTGAAGCGCCGAGCCGCCCCGCGCATCCCTGTCTTGCCGGAGCGGAACGTGATTGTGAAGCGCGCGCCGGCCGGCGTCGCTCCCGCAGAGACCGAAGCGGAGGACGAGCCGTTCGAGCCGCCCATCCGTCTTCGGACACTCCTCGTCTTGGGCGTCATCGCGCTCGCGGTTTGGATGCTGGAGCCGCGGGCCAAGGCCGCGTGGCAGCTACACGGTTCTGCGACCGCGCTCGCGGACTATGCGCTCTGCATGGTCGGTCCCACCGGACCTGCGTTGCTCCGGGACAACCCGACCGCGTTCCGCTCCCTGGTGAGACGCCGCCTGATCGCTTCGGAGGCCAATGATCGGCCTTTCCAGGACTGCGCAAAGCTCTCGCGAGACCTCACGGATTCGGTGGACGCGGAGCGGGCACACCGCGCAACGGCCTGGAGCTTCGCAGAGTACGGCGGGGCTGCCGCAGACCGAGCAGCCAAAGGAGCGAGCGAGCTTTCGGTGGATTCGCTGGCGGTCGACGGAAAGAACCTGGCAACGCTCGCAAAGGATGCGTGGCCCTTCGTCCGGGACGGATACACCAAGCTCGTTCGTCCCTCGCTCTCCGCCCGCGAGGCCGTGCATCCCGTGGAACTTCCTCGCCCGAGCATCGGCCGCGGGCTTCCCGCCTGGCACGCCGGGTATCGGTCCGTGGGTGAGGTGGATGGAAAGCTCACCGTGGCGATGGGAAGCGGCGCCAATCTCTCCGTCTTCCGCTCGAGCGATGCGGGACAGAACTGGCAGCCCGCTCCAGTTCGGGGCGTGGAGTCCTTTGCTGGGCGCTGCACGTCGGGAGATCGTTCGTATGCGTTTTCTCTGAGCGCGGACACGCACACGATGCTGGTCACTTCCGCCGGTCCGGATGCGACGCCTCATTCTGCCACTCTGATGAAGGCCGACGATCAGCTCCTGGCAGCCAGCTGCGACGAGCGAGCGCTCGTTGCGGCCGTGCGCAGCGACAGTAAGGGGGAGACCACGATGATTGCGTGCGTCTATGGTGCCGACTGTCATCCGATGCCGCCACCGGTGTTTCCCGGCGTGGGTCCGGCGACCAGCTACCCGCTCGACTTGGCACGGGTGCAGGGAACGACGGTCGTGGCGGTGGCGATGCACGGAATCGTGCGGGTCGCATCGAGTCGCGACGAAGGCCGCAGCTGGACTCCGTTCAGCGTGGCGTACGACGATGCCGAGCACCGAGACCTTCGGGTGAGTGTTCGCCTGCCCACGCGCCTGCTCGCGGTCGGCAAGCGAGTTTTGCTCTACGGAGGCGCACCGAAGCCGGGCGACAGCTACTCGCTCCTGGTCTCCGATGACCTCGGCGCGAGCTGGCGGCCGTTCGTGCCCTCAGGATCCGAGACAGCCAAGCGCGACGTTGATCTTCGCTAGCGCGTCGGTCTGCACCACGGAGCAAGTGCTCGGGCACAGAGTGATCGTCGTCGGCGTCGTGTTGTTGTCGTAGTACCAACCGCCGGCCCCGCCGCACTGACCGCTGTTGGTCACCTTGCTGAGCTTCAGTGCGGGCGGCTGTCCGCCAACCAGGTACTCCACGTTCACCTTGGTGGGGTCCACGAGACCTGCATCGCTGTTCGGCATGCTGAACTGACACGAAACGGCGCTCTTCTGGATGGCCAAGAGCACGGAGTTGAATGCTGCCGGGCTGCCGTTGCCCACGTCGTAGTAGAAGCAGGAAGTGGCTGCGCCGGCGCAATTGGTGCTGTGGCTGGATGCGCCGCCTGGTGCGGCGATCGCGTCCAGGGTGCTGTAAACCGCACCGGTCATTCCAATGACGAAGGTCTTGATGCCCGTGTTCGCGTAGTGCGTTCCGACGATGTTGGCGAGGGTGTTGCTGTTCTGAGTGCAGGAGCTGTCGGGATCTCCATCGGTGATCAGAACGCCGATCATCACGCGGCCCGGCTGCTTGTTCGCCGACGTGAACTGGGTGATGCCATTCAGGGCTGCTTCCATGGGAGTTCCGCCATTGGGCGCAACGCCGTTCAGCGAAGCCTGAAGCGCAGCGAGATTCCCTGGCAAGTTGCCCAGGGCCACGGCTGCCGTTCCGCACGTTGCACCCGCACAGCTCCCGCTGAAGCACAGCGGAAAGTACTGAAGCGCGACTCCGGTGGCGGCGGGCGCTACCGAGAAGAATTGCGAAAGAGAGTTGATCGCGTAGCACCACTTGCTGTTCGTGCTCGAGCCAATGGCGCAATCCGCGCCCATGCTTCCGGAGTTGTCGAGCATCACGTACATGTCGAACGGTGCGGGCTCCGCACTCACGGTGGTTCCAGCGCACGCGTCGACGACCGTTCCGCTGTCGTCCTCGATCGGCCCGTCGTAAGTGAACGTGACGTCCGGCAGCCCTGCGTCGCCGGGGCCGCCACCGGTGGCATTTCCAGTCCCGCCGCCGCCACCGGTCCCCGAGGAATTGCCCACACCGCCCGAACCGCCGCCCGCGCCGCTCCCGCCGGTCCCGGAAGTGTTGCCAGTTCCGCCGCTGCCCCCGTTGCTCACTCCCGCCGAGCCTCCGCTCGCGCCCGTGCCGGTCCCGCCCTTGCCGGGGCTGGTGCCCGAGTTGTCTCCCGAGCCACCACAGCCAGCGAAGTACCCGGCGACCAAGAGCCCGAGGGTCAGAGCCGGTATGCGCATTCCAAAATTGTCGGGCAATTCTGGGCGCGGGGCAAGCTCACTCGGCAAGGTAAGGGGTGGATGTAGGTGCGACGAGCTTCGATTACCCTACGTGGCGGTGTTCATCTACCAGCGAGCCGTGCGTTTTCACGAGGTCGATCCCGCGGGGATCCTCTTCTTCCCGCATTTCCTGACCTACGCCCACGAGGCAATGGAGCGGCTCTTCGACGCCCTGGACGGCGGCTACGCAACACTGGTTGGACCCCGCAAACTGGGCCTGCCCGCGGTTCGGCTAGAAACCCAGTTCCACGCCCCGCTCGCATTTGGGGACGAAGTGCGCGTGGAGGCCAGCGTTTCGCGTCTGGGCAACCGGAGTTGCACGCTGCGCTACCGATTCGTGAGGCAAAAGGATTCAGTTCTTTGCGCCGAGGTCTTGCACACGGTCGTCGCTACGGATCTCTCCAAGATGAAGAGCTGCGACATGCCGGGCGACGTGCGTCGCGTGGTCGAGGATCACCTCGAAGCGGGCTCGTGAACGTCCCCGGGGGCGGCAACGAACGAGGCGCGCTCGGGCGGCGTCCCGGACTAACTCGCAGCGGGACAGAACGCGATCGAGCTCGGGCAGCCGGAGCGAGCTGCGGCTGACGACCAGGACCGCGCCGTCGCGGGTCTGCTCGCGCAATCGCGCGAGCGCGACCTGATCCGGATCTTGATTCGGGGCATGAGTTTCGACGAGCGGAACGAGAGTCTCCGCCAATCCTTCGACGCGGAGCTCACCACCTTGGCGGGAGAGCGCCTCGGAACGAAGCACGACGCCCTCGCTCCGCGCGAGGTAGTACGAAAGAAGGGTTGCGTCGTACTGCTTGCCGCATTCTTCCGTCCTCCCGTTCGGGGGCCGAACCGTAGCCAAAACACGTCGACGAACTAGCGCGATGGTTCCGACGGCGTCACGGGTCCGTCGCTCAGGGCACTCGTCGTGCGATCGAAGCCAGCGAGCGACGCACCCAGCTCGGATGATCCTCGCCGTTTAGCACCGGATCGCTCTCGGCTGCGAGCACCGACAGCGCCTGCACCCGGAGGCGAGCTTCGTCGCGATCACTCGAACCTTCCCGCTCTGCGAGGGAGAGGAAGCGCCGCCAAGCATTGAGAGCCGCGGGCCAAGCTCGGCGCTCGACATACCAATCGCCCAGGGTCCGGAGCCACTTGCGCTGCGGCGCCTCCGAAACGGCGGACTCGAGATCGGTGAACGCTTCCTCGTGGCGCCCGAGCGCGCGGCGCACTGCGCTCCGCCTCGCCAGCGCTTCCGCTTTGGAATCTGGAAACCGTGTGGCGGCGGAGTAAACTCGATCAGCCTCGCGAAAATCTCGCAAGAGCTCCCGCACGGCTCCGAGTCCCAGGTAGGCGGGACCAAAGCTCGGATCCATTTGGAGGGCGTCGGTGTACTCGCGGACGGCGAGGGCCGGTTCGCCTTGGCGGAGGCGCCTTTCGGCGCGCTCGACTCCCAGTCGGGCGGCGCGCCGGGCCCAGGATTCGTTCGCGGGTGGGCTCGGACGAGGCGGCGGCGGCGGGGGTTTGGGGGCAGGAGCAGCAGGTTTTTCCCGTGTGGGATCAGGAAAGCGAGCCGTCGGCTGCGCGATCGCGGCCCGCGCGATGAAGCTCATTGCCAGCAAGGCCCCCGGCCGAGCGATCCACCCGTACTTCATCTTCGAGAGCTCGCCAGCAGAGCCTGGCCTTCGCCAAATAGCATTCTCCGGCGTGGACCTCGCCGCAACCGTTGGTGTGGCCGCTGTCCCGCGCAACTGCGTCCGAGGGGCCACGCGCGAGCACGAAACTAGCGGGTTGCAGCGCCGGCACATCCATTGCTCTGTGTCGCGCGGAGGTGTCCCTCTTGCGTCTCGTCAGGCCCCAAGAATTCCTGGTCCGAGTGTTCGCGCTGGTCGCGATCCTTGCCGGAGCGTGCGTTCCCGGCGGGTCGGTCATGCCGGCCGTTTCGCCGAGTGGGACCCTGGCCCCCGGCGAAGGCGACTTCGGGCGGGAGCCGGACGGTCCGTTCCGCGTCGTGTTCGCCGGCCCCAAGGGCAGCGCCTCGATCGGAGCCGAGATCAGCATCGTGCTGAGCCGCCCTTTGCGCCGGCTCGAGGTCGCGGGAAACGAGGCGCCGCCGCCGCTCGTCATGACCCCCACGCTTGCCGGTCGTTGGCAGTGGGTCGGCACTCGTGCGCTGGTGTTCGTTCCGGAAAAGGGCCGGCTGCCTGGTGCGACGAAGATCCGCATCGAGGTTCCCGCCTCGACGCGTGCGCTCGACGGCTCCACTCTGGGAAAACCGTACGCATTCGAGCTCGGCACGCCACGTCCGAAGCTCGTTCGGTCCTACCCCGGCGGCGGCGCGCGCGGGCTCGAGCCGAACACGAAGCTCGAGCTCCTGTTCAATCAGCCCATCGATCCCGAAGCACTGAAGAAAACGAGCCAGCTCATCGCCACCCGGGGCAAGAGGACGTTCCAGGTCGCTTTCACGGTGAAGCGACCCAACCCCGCGCAGGGCAAACGCCTCCTCGTCGTTCCGACGGCGCCACTTCCGGTTCACACCCAATTCGCATTCCACACGAGCGCAGATCTCGAAGGGCGAAGAAGGACCGCTTCCCGCCGGTGAGCCCAACGTCCTCTCCTTCGAGACGTATGGGCCTCTCGCCATCGAACGCGTGAGCTGCAACACCGACACGCCTCACGGCTACTGCGCACCGGGGAGCTCGCTCGGCATCAGCTTCACCAATCCCGTGAAGTTCAAGGACGTGAAGCGAGTGGTCAGCGTCACGCCGAGCTCGGGGCTGAGCTGGGATTCCTGGCGCGACGACGACGACCTCACGACGTTTGCGGACGTTTCGTCCAAGTTCAAGCCCGGCCAGAAGTACACGCTGACAATCCGCGGCGATCTGAAGGACAAGTACGGCCAGAAGCTCGGCAAATCGTACGTGGACGGGATCCGTTTCGACGACATGTGGCCAGCTGTCGAGATCGGAGTCAGCGGCGAGACGCTGGAGCCGAAGACGGCGCGCCCGATTTCCGTCGGAAGCGTGAACGTCTCGAGTTACGAGCTGGTGACGGCCCCCCTCCGCCCAGCGGATCTCTTGAAACAGGCGGGGCGTGCCAGCGATCAGTTCGCGGCCATCGGTCGCCTTGCGGGTGCGAAGTCCCGGACGGTACGGCCCCGTTCGGCAGTGAACGTGCTCGCGACGGAGGTCGTCGATCCGAGCGCCGTTCTGTCCGGCGCCCATCGCGGTCCTCTCGCCATTGGCGTTCGATATACCGGTGGGAGCAACCGCTCCGAGGCCGAGCAGCACTACGTGAAGGTGATCGAGGTCACCGACCTCGCGATCTCCGCCAAGCTCTCCCGTCACGGCTCGCTGGTTTGGGTCACTCGACTGTCGGATGGTGCTCCCGTCCCGAACGCGACCGTGGAGCTTTACAAGAAGGGAGGCGGAAAGAAGAGCTACTCCGCGGACAAGCGCGGCATCGCAACTATCCCGTCTTCGGATCTCGCCCTCGACTTCTATCGAATGGCGGCCGAGGACGCGCCGGTGCTCGTTGCCCGCAGCGGAGACGACTGGGCGTATCGTCTTGCCAGCGACTACATCGAGGCCTGGCGCTACGACATCCCGAGCGATCTCTCGGGACGCCAGCAGCGCTACGGAATGATGTTCACCGAGCGCGGCATCTATCGCCCCGGCGACGGACTCCAGGTCAAAGGCATCGTGCGGGGAGAAGTTCCCACCGGAAACCAGGTGCCGAGTGGAGTGCCCCTCGAGCTGGTTCTCCAATCGCCCGAGGGAGACGAAGTGTCCCGAGTGAAGCTCCGGACTAGCCGGTTCGGGACGTTCAGCGCCAAGCTCAAAATCCCGCGCTCCGGGGTCTCTCGGCAGCTGGCAGCTCCGCGCGGAGAAGTTGGCGAAGGACTCGGCCATCACCGAGTACTTCGAGGTCGCGGAGTATCGCCCTGCCGAGTTCAAAGTGAGCGCAGAAAGCGACAAACCCGAATACGTCCGCGGAGACAAGGCCAGCTGGATCGCTCACGGTGACTACCTGTTCGGTGCTCCGATGGCGAACGCCGCCGTTCGTTTCGACGTCCAGCGCAGCCCGACCTATTTCACTCCGCCCGGCAGCGACGACTTCGTCACGACCTCGGGAGCGTTCTTCAACGACTACGACGAGGAGTCGGCGAGATCGCCCAGCCTGAAGAGCGAGAACGCGAAGCTCGATGCCAAGGGACAGATCAAGACCGAGATCGGCCTGGAGATGCCGAGCCAGCGAGGTCCGGAGCTCGTGTCCTTCGATGCCGAAGTCACCGACGTCTCGCGCCAGTCGCTCTCGGGGAGCACGTCGGCCATCGTTCACCCGGCGAGCTTTTATCTCGGCATCAAGCTACTCGATGACTACTTCGTCGATGCGCCCTCGAAAGTGACGCCCGAGGTCGTGGCGCTTTCCCCGAAGGGAAGAAAGCTTCCGGGCCAGCACGTCAAGCTCGAGCTCGTGCGGAGAAAATGGACCTTGGCCCGCCAGGATACCGGGGCGGAGCGCACTCACTCGGTCTCCAAACCCGTGGACACGATCGTGGCCCGCTGTGAGGTCACCACGGGTCAGGCGCCCGTGCCCTGCGGACTGCAAGTGAAGGAGGGCGGCTACTATCTCATTCGAGCCCGAAGCGCCGACTCTCGGAAGAACCCCGTGGAAGCTTCCCAGAGCTTCTTCGGTATCGGTGCAGGTGGCGCATGGTGGAAGGATGGCGACCGACAGACCCTCGAGCTCGCCCTCAACAAGAAGCAGTACAAGGTGGGCGAGGCCGCCCGCGTTCTCATCAAGTCGCCCTATCCCGAGGCCGAAGCGCTCGTCACCGTGGAGCGCGCGGGGATCTACCGCACCGAGCGCGTGAAAGTGAAAGGGCCGACGCCCACCGTGGTGGTTCCGATCACCGAGGATCTTCGGCCCAACGCCTTCGTGTCGGTGCACTTGATTCGAGGGCGGACTCGGGCGCCGCCGACCCAGGCGGGCAAGCCCGACGTCGGCGCCCCGCAATACCGAGCGGGCTACGCCGAGATCGCGATCGATCCCGAGGCGCGAAGGCTGTCCGTCGACGTGACTCCGAAGAAGAAGGAGCTGCGTCCGGGCGACACCGCCGAGGTCGTCGTGGGAGTTCGAGACGCGGCGGGCAAACCCAAGAGCGCCGAGGTGACGCTCTACGCCGTCGACGAGGGCGTCCTCAGCTTGATCGGCTACAAGACCCCGGATCCATTGCCTGTTTTCACGGCGTCGCGACCGCTTCAGGTCGCCACGATCGAGAGCCGCGAGTCCCTCGGCAAGCTCGGTCTCGACCTCAGCGGAATGCTCGGGCTCGACAAAGGCCAAGAGGGTGGAGGTGGTGGGGAGGGTCACGGCGCTCGACGAGATTTCCGTCAGAGCGCTTACTTCAACCCGACGCTGCTCACCGATTCTTCGGGCAAAGCAACCGCGCGCTTCAAGCTCCCGGAAAGCCTGACCACGTTCCGCTTGATGGCCGTGGCGACGAGTCTCGACGATCGGTATGGCTACGGGGAATCACGCGTCGTCACCAGTCGGCGTCTGATGGCGCGTCCCGCACTTCCGCGATTCCTGCGTGCCGGGGATTCGGTCGAGGCGGGCGTCGTCGTGAGCGCCAAAGGTTTCGGTCCCGCCAAGGTGAACGTGACGGCCAACGTGAGCGGAGTGGAGCTCATCGGGCAGAAGACCAAGACCATCGATCTCGGTCGTGACGAATCCATGGAAGTTCGCTTCTCGATGCGAGCGAAGAGCGCCGGTCACGCGCGACTTCGATTCGACGTTGCGTCGGAGGGCGAACACGACGCCGTGGAGGTGGAGCGTGAGGTGTCGATTCCGACCGTCATGGAATCGGTGGCGCTCTACGGCGAAACCGAAAAAGCATCGGGCGAGCAGCTCGGCGATCTCGGATCCATCCGTCGCGACGTGGGCAAGCTGGAGGTCTCCGTGGCGTCCACCGCGCTCGTTGGAATCGACGCCGGTGCCCAGCAGCTCATCGAGTATCCCTATGGCTGTACGGAGCAGCTTTCGAGCCGGATCTTGCCCCTCGTCCCGCTGCGCCCGCTGGCCGAGGCGTTCGGGTTCGAGATGCCCAAAAACGCCAATCAGGTGATCGACAAGACCATCGCGGACATCATCGGCCGGCAGCGCTCCGACGGCGGCTTCGGCATGTGGCCCGATTCGCCGGAGAGCGCGCCGTGGGTGAGCGCGTATGCCCTGTGGGTGCTCCAGCTCGCCAAGGGGCGGGGCGTAACTGTTCCGGCTCGCGTCATCGAGAGCGCGAGAGCGTACGTTCGCCGCTACCTCGAGCAGGTGCGGGAAGACGAGCTCTATCTCGCGACCGCCGCGTTCGTCGTGGACGTGCTGGCGGAAACCGGTTCTGCCGACACGGGCTATATGAGCCGGCTCTATCAAAAGCGAAGCCGGCTGCCGGTGTTCGCCAAGGGATTTCTTCTTCACGCCATGGCGATCAGCAAGCAGAAGCGGGAGCTCGTCGACAAGCTTTCGAACGAGCTCGATGGCCAGCTTCGGATCGAGGCGAACCGAGCGTACGTCAACGAGAACCTGGGCGACGACTACGCGGTGTTGATGGATTCGCCGGCTCGATCGAGCGCCATCGTGCTTCGCGCACTACTCGCTGCACACCCGGACCATCCTCTGGGAAGCCAGCTCGCGCGGGGATTGCTCCAGGCCCGGCGGGGAGGCGCCTGGCGCACCACTCAGGAAACTGCATTCGCGCTCCTGGCCCTCGACGACTATCGAAAAGCCCAAGAAGGCGTCGTGCCAGACTACGTCGCCAAGGTTTGGCTCGGGGGAGCAGAGCTCTTCCGCTCCGAAGCCCATGGCCGCAGCACCACCGCCGACGGCCACGTGATCCCGACGAGCCAGCTCAGCGCCAAGCCCGGATCGCTTCTCGTGTTCGAGAAGGACGGAGCGGGGAAGCTGTTTTACGAAGCCAGGCTCCGCTACGCGCGAAAGACGCTGCCGTCGTCGCCCCTCGACCGCGGTTTCTTCGTGCAAAAGACGCTGCGCGCCGTGACGCCCGAAGGATTGCCGGACGCGATCCGCTCCATCCCGGATCTGGGAACGACACGCTTTTCGGGTGGCGATCTGGTGATTGCCGATCTCGTCGTCGTCACGCCGAGCCCGCGGGAGTTCGTCGTGATCGACGATCCGCTCGCTGCCGGGCTCGAAGCGGTGGACGCGAATCTCACCACGACCGCGGCCTGGCTTCGCGTCGCCCATTCCGAGAGTGGGCCCGACGAGGGCTGCGAAGAGGACTGCGATGCCGAGTGGGAGGACGCCGTCGCTCACCAGAGCGCGTTCCTCGATAGCTGGTACCGCCGGGAAATCCGCGATGATCGCGTGGTCTTCTTCGTCGATCACATGGCGGCGGGGATGTATCACTACCGCTACCTCGCTCGAGCCACGACGTTCGGAAAGTTCGTCGTTCCTCCCACCAAGGCGGAAGAGATGTACACGCCGGAGGTCTTTGGCCGAACTGGCTCCGTGCTCGTGGAGGTGAAATGAAGCTTTCCCCGAGAGCCCGCGTCGCGCTCGGGCTCGTGCTCGCCCCGCTGATCACCCTGGTGGTCGCGGCCGCGTACGAGCCGTTACCGCCAGAGCTTCGGGCGGGCGCCGAAGCCGCGCCGCCTAGCTTGCGTGTGCTCGACCGGGACGGGCGGTTGATCTCCGAAGTTCGTGCGGACGGTGGGGCGTGGTCCGCGCACGTTTCTCTCGGCGAGCTCGGTCCCGAGGTCACCTCGGCCATGCTGGCCGCGGAGGACGCGCGCTTCCGATACCACCCCGGTGTGGATCCCTTGGCCGTCGGTCGCGCGTTCTTCCAGATGCTCTGGCATCAGCGCATCGTCAGTGGCGCCAGCACGATTACCCAGCAGCTCGCGCGCAACGTGGTGCCTCATCCGCGCAACTTCGGGGGAAAGCTCCAAGAGATGGCCCGCGCACTGCGCATCGAGGCGTCTCTCGGCAAAGACCGGATCCTCGAGGAGTATCTGAATCGCGTGGAGTTCGGCGCCAACGTGCGGGGCATCGAGGCGGCGAGCCGGCACTACTTCGACAAGCCCGCACGCAAGCTCTCCCTCGCCGAAGCCGCCACCCTGGCGTCGATCCCCCGAGGCCCCGTGCTCTACGATCCGCGCCGCGGGACCGAGCGGGTCTTACGTCGCAGAAATCGCGTTCTCGAACGCATGCGGCATCAAGGCTTCGCATCGGACGAAGCGATCGACCAGGCTCTCGCCGAGCCGCTGGTTTTACAGCGCCGCTTCGCCGAAGGCGGCGCCCAGCACTTCGTTCGCGGCGTTGCGCTCGGGCGACTCGTGCCGGAGCTTCGGGGACAGGGCGCCCAGGAAGTCGTGACGACGCTCGACACCGGACTGCAGCGTCAGGTCGAGACGCTGGTGAGCAGTGCCGCCGAGCGCCTGCGACGATTCGATGCTACGAGCGCCGCGGTCATCGTCATCGACAATGCCAGCGGTGACGTTCTCGCCTACGTCGGCTCGCCGGACTTTTTCGACGCGGGAGCTCTCGGTCAGAACGACGGCGTGCTCGCGTTGCGCCAGCCCGGTTCGACGCTGAAGCCGTTCGTCTATGCGGAAGCAATGACCGATCTCGGCATGACTCCCGCGAGCGTGTTGCCCGACATCGAGATGCACTTGTCGACGCCGGAGGGCGACTACTCACCGAGAAACTACGATGGGCGCTTTCACGGGCCGGTGCGCTTGCGAGAGGCGCTCGCCAATTCGCTGAACGTCCCGGCGGTGTATGTCGCCTCGGAGCTCGGGCCGGAGCGAGCGCTTTCCGCGCTCAGGCGCTTCGGGTTCAGCTCTCTCGATCGTGATGCCGCCCACTACGGCGCGGCCATCGTCCTCGGCGACGGGGAGGTGACCCTGGCGGAGCTGGCGAACGCTTACGCGACTCTCGCGCGCGGCGGCCAAGCCCGACGCCTGAGCTTCGTGCGCTCGGCGCATCTGGCCAATGGTAGTGAGATCGTGCTCTCTGCCGCCGCCGAGGAGAGGGCTCTCGACGCCCACACCGCCGCACTCGTGAGCGACGTCTTGTCCGACGAAAAGGCGCGGCGCTCGGCATTCGGACCGGGCAATGCTCTCGAGCTTCCGTTTCCAGTCGCGGCCAAAACGGGCACGTCCAAGGGGTTTCGTGACAACTGGACGCTGGGCTTCACGCGGGAGGTGACCGTGGGCGTGTGGGTCGGCAATTTCGACGGCCATGCGATGGTGGGATCGAGCGGCGTCACGGGTGCGGCCCCGCTCTTTCACGACGTGATGCTGGCCGCGATGGAGGGCAAGGACCCGCGTCCCCTCGCTGACGATCCCGAGCTCGAAACCGCTACCGTGTGCGCTTTGTCGGGCAAGCTCGCCGGTCCGCGCTGCACGCACCGCTTGGCGGAACGGTTCGTGAAAGGACACGTACCGACCGAAGCTTGCGACATGCACGTCGAGGTCGAAATCGATGCGAAGAATGGTTTGCGTGCGGGCCCCGGATGTTCCCGGAGCGAGCTCCATGTCTTCGAAACGTATCCGACTCGCTTTTCGTCCTGGGCGACGAGGGCCGGTCGCCCCCTCGTCCCGGTGGAGTTTTCCCCCGCGTGCCCCGGCCGGGCTGACGATTTGGATCGGGGGTCGGTTGCCGTTGCCTATCCGTTCGATGGTGCACGCTTCGTTCTCGATCCCGGGCTCGCGCGGGATCAGCAAGCGGTCGTGCTCACGGCCCGCGTCCCTCGAGGAACGCGAGCCGTGCGTTTCGTCATCGATGGTCGCCCCACGAGAAGCTTGGGAGCGCCATACTCGAAGTCGCTCGCGCTGACGCACGGCGAACACGTCGTTTTGGCGGAAATCGTGGGCGGAAGCGGGAGCGCGCCGGTCCACTTCTTCGTCGACTGATCGCGCGCCGTCCGTGTGCCGGCGCGCGCCCGAGGACGCGAGCCGGCAGCGGGGTTCCCGCTTCGTGCCGCCTCAGTCGGTTGGACATGGTCCGGCAGCGAGGGTGAGCAGCGCGTCCTTGGCAGTGTCGTCGTCCGCGATGCTCACTTCGATTTCGTCCCACAGCTCGCCTGCGGTGCATTTGCCGTCACCGTCGGCGTCCCCGATGGCGCGGATCAAGACGCTATCGCCTTCGAGCGGCACCTTCTCCGAGAACGCGCCGGGTGACGCCAGCGTCGCGCTGTGAACGCTCGTTGGTCCCGAGTCGCTCACTTCGAAGAATTCGACGACGATCTCACCTTGCGCCGACGCCGGAGCCGTTACCTGTCCAGTGACCTCCACATCGCGCGAAGAGCCGCAGCCCGCGAGTGCGGTCGCACTGGCCAGTGCTAGTCCCAAGACCCAAATTTTCTTGTGCATCGTGCCTCCTCGGCGCGTCATGGCGCCAATGGATGCGAGAGCAATCGACGTGCCACGCGAAAAGCGTGCAGATCACGTCGAGAGCGTTACCTCTCGACAACACACGTCGCATTCGTCTGCGTCACCGTGCCGCAGGAACGACGGAGGAAAGGATCTCACACGCGCTCGCTGGTCCAGCATTCCTGCCAGACCTGGCCAAAATGTCTCCGAGGCGGGCTACGTGATGCCGAGCTGGCGACGCGCTTCGGAGTAGTGCTCGCTCACGCTGAAGACGGCGAGATCGCGTGCTTCGGGATTGCGCACGATCCACTTGAGACGCTCGACTTGATCCTTGGGCGGGCCTTCGGGGTGGCCTGCGCCGAGGGCGATTCCGTCGAGCGCGGTGCTCGGATCGCCCACGGCCAGGAGCGCGACGCGATTCCCCCATTGGTTGACCGCCGTCCCGAGCTGGCTCGCGCGGCTGCCGATGGATCCGATGACCTCCAGGGCCAGCACCGGCACGTCGTCGTCCAGGCGACGCACGATGGCGCTCTTGATCTTCTGTTGGGTTTCCGCGACGCGCTTTGCGTCCACGCCCTGGGGTTGCCAGTTCGGAGCGAACACGCCGAGGAAGCCCGCGAGCAGCGGCCACAGATCGATGGGTGCGGTGCGCGACAAGGTAGAGGCCCGGGCCTGCAGGATCTTCATGCAGCGCATGAGCAGGTATTCGCGTCCCGCCTGGTCCGGATGCTCGAGGAGCGCGGTTCCGATCGCGAGCCGGGGCGGTCCCGAGCTCACCGGCATGCACACCGGGCCGAGGGCCGACGACACGTAGACCTCGATGTTGTGTAGTCCGAACGCCGTCGCCATCTGCTGCACGCGCGTGCCGAACTGACCGTGCTGAGCTGCGAGCGGGGCGGCGCGAAGACCTCGGAGATCGACCCCGAAGGCTCCGTCGAGGGCATCGCCGCTCTTCTTCAAGAGTGCGCGGAGCGGCAGGGTCAGGAGATCCGGTGCCAGAAGATCGTCGAGGCGCATGTCAGCGGCGGCGAGGCCAGCGCCGTTGATGTCCGCGGTTTCGCCCTGGAGCGCCGAGATCGTTGCGTTGGCCACCCGCGCGGCATCCGTACCTCCGCGGAGCTCGGCGACAGTCGCAAGGGCTTCGAACAAACCAGCATCGAAGCGACCCGTACCGAGCGCGCGGCGTGCGTCGTTCGCAGCGCGGTCGAGAAGCACGTTGAGTGCAGCGGTCTCGTTCCCACGCCGATGGAAGTCGGCGAGAGCCCGGAGCACGGTTCCATCTTGAGGCCAGGTCTTGCGTGCCTTGTCGAGGGTGCCTTCGGCCTTGCGGCGATCGCCGATGATGAGCTCCTGCACGCGCGCGAGCTGAAGCGTCCGATCCCGTTTTTCTTCCGGCGTGCCCGCGCGCCCGAGCAAGTCCATCTGCATCTGAACGGCGCGGTCGTTGTCTCCGAGCTGGCCGTACACCTGGACGAGCCGCTCCATCGCTCCGGTGTCGTTCGGGAGGCGCTTGAGCACCTCTCGGTACGACAGCTCGGCGCGCTGGGCGTTCGGCAGCCGGTCTTCGTACAGGCGGCCGAGCTTGCGATAGATTTCGGCCTGCTGTTCCGCCTCCGTCGCGTAGCGGGCGAGGCGGATCCAGGCTTCTTCCGCGCCGTTCCAGTCTTCTTCCGCGACGCACACGTCCGCAAAGGCATCGAGCGCATCGACGTGGTCGGGGTTGGCGTCGAGGGCCGAACCGAGAGCCGCCTTCGCAGCCGCGCGGTCTCCCACTTCGGCCAGGGCGCGTCCGCGGGTCACTTCCAGAGCAACACGCTCGGCGGGATCCTCGGTGAGGTCGAGGCGGCGCTCCAGAAGGTCGGCCAGCTTCGAGCGTTCGTCCCGTGCAACGTACAAGTCACGAAGGCGAGTGAAGACGTCGGCGTGGCGCAGATCGATCAACGCGGCGCGCTCCAGGGCTTGCATTCCCCGATTCGCATCGTCGACCTTGTCGAGCCAGAGCACGCTGGCTCGATGCCACGCTTCCAGTCGATGCTGATCGACCGCGCTCGCGCCGGCGATGGTCTCGAGTGCTTCAGCCGCCGCTCGGAAGCTTTCCGCTCGCTCGAACACGTCAGCCTGGGCTTCGAGCGCTATCAGATGTTCCGGCACCATCTCGACGGCACGATCGAGCAGGTGTCGCGCTTCCTCGAGCCGATCGAGGCGAGCTGCTGCCTCACCCGCGCGCAGCGCCAGCGTTGCCGCGTCGATGGCGCGAGTCGAAAGCTCGCTGAGTAGCTTCTCGGAAGCGAGGATTGCTTCGTCGTCCGAGCTCTGCCGTCCGAGCGCGCTCTTTTCTCGAAGCGCCCACAGCGAAGGGGGATCGAAAGAAGCGGCTCGCTCGATGAGCTCTTTGACTCCGTCCGTGTTCTTGGTTTGCGTCTTGATGCGCACCGCCAGCATGGCGTGGGCAATCGATTCGTTGCGTGCGAGAACGCCCGCCGCCATCGTCGCGATGGATTCGAGATCCTCTACCCGACCGTCGGTGAGGTATGCGTGCTCCAGGCAGCGAAGCGCGCTGAGATCCCCAGGCTTGATCTCCAAAATCGCATTTTGCCAGAGCAGCGCGCTCGACTTGTCTCCGCGCATCCGATCGAGCTGGCTGAGCCGTTGGTAGAGCTCGCGTTGCTCGTCGGGATCGCTGCTGGCCTTCGCCCGCTCGAGGAGCGTCTCGCTGAGGCGTGCTGCCGCCGAGCCATACGCCGCGAGGCGTTCCGCAGTCGTCGCCGCGAAGGTGCTCTGGCCCGCCTCGGCAGCGGCCAGCGCCGCTCGGGCAGCAGCCGTGCGATCATTGGCCCGCTCGTACTCGAGCGCGGCCTCGACCAGCAGACGCACTTTGTCAGCGCCCTCGGCGCTCGCCGCGACCCGTTCGCGCCACTCTCCTCGGGATGCGCTGGCTGCGGGGGTGAGTCGTTCGTGCAACTCGTGCAGCGTGACGTTGCCGGGGCGTGCTCGCGTGGCGGCTTCGAGGAGGCGCGCGGCGGCCGGCAGGTCCGTGTCCGCGATCAAGAGCGCCTCGCGAATGCCGTCGAGGGACTGTTCTACAGGGTCGTCACTGGCCTCATGCCGACGTCGGAGCCACGAAAGAAGCTCGTCTGCGTCTCCTCGGATGCGAGCGTGCTGCTTGCCGAGGCGGTAGGCGAAGGGTAACTGCGGCGCCAACGTGACGGCGCGATCGAGCAGTGCGGGTGTCGCCTCTGCCTCGAGGCCGAATCGCAGCGCGGCCTCCAGTAGGAGCATCGACTTGTGGGTGTCGTCCGACGACGCGTCGGCAGTGGCGACGAGAAGGTTGGCGCCGGCCGCCTGCGGGGCGTGGACCAGGAGTGCGCGGGTAGCGGCCTCGCTTCCAGGATCGGCCCGAAGAGCAGCTGCGTATTCGCGGGTCGCCGAATCGGATTCGTCCGCGATCTCGTAGAGTATCGCCGCGGCGAGATGACGATCGCGCTGTCGGGAGGGATCTTCGTCACCGCCGGGACCCTGAGCGATGGCGGCTGCCATGCGATCGGCTGCCTCTGCGCGCCGGGCGATTTCCAGCACCAGCGTGTGAACCAGCGGATGTTCCGGCGCCTCGTTCGCGAAACCTTCCACGGTGGAGTGCAAGAGAGAGGGATCGGCGTCCTCCGCGTGGGCGGCCACGAAGGCGCGGCCCAGGGCCACCTCTGAACGCGCGCGAGAGTCGCCGACACTTCGTTCGGCCGGAGCCGTGGGCGAGTGAGTTGCTGACGTGGCTGCGGCGCCCAGCGGGCCGAGGCGAGGATCGTCTGCCACCGCTTCGAGCCAGGGTTCGACCGCTTCGCGTCCTCCACCACCGAGAACTGCCAGCGCGATGCGATCGGCGGCCGAGAAGCCTGGCGCCGGATCATCCGGTGTTCCGAGAGCGGCCTCGACACCTTTCGAATCGGCCTGCTCGATCGCACGGGCCGCCAGAGCGCGCCGCGCTGCAGGAGTTCCCGTCGCTTCCAGAACGCCCGCCAGGAGCTCGATGGCTTGCGGGCGAGTTTCGAGAGCGGGTGCCAGGAGCGCGGCGGCCAGCCACGCGGCTGCGCTCTCGAAGCCTTCGAGGGTGGTCAGAGTGGCGATCGCCCGACCCGCGCGCGCGCGATCGCCGGCGGCGAGAGCCCGCCTCGCATCCTCGAACGCCACGGCGGGTAGTGTCGGCGCCGCATCCTGACGCTGGCCGCGAAGGCGCGCGATCTCGGAGATCACGGAGGCGAGGGCCTGCGAGTCGAGCTTGGGAGGCTCCGCGCTGTGTCCGAGCTCTTCCGCGAGGGCCATCACGTCCCCGCGGATGTCGGTTGGCGAAGCCTTCGTGAGTGCGGAGAGCTTTTGCCTCGAGCCGGGGGCGTCGTGAAGCGCGATGCGCTGCACCTCGGCGCCAAGATACAGGGCATGAGCACGGGTCTCGGGCGATGGAGACATCTTGGCTTCGACGTTGAGCGCCGAGCTCACCGCTTTCCAGTCACGCGCCGCAGCTGCCAGCGCTCGGGCTTGCCGCTGAGCAATGGGTGAGGTGGGTACGAGCGACAAGGCTTCCGCAGCTACGTCACGACCTCGTGCGGTGTCGCCGGCCATCGACCAGAGCTCGCTCGCGACCAGCAGCGCGCGGGCCTTGGCTTCCGTGTCCGCAGCGTTCTTCGCTTCGTTCTCCATCCACTCGGCGCGCGCCAACCACACATCGAGCACGTCTTGCTCGGCGAGGTGAGAGGCGGCCGCGCGCTCTTCGGACCAGCCATCCGGCGGGGGCGCCAGCGTCGGGATCCCTGGCGGGCGCAGGGCCTCTCCGAAATCCTGGTCGGAGATCGCGCCGGGGGCCGGTCGTAGCGTTTCGCCCGCCAGTTCGTCCCTCATGAGAGCGTCGATGTCACTCGCTTCGCCCTCCAGGAGATCGCTGGAGGACACGGTCATTTCCGCGCTGATCACCTCCAGGCTGGGTGGCGCTTCTGCACTCCGAGGCGAGCTCGTGAGCTCTTCGAACTCTGCATCCTCGAGATCCTCCAACCCCGAGTCGAAAATCTCCGGCGCGCGGGGCGTCGAATGCAACGGCGGAGCTTCTGCGGCCGACGCGCTCAGCAGCGCTTCGAGCTCGTCCTCCGCCTCCTGCTCGGCCTGGAGCTCCGACAGCGGCCGCGCAATGGTCGTGTCTTCCTCGTCGAACATTCGCCGTTCGGGTTCGAGGAGCTTCGGCCCGTCGGGCACTGAAGTGCTCGTCGGCCCATCCGGTTTCGACTCGGCTGCGGCCCGGGGCGGTTCCGGCGGCTTCGCTTCTTCCTTCGCAGCCGCGGGGGGTCGCGGAGGCGGTCGCGGCGGAGCGGGACGGGGTGGCTTTCCGACGCTTGGCTTGACACCCACTTTGGGTGGAGGCGGGCGAGGCGGAGCGGGCGGCCTGGCTGGAGCTTTGGCGGGCGGAGCTTGTCGGCGCTCGGGCGGCGGCGCCTTCGCTGGAGCCTCCGCCGATCGCTTCGGTTCTTCTTTGGCCTGTGCTGGTTCCGGCTTCTCTGCAGGCTCTTCCGCAGCCTTTTCCACGGGCTTTTCCGCGGGCTTTTCCGCAGCCTTTTCCACGGGCTTTTCCGCGGGCTTCTCCCGGGGCTCATCGAACAAGAGTGAGTCGAGCAGAGCGTCCGGCTCGAAATCCAGGTCACCGAGCTCCTCGCCAATGGAGCGTGCGCTCGCACTTCGTCCCGCGCCGGTGTGGGGCAAGCGATGGGGTTCCGGCTTCTTCGCCGCGGGCGGAGGCTTGGGCTTGGTGTCGTCCGGCGGACTCATCGCACACCCATTCCGAGATGTTGGCGCAAGGTCAGGTACGTCGGCGACAGCACGAATGACAGGAGACGCGACGTTCGTCCCTGCGCTTCGATCGAAGCGCCGACCTGACCGCGCACCAGGGAGCCTCCACTCAGCACCCACGAGACGTCACCGGCGGCAATGGCGGCGAGGCGGTCCAGACTCGAAGTGGCCGCGCGCACCCAATTTGTCGGATCTTGACCGCTTTGAGCAACGCGAACGCCGAGCTCGGGCAAGACCTTCTTCACTTTGCGCGAGACCTCTTTGGTGAGCTGGCGCTGAAATTCCGCGAGCATGGCGTACGCGGGGGAGGGGACCTCGTAGCCGGCGATCCGGCACGAAGCCACGATCAACGCCGCAACGTCGTTCACGTCACGATGGCGCAAGATGGTGCTACCGCGCCGGAGAGCGAAAAGCTCACGCGCAACTGCTTGGCGCTGCGGCGCGGGGAGTGGTGCCTGAACCCCGCGGCCGATCACGATCGAGGGCGGCTCGGTCGCGATACCGAACACCCCGAAATCGTCCTGGCCGCCGATGTAGAGATCGAAGTCACCGATACCGAGGGCGCCGGCCCAGGCCGCGATTTCGTTGCGCACAGGGAGACCCGTTCGTGGGTCGACCCGCTCCTTCTTGCTGACCCCGAGGGCAGCCAGTCCCGGACCGAGCGCTTCGGTGAACGTCGAGGCCATCGCCGCCATGAGATCCGGAATGGGACCCATGTCCTCGGGATCGCAGAGATCGGGGAGCGCTCGGGGATCGATGGCAATGCCAGGAACTCTCGCGACCCGCTGATCCAAGATCGAAAGCTCGTGGTCGATTTCGGGAGTGCCCTCGCCCAGCGCGACCAGCGCTCCGAGAGCCGCCTGCCGGATCGCCGGACGATCCAGCTTCGCGGCCGAGCGGGCGAGTCGGTCGACCCGCTCTGGATCCATGGGCTCGCGCATCAGTTGGGCGACGAGAGCCTCACGGCCGCGATCCAGAAGTTCGGAAGTGAGGGCCGGATCGAACGCCCCGGACAGCACGAGATCCAGTGCCTCGCCGTCGTCTGGGGACTCTTCGAGAAGCTTCTTGGCGGCCGCGGCGGCGCTCGGCGGGGCATTGAGCTTGTCCCGGTGAATCGCCATCGCCAGTCGCGCTGCCTCGATGCGCCCCTCGCGCGAGTCGCGTTCATGCATCAGGTGCTCGAGCACGTCGGTGGCTTTGTCCCAGACCCCGGCTTTTGCGGCCGCCCGGGCGTAGCGTTCGCGGACGGGCAGCGTGCTGAGCCCGGAGCGGTACAGCCCGTCGAGTACTTCGATGGCTCGATCGATTTGGTCGAGCTTGTTTTCGAAAATGTCGACGGCGGCGACGCCGCTCATCAGTCGTTGTTTCATCGGCGCGTCGGACAGCGTGGACAGACGCGCGAGATTCTCGGCAGCTTCCGGCAGCTTGCCCGTGGTCAGGTAGATTTCTCCGGACAGCGCCAGCGCGCCCACATGGTCCGGTTCCAGCAGGGTCACGTTTTCGAGCGCTGTCAGCGCGCCTTCGCGGTCACCGCGTTTGCGCAGCACACGCGCACGCTCCCAGTAGAGCTTCGCGATTTCGTCCGGATCCTCGGCGACATCGAGTCGCTTGCCGATGAGCTCCAGCAAGCGTTCTCCATCTTTGCGCTCGCGTACGATGCGGAAGAGCTTGTCGAAAGACTTGAAGCGCCTCACGTCACGATCGACGGCACGGCTGAGCGCGAACTCTCCGCGCACGAGATCGTCGAGATCGTCGATGAGTGTGAAGGCGGCGTACTCCCAGAGCTCCGCGCCGCGCGCATCGTCGGCTACCGCGTCGCCGAGCGCCGCGGCCGCTTCCGCAACGGTGACTCGGTCACCGGTGACTTCCGCGGCCGCGCGCAAACCCTCCCAGCCGATGACCTCGTCCGGATACGCCTCCACGACAGCTCGGAAGCTTTCGAGCGCGGCGTCTGCGTCGCCCGCCGCCAGCTGGCTCCAGCCCATGAGCCCCGAGATCATCGTCGCGTTGTCGTCGCCAAACGCGTTCTGCACGCCACCGAGGGCAGCCGTTCGACGGCGCGGATCACTGCCCGGCGGAGCGAGCTCGAGGTTGGCAAGTGTGGTCTGGGGCGCTCCGTCGGTGAAGAGCGGCTCGGCGTCGTTGCCGGCGATCATCGATATCAACGTGGCGCTGGCGACGAGGCCCGGGAGCGCGTTGCCATCGATGCGCTCGGCCAGGGCCCGTCGAGCCGTGATCTCCGCTTCGACGTTTTCGGCACCGACGGCAGCGCCGAGCCACTCGAAGGCAGCGGCTACGGAGTCATCGACGGAAGCCCAGTTGGAGGCGGTCTCGAGCACGCGATTCCGATCGGCAGAGGGGGCCTCGAGCTCCCGAACGTGCTGGGAGGCTCGCGCAATGGCCTCCGAGCCGCCACCTTCCTGGCCGATCTCTTCGAGTGCGCGCTCTCGCTCCGTGTCGTCCGACCCGAGAGCGCGCGCCAAGAGGTTCGCTCGCTTGAGGTCCTCATCGTCGCTCGTAGCCAGCGCGTCGAGAGCTTCTTGGCCACGTTCGCGATCCCCACCGGCCCCCATCTCCAGAGCGAATCGCTCCAAGGCTTGAGCGCCTTCTTCTCCGCCCTCTGCGCTGGCTTCGAGCGCTCGGCGCCTCGCTTCGATCGAATTGGGATCGGCCGCACGCAGCGCCCAACCAAGGAGCGATGCACTGGCCATCGGTGCATGGCTCGATGCGCGTTGGAACGCCTCGACCGCCGCCCCGCGGTCACCGCTCTGCCAGAACAGAATGCCCGCCTCGAGATCCAGTGCGGCTCCGAGCTCCTCGTCCTTGACCGCACTCGCCGAGCTCGCGAGCACTTCGGCGGCTCGCGCGGTGCGTTTCGCTTGGCGCGTCAGCGATGCGAGCGCCGTTGCGCTGATCACGTCCGACCCGTCCGCGGAGTGGAGCTCGTCGAGCAGAGTCTCCGCGTCGCTGTCGCGATGCGCGGCCAGCGCCCGCAACGTGGCCGCGAGTCGAAACGCCCTCGAGGCTGCCGGGTCGTCTTCGACCTCTGCCAACTCTTGGAGAGCGGCATCGGCGCCCTCTCCGAGAGAGGCATCGGCCAGAGGCGCGATGTAGGCCCCGATGATGGCGCCGAGCCAGCGACCGGCGGGGACTTCCGAGAGTGCTTTCAGAGCTTTCTTGGAATCGGCTTCCTTGCGCAGGAGTCGCGCACGAAAAAGCTCGAACCACAGACCTGCTTGTTCGCCTTCGCTGGCCCCCGCGGTGATCAATCGCCGCGACGACTCTTCGTACCAGGCGGCATCGCCGGAAATGGCCGCCAACATCCGAGCTGCGCGGGCCACGGTGGGCGGTGGTGCGCCGTACATGCCGGCCTGAGTGAGAGCAGCCTTCGCGCCGCCCGAGTCTCCGGCGTGCCGCGCCCAAGCATCGGCGGCCAGTAGGTAATAACGGGAACGAGCCCCATCGTTTTCGAATAGCTCCGCGGTCGTTTCCAGAGACGACGCCAACTTCTCCGCATCGTGTCCGCCATCGAGCAAGTCGAGCTCGAGCACGCGAGCGGGAATGCTATTGGGCTCCACTTCGAGAGCGTGACGAACCGCGTCGAGCGCGGCGGGCGCATCTCCACCGGATACGGCCGCCTCGGCGACGCGCAGCCACAGCGATGCCGCGAGGCCCCCTTGGGCGCCGCGTTCGATTTCCTGCCGCGCCAGACGCGCCGAGGTCTCGGTGTCGCCCATGATCTCGGCGACCACCAGGCGTGCATGCACCAGCGCGGGCTCGTTCGGAACGTGCTCGAGAGCTTGATCTAGCAAAGTCCCAGCCGCTTCGAGGTCGCCGCGGCGGCGGTGCGCCTCCCCAGCGCGCAGAAACGCATCCGCTGCCTGAGCCGGCGAGCGACGGTATCGAGGAACCCCCAGGGCATCGCCAACCGACGCATCTTGGACGCTGCGGATCGAGAGGGCAGCCTGCGCCTCGAGGGATCGCGCGATGAGCTCTTCTCGCCCCGATCGCTTCCCGAGATCTTCCAGCGCCAAGAGGGACGCGAAGGTGGCTTCCCCTTTTGCTTCGAGGGCGCTCTCGACATGCTGAAGCGCCGACTCCACGTCTTCGTCAGCGGTTTCGAGCTCGGCGAGATCGAGCTCGAGCAGCGCTCGCCATGTGGGGTGCTGGCAAGCGCGAGCGCGCGCGTCGAGGGCCTTCTGTCGAAGCTCCATGTCCCCCGTACGGCCAGCAAGAAGCTCCAGAGCCGAGAAACACCGATGCGTCATCGGGCCGCTCTTCGGCTGCTTCTTCGAGCGCCGTACGTGCAGCGTCGAGATTCCCCTCACTGTCGAAGTACGCCGCTTGCTCCATGAGCGCACGCACGCGCTCCTCGGCCCCGTCGGCAACCTGGGCCAAGCGTTCGAGCAACTTGCCGAGGTTCTTGGTCGACCCGCTCTTTTGAATGATCTGGATCAAGCGCTCGAGCGGCTCGCGGAATTCTGGCTCGGCGTTGACCGCGTCGAGCTGATCGCGCGCGCGCCCGCCGTGTCTCCAGCGAGCTCCTCGAGGACGGCGATCTCGTGAAGCAGGATCGCGCGCGTGACAGCGGACTCAGTCCGCTCGTGCTCCGCACGGAGCCTTGCCACCTCGGCCAGGATCCGATCCGGATCGGACGCAGTCGGGGATCGGGTCGGGCGGGTCATCTCCGGCGACGAAATGAGAACTTACTCTTACCTTACGAGGGGTTGTGGTCGAAAGCGCGGGAATTCGCCCTAGTCATTTCGCCGCACCACCCAGTAGCCCCTGGTGTGTCCAAGGGAACGGGATAACGGTGCCTTTTTCCAGTGTGAAAACCGCTTTCTCGACTTCCGGTTCCAGAACGCCGCGAGGAAGGTGCCCGGCGTCGGTCGTGGAGCCATGGTCGCCTTTTTTCACCGCGGCGGCGAAATCCTTCTTTGCCTCTTCGATGACACGCCTTGGCCTTTTCCAGCGCTTCGGCCTTGGAGGCGCATCGGCGGAGCGTACTCGGCACCCTGGTATGTGAACAGAATCACGCCCAGACCCACCGTGAAGGCGCATTCCCGGGAAGATCTGCCGCCATCGGTCCGCCAGGCGAATCTCGAGCTCCGGCGCTTCGGGCACCGAGTCCGTGCTGCCGCCGCTCACCGCCACGGCCGGCTCGTCGGTTGAAGTCGAGGCGAGCGTGGGGGTCGGCTTCGCGCTCGAAGCGCTGGCGTGAGCCTCGGGACGTCCGACTTTCACGGCAATGCCCACCAGAGCCCCGGCCATCACCACTCCGGCCGCAATCGAGGTCCAGCGCTGCATCTGTCGGGAGCGCCTAGCACGATTTGGTCCAGAATTGGCCTCACAAAGCGCGACAAGACCTGGGAGGTCCTGCTAAGACAGGGCGGAGTCGGGCCAATGTTCAAGGTCGAGTGCCCGGGCTGCAATGCGCCCTACCAGGTCGACGAGAGGCGCGTGCCATCGAGCGGCCTCAAAATGCGATGCCCCAAGTGCGGCACGTCGTTCCAGGTCGATCCGCCTCGAGACCCCCGCGCAACGGGTCCGAGCCCGGTGCTCGGAGCGCCCCCGTCCATCCCGAGCCCGCTCGCGCCCGCGGCTGAGCCCAAGCCCGGTCTGCCACCGCTGCGCAAGGCGACGATGCTGGGCGTCGCCAATCCGAGCGGCGCTCCCGTCGCTCCGCCCAAGATGCCCGTCTCCAAGACCCTCGTGGGTACGGGCATCAAGCCGCCGATTGTCGGCCGTCCGGTTCCACCTCGTCCGGTGAAGCCGCCCATCGCGCCGCCCCGACCGGTCGCACCGAAACCGCCCGCTCGACCCGCGCCGCCGCCGCCACGCGCCGAGGCGTACTCCGACGTCGATCTGCCTGCGATCGTCGGACCGGGCCCGGTCGGGATGGGTGGTCCCAAGAAGAAGCTCGACGACGCGCTTCGACGACTTCGGTGACATCGGCGTCGATCTCGAAGAAAAGCCGAGCGCGGGTCCGGGCACCGAGCTTCGAGGTCGATTTGCCGGCGCGCGCCGACTCCGCGCTCGACGATCTGGCCGACCTGCCGGCGCCCGTCATCCATCGCCCGCTGCCCGCGGACGATCGCGATCACGACGAGGTCGATCTGCCGGTGATCGGTGGCGGGGGTGCGGCCGCCCCGCGCTTCGAGGATCTCGATCTACCGATGGTCTCGGCGGATTCCGGCGCGTTCGATCTTCCGGCGCCGGCGCTGACCGATTTGCCCAACGTCGCCTCGAGCGGCGGCGGCGGATTCGGCGAGCTCGATCTGCCCACGGTCGGTGGCGATCTGCCGGCGGTCGGCAACGATCTGCCGCTCGCTCCCGGTCGCGAGATCGGCTTGCCCGATTCGCTCGCGTCGCTGCCGGTTCCCGCCGCTCGTTGCCGTCACCCGCCGCGTCGCTGCCGTCGCCGGCCGGATCGCTGCCGTCGCCGCGGGCTCGTTGCCGTCGCCCGCGGGGTCACTACCGTCACCGGCGGGATCGCTTCCGTCACCCGCCGGCTCGCTGCCGATGCAGGCCGCAGGGCTTCCGCAGATCGGAGGCGGCTTCCGCTGCCTCATCCCGGCTACGATCCGACCCGGCCGGGATCGGCCCCGGTGGCGCTCCGCCGAGCTACGCCCATCCGGCGGCGGGGCGGACGATCCCGGTGTCGTTCGTCAGCTCGGCGGTGGCACGAGCTTCGGCGAGGTCAACCTCGGCGGTGAAGGTGGCGCGGGCCCGGCGCTCGAGGCCGACGTTGGTAGCGCCTCGGGGCGACGACATGGAGTTTGCCGGCATCCCGCAAGAGGGCGCCCCGTCGGTACCGGTCGGTCCCGCCGTCGAGATTCGCCGTCAGCCGATCGTCACGCGGCAGGTGGCCGACGCGCCCATTCCCAAGAAACGAAACCTGCGCGTCGTGTTCGCGGTGATCGTGGTCCTGGCCCTGGGAGGAGCGGCGCTGGCCCTGGTGCCTTCGATCGGGCCGTACGGCGTGTACTTCGTCTACGACCGCATCAAGAGCGGCGACTACCAGCGCATCCTGGCGCAGACCGTGAAGTCGTCGCAGGCGTTGCTCGCCGTGGACGGATATCCGGAAGCCACGAAGGCCTACCGACAAGCCGAAGCGGTTCGCGATCAGAATCGACGCATCCGAGGTCTGCGCGCCTACGTCGTGTTCGTGGCGTACCTGCGCGAGGTCCGGTTCGGAACGGATCCGGAGGTCAGCGCCCGCGCTCAGGTCTTGCTCGACGAGTTCAAGGACGACGACGACTCCGACGTTGCCTACCTCGCTCAGGCGCGTGCGGCCCAGGCCGCCGCGTCGGGTCAGATCCCCCGGGCGCGCGCCGCGCTGGAAAGCTGACGCACGACAAGCCCGAAGATCCCGACCTTCTGGCGCTGCGCGGTGAGCTCGAGCTCCACGCGCGCGAGCCCAAGGCCGCGCTCGAAGCCTGGCAAAAAGCCGACGCCGTCGAGCACAGTGCGCGCACCGCCTACGGTCTGGCGCGGGCCGAGCTCGCGAGCGGCGACAAGAAGCAGGCGGAGAAGCTGGCGCGCGACGCGCTGACGAAAAATCCGAAGCACGCCGGCGCCCGCACGCTGATCGCGCGGGTGATCTGGAACAACGGCGGGGAAGCTTCGACGCGGTCAAGCTGCTCGAAGGAATCATCGCGGAGAAGGATACCGCGAGCCCCACGGAGCTCGTGAACGCTCACACGCTGCTCGGCGACATTCACCTGGCGCGCTCCCGCGTCACTCATGCGGAAAACGCATACTCGGAGGCGCTGAAGATCGATCCGAAGGCGGCGGCGGCTCTGGTCGGTCTGGGCGATGCGCTGTTCCGCGCGGGTCGCTTCTCCGAAGGCCTCGGTCGTTTCGAGGCCGCGGTCCAGGCCGATCCCGACGAGCTCACGGCGAAGGTGGGCGTTGCCAAGACCACGCTGGCACTCGAGCGAGTGCAAGACGCCACTGCCGCCATGACCAAGCTGCGCGAAACCCACCCCCAGTCGGTGCTCGTCGCGTTACTGGTTCGGCAAGGTCGAGGAGGCGGTCGGGGATCGAAAGCAAGCGGAGGCCGCGTACCGGCAGGGTCTGAAGCTTCCGAACCCGGACATGGACGTGGCGCAGGTGTACGTCGCGCTGGCGCTCCTGCTCAACCAGCTCGGTCGAACCGACGACGCCGCGCAAGTCCTCGCGGAGGCCCGCAAGAACCTGCCGGATTCGGCGTCCATTCACGTCGCGCTCGGCGATCTGCGCGCTGTCCCAGGGCCGCTACGGTGACGCGGTCACCGAGCTCCTGGAAGCTCTCAGAGATCGATCCGGGTGACGTCGGCGCACAGTTCAAGCTCGGCGTCGCCTATCGTCGTGATCGCAAGTTCGACGAGGCGAGCAAGCTGTTCGACAAGGTCGCGTCAAGGTCGACCGCGACTATCCGGGTCTCGCGCTCGAGCGCGGGCTCTTGTTCCAGGACACCGGTCGCAACGACGAAGCGCTCAAGGCCTACGAAACCGCGCTAGCCAAGGCTCCGAACGATCCGGATCTCATGCTCCGCGTCGGGTGTGGAAAGGTCGTCTGCCGGTCGCGCCAAGGAAGCGGCCGAGCTTCTGCGCAAGGTGCTGGAAAAGCGTCAGGGCTCGGCCGAGGCCCATCATTGCCTCGGCCGCGCGCTGCTTCTGCAGGGCACGAACGTGGCCGAAGCGCTGAAGATGCTGGAGCAGGCTGCGGCGCTCGATCCGAACCGCGCGGAGTATCAGCTGTACGTCGGGTGGGCGGCGATCGAGGCGGGTCGCATCCCGCAGCGCGGAAAACGCCATCGAAAAGGCTCTGGAGCTCGACCAAGGGCTGGCCGATGGGTACTGGCAGCGGGGCGTGCTCAAGCAGCGTCAGGGCGCGGTGAAGGACGCCGTCAAGGATCTGCAGAAGGCTCTGGAGCTTCGCCCGAGCCGAGTCGAGGCCCACGCCGCTCTGGCGGACTGCTATTACGATCTGGGGCGCGAGCGGACGCCCTCAAAGAATGGCAGATTGCCATCGATGGGCAAGCCCGACAACTCGACCTGGCGTTTCCGTTACGGTCGTCTGCTGGCCGCCGATCATCGATCCCCGGAAGCCCAGTCCCAGCTCGGCAAGGCCATCGATCTCGCTGAGCAAGAGGATCCAAGCCGACCTGGCTCGCCGATGCACATCTGGATCTCGCTCGCTCCATCGGCATCAAGAAAGAATCCGCCAAGCACTGGGAAGCCTTCTTGCGCCTCGGTCGTACCGATTCGCCGTATCGCGGCGAAGCCAAGAAAGCTCTTGCCGAGCTCGGCCGTCCTTGGGAAGGCAACTAGCGTGGCCGATCTCGGTGAAGCCCGCCTGGGCACGAAGCTCGACGTCGACCGCCTGATCTTCGACGGCGATCGAAACATGCGCGAGGCGTTGCTCTCCGACAAGCGCTTCGTACGCGTGCTGGTCGCTCAATCCGACAGCGTCGCGCGCCGTCGCTGCGCGACGCCAGCTCCTGCTCTCGGCTCTGCGACTCACGCCGGAGATGGCTCCGGAGCCCTTTTCCGCGCTCCGTCACGTCGCCGAGCGGCTCGGCATCCAAGCTCCCATCGAGCTTTACTGCGTTCCGGAGAGCGCGATCAACGTGTTCGTCGTGCCGCCGAAGTCGCCGGGCGTCGTCCTTCTCGGGCTCACGAGCGAGGCGCTCGAGCGGTTTGACGAGGGAGAGCTTCATTTCGTCCTGGGACACGAGCTCGGGCACGCGATTTTTGGCCACTTTCACTTCTCGCCGGACGTGCTGATCGGCGACGAAAATATCGCTCCCATTCACGTTGCGCGCCTGTGCGCGTGGATGCGTTACGCGGAGCTCAGCGCCGACCGCGTCGGGCTCTTGTGCTGCGACGACTTCGAGACGGCGGTGCGTGCGTTTTTCAAACTGACGAGTGGGCTCAGCAACAGCAAGTACCTCCGGCACGCTGCGCGCTGCGCCGAGCAGTTCGCCGCGGTGGCTGCCGAGAACATCGAGTCCAACGAAGGGGATTGGTTTTCGACCCACCCCTACAGTCCCCTGCGCATCAAAGCGTTGGATCTGTTCTCCCGCTCGGAGACGTATCATTCGCTGCTCGGCCGGCGTGGCACGGAGCTCAACTTTCATCGCATCCTCGGCAAGAGCGGGAGTCCGCTCAGCGAAGCGGAGCTCGAGCGGGAGGTCACCGCGATCATGCGGCTGATGGACCCGAGCTTCCTTCAGAGCGACACTCCCTCGAGCGCGTTGGTTCGGGACTATCTCGCGCTCGCGGGTGTCGAAGTTGCGCTCGCCGACGGGACGATCCAGCGCGGCGAAAAGAAGATGCTCGGCAAGCTCGTGGGTCGCCGAGGATTGGTGGACAGCGCTACCGATCTCCTGCGTCTCTCGCCGGACGAGCACGAAGCGCGGATGAGGCAGCTGGCGGAAAAGCTGGTGATCGAGCTGTCGCCGGTCCGTCGCCAAAAGATCATCGAGGATCTGATTGCGGTCGCTCTGGCCGACCGAGTGCTCGAACAGGCCGAGGTCGATGCGATCGCCCACTCCGCATCGCTTCTGGGAGTGACGCCCGAGTTTTGCATTGCGACACTGAATCGCGCGCTCTCCGCCCTCGACTGAGGCGTAACCCCGCGCTTTGCCCGGGCTCGGGGACTGAACCAACGTCCCGTTTTCCGTACGGGAAAGAGCTCGCTTACCGTGGCTCTGCCATGCCCGACCTCGACGACGGCGAGACGACCGAGGTCCAGGGCTCGGGCTCCAGTGTGTACACGCTGAAGAACGCCGGAGGCGTGTACTCGTGCACGTGTCCCGCGTGGCGCAATCAATCGACCGGCATCGAGCGGCGCACCTGCAAGCACCTGCGCGCCTACCGAGGTGACGAGGCAGAGAAGGAGCGACTTGGTGCGCCGGAGCTCGCCCCGCGGCCCGTGCCTGCGGGCGGTTCCAGCGAAGCTCCGCCGCTCCTGCTCGCCCACCGTTGGGAAGCAGAAGTCGATCTCACCGGCTGGTGGCTCTCCGAGAAGCTGGACGGCGTACGAGCCTACTGGGATGGGAAACGATTCGTCTCCCGACTCGGCAACGAGTTCTTCGCACCGGAATGGTTTACCCAGAGTCTTCCCGATGCCGTCCTCGACGGCGAGCTCTGGGGAGGACGCAAGCAGTTTCAGCGCACGGTCGGGATCGTCAAGCGTCAGGACCGGAGCCCGCTCTGGAAGGACTTGCTCTACGTCGTCTTCGATGCGCCGGCGCACGGTGGCGTGTTCGAGGAGAGGCTCGCCCATTCACAATCGTTGCTCGAGCCGTCGAGCATTCCCCACGTCCGGGTTCTCGAGCAGTCCGAATGCCGGGGCATCGATCACCTCCGGGAAGAGCTGGCCCGCGTCGAGGCCTTGGGCGGCGAAGGGCTCATGGCCCGGCGACCGCGCTCCCGGTACGAAGTCGGGCGAAGCTCGTCGCTCCTGAAGGTGAAGAACTTTCACGATGCCGAAGCGAAGGTGATCGGACACGCGCCCGGCGCTGGGCGACACAAGGGGCGCCTCGGGGCCCTCATCGCAGAGCTCGAGGACGGCACCCGCTTCAACATCGGCACCGGGTTTTCCGACGTCGAGCGGGACAATCCTCCGCCCGTCGGAAGCATCGTCACGTTTCGGTACCAGGAGCTGTCGAACGGTGGAGTTCCCCGATTCCCTTCCTACGTCGGCTTGCGAGCCGACGCGACCTGGAAAGGGAAACCCGCGCCGAGCGTCGCGGTGTCGACCATCGCCTCGCCGCGCAGGCCGGAAGAGTCCGGTCGCCGCCGCTTCGAGATGCAGGACGGCGACACACGTTACTTCTGGGAAATCGAGCGAGAGGGAGCTCTCCACCGCGCTGTCTACGGAACGTTCGAGACCAAGGTGAAGCGATTCGAGAGCGAAGAAGATGCAATCCGAGCGCTGTCCAAGCGCATCGCGGAAAAGATCGAGCGAGGGTTTACCGAAGTCGAGGAGGATTGAAGCATGCCGCGCTACGAGTTCGTCGAAGGCAAGTCGAGCAAGTTTTGGGAGATCGACCTGGACGGTACGTCGTTCACGACCACCTACGGTCGAATCGGCACCGAGGGTCAGTCGAGCCTGAAGGAGTACGATTCCGAGGAAAAAGCTCAAAAAGAGTATGAAAAGCTGGTGGCCGAGAAAGTGAAGAAGGGCTACGAGCTGGTGTCGGGCAACGGCGCACCCGCTCCCGCCAAGGCGCAGGCGCAGGCGAAGGGCGCCGTCTTCGACGACGAGGGCGAGGACGAAGACGAAGCCCCCAAGAAGAAGCCAGCCAAGAAGGCTGCACCGGCCCCGAAACCCGCCGCGGCGAAGGGAAGCTCCAAGAGCGATGACGCCGACGCTCGGTACTTCGAGCTCGTCGACGGCAAGTCGAGCAAGTTCTGGGAGATCAAGCTCGAGGGCAACTACTTCACGACACGCTACGGGCGCATTGGCACGTCGGGCCAAGAGTCGATGAAGGAGTACGACACGGAAGCGAAAGCTCAGAATGAATGCGACAAGCTCGTCGCCGAAAAAGTGAAGAAGGGCTACGTCGAGAAGTGACCAGACGAAGCCCCGACAGGTGTCGGGGCTTCGCTCGCTTGGTTCACGCGGGTGAACGACGAGCTCGGACGGGAGGAGAACGGTTGCGAACTATTTGCTGCCGCTTCGCCAGACCACGTCCAGGAAGCCTTGTCCGTATTTGGCGACTTTTGCGGGGCCGAAACCGTACACGGCGAGGAGTTGGTCCAGCGAGGAGGGCCGAGTGTGCGCCATCTCCCGGAGCGACCGATCGCTCGCCACGACATAGGCGGGCACGCTCTAATCCTTGGCGACCCGGGCGCGGTGACTCCGAAGCTCGTCGAACAGCGCTCGGGCCGACTCGTCGAGCTCGGTGAGCTCCTCGGTGCGAGGCCGGCGCTCGCGCCGGGATCGCGGCAGCGGCTCCGCGTCCGCGTCCGGAGTGCGACTGGGGAGCAAGATGCGCGCGGGGATTTCGGCTCGCATCACGGCCGCACCCTGGCGGGTGAGAAGCATCATCGGGCGATCCCCTCCGGTGAACGACACCCAGCCAGCCGTCACACAGCGCTGGAGGATCCGAGTGATCCATTCGATGGGCTCGCTGGACAGGATGCCGAACGTCGGAACGTTCACGAGCCCATGGCGTTCGAGCCGAGGATCGGTTTCCCCCACGAGGAGCTTGGCGGCGGCGCGAAGACCGAGCTTGCCGTGAACGCGTGCGACACCGGAGAGCACCTTCCGGACGATCAAGGTCCGCTCCTCGGGATCGAGCGAGTCGTCTTGGTCGAGGCTCTGGCAAACGTCGCACAGGCCACACCCGCCGAGGCTCTCGGCCTCGTCGCCGAAGTAACGGAGAATTGCGTCGTGGCGGCAGCTACCGCCCTCCGCCCAGCGCATGAGCTCGAGAAACAATTGCCACTTGTGCTCGACCACCGACGCCGACGGCACACGGTCGTCGACGGGCATTTCGATGAGCTGGCGGCGCAGGGGCAAGTCCCGGGGCGAATAGAGCAAGAGCCCGTGCGCGAGCTCTCCGTCGCGGCCCGCGCGACCGACCTCCTGGTAGTACGCCTCGACCGAGCCGGGCGGTCCGAGATGGATGACGGCGCGGACGTCGGCGCGGTCGATGCCCATGCCGAACGCGTTCGTTGCGACGACGATCTGGAGCTTGCCGTCCATGAATGCGGTCTGGGTCTTGGCGCGCTCTGCGGCTCCGAGGCCGGCGTGGTAGGGGCGCGCTTTCCAGCCCCGATCCCGGAGCCGCTCGGCTTCTTCTTCGGAGAGGCGGCGCGTGGGTGAGTAGATGATGGCCGTTCGCTTTCCGTCTTCCGGTTTGCCGAGGGTCTCTGTGAGCATGCGATCGACGGCCCGATCCCGTTCCTTCCGGGTCCGTGCTTCCCGAGCAGCGAGAGCGAGATTGGGCCGCGCGAAACCCCGCACGAGCTGCGGCGTGTCGGGAGGCAGGCCGAGGCGCAGCAGAGATCTCGTCGCGCACGACCGGAGTTGCGGTGGCCGTACACGCCAGCACCCGCGTCTTCGGGAGCTCGGAGAGCAGGCCGTCGATCTGGAGGTATTCGGGCCGGAAGTCGTGACCCCACTCGCTGATGCAGTGCGCTTCGTCGATCGCCACCAGCGGGCACTCGATGTCGGCGACCATGCGGCGGAACAGGCCGTCTCCCAAACGCTCTGGGGCTACGTACGCGATGCGGTACTCGCCGCGGCCGAAGCGCCGCAGGCGATCGGCGAGCTCGGAGCGCTCGAGAGTCGAGGCGAGATAGGTCGCGCTCACGCCCCGCTCGGTGAGGGCCTGGACCTGATCGTGCATCAGCGCGATGAGGGGCGAGATGACCAGCGTGGTTCCAGAAAGCAACGTCGCCGGGAGTTGATACACGAGGCTCTTTCCGCCCCCGGTGGGCGCCACGAGCAGCACCTTTCGCCGGGAGAGGAGGGTCTGAATCGCGTCCTCTTGCCCCGGGCGAAACGCGGAGTATCCGAGGCTTTGGAGGCCTCGCTCGAGATCGAGCACGGCGGATTCTCTCGGCATGTTCGTAGCGAGCATGAACGCTGCCCTTCGGACGCGCGTCGCGGGGGTTTCGTCTCGTCAGCGAGGAACGACTTCGAAACACGTCCCAGGCCGGGGTGTGGTTGTTTTCGGCCTCGACCTGCGCGGTGACGTAGAGCGCCGGATAGGTCTTGTCGATGGTCACGCTTCCGCCGCTTTCGGTCGTGACCACACCTGACACGAAGAGCTGGGGATTGGCACCATCGCGACGTATCGACGAGAAAACGACCCAATAATAGGTCTTACCGCCGGAGGTTTCGGCGGTGGGTGCCCAGCGGGGCCAGGAATTCGTGATGCCCGGGCTCACCTTGCCGGTGCATGCCGGAGGATCGTTCGCGGCGAGGCGCGTTGCAGTGCCGCCTCCAGCGGGCACGACGGCGACCTCTCCCGTCGGTTCGTTGTAGGAGTCCGCCCAGGTGCCGTCCGTTTCCTTGCGGGGTGCGCAGCGATTGAATGCGAGCAGAGCGTCGCCGGGGGAGATGACCGGGTAGTACTCCCAGAATGCGGTATCGCTCGCTCCTGGCAGGGGCGTTGCCGGGCCGCCCTGCTTGTCGTTGTAGGGGACGGTGTAGATGTCCATCGTCGGATCGGCGTCCGTGATGCGGCTGATCACGCCCTCGCCCCCGGTGGGAGCGGACGTGTACGCGATGGTCGTGCCGTCGTGCCAGAACGTGGGCGACGACACCTGGCGGGGATCTCCGCTGCGGGGAAGAATGCCCCAACCGGCGTTGGGATCGGTGGTGAAGAGATCCGTCCAGGCGAGCTCGTACTGGCCTGCTGTGAGGGCCGGATCGTAGAACACCGTGATCGCGACGGCGTCGCTCGGGCTGTAGTGGGCCGCCGACAGCGTTGGCGCGGATTGTTTCGTTCGGCCGAGGAGGCTCAGGGCCATCGGAGAGATGACGCTGGCAGGGGGCGCGAGCCCTTGACCATCGACGCTGCGAACATCGACCGAACGGGTGGAGCTGGCGCTGCCGTCACGCGTGTAGAACGTGTACTTGCCGTCGGGCGCGGATGCATGACAGGCCACGCAATTGGTGTCTCCGCCCACCTTGCTCGGAGTGAGCACGGTGGTCACGCTGGTGTCGCCAATGCTGAAGCCCTTGAGCGCGGTTTCTCCGGAAGCTGCGTCGCCGCTGGTCCAGTAGACGACCGAGCCCGGAGCTCCAACGGGCGCCAGATGCAGCATGCCTTCGGCGCCCGTACTCGGCCCCGCCGTGATGGTGCCCGCGTCGAGCTTGGCTCCGCGAAGTTTCACGCCGATGTCGTGGCCGGCGCTGTGAGTCGTGAGCCCCTTCCAGACCCCTGCGTCGATCGTGAAGCTCGGGCTGGCGGTGTAAACCACGAGGTCGTTCACCTGGTTGTCGACCGAGAGCGTGAGCTCGAACACGTTCTCGTCGGTCGCCGGGGTCCACTCGAAGCGAAGCGGCGCCCAGTTCTTCGGGACCAATGCATCCAGAGAGGGTTCGAACAGACACGGGCCGCCCGTCGCGTCGCCCGGAGTCGAGAACTGGGATGGCAAATCGCCGGGAAGCGAGGAGTCGATGATGGGCGCCTGGGGCAAATCCGAGAACGGACCGGTCTGTCCACCGCCGCCGGCGCTCCCGCCGAGCGACCCATCCGTGCCTCCGGATCCGCCCCCGCCGCTTCCGCCCACCGCGTGGTCGTTGCTGGAAACCCCGTCGTCGGAGGAGCACGAGGCACCACTGGCTCCACCGATCACCATCGCAAACAAGAGGACCGCCGGACCGGAGCGTCGCATCACCTTTAGGATACACCGAGTCGCGCGCCGGCGCAGCGCGTGGCTTCCCTCGACGGATGGCCCGGAGTACTCAGGGGTCGTCCATGGCGCGCTACGAGCTGACGTTCGAATCCGAGCTATCGGTCTCGCCCGAAAAAGCGTGGGACTGGGTCACTTCGGTCGCTGGGATCCAGGCGGAGCTCCGACCGCTCGCGCTCATGACCGCACCTCGGGGCATGACGAACTTGCTCGATGCCGAGATCGAGCTCGGAAAGCCTCTCGGTACGAGCTTCGTCTTGCTGTTCGGATTCTTGCCGGTCGATCGTAGCCGCATCACGTTGGTCGAGCTCGATCCCGGCCGACGATTCCTCGAGCGCTCTCCGATGCTGAGCATGCGACTGTGGCAGCACGAGCGCATCATCGAGCCGAATGAGGATGGTGCGAAGATCACGGACCACCTCACGTTCGAGCCACGCGCGTTCGGTCCCGCGGTGCGCTCACTCGTGGGAGTGCTGTTCCGTCATCGGCATCGAGTGCTCCGGCGTGATCTCCGCGAGTGATTTCACCACAAAGAAAAACGGGCAATCGCTTCGGCACGCGGGCCTCGAAGCAAGTCGATGTCGGCAAAGGGAAAGTGGTAGCCGCCTTCGAGGCCGAGGATGAGGTTTTGGTGCCAGTAGAGATCCACACCCGCCGACGGATAGGCAAAGCCGGCGTTCGGGAGATCGCGGTGAATGGTCCCGCCGAAGCTCCCCGCAAAATACGGAATCAGCCAGTTTCGGCTGGAGTTTCGTTCGAAACGAAAGCGCGAAACCCACGTCGTAGATCGCCATCACGGAGCTCGACCCTTGGGACTGGAGCATCGACGCTTCCGCGTACAGGCCGCCTTGGCTCGGGCCGAATCGGTCGTTGTTGTGCGACCAGTGAAACGGCGCAATTTGGACGCCACCACCGACGAATGGCTCGTTCTTGTAGGCAGCGGGAGCGAAGATCACGGTCTGTACGCCCGGCATGAACAGGATGTCCCGCTCGGCGCAGACCTCCCGCTTATCGTCCGATGCGCACGGATCGGCGTGCGCGAGCGCCGGTAGGAGGATCCCGGAGACGAGGACGACCAACGTGGTTTGCAACTTGGGCATGTGTGGTCGATGAGCAACGCTCGTTCCAGGGCGTTCGTTGGTTGTTTTGCGGCATTTGTGAGGGTGCTCCACCCGTTTTGGCGAAGGCGCATACGCGGGGAGCGCGTTCGGCCGTTCCGCCCGCATGGGTGATCTTTTCAAACCCGCTCGATGGCGCGTGTAGAATCAGGATGTGAAGGAGGGCCGCGAGGAGTCCGTTCGAGTGACGCTCGGTGCGGCTCTCGACGACGAGGGACGACGACTCGATCTCGTCATCGCGCGCGCGTGGTCTGGCCTCAGTCTTCTGGGGTTGGCCGGTGGGATCGCGGTCGCCGCAGTCTGGTCACGTTCCCTGGGGCTGGCCGTCGCAGCGATTTCGGTGCTGCTTCTCGCGTGGTTTGCGCTGGTCGTCTTTTTGTTTCAAAAGAAGCGCGGCGGGCTGCGATTGCACTTCGCGGTTGCCGTGGTCGAGAGCGCGATCCCCTGGGTCGTGCTCTGGGTCGTGACGCTGGTGCAAGGCGCTCCCTACGCGCTCGGTTCCTGGCTTCCACCGATGTTGTTTTGTGCACTCATCGTTGCCTCGGTGGTGCGACTCGAGCCCACGCGCCCGCTCGTGATCGGTGCGTCGAGCGCGCTGGCATTCTTGGCGCTGTATTTCATCGTGGTGCGCGCCGCGCTGCCATCCGGAATGACTGAAGTGCCCCTGTATCGCAGCGCGACGCAGATCACTCGAGCCTGTTCCTTGTTGATAGCGGGAGCGCTCGGCATGCTCGTCTCGCGGGGGCTGCGCAGAGTCATCGGTCGAGCCGAGAGCTCCGTTCGCGCTCGCGATCTGTTTGGCAAGTATCGACTACTCGGCAAGGTGGCATCGGGAGGAATGGGGACGGTGCACGAAGCGCTCTACTGTCCCGAAGGCGGATTCGAGCGACGAGTCGCCATGAAGCGCATCCATCCGCACCTCGCCGAGCAAGAGAGCTTCGTGGAAGCGTTCCGCCGCGAGGCCGAGCTGTCGGCACGCCTGGTGCACCCGAACGTCGTGCAGGTATTCGACTTCGGGCGAGTGGAAGACACCTATTTTCTCGCCATGGAATACGTGGATGGGCTCACTCTCCTGGCGTTCCTGTGGCGGATCACCGCCGCCAATCACCGGCTGCCGACGTGGCTGTGTGCGCACCTCGGACGGGAAATCCTCGCTGGGCTTCATCATTCTCACCAGGGCGTGCGCGCCAGCGATGGGCGGCCGCTGCGGGTGATTCATCGGGATCTGAGTCCGGCAAACGTGCTTCTCAGCAAGAATGGTGAAGTGAAGATCACGGATTTTGGCGTCGCGCGGGTGCTGTACGACGCGGGAGCCGCGCGGACTCAGAGCGTCGCCGGTCACGTGGGATACATGGCGCCCGAGCAAGCCAAGGGCGAAGCGTTCGACGAGCGCTGCGATCTGTTTGCGCTCGGAGTCGTGCTCTGGGAGATCTTCGCCGGTCAGCGCCTGTTCCAGCGCGAGAATCAGACCGCGACGCTGTTTGCATTGATATCGGAACCGGTGCCCAAGCTAAGCTCCCTCCGGCCGGATCTGGATCCAGCTTGGGACGACTTCTTCGATCGGGCTCTGGCCAAACACCCGGACGGTCGGTTTTCGTCCGCCGTGGAGATGGCCGCCGCTCTGGACAACCTTCAGCGCCCGGGGGGACGGCGCGACGCGGACGAGCTCGCCGCCTGGGTGGAGCGGGCCCTCGGTCTCGCGTCTCGAAAGAAGAGCGACCGGGCAGAGGAGACCGCGACTCACGTGAAGAGCGCGGACGACGAACCGACTTCGATCAGTCCTTGATGCAGGTCGTGATGTAGGGCGGGCGGCACGGGATTTTCGACGCAGTGTCGAGATCCGCTGCTACTGCTGCTGCTGCTGCTGTTCCTGCTGGTAGTCGATCTCTTCCTTGTGCTGACTCGCGCCGTCCGTGAACGTGGGCACCTCCAGCGGCAGCGGCCGGGGAGCGAGCAAGCCCGGCGGAACGGAGGCGACGGGCTCGATGCTCACCGCGACCCGAATCGACTCGGTCGCGTCACCGCGGAACACGCCGCGATTGGGCGGGACATCGGCGTAGCTCCGACCGATCCCGACGGCGATATGCTCTTCGTCGGCGACCTTGGCGTGGGTGGGGTCGATCGCGACCCAACCCGCGCTCGGGACGTGGGCTTCGCACCAGGCATGGGTCTCGAGCTCGGCGGTTCCACTTTCGCGATGTAAGTAGCCCGAGACGTAGCGCGCTGGAACGCCGACGGTGCGCAGGAGCGCGATCGCGAGATGTGCAAAGTCCTGGCAAACGCCCGCACCGTGGTCGAGCACGTCCGCGAGAGTGGAGCTCGATGAAGTCACGCCTTTTTCGTAGCGAAGGCGATTCCGGGGTCCGGCGGCTACTCGGGAAAGGACGGCACCGACGCGCTTGGCGTCCTGAAGCCCGAGGGAGCGAGCCAGCTCCTCCAGCCGAGGATCGGAGGTGAGGGGATCGCGGTGGTGCAGGAAATCCAGCAAGTGATGATCCGAGATGCGGAACGGAAACACGTCGGCCAGGGATTCGAGCGGCGGGTGCTTCGGGTGCATCTCGATGGCGCTCTCTGCCACGATCAGCACGCGATCGTGGAAGTCCACCACGCTGAAGGCATGCACGCGATTGCCGAGCCAGTCCGTATGCTCGAAGTGTTGCGCTGGCGGGCCGACGGCGAGACTGAAACCACGTAGCGTCTGGTGGGTGTCGGTTCGCGGAGCCATGCGAAGCTCCATCATGGTCTCGCTGATGCGAGCCGAGTAGGAGAGCTCCGTCTTGTGCGTTACGGCGAGTAGCATGATCCATCAGTGCAGGAAGTACGTACGTTGCAATGCCAGGCTCGACTCCGCCAGGCCTGCGAGGACCTTCTTCAAGAATTGCTCCGTGTTGGGTTGGACGACTTCTTCGATGGCCGCGTAGTCGAGGAGTGCGGCGAGGCGGCCGAAGGCCCGATCGACCGAGCGAGTCTTTGCGCTCACTTCCTGCGCCAATCGGTTGGCAAAGTCCGTGGCGACTGCGACGGAATAGCGCACGGTGCGGGGAAACTCGCGATCCAGCACCACGAACTCGAGCACCTGGCGGGGGTCGATGCGCGTTGGATGGACCTTACGGAAGGCTTCGAGTCCGTTGACGCCCCGAAGGAGCGCGAGCCAGGGCACGTTGTGTCCCGCGTCGTCCGAGCGCTCCTTGGCGTGCCCGCTCACCGCCGTCACCAGTCGGCTGGTCCGATCGGCGCGTTCGACGAACTGACCCAACTTGATGAATAGCCAGCCTTCGCCTCGGCGCATCGTGCCGTCGGTGACTCCGCCCCAAAGAAAGCTCGAGGCCACCACGTCGCCGAGGGTTTGGCTGAGCTCTTCCTCACGAGTGGGATCGGCCGCGGCCTCCTTCAGATCCCAGTACGCGCGGTTCAGGTGCTCCCACATTTCGCTGGAGATGACTTCGCGAACCTGGCGAGCGTTCTCCCGTGCGCGAGAGAGCGAGGACAGGATGCTGGCCGGATCCTGCTCGTCGAAAGCAATCGAGGAAACGTCCGCTTTCTGGTCCATTGCCAGTGCGCTGAGAGCGGTCTTCCACTGCTCTTGTGCGGCGGTCTTGTCCACCTGGGCAAGATCGATCAGCACGTTGCGGGTGACCTCGGCCACGCGTGCGGCGTGCTCCGCACGCTCGACGTAGCGGCTCATCCAATAGAGTGCGTCAGCGACTCTACTCAGCATCGTGCCTCGCGGTCGGGATGGGCCAATCTGCCCGACTCTTCTTTTCGGCTTCGGTGGCCAGAACCCAGGTGTCCTTGTATCCGCCGCCCTGGCTGGAGTTGACGACCAGCGAGCCGCGTCGCAGCGCCACCCGAGTGAGCCCGCCCGGAATCACGCGGATCCGCTCGCCGAAGAGCACGTAGGGTCGCAAGTCGACACAGCGTCCTTCGAGCTTGCCGTCGACGACGGTCGGGTGCTTGCCCAGGCTGATGGTGGGCTGAGCAATGTAGCTTCGAGGTTTGGCGACGATGCGTCGCTTGAATTCGTCTCGCTCGGCTTCGGAAGCATGGGGACCGATGAGCATTCCGTAGCCTCCGGAGGCATCGGTTTGCTTCACGACCAGCTCGTGGAGGTGCTCCAGGATGTACTTTGCGTCATCGGGACGCGAGGCGAGGTACGTCGGAACGTTCGGCAAGATCGGATCGGCATCCAGGTAGTAACGGATCATGTCCGGGACGAACGGATAGATGGCCTTGTCGTCGGCGACTCCGGTTCCCGGCGCGTTGGCCAAGGCAACCGCCCCGCTGCGGTACGCGGCGAACAAGCCCGGACAGCCCAAGAGTGAATCGGGACGAAAGACGACGGGATCGAGAAAGTCGTCGTCGATGCGGGAATAGATGACGTTGACGCGGCCCAGGCCCTGGGTGCTGCGCATGCAAACGGCGCCGTCCTTCACCACCAAATCGCGCCCTTCGACCAGGGAGACGCCCATCTGGCGCGCGAGGAAGCTGTGCTCGAAGTACGCGGAGTTGTAGATGCCCGGCGTCAAGAGAACCACCGTGGGCCCGGCGGCTCCCCGGGGCGCGACGTGCTGCAGCGTATCTCGGAGCCAATCGGCGTAGTTGTCCACGGGGCGCACGCCGTAGTGCTCGAATAGAACGGGAAACACCCGCTTGAGAACCGCGCGGCACTCGAGCACGTAGCTCACGCCGCTCGGGTTTCGCGCGTTGTCCTCGAGCACCAAGAACTGTCCGTCCGCTCCGCGGATGAGATCCGTACCGACGACGTGGGTGTAGATGTTGCGCGGTGGTTCGAGACCGGCCATCTCGCGTCGGTAGAACGTGGCGCCGTAGATGAGCTCCGGATCGATCACGCGGTCCTGGAGGATCTTCTGGCCGTGATAGATGTCGTGGATGAACAAATTCAGCGCTTCGATGCGCTGGATGAGGCCACGCTCGATGCGATCCCATTCGTCCGGATCGACCAGACGTGGGATAGGATCGAACGGAAAGACCTTCTCGATGCCCGCATCGTCCGAGTACACGGTGAAGGTGACGCCCTGATTGCGGAGCAAGAGGTCGGCCATCTTGCTGCGGGTTTGGAGCTCTGCGTCAGTGAGCTCGGTGAGCTTTTGAGCGAGCTCGCGGTACACCGGGCGCACCTCTCCGCTCGGCAGGAAGGCCTCGTCATAGCTGTCGGGGTCGACGTGATAGTCGTCGAGACGCACGTCGGGATACTAGCGGCGGAGGTCCGGCGACGTGAGCCGAATTGCTTGCTCGACCGCAAACGGAGTGCAAAGGTCCGATCGAATGGGCCAGCGAGTGGGGAGCCGAGCGCTGCTTTTGTTGCTGCTCGCCAAAACCAGCACCGCGTGGGCCGAGGACAGCGCGGCGAGGCTGGATTTCGGCGCTCCCGAAGGGTGTCCCCAAAAGCCGGAGTTTGCCCGGGAAGTGGAGAGTCGCCTCGCGAAAGGGCGCCTCGCCCAGCCCGGCGAGATGGCCCGCACGTTCCACGTTCGCGTGAAGAACGAGCCCGACAAGAGTGTGGCCAAGCTCACGTTCACCGACGCCGACGGTCGCATCGCAGACCGCGAGGTCAGCGCTGCGACTTGCGAGGAAGCGGCGCGGGCCATCGCTCTCGTGACCGCGCTCGCGATTGATGCCCGGGCCGAGGCAGAGCAAAAAGCGGCGTCGAGCGAGGCGCCGGCCTTTGGCCCTCCGCCAACCGTCGTCGCGCCGTCCCCGGCTCCCGTTCGGCCCTCCCCGGACGAGCCATCAGCGCGCTTTGGGCTCGGAGCCGAAGCGGGCGTGTCGCGGGGATTCGCTCCGGGTTTCGCACCGCGCGTGGCAGTGCTCGGAGAATACGAGTGGGCGCGGATCGGGATTTCGTATGCCGACAGCGGACCGGTGGACGCGGCAGAGGGCAAGGCCCGGTATCGATTGTACGCGGCTCGGATCACGGCATGGCCGCTCGGCGTGGCTCTCACCGAGTCGATGAACCTCGGGCTTGGCGCGGGGCTCGATGTCGGCGCCGTCCACGCTGCGGGGGAAAAGAGCTCGCGGATCGTGACGCCGAAATCGACGACCCGGCTCTGGCTGAGTCCCGAGGTCGGTGCCCGCTTCGAGATCGCGCCGGATCGGGCGCTGGCGTTTCACGTCGATGGAATGCTCGGCTTCCCCCTGATCCGGCACGAGTTTGCTCTAGAAGAGCCGGACACGGTCGTGCACGAGGTGCCGGTCGTCACCGGGAGCGTGGCTCTTGGGCTCGTGGCGCGATTCAGGTAACTACCTGGATTCATTATTGTTTTTAGTGTGATCAAAATCCGCGGGAGCGGGGATTAACCTGTTGGTGCAAAGCCCCATCGTGGAAAGCGTCCCCATCTCCACCCGCGAGCCGGCAGCGGCGAGGGGGATCGCGGCTGCCGACTCGGGATCCGAGCGGCTTTCCGATCTCGTGCGCCGGGAGATTGCACCGCTGTGGCGATTTCTCCGACGCCTCGGTCTCGGCGAGGCGGAGGCCGATGACGGCGCGCAGCAGGTGTTCATCGTCGCCGCACGTCGCATCGACGAAATCGAAGAAGGGCGCGAGCGGGCATTTCTGTTCTCGACCGCGCTCAACGTGGCCGCCAAGGCTCATCGTTCCCGCCATCGTCGCCGTGAAGTGAGCGACGATGAGCTCGACGAGCGGCGCGATTCGATACCCGGTCTCGAGGAGCTCATCGACCGGCGGCGCGCTCGGCAGCTCCTCGACGAGCTTCTGGATGCCATGCCGGAAGATTTGCGGATCGTGTTCGTACTTTACGAGATCGAGGAGCTCACCATGACCGAAATCGCAGGCGTCATCCAAGCTCCTCAAGGCACGGTCGCCTCGCGTCTCCGGCGAGCGCGGGGCGAGTTCAACACGCGGGTCGCGCGGATCGAAAAGCAAATGAAACACGGAGGCTCGCCATGACCGATCCCGAGCGACTCTTTCACGGAGACTCGAGCGAGCTCACCAAGACCATGCTGGGCGCCGCGCGGGAGGAAATGCCTTCGGATCGCCTGATGGAACGCACTCTGTTGGCGATTGGCGCCGGCGCCGTCGTGCTCGGTGCGAGCGCTGCGGCGGGCGGAGCGTCGATCAGCGCAGCGGGTACCAGCAGCCTCTCGGCAATTGCGGCCAAGTGGTTCGGCATCGGCGCAGTCGGAGGGCTTGTCACCATGGGTGCTGCCACGGCCGTCCAGCACGCCGTCTCTCGACCGGCAGAAGTGAAGCAGGTGACGACCTTCGTGCCGGCTGCTCCCCGAGCCGTTGCAGCAGCGGGGAAACCCCGGAGGGGCTCTGTCGCCGTGCCCGAGGTCGCCGAGCCCGACAAGCCCGCGCCGAAGCTCGCCATCCCCGCGCCGACCGTGGAGCCCGTCGAAAAGGATCCAGGAGAGCCGAGCATCGCGGCGGAGCTTGCCGCCATCGACGGGGCTCGGAGTGCCCTCGCGAGCGGCGACACCGCACGGGCGCTCTCGCTCGTCGACGCCTACGAACGCCGCTCCGGAACGAAGCGCCTCTTGCCCGAAGCGCTGGTGATCCGCATGGACGCACAATCCAGATCCGGAAACGGCGCCGGCGCTCGGGCGACCGCCGAACGACTGCTCGCGATGAGCCCGAACGGACCCCACGCTGCCCGGGCGCGGCAGATCCTCGGAAGGTAGCTGTACGATTTCGAGATCAACTCTCGGCGTTGCGGGAATGAACGAGTGAGGCCCGGGAAATCCGGCCGAGGAGGATTCATGCTTCGTCGCTTCTTCATGCTCACCGCGCTCGGATTGGTCTTCGCAGCCTGTAGCACTCGCTCTTCCCTCGGAAGCGGCGACAATAACCTCGGCAAAGACGCCGGGACTACGTCGGCGTGTTCCGGCAAGTCCTGTGGCGCCTCGTGTGATGTCGGCTCGGGCTACGAGGGGTACTGCTCGAAGGACGGCACGTGTGGGCTCAACTACCCGGTGTGCGAAGCGCCATCAGCCTGTACGGCCGATTCGGAATGTGTCGCCCCCGCCGGTCCGTGCGAGGTGTGCTCCGACGGCTCGTTCGCCTGTCCGTACGCCAAGTGCGAAAGCGGTCAGTGCGCGGTCGGCTTCGACAGCTGCCAGGGACAACAGTGCGACGCGAACAACGAGTGCCCGCAGATCGGCGCACCCTGCCAGAAGTGTCCCGACGGGACCGTCGCTTGCCCCTTCTCGGAGTGCCAAAACGGCGTTTGCGTCGGTGGCTTCCCCGGCTGCGGCGGCGAAGATCCCTGCGCGGACAAGAACTGCGGCGAGCCCTGCGCTCAGTGCCCACCGGACGATCCCAGTTGCACCGAGACTGCGGTTCTCAAGTTCTGCGACTCCGCGGGACAATGCGGAGCGGCGTATCCGGTCTGCGGAAATCAGTGCAGCACGCCGGCCGAATGCCCGGCGATCGAGATCTGCAAGCCCTGCCCGTCCGGAGACTGCGCGGTCATGGGGTGTGCCAACGGCATGTGCGAGTGGGAGTGCCCACCGCCGGTGAATCCCCAGTGCAGCACACCGGCCGATTGCCAGGAGATGCCCGCCATCTGCAAGATCTGCAGCGACGGATCGTGCGCCGGTGTCGGCTGCGTCAACGGGACGTGCGACTTCGTCTGTCAGTGAGGAAGGCGTTCGCGATTCCGCCCTGCTCGTCCTTCATGGATGAGCGGGGCGTTGTCGTTCAGTGAAGAGTCGCCCCGAACAGGATCGCCGGAACGAACGCCTGCACTCCGAAGTCCGTGTCCGATCTCGTCCCGGTGAGCTCGACGGCGTAATAGCTCGCGCGTCCGATGACACCGATGCTCCACTGCTCGCCCACCCACCATTCGTAGCCGCCGCCCAGCGTCATTCCGTAGCCGGGGCCGTACGCCGATTCTACATCGCCCTTTTTCGAGGACAGGCCGTAGACGAACAGGACGCTGGCTTCGACGTGGGCACCCCGATGCGGATCGAAGTAGTAGTCGACGAACGGGCCCCAGGCGTTGAACGCGAGCTGGCCGGCGTCGCGGTCAGACTCGGGTTTCGGAAACACGACGCCGTTGTTCCCGACGCCCAGCGCGAGACCGGGCGCTACCGTGCCACCGAACGAGAGCTCGGTGGGGAGCCCGACGCCCTTCGCGTCGCTTTCGACGAGCAAGCCGAGACCCACGCCCAGACGCAGGTAGAATCCGTCGTGGGTGTGAACGCTGGGGTCCATCGATGTGTCCGGCGGCGGAAACCACAGTGAGGTCGCCAAAACGATCGGCCACATGCCTGTTCGTAACACGCTGAGCGTCGGCTAGAGTCGTCGGTGTTGTCCCTTCGGGTCGCCTCGCTGGTTTGCGTCATCGCCGTCGTTGGCTGCTCGCGTCGTGCGCCAACGGCGACCGAGTCATCGACGGCATCGGCCGCGGCGAGCGCAAAAGCCCCCGACGATTGCGAGCATCTGTTCGAGCCGCCTGCCGGCGCCGAGCTCCTGTGCGACGAGCACACCATGGGGACCAACGCGGAGATCCACTGGCAATCGTACGCAACCAACGAATCGCGCACAGACCTCGACACTCGCTACCGACAGAGCGCCCAACGCTGTGGCGTGGAGCTCGAGACCCAGCCAGAGCTGACCCTCACCAAGGGCACGACGAAGCTCTCGACTCACGACGCGACGCCGGTCGACTATCCGAGTTGCGACAAGAAGCCCGGCGTTTCCCAGCCGACGGTGATCTTGATCTCGACGATGCTGAAGCGCTGACTACCCGAGCGTCACGGCTTTGGGCCTTCGCACCAGCCGGTCTGCCCTCCGCACGCGCAGAGCGCACCACACGGACAGACGCACGCGCCGCCACAAGCCTGCCCCCCGGGGCAATCCGCGTCGGTCCAGCACTGGCCGAACGGCGGGACCTTTTCGCAGTTTCCCCCGACGCATTCGGTCATTCCGGGTGGGGCGGAAACGCAGTCGGAATTCTTGGAGCAACACTGATCGGGGATCGCGCATTTGCCGAGCTGATCGGCTTGGAAGCAATCCGCTGCGCAGGGACACGCGAAGCCCCCGAGGCAAGCTCCGGGGATCCCCTGGCAGTCGGCGTCGGACCAGCACAAGCCGGGATCGGGGACCGGTTTGCAGACACCGTTGGCGCATTCGAGGACGCCGTCGAGCTGGACGTCCGGGCAATCGGAGTCGATGGCGCAGCAGAGCTCGCCGTAGCCTCCCGCGCCGCCGAACCCCGATGCACCAGCCAGGCCGCCCGTTCCTCCTGCACTGGTACCGCCGGTGGAAACGACTCCGCCCGAGCCGCTCACCGCGCCCGTTGCGGCTGAACCACCCGAACCACCGGCGCTCGCTGCGCCGCCGTCCGCGTGGGACTTCGAGTCGTTCTGCGTCTCACCACCACAGCCCAAGGCGACGGCAGCGGCGCTCACCAGCCAAATTGCTTTCCGCATGATCGCGCGATGGAGCAGGGTCCGTGCCGGAGCCGTATCGTGCGGTTTTGGGAAGGAAATCGTCAGTACGCCGGGCAGGCGCGCCCGGCTTTGTGCCAGCTCGGGTCTGGCACAGGGGCGTCTAGCGCGGGACGCGGAAACTCACGTCGGGAAACGCTGGCCGAACCGCGTCCACCACCGAGATGATCGTCTGGTAGTCGACGCTCGAGTTGGCCGTCACGAACACCTGGCTCGACTCGGCAATCTCGGGGGAGGTGAGCTTCAGCTTCCGAGCGCAGGCACCGAGCGCGGCGAAGTCGTACTGGCCGTTTCGGGCGGGGACCGCCAGACCCGAGCCTTCGGCTTCGCAACCGGTCGCCACGTTTCCCCCCGAAGCCTTGATCGCGAAGCCCTCGCGGACCACCAAGATCGTCACGTTCGGGCCTCGATCTGGGATGCCGATCCCGTTCGCGGAGGGAGTGCGGGTCTCGATGCTGGCGGTGAACGAGATCGCGATCGTGGCCAGCACGAAGATCATGAGGTTCACGATCACGTCGAGGAACGGCACGATGCTGAGCTCGCCCTGTGCCTCGTCGACCGCGAGCACCCGCGCGCCGACTTGCCTACGGATCTTCGCCCGCTCGGTTGCTGACAGCATGACGCACCTCTCCCTGGGGTCCCGGTCGACCCAAGAGCCTTAGTGAGCGGGTTTTTCGGAAAGTTCCCGGAGAAGCAGATCCCCGAGTCCGGTGGTGTGCCAATCCGTTCTTGGCACATGCGACGAATCGCGGGAACTGGCGCTCCTTGGCTTGGCATCATCCTTGATAGGCGAGACGCATGCGAACGGCTCTGCTTTGCGCGGCGATCGCGATGGGCTCGCTCAGCGCCGCGTGCGGTGGGAGTACCAACACCGACTCGGGACTCGGCGGAGCGGCAGGCGCGGCGGGCGGAACGGGAGGCGGCGTTGGGGGAACCCTGGGCGGCCAGTGTACGGAGGCCACGCAATGCAAGTTGTTCTCGGATTGTTGCACCTGCGCTGCGATAGGCGTCGGCGATCCCGATCCGCCCTCGTGCTTCGCCGAATGCGTCCAAGACGCGTGCAGCGCCCTCGGGGTGACTGCGGCAAATGTCGGGTGCGCGGCCGGTAGTTGCAATGCGGGCATCGATTGCAGCGGAAACGCTGCTTGCGACATCATGCAGCCCATCTGCGATCCGGGCATGGTCGCCAGCATCAGCAAGACCTGTTACGGCCCCTGCGTCCCGGTGACCCAGTGCGCGAGCGTCCCGAGTTGCGCAGTGTGCAACGGCCCGCTCGATACGTGCGTTACCATCGACGCTCAGAGTGGCCCGTCCGAGCACTGTGTCGGTATTCCCAAGGGCTGCGAGGGAACGCCGACCTGCGAGTGCATGGGCGGCAGCGTGTGCATTTCGCCCTTCGACGCATGCAGTGATCTGTCGGGCGTGGACGGGATGGGTTGCTCTTGCCCGGCGTGCTGAGCCGACTCGAGCTTCGGTTCAGAGGGAAAGTCGGATAAGCTTTCAGCATGCCAGGGGGTATGACTGTCGAGATCGCGATCGTTACGGTAACGCTCTTGTGCACCTCTTTGGTGAATGCCCAGGGCGCTGCACCTCCCGCGCCGCCGCCTCCTCCGCCCGCTGCGCCCCCACCGAGGTGGTATCCACCACCACAAGGCTACCAGGCCCCGCCGCCGCCCCCGGCAGAGAGCAGCGAATATCGGCACAACGGCTTCTACATGCGTCTCGGTCTCGGTTACGGCTATCTGAGGCTCGACCGTAAGACGACGACCCAAGACCCTGTCGCTCCGCGGCCAACCTTGGTGCCGCCGATGCTGAAAGAACGCGGAGTGGTCAGGGTGCCTTCTTCTGATTGCTCGAGCCGGGTCCGGAGCGACGCCGACGACTCTCCTCGGACGGTATCAAGCTCTTGAGCGTGAGGTGCTTTCCGAAGCAGAGCAGCGTGTCGCCTTGGAGAAGCTCGCGCTCGCCGCGCGGATTGGGGATCACCACGCTGCCTCGCGTGATGCTGAGCACCTGAATGTCCCGTTCGCGCAAACCCGAGGTCCGGAGCGTTTTGCCGCACAGCTCCGAATCAGCGGAAAGCGCGAATTCTGCGACGCCATAGCCCGATTTTAGCGTGAGACGCTGTCGCACGTCGAGGTCCGGAAACTGGATCTGCTCTTCGAGGTGCTCGGCGATGGCACCGGCCACGTCCACCCCGGTCGAGCTTTCGATTCCTTCGAGGCCCGGCGAGGAATTCACTTCCAGCACCTTTGGCCCGTCTTTGGTTTCCAGCATGTCGACACCAGCAACCCGCAAACCCATGATCTGTGCGGCGTTGATCGCCACGCGTGCATAGGTTTCGTCGATGTCGACGCTCTGCGCGCGCCCTCCGCGGTGGACGTTGCTGCGATACTCCTCACCCACGGCAACTCGGCGCATGGCTGCTACGACGCGGTCTCCGACCACGAAGGCGCGCAGGTCGCGCCCGCGACTCTCGCTCACGAACTTCTGGATCAGAACGTTTTGCTTGGCGGTTTGCAGCGTTTCGATGATCGCTTCGGCAACCTTTGGTGTCTCCGCCAAGATCACCCCGATGCCCTGAGTGCCTTCCAGTAGCTTGATGATGACCGGAGCCCCACCGACGCGTTCGATGGCGGGCAACACGCTGCGCCGGTCCCGAGCGAACGCGGTCGGCGGGATGCCGATGTTGTGCCGGCTGAGGACCTGGATGCTGCGGAGCTTGTCGCGCGAGACGCTGATGGAGTTCGAGGAGTTGAGGGTAAAAACGCCCATTTGCTCGAACTGTCTCACCACCGCGGTGCCGTACATCGTGACCGATGCACCGATGCGTGGGATCACCGCGTCGTACCGGGTCAGTGCGCGATTGCGAAAGAACAGCTCCGGATGACCCTGCTCGATACCCATGCTGAACTGCAGAGTGTTGAGTACCTTGACCTTGTGCCCGCGTTTGACGCACGCCTCTTTGAGGCGGCGAGTGCTGTAGGCTTCACGACTACGGGAAAGAATCGCGATTTTCATCAACGCCGACCTCCTCGATGACTAAGCTCGCAATCCGAACCGACAGCCCGTGCATCAACGTGTCTGTCCAGCATAGCACTGGCGAATCAGCGACCGGCTTCGTACTCGCTGGTGCGGACCGATCAGCCCGTGCGCGCGGATTTCAGGAGAGCGATTCGATCGAGGAACGCACGCCCGCGTTTTGCATCGACCATGTGGACGAACGCCGCCATGCCCTCCAGCTCGGCGAGGGTTTCGCCCCGCGTCTCGCGGCCCTTCTCTCGATTGAAGATCGCCGCTTTCAAGCGCCGTAGGACGTCTCGGGGCACACGCGTTGGAGGGACTCCCTCGGCGCTCGGGCGATTGACGACGAGGCCCGTCACGCGCTGGCTCGCTCCGCCGCGCATCACGGTGGTCTTCTTTCCGTGCACCCGGAAGCCTTCGCTCTCGAGGATCGCACCTACTCCGCGGAGAAGCGCGCCGATGGGAGCGTTGGAGCGTGGGCCGCTTTCGTCCGGTGAGCGGAAGGAAAACGTGAGGTCGTCGGCGTAGCGCGTGTAGGTGAACCCGAAGAGCTTGGCGAGCCCTGAGAGCCGTCGGTCCATGCGCACGCAGATGGCGTTCGTCACGGCCGGTGAAGTCGGCGCGCCCTGGGGAAGAGAGCGCGGGCCCTTGGCCACGTACAAAGTCTTGCCGCGAAACTCGACCACCTCACGAGGCGGTTCGGTGGTCAGCAAGGCGCACAGGGTCGCGACGCCTTCGAGCAGGCCCGCTTTGACCAGGAGCCCCTTCACGCGCCGGAACGTGATGGTCGGAAAGAAGTCCTGGATGTCGACCTTGACGATGACCTCCGCGCCCGCGTGGGCCGCCGCGTTCGTTGCAATGGAGCGCGCAGCGAGAAAGCCGTGGGCCGAAGCGTGAACGGGGAGCTTCTCGAAGACATTGCGCATGAGCCAGCGCTGCACGGCTTTGAGCTCGGGCTTGGGAGCCGTGATCAGCCGGCGCGAGCCATCGCGCTTGGGAATGGTCCAGAACTGGTAGTGGCTCGAGGATTCCACTTCGCGGTGGAAGCACATCCAGCGAAGCGTGGGGACCGTGATCCCGAGCGCCGTGGCCAGGGCGTCTACTGAATCCAGCGACGCGAGATCGTTCTGCCGCGCCCGGGACAGGCGAGCTTCTTTCTCTGCGTTGGTTTCGGGGTCGTCCTCGCGATAGTAGATGCCCGCACCCACGTGAGTGACGTGAGTGGCGCGGTATGCTTGCCACACCTGGCGTCGCAGGTTGCGCCGTTCGGCGGCTTCCGCCTTCTTGCGCTCCTTGAACGACGCCTTGTCCGAGTCGGCGAGGGACGCGGGATCGGTATCGACGACCAGCCCCTTGTTTCGTAGCTCCGCTTCGACCCAAGCGTCCGCGCCGCCGGCTTCTTCGATCGCCTTCCAGCGAAGCGCATCCTGGCCGCGCTCGGCAATGCGCGCCTCACGCTTCTGCTTCGCGCGCTCGTCCGTATTCGATTTGGGGACCGAATCGGGATCGACCACCACCAGCGGCGTGACCTGGACGGTGCGTTCGCTTTCCGCGCTCACGTGGGGCTCCTAGGGATCATGATGTTGGTCGACGAAAGTGCCCGAGTGAGATCGCGAACGCATCACCTTCCTACTTGGTGCACGGTAGCCTCACCGGCTCTCTGACGGGAGGGCCCCTGGTAGATGGGGAGGAACACCGGTTGCGTTGTTGTCTCAGCTCTCCCCGTCTACCAGGGGCCCTCCCGTCGGAAGAGCCAAGAACAGGCTACCTTGCGTTGGATATGTGGCGATACTCCGGGGCGGCGCGACACCACCCCTGCGCTCGAGGCGCATAGGCTGGTGCGTTCGCGATCTCACTCCGATTCTTTCGTCGACGATTCTCCTTTCTGCTTCAGGCGCTCAGTGCATCCGTGTCGATGAAGCCCTCCGCCGCGAGGGCGTCGAGCCGGGAAAAATAGGCCAATTTCGCTTCCGAGTCCGTGTCGAACCACAGGCGTTGGAAGCGTGCGTCGGCAAAGGGCTGGCCGGCGGACGCATCCTGTCGCTCCACGCGCACGACGCGATCATCGAGGGAGACGCGATAGCTGGTCTGCGCACCGGTCGCATCGCGGCGAACGAGCGTGCGGGTCTCGGCTCGGATGAGCTTCCGCCCTTCCGGCGTCTGACGCAAGCGTTCTGCTTCGGCTTCTTGTCGTTTGTGAAAGACGTAGAGCGCGATCATGTGCTCACACGGTCCTTCGCGAAGACGTGAGCGCTGATACGTCGGGCAGTTACACCACACGTCTTTGACTTGGGATTCGAGATCGAGAGTGAAGTGGGGTGTGAATCCGCGGCGGGCTCCCTTGTCTTCGACGTTGCCGTGGATCTCCCGGCCCTCGCCGGCTATCTCGTGGATCTTCGTGAGCTCGATGTTGCCCGCCGCTGCGCTGCCGTCGCCGAGCAGCCGATGCGCGATGGCTTCGCGGGGGGAGCCGTAGCGGATGGCGCTTTCGTCGACGGGCTCGGCCAGGAGTGAGCGCGGGCGGTACTTGTTCCGATCGATGTCGAAGAGGACCTGACCACGCAGGCATGCGCGCTGAAGGGAGGCGCGGGCGTCGAGCTTGTCCTGCTTGGTTTCCCGAGCGATCTCGTCGAGCTCGAGCGGACCTTTGCTTTCCAGCGTGGAAACCACGCTGTCGACGGCTTTCGTGTCGCCTGTGCGAGGCATCAAGGCGTCGAACGACGCTGTGCTCGCCCAGCTCGATTCGGCCCAGCTCGTGAGAGCGACCGTGAGTCGCGCGAGCCCCATGTCGATGACCCAGAACGAGGGCAGACCCGGTCCCAGCAAGTGGACGCGGACCTGCTGGGCGTGGGGCAGCGCTCCAGCCAGAGCGAGGAGGCGCTGGCGTCCGTAGGTGCGAACGATGCGGGGGGAGCTTCCGCGATAGACGCCGGCGTGGCACTCGAGAGCGATCTCCCACGGCTCGAGCACCAGGCGCGGACGCATGCCGGGCACGAGCTCGAAGCGCAGCGCTCTCGGCGCCTTCTTCGCGCGTCGCAAGCGCAAATGGAAGAGCGCGTTGTACAGATCGATGGGCGCGAGCTCGGCGCTCACGTTGGGAAGCGTGGCGGCGGACTGCACTTGGAGAAATCCGCGGAGCCAGGCGTCGGGCAGCTCGACCAGGCGCGCTTCGGGTGTGCCAGAAAGGCGAGTCTCCGCTTCGAGCTCGACAGGTTGATAGGTTCGGACGCGCTCGACCTGCTCGACGAATGCCGGGGAGAGATCCGCCAGCGTCGTGCCATGGGCGGCCTTTCGATCGGCGAACAGCTTGCTCGAGAGACCGAGGCGCGCGTAGGCACTTTCGTCCCGAGAAAAGACCTCGAGGGACACCTCGTCGGGATCGACGGTGAGGACGGGATCGAGGCCGCGCTGTCGCTGGGTGTCGTCGGAGTAGGCGCCTTCGAGGAAGGCTTTTTGCGCTTCCCAGATCGCCTTGGTGGCCTTCTTGCCCTTCTTCATCAGGTACGCGAGGTACGCGCTGCGATCCCTGCCTTTGTACCGAAGGTCGCTGTCCTTGATGCTGATGGCCGTGAGGAGCGCATCCCGCCAGAGCTCGGCGTCGGTGATGCGACCGGTGACCCCGACGGTCTTCCGCCCGCCTTCGAGGGCAAGTCGGACTTTCGACGCGGTGGCTTCGGCGGCGACCTCGCTTTGCGCCGGGTAGCGGAGCTCGAGCACGCGGGCGGTCATTCGCTGGCCTCCTGGGTTTGCCGATGCGCGCGGCGCTGGGCGCTACGAAGCGCGCGATACGCGGCGCGGCGTACGTTTTCGTCCTTCGATCCGTCTTGGGCTGCAAGCTCCGAGAGTGCGTCGATTGCATGCTCGACCGGAACGAGAGACAGGGCACCGATCGCGTCGAGTTGATCCTGACCTTTGCCGCGTCGTGCGACGTCGATCAGGCCCTCCACGCTCTTCTGGCGCGCGAGGGAAGAAACGAACACGCGGCGACCGATGGAATTCTGAATCGCGGTCGTTCCTGGAGCTCGACCCACGCTCCGGCTCGAAAGCACTGGATCGGCGGGCGCCACGGGAAGCGCCAGGGGATCGGCTGCCGCGAGGGCGGAGGCTGCCTCGAAGCGCACGGCGAGATCCGGGTCGCCGAGGGCTTTCTCCAGCGCCGGACGACCCTGCGCATCGCCTGCGACCGCGCGAGTTGCCTCGATGCGTACACCGGTTGGAAACGAACGCGTCTCGACGATGCGCACTGCCTCGGGTTTCACGTCCTCGAGGGCGAGGTGACGCGCGGCCCACAGGGCCATCTGCCAGGCCTTCGCTTCGATTTCGAGCTCGTCCTCTTCCTTGCCGTGTTTCACGGCGTCGCGATAGCTCGCTTCGGCCTTCTTCATGGCAGCGGCGAGGGCTTTCCCCAGGGTCTTCGCATCCGTTCGGAAGCCCTCGGCGCGGACGCCAATGACCCAAGCCGCGTCCGCACGCGCCTGAGCGCTGTCGGATGACAGAAGCTTTTCGAGAGCACTCGCAGGAATGTTTTCTCGACGCACGAGACCGAAGCGGAGGCGCTCTCGCAGGGACTCGTCTTGGAGTTTGGCGAGCTTGTCGAGGAGCAAGCCGGGATCTCCCTCGCTGGCGAGAAACAGCGCTGCCGGGCCCGATAGATCGTCGTAGCTGCTTTCCACCGCGTGGAGCTCGATGCGTGTGCGTTCGTTCGGGAAGAGCTTTTCCAGCGCTTCGCGTGCTTCCCAGCGAACGTCGTACTGATCGAGAGCTTTGCCGAGGGCGGCTTCGGCTTGCACGTCGCCCATCTCGCCGAGCGCTTTGGCGGCGGCTTGGCGTTCGGCGGGAGAACTGGTGCTCGCGCTCAAAACCGACTCGATCCGAGCGCGCGCCCGCTCGCCACCGAGATGCTGGAGTGCCTTCACCGCTGCGACAGCAAAAGCATTTTCCTTGGTGCCGATGTTCGCTTCGATGCGATCGCGGACGCGTTCCTTTTCTTCACTCTCCACGAGCTTCTTGTGGAGGCGCCCGAGGGCTTCGAGGGCGGCGGCTTGCATCGAGACTTCGGCGGGAGCCTCTTCGGTGCCGCCACCGGCGATGGTTTCGAGCTCCACGAGCGCCCGGGGATCGCCCAGGGTCCCGAGCCCGAGAAGTGCGCGCTCCCGTTCGCCCTCCTCGCCCGCGCGCACGAACAGAAGCAGCGGTCGAAACGCGGCGCCGACGCCGCGGTGAGCGAGGCCTTCGGCGGCCGAGAGCATCGTCTCCCGCGCTCCGCCTCGCACCAGATCCTCGAGGGGTCCGGAGGCGGCCTTCTTCTTTTCGACTCGAACCGCATACGAGGCGACCGCGCGAGTTCGAGCTTGGAGATCGCGATCGGCAAACAGCGAAACCAAGAGCGCGTCGGCGGCCGCATCGTCCGTGTCATCGAGCTCGGTGGCCGTGGCCAAGCGAATGTCGGGATAACGACACTTCGTACCGACCTCGAGGAAGCGCATTGCCAACGCGGGATCCCGCGGTTTCGGCTTGGGCTTGCCCCGCGGGGTGGGAGCATCGGAACGAGGTCCTGCGATCTTCGCCGCGCCCTGGAATGCCGCCTGGCGGATGGCTGCGCTTTCGTCGTCGAAGCGGAGCGCGAGGACGTCCACCGCTTCCTTCGCTCGGGTCTCGCCGAGGGCGCTGACCAGCGCCATGCGCTCGGGCTCCTCGATCTCGTCCTCGAACCGTTGCGCGAGCGCCCGAACGGCCGCGGCCGATCCCAGCCGAGACAGAGCCGTGCGCGCGCGATCGGCGTTCTTGGCATCGTCGGAGCGCAGGGCCTGAGCAAGAGCGTCGGCTGCGCGATCGTCGCGACGACCGGCGAGAAGCTCCGCAGCCCGTAGTCGAAGGTCCTCGTGATCGCTCTCGAGGGCCTTTCCGAGTGCAGCGGACACCCGCGGATCGCGCGATGTCGACAGGCGTTCGAGGACGCCGATGCGAATGTCCGCGTGCTCACTCCCGAGCGCGGCGAGGAGCGGCTCGAGGCTGCCCTTTTCGCTGAGCTTTTCCAAAAGCTCGAAAGCGTACTTGCGTGCTTCCGGTACGTCGGAGGAAAGCGCCTTGATGATGCGGGGCTTTTCCGCTTCGCCGCGGGTGGCGAGCTCGTCGAGGGCGGCGCGCACCACGTCGGCTTGGGAGCAAGCCAGAGCCAGGGACAGGGGTGTTTCGGGATCGCTCGCATACACCTTGCGGAGTGCGGCAAAGGCGTTGCGTCGAACCAGATGATTGGGATCGTCCAGCGCCCGCGCGAGAGCGGGCATCGCGCTCGACACCGAGACGTGACCGCCTGTCGTGAGCGCCACGATTCGCTCGAGGCAATCGCGGCGGACGCGGTTTGCTTGATCGTCCTCGATCGCTTGGCGCAGCAGACCCACGTACGCGCCGAACGCCACGAGCCGGAGTCGCGACTGATCGCCCGCACTCACGCTGGTTTCGGAGGTCTTCTTTCCCTCGCTCGGGCTCGTACCCTGGGAGAAGAGGCGTCGCAAAAACCCTAGCGGACCTTTCTTTGGCGCATCACTCGGCGGCGGACCCTGCGGCGCAGTCTCGGGGATCCAGGGCGCGGCGGTGGACGTGGGACGGACGGCGCGACGGACTTCGCGGAAGTACTTCAGCGGTCGATCCCGGAGGCGGAGCGCTTGCGCTGCGGCGTAGCGCTGCTCGGGACGATCGCCGGCCAGGGCTTCAGCGAGCGCCACCATCAGGTGCGCGCGCTGCTCCTCGCTCGGCCACTTCTCCATGTCCGAGGCTTTTTCCGGGCGGTCCGGCTCCAGCAATTCCGCCAGATGTCCCAGGTACTCGGCCGGATCGATGCGAAGCTCGAGGGCACGCGCTGCGGCGAAACGCACTTCAGGTCGCTCCGACGACAGGGCGCTCGTCAGGAGATCGGGAGGCTCGCCGTTCTTGAAGGCGCGAAGATCCCTCGCCAAGATCACGGAGAGCACGATGCGTTGCACCTCGCGGGATGGGTCTTCGAGACCTTGCAGCATGCCGCCGTAGCCTTCCGGTCCGAGAGCCGCGAAGGAGAGGATGGCGCCGATGCGGATCGGCGGATGCTCGTGGCTGAGGGTTCCCGTCAATACCGGCAGCGCTCGCGTGTCGCCGAGCCGGGCAAGACCTTCCGCCGCCCAGGATCGGATCCCCACCTCTTCGTGGCCGAGCAGATCGAGAAGGTGTCCTTCCTCGCCGCGGCGAGTTGCGTTCGAGAGGCCGCGGGCGCCTTGCTCGCGAACGATCGGATCTTCGTCCTTGACGAGATCCGTCGCGAAGTAGCGGAGCAAGCGAGGGGAGCCGAGGTTGGCGAGGGACGTCGCGGCACGCCGGCGGAGCGGGACGACGATGTCGGGCCCGAGACGCTTGATGAGACTCTTTGTCCGCGAGCAGCGCTTGCATCGGGTCGACGAGGCTGTCGTCGCGACGCGCGGCGAGAAGCTCCGCGGCACGCACCCGAAGATCGAGGTACGAGCTCTGCAGGCCGACGCGGAGTGGTCCGGGCTCGTTCGGCAAGAGCTTGTCGAGGCTGTCGATGGCCGCGATGCGAACGGCCGATTCCTTGTCTTCGAGGAGCTTGGAGAGCTCACTTCGCACTCGATTCGACGGGAGCCTTCTCGGAGTCCTTTGCGCCTTTCTCTCGTAGCGGCGCGACCGTCGACGCCATCGCAAGCAAGTGCGTGTCGGCGTCTTCCTTGCCCTTGTTCTCGAGGGTCTTGTCGTACGCGCGGCGGGCGACCTGTGCGTCGCGGTCGGCAATCGTCTTAGCTAGGCGCTCGAGCGCGGGCGCGGCGAGGGGCGAGTCCTTCTTCTGAGCGATCGTGTCGAGCTCCTCCACGGCGCGCAGGCGGAGATCGGGAAATCGTGCGGCGAGGGCGCGGTCCAGCGGACCCAAGGGGTCACTCTCGTGCCAGGCCCAGAGCGTGCGAAACGCTTCGGCGCGTACCTTCAGAGCTTCGTCTTCCAGCGAGTCACCGAGTAGCTCTTCGGCTCGGGGACTGCCTTTGCCTTGCTTGATGAGAATGTCGAGACCGCGAACGCGGATGTCCTCCTGCGAGGATTGCAAGGCGACGCTCGCCACGGACAGCGCATCGGATTCGAGCTTGGCGAAGCACGAGAGCGCCGCGTCGCGCACCGACGGCGTCGGGATCGTTGAGCATCCAGGCCAGGCGCTTCTTGGCGCGTGGATCTTCCAGAAACGTGAGAGCGATCGCCGCATCGCGGCGCAGCTCGGGAGCCGGCTCCCGGGAGATGGTCAAGAGCGCTCCGAGGGCGCGCATGTCGCCGAGGAGCGCCAGGCCACGAGCGCCCGCCAGCGACGTGTCGGCGGTCCGACACGCGAGCGCAGCCAGTAGCGGTGTGCGATCCGTCTCCGAGAGCTCGCCCGGCGCACCCGCCTTGGGCAGGAGGAGTGTTCGAGCCTTGGCGAGCTCTTCGGTGCTCGGCTCGGTCACCCCAGCGTCGTCCAGGCGTGCGATGCGCCCCAGGGCTCCTCCCAGTGCCCGCACGAATGCTTCGTCCTTCGCTTCGAGCCACGCGACGAGCGGTTTGGATCCGAGAGCGCTCACCACGAACGCAGTGCGACGCACCTCGACGTCGGCGTCGTCGAGGGCTTGACCCACGAGCGGCGCGAGCTCCTCGGTCTGTTTTGCAATCGCGCCTCGCAGCAAAACCTCGGCCCGAATGTCCGGGGCGCCGCGCTCGAATCCGGTACGAAGTGCTTCGCTGCTTTGTTTGGGATAGATCGCAATCAGCGATCGCAGTGCGATCTTCCGAACGCCCGCATCGGGATCGGCGAGGTGTGCGGCGATGAGCCCAGCCACGAGAGGCGACGTTGAAAATAGCGGCACCAGGGCTTTCAGAGCCGCGGAGCGAATGTCGGCGTGCTTCGATCCGAGAGCCGCTCGAAGGGGCGAAAGTGGCGAACCTTTTTCCAGGGCTTGGAGAGCGGCGAGGGCGGCGCTGCGAGCGACGGCGTGATCATCATCGAGCCGCGTGCGGAGGCCCTTGCGGGCACCCGTTCGGTTGTGGGCTCCGAGCTCGTTCGCGATGAGAGCGCGTACTTCGGGCTCCCGTTCCGCCTCGAGTGCTCCGAGCAGGTGCTCGAGCGCCTCGGGCTCGTCGAGGGTCGCCAGCATTTGCACGGCGGCCTCGCGTTTGGGTCGTGCGGGAGCGACGAGAATCGGTCGCGAGCTCCTCGAAGCCGTGACCGAGCGACAAGACCGAATCCTTGGGCGCCGCCTCTTTGTCGAACGAAACAGAAAAGATCGTGCGGGCATCGCCACCGGCATAGGCGCGGCCTTCCCCGGCTTTCCCTAGGGAAGCGAACGCGAGAGCGAACAGCGGTTCGCTTCGCGTCTCGAAGGTGCGGGGCTTTCGGCGCTCACCGACCCGCCAGATCTTGATCTTGCCGTCCGCACCGGCGCTGACGATCCGCGAGCCGATCTCGCTTTCGTCCTTGCCCGGTAGAAACGCCAGCGCAGTGGTCCCACCCGCGTGCCCGCTGTCGTCGCTGCCGCGAACATCGGCCTCGACCTCGCCGACCAAGAACCAGATGCGGAGCGTTCCGTCCTCGCCACCGGACACGAGACGCCCATCAGCGGGGGTGAACGCTAGTGACAGAACCGGGCCATCGTGGCCCGACATCTCGCGGCGGGATTCGTCGGCGGCCCACACCACGCGGACCACGCCGTCGTCACCCGCAGCCGCGAACGCTTCGCCCGCGGGCTCGATGGCAACTGCGCGAAGTGGTCGCGACGAAAGAACCCATTCCTTTTGCTTCTTGCCCGTCTTCTTGGAGAAGGTGCGCAAAGCTCCGTCGTTTCCGGCGGTTGCGATCAGGTCTCCGAAAGCCGCGACTGCGTTGACGCTGCCTTCGTGAGCCGGGATTTCCCGGACCAGCTCGCCCTTGGCGGGTTCGATCACGCTGAGCTTGCCGTCCGCTCGCGCGGCGTAGAGCTGGCTCTCATCCGCCCACAGCCCGAGCACGTGGGACGGCACGTCGATCGAGCGCTCGGGCTTTTCGGCGACGTAGTCGTACAGGGTGATCTGACTCGCAGCGGAGGCGCGCACACCAGCGACCGCGACCCAACGTCCGCCCACCGCGAGCGCGCGAACTCGTTCGAGTTGACCGACGGGCGCTGCCATCAGACCACCCCCTCGACGGACACACCGTGGGCGGCCCGCAGTGTCACGAGGGCCGAGAGGCTCGCATGCCATTCGCCCTTGGCGGCGGATCCGGCGAACTCGGCGAGCACCGGCGCCACGAGCTCGGCGAATTCCTTGTCGCGAACGCCCATCTCGCACACGAGCTGGATCACCGTGCGCTTCGTGTCGCTGGCGGAGAGCTTCTTCGCGCGCGCCTGCTCGAGGGCTTCCATCGAGCGCCCCGGCGGCACCATGTAGAGCAGCCGGCGCAAGAGGGAGCGAAGGGCTTCGGCATCCTCGAACGGTCCCGCGTCCTCGATTTTGCCTTTCGCCGGTTTCCAGTTGGCAGGCAGTCCCCGAGGGCGATGCTTTTCCCAGAGCAAGCGCACCGCAAAGAGCCGAACCTCGCGGTCCGCGCTCTGCATGAGCCAGCCGAGCTTCTCGGCGCCTCCGATGCGCGCGTAGTGCTTGCGAATGAGCTCCATCGCCACGTCTCGGGTGGAGCGCTTGCGACTCTCGGTCATCGTGAAAATTTGTGCGGCGTCGAGCTCCTCGACCTGCAAAGCGAAATTCGCGTCGGCGTGCCGTTCACCGGCTTGCATCAGCGCGTCATAGGCGAGCTTCCGCACTTCTTTCGCGCTGCTCTCGCCGAGCTCGTAGACGCGGGACTGGGCGTTCCAGCGCCGGAGCTCCACGCGGGCGATCGCCACGCCGAATCGGCGCACGTCGGCCCGGGTGTCGGAGAGTGCCGGCCAGACTCGATCGAACGTGTACGCGTCCCGGGCGAGCCCAGGCTGGATCCCGAGCTGTCGCGTCTCGGGCTGCTCTCGCCCGATCTTCGGATGATGACAGCGGAGGTACGTCTGCGCGAAGGCGCGGACGGCTTCGGGCTCCTTGGCGCCGGTCGCGAGCTGGAACAAGCGCGCCGTTCCTTTCTCGGCGTCGGATTCACCCTCGGCAAAGTGCTCGGGGCGCATGTGCTCGAGCAGATAGCGATGCGCCCATTCGTTGAGGCTCGTGTCTGCACGGCGCGCGAGCGCCAGGAGCCAGCCGAGTCCCAGGGAGCTCGGGGACACCAGTTTCGGATTGCCGAGCAAGTTGAACGCGACGTGACGCTTTTCGGGATCGAATACCAACCCCTTCAAGCGCTCGACATCCATTCCCTTCGGAAGGGCGTTGGCTTCGCCCAGCCATTCGAGGAAGCGCCAGCCGATGTCGTCCCTCGATATGGCAGTGAGGAGCCAGTCCGCTGGCAAATCGGCGATAGAAAACTTTTGCAGCTGCTCGAACGCAAACTCGTCGACTTCTTCCGAGTCGTTTTCGAGGCGAGGATCATCCAGAACGCGGAGCCAGAAAGAAACGGGGAGCTCCTTCGGTCGGAGCTTCTTTTCGGCGTACTTGCGAGCCCAGGCGGTCTGGTTCTCGTTTCCGTACAGCATCTCGAGCAGGAACGACTCCTCGATGTCCTTCTTTCGAAAACTCCTCTTCCAGAGCCTTTTCCGCCCATTTTTCGAGGCGCTGGGGCCCAGCATCCGACCGAGGATGCGCACTCCCAGGGTCCGGGCGGGTCTCGACGTGAGGAGCGCGAGAGCGAACTCCGTCGTGTCCCGGTAGCCCATTGTGTCGCCGAGCAAATCGCACAAGCGCTCCGCCGTCATGTCGGTGGCGTGGGCTCGCCCATACTCGATGGCGTAGGTGCGCGCCTTCTGGCTCGGAGAGAGCAGGAGCAAGAGCACAGCATCGTGCAGGCCGCGCGCCTTGAGCTTGCTCTGATGCAGATCGGGAGAACCCATCAGGGTGTCGATCAAGAATTCGTGTGCGCTCGAGAGCGGGCGCGAGGCGAGCCGGGCCAGCCACTCGACGGCGACCTCTTGCTTGGGGAACAGCTCGCGCAGCCCGAGGATCGCGAACTCTGCGGCCATGTCGCTCTGCGCGGTTTCGAGCAGCGTGAGCAATGGATCGGGCCGGACTTTCCACGCATCCAGGTAGGGCGCGCGGAACTTCTTTTCGCGCGCAAGCCCCGCTGGCGCTCCCCACTTCTTCGCCGAATGGGAAATGATGTGGCTCGCCGCCCAGGTCGACCAGCGCTGCGTGCCGTCCGGGTAGCTACGCAAGACCTCGACCGCGAATTGCGGATAGAGCTCCGGCGAAGACTTCCCGAGCTGGCGCAAGAATCGCCAGACTCGACGGCGAAGATAGACCAGAGTTCCTTGGCGGACGTCACCGGACGCTCCGGACTCGAAGCGTGGCGCCAGAGCACCAATGACCTCCGCATCGAGATCGGCCTCCGCTCGCTTGAACACACGTTTGAGGCCGCCCCAGATCCCGTAGCGAAGCGGCGCCTCGCGACACAAGAGGAGCAGCACGCGTCTCGCTGCTGGCGTGTTCTTTTCGTACAGAGCGACGATGAGCTCGGCCAGCGACGTGCGAGGTGCGATCCGTTCTTTGGGCTGGGACAGGTATCGGTTCCAGGCGTCGCGGGCCTGAATTTGCCGCTGTTTTTTGTCCCACTGCGCACCCGCCTGTCGCAACGCGGCCTGGAGCGCTGGGAAGGTCATCGCATCCTGAGGCAGCTCGCCTTCGGGCTCGGGATCGGGCTGTTCGACGAAGGCGAGGATCGCAGCGTAGAGATCCGGCGCCTCGCTCCTGACGAGCTTTTCGAGATCATCGAGCTCGATGGCCTGACGCGTGGTCACGATCCGAGCTCCTTCACGCGCGCGGCGAGGATCGGGTCACTCTCGGCGCGGATCTTCTTTTGAAGATCGCCGAGGTCGTGCGCTCGTTCGAGCACCGGTTTCACGTGGGTAAAGCGACGACGCCACGCATCGGTGTCGAGGGTGCGATCTGCGAGCGCAAGTCCGGTTTGGAGCGCGAGCTCGGCATCGGAAATCGTATCCGCCACCGTTGCCAGGGCGCCAATGGTGGGAGCCGCCGGTGACGAAAGCATCTTGGTGCGCCAGCCACGGACGGTTCGCACGAACCAACCGGGCTCGACTTCAGCGAGCAGCCCGAGGGCGTGCCGGAGGGGGAGCGGATTTTTGGCGCGATCACCAGTCCGAGCACACGATCCAGGGCGGCCGTGAGAGCGGCGTTTTCGCTGCCTCCCAGTCGTTCGAGAGCGCGGCGCGCGAGCCTTGCGGTGCGGGCGAGCTTCCAGCTTCGCTTGCCCACCGCGCTGACCACGGCCTCGAGCCGCGCCTCGGCTCGGGAAAAATCCGCCGCGTTCGGGCTCGTCGTTCGAAAGCGAACGGGCAACTCGGGTTCGGCCGGCTTAGGCGGCGCCGCGGCGACCTCTTCCTCGGCCTGCTCGTCCTCGTCCTCGTCCTCGTCTTCGTCGTCGTTGGGCTCGTCTTCTTCGGGCTCGCCCTCGTCGTCGCCGGCCTCGTCGTCGCCGGCCTCGTCGTCGCCGGCCTCGTTCTCTTCGGCCTCGTCCTCTTCGGCCTCATCGGCCGAATCCGTCTCTTCGACCGCGTCTTCTTCCTCTTCGACACCGATCTCGGAAAAGCCTTCTTCGATCTTCTCGGCGAGCTTCTGCTCCAGCTCGGCCTCAGCCTCGGCTCGAGTCTTGAACTTCTTGATCTTCGTGTGCCCGCTCGAGCCGAGCTTGCCGAAGCGGTAGCAAAAGATCAGATCGTTCTTGATCCACGCCTCCCAGAACTTGTCGTCGTCTTCGTTCTCGAGGCGGCGCATCGGGGGGGCGCCAGCATGGATGACCGAATCTCGTGCTGCAAGACCGCGAATGACTGAACAGTCGGCACGCTGACCGCGCGTTCCGGAGGTCACGATCTTGCGAAGCGTGATGCGGAGAACAGGCTGAGCGGAAGGTCGGACGCTCCATCCAGAGCCAGGTCGGCGAGCGCGGCTCCCACGACAGGAGCAAACTTGAAACCATGCCCGCTGAAACCGCAGCCGAGGATCACGTGATCATCGTCAGGATGCCGATCGATGACGAAGTGCTCGTCGGGAGTCATCGTGTACATGCACGCGCGGTGCCGAAGGACCCGACCGGTCGTGCGGAGCAGGTGGTCCCGTGCAAACGCCAGGATCGGGTCCGAGTCCGTGGTTCGGAGGTTTCGATCGAGGGTGCTGGGATTTTTCACCGCTTCGCCACCGGTATGGAGCGCAACCTTCACGACTCCCGGCTCGAGGGCCGGAAAACCGTAGAAAAAGCCGTCATTTGTTTCGAAGGCGTACGCCGGACAGCCTTCCGAAAAACGGTACGCGCCCGGCTCGACTTCGAGCCAGAGCTGGAGCTTGCGGCGGACCGTGAGAAACGGAGCGATGGTCTCGACCAACCCCGAGGACCACGCGCCCGTGGTCACGATCGCGCGACGCGCAAAAAGCGCCTCGGCCTGGGTATCGACGCGGACTCCATCGCCGTCGGCCCGGATGTGCTGGACCCGACCCCCTTCACGGATTTCGACTCCGCGATGTCGCGCGACCAGCGCTGCGGCACGCACGCATTCGTCGACGCGCAGAAACCCCGCTTCAGGCTCCACGAGGGCCACGTGATGGCTCGCTGCGGCAAAACCCGGAAAGCGCTCCGCGGCTTTTTCGATGCCAAGTCGCTCGAATGCCAGACCATGCTCCCGAGCAGCTCGCTCGGCCCCAGGGATCACGCTACCGTCCGGGGGGCCGAACAAGACCAGACCCGTCGTCACCAGCAATTGCCGTTCACACTCTCTCTCGAGCAGTCGCCAGCCCTCATACGCTTTGGCAACGAGCGGCACGTAATCGGGGGCCTCGAAGTACGCCTTGCGAATGAGGCGAGTTTCCCCGTGAGAGCTTCCGAGATCGTGTCCAATTGCGTGTTGCTCGAGGCCGAGCACTCGGGCTCCCCGGCGGCTGAGCTCGAGGCAGGTTGCGGCGCCCATGCCTCCCACTCCGATCACGATCACGTCCCAGGACATCGATATCGAGTAGGTTTAGCCTGATCACGGTTGTTCATGGCGTCCTTTCCCCCCGTCCCCGTCACGCTGATCGCGGGCTTTTTGGGCTCCGGCAAGACGACGCTCCTCAATCGCCTCCTCGGCGGCGACCACGGCCGGCGCATCGCGGTTTTGGTGAACGACTTCGGTGACGTGAGCATCGACGCTGCCCTGGTCGAAAGCGCGGACGAGACGACCATCACGCTGGCCAACGGTTGTATCTGCTGCAGCATCGCGTCGGATCTCATCGGTGCCGTGCGAGATTTGCTCCGCCGGGATCCCCCACCCGAGCAGCTCGTCGTGGAAATGAGCGGCATCGCAGATCCGGGGAGCGTGCTCCGCACGTTCACCGTGATGGAAAAGACGTGGCCGCTCCACATCGACGCGGTGATTGCGCTGGTGGATGCCGAGTACTTTCCAAACCCGGGCGAACAGCACTACACGCTGGCTCGTGAGCAGCTCGTGCTGGCCAACGTCGTGCTCATCAACAAGACTGATCTGGTAGGTCCCGGGGCGGTTCGGGAGTTGAGAGCCCGGATCCAGAGCTACGTGCCGACAGCGCGTATCCTCGAGTCGGTGCAGGCCGAAGTTCCCCTCGAGCTCTTGCTGGGGGCCGCCAGCGAGCGCACGGCGCTGAACACGGAGAAGGCGCCCGCGGCGGTGGATTTCCACGGGTTTCAGACCGTCACGTATCGAGATGGAATGATGTCGCTCGAGAAGCTTCGTGAGGCGACCACCGAGCTTCCGTCAAATGTGTTTCGCGCCAAGGGAATTGTGTACCTGGATGCCAAGCCGGAGCATCGCGTCGTGTTGCAGGTGGTCGGGCGCCGCGCGCGCGTGAGCCTCGGAAGCGAGTGGGCCGACGCCGCTCCAGAAACCGTCATCGTGTTCGTCGGACCCTCCGGTGCGATGAACGAGGTCGAGATCCGACAGCGATTCGATGCTTGTCGGAGCTCGCCGCGTTCCAAGTTGCTCCAGCCGTTCGCCGCCGCGGTCGAGTGGATGCGAAAGCGCTAGTCGACCCGTTCGGGTCTTTTCCAGGAGGCTTTCGGCGCTTCACTAAGCGTGGGTTCAGCGGGATTTCCCCGGGGAAAGGCCGCCGGGCGATGGACTTGTGCGAAAGGTCCGCATTCTTTCGCTACGCTTGGCTCGGTAAAACGACATGGATTCGTTGCTGGTCTTGGCCAAGCCGGATGCGGACCAAGAGCGCATCCTGGCGGCAATCGCTTCTACGAGCCGTCTCGAGCTCGTGACCTGCAACCGCGTCGAAGCTGCGATTGCGTGGCTCGATGCCCACGATCCCCGGGTCGTCGTGTTCGATGCTTCGCTCGTTCGCGCCGAGAAGCTCTGCCACAAGGTGCGCTCGAAGAAGAGCCTTTCCAGCGTTCCGCTGATTGCGCTCACGAGCGACACGAGCGACACGCTGATCGAGCGGCTCTACTCCCTCGGAGTCGACGACGTTGTTTCCTCCACGCTGGGGCCCGGGTTCGTCGCGCGTCTGCGAACGTTGCCCGATCGGTTGGCCCAGCCGCCGGAGCGGGGTCTCGCGGTCGTTGCGGATACGGATCGCGAACGTTGCAACGTGGTGCAACGCGTGCTCGCCAACGCGGGCTACGACGTGAAGCTCGCACACGATCCCGTATCGCTGGCGTTTTACACGAAGAGCCGCAAGCCGCGACTCGTGGTGGGAAGCGCTTCGCTCGGACCGCCTCGCACATTCATCAGTGAAGCGCGGCGCAAAGGTTGCAATGCGCCCTGGATCGTAACCGCCACCCGGCGCGATCTCGTGAAAGTAGCGGGTGGTCTTGCCGGACTCGAACGCGTGAGCGTCGTCAATACCGCGGGCGCACCTGAAACGGTGCTCTTCGTCGCCAACGAGCTGATGCGCGGCGAGCTCCCGCCCATGCGCGCAGAGGAGCGGCAGCTCTACAACACGCTGGTTCGATTTCGGAGCGCGCGCGAGGAGACGGACGAGATCGGATTCAGCTACAACGTCAGTCAAAACGGTATGTTCGTGCGCACGCTCGCAGCGCCGGAAAATGACGCGGTTTGGCTCGAGGTGCGGCCTCCACGTTGTCGCGAGTGGGTTCGACTGGAGGGACGCGTCGCTTGGCGGCGGGCCTACGTTCCGACGTCGGCTCAGCTGGGACCGCCGGGCTTCGGCGTCGCGATCCAAGGTGGGCTCGCCGACTGCCTGACGCTCTGGAAGACGAACTGTGACGCATTTGCGCAATCCATGCTGGCGAGCGCGACTGGTATCGCGAAGCTTCACACGGCGCGACGCGAGGACGCCCGAACGAGCGGGGAGTACATGCTCCTCGAAGTTCCCTCCGAGTCACGCCTTGCGGTCGTCAGTGTCGTGAGCGACGCATCTTCCTTGCCGATGCCATCGGTCCCGCCACCCGATTCGACATCGTCGACGCCGCCTCCTCGTTCGATCAGCCAGCCGCCGTCATCCCCGACGCTCCCGCTTTCGTCGATGCCACCTCTCACGTCTGCCGCGCCGCCGGCTCCGTCGGCACCACCGTTCGGCTCGACCACGCTCCCGCTCTCGTCGATGCCCCCGATGACGGACATCGAGCCGCCTCAGGTTCCGGAGGCCGGTGAACGGGCGCCGAGCGTGCCGCCGGAGGACTTGCCCGAGGAAGATCTCGAAGCCGTCGAAGAAACGCCTCCTCCGCCCGAGCCTCCTCCGCCACCCGTTCGCTCCGCACCCAAGCCGACAGCTCCGGTCGTCGAGCCCAAACCAGCGCGACCAGAACCGGAAGCATTCTCGCTCACTCGCCCCCGATCGGTTCCTCGATCGACTGCCAAGCGGAAGCGCAGTCGGGAGCTTCCGTCCGTGCTGGGATTTCTCACCTTGGGTCTGGCGGCGGGAGCCCTCGCGGCGTTCCTCTACCCGGGATTTCGCGGGCACGAGGGAGGCGAGTCGCCTCTACCGAGCGTCGCGACGGTTTCCGCGACCCCAGCGCCAGTGCCCGTTCCAAGCACGATCACGCCCGTGGTTTCCGCTCCTCCCCTCGCAACCGCGCCGACCCTCGAGCCTCCCACCGATGCAGGACAAATGCCCGACGCTGCCGGCCTTTTATCCATGGAGGGGTACCTGGTGGTGCGCTCGTCTCGCGCGGGTGACGTGTACTCGACTGGCTTCAAGATCGGCAGCACCAACCAACCCAACAAGACCCACTGCGGCCTGCGCTGGGTACGACTGGGCACCGGCGAGCCTCCGACCTGGACTTCGGAGGGTTTGACGGTCGACGTGAAGTGCGGCGAGACGACGACGATCGAGCTCGAGCCCTCGCCATGAGCGCTCAGGGATTTTGTCCCTCGTAGCCGCAGTTGGAAAGAGCCGCGGAGCAATCGGTTTTGGGCGCACTGGAATCGAACTTCGCTCCGCTCGCGACGCAGTAGCCTCCCGAGTACTCCGCGCCGAAACCCAGGTCGTCGACCAACTGGGTGCACGAGAAGCCCGACGGGCATCCGCAATAGGTTGCGCCATCGTTGCGAGAGCCCTGAGCGTTGGCGCAACGGCAAGACTTTCGCACGCTGAGCTCCGAGCGACGTTCGACGATTTGAGGAGGCACGGGACCTTTGACGACCTCATTTCCTGCGTAGACCCGGCAAAGCCGCGGATCGCTAGCCGGAATTTCGCCGGCCACGAAGGCGTCGTAGTCCGCTTGGCTCTGGCCATAAGGACAGCTCACGCGACCTCGGAAATGGTTCACCAGGCAGAGCGCGGCGTCCTCCGGTTCCCCGATGATGGTCACCTCGCTTTCGAGGGCGCCGCGAAAGTCCGGAGAGGTTTCCTCTGGCAATGCGCAGGAAAGCCCGACTTGCGACTCGGGTCGCGGGGTTCCTGCCCCGACGGGAGTGCTGCAGCCTCCGACCGTGCTCGAGACGAGCACCATCACCCACCACAGAACGAGCTTCGCCATTGTTGGTGAGTCGGCGCTGACGCTTGCCAGGATCGGTGGTTGCTCCCCGGGCCGGCGAATGGTCTAAGGCTCGGGCCGTGGCGATGGAAACATCTCGTGAAGTCCGGGGGATACGAGTGCCGGCGTTCCTCTACGGCACGGCCTGGAAAGAGGAGCACACCGAATCGCTCGTGCTCGAGGCTCTTCGCGCCGGCTTCGTCGGTATCGATACGGCGAATCAGCGACGGCACTACGTGGAGGCAGACGTCGGCAGCGCGGTGGCCCAGGTGATCGCCGAAGGCAAGCTCACCCGAGCCGACGTGTTCTTGCAAACCAAGTTCACCTACGTCCGTGGGCAGGATGCGAGGCTGCCGTACGATCCCCGCGCAAGCTTCGGGGTTCAGGTAGCCCAATCCTTCGCGAGCTCCCTCGACCATCTGCAGACGAGCTACGTCGATTCCTACGTGCTTCACGGTCCCGCTCAAGGGCGCGGGATCGCCGATGCGGATCGCGAAGTGTGGGGCGCCATGGAAGAGCTCAAGCGTGCAGGGAAGGCTCGCTTGCTCGGGCTCAGCAATGTCTCGCTGGAACAGCTGCGCGCGTTTCAGGAGCTGGCGACGGAAAGCATCGCGTTCGTTCAGAATCGCTGCTTCGCCCGCACCGGTTGGGACCACTCGGTGCGTGCGTTTTGCAACGAGCACGGCATCGTATACCAGGGCTTTTCGCTCCTCACCGCCAACGAGCGGGAGCTATTGACCGCGCCGGTGCACAAGATCGTAGAACGTCACGGGCGAACCCTTCCAGAGATCGTGTTCCGATTTGCGCTCGAGGTCGGCATGCTGCCACTCACCGGAACGAGCGATCCGAACCACATGCGTCAGGATCTCTCCTGTTTCGAGCTCGATCTCGACCCGGAGGAAGTCGAAGTACTCCTGCGCATTGCGGGCTGAAGCGAGCGAAAAATCGAACGCCGGTGAGCCGCGTGCTTCGTGTACGTTCGGTTCGATGTCCGCCGACTCGACGTCATCGCTCAGCCAGGCACTCCGTCAGCGCATCGCTCTCGGCCCACTCCAGTCGCCGCTGTGGCTCTTGTGGACGGGGTCGATGGTCGCCGTTGCCATCTTGGCTCGCTGGGCCTGGGCGAGCGAACCTCCTCGGCCGACGGCTCCGGCTCGAGAGAGTGGAAGCGTGAGCTCGCCAGTCGCGCCGGAGGCGACCTCGATTGCGTCGTCCGCCTCGCCGTCGTCTCTGCTCTCCCGGGCTCGAAGCGGGGATCTCGAATCGCTCAAGCGTCTGGAGATGAAGCCGAAAGCCGAACGCACCGCCGACGACGTGCTGGCGCTTGCAACCGGACATGCGGTCTTGCTTCGTCGTGACGTTCGAGCACCTGGGTCAGGAAATTGCGCGGGATCCGACCCTCGCCGAGGATCCGAGCGTTCTTGCGCTCCTGTTCGGTTACGCAACCGATCCCCAAGCCGCCCCCATGGCACTCGGCATCGTCGCCGACCTGCCCGGATCGACGGGCGCCGACATGCTCTACGAGGTGTGGAAGGAGACGGGACACGCCGCGACCCGAGCCCTGGCAGAGGACTTTCTGACGAGTCCGCGCCTCGCGCGGGACAAGGCTTCCCCCGCGCTCGACGTGATCTTGAAGCTCGAGGGCGAAACCCGATGCGAAAAGATCCAAAAGCTCCTTCGGGAGGTGGACAAGAGCGCCGATCGACGCGCGCGTCCGCGTCTGGACGAGCTCGGGAAGAAAGCCGGATGCGGGAAAGACGACGCGGAAGATTGCTTCGAGTGTTTGCGCGAGGAAGATTCGCTCGAGAGAGCCCGAAGCTCGGCTCTCGCGCGAAAACCACCCCGACCCTGGGTCATCCGCCGTCGCTAGCGTCGGAGCAGCATCGAAAGCCAACAGAGTAATCCCGGTAGTTCTTGTCGTGGCCGTCCGTGACGTACTCGCAGCCTTCTCCGAGCATCGTGGTGTCCAGGTAATAGCCGCCGTGAAACTCGCCCTTCGTCTCCGCGGTCCATTCGTGGAGGTTGCCGCTCATGTCGAAGATGCCGTACTCGTTTTGGCAGCGGTGATAGGTGCCCGTGCGCGCGAGTGTTCCCGGAACCTGATTGAGGCGGCGATCATTCATCGTTCGATCGTCGTAGGTCTTGTGTTTGCCACTCAGGATCCCGAGAGGTGAGACCCCGGCATCGTTGCAGTAGCCCGGGCGGTGCCGCTGGCCGTAGGGATACAGAGTGGGCACGCGGCCTTTGCACGCCGTCACCCATTCGTCTCGCGTGCACAGCCGTTTGCCGGCCTCCTCGCACGCGCTCGCCGCTTGCTCCTGACTGATGTGAGCTTGCGGATGGACGCCGCTTCGGCTGACAGCTCGCACGCGCTGTCCCTCTTTCAAAAGCTCGAACGGCGAATGGAGCTTGCCCGTGTCCACGACGATGAGCGACGCCTCGTAGCGGTCGACACAGTAGCGACCATCCACGCTGGCCATGTCTTCCGGACAGCTTCCGGGTGCGGCCCGTGCCGTTCCGAGCAGCAGGGGAAGTGCGAGCCAGACGCGTTTTGCGATCATCTTCGCGCAGACTAAACGAGATGTATCTAGAATGCCGAGCCCGAAGCCCATGAGCGCGCCTCGACGAGGGAGAAAAACTCCGAGGGAGAAACACTAGATGGAGTTTCTTCCGGTCGCTCTCGCGCTCTTGTTTGCCGGCTTGGATTTTTCCGTTGCCGCACTCTGCTTTGGCTGGCCCCGAGGCGAGCTCTGGCCGCTCGAAACCCGCTCGGCGGGCGTCGCCATGCTGCTGGCGGGCACCACCTCGGTCGCTGCCGCCATGCTCATGGAAGGGATCGACCCGGAGCTCGGCATTCGGATGTTCGCGGCCGGCGCCATCCTTTCGTTCGTGGCCGGCACCTCGGGCGTTCTGCCAACGGATGCCCCGCGTGCTTCACGCCATCGCATGCTACTCGTCCTGGTTGCGCTGCCCGTCGTCGTGGCGGTGCTCGCAACGCTCCAGTTTTCCCCCGCTCCGAACACGGGCTCTGGAGCACCTCATCTCGTCCTCACGCTGGGCTCTGCCATCGCTCTTGCGGTCGCATGCGGAAGCTTTCAAGTCGTCGAAGCCCTCGGGATCGCAACCTACTGGCCGCGCACCCAAGCGCGCTCCTCACTGGTGGCGGGCCTGTTGGTGTTCCTCGCCGGGATCATCGACATCGCTGCACTGCTCGGGTTTCGAGTCCCGTTGATTGGCGCCGTCACGTCGGGCGCCATCGCATCGAGCTACGTCGCATCCCGAATGCTCGCGCAGTTTCGTGTCGCTCTCGAGGGAGCCGAAGGACGGGTGCCCGGCTACGCGCTGCGCAAGTTTCTCGGCGCCGGCGGGATGGCAGAGGTCTTTTTCGCCGAAGCGGTGGGGTTACTTGGTCGAAAGCGTGTCGCGGCGGTCAAGCGCGTGCGTCGAGACCTCACGGACAACCAGGAGCTGTGCGCGATGTTTCTCGACGAAGCGCGTCTCGCTGCCGAGCTACATCACGAGAACATCGTCGAGGTGTACGCTTTCGGGACGGGCGGGCAGGGGTCGTCGGTCCGGCCCTACATCGCGATGGAGCTCGTGGATGGTCTGCCCCTCGGAGTCTTGCTGCGCTACGCGGCGGCCAAAAAACAATCGGTTCCCCTCGCAGTCGTGGCAGAAATCGGTCGCTGTCTGTGCGCCGCACTCGAGTACGCGCACACGCTCAGAAGTTCGGAGGGCGCACCTCTTCGCGTCGTCCATCGCGACGTGTCGCCGGCCAACGTGCTCATCGGGCGAGACGGCCGCGTGAAGCTGATCGATTTCGGCATTGCCCGCGCAGCTACGAGAGAAACTCACACTCGCGCCGGTCACATGCGGGGAAAGATCGGCTACGCAGCACCGGAGCAGATCGCGGCCGGCCCCATCGATGCTCGGACCGACATATTCGCTCTCGGTGTGCTCCTGTACGAGGTGACGACCCAGAAGCGCCCCTTCGTCGGGGACAGTGAGCCCGCGATCGTGGCATCGATCCTGGAAGGACGCAGGAAAAAGGTTCTGGAGCTTCGCCCCGATGCCGGCGCTCTTGCGAAAGTCATCGAGCGCGCCATGAAGCTCGATCCGAGCGAGCGTTGGCCGAGCGCGCGGGAGCTTTCCAAGGCACTGCCGAAAATCGGGCGTGAGGAGGGAAGGGAAGGGGTGGCTCGATGGTTTTCGACGACGGAACAGACCGGACGGGGCACTCCCGATGACTCGAAAACGCCGGTCATCGAGGTGGCCGCATTGACGCCCACCAGCATTTCCGAGCCGAGCGGGGATACCGAGACGGCTCTCGATTCGGTTCCGTCGCGGTCCGACCTTTCCGAGCCAGAAAACTGAGTCATGCTTTCCATGTCCCCATGTCTCGAGGTCTTCGGCTCGTCGTCTACGACCGCACCTGTCGCGGGCGTAGGGGCCACTTCCTATCCGAAGCCTGGTGGACGGGAGCCCGCTTGCACCGATTGTTCGGCAGCATGGACGCTGCCCACGGAGCCGCATCCTGGCGGGAAGCACTCGATTTCTTGGCAACCGTTCGCCCCAGCACCCGCATCGGCGAGATCCAGTTCTGGGGGCACGGAAAGTGGGGAGACGCGCGCGTTGCCGATCACGTTCTGGACGAGCGCGCGCTGACCCGACAGAGCGCTCTACGAACGCGGCTTTCCGCAGTACGGGACCGACTCACCCCCGACGCTCTGTTCTGGTTTCGCACGTGTGAGACATTGGGTGCCGACCGCGGCCAGCGGTTCGCCCGGGCGTTTGCGGATCGCATGGGAGCCCGCGTCGCTGGCCACACCTACGTGATCGGTCTTTGGCAGAGCGGTCTTCACGTTCTCAGGCCGGGTCACGTGCCGGGCTGGGATCCAGAGGAAGGCTTGGCGGAAGGTCGGGCAGCCGATCCCGTGCGGGCGCTGATGTCGCTGCCCACGGAGCCCAACACGATCACCTGCTTCACGGGGGCGGTCCCTTCGGCGATTGCCCTGACTGATCTAGGGCTGTCAGTTCGCTCAATCGCCGATCCATCCATCCCGCCAGCGAGGTGAGCCCGTGTTTTCGGTAGAAGCTCGCGAGCGCGGTGTAGCGTTGGATGGGATCGAAGCCGATGTTCCACGCGAGCTTGCGCAAACAGATCGGGCAAAGCTCGCCGAATTGCCCATCCAGCTCATCGAGGGAATTGGAGCCGTTCATCACGCATTCGTACGCGGTGCAGTGCTCGAGCCCGAACGTGTGACCGGTCTCGTGAGCGAGGACCGCCAAACTTCGTCGTAGCCCTTTGGTTTCGAGCGCGTCGCTTCGCTTCTCTCCCCAAAACTCCGGGAAGAAGCGAACGAGGGAATATACGCCGACGCGTTCACCGAGACTCGCTTCACCGAACACGTAGTTCCAGCTCGGATCGGGGTACAGATCGGCGAACGTGACGCCGACGTAGATGAGCGCGCTCTTGGGAACGCGTTTGGCCGAGAAACTCGTCGAGCAAGTTTCGGGTCGGGTACTGAAGCCACCGGCGGGCGCCCTCTCGCCGAGTCCTCCTACCTTTCCTCGGGAGCGCGACGGGCTCCCGGAGCTCGACCGGAAGCTGGAAGAAGATGGAGAGCCCGAGCCGCAGAGTTTCGAGGAGCTCGGTTCGCTGCTTCGGGAACGAGCCCAGGGGCTGAAGCACGATCGCGTTTCTGTCTTGGGTCGGGCGAACGGGGTTTTCGCTCTGGTAGCGAAGGAAGCTCTGCCCTCGCTCGGGAAATCGCTCGAGCCAGTCCCCGACTTTGGGCGGATGCTTCTTTTCGAAGAGCTCGGTCGTCGGATGGTAGAGCCGTTCGTGCTCGGAGGGCGGCGGCGGCTCGTGGAGTTTTGCCGAGCTCTGACCGCCGAGTGTGCGCTCTCTCTGCTCCGGCGCGGTGCACGCCACCAGCAGGAAAACGAATGCCACGAGCCAATGGCGCACTCCCCCCGCGACAGCTCGAGGTCCGAAAAGTTCCTCAGGCCGGAGGAGGAACGCTGGGGATGCTCCCGGGCACGATGCTCGGGCGCTCGGCGCCCTCCAAGGCGTGCTTGGAAAACCGCCGCACGATCGCGTGGACGACCAGCGCGAACAAGCCCCCGATGACGACCGCATTCGGCACCAGAAGCTCCCACGCCCGTTCCCTGAGCAGGCGCCCACCCCAGTGCCGAGCCTCCCAGATCTGCGTGAAATCGGGCTGCATGCTGAAGTGACGCTCCGCCCACAGTGACGGCGAGAGCCAAAGATCCACGACCGCGTACCCGATCACGACAGCCGTCAGGGCTGCCCAGAGCAGCAGGAAGCGCCTAGCCGAGATCACGAGTCGTCCGCTCATCAAATGTAGCAGCTGCTCGTGATCTCGCACGTCAGCCGCGACGCTTTCGACGCCCCGCGGCGACGAGCACGAGTCCGAGCAGCAACAACCACGGCCGATGGCCACGACTTTGCGTGGAGCAACCGCATCCCCCGTCGTCTCCCGATCCGGACGCATTCTTCGTCGCCCCTGCATCCCCCGACGTGCCCCCGCTCCCGCCCGCGCCCGAGCTCGCTCCCTGCCCGGTAGTACCGGCGAGGCCGGAGTCCGCTGGCGGGATCCCGCCGCCGCCTCCCGCAGCGCATCCGGTTTCACAGAACTCGTACGCTCCGCGGGTCCACGTAGTGCGAACGTGTCCGAGGCCATCCACATCGAAGGGTGGGCCGAGATCGATTCCGGGCTCGGTATTGGCGAGGAGCGTGAAATCGAGCCCAGCAACACTCACGAAAGGATCCCCGCCGGGTGAGCTCGTTCCGTTGGCTTCGCCTTGGACGTTGCCGGAGCTCACGAAGTGATTGGAGTCGTGGGTCGGAAACTTGGAAAAGCTCGGCGGGTCGGAGTCGTACCAGAGATTGTTCTGAGCTCGCGATCCGCTCGCTATGTTGGGCAGCGTGCTGAGCGACGACTGGTCGATTCCGATGAAGCTGTTGTTGTCGACCCAGACGTTGTGCATCTCCTCGTTGTTGCCGCCCGTCCAGCCTCCGATGACTCCATTGGCCTGATCCCACGTGTCTCCCGGCGGTTTGTAAAAGACGTTGCCGTACACGTAGAGGTGCGAATCGGGGTTGCTCGAGTTGTCGAACATCAACCCGCCCGTGGAAATGATGTGAGTGATCAAATTGTGGCGGAACGTGATGTCCCCGATGGGCAGCCCGGCGAAGCTCCAGATCGAAGCGACTTCGGAGTGCACGCTCGCCGATCCAAAGTAGCTCTCGACGTACACTTGCTCGAAGACGGAATCTGCCGTGTCGATGAAGAACGGGCAGCGCCCGGCTCCATGGATCCACGCGTAAGATAGCGTGACGTTCGCGGCGCCATAGATCGCAACGGCGTCGTTCGAGTAACCGCCGCCCTGATCGCTCACGCTGCCCTTGCCCTCCAGATCCACGTGGCGAACCGTGATGTCGTCGGCGTCCGCGGAGTAGCCAATGCGAATGATGGCCATCGCATCGTCCGTGGAGGTGATCTTGAACCCAAAACCGCTCGCCCAGCTTCCCGGACCGCCACCGGTCTGGCCGTCGAACACCCAATGGGCCGATTCGAACTGGATGGCGTCCGTGAAAGCGGCCTGCCCGTCGCCCAGGTCACTCGTGAAACCCGCGCTCGGACCGTGATCGGCCGTCGTGGCCTTCTTGATGCTAATCAGCGTCGATCCGCTCTCGGGAGCGTCGAAAACCTTGCCTGAATAGGTCCCATCCGCGAGGTACCAGGTGTCACCACGCGAGGGAGTGCCGCCCCATGCTTTCTGATTGTTCCAGTCGCTGCCGCTCGCATCACCCGACGGAGCAGGGCCGACGCACACGTCGGCGGCGTGGACGGCCGTGGTGAATCCGATGACAGAGCAGGAGACACACGCGGTGTGAAACAGTCGATGGATCCGCATCCTCTAGATCTACTGTAGCAGGGGCATCGTCACGAGTCGTTTCCACTTCTCGCGGGGGGCGAGGGGCAGTACACCCTGTGGCCCGGCATGACTCAACGCGCGCTTCTGGATCCGCCTCCCCGCGTCGCTCGGATCCTGGTCTTCGACCTGGTCGTCGGTGGAAACCCGTCCCGCGGGCTCGGGCGGCTTCGCGATGGATTCGATCCCGATCACGGTGTGGTGGGGCTTGGTTTGCCCGCCGTGCTCGCCCTCGGAAAGAACGTCCCCGGCCTGCGTGCCTTCCCGGCTCTGGCGGGTCCCGGCATCACGGTTCCATCGACCCAGGGCGCGCTCTGGGCATTCGTGCGGGCCGATGATTCGAGCGATGCGTACGATCGGGCGATGGAGCTGCACGGTTTGGTCAGCAATGACTTCGCGCTCCGAGAAGAGATTGCAGGCTTTCGCTACCGGGACGGGCGGGACCTATCCGGCTATCTCGATGGGACCGCCAACCCCGAAGGACAAGCCGCGATCGCCGCCGCCATCGTTTCTGGCAAGGGCGCAGGGCTCGACGGATCGAGCTTCGTCGCCGGGCAGCGCTGGCGCCACGACCTCAAAAAGCTCGAATCCTTGTCCCAGGCCGAACGCGACAACGTGGTCGGTCGGCGGATCGTCGACAATGAAGAAATGAGCGACGCGCCCGAGAGCGCTCACGTCAAACGCACCGAGCAGGAAGCGTTCGAGAACCCGTCGGGCTTCGTGCTCCGGCGCTCGATGCCCTGGGGTGGAGTCGGCAAGAGGGGACTGTATTCCGTGGCCTACGGGGAATCGCTGGATCGCTACGAGCGCGCGCTCCGGCGCATGCTCGGTCACGACGACGGCATCGTGGACAAGCTCTTCACGTTCACCCGGGCTGTCAGCGGTGGCTACTACTGGTGTCCTCCGCTTCGCGAGGAGCGCATCGACCTGTCTTTCGTCGGCGCCTGACGGCCAACCACTTCACCTGTGCGCCAACTGTGGTGGCAGGTCGGTACCCGCTGCAGGGCGATTCGCGCTTGGCTCGCCCCATGCATTCCCTGAGCGCATGCGGAGCCGCTCGATCGCCGCCTGCATTTGTCTCGGGATCTCGGGGCTCCTGGGCGAAGGTTGCCAAAACGCGGAGCTCGTCCCGGAGCAGTTCGATCCCGGTTGGGAGCTGCCCGCGCCCGCCGGTCCGTGTTGGTCGACGCGCTCGAAGTTCGCCGTGACAAAGACGACGGGCAAGCAGTGCACGGGACCCATCGTGCTCGAGAACGGTGCGGGCTACTGGATCGCCAACGTAACTCCGTGAGTTGGCGTTCGCAGGTAGCTCACCCACTCATACGCAGATCCCGTTCGTGCACTTCTGGCCGGCGGCGCAGGCATGGTCACACGCCCCGCAGTGACTCGGGTTCGTATAAATGTACACGCAGGAACTTCCGCAGACTGTGTACGGATATTGACAGGCGCAAGTGCCGCTGGAACAGCTGAAGGCGGTTGGGCACTGGACGCCGCAGGCGCCGCAATTCGAAACGCTCGAAGGCAGGTGGACGCAGGAGCCGCTGCAATTCGTGTAGGGCGCGGCGCAGGTACAAGCTCCGGCGACGCACGTCTCGTTGGTATTGCAAGCAGCGCCGCACGCGCCGCAGTGGGAAGCGTTCGTCTGGAGATCCGTGCACGCACTTCCGCAGGTGGTCTTGCCCGCTGGACAAGTGCAGGCGCCCCCGACGCAGCTCCCGCCACTCGCACACACCACGCCGCAAGCTCCGCAGTTGGTGAAGCTCGTGCCCAGGAACACGCAATTGCCGGCGCCACAGTCGGTTTGACCCGTCGGGCAGACGCAGCTCCCGTTCTTGCAGACCAAAGCGCTGCCGTAATACGGCCAGTTCGAGCAGGGGGCGCCGCAGGCTCCGCAGTGATTCTCGTTGGTGAGCAAGTTCACGCAAGAGTTTCCGCACTCCGTGAGGCCGGTCGGACAGGCGCAAGTGCCGTTGACGCAGTCTGCCCCCTCCGCGCAGCTCGCCCCGCAGGTTCCGCAGTGGTCGGGGTCGGTCATGAGATCGGGGCAAACGTCCGTCCCGCACTTCTGAACGCCCGCTTTGCACTTGCAAACCCCGAATTCGCACTGCTGTGTGGCCGGGCATTCGTTGCCGCATTTGCCGCAGTGCTTCGAATCGCTCTGGGTATCCACGCAGCTCGTGCCGCACAGAGTCGTGCATTGGCAGCTCCCGCTGGTGCAGGTCTCGGTCGCGGCGCACGCGTTTCCACACGCGCCGCAGTGGTTCGGGTTCTTTCGAGGATCGATGCAGCCACCGTCGCACTCGATCAGATCGTTCGGACATTTGGGAACGCATTTCCCGAGAGCGCAGAGCTCGTTGTCCTTGCACGTCTTGCCGCAATCGCCGCAATGCTTGCTGTCGGTTTGCAGCTGGGTGCACGTCGCGCCGCACTGGGTGGAGGGCGGATTGCAAGCAGCCGAGCACATGCCTCCGCTACAGATCTCACCCAGAAGGCAGGCCTTCTTGCACTTTCCGCAGTTTTCGCTGTCGAAGTCGAGGTTGACGCACTCCTCGTCGCACTTCTTCCAGGGCGTCGGGCACGACTGGCCACACGCGCCCTTTGCGCACACGTCGCCCGAGGCGCAGGCCTTGCCGCACACCCCGCAGTTCTTGTTGTCCCATTCGAGATCGACGCAGCCGCCATTGCACTCGGTGGTGGAGGCCGGACACGATCCGGCGCACGACCCGGACGAGCACACCTTGCCCGCCGGGCACTTCTTGTCACACGCGCCGCAGTTCTTTCCGTCCGTACCGAGGTCGACGCACTCACCTTTGCAATTGGTGGTGCCCGCGTGACATCCCGACGGGACGGGAGGGGTTTGGACATCCACCGAGCACGCCGTCAGTCCCCAGCCGACGCCCGCGGAGAGCACCGTAGCCAGAACGTACACGTGCCATTTCATCGTGAGCTCATTTTCCCAAACGTGCCGGAGCCGCACTCACCCCAATCGAAATCGAAATCTACCGTGCGTGTCCAGGCATGTCGAGGATGGGTGCTCGCCCGGGGAGCGTCACGCGACGGCGAAAGTCTTTGACGCGCGGGCGGCCCCTCCTGGTAACGGAAATGTCACGAGCGAGTGACGGAGTGGTCGGGATTTCGGGGCCCGGGCCCACGAATTCCCGATGCTTTCCCGGCACTGGCGGCGAATCCGGGCGGCAATTGTGGCGTGGCGGCGCTGCCTGTACACTTTCAGCTGGCGTGACCTTACCCGCCGAGAACGCTCCGTCGCTCGAAGAACTGGGGGCCGGCCAGACCCTTGGCCGCTACGAGTTACTCATGCCCATCGCGTCCGGTGGGATGGCGATGGTCTGGGCGGCGCGACTGAAGGGCACTCGGGGGTTTCAGAAGATCGTCGCGGTCAAAACGATTCTGCCCAAGCTCTCCGACGATCCCGAGTTCGAGCAGATGTTCTTGGACGAGGCATCCCTCGCCTCGCAGATCCGCCATCCGCACGTGGTCGAAATCCTCGACCTCGGTGAACAAGATGGTGTGCTGTATCTGGTGATGGAGTGGATCGATGGCGTTCCTCTCAATCAAGTAATTCGCGCCGCGAAGAAGGTCGGGGGCGTCCCGCTGCCGGTAGCGGTTCGGATTTGCACGCAAGCCGCTGCGGGACTTCACGCCGCGCACGAGATCCGCGATGGCTCCGGTCAGCTCGTCGGGCTCGTTCATCGCGACGTTTCTCCGCAGAACGTGCTGGTCACGTACGATGGGGTTGCGAAGGTCGTGGACTTCGGTGTCGCCAAGGCGACCGCCGTGGGCGGAAGCGTCACCGCGGCCGGGCACATCAAGGGCAAGGTGGGCTACATGGCGCCCGAGCAGATCCGAGCCGAAACGATCGATCGGCGGATCGACGTGTTCTCGCTCGGGTGCGTGCTCTACTACCTGACCACCGGCAAGCATCCGTTCCGCAAGGAATCCGACGCCGCCACCATGTACAACATTGCAGCGCCGGATCTCGCGATCACTCCGCGCCGACTCGTCCCGAGTTATCCAGTGGCGCTCGATCGCGTGGTGATGCAGGCGCTCGCCAAAGATCCTGCCAAACGGTTTCCAACGGCGAACGACCTGCTGCGGGCGCTCGACCAGTCGCTGCCCACCACCATGCGGGCGAGCACGGACGAAGAGGTCGCCAAGTTTCTCCGGAGCCTGTTCAGCGAGCGGCGTGAACAGCAGAAGAGTGCGCTGAACGCCGCGCTCACGCGGGCGGACAACGCGAAAAGCCAAGGCCCGGATACCGAGCGGAAGCTCCGGGACCTCTTGGACTCCCAGCCTCCCCCTTCCGCGGCGAGCGGTAGCGGCGTGAGCGGAATTGCGTCGTTCTCGAGCTCGGGAACGTCAGCGCCGACTCTCGGCAGCGGTGAGACCACTGGGGCGAGCGTGTCGCAAGTACTGTTTCCCGCGCCGAGCTTCGACGTGCCGAAGCGGAGCGTCTGGCCCAAGCTCCTTCTGCTCTTGATCGTCGTCGGCGGGGGATGCGCGCTCTATTTCTTCGTCATTGCCCCGCGCCTGAAACCAGAGCCGGAGTCACCACCCGTGGTCGCATCGCCATCGCCATCACCGTCGCCAACCAGTCCTGCGTTGAGCTCGGTCGAGCCCGAGGTTGCCCCACCGGCGGAGCCCGTCGCTTCCGAGCCCGCTGCCGAGGAGAGCGCACCCCCACCCGTCGACAGCGCGCCGCCCGTCCCGACTCATCACCCCGCCGCAACCAAGCCGGCGAAGCCGAGTGCAACCAAGCCCGCGAAACCGACGAACCCGCCGTCCTGGAAACAGGATCCGGGATTCTGAGCGAGCTTCAGAACGTACCGATGACGCTCGCTCCCGCGTGGGCGTTGGGCGCCGCCGGCACGAGCTGAAAACGACGCGCTTCCGACTTCTTTTTGGATTTTTGCGTGAGGAGCAGCGTCACCGCGACGCCAATCGAGACCACTCCGACACCGAGGGTCACCTTCGAGATCAGAATCGTAGCGCTTCGCCTTGTCGTAGGTGTCCTTGCTCGAGGGCGGACAGCTCTGGTTCGCATCGCACTGCCCGTCGAGATCGTCGAGCGCGCTCCGCTCCATCAGGAAGAATGCGCCGGAGGCACCGAGGCTGACGATACCGATGCCGCCCAGGATGAGAGGGAACGCCTTGGACGGCTTGTCCTCCTTCACTCCGGTGTCCCGCGGTTCGGCGTCGGGTGTTGGCACCGGCTCCGCCGAATCCGTCGGCGTGAGTGTGACCTTCACGTTCTTGGTGTCCCGCTCCACGAGCTCGACGGTGACGGAAAACGGGGTGAATCCACTGGCGCGAGCACTCACTTCGTGGGGCCCCGGATCCACCTTCATCTCGGTTCCCACGGAGCTCGCGCCGAGCGCCACCCCGTCGAGCTCGATTCGGGCGGCCTCCGCGCCCTCACCCCGTTCGATCACCAACTTCGGGATCCGTGATCGCAGTTCCTCGGCGCGCGCCAGGACTTCCTTCTCGAAGCTCTTGTCGACCTTGTGCGCGTCGGAAGCAGCCAGCTCGTATCCACCGAGCGCGGCCAGCAGTCTCCCGAGCTCTTCTTCGCAGTGGGCGATGTGGTAACGCACCTGCGGCGTCATCCGGAGCTCCCCGACTTCGCGGAAGAGCTCCAGCGCGGAGGTGAAGTTCTTGGCCTGCTCGAGCTCCGTGGCCTGCTGAAACTTGGCGCGGGCCTTGGAAAGCTCTTTCTTGGTCGGCGCCGCGAGGGCCACCGCGCAGAGCAGCATCGAGATCAGCACCAGTCTTGGCACGAAACGATGCACCTCGGGGATGGTACACCCGAGCCTCGGATGCAGCGAGGGGATACCTCGCCCCACCTCGACACACACCCACGTATGGCCATGGGCCGAGCGCGATGATGTAGGATGTCGGCAATGCGGTGGCTTCGCTTGGGGTCGACGCTCGGGATCGTGGGGCTCACGGTGTTCGCGTGCGGCGTGCCCGACTACCAATTCGACGGGGGCGGTAGTGGGGGAGCGACGGACGGCGGTGGATTGGGTGGTGGGGGCAATGCAGCCGCGCACGGGGGTGCCGACGGGGGACCCGAGTGCACCCAAAACTCCGACTGTGCCTCCACGTCGCTTCCGATTTGCGACGTGCCGAACGCGAAGTGCGTGGAGTGTCTCCCGACGGACGATTCGTGCCCGTTCGGCAGCTACTGCAGCGCGACGACCTGTGAGCCGGGGTGCGCCGACGATACCGACTGCGCGAGCGACGCGGGCGCGCTCACGTGTGACACCGCCCAGCACGCCTGCACTGGCTGCAATGGCCCGAACCAATGTCCGCCCGGCAGCGAATGCGACGTTTCGTCGGGCGCGTGCGTTCCGGGTTGCTCGTCGGCCGCGACCTGCCCATCGGGGTTCGATTGTTGCGGTCAGGAGTGCGTCAACGTCGACACCACCACCACCGATTGCGGAAGCTGCGGCAACGCCTGCTTGAATGCGAACGGCACGACGAGCTGCGTTGCCGGCGCGTGCGATCCCGTCTGCGATCCCGGCTTCGCTGACTGCAACCAAAAATCCGAGGACGGATGCGAGACCGACACCACGACCACGGCGGATTGCGGAAGTTGCGGCTCGGCCTGTAGCGTCGCCAACGGGACCCCCACTTGCCCTTCGGGAACGTGCGTGATCGCGTGCGATCCCGGCTTCGCGGATTGCGACAACAACGCGCTCGCGAACGGCTGCGAAGTCTCGCTCAAGACCGACCCATCCAACTGTGGCACCTGCGGCAAGGTGTGCCCGGTTTCGCAGCCCAACTGCTCCAATGGTGCGTGCGCGAGCGCCTGCGCACCCGGGTATGGCGACTGCGACGGCAACACGACCAACGGCTGCGAATCCAACCTGGCCCAGAGCGGACAGAACTGCGGAACCTGCGGCAATGCCTGCCAGAGCTCCCAGTACTGCAACGGCGGCGGATGTGCCGTGTGCACGAGCGGCAAGTCGGACTGCGACAAGGACGGAAGCAACGCGTGCGAGGCCACTCTCACTTCGGATCCGAGCAACTGCGGCAGCTGCGGTACGAAGTGCGGTTCGGACGGGACGTGTGGTTGCTCGGGATCGAGTTGCAGTGGCGGGACGGTCTATTTCTCCGAGAACTTCGCGGACAACGCCGCGGGCTGGACCCTCGGCAATGAGTGGCAGATCGGCCCCACGCAGACCAGTGCCGGGCACGACGAGGGCTACCCGGATCCCGCCCAGGATCATTCCACAACGTCCGACAATGGCGTCGGCGGAATCGTACTCGGCGGAAACTACGGCACCAGCAGCCTGCATCCTCCGAGCTATCTGACGAGCCCGGTCATCAACCTTGCGTCGGCTTCTGGAACGGTGAAGCTCACGTTCTGGCGCTGGCTCAATTGCGACTACGACCCGTACGTGGTCGACACCGTCGAGGTGTACAACGGCTCGACCTGGATCACGGTGTGGACCAGTCAGCCGATTGGAGACATCGTCGCCGACGGCAGCTGGACGCGTTACGAATACGACGTCACCGCGTACAAGAACGCGAATTTCAAGGTTCGCTTCAGCCACCTGCTCGGCGACACGGACGCGTTCATCATGAGCGGCTGGAACATCGACGACCTCTCGGTCTCGAGCGCGACCTGTAACTGAGCCCTTCTGCCCGGCCTTTGTGCGTAGAGGGATACCTCACCCTACCTCGACACACACACGAGCCTACAGATGGCCCATGGGCCGTTTGCGGCGGGCGATGTAAGATGTACGCGATGCAGTGGCTTCGCTTGGCGTCGACGCTCGCGATCGTGGGGCTCACGGTGTTCGCGTGCGGGGTGCCCGACTACAACTTCGATGGCGATGCCGGCCCGAGCGGCGGAATCCGGGGGCAGTGGAGGCGCGACGGATGGGGGCGGGTCGGGCGGCAGCGGCAATGCCGCCGCCCACGGTGGCACCGACGGCGGACCCGAATGCACCCAGAGCTCGGAGTGCGCATTGCCATCCCTCCCGGTCTGCGACGTAGCGAGCTCGAAGTGTGTCGAGTGTCTCCCAACGGACGATTCCTGCCCCTTCGGCAGCTACTGCGCTGGGACGACCTGCGCGCCGGGCTGCGGTGACGATACGGACTGCGCTGGCGATGCCGGAGCGCTCACCTGCGATACGACCAAGCACACCTGTGCGGGCTGCAGCGGTCCCAACGAGTGCCCGCCAGGCAGCGAATGCGACATTCCGTCGGGCGCGTGCGTTCCGGGTTGCTCGTCGGCCGCGACCTGCCCATCGGGGTTCGATTGCTGCAACCAGCAGTGTGTCAATGTCGACACCAGTGCCGCGGATTGCGGTGCATGCGGCAACATCTGCACGAACGCGAACGGAAGCACGAGCTGCGTCTCTGGCGCGTGCGTGCCCGTCTGCGATCCGGGCTTCGGTGACTGCAACCAAAAGCCCGCGGACGGCTGTGAGGCCGACACCACGACCACTTCGAGCTGCGGAAGTTGCGGCACGGCCTGCAGCGTCGCCAACGGGACCCCTACGTGCACCTCGGGGTCTTGTCTCATCGCGTGCGATCCCGGCTTTGCGGATTGCGACAAGAACGCGCTCGCGAACGGCTGCGAAGTCTCCCTCAAAACCGACCCATCGAACTGTGGCATCTGCGGCAAGGTGTGCCCCGTTTCCCAGCCCAACTGCTCCAACGGTGCGTGCGCGGCCGCCTGCGCACCCGGGTATGGCGACTGCGACAGCAACACGACCAACGGCTGCGAATCCAACCTGGCCCAAAGCGGCCAGAATTGCGGGACTTGCGGCAACGCCTGCAGCGCCTCCCAGTACTGCAACGGGGGCGGATGTGCCGTGTGCGGGAGTGGCAAGTCGGACTGCGACAAGGACGGAAGCAACGCGTGCGAGGCCACGCTCGCGTCGGACCCGAACAACTGCGGCACCTGCGGCAAGAAGTGCGGCTCGGACGGAACGTGCGGCTGTTCGGCTTCGAGCTGTAGCGGCGGAACGGTCTACTTCTCCGAAAACTTCTCCGATAACTCCGCGGGCTGGACCCTCGGCAACGAATGGCAGATCGGCCCGACGCAGACCAGTGGCGGACACGAGCAGGGCTACCCGGATCCCGCGCTGGATCATTCGACGACTGCGGACAACGGCGTCGGCGGAATCGTCCTCGGCGGAAACTACACGATCACCGAGCATGGTCCGAACTACATGACGAGCCCCACCATCAACCTCTCGTCGGCAACGGGCACGGTCAAGCTCACGTTCTGGCGTTGGCTCAACTGCGACTTCGATCCCTACGTGGTCGATACCGTCCAGGTGTACAACGGTTCGACCTGGATCACCGTCTTTACCAGTGCCCCCGTCGGCGACACCATCACCGACAACAGCTGGACCCGCTACGAATACGACGTGACCGCCCACAAGAACGCGAACTTCAAGGTTCGCTTCAGCCACCAGGTCGGAAGCGAAAACGGCTTCGTCGCGTGGATCATGAGCGGCTGGAACATCGACGACCTCTCGGTGTCGAGCGCGACCTGCAACTGAGCCCCCTGTCCAGCAGCTATGGCGTGCAGGAGTCCACTTTGAGGCGGCCACCGGTGCACCCGGCGATGTCGATGCCGCAGCTCGTGACTTCGGTGTCTGTCGAATTGCACGGCAAGTTGCTGCAGCTGCAATAGGTCGGGTTGGCGATCTGAGAGGTCGGTACGCAGCAGTAGAGATACGACCCGTCGCACTGCGAGTCGGTTCCCACGCCCGTGCCGCAGCTACAGAGGCTGGCGCTGTTGTTGCAGCCCCACGCCGAGCATTGGCAGATGCCGTCGCCTGGATAGCCCGAATCGGTACAGCAGTATCCACCGCCCACGTCGCTCGGGCTGCAGGTGACGCCGGGGGTGGGTTCGTTGCCACCCCCCGCCTGGATGCAGGTACACGCGTCGCCGAAGTTGTTCTCGCAGTGCAGATCCACCGCACTGCCCCCGGTCCCGCCGCCTCCAAGACCCCCGCTGCCGCCCACGCTCGTTCCCGCGTAGCCGCCGGAGCCCCCGCCGGTCCCGCCCGAGCCTCCGCCGGTCCCGCCGCTGCCGCCTCCGCCCAGGCCCGCGTCCGACGGCCCGCCTCCTCCGCCGGATCCGGAGCTACAACCGACAAGCCAGAGCACTGATACGAAAACGCCCACACCCCGTGTCATCATTCGATGAATCTATTACGTTCTCATGGGGAAGATAAAGTCATTCTTCAGGGCACGAAACCCGAGCTGCCCCCGCTCGCCGATGCTCGACGGCTTCGCCGCCTGCGAAGAGCCTTACGCGAGTGCTAGGCTCGCCTCAGGTGTCGAAAAGCCGAAACCTGCGCGGCGTGTCCGTTGGCTTGACGCTTCTTGCGTGCGCCTGCGGCGGGGGTGAGTCGGAGCCGTTGCACCCGACGCCGGGCGAGGATGCGTCCAGCGTCGACAGCTCCGACGGGTTCGAGCCGCTCTTCGACGGCCTGAGCGGAGTCGAATACGTCGGGATCGCTCCGAGCGATGTCAGCGTGGTGGATTCCGAATTGCGGTGCACGTGTCAGCCGAACGGCTACTTCTATCGGAACGAGACGTTCAAGAACTTCGTTCTGAAGCTCGAGTTTCGCTTCGAGCGTCCGCCGAGTCTCGCCCCCGGCATGGACGACACCTTCCAGGGCAACAGCGGCTACTTCGTGTATCTGACTCCGCCCCACGGCATTTGGCCGACGTGCCTCGAGGTCCAAGGCAGCTATCCGGAGACCGGCGACATCTTCTCGCTTCCGGATTTGGGTCCCGGCAACGACGCGCCGGACCTCGGCGAGCTTGCGCTGGCGCGTCGGCCAGTGGGCGACTGGAACCAGCTCACGATTCATTCGGCCGAGGGAGCGCTCAGCGTGGAGCTCAACGGCCACGTGGTGAACTCGAGCACACCGGGACCGCTCACCGAGGGCCTCATCGCGTTCGAGAGCGAAGGCGCCGAGATCCACTGGCGCAATGTCCTCGTCCAGCGACTGCCGTAGCTCGCTACGGCCAATACACCCAGACCCGGCCTTCGCGAGGCGTGGCGCTCGCCGGTTCGTTCGATCCCCCGAAGAGCCAGAGCCGCCCGTCCCAGGTGATGAGCCCGGCTCCATGCACCGCAGCCGGTAGCGGATGCACGAAGGACCATGTGCTGGCGCCTGGGGCGAGGATCTCTACGGAGTCGAAGCTGGCAATCGGCTCGTAGATGAGCTCTCCGCCAGCGACGAAGAGGCTCGCGTCGAGAGTGGCGGCGCCGAAACCGCTGCGACCCACGTTCAGTGACGGTCCAGCTCGCCAGCTGTTTGCGTTCGGATCGTAGATTTCGACGCTGACGTAGTTGGTCCCGTCGGGTTGGCGACCTGACAGCGCCCAGATCTCCCCATTCGAGACCACGGCAGCTACGTGATCGCGCTGGGCGCTCATCGACGCGAGGAGCGTCCAGCTATCGCTCTTTGGATCGTAGCGCTCGAGAGTCGTCGAGCTCAGCCCGATGCCCCCCACGATGTAGATCTCGTCGCCCAAGACGACAGCGGACGCCGCGTAGCGCGGTAGCGGCATCGCGGTGCGGGCGGTCCACGTGTCGGCCTCCGGATCGTAGGCAAAGAGGTCCGGGCTGCCGCCGCCCGTGAGGTAAACGATCCCCGCGACTGCGGCCAGCGAGGCGTGGTCGAGGGCTGCCGGTAGCATCTGGCGTGTGCTCCAGGCATCGGTCAGAAGATCGTAGGCCTCGAACACCGACCCGCCGTTGTATCCGCCGGCCACGTACACGGTGTGATCGACGAGCGCGACAGCCACTTCGGACCGGTCCGTCGGCATGCGCGCGGCTTGGCTCCAGGCATCGTGCAAGCCGCTGTCGGCGTCCGAAATCGCGTTCTCGTTCGAGCTCGGATCGCTACAGCCCATCGCGAGCATCGCCGCGATCGCGAGCCCATTTGCTGCGGACCGTGCGGACAGCGTTCCGAGCTCGATCCACTCGACGCGTGCTCGCACGCATTGATGCTAGCACGGCTCGTCCTCCGTCCAATGCGAGGTCGGACTTCGTCACGCTTTCGCGCGTGGCAAACTCAAGGGCAGCGGCGAGCGTATTTGAGCGCCGAGTTGGAGATGTCGTAGTAGCTGAAATGAACGACTCCCGACGCGTCGACGGCGATGGAAGGGTAGGCGCCGACGTTCCCGGTGCTGTCGATGGTGGTCGAGGTCCACGAGCCACCGGACGGAAGGTAGGCATACTTGAGGTCGGAGCCGGTCGAGGCGTAGTACGCGATATGAATGCCGCCGCTCGAATCCCGCACGAGCGCGAGCTGACTGGCCGACGTTCCTGGCGTATCGACCGGCGTCGTGGTCCAAGTACCGGTCGGCGTGCGATGTGCGTATCTGAGCTCTCCGTTCGACCCGAAGTAGGCAACGTCGAGCGCGCCGACGGAGTCGACGGCCGCCGATGTGTCGTAGGTCGTACCGAGGCCGCTCGGACCGGTGGCATCCACCGTCGTGCGCACCCACGCCGAGGCGGAGGTGGCTCGGTACGCATGCCGGAGCCCGCTGTCGTACACGCCGTAGTAGGTGATGTGGATCGCGCCGGTCGACGCCACTGCGATCGAGCTACCGGTCCCCGGATTGAGCGCGTCGACCACGCTCGTCGTCCATGAGCCGCTTGCCGGCTTGTACGTGTAGCGAAGCTGTTGGTTCGCGCCGGGTGACGCGTTGTAGCTGACGTGGACGTTGTTGGAGGAATCGAGGAAGATTCCGCCACTCGCGAGCACGTGATTCGTGGAGTCCACCGTGCTCTTGGTCCAGGTGCCGGTACCGCTGCCCGATCGATACGCGTAAAGGAGCGTGTTCGCGCTGAGGTCGTTGTAGGCGATGTGACGCGCGCCGTTCTTGTCCAGGCCGAGCGAGGTGTAGGTCACGTTCGGGGGTGCATCCACGACGGACGCGCTGAAATTACCTCCGAACGCCCGGTAGGCGTACTTCAGATCGAACCCGCCGGTCGTGCGATAGCTGATGTGGACGTTCATCGATCCGTCCACTTCGATCGAGGTGTCGATCCCGGGCGCCGTGGCATCGGCCGTCAAGATCTCGTCGGTGCACGCGACGCACTGGCCGCCCTGGCAAGCGTACGGGCAGGTCGTGTCGCTCTGCGCATAACCGCAGCCACCGGCGGCCGCGGAGCAACTCCCCGGAAGCGAGTAGGTCCGAAGAGTCTTGGTGTTGATGCAACTTGGCCCCGGCGGCGTGTTGCACACCAGAGGTTGGCCGGAGCACGTGCCGCTCGCGCACTGGTCGCCTCCGGTACAGACGTCGCCATCGCTGCAGGTCTTGCCGTCGTCGTACGCGTAGCTACAGGTTCCGTTGCTACACGTCCCCAACGACTTGTAACAAGCTCCGGGAGGCGTGTTGCACGGCAGAGGCGTTCCCGCGCACACGCCCGTGCCACACTGGTCGTTGGACGTGCACGAGTCCCCGTCGTCGCAGCTCTTGCCGTCGTCGTAGGCGTAGGAGCACGAGCCGTTGCTGCAGGTGCCCGTCGCCTTGTGGCAGGCCGTGGGAGGCGAGTTGCACGTGACGTTCTGGCAGGCGTCGCAAGACGGACAGTTCGGGCATGCAACCTGGTTCGAGTTGTATTCGCAGCTACCACTACTGCTACAGCTTCCCGTCGAGTCGTAGGCCAAGAGCGTGTTGGCATCGACGCAGCTGTTTGCAGGCGGCGTCGTGCAGGTCACCGGCGTCGAACTGCAACCGCTGACGGCATCACAGCTTCCAACGAGGCACGCGTTGCTCGGATCACACGCAACTTTGGGAGCGAGATCGAGGCACGGATCGGAGTCGAGGTTTGCGCACTGCTTCCAGGTGAGACCATCGCAGGAGCTCGCTTGGCACTCGTCGGTGCAACTGGAGCCGCCGCTGCCCGCCGCGCCACCCGTCGCCGAGCTGCCGCCAGCGCCCGCTGCGCCGCCCGTCGCCGAGCCGCCGCCCGAGCCACCACCAGCGCCACCGCCGCTCGTTCCCCCCGTTCCGGCGTCCGACTTGCCGCCGGCCCCACCTTGGCCTGAACTGTCGCCGCCGCCGCCGCAGGCGAATGCCAAAAGAAAGACGAACCCCGGAGCGTATCGAGCCCTCTTCATGGATCTCCCCAATATACTCGCACCCGGCTACCAAATACGGGAATTCGGGAAATCCCTCCCCTTGAGCCTTGGCGCACTCGAGCTGCCCCCACCCCTATCCCCGTTGCTTCGGCTTTCATCCGAGCGGCAACTACTTCTACTCGGCAGGGGACGCGTTCGTCACTCGCGCGAGCCTCGACACGACCACCGGAGTCCTGAGCACCGTTTCGGGCTCGAGCGTGACCAGCGGAGCCAACGACATCGTGGTCGATCCCACCGGTCCGTTCCTGTTCGCAGCCAGCGGGTACAACGACTTCGTCGCGGCATTCAGCGTGTCCTCGACGGACGGTGCCCTCACTCAGATCGATCAAGACTCGACCACGACGGGAATTCAAAACCTCACCGTGCCCGACAACCCCGACGGAATGCAGCGCCACCCGACGCTCTCGGTCTTCTATGTGACGAGCATCGGCGCGGATCAGGTAACGGCGATCGCCTGGGACTCCGCGGGCAAGCTCAGCATCCTCGGCTCCGTCACCGGGGGTGACTTCCCCCTCGCCTTGGCCGTCCACCCGAACGGAAAGTTCGTGTACGTCGTCAACGTGCTGAGCACGTACATCTCCACCTTCTCGGTCGGATCCAACGGCGCGCTCACTCCGCTCACGACGACGACGTTCCCAGTACAGGGTCGCGGCATCACGATCTCTCCGAGCGGCAAGTATCTGTTTGCCGCTACCAGCACCGGGCCTCTGTATCGCTTCTCGATCGATGGGGCGACGGGCGTCCTCACGCCGCTCTTGCCCTCGACCACCGGCGTCGCGGGCGCAAGAAGAATGGCGTGGGTGGCAAAGACCTGAGCCACGTCCCAGAGCTCTTTGTGCCCCCACCCGCCGGTGCTCGGCGGCTTCGCCGCCTGCGCTCCGTCGGTCTCCCCCTGATCCGTGCTCGCGCGCGCCGGGTGATGCTGTCGCGAGCTTGGTGCGGTCACGCCACGGCGCGCGCTGCGCGCGGATGGGGGAGACAGCTCCTGCTTGCTCTCCCTTCGCGGCGTCGAGATCCAACCGCTCGTCTCCGCAACCAGTCCACAGCGAACCGGCATCTTGCGGTACGAGCTTGTTTTCAAACTAGAAAAATTGTCAATAAACAAGAAATGCGTCAGCCGACCGCCACGCGTTAACACGTGTTAACGTGGCTTTCCGGCGCGTTTCTCCAGCTTACGATATGGTTCGAGGAGCTCCAAGAGTTCCTTGGAGCTTGGCCCGAAGTGAGCGCTCGACGCACCTAGAGACGGTAGGGTTCCGATGTTGCAAGGAAGCTTGACCGCGGTTCGACTCGCCGCCAGGTGGAGTGGGCCGTGTATGCTTCTGGCTTCAATTGCAATTGCGTGTTCCGGAGCAACGAAGTCCGATGGAGCCCCAGGCACCGGGGGACTCGCTGCGGAAGGGGGCTCGGCCGCGGGCGGGGGCGCAGGTAACCTTGGCGGTCACAGCGGTCACAGTGGTGATGGGGGCACGGGTGGAGTCCTCGAATATCTGGGCCGGGCCTGCAAAGAAGACAAGGTGTGCGGACCTTTCGACTGTATCACCGAGGATTCAGAGCTCTTGAACGGCGAAGGTCCCCCCGGCGGCATGTGCACGGTGAGCTGCGCAGACTCTCCGACGAGCTGCACGTCGATCGAAAGCGGTGCGGTTTGCGTCGACTTCGGGGGTGGTGCGCAGTTCTGCATGAAGGCGTGTATCTTCGGGCCCGGCAGTCTGTCATCACTGAGCGACAACAAGTGCTACGCCCGTGCTGACGCCGCGTGTTCGCCAGTACCAGACCCAAGCGGTGCTACCAGCATGGTTTCGGCGTGTCTTCCGCGCTGCAACTCGGACTCGGACTGTGGTGGTGCTTCGCACTGCAGTGCGAAGACCGGGCTTTGTAGCGCGACGGCTGCCACCGGAGTTTCACTCGGAAAACCTTGTGTGCCATCGACGAACGGTGAACCGGATCCGTGTCGAGGGAGTTGCGAGGAATTCCTCGATGAGAAGGGTCAGGCAATCGCCTCACTGTGCAGCGAACTCTGCACTCTAAAGGTGCTGCCGACTTGCGGATGGGGTGGTCCCAGTTTTGGTTCAGCGCCCGCAATTTTGTTCGATTGCTTTGCCGAATGGCGGCAACGGAGCGGGCGACCTGGCGCAGTGTAGACTGCTCTGTGATTGTAACGAAGACTGCGAGTCATCGGCATTGGTCTGTCGTGCCTTCCCGTCCGACGGCGATGCGCTAAAATTACTACGGGCGGCAAGGCTACTGCGATGGTCCAGGTGACCTCGACGGCGGAACGAATCCCGGTATTCAGTGTGATGCGAGCTAGTACGACTGGCCCGGTTAGAACCGAGCCGACGGGTCGGGTCGGGATCTACCGTCAGGTACCCCATTCTCCGACACGGGACCATGAGCGGCGCCCATCTGAAGGCGGGAGTCGCCGTGGAGTTCGCCGAGCTTGCGGCGCAGCGCCTGGCTCGTGAAGAACGGCGGTTTCCTCGCCGGCGCGATGGGAGGAGAATCCGGATCCTCACCCAGCCTGTGCAGGAAGCGCGTCACGGTCTCGGCCGCGGTGACCAGCGCGCGCAGTAGCATGGGTGCGCCGCACTTGGCGCACTTCTCGATGTCAATTTTGAATGTGCGTTTCAGAAGCTCACGCCACGGGCGATACCTCGACCGATGGGTCGCCGGTCGCGCGTCGGCGGTAGCCTCGTCATGACGGTGGACATGACCGTGCTCATCCGTTTGCGTGGCGGACTTTCGTCCACCGGGGGAGGAGGTGGAACGACTCTCGGCCTCCAGCGGTGAGCCGCAGCGAGCACCCCCGAGTAGTGAACGCGATGGGCGCGCGGGGCTGGTACCGAGGCGGCTAGCCGGCAAAGCAGCGACAACGGATCGAGATCGATGGCCGTGGTGCCATCGGAGAACGGTCGCTTGAGCAAAATGCGCACGAGCCCGTTTTCGAGTCGGCGCACTCGGTCTTGTGCAAGAGGCGGGCGTAGGACGGATTTGCAGAGCGTTTCGCGAGCGCGCGCGTCTTCGCCGGGAGCCGTAGTGGCCGCATGCACGGAGAAACCGTCCTCGCGAGCGGACAGACCCGAGACGGAGCGCTCACCGCGATCGGGCAGGACGATGGCGGGACGCTGCCGGTGCTCGGGCCCCGCGGGAGGGTTGCCGGTGACGGCGGCGGTGGCGAGCGCGGCGAGCTCGGGCTCGCGCTCGACGAAGCCGTCGTCGGTGAGGCGAAGCTCGCTTTCGCGTTCGACCACGCCGCGGCGCTCGAGCAAGTCGAGGATGCGCACGCGGGCGGCGTGCAGCGCTTGCTCGAACGGGCAATGCACGGTGGGGTGTGGCAGCGGCCTCACGAGCTGCGGAGGCTCCTGCGTCAATACGAACACGGACACCGTTCGGCTACATCGATTCGGTCGGGTATGCGGTGCTGGGGAGCGAATGGGATCCCGAAGCGAATCGCGCCCAGGCGGGAATTGCCTGGGAGTGATCACTCGTAACGGAGCGCCTCGATCGGATCCAGGCGCGACGCCTTTCGGGCAGGAAAGATGCCGAACGCGATCCCGACGACCGCACTGAATGCGAAGGCGAGCAGCGCCATGTCGACACGGGTCACGAACGGCCAGCCCAGACGACTGGCCACGAGCCTCGCGACCAGAACGCCCAGCGCAACCCCCAGAACGCCGCCCGCCATGGACAGCGTCGTGGCTTCGACCAGGAACTGAGCGAGGATGTGCCAGGGCTTGGCGCCCACCGCCATGCGCACGCCGATCTCGCGAGTGCGCTCGGTGACGCTGACCAGCATGTTGGTTCTGGCGCGCGAAGTCGGGTAAAAGTGTAGTCGGTTTGCGGCTCCAAAACCTCCGACACCCATCCGACTACGACGTTCTCTCGGAAATCCACCGAGCGCAGCTCGACCGGATTTCGACCCTCTACGACGGCGGTGTGGTCTCGGGTCGCCAGCGCCTGGTGCAGGATGGATCGGAAACGAGCTTCGCAGGAATGATCGAGCTGTGGGACCTGGTGGAAGACGACCAGGTCCGCTACGAGTTTTGGCACTACGTCGTCGACTCGGGCACCATCTTCATCGCGAACACCACGCAGGTATTGGCCGAGGTCGGTCAAGGCCATCTCTGCCCGATCGAAGACAAGGTATTCATGCGCGCCTTTCGCGATGCGGTTCAGGCCGCGAAAGGTGGGTTTCCAGATCGCAAAAACCCTTGGCCCGAGGTTCGACTCGAGGACTAAAGCGTGTTGACAGTTTTCACCAACACCACCCTTCTCGGGTGTCGAGCCGAAGCTCTTTCTGCTTCATCGAGTCGAGTTTCACGACCAGGACCAGCCTGTTCGCCAGCGCTCGTCTCTCCACAGACGTTTATCGTCTCCGCGTGCTTCGCGGCGACGAGTCGAGGCCAAAGTGCGAGATTGGTAGCAGCATTTCCGTCGCGGTCGGTCTCGTGACCGCAAGCGCTGACGATCGCGGGACTGGTCGGTTTCGGGCCGCAGTGAGCGATACAACTCGGCTCGAATCGAATGGGATCGTCTCGGGGAGCGATGGTGAACGGAATAGAGCCATGGAATCAGCGGACCAGTCAGTTTACAATGCCCACCATGGGGCGCGCTGGTCCACGGGTCGGCATACTGACCGTCATCATCTGGAGCATTGCCGCCTGTTCTTCGGATGAGAACAGCGCGGACAAGAGCAAATGCACGCCGGGACAGTCGAGCCCCTGTGGTTGCAGCGACGGTCGCACGGGGGCGCAGACATGCAGAGCGGATGGCACGTTCGAGACTTGCGTGTGCGACGGGAGTGGCGGGACAGCGGGTATCGGCACGGGGGGACAAGCGGGATCGGGCGGTACCTCCGGGCAAGCAACTGGCGGTAGTGGGGGAACGAGCACGGACTCCTTGACCGGTTTGTGGAGTAAGGTCTTCCCGGGGTACTTCGAGATCGTCGCCCTCGACGTGGACGCTTCCGGGACGCTGGTAGTGGTCGGAACCAGCGCCGGACCGGTCGACTTCGGCAACGGACCAGTTGGCAAGTCGCTCAGCAGCCTGCAGAGTCAACTCTTGATCGCGGGCTTCGACTCGAACGGCGTGCGTAAATTCGCGTTTGCGAAGGACGCCAACCGAACGTTCTCGGCGACGCTGTCGATGAAGACGACCTCGCAGAACCGGATCATCCTCTCTGGAGTGGCCAATTCGGTGAAAGTGTCCACGAGCTACCAGATATCGTGGCCGTGTGGAACGCAGGCGGCTGTACTGGGGGACGCTCTGCAGTTCGTCGACGAGATCGACGAGTCCGGCAATTGTGTTTGGGACAACACGTATCCGTCTCCGTGGTATTCCGGCGATCCAACACCCGTTGTGGTCACGCCCGATGATTCAGCTTACGTGACTGCGATCCCACAATTGATCTACCCGGGGACGCGACGCTTTCTCGCCGACGGTTCGCCTGACTGGGTAAAGCAGTTTGGTGGCAGTGCGGCTGGTGCTTTCTCCAACGGCAGCGCGGTGATTGCCACGTACGGCGGTATGTCGTTGCCGACGGGCAGCGTGAGCGGGCTTTTCACCATGGCCAAGCTGGATCCGTCGGGGGGTGTTCAGGCGGGTGCGGCCTGGGGCACGCCATTCTACGATTCGTCGCAGGTGAAGGTCGGACTCGACGTGGGCGGTGGCGATCACGTCGCGGTTGCCTTGCACTACGTCGGTACGGTCGACGTCGGGGGTGGAGAGCTGACCTCCTCCAACAACGGAGCGAGTCCGTCGAAGCTCTTCGCTCTGTTCGACCAGGGATTTGCCCACGCATTCAGCCGTTCGATCGACGAGCCGACCAGCGACTCCGGTCAGGAGGACAAGTCGGAAAGCGTAGCGGTCGTGACCGGCTCGAAGACCGTCTTTCTCGGATCCTTCTGGAGAACCGTCGACTTCGGCAGCGGACCGGTCCAAGCCCAGGGAACCACCGACACGGATTTCGACATCTTCGTAGCCAGCTACGGACTCGACGGAGCGCCGCTCCTCTCACGTCGCTTTGGCGGTGATGGATCCGACGGAGTGCGGGCGGCGACATCGGACGCAACCGGCGCCGTCTACGTGAGCGGCTACTTCTCGACGAGCGTGAATTTCGGAGACGCGAGCCACGAGAACCCGCCGACGGATGCCGGGACTCCCACGACGTCGACCTATTTGGTCAAGCTTCGGCCTTGACGGCGCATCGAGGGTCGACCGAGTCCGCAAGCTCTCAGTTTTCTACGAGAAATCCCGGAGCCCCTTGCGACTGCGAGGATCTTTACCGATGCTCCCGCGCCCAGTCCCTTTGCGTGAGTGCGGCGGAGCGACGACAGGCGCCAGAGCAGAGGGTCCCGATTGCTCGTCGAGCGCTACGTCGCCGTTCGCAAAGCCACGGAAGAGCTGAGCGAGCCGCCCTCGGCTGAAGACCAGAACCTCCAGTCGATGCCGTCGTGCAGGCGCGTAGGTAAAAGAAGCGGGTTCGGAGCTCAGAGGCTCGACTCTTCCAACCTGGACACACCGCTTAGGGTTCGGTGCGGGAAACTCGGGCTCGAGCGCGCGTGCGACAGCGAAGCGAACGCCCGGTGCGAAGGGTCGCCAAGATCTGGCAAGATGAAGTGGCATGGTGACGTTCGTCGACGACGTGAGACGTGGCTTGGTCGAGCTCCGCCGGCGCGACAAGCGGTTTGCAGTGTTCGGAGCGGCGACGCATCGTGTGCCACGATCCGCAAGATCGGTCGAAGCTCTTGCCCGGGGAACCCGGAGCTCGTTGCGAGCCGCACTGGATCGACCCAGACCTTTGCGTGAACGCTGTCGCGCTCAACGTGCACGTGGGCCGGTTCGCTGCCCTCGTTGCTATAGAAGTAGAGCCGTTAGGGACCGACGCGACCAATAGTCGGCATCTGCGACTCAGCGCCCTACGGCGTCGGCAGCATCACCCTGGGAAGCAATGTGCCGGTGCTTGCTCTCCCGAACAGCTCTTGGCGGTCCCGCCCGGGGAATTCAAGCAGACGGTCGGTTTGTCACACGCTCGCGAGCTTCGCGAGGACGACAGCGTAAACTCACAGTGATTGGGTCCTCGGCGCCATCGTTTTGAGTCACTGAGCGCCGCCAAGCTCAGAGAACCCGACAACCGCACGTGAAACGAAAAGGGCGACCTCGCGGCCGCCCTTTGTCGCCGTCTCTGAAGCGCTTCAGTTCTCGATGAACGACTTGAGCTGCTTGGACCGCGATGGGTGCCGAAGCTTCCGCAGCGCCTTCGCTTCGAATCTGGCGGATGCGCTCGCGGGTGACCTCGAAGTCTTGACCTACTTCTTCCAAGGTGGTCGGAGGTCGGCTTCGACGCCAAGTCCGCTCTCCTCGGCCCCGCCGCGCCCGTGACTCCACCCCCCGATCCCTGCGCGAACTGAGAAGGGTCCTCCATGACGAAGAAACAGAAGAAACCCGCCTGCTCACCCGGTCCCCGCGGGGTGGGCGTTCTTGTTTTTCGGATTGGCGTTCGTGATCGGCCTCGTGTTCGTTCTGTTCATGCGCCACGAGGCAATGCTCCGGCTCGGGGTCGGCGCGACCACCGCCACCGCCGCCAGCTGAGCCGGCCTCGAACGGCGCCAAACACGCCTTTGACGCTGCCGGACCGGGGAAGCCCCCTCAGCGACAGGCCTGAGTGGCAGTGCCCGAAGTCTCGGGAAATGGAGCATCCGGCGACGGGATTGCAAGTGTAGAGTGTGCCAGTGCTGCCACGAAACGACGGCTGACTTGAACGCCGGATTCGAGCCACCACCGCATGTTGGCGCGCAGTTATAGCCGACGTTGAACGGAATAGCGGCGGTGCACTTCGTACACAGCGCACCGTTCGGCACACCACACTCCTTGCACGTCGCAGCAACGCCGACGTTGGGATACTGCGGTGTAGTGGCGTTGTCGCAGTTGTAGTCGAAGCTACCGTCACCCCGCTGAACCGTGAAGTAGCTGGTCTGCCCAGGAAAAGCGTTGGCGTTCCCGTCGTAACAGTCGGTGGCAGTCGAATAGTACTTCTTTCCGTTCAACGCGGCCGGTTGTGTGTTCGCGCACGCCACCTTGTCGTTTGTCGAGGACGCCGCGTACCCGTCACCATCCTGATCGAGGTACCAAACGATGCACGAAATTCCGGCTGCGCACGTCACGCCGTTGCACGTGCATTCCCCCGACCCACACGTCATCGGCGAAGCGCAAGCCGTCTTGCAACACACCGTGCCCTCGCAAAAACCGCTTTCGCACTGGTCCGGCGCGCCACAGGCCTCCCCATCCGCCTTCTTCGGTACACAAGTCCCTGCGGTGCACACCGCGCCATCCTTGCAGTCGCTGCTCGTCGTGCAACTCGTGAGACACGCACTAGTTCCGCATTGAAACAATCCACAGGAAACGCACGCGCCCGCCCCGTCGCAGACCTTCTCGCACGCTCCCTCGCCGGCGGAGCACTCCGTCTCCGGGTCCTCGCCGGCCGGATAGGGCGTGCACGTTCCCACGCTGCCGGTGAGCCCACAGCTTTCGCAGGTCCCGGTACACGCGCTGTCACAACACAGGCCGTCCGTGCAGTTCGTACTATCGCACTCGTCACCGTTGCTGCACGGGGCGCCGTCCAACTTTTTGGAAGTCGCGTCGCCGCCCTCCGCCGTGCTGCCATCGGTCCCACCCGTGCCGCCGACACCGGTTCCATCCGCATCACTCGAGCCGTCCGGGTTGTTGTTGGTACTCGAGGATTGGAAATCATCACTCGAGCACGCGAGTGGAACCAACGCCCATGAACATCCCAATGACACAAGCAAGACGAGACCGAGTCGAGACATGACTCGGAGGCGTAGTTCAACTCACCTGGCGACACAACCAGCGGCCGCGACACGCGAACTAGTGGATCCAGTGTGGTCTCCGGGAATGGCCCCGTCTCGAGCGGCCGCAAAGTGGCATTTGACGCGGCAAAGTCGCGATTCATGATCTAGATTCAGAAATGAATCGGGGTTCAAAGGCTGTGCGCGACCGCCGCCGAGAGGCCCTTCGGGACGAGATCCTCCTCAGAGCGGCCGAAGGAGTGATGGCGCGCGATGGCGTAAATCGGGCGACCATGCAGGCCATTGCCCAGGGCGCGGGGGTGATCGCGCACGACCGTTCCGCAGCTCGGCAAGATCAGCAAGAGCGTGAGCCGCCGCGCGATACCCATCCGTCAACCTGCGTAGCATCCGATACAGCTGCACCCACGTGGGTTTCGAAACGACAAGGGCGACCTCGCGGCCGCCCTTCGTCGATCTCACTGACTCGCTTCAGTTCTCGATGAAGCTCTTCAGCTGCTTGCTCCGCGACGGATGTCGAAGCTTCCGCAGCGCCTTCGCCTCGATCTGGCGGATGCGCTCGCGGGTGACCTCGAAGTCTTGGCCCACCTCTTCCAAGGTGTGATCCGACTTCTCGCCGATCCCGAACCGCATGCGAAGGACCTTTTCCTCGCGGGGGGTCAGCGTCTTCAGCACCTTCCGGGTTTGCTCGGACAGATTCATGCTGATGACGGCGTCTGCGGGGGAGACGACGCTCTTGTCTTCGATGAAGTCGCCCAAGTGGCTGTCTTCTTCCTCGCCGATGGGGGTTTCGAGGGAATGGGCTCCTTGGCGATTTTCAGGACCTTCCGCACCTTGTCGAGCGGAAGCTCCATCTTCTCCGCAATCTCTTCCGGGGTCGGCTCGCGGCCGTATTCCTGTCTTTGTGCCCCCACTCGCCGGTGCTCGGCGGCTTCGCCGCCTGCGCTCCGTCGGTCTCCCCCTTATCCGTGCTCGCGCGCGCCGGGTGACGTTGTTGCGAGCTTGGTGCGGTCACGCCGCGGCGCGCGCTGCGCGCGGATGGGGGAGACGACTCCCGCTTGCTCTCCCTTCGGGCCGCGTGCGCGCCAATCACTCGTCTGCGCCGGCCGGTTGACCGCGAAACCCGTTTGTTGCGCAAGGAGCCTTGTCTATACGCTAGAAAAAGTGTCGGGGAGTTGGGGCCCGCCGTTGGTCGGCGTCGCGGTGGCCCCTCCAGTCAGGCGACGGCTCGCAGGTTCCCGCCATCAGTGAGAGCGACACACACACCGGCTCACAACAGCGTACAGACGGATTCTGGTTTCGCTTGTATTGGCGCTGACGTATTCTTCAATCGAATTTGGGGTAGCTCGTCCTGGAGGGTGCCATGAAAGCACGCAACGCGCGCCAACGCCTTGCGCGTACAATGAGATACGTCTGTTGCACGTTATGCGCGCTGTTTGTGCTCAGCGCACATCCCGCGAGCGCTTGGGCGATCGAGAACAGTTCACCCGCATCTGATGGGAACGTTTTCTACATCTCCTACCAACGATTCAACGCGGACTTCGTCACCACGTCCCCCGGAGCGTGCACGGCCGTTCTCGTAACGCCCGGGCACGTGCTGACGGCCGCCCACTGTGTGCTTGGTGACCAGAATTTCACCGTCGGTGGCCTTTTCGGCGGACCGGGCACAGTAACGACAGCTACGGTATCGTGCCGGGAACGCCAATCCGGATCGAACGCTCGTTCAATCCATCTGGTGGCGGCATCCCGATCGTTCCCCCGGATATCTCGTCATTCGCTCCTTTTGCAGGACACGCCTTGCAAGCGCGGTACGGTCCAATCAACGCAGGGATTGTGGTGATTTACCAGCCCAACGCGGGCGAGGAAGATCTTGCCGTGATACCGCTGAACTACCGCGTGCCGATCTCGATCGCCATGCCCGCGCAGTTGCCGTTCCACAATGTCGTACAGGGTCAGACCAACACGTACGTAGCGGATCCGTGTCCACTCAGCTTTGCGGGTCGAATAGTCGGCTACGCCGTCGGCACGAGAAGTCAGGCTAACGTCACGGTTACGCGGCAGTTGAACTCGCTCAACGGTAACGTGTACCGGACGGACTATTCCGCGTCCGCAATGTTTGGGGACCTGAGCGCAGACTTGGTGCAGGCGATTTTCAACTCCGTCGGTTTCGGCTCGGTAGGAAGTGCCCTCGCCGGCATCATCCGGCAGGATACTGAGGAACACTTGCTCGAGAGAGGAGACTCGGGCGGACCGCTTTTCCAGGGCAACACCGTGTGTGGAATCAACTCCAGCGACGGCGCGAACCTCGAGGCGACCGTAGTGCAGTTTTGTTTTATCAACTTCCTGGGAATTGAGATCTGCGAGGACCTGTGCGACCCTTTGACGCACACGATCTGCGCGTACGACATCAAACTCACCGCGAGCAATCGTCACGCTCGGGTTGACAGCAATGGGGCGGTCGCCTGGCTCAACACAGTGCAGCCGCCAATCTACGATTCCAGACACAACGTTTTCGGAACCTGCAGCCCGAGTGCTCCCGCACTTCCGATCGACCCGATCGACGACAAGGACTCCGATGGCGACATGATCCCGGACGGCTGCGATCCATGTCCGTTCGCGCCCGATCCGACCTACCAGGTCGACGGCCAAGTGAGCTGGGACACTGCGGCAGACGATTCGGACGGGGATGGCGTGCCCGACGTGTGTGACAACTGCGTCGACGATAAGAACGCGCGGCACTCATTGGTGGGCTTCTGATTCAACCGGACGCGGACGCCGACGGTCTGGGTGACGAGTGCGACCGTTGCGACCACAGCGACGTGCGTGGCGTCTCGGATTTCCAGTGCTGCAGCTCCGATTTCAGTGCGGCAATCCGAACCACTTGCTCTTCAGGAGCCGCTGCGTGGACGTTGCGGACACCCTCTCGAACGGTGTGCTGACCAACGTGTGCCCATCCAAGAAGCAATGCACCGAGGGCTTGGACAGCGATGGCGATCACGTGCAGCACCCTTGCGACAACTGCACGAGCACGAGCAACGACCAATCCGACGCCGACGACGACGGCGTCGGCGACGCCTGCGACAACTGCAACGGCAAGCACCCGTCCGATCCGACGCTAGGCACCGACGACGACAAGGGACCCGATCCGAACGGCGGTGACAAGAACAACGTGACGTGCACGACGACTGCCGAGTGCGTCACGAAGACGGGTGAAGCCGAAAGCGAGTGCGAACCGGAGAAAATGCGCGGCAGCACCGCGACGGGCTTTTTCCTCGATCCGAATCGCTACTGCAGCAAGCTCCGCGACCAGGACCACGACGGCCTCGGCGACAAGTGCGACAACTGCACGCGAATGCCGAACCCAGAGCAGCGAAACTGCAACAAGCTGCTCGAGATCGCAGAAGGCGTTCCCTACCCATATCTAGGCGACGCCTGCGACGCGAACCCGTGCGCCTGGGTCCCCTACTTTACTGGCAAACGTCGGCACATTCCAGAGCGGCGACCCATCGTACGCCGATCTCTGGATCACGTTTCCGGAGCATCCCCAGCGCATCCCGAGCAGCGTCCCGGAGTGCACGGCAGGGACGCCACTCTGCTACCAGTATCCGCCGGGCGAGGCGCACTTCAACACGGGCTACACCGGCACGCCAGCGGCGGACGTGGGCGGGAGGTTTTGCGGGTGCGATCCAGATCCGACGAAGGCAGATCCGGCGACGATCGCGGCATGTCAGTTCACGTGCCCGCTCGACGCGAGCCAGTACGGCCTGACCGGGCAACCCGGCATCAACTGGGTTTATCCGAGCCTCATCGCCTCGTCGGATCCACCGCTCCACCCGGACGTCCGGCTTCCTGAACGAACCCCCCGGCTTGCCGATGGAAGCATCCCGCGAAGTCTCGTCGATCTTCGCCCTCTCGAGCCTCTCCTCGAGCGGCCTCGCGCCGACGAGCGTGAGCTGGAACCTCACCGCCGATGGTGCCGGTCCCATTGCGGGCAGCGAAGGAGCCTTCAACCAGACCTACGGCAAGAACGGCGTCTACTGGGCCGCTGTGCGTACCATCCGCAGATGGTCTCGAGCGTGTGGTCGACCTACGAGGTCTACTCCAACAGCTACTTCGCGACCGCGTTCGGCATTACCACTTCCACCGAGATCTACGGTTACGGTCTCGACGCGTGCCCGAACGGCAATTGCGACGGTCCCTGCGAGACATGCAAGTTCTGGGTCGATGCGATGGACCTGATCGTCTCGCCGGAAGGCAAGCTTCTCGTGAAAGGCCAGCAGGGCGTCGTCGACGTGACCCAGAGCTTCTCGCCCGCTGCGATCATGCTTTTCTGAGCACGGACACCCACTGGATGGCCGCGTCCGATCCTCTCGCTTCATCCAGCGGAGCGACATCTCGCTGGCGGCGGTTTCGCCGGACGGCACGATGCTCGACGCGGGGCTCGCGAGGGTCGGCTCGCAGATCCAGCCTGTAGCGCGAAGCACGCGCATCGGTGGCATCGGGATCGAGTCGCTGACCGCTGTGGCTGCGAGCGATCCGCCTGGCCCTCCCGCGCGCAGCAACTTTGGCACGGTTCTCAGCGCCAACGAGAAGGCCGTCTACGTGATCGGCGGCACGCTCGCCTGGTCCGGCGAGCTGCAGCGGACATCTGGCAGTACGAATTCGCGTGGAATTCATGGCGCCAGCTCAACGTGAGCGGCACGGCGCCTCGCAATGTTCTAGCCGCGACGTATCTCCCTCAGACCCGTTCGCTCTACTTCATCGACGAGAAGAAGGTCGGCTGGTTCAGTTTGCGCGGCTCGTGCGTTACGACATCAATGCGGGGAAGACGACGGTGCTCGGCCAATGGCCGCGAACGCCGTTCGTCGACACGGTGTTCCTGACCAGCAGCGACGACGGGACGACCTCCTCGCCGGATTGTCGAGCAAGCTGAAGTTCGTGGCGGGCGTCGTGGTGCGACCGTACGCGTCTCTCGCGAAGGTCGAGGCTGGCTTCTTCGACAAGGGCGTGCTGGCGCTCCGTCCGGTGCTCACAGACAACGGCCTCACGCTCCCACTCGTCAGCGCGACTCCCTCGGGAACCACTAACGAATTCATTCCGATCGACGAACTGTACCCGAAGCCGAACAAGGGCAAGGGCAAGGGCAAGGCGAAGGGGTGGTTCAAGAAGCCGCCGGCCTCGATTGGGGAGTGCTTGTAGCAGAGCGGCCATGCGACGTTGCATCGGCTACATAGTCGCTTCCGTTACCGCGCTGCTGTCCGGCGCGACGTGGTCGTCGTGCTCGAATGACGATGCCGCTTCGCCGGCGAAGGACGGTGGCGCGGATCGGGCGGCAGCGGCGGGCAAGGCGGTGCTGGGTTTGGCGGAGCGACTGGGGGTGCCGCCGGACAAGGAGGTGAAGGAAACGAGCGGCTCGAGCGGCACTTGGGGAGCTTCGCCCACATGGGAGTCGATTCCGGGAACCGCGGTCGGCTGCACGTTCGAGCGTATGACGAATGCAGCGAGCGTGCGCTTCTTCCAGTGGGAGGCGTGTTCGTGGACCGACGGCTGCGAGCAGGCCGTCTTCAACGAGAACGTGTTCGGAGCCAGCGCGACTTTCGTTCGGTCGAGCGTCGTGGTCGATGACGGAACCACCGTGCGGGCGGGACTCACCATGTGGAGTCCGAAGAACATGGCGATAGTCGCGAGGACGACGGGATGGGCCTCGACGCCATTCGCGTCACCGGTGGGAAATTCGATTGCAGGGTCGCGGCGACTTCGGTCTGGAAGCAACGCTTTGCGGTTCACGTGCAGGATCTGGACGTAGAAGCACTTCGGGGGCATTGTCGGCGACATCGGCGCCATGGTTTCTGCACCGGTCGTCTTCACCATTCCCGAGCCGCCCCCGCCGGGCGGCACGCAGCAGTCCGTGCTCGGTGACGACCGGTGGCTTTGGTGGTGGGCACCAGGAGACCGCCTCAGCACCGTCTCCGCCGAAGGACGGTTCCGATTTCCGACATCCTTCGCCAAGGTCGCATTCCAAGGGCCGGCGGTGGAATACACCGGCATCACGACAACAGGTCCCCTCTTTCTGATGGAAGAGTTCCTACTCGACGATGGAGGAGGCATCCACGCACAAGAGCGTACTCAGACGGCGTTTCGCCAACGAAGACGTACCTGGCGCCGCCGGACCCGAACGACGACTACGGGACAGCCTGCGTTCGCGAATTCCCACGTCGGCTTCATGCGAGGGATTGGGCGGAAGGGTCTGAATCTCTATGACTCAGTCGAGCTCTGGGCGACGCTGTACAGCACGAACCCGACGAATCTGATCCCTGAGCTCATTGCACCGCTTTCCTTCACCAGCATGCCTGTAATGTTGGGTGGATGGGGCGACCTCGCCACAGTGGACACTGCACCTCCCGAAGGAGGCATGGCTGTCGGGATTGGACCATTGGTCGCAAGTCGTTGAAGAGCTATGCGATACCATCCGATCACTTCACGGGTAGCTTCCTCGGCGTCTCCAAAGCTCATTTCCTGGGTCGGTGCCGCGAAACCGAATGCCGGCTCCAACGCATATCTCGTCCGGTTCAACGTGGAGTAGATGACGGGTTTTCCGAGGCGCCACGCCACCAAGTATAGAAAGGCGTCGCCCCTCCCCATGCCGCCCGGGCGGGAGACAAGGACTCGCAGGCTGCAAGACCTCGCACGCCAGGGGCGTGTTCGTGCGCGCGGCGCTGTCCACGTGAGCTACCCACCTGGGTTTTCGAAACGAAAAGGGCGACCTCGCGGCCGCCCTTTCGTCGATCTCACTGACTCGCTTCAGTTCTCGATGAAGCTCTTCAGCTGCTTGCGACCGCGACGGATGGCGCAGCTTGCGCAGCGCCTTGGCCTCGATCTGGCGGATGCGCTCGCGCGTGACCTCGAAGTCCTGGCCGACCTCTTCGAGAGTGTGGTCGGACTTCTCGCCGATGCCGAAGCGCATGCGCAGCACCTTCTCCTCGCGCGGCGTCGAGCGTCTTCAGCACCTTCCGCGTCTGCTCGGACAGGTTCATGTTGATGACGGCGTCCGCGGGGCTGACGACGCTCTTGTCCTCGATGAAGTCGCCCAGGTGGCTGTCTTCCTCTTCGCCGATGGGGGTCTCGAGGGAGATCGGCTCCTTCGCGATCTTCAGGACCTTGCGGACCTTGTCGAGCGGCAGCTCCATCTTCTCCGCAATCTCTTCCGGCGTCGGCTCGCGGCCGTACTCCTGCACGAGGTAGCGCGATCGTGCGGATGAGCTTGTTGATGGTCTCGATCATGTGCACCGGGATGCGGATGGTGCGGGCCTGGTCGGCGATGGCGCGGGTGATGGCCTGGCGGATCCACCAGGTGGCGTAGGTCGAGAACTTGTAGCCGCGCTTGTACTCGAACTTGTCGACGGCCTTCATCAGGCCGATGTTGCCTTCCTGGATCAGGTCCAGGAACTGCAGGCCGCGGTTCGTGTACTTCTTCGCGATGGAGACGACGAGGCGGAGGTTGGCTTCGACGAGCTCGGCCTTGGCCTTCTCGGCCTTGCGCTCGCCGGCTTGGATGTTGTCGTAGCAGCGCATGAGCTCGTGGACGTCGATCTTGAGCTCTTCCTCGACGCGTCTTGACGCCCTTCTGGGCGCTCTTCAGCGTCTCGACGACCTCGTCGAGCTCCTCGCCGTCGAGGCCGAGCTTTTCGGCGAGGGCCTTTTCGGCCTCGGGATCGTCCTTGGCCTCGCGCAGCATCTTCTTGAGCTCGCTCTTGGTCGGCGCCGGTCTGCTTCTCGAGCTCGACGGCCTTGGACTGTGCGCGCTGGACCTTCTCGATCATGCTCTTCAGCTTGGAGACGATCTTGTCGATGGTCTTCTTGTTGAGGCGCATCTCCTGCAGCGTCTCGACCAGCTCCGCGCTGGTTGTCGGAGGCTTCCTTGTCGATCAGCTTGCGGCGAGCGTCGTTGGCGGTCTTGCGCTCCTCGACGCCGTCCTGGTTCTTCTTGTCGAGGCGCTTCACGCGCTCGATGAGGCGGATGATGCGACGGTCCGCCTCTTCCTCGTCGAACTCGTGCTCTTCGTCCTCGGCGTCGCGGACGATGTCCTTGACGCGGATCTTGTGGCCTTGCAGGCGCTCGCCGATGTCGATGATCTCGCGCACGGCGACGGGGCTGTTCAGGATGGCGGCGAGGACCTCGTTCTCGCCCTCCTCGATGCGCTTGGCGATCTCGACCTCGCCCTCGCGGGTGAGCAGCGCGACGCTGCCCATCTTGCGCAGGTACATGCGCACCGGGTCGTTGCGACTTGTAGTAGTCGTCCTCGGCCTTGGCGGCGACGGCGGCTGCTTCGCGTCTCGTCCTCGTCTTGGCGGCCGCCTTGGGCTGGGCGGCCATTTCCTCTTCGGCCATGCGGTGCGGGGTGATCTTGAGATTGCGTCGCGTCGTCGACGACCTCGATGTCCTCGTCGTCGAGGGCCGAGAGCACGTCGTCGATCTGATCGGGAGCGACCGCGTCGGCGGGCAGCGCTTCGTTCACGTCGTCGTACGTGAGGAAGCCCTTGTTCTTGCCGAGGTCGATGAGTCCCTGAACGCCTTCTTTGCCCTTGCCCTTGCTCTTGCCGTTCGCCTTGGCGGACGCGGCAGGCGGCGGGAAGCTCGAGGTCGTCGCTTCACGTCGCGCCTCTTCCAGAGCGGCGCGCGTCTTTGCATGCTTCTTGGAAGCCCCGTTGAGCTTCGAAGGCGTGGCGTTCGCCTTTGCCTCTTTGGTCGGCTTCGCGAGCTTTGCTTCCTTCGCGGGCTTGGGCTTGCTCGCGTCTTTCGTCTTCGCCTGAGCCTTGGCCTTTGGAAGAGCCTTTGCGGCGGGCTTCGCCTTCGGTTTCGCCTTGGCCTTTGCCATCGCCTTCGGCGCTGCCTTCTTCGGCGTGCTGCTCTTCTTCGGCTTCGCTTTCTTTCCCACGACTTACCTCACTAAAGGCCGTGACGCTCTCGCGCCCGGGCCATGTGCTCTTGCAAAAGTGCGACCTCTTGGTCGAAGTCACCGAGCTTCGTCGCTCGCTCGAGTCCTTCCACCACTTCGCTCTTTCGACGCTTCAGTTCGAGCCGCCTCAACTTATCGATGTTCGATAGAACTTCTGTCTGCGCGTCCTCGAGCCGCTCGTGCCGAGGGGCCGCCATGCGCGCGGAGGCGAATGGATGGATCGACGGCGAGAGCTTCGCAAGGACAACTTCAGGGTTTTGAACCGCGCCCTCATGCCAGGCTTGACGCAGCGCGGCAAGTGCGCCCGGCAACATCGCCTTCGACGAGGTCGACCCCGGCCACGACCTCCTCTGCACTCAAAAGCTCCGGAAAGTCCAATAATGCGCCCAAAATCGAGAGCTCGATCTGGCTGCGATTCACCTTGGAGCGAGCACGATCGGGGGCTCGGGCCGGGTCATCGACCGCTTTCGCGGGGTCTCGGACGGCGCGCAAGATCGCAGACTTTAGCGCAGACAATGATTTCGCCCGTCGATCAGACCGAGGGATCGGCGTCCGAGAGCTGGAGCGAGAGCCGTGCCGCGACCCGATTCGGCGTATTGCTCGGCCCCGGCCCGGATGGCGGGGTCGTCCTCGGAGGCGAGCATCTCGGCCACCTCCCGGACTTTCTCGGCGCCGCGTCCGGGCGTCGTCCGCCGCGAAGTTGCTGTCGAGCGCGCCCTCGATCAGGTGCTCGATGAGCCCGCGCTGGCCTGGAGCAGACGCTGGAGCGCTTCGGCGCCGTGCTCGCGCACGAGATCGTCGGGATCCTTTCCGGCGGGAAGCGTCGCGACCTTGGCGACGAGCCCTGCGTCTCTGCACGGCCTCGCGCGCTGCGACGACGGCGCGGCGACCCGCGTCGTCCGCATCGAAGAGCAGGGTCACGCTCGGACAGAAGCGTTTGATTTGTTTGTGCCTGCTCGAGTGTGAACGCGGTTCCGAGGGGTGCGACCACGTTCTTGATGCCTCGCGCGTGCAGGCTCAGGACGTCGAAGTTGCCTTCGACCAGGATGCATTGACTCGAGTCACGCACGCTTTGGCGAGCCTGGTACAGGCCGAACACCGCCTCGCGCTTCTCGTAGATGGGCGACTCGGGGGAGTTCACGTACTTCGCCGGAGCGTCGGTGCTCGTTCCCGCGCGCTCGATGCCGGAGACGCGGAGCTCTTCGTCACTCGGATCGTCGAGGGCACGTCCGCTGAATGCGATGACGCGACCCTGGAGATCGAGCACCGCGAACATCAAGCGATGGCGGAAGCGATCGTAGTGACCGGAGCCCGTCTTGCGCGGAACGAGCAAGCCCACTTGCTCGGCGGCGTGGTGGCGACAGGCCGCGCATCGCGCAGATGCTTCGACGAGGGCATCCCAGCCGTACGGCGCGTAGCCCACGCGAAACGCCTGCAGCGCATCTGCGATCGGGCTCGTCGGGATCCTCGGTGCGCAGGCCTCGTCGCTCGAGCTCGCGCTCCGCGTGACGTCCGAGGGGTGCTCGCGCAGCATGCGCTCGTAGAACTCCGCGGCGGCGGAGCCCACCGCGTACAGCTCGTCCTGACGTCGCCGTGCCTCCGCGTGCTGCTTTCGCTCCGCGTCGTTCGCGGTCTCGACGACCTGGATGCCCGCACGCTCGGCCAAGCGGCGGATGGCTTCCACGAACGCGAGCCCTTCCACTTCCATCACGAAGCGGAATGCGTCGCCGTGAGCGCCGCAGCCGAAGCAGTGATAGAACCCGCGCTCCTCGTTGACGTGGAAGCTCGGGGTCTTTTCCTTGTGAAACGGGCACAGGCCCACGTGGGAGCGACCGCGCTTCTGTAGCTTCACCGTCTCGCCCACCAGCGCGACGATCCCCGTCTGCTGCCGGACGCGCTCGATCGTGTCCTGCCCAATCACGCGAGGGAGGCATACTCCTTTTCGGGCGCAAGCCAAGCCCCATCGCGGGCCACGCGGAGATGCAAATGCGATGCCGCTGGGCGATCGCCTGGGAAACGACTCACTCTATGCAGCCGACGCGCTCGGTTGCGAGCACCATGTCGTCGTACCAGACGCTGCCTTCGGGACCGCTCGTGATGTAGTTCTGTGGCCAGAACGCATTCAGATCCAGAGGCGCAACGCTCCGGTACTGGAGATCCAGCGGCACGAGGGTGGGGCTGGCGGGCTTGTAGTCGGTGCATTCGGCTGCCGGTCGTGGTGTCCGGGCAGAACTTGTCCTTGATCCAGTAACCAACCGGCGTCGCGTCGGTGAAGGCAACGATGAGGTTGTTGTCCTTCCAGACGCCGAGCTCCGCGCCCGCACCACTGCCGGGAGTCGGGATTCATCTTGATGTGGATCTCGATGCACATCCAGGTGTCGTCTTGCACGGTGAAGCTCGGCTCGTGGATCACGGCAGTTGCCGTAGTAGGCGGTGTTGCCGGACGGCTGATCCATCCAGGAGTGCATCTTCATCCAGTAGTTGTACGTGTCGAGCCGCGGGTTGGGCCCTGGCTCGATGGGCTCGATCGAGACGCTGAATCGATCGTCACCGTTCGGTTTGAGGCCCGCCTGGGGGTTCGGGTAATTCGACTGCGGGGTTGTAGCCGCCGACCCACACGCCGGTGTGATGCCATTCGACGCCGCTCTGGTATTTCGCGTAGTAGCGAATGAATAGCTCGTCGTGGCCCGGGGAGAGCTTCTTGAACAGATCGGTTGCGGTGTTCGACGGGCTCGCCGTGAACTTGCCGCTCTTCGCGCCGCTCGATGCACTCGAGATGTCGGAGTCGAGGCTGAGTCCGCTCGGCTTCGCGTCTTCGTAGCGAGCCACGAGCTCGTTCACCGAGGACTCCTCGAAGTTCTCGGTCCACACGACGGCCGGATCATTTTCAATCCCTTGGTCGCCCGGATACTTCGAGGCGATGCCGCCCGCGCTGCCTCCGCCCGATCCGCCGCTGGGATTGCCGCCGGTCGCGCCCGTGCCGCCGCCGCCGGTGGCGCCGCCTGCAACGCCACCCGAGCCGCCCGAGCCGCGCGAGTTGCCGGTTCCTCCCGAGCCGCTCGAGTTGCCGGTTCCCCCGAGCCGCTCGAGTTGTTGTCATCCGAGGATCCGCAGCCACTCAGCAGTAGCCCCAGCACTCCACAACCGAGACGCACCCAAGTTCTCATCTCTCCAATGTCGACGGTCTCGACCGTGCTTGTCGACCCTTGACACCGGCCCGCTGGCCTGTCAGTATTCGGTCGGCTGGCCGGACCTGTCGGTTTCACCTGGAAAGTGAGGGGATCCAATGAAGCTCGGACTGATTTGATGAGGAAAGCCGGAGTCATCGTGGGCGCCTTGTGGCTCATCGGCTGCGGTAGTCCCGACGACAAAGGCTCCGAGTCCGCACCGGTCGTGCCGGCGGGCTTTGGGAGTACCTGGGCGGAGTTTCTGACTCCCGCCGCGCTCACGGATGCGCTTCCGCTGCTCCACGCCCACTCGGTCACGGCGAACGTCGCGTGGCCCGCGGCCAAAGAACAGTGGAGCGAGCGACTCGATCTCGCTGAGGCTGCCGAGGCTCGAGGAGTCCAAGTCGATCCCTGGCTGCTCTTGGACGACGCGGATGGGTACTGGCCGGGTTCCACCAACGCGTTGAGTTTTCGAGACTCGGCCGTGGCGCTGATGGACGCCTGGAGCGCCCGCGGTCTTCAGCCGACGACGCTGATCGTCGACATGGAGCTCAGAAAGGATCGCGCCGACGAGCTCTCGTCGCTACTCGGAAGCGAAACGTCGGATCTGCCCGGCGTGGTCGAGCTTCTCCGGTCCGGCGTCGACGAGAAAGGATACGCCGAGGCCACGAGTATCTATCGTGATCTCGTCGATGAGGCGCACGACCGAGGCTTCAGGGTGCATCTGACGACGTTGCCCCAGGTGCTCGACGACTACGCCGACGGCGATGACGATTTGCGCCAGGCGTTCGGCATTCCGGTGGAAGGCATCGAGTGGGACAGCGTGAGCTTTCAGGCTTATCGCACGCTGTTCGGCGATCTGCTTGGCGCGAGCGCGTTGCCGAGCGCCTACTTCGTGTACTCCTACGGACGTGATGCGATGACGCGCTTTGGGGAGCGCGCCGGGCTCGACGTTGGACTCGTGGGCGAGGGAGTCACCGCATCGAGCACCTATGGGAGCGGTGCAGATCTCGCGGCGGATCTCGGTGCAGCGAGAGCGGCAGGCGTGCCAAGAGATCGCGTCGTCGTCTACAACCTCGACGGGATCCTCGAGAGAACGCCCACCGAGCAGTGGCTCGAAGATCCGGCGGGTGAGCTTCCGGCACAAGACGAGGCCACGGTCTCGATTCGCGGTCAGGTAGCTCTGCTCGACAGCATTCTTTTGCAATAGCTTGCGAGCCTCGCCCACAAACGGGAGGATACGCGGCTCGAAGTGGCAAAAATCCGCGGACTCGCGTTTCTGGGTGCTACGCGGCACATCAAGCGCAGCTACGGGCAGGAGAAGCTGACCCAGATCATCCGGGAAGCGGGACCCGAGGCCCAAGCAACGTTCTCGCGGCGCATCAACGGGCTCGCACTCTATCCGTATCAGGCGCTGGTCGAGCTCTTGGTCACCGTCGACCAGGTTCTCGGCACGGGAGACCTCACGTACTCGAGAACGGTGGGCGACGTTGCCGCGCGCCACGATCTCGAAACCATCTTCAAGGTCTACGCAATTCGACCCTCGCCCGAAAAAATGATCGAGGCCTGCACCCCGATCTGGGGCATGTACACCGAGGACTGCGGCTTCATGGAGGCCGTTTCCACCGATCCCCACAACACCGTCCTGCGCATCACGGACTTTCCCGAGATGCACCCGACCCATTGTCTGTTGATGGAAGGTTGGATGATCGCTGCCATGGACGTGATCGGTGTCCGCGTCTTGCCGAACGCTCGCGAAACGGAATGCACGAGCCGGGGCGGTCGCTATCACGAGTTCTGGTGCCAGTGGGAGCCGAAGAGCGACGCGAGCTGAGGCTCGGCGGCGTCGCGCTGCTCGGAGCGCTTTTGCTGTTTGCGCCCCGATTGGCGCGAGAAGTAGTCCTGCTGGGGGATTCATCGGAGCTCACCGCCGCTGCGATCGAATGGGGCGTGCCCCACCCGCCGGGCTACCCGCTGTGGACCGCACTGGCTCACCTCGCGGCGAAGTTACCCTTCGGATCCCCAGCGCTCTGGGTGCACGGAACGAGCGCTCTTTATCACGCCCTCACCGTAGCGTTCGTAGCCGCAGCCACGTTCCGTCTCACGAAGTCCAGCGCAGCGGCGCTCGCGGCCGCCTCTTCGCTTGCCTTCGCCGGCTCGTTTCTCCTGGGATCGCTCTACGCCGAAGTGTTTCCGCTGAACGATCTCGTGTTCAGCGTCCTCTTGTGGCTCGCACTTCGCTTCCGGGACAGCGGCGCGCCGTCCCGGGCCAGTGGGTTTGCGGGCGCGATCGTGCTCGGGCTCGGGCTCGCGCACCATCACATGATCGTCGTCGCGCTTCCGGCTCTTGCCATGATCGCCTACGCGCCCCTCCGGCGCGCCCTCGACGCCAGGCGCGTTGGAGCGGTCTTGGGTCTCGTGCTAGGAGCTTTCGTCCTGTCCGAGCTTCCGACGCTCCTCGCTGCGCGTCGCGACCCCTTCGTGAACTACGGGGATGTTCATGACGCGGCGTCCTTCTTTCGACTCATCACGCGCGCGGACTATGGCGGGCTACTTTCAGCTACGCACCAAGTCGCACTGAGCTCGGCGGGGGATCGCGTCGGGAGCTTTGCGCTCATCGCCTGGCAGAGCGTCGGGCCTCTGTCCCTGGTTTTCGCGACTGTGGGTGCGACGATGCTCGTGGTGAGGCGCCGTCGGGAATCCCTGGCGCTGCTCGTCGCGATTTTGCTCACGGGTCCAGTGTTTTCGTCCCTCAACAGTGTGAGCGTTCTGGGAGAGGCGAGCGAAGCGTTTTTCGAGCGCTTCACGAGCATGTTCCTGGTGCCGTTCGCGATCCTGGTCGGTGCCGCCGTGCCCGCTCTCGCAAGCTACGTGCGTGCGCAGGCAAGACCCTACGCACTCGTCGCGCTCGCGCTCCTGCCGGCACTCTCCGAGCTCCCGAAAGCCCTCGAGATCGATCTCTCGAAGAGTCGCATGAGTGGCGCGTTCGCCAGCGACCTTCTTGCCAGCATGCCGCCGGGCGCGCTCGTTCTGATCTCGGGGGACATCCAGACCTCTGCCGTTCAATACTCGTGCGCGGTCGAACGTGCCTGTGATGGTCGAATCGTCATAGCCCCGGGGCAGCTCTTCGTTCCGTGGAAGGAGAGTCAGACTAGACGACGCTATCCCGAGCTGTCGCTGCCCCAAGGAACCATGAGGCTCGCTCGGAGCTACGAGCTCGTGGCCATGGAGATCGATCGCCGGCCGGTGTTCGTCGCCCCCTCGCTGGTCGTGCGAGATCGCGAGCTGGCGAGCGCATACCGCTTCGTGCAGGAGGGCCTGCTCTTGCGGGTCGTTCCTCGATCCCGAAAAAAGGATTGGGGGCGCGGGGAATTTCTCGAGCTCACGCGGCAGATCCTCGAGGGCGAGGCCTGTCGTGGGTGCCAGCCACCGAAAGAGATCGCTCGTCGCCCGACCCCTGACGCGCGCCTGCTCGCGGAGTACGCAGGCGCACTTCGCAACATGTCCCGGCATGCCAAAGCGCTGGGTGCGGTGGCGGAAGGGCACGCCCTGTATCGTCGAGCGTGGGAGCTCGATCGGGTCGCCAAGAGCGAGTGAAGCCAACGCGCCGGTGTTGCGCTATGACGAGTGGATGGACGAAGTCAGCTTCTTCGAAGCGGTGCTCTCCCAGGTCGACGAGGCGGCGAGTCATCTCCAGATCGAGCGCGGGCTCTTGGATCAGATCCGGTTTTGCAACGGGGTCTACCGTATGCGCTTTCCCGTCGAAATGGACGACGGTCGCATCCACGTGGTCGAGGCGTATCGTGCTGAGCACAGCCACCATCGTTTGCCGACCAAGGGTGGCATTCGCTACGCACCCGACGTGAACCAAGACGAGGTGATGGCCCTCGCAGCGCTCATGACCTACAAGTGCGCGCTCGTCGGTGTGCCGTTTGGTGGCGCGAAGGGCGGCGTGCGCATCGATCCGCGCGCACACAGTCAGAAGGAGCTCGAGAAGGTGACGCGCCGCTACGCCGCCGAGCTTCTGAAGAAGAACTTTCTCGGCCCCGCCGTCGACGTCCCGGCGCCGGACTACGGCACCGGAGAGCGCGAGATGGCCTGGATCGTCGACACGTATCGTGCCCTTCGCGAAGGCGAGCTCAACGCCGACGCCTGCGTCACCGGAAAGCCGGTCACCATGATGGGGATCCCCGGTCGGCGCGAGGCCACGGGTCTCGGCGTGTTCTTCGGGATCCGAGAATGCCTCGAAACGCCCGCGCTGATGGCCAAGCTCGGTCTCGATACCGGTGTGGAGGGCAAGCGGGTCGTGGTTCAGGGCCTCGGAAACGTCGGCTATCACGCGGCTGAAGCTCTGGTGGGGGCGGGGGCCAAGCTCGTCGGCGTCGCCGAGATCGAAGGCTCCATCCATCATCCGGAGGGCATCGACTTCGAGAAGCTCGTCGCTCACCGAAAGTCGACGGGCAAGATCACGGGCTATCCGAAGGCAAAGGACTTGCCCAATGCAGCCGCGGCGCTCGAGCTCGACTGCGATGTGCTGGTCCCCGCGGCGCTCCAACACGTCATCACGTCCAAGAACGTAGACGCCATCAAGGCTCGGGTCATCGCCGAGGGCGCCAACGGCCCGTTGACTCCCGACGCGGATGCGAAGCTCCGCGCACGCGGCGTGCTGGTGCTACCGGACATCTTCCTGAACGCGGGGGGCGTGACCGTGTCGTATTTCGAGTGGCTGAAGAATCTTCAACACGTGAGCTTCGAGCGCATGACCAAACGCTGGATGGAAAAGCTCACGGCGCACTTTTGCGAATCGCTCGAGCGGCTCACTGGCAAGCAGCTCGAAGAAAGCGAGCGCGTGGAGCTCTCTAGCGGCCCGTCGGAGCGCGCACTGGTACACTCCGCGCTGGAAAACACCATGGTGTTTGCCTTCGGAGCCCTCCGTCAATGCATGGAACAAAAGCAGCTGCCGGATCTCCGGACCGCCGCGTTCACGATGAGCATCGAAAAGGTGGCGCGGATCTACGAAGCGAGCGGGATCTTTCCCTGATTCGACGTTTGCGACACGCGCTCGAGAAACCCCTCAACGCTCTCTGAACAACTGAAGAGTCCACGGCTCCTCGGCGTGATGCGCCATGCGGACGCGGCTGCCTCCTCTACTAGTGAACGGGGTTCGCTTACGTAACCTCGTTGAAAGTGCTCAGAAATTCATCAACGAGCCTGGGTTGCAAAAAGATACGTGAATTAGTAAATTACAAACAATTAGCGTGTCAAAAACCGAGCGCACTCTCTCGAAGAACGAGGCGAAGATCGTCCTCGAGCTCGAGTGGCGAGGGCAGAAGCTCATCACTGCGGGGGAGGTTCGTTCGCTCCTCGATGGAACCGACGAGTACGCGCGGTTCGTCGCGCACCGGCTCGTGAAAAAGGGATGGCTGGAGCGCGTGCGTCCGGGACTGTTCCGGCTCGTGCCTGCCGATCGCGGGCCCGAGGGCGTGAGTGACACCAACCCGCTGGCGATCGGCGCATTGCTCATCGCTCCCTACTTCTTTTCGTTTGGAACGGCATGCACGCATCACGGTCTCACCGAACAGATCAGATTTACTTCAAGGACCTGGAATTCGAGGTGTTCGACATCCCGTGTCTCGAAACCATCGAGATGGCCGCCGAGAAGGTCCGAGCGGCGTTCCAGCGCGCGAAGGTCCGCGACTTCTACGACCTGCATCTGCTGACGAAGCAGAAACTGGATGGCCAAGTCCTCAGGTCACTAGTCGTGCTGAAACTCTGGCAGGTAACCGATGCGTTCGACGGCGCGATCTTCTTCGAGAGGTTGAAGAGCGCAAGCTACGATTGGGACGATCTGAAGCGTTTGCTTCGACCGAAGGAGCGGATTCGAGCCAGCCACGATCATCGAGCTCTCGAGCTCGATGTGGTCGCGGATGGGCGGAAGGGCGCCCGAAACATTCCTCTCGGTAACCAGCTCCGCGACTCGATCCGTCGTCGGCTCAAGTCGTTGGTGTAGCTCGGCATGGCTTGATTGGCCGAAGCGCTTGCGAAGTGAGCTCGGTGACGGGTTCGCTCAGTCGTCGCTGGCCCACTCGAAAAACAGAGCAGGACCTCCGCCGGCGCGGCTTCCGCCGACCACGCCGACACCGGCCTTGGTGCGCGGTCGGTTGAGCAAGAGGTAATCGGCTTCGAGCTCCGCGTTGCTCTGGCCCATGGTCGGCGGTCGCTCGGTGGCGCGGATCCGAGTCTTGCCGCTCTTCGAGTAGCGGTCGGCGTGCATGTGCCGGATCTTGCCATACGCGAAGCGGTCGTCGTACTCGTCGCTCCAGGCGTTCATGCGACTGAGGAACAAGTTGTGCGGCAAGTTGACCGCCATGTACGAGAGCAGGACGACGTCGTACTCCCGCGGGAGCTGCGGCGTGGAGCTCGGCGGCCGGTCTGGATCGGACGCGAACTTCACCCGACCGGCGTTGAACACCGGGAGGATGTCCCACAGATCCGCGTTGCCGACTCCCGTGACCGTCGATGTGGGTTTGGCGATGGCGCCGGTGAGATGGATCCGCACCTCGTCGCCGCCGGCACTGACCTGAGAGACGTTCGCCAGGACCACCGGGTTCGGAGGCTTTTCGACCCAGAGATCGAGCTCGCCCTTGGGATGCTCGGCATCGAAGAGGATGCGACTCTTGTGTTTCTTGCTGACGGCGAGCGTGTTTCCGCCGAGCTCCATCGCGCCGTCGTGTACCTGGACCTCGCCGCTCACGTGGCGCTCCCCGCCGGAGATCTTCACGTCCAGGGAGCCCGTGGCTTGCATGTCGAAGGGGGGCTTTTGGATGTGGATGCGATGGGGGATTCGAACGGCGATCTCGGTATCGATGGCGCTGGGGTTGGGCGGGGGAGGGGGAGGAGTCCGTTCGGGCTGCGGGAGCTTGCCGACGGCGGCGGAGGGCTCGTCGAGGTAGACGATGTCGCCCAGGCTGATCTCTTCGGGCCAGTGCGCCTTGTCGAAGCGATCGGGCATGCGAAGGTCGAGAGAGGCGACGACGACTTCGACTTTGCGCGACGTTTCCGAAAGCGTTCCCGTCACGTCGATCTTGGCGCTGAGGGTTGCGCGAGGCGCATCCGGTTTGCCGAGGGTTTGACTGCCGAAGAGCAGCCAATCTTTCGTCTGGAGGTCGAGGGCGATGCTCTGGGGCCGGAGCTTTTCCCACCCGACCTTGGCGTGGAGATCCAGGCTGCGAGATTTCTTTTCGCGATCCGATTCCCGGGCCGAAAGCTGATTGATCGACAGTGCATCCTTGCTGGCGCTCACGTCGAGCTCGATGTTCTTGTAGACGCGAGAGCTTTGGGGGATCGGAACTTCGCCGTGGGCGAGGGTGAGCTTGCCCTCGATCCAGGCGTCGGCAAGGGCTCGGATCCCGTCATGGCTGGCGAGCGCGACCTTGCCGTCCATGTTCCAGTCGAGGTCGCCCTTGGCGCGGATGTCCGGGAACTTCTTCTTGATCTTGGGCACCACCGCACCGAGCTCGCTGTCCCCTCGAATCGAGAGCAGGAGCTCCGCCTGCGCGTCGCCTTCCTTGGAGCGGAGGAGTCCGACGAGCGCGGTTCGATCCCCCGTCACGTTCACGCGAAGCTTGGGCTGCTCGCCGGCATGACCGACCGAAACGCTGGCGCCGAGGCTTTTCGCGTCAACAAGGAGCGTGACCGCCGCCCGTCCACGCTTCTTGTCGAGCATGTCGAAGTCGTCGAGGGTCAGCTCGCCATTGGCAAGTGGCTCCTTGGCACTGCCTTCGACCAGGATTTTTCCGCCGAAGGAGCCCTCGAGCTCCGCGAGCTTGGGCCGAAGCACCGCCCACCGGTCGAGTCGATGGCGCGGCAGGTCGACGTTGATCTCGAGCGAGGGATCGCCGAGCTGCTTGTTCTTCGCGCGCAAAATGAGCCCGTCTCCGGCGACGCCGATCTTGCCATTGACGCGCAGCGCTTCGAGCTTCGCGGCGCTTACCTTCGCAGCCAGCCGGGTCTCGGTGTGATCGAGGGTGACGAGGACGTTTGCGGCAAGCGGGCCGAGATCGTCGCGATGAACGTCGTCGAGATTGACCAGGACCGTTCCGTTGACGTCGCTTCGATTGCCGGTGAGAGCGATGTGCGCGGCGAACCCGCCGGTGAGGCCTCGAGGAGGGAGCGGAAGCTCTTCGATGCGCTGGCGGGGAAGATCGAGCACGAGCTTCCAATCGAGCTCCTTTGCGCCCCCGGGGATCAGGGGGGAACGCCGGAAGTTTGCGTCGAGGTTCGCGGTGGCGGCTTTGGGTTTTCGAGTGTCGAGCCAAACGCCGAGCTCCGTCGTGAGATGGGAGCCGCTGCCGTCGCTGGTGATCTTTCCGCCGAGGTCCACCCGTTGCTTGGTGCTGAAGATCGGCGCCATGAGCGCGGTCTCTCCGACCACGTGGAACGTTCCTTCGGGATGACTGCTCGAGCCGCCGAGATCCACATCGACTTCGACTTCGGTGGTTTTCGGAACCTTCGAGAGCTTTTCGCGAACCGCGGGTGGCAAGAGCTCTCGGAGATCGCTCACCCGCTGGCGCGGAACGTTCACTTTCACGCTGAGCTCACGCCCCGGAGAAAGCCCTTTTCGGCTCGCATCGATGGGCAGGTGGGCTTTCACGCTGGCCAGCGTCTCCCGGCCGTTCTTCTGGACGTCGATGTCGATGTCGAGAGTGTGCTTGTCGCCCTTCGCCACGAGCGTGGCGCGCATCGAGTCCCGCGAGTCCTTCGGCTTCGCATTCACGACGAGGTGGGCGTCGAGCCGAGGAGCTGCCTTCGTGCCGCGAACCTGGACGTGCCCGTCGATCGCGCCGTCGAAACCGTCGAGCTTCTTGCCGCGGATGCTCGCCAGCGAGCTCAGGCGCACGTGGGAGAGCTTCACGTCCGCACTCACCGTGTCGAGGGAGAGCTTCCGCTTGCCGTCGGAGTCCGGCTCACCGGGCCGGAGCGCGAGCGTCGCGTCGATGGTCGCGGTGCCGCCGGCCACGTGGAGCTTCGAGCTCGGAATCGTGACGCTGAGTCCTTCGTCGAGCTTGCCGCTGATCTCGACCTCGACCTCGCCGGTCGCGAGCCGCACGGCGCCCGGTGGTAGATTCGTCTTGAGCAAAACTCCCGCCGCACGCAGCCGCCCGAGAGCCTTTCCGACGTCGCCGGACAGCCGGACTTTCGCATCGAGCTTCTTTTCGGCGATGACGAAGCTGCCATCGGCCGCAATCTTCTGGTCGAGGGCGTCGATCGTGAGCTCGTGGATCTGGAGCACGCCGTTTTCGAGTCGGCCGCGCAGCGAGACCGAGTCGACCGCTACCTTGCCGATGCTCGTGGGTCCGATGTCGAGCTTCACGTCGGCGGCGATCTTCTCTTTCTTGATGCCCGTGCCCTTGACCGAGAGCTCGATTTTTTCGCTCTTCACGTCGGGAGCCGTTTCGCCGGCCAGGAGCTTTCGCGTCGCGAGCTTCGTCGTGGTGAGCACGAGGTCGTACTTCGGCTGATCGATTCGAGAAGCGTCCACCGTTCCGGTCAAGGCGATCGTCGCCCCGTCGGTCTTCACGCCGAGATCGAGATCGAGATGCAAGGGAGGGCCATGGATCTTCAGCGTGAGATCCGCGTCGGTCGCCACGAGATCCTTGCCCAAGAGGGCGTCGACCTCGTCGCCTTTGACGTGAAGGCCGAGCACCACGGCATTCTGGTCGCCCGCGAGCGCGCCCTCTTCGAACCCGCCTTTCAGCTCGAGCTTTTCCAGCAGCAAGAGTGAGAGCGCGAGCTTGTCGAGAGTCGCGCCGAGCTTGCCCGGTTCGACGACGACCGACACCGCGCCCAGCGCGATCGGGGTTTCGTAGGGCTTCTTGTCGGGTCGCACCAGCCGCGCCGTGGCGGTCAGGGGCAAGAGGTCGATTTTTCCAGCGCCGTTTTCCAGCTCCGCCGCGAGGCCGAGGCTGATGTCGTCGACGCTGATCACGGTCCCGCTCGCGGTCGAGCGCGTGAGGTTCGCGTGGATTTTCGGCACGGAGAGCGACACGGTCTTGTCGTCTGGCACTGCGTCGACCGAAGCGCTGAGGCCGACGTCGGTGACGTGGAGCTCCGAGCCATCGGCCTTCTTCAAGTGGAGCGCAATCTTGCTGAGCTCGATGGCGCGGACGACGATGCGGCGTCGCGCTTTCTTACTGGGTGCCGAGGGCGGCGTCGCGGGCTTCGGCTTGAAGAGCTTCTTCAAGTTGCTGGTGCCATCCGCATACTGCTCGAGGTTCACCGTGAGCCCCGAGAGCTCGATGCGATCGACGACCAGGCTGCCCGAGACGAGCTCACGCCAGTTCGGCTCGACCACGAGGGAATCGAGCCCGATGGCTTCTTGCCCCGCTGCGTCTTTGATCGAAACCCCGCCGAGGGCGATCTTTCCGAAGAGCCGGAGCTCGAGTCGCTGAACTTCGACCGTACCGTTCACGCGTTCGGACAGTGCGGCGACGACGCGCTTCTTGATCAGCGCCTGACCCGAATCGGTGTGCAAGAACAAGAGCAGCGCGCCGATCAGGCCGACGATTGCGAGGAGCCCAAACCCGAGCCCACGCAAGATCCGCCGCCCGCGCGAGCGAGGCAGCCTCTGTTTCGTCGTCTCGCTCAAAAGGACTCCCCGATGCGCAAGAATACCAGGTACGAGTCCAGAGACTTCGCGCTGCCGAGATTGTCGTGATCCACCAGACGAAAGCTGGCATCGATCGCCACCGGCAGGTACCAGAGCCGGAGCCGCGGCCCGAGGCCGAGGGCGAGCGACGTGCCGTCCTCGAATGGATTTTGTCCCGGACCTGCCGCCCCGACATCGCCGAACGCGACGAAGCCGAAGGTCTTTCGGAACGGCAAGAAGCGAAGCTCGAGCGATGACTCCATCAAGCTCAGCGCGCCAACGAGCTCCGTGTCACAGCTTCCCGCAATGCAGGGCGCCTCGGGCGACAGACGATCGCGTCCGAAACCACGCATGCCCCAGGCACCACCGCCGAACAATCGAGGTCCCAGGGGGATGCCATTCGCTTCGGCCCCAAACACCCACGCCAGCGAAGACCGGAGCCCGAGCGACCAGCTTTCCGACAGCGGCAGAAATCCCCGCGCCTCGGGTGCCACCAGAGCGTAGCGATGGGTCGAGACTCCGTCGCCTGGTGACCAGGCGGTACGCAGTGCCAAGAGGTGCCCGCGCATGGGTTCGACCGTATCGTTGCGAGCGTCCCAGTTGATGCCGGCGTCGAGCTCGAGACCGTGGGCCGTGTCGTCGTCGGGCAAATCGAACGCGTCCCGCGTCGCCTGGCTGAAGGGTCCATAGCCCACGTCTTTTTCCCAGCGATACAGCGTGTCGACATCGAGCCACACCGTTCGGGCGAGCTTGGCTCTCAGGCCCGGTCCGCCAGAGATCTCCCGGAGCCGCGAACCGGGATAGAGGACGTCGCGGTAGTGAGTCGTGAGCCGGAAGTCGACGAGTCGCCCCAGCATTCCGGCGTTCACGTAGCGGGCGAGGGCATCGCCATACGCGCCGCTCGATTCGTCGTCGTCGCCGTTCCAGAGGATCCCGTAGCCGACCCGTCCCTCGAGCACCAAGTGCTGGTAGGCGCCCAGCAGATTGCGGAAGAAGAGCGACGCGCCGGTGTAGAGGTCGCCTCGAGTCGGATCGGCTTCTGCACCCGCGCGCGCGCGGAGCTCTTCGGACGGCGCTTCGACCAGCACCAATCGAAAGTCGATGTTCGGATCGAGCTTTCGCGGGACCAAATTCCCCTCGGCGTCGACTTGCTCTTCCTTGAGCTCGCCGCCGGTATCGGGGCGCACGCCCGGCAGCACGCGTTCGACGTCGGCGTTCAGCGGTTTGACGACCACCGAGCCGTAGGCGCCGGTATCGAGCAAGTCGAGCTCGATGTCCTCTTTCTTGTCGAGGCTGTAGGGCTGGCCCGGCACGATTCCCGCGCGATCGAGCGCATGCTGGGCATCGACCTTGTTGGCGCCTTCGACCGTGACGTGACCGATCTGGGTCTCGGGGCCCTCATCGACCCAGTACACCCAGTGGACGCGCTTCGCGCTCTTGTCGACGTACGCGCGACTGTAGACGACGGCGTGACCGAGGCCATCGCGTTGTAGATGCCAGGCCATCTCGTGGCGAGCGTGGCGGTACTCTTCGAGATCGATCGGATCCCCGACCGAGAACGGAACCAGCTCCTTGAGCGCGTGCCCGTAGCCCTCCGGGACGTTCTTGAGCTCGATCGATCCGATCCGATATCGTTCGCCTTCCTTCACGGTCCAGGTGACGGCGACACTCTTTTCGTCCGGCGCCCAATCGAGCTTGGGCTCACTGACCTCGACATCGAAGTAGCCGAGATTTTGCCACCACGACACGAGTCGGCGCCGGTCCTCCGCCAACCGGAATTCGTTGAAGTAGCGGTCCGTGATGATGAAGCTCCCCTTGCGCAGGCCGAGCAGCATGAAGATCTCGCCGTACTCGACGGCGAGCTCCTTTCCGCCTTCGCCCTTTATCGTGATGCTCGAGACCGTGATGTCCGTCTCGCCAGGGCAAGCGTTCCGGGCGCTCCTTGTGGCAAGCGACGGCGAGCGTCGCCATGAGGGCGGCGATCCAGAGCGCGACGCGGTTTTTCGGCCGAGTCATTGGGGAAAGCGAGGCGTCGAGGGTCCTCCGAGCGGCGGGCCCGCACAAGAGCGGATCGGCGCGTCGGGCCGCGGGCCGGCTCGCCGCTGGGAAAATCGGGGTGCGCTCAACCGGGCTTCATGGCGAGTGCTTTGGCAAACGCCGGTCGCGCGGCGAGCTCGTCCATCCAGCGCGTGAGGTGACGATATTCGCTGAGATCGAGCCCGAGGAACGTGCGTGCGCCGTGGGGCCAGGTGAAATTCATGATGTCGGCGATCGAAAACGCGCCGGCGAGATACTGAGCTTTCGCGAGCCGGCCATCGAGCACCGAAAAGAGGCGATTCGCCTCCTTGCCGAAGCGTTCGATCGCTGCTGGATCTTTCACGCTGGCGAACACCTTGTAGTAGCCGAGCTGACCGATCATCGGTCCCGGGCCGCCAACGTTGAAGAACATCCACTGCAGCGCGGTGTAGCGATCGGTACCTTCGGGCGCGAGCAGCCGGCGCGTCTTGTCCGCGAGATACAGGAGAATCGCCCCCGACTCGAAGAGCGTGATGGGTTTTCCATCGGGTCCGTCGTGGTCGACGATCGCGGGGATCTTGTTGTTGGGATTGATCGCGAGGTACTCCGGGCTTTTCTGTTCGCCCTTCATGATGTCGATCCAGCGAAGTTGGTACTCGAGTTCGAGCTCCTCGAGGGCGATCAGAGCCTTGAACCCATTCGGCGTGGTGAAAACGAAGGCGTCGATCATGGCGCGTAGGGTAACGCCGCTTTCCCTTCGGTGGGCAGGCGATCTGTTCGGATGCGCCGAAATGTGGGGCCAGGCTGGTCGACGAAGAGCAGATGGGCTATCGGGCGCGCGTGAGAATCGCGTTCGCCATCGCACTGTGCTCGTTCCTCGTCGGTTGCGGGTCGGACGACGCCAGCCAAGACAGCGGCTCGGGTGGGAGCGGAGGGTCCGCGGGTAGCGGCGCAGTCGCGGGCACCGGCGGCAGTGCAGGGAGCGGTGGAGTCGCCGGCAGCGGTGCCACCTCGACGGCCGACGAAGCGCTGTTTCAAAAGGCGCTCGCCGGCGAGATCGCGCCGAGCGACGCTCTCGAACAGATCGCGCTTTCGGACGGCTTTCCCATCGCCGTCAGCGGCGGATTTCTCTTCGGGCATCTCGACGACGGCCTAGGTCCCTACAGCGTCGCCGGGGATTTCGACGCCTGGAGCGGGCAGCCCATGACGCTCGAGGCAGGCCTGTACTGGACCGTGGTTTCGATCCCGAATCCGGATGGGGTGAAATACAAGCTCGTCGACGGCGCAGGAGTGTTTGCTGCCGATCCCTTCGCCCGCCGCTACGCGTTCGACGAGCTCGGCGAAATTTCATTGGTTCGCTCGAGCGCCGCCCATCGCGAAAGATTCCCGGCTGTTGCTGGCGCGGGTCTCTTGCCTCGGACCGTGCGGGCCTGGGTTTCGTCGAACGCGACCACGCACCACCTGTACGTGCACGATGGCCAGAATCTTTTCGATCCCAACGCGCCGTTTGGTGGCTGGAAGCTCGACGAAGTCGTTTCAGCGACCACGCTGGTGATCGGCGTCGACAACACGGCGGATCGTGTGGACGAGTACACCCACGCACCCGACGTGTACGGCGGTTCGACGCTTGGCGGTCGCGGAGACGAGTACTCCGACTTCGTGCTCCAGGTGGTGCGGCCTCTGGTCGAGGCTCACTATGGAGCTCCCGAACGAGTTGGCGTGATGGGTTCGTCCCTTGGAGGCTTGATCTCCTTTCACGAGGCGCTGAGAAACCCGGGCAGCTGGGACTTTGCCGCATCGCTTTCCGGAACGTTCGGCTGGGGCAGCATCGGGGCGACCAACGAAACCCTGATCGAGCGCTGGCAGAAGGCCGGCAAGCAAAGCACCAAGCTCTATCTCGATTCGGGGGGCGGTCCGGGAGCGGGCTGCGTCGACAGCGACGGCGACGGAATCCAGGACGACGCGAACGGTGCCCAGGACAACTACTGCGAAACCGCCCAGCTCCGTGACGTGCTCGCGGCGAGCGGATATGAGTTCGATGTCGATCTCTGGCACTGGTACGAGCCCGGCGCATTGCACAACGAAGCGGCCTGGGCCGCGCGGGTCTTTCACCCGGTCCAGATCTTCGAAGGGCTGTGAGCCGGCCGCGTCCCACGGCTTGCGCTCCCACCCCGGTCGCGGTGTAACTCGTCGCCATGTCGAGAGCCGTCGTGTCTTTGGGAGCACTCCTTTATGCCTGCGCACCCGCCGCCGGCCCATCCGCCGCGCCACCGCCCGGCCCGTCCGTGGTTTCTCCGACCGAGGAGAGCTCGCGCCCGAAACCTCCCGTGGCCGAAAAGCGTCCGGTCACCGACACGTATCACGGCATCGTCGTCAGCGATCCGTATCGCTGGCTCGAAAGCGGTGACGACCCCGCGGTTCAAAAGTGGAGCGACGACCAGAACGCCTATACGCGCTCCGTGCTCGACGGCTTTCCCGATCGTGACGCGATCCGCGTTCGGGTGACCGAGCTCCTTTCCTCCGCATCGGCGGATCATTTCGCACTGACCGAAAAAGGAGGACGTCTCTTCGCGCTCGAGGATCATCCTCCGAAGCAGCAGCCGTTTCTGGTCGTGATGAAGTCAGCCGACGAAGCCCAGTCGGAACGAGTCGTTGTCGATCCCAACGAGCTCGATCCGTCGGGCAAGACGAGCATCGATTTCTACGTCCCGTCCCCGGACGGCAAAAAGGTGGCCGTTTCCCTCTCCGTTGGCGGAAGCGAGGACGGCACCGTTCACGTTTACGATGTCGACAGCGACAAGGAGACCGGCGACGTCATCGCGAGGGTCAATGGGGGAACGGCGGGCGGCAGCGTTGCGTGGACCGGCGACGGAAAGCGCTTGTATTACACGCGCTATCCCCATCCCGGCGAGCGTCCCCCAGCCGATGTGTCGTTCTATCAACAGATCTACGTTCACGCGCTCGGCGCTCCCGCCAAGAGCGACGTGTATTCGCTCGGCAAGGAGTTCCCTCGCATCGCGGAGATCGAGCTCGAGACGAGCCCGAGCGGCAAGTACGTCCTCGCTCGCGTCGCGAACGGAGACGGCGGCGAGTACGAGCACTTCGTCCTGGGGGGCTCGGGCAAGTGGCAGAAGCTCGCGAAGCTCACCGACAAGGTGATCGGCGCGCACTTCGGCCTCGATGACAACCTCTACTTGCTCTCGCGCCTCGACGCGCCTCGCGGCAAGCTCCTGCGCCTGTCGCCCGCCAACCCGGCTCTCGGTAAAGCCGCGGTCGTGGTGCCCGAAAGCGACGCCGTCATCCAACAGTTCTTGGCCACGCGCTCGCGGCTCTACGTCGTCGATCTGGTCGGCGGCCCGTCGCGCATCCGTGCCTTCGACAGCAAAGGCAAACCCCTCGGCGAGGTCCCGATTCTTCCGATCTCGTCCGCTGGTGATATGGAAGCGCTTGGCGGCGACGACTTCGTGTTCCGAAATCAGAGCTTCCTCCAGCCGCCGGCGTTTTATCGCTACGACGGCAAGGGCAAGACGACGAAGACGGCGCTCTTCCAAACCTCCCCCGCGGATTTCTCCGACGCCGAGGTCACTTTGGACGAGTGCAAGTCCAAGGACGGGACGAAAGTGCCGATGACGATCCTCGCCAAGAAAGGCGCGGCGCACGATGGCACGAGCCCGACGCTCCTCACCGGTTACGGTGGCTACGGCGTGAGCCGCGTCCCGCGCTTTCGTGCGATCAGCCGGCTCTGGCTCGATCAGGGTGGGATCTCGGTCACCGCGAACGTGCGCGGCGGTGGGGAGTTCGGAGAAGCGTGGCATCTGGCCGGGAATCTCACGAAGAAGCAGAACGTGTTCGACGACTTCGCGGCGTGCATGGCGCGGCTCGTCGAAACTCGGGTCACCAAGCCCGAAAAGCTCGCCATCATTGGCGGCTCGAACGGCGGTCTCTTGATGGGGGCAGAGATCGTCCAGCACTCCTCGGCATTTCGCGCCGTCGTTTCCTACGTCGGGATCTACGACATGCTCCGTGTCGAAACGACGCCGAACGGTGCCTTCAACGTGACGGAATTCGGCACGGTGAAGGACCCCGACCAGTTTCGAGCGCTGTACGCCTACTCGCCGTATCACAACGTCAAGGATGGCACTCGGTACCCGGCAACGCTGATGCTGACTGGAGCGAACGACCCCCGGGTCAATCCCTACAATTCGCGCAAGATGGTCGCGAGGCTCCAGGCGGCAACCTCCTCGTCCGAGCCGATCCTGCTCCGCACCAGCAAGAGCACTGGGCATGGCATCTCGAATCCTCTCACCGAAGAGATCGACGAAGGCGTGGACGTGTACTCGTTCCTGTTCCGAGAGCTCGGGGTCCGCGTTCACGCGAAGTGAGTCTCGAGCTCGCCAACTCACCCGCCAGGTCGACTTGAATTGGGCCGCAGGAGGCCGCTGGATTGACCTTGCCGTCGCCATTTCGTGAATTCCGATCGGCATCCCGAGTGAATTCCCCCGGCCCGTAGCTCTGGGTCGCTCGGCGTCGCGACCGACGGGATTGTGTGTTACCGCTCCCTGCATGCAGCGGATCGCCCGACGATCGCTGCTCGCGGTCGTGCTTGCGGCCTCGGTCGGGCTCGCCGGATGCGAGAAGCACTCGACCCAGAGCGACGCGCCGGCAGCGGGCGAGAGCACCCTGGTCGTCGCGCTTCAAGCGGACGGCAAGACGCTCGATCCCCACGTTGCGACCGATGCGGCCAGCATCCGCCTGTCGGAAAATCTCTACAGCACGTTGCTCCGCTACGGAGAGCGGTACGGCGAGATCGAGCCCGCGCTCGCTCGAAGCCATGAGGTTTCCGACGACGGGCTCACGTGGTCCTTCGAGCTCCGATCGAACGCGCACTTTCACGGGAGCGGACGCTCGGTGACGGCCGCGGACGTGAAGTTCTCCCTGGAGCGAATCGTGAAAAAGGGGGTCCGCGCCGATCAGCTCAAAGCCATCGCTCGCATCGACACGCCGGATCCCAGCCACGTGGTGCTGCATCTCGACCACGCATTCTCGCCGCTTGAGAGCGCGCTCGCGCACCCCATGAACGCGATCGTCGATCGCGAGGTAGTGGACGACAGCGGTGACGATCTTTCGCGGGTCGACGCGGGGAGCGGAGCGTTTTCCCTGGTGCGCTGGGTCAGTGGTCGCCATCTGGTGATGGAGCGCGATCCCCGCTACTGGGAGCCGGGTCTGCCGCATCTCGAGCGCGTCGTCTTTCGCCCCATCCCGGACGAAACAGCGCGCATGACCGCGCTCCGCAGCGGCGAAGTCGATCTCGTCCTCGACGTGCCGCCGCGAGATGCCCGCGAGCTGGAAGCCGCGGGCAAGATCGTCGTGGGATCGGTACCGGGGACCTTCTGGGAGTACATCGGGCTGAACACGAAGAAGCCTCCCTTCGACGACGTCCGGGTGCGACAGGCCGTCGCTTGGGCAATCGACCGCGAGCAGATCGCGAAGCTCGTCCACCTCGGTCGCGCGCGGGTCCTGCCCGGCGGTCCCATTCCCCAGGAGCATTGGGCGTACGCCGATCTCCACACCTATCCCGCTCCGGATCTCGCTCGCGCCCGCGCCTTGCTCGACGAGGCGGGCAAGCCCGAGGCGGTCGTCACCCTGAAGGTGGGCGCTGAATTTCCCTACCAGGTGAACGCAGCCCAGGTCATCAAGCAGCAGTTGTCGAAAATCGGGATCCGCGTGCGCATCTTGGTAGAGCGCTCGACGCTGTTCTTCAATTCCCTCGGCCACGGGGATTTCCAGATGACGGTCGTCGGATGGGTCGGGTTCGTCGACGCGGACGAGTGGCTGTACGCGCTCTTTCATGGCGGCGGCCGCTACAACCAACAGGGGTTCGATAGTCCCGAGCTCGACCGGCTTCTCGATCGCGGCCGCACGCTCCGGGATCGGTCGGCTCGCCAGCGCGTGTACCGCGACGCCCAGCGCATCATCGCCGAAGAGGCCCCGATGGTGTTCCTCTACCAGAACCCTCAGATCTCGGCGTGGCGCCCCCGAGTGCACGGGTACGTCGTGCATCCCACCGCGACGACGAAGTTTCTTCGCCAGACGGAGATCGTGAAGTGACGTTCGTTCGCACGCTTCTCGGGCGAGTGGCCTCTGCCGTGCCAACGCTGTTCGGTCTGTCGCTTCTCGCGTTCGGGCTCGTGCGTCTCGTTCCTGGTGACACGGCGACCGCGCTCCTCGGTCTCGAGTACGACGAGACCACCGCGGCGGCTCTCCGCGCTCGCTGGGGCCTCGATCGCCCGCTCGTCGAACAATACGGCGTCTGGCTTTCCCACGTGACCCGGGGCGATCTCGGAAAGTCGAATCTCAGCGGTCAGCCGGTCTGGCAGGCCATCGGCGAACGCCTGCCGGTGACCCTGGAGTTGGCGACGCTCTCTCTTCTGGTTGCCATCGCAATCGGGATCCCGCTCGGCGTCGTGGCAGCAACTCATCGCGACAAGGCGCTCGATCGATTGGCGGGGATCGTCGGCCTCACCGGGATTTCTCTGCCGAGCTTCTGGCTCGCGACCCTTTTGGTGCTCGCGTTCACCGTCGGCTTTCGGGTGTTGCCCTCGGGCGGTCACGTTTCGCTGAGCGAGAGCGTCGGCGGAAATTTTGCGCCACATGATTCTCCCGTCCATCGCCCTCGGTCTGGCGGTGGGAGCCGTCGTGGCGCGGATGACCCGCTCCAGCATGCTCGAAGTGCTCGGAAGCGACTGGGTGCGAGCGGCGAGAGCGAAGGGCCTTCGGAGCTCCCGCGTGACGCTGCGCCACGTGCTCCGACCAGCGCTCTTGCCGGTGCTGACGGCGCTCGGCGTGCAAGCGGGCTACTTGCTGGCCGGCTCGGTGGTCATCGAAGAGGTGTTCTCGCTGCCCGGGCTCGGGCGCTTGGCGCTCGAGGCCCTCGGCAATCGCGACTACCCGGTGCTCCAAGGCACCCTTCTGGTCTTCGGTACATCGTTCGTACTGGTGAGCCTCGCCGTCGATCTCGCGAGCGCCGCCCTCGATCCGAGGTTTCGAAAGTGAGTCGCTTCACGAAAATCGGGCTCGCGGCTCTCTCTGCCTATGTCGTGCTCGCGATCCTGGCGCCGTGGCTCTCCCCCAGCGATCCCTATGCGATGGACGTGAGCCACGTGCTGTCGAGCCCGAGCAGCGCTCACCTGCTCGGTACCGATCCCCTCGGACGCGACATTCTGAGTCGCATCGTGTTCGGTGCGCGACGCGCGCTCGGCGCGAGCATTCCAGCGGTCGCGTTCGCGCTCATCCTCGGATCGGCGCTGGGTGCGGTCGCGTCGAGTGGCGGTCGTGTGCTCGATGGTGTCGTCTCGCGCTTGCTCGACGTGGCCTTCGCGCTCCCGGACGTGCTCTTGGCACTGGTCGTGATCGCCATTTTGGGCCCAGGAGCTTCGAGCCTCGTCTTGGCCATCGGCATCGTGTACACACCGATCTTCGCCCGCATTGCCCGGAGTGCATTCCTGGAGGTGGGGACGACGGGCTATGTCGAAGCCGCGCGCAGCCTCGGCGCGAGCCCGACCGCGATCGTCTGGCGGCACGTCGTTCCCAACGCGTTCGGGCCGCTTCTGGTGCAAACCACTCTCTGTCTCGCCTTCGCGGTGCTGGCGGAAGCAGCACTCACCTACCTCGGCCTGGGCGTGGAGCCCGACGTGCCCTCGTGGGGAATGATGCTGAATCAGGGGCGCGCGTGGCTCGAGGTCGCGCCATGGGTCTCCGTATTCCCCGGCCTCGCCATCGCCGGGCTGGTCCTCGCGCTGAACACGGTGGGTGATGGCCTGCGCGACGCGCTCGATCCGCGTCTCCGCTCCGCGCTCGATCGACGCTGATGTCGCAGATCAGAACGCAAGAATCGAACCGCGTATCGTTCCACCGCAGTAGGTCGCATCTTCGCAAAGGACCGTCGAGCGATTGCAATCTCACGCGATCGATCCTCTGACCTCGAATATTTCGAGAGGGTTTCGAGTCCTTGAAAACCTCGACAAATCGTTCTAGGGTCCGCGCTCAGAAGGCCTCTATTCGTTTCGGCGCTCCGAGCTAACTGCGGCGGCGCTTTCGATGGGCGGTCTGGGCCCGAAATACGGAGGTTTTTGCTCGACAAGCGGCAGGGGTGAACGCCATGTGCGGCATTTGTGGAGAGCTCCGCTTCGACGGCTCGCGAGCGTCCGTCGAGGCAATTGCGGTGATGACCGAGCGCATGACGACGCGCGGCCCCGATGCGTCGGGGCTCGTCGCGCGAGGCCGTGTTGCGTTCGGTCATCGACGCCTGAGCATCATCGATCTGTCCGAGCACGCGGAGCAGCCGATGGTGGATGCCGAGCTCGGGCTCAGCATCGTCTACAACGGCGCCATCTATAATTATCGCGAGCTCAAGAAGCGAGCTCGAAGGGCGCGGGTATCGCTTCTTCTCCAGCGGAGACACGGAGGTCTTGCTCAAGGCCTATCACGCCTGGGGCGACAGCTTCGTCGAGCGCTTGAACGGCATGTTCGCGTTCGCGATCTCCGAGCGCGACAGCGGTCGCGTGCTCCTCGGCCGCGATCGACTCGGCATCAAGCCGCTCTACTACGCAGAGGTCGCCGGTGGCCTCCGGTTTGCCTCGACGCTTCCCGCGCTGATTGCGCCCGGTGGTGTCGATACGTCGCTCGATCCCGTGGCGCTGCACTACTACTTGACGTTTCACGCCGTCGTGCCGGCGCCCCATACCGTGCTTAGGGGAGTGCGAAAGCTTCCGCCGGCCACGGTCATGAGCTTTCAGGCCGACGGAACCAAGAGCGAGCGCACGTACTGGACGCTCGAGCATGGCGCGCGGCTGGACGAGGAACGGCTCGACGAGCGTCAGTGGCAAGAGCGTGTCCTGGCGGAGCTTCGCGCTGCCACACTGCGCCGGATGGTGGCCGACGTTCCGGTCGGGGTGCTGCTATCGGGAGGCCTCGATTCGAGCCTGGTCGTGGCGCTACTGGCCGATGCCGGCCACCGACGAATCGAAACGTTTTCCATAGGTTTCGAGGCTGAGGGCGGCGAGCAAGGCGACGAGTTCCAGTACTCCGATCTGATCGTCGAACGCTTCCGCACTCGGCATCACAAGATCCGCATCGCTTCGGGCGAAACCCTCGACGCGCTCCCGCGCTGCATCGCGGCGATGAACGAGCCGATGGTGAGCCACGATGCCGTCGGCTTCTTCCTCCTATCGCGAGAGGTCAGCCAACATGTCAAGGTCGTGGAGAGCGGTCAAGGGCGCGGATGAAATCTTTGGCGGCTATCACTGGTACCCGCCGATGCAGAGCAGCACCGATCCCCTCGCTGACTACGCTCGGGTGTTCTTCGATCGCGACCACGGGAAATGAGCGAGGTCTGGAACCCGAGTTTCTCGGCGAAGATCACAGCCGAGAGTTCGTGCGCCGCATTTCGGCGAGCCCGGGGCCCGCCGTGCCGTCGACAAGGCGCTGCGGATCGACACCACGATCATGTTGGTCGATGATCCAGTGAAGCGGGTCGACAACATGACGATGGCCTGGGGTCTGGAAGCCCGCGTTCCGTTCCTCGATCACGAGCTCGTGGAGGTCGCCGCTCGCGTCCCGCCGGAGCACAAGCTCGCTCGAGGCGGCAAGGGCATTCTGAAGGAAGTCGCGCGACAGCTGCTTCCCGCCGAGTCATCGACCGGCCGAAGGGCTACTTCCCGGTGCCGGCGCTGAAGTACCTGCGCGGCCCGTACCTCAGCCTCGTGCGCGATGTTCTCGACAATCGACGCGCGCGAACGAGCGCGGACTCTTCCGATCGGCCTACGTCGAACAACTTCTCGACGAACCAGATGAGCACATCACGCCACTGCGCGGGTCGAAACCCTGGCAACTCGCAGTCCTGGAGCTCTGGCTTCAGACCCACATCTCTGAGGGAGGGAAGAAGATGAGCCTTTCGCGAAATCCGCGGAGTCAGCCCCATCGACTCGATCGCGATTCGGCGGCGACCTTGGCGGCATGGCGGCGTCCGCTGTCGGCCAGCGGCTCCGATGCCCGAGAGGTGGTCGTCGATTGTGGCTGGGGCCGGCTGGTGTTCGGTCACACCTTCGACGACAACGAGCGGCTGGTCGAGACGCTGCGGGAAGAACAGTCGGGCCGTCGCGACGTGGCACTCTACATTTCCGAGCCCCACGTGTTGCTCGCGCTGGGTCCCCAGGATCTGTTTCTCGATCCATCCCACACCTATCGAATGTACCTCGAGCACTTCCGCCCGCCCGCCCTGCGCGCGTCGAGCTACACGGTACGCAAGCTGAACAGTCAGGATGACGCCGAGGCCTTGGCTGGGATTTACGCCAAACGGCGCATGGTACCGGTCGATCCAGCGTTTCTCTGGAACGCGCGGGCCTCCCGCTTGCTCACGCACCTGGTAGCGGAAGATTCCGCCACGGGACAGATCGTCGGGACGGTGACCGGCGTCGATCACAAGGAGGCTTTCGGCGATCCGGAGAACGGATCGAGCCTCTGGGCGCTCGCGGTCGATCCACAAACGCCGCACCCTGGTGTCGGTCAGGCGCTCGTGGCGCACCTCTGTGAGCACTATCTTGCGCGCGAGAGGGCCTACGTCGATCTCAGCGTGATGCACGACAACCTTCAGGCCATTCGGTTGTACGAAAAGTTCGGCTTTTCGCGAGTGCCCGTGTTTTGCATCAAGCGGAAGAACCCCATCAACGAACCGCTCTACACGGCGGGTCCGGTGGATGACGAGCTCAACCCTTACGCCGCGATCATCACCCGAGAAGCTCGCCGTCGCGGGATCACGGTCGATGTTCTCGATCCCGAGGGTGGCTACTTCTCTCTGGCTTTTGGCGGCCGCACGGTCGTATGTCGCGAATCCCTCTCCGAGCTCACGACGGCGGTCGCCCTCAGTCGCTGCGACGACAAGCGCGTGACCCGTCGAGTGCTCGTGCACGCGGGGCTTCAAATGCCCGATCAGCGCGTGGCCGGCGAGTGGGAAGCGGATCTCGAATTCCTCGAGCGCCACGGCCGCGTGGTGGTGAAGCCGGCGCGGGGGGAGCAGGGCGCAGGCGTGAGCGTGGACGTGCGTGACGGCGAGGAGCTCGAGCGGGCGATCGGTCGAGCGCGGCGTCAGTCGGACGTGGTTCTGATCGAGGAGCTCGTCGGTGGCAGCGATCTTCGTGTCGTCGTCATCGACTATCGCGTCGTGGCCGCAGCGGTCCGTCGTCCACCGGAGGTGACCGGGACGGGCGAGCATACCGTCCGCGAGCTCATCGAAAAGAACAGTCGGCGTCGCGCCGCTGCGACGGGTGGGGAGAGCAAGATCCCCATTGATGAAGAAACGGTGCGTGCCGTCCAATCGGCCGGTTACGAGCTCGACCAGATCCTGCCCTCCGGACGCAGCATCATGGTGCGCAAGACGGCAAACCTTCACACGGGGGGCACGATCCACGACGTGACGGCGGAGCTGCATCCGAGGCTAGCGGAAGCAGCAGAGCGCGCGGCCGAAGCACTCAACATTCCGGTGGTCGGGCTGGATCTGATGGTGCCCGCGGTCGACGGGTCGGACTATTTCGTGATAGAGGCAAATGAGCGTCCAGGGCTCGCGAACCACGAGCCCCAACCCACCGCGGAACGCTTCATCGATCTCCTGTTTCCGCAGACAACACGCCCCACATGAGCTCGGTACGTCCCAAGAACATTCGCATCGACCCCGAGTTTTTGAAGTCTACGCTGCTTGGTCTCCTCCAGATCCCGAGCCCAACCGGCTACACGGACGTGATCGTCCATCACATGTGCGAGCGCCTCACCGAGCTCGGTCTGGGGTACGAGCTCACCCGGCGTGGAGCGATCCGCGCGCATCTCAAGGGGAAAGAACGCCGCCCCGCCCGCGCCATCGTCGCTCATCTCGACACCCTCGGTGCGATGGTGAAGAGCCTCAAGCCGAACGGTCGTCTCGAGCTGGTGTCCATCGGCACCTGGTCGAGCCGATTCGCAGAGGGCGCTCGGGTCACGATCTTCACGGATGATTCCGGCACGAAACGCGGCACTATCTTGCCTCTCAAGGCTTCCGGGCACACGTTCGCCGACGACATCGACACGCAACCGACGAGCTGGGAGCACATCGAGCTCCGTCCGGACGAGGCGTGCGATTCCAAAGCGGATCTGGAAGAAGCGGGGTTCTCCATCGGGGATTTCGTGGCCATCGACCCGTGTTCCGAGTTCGCGGACAACGGTTTCATGAATTCCCGTCATCTCGACGACAAAGCAGGCGTTGCTTGCATGATGGCCGCAGCCAAGGCGGTGCGTGACTCGGGCTCCGTCGTTCCGGTCGACTGCCACTTGCTGTTCACGATCAGTGAAGAAGTGGGAACGGGAGCGTCGGCCGTGCTCCACGGCGAGGTCGCGGAAATGGTCGCCGTCGACAACGCGGTTCCGGCCCCCGGCCAAAATTCTCGCGAGCGTGGCGTCACCATCGCGATGGCGGACTCGAGCGGGCCGTTCGACTACTACCTCACACGAAAGCTTCTTGGCTTGTGTCGCGAACACAGCATCGAGCACCAGCGCGACGTGTTCCGCTACTACCGCTGTGACGCCGCGAGCGCCCTCGAAGCGGGCAACGACATCCGCTTCGCCCTCATCGGGTTTGGTGTCGACGCGTCCCACGGCTACGAGCGCACGACCCTCGACGGGCTCGTCTCGGTGAGCGAGCTTTTGGCGTCGTACATCGAGAGCGGGCCGACGATTCCGCGCGACAAGGTCGCCCTCGGCCCCATCGACGGGTTCCCCACGCCGGAAGAAACGCCCAGCGAGTAGCGCGAAGCGCTTCGGCGACTACGCAAACACCCACTCAGCGGAGCCAGTGGATGTGCACCGGCCGCCGTTCCAAGCGGCAACGTTCGCTGGTTTGCGAGCACCGCGATCGCTCGCGGGGCGCAGTGTCGGCTTCACGATAGGTGGCATACGCGTCGAGGGCCGCAGCCGCCCGAGTCGTACCGGGTGCGAGCTTTCCGAACGCGAGAGCTTGGGTGAGGAGCGCCGACTCACTGCGAGGAGCGCTCGCCAGAGCGCGCTCGGCGGCGTCGAGCGCTTCGCGGTTTCGACCCAGGCTGCCCAGAGCCCGCGCATACAGTGACCAGAGTGCATCGTCGCGCGGGGCAGCGAGGGCCGCTCGTTCGAGCTCCGGAGCGGCTTCTGACCAGCGCCAAACTCCCACCAGCGGCTCGGCCAGCAGGCGCGAGATCACCGCGGTTTCGGGAGCGAGATTCGCTGCGCTCCGGGCATCGCGGATCGCCTCTTCCGTGCGACCAGAAAGCGTCTCGAACCGAGAATGGAGCGCCAGGGCTTGAGCGCGTTCGAATGAGCTCGTCGCTTGTTCGAACGCCGCGTCCAGAACCGGCCGCGCTCGCTCGGCGTTCTCCCGCACGTCGTCGAGCAAGGCCAGCGCGTACCAGTACAAGCGCTCGAAGCGACTGCGGGCATCAGCGGCTCGATGCTTCGAGAGCTCGACGCGATCGCTGGCGACCAGCGTGACCGGCTGGTCCGCACAGGCGTCCAGGACGCGCGCGCTTTGGAGCTTCGAGCTCTTGTCCCAACGCTTGCCGCGCGCGCTTTGGGTTTCCTTGCAGGCGTGGGCTTGGGTCGCCGCATCGCGGCTTTTGTGCCGGATGCTGGCGGAGATCGTGATGGATCCGTCCGGCAAATCCTTTGGGACCTGGAGGCCGAAGCGCACGAGCCGGGCGCTCCGCGGCGGAAGGGTGTGATTGAAACCAACGCTGGAAAATTCGTGGGTCGTGTGGGCGGTCACTTCGCGGCCGTGGTCGTCGAGCAGCCCGGCTCGCAGGCGGTGATCTTCCGAGCTGGCGATGACGTTCCCTCGGGAGTCCTCCGCCACCACATCGACCCAGGTGTCCTGGACGTTGCGCACGCTTCCCGGAAAGTGGTGGCCAACTCCTCGGTTCTCGAGGACGACATCGATGATCAGGGTGCTCTCGGACCGAGCTTCCATGCCTTCGAGGGGCAAGAGCACTCGCGCTTCGTCTTCGACCGCGACGATGTCGACGCGAACGGCTCGTCGCAAGAGCTCCTGGTTTTCCCGGAGTGTCTCGGGGTCGTCGCGCATCGATTGAAGCCACGTGTGCCCGCCGAGGAAGCGGTGAGAAGAGACGCGACCGGCTTTCGCCGCACGATCCGGCAGCCGAGCGTCCACTTTCGGCATGTGACAGCTCCCGCAGGAACGGGCGCCCATGTCGTCCAAGCGCTCTCCGACGCTGCCTGCGTAGACGGAGCGCGCCCAGGGTCCGAAGTCGTCCGCGCCTGCCAAAAAGTGAGCGTTTCCACTGCTCGGGCTCAAAAACGCGCGATGGCAGCTCGCGCAAAGCTCTGCGGCGCGGAGGGGCGCTTTGGCAGCGCTCGCGATGTGGAGCGCGCGAGCTTTTGGATCCTCGGACGCGGGGAGCTCGATTCGACTGCCCGCGAGCGTGTAGCTTCCGTTGCCGTCCGGCGATGCGTGAACGATGCCGTGGCAGGTTGCGCAGCCGACGCCGGCGCGCGCACGCGGATCGTCGGGGCTCACTTCGGCGTCGAGGGCTCCATCGACGAGCAGGGCCGGATCATGGCAACCCCCGCACATTCGACTCGCCGTGAGGGGTCGATGACTGCGAAGCGTCTCGACGGCTGCTCGATAAATCGGGTTGTCGAAGGAGGCGAAGGCGTGGGCGCTCGCCCGCCATTCGGAGACGATCTCCGCGTGGCAGGGCGCGCAACGCTCCGTGTCCGCCAGATCCTTTCCGTGCATGCTTTTGGACTCCACGCGGGTGAGCGCCGGCGCAAATTCGCCGCCGGTTTCTGGAAGCGTGGGCGGCGCAAGCGCCGGCGGCTGCGCCGGGGCGGGCGCTCGGTCCGGCGGACTCGACGAGGAGCTACACGCGACGAGCGCGAGCGACAGGGCGCTCCAAGATCTCATCGCTTGGTGTGCCGGCGAGACAAAAAGAGTCCGATTGCCGCCAGCAGGCCGAAGCACGCGAACAGCGAGTCGGTTCCGGTTGATGACCCGACCCGACAGGCACCACACTTGGATCCAGCTAGTGGTTTTTCGGTTGGCTCAGGAGTGGCCGGGGTGGGCGGCGGAAGGGAAGGGATCGACGCCTTCATGCCCAGCTCATCGACATCCGATCGCAGAAAGCTCGCGAGCTCCACCTTCTTTCGACGCTGGAACCCGAGATCTTGTGCTGCTTGGGGCGCGGTGCTTCCGCTCTCGCCCGACGGGGGTCCTCCCCAAACACCGCGGCGAGGATTCGGGCAGTCGATCGCGCCCTTCCACGGATGTCGGATCGCGTAGCGCGCCTGGAAGTTGTTCATGCTCGACGGCTCGGAACCCTTTTCGAGATGCCCGTTCCGCTCGATTTCACGTCCACCCATGATGGGCGGCGCGGCGCGGAAGACGAGGTCGTCTCCCAAGCTTTCTTTGTCGTAGCGAACATGAAGTCGCGTGAGCACGAACCCGCCCCGCCAGCCGCCCCTCCACATGGGAAATGGACGCGGCGGTCGCATCCTGTCCTTTCGTCCAACCGTGCCCGGCTGTCTGGGCGGCGGTGGTAGTGGCGGCGAAGTGGGAGTTTCACTTTTTTCCTTTTCCGTCGACGGTAGGACGTCGGCTCCTAGCGTGGTGAGCTCGGAGGGCGTCAGCGCGGGAGTCGGACATGGGTCACAGCTCGACGCATCCCAGGCGTATTCGGTGACCACCGACTTGGGGTTTTTCTGAACCACCTGCGCAAAGAGCGAGGTGTAAAATTCGCCGAACTGGTCGCGTGCGGTTTCGGCGACGTTGATGTTCGTCGGGATCCTCACGTTGTCGTAGTTCGAGACCTCGTATCGTTGCCCCTTGGCCAGGATGTGGACGATGAGGTCCTGCGTGCCGTTGGAATTGAGGAGGCCAAGGCGCACGGGGAGGGTGAAGTCCTTGGAGTCGTAGTGAAAGCGGAGCGGCGACAGCACGACTCGTCCGTCGTCGAACTTCACTTTCTCCGCATTCACCTTCGCGACGAAGAACTTCATGCCCTGCTCGACGTAGGGGCGGAGCACGGGCTCCGCTCCATCGGGGATGTTGTACTTCTCTTGCTTGAGCCAGGTATCGAGCCCCGTCGAATCCTTCGCGCTCAGGATCACGATCTCGTACTCGCCGACCTCGAACTGAGCTTCGATCTTCACGCCCAGCGCTCCGGCGGGGGCGGGCATGGATGCCGGGGCTCTCCGCGACTTCCTGACGGCCATGTCGCCCATTTCCTCGCGAAGCTCCTGCCTGCAGGGATCTTGCTCCCAGTACTCGACGAGTCGCGGAGCCGCGAGCTGGTCGATGCGATCGAAGAGGCCCTGGGGCAGGGTCTTGACGTTCTCTTTTTGCAGGACCACCGGCACCGGGATCACCATCGCGAAGCTCTCGGTCGGTCCTTGGTAGTTGTTCTGCATACTGAGGACCGTCCGAGTGTCCTCACGCATCAGCACGACGACCGTCGCGTCGTTGAACAATTTTTGGTCCGCGCCACTCACGTAAAACCCGCAGAATGCCGCGGCGGCAGGCGCCAGCGCTGTCGAAGCTGCCAGTGCAGCCATTGCGATGAGCTTCTTCAAGACTTCCTCCCGAGCAGGCACTCGAACCTGCGCCTTTGGCGGTATCACGGCAGAGCCTCGAATGGAATCGCGGCGCCACCCGTGATGAGGGCGGCGCCGCGCAGGGTTAGTTCGAATTTCAGTCGACGGCCGTCATCACGCCGGCGCCGACCGTGCGACCCCCTTCACGCATCGCGAAACGCATTCCGATCTCGACGGCGATGGGGCGACCGAGCGTGAGCCCGACCAGCGATCGCGCGCCGGGCGAGAGCTCGTGCTCTTCGAAGCTGAGCTTCCCCGGGACGTCCGTCGCTCCGAAGTGGAGCTGCGGCGTGTATCCCGGGCGGCACGGCGTCTTGCGCCCACCTTCACCACTTCCGAGAAGGACGATCTCCGCGCGACCGGAGACGTGTGCACCAAGAGATCCCGGCGCGACCACCACCGCACCGCGAAGTACGGCGCCCCGCTCGACTCCACGAAGGAGCAAGCCGACGTTGTGGCCGGCCTCGGCCACGGCAACCGGACGGCGAAACTCCTGGATGTCGCTCACGACGACGGCGGCAGCGCTCTCGCCACCGATGATCTCCACTTCTTGCTGGGGCAGAAGCGTGCCGCGGGCGACCCGTCCGGTCACCACCGTGCCGCGACCCGTGATCGTGCATACGCCCTCGACGGGCATCAAGAACGGGGCGGTGAGGTCCCGTTCGGGGGTGGTGAAGTGGCCGTCCATCGTGCGAATGAGCGCGACAATGCTCTCGTCGCTCTCTCCGCGGCGGGCCGCTTCGAGTGCAGCGAGGGCGGAGCCCCGCACAATCGGCACGTCGTGGTAGCCCGCGTGCTCGAGAAGCTCGCGCACTTCGAGCTCGACGAGATCGACGAGCTCGGGATTGGCCGCGTCGATCTTGTTGACGAACACGACGAGCTCCCTCACGCCGATCTGGCGAGCCAGGAGCACGTGCTCACGCGTTTGCGCCTCGGCGCCCTGCGTGGCGTCGACGAGCAAGATCGCACCGTCCATCTGGGACGCGCCGGTGATCATGTTCTTCACGTAGTCGGCGTGGCCTGGACAGTCGATGTGGGCGTAGTGCCGCTCGGGAGACTGGTACTCCACGTGCGAGGTGTTGATGGTGACGCCACGCGCCCGCTCCTCGGGGGCCGCGTCGATCGCATCGTAGTCGAGCCCGACGCCTCCATACACGTTGGCCGCGACACTCGACAACGCTGCAGTGAGCGTCGTCTTGCCGTGGTCGACGTGTCCAATGGTGCCGACGTTGACGTGAGCTTTGGTGATCATGACGGTCTCGCTTCCTTTCTTCCGAGGCGGCGCGAAGTGCGACGCCGGGAACTCTTCGGCGAGGCCAAAATCCTAAAAATGGCACGAAAAAGCCCCTTCTGGCTCTTCGTGCCAGAGGGGGCCTCGCCCAAAATGGGGTGACTTATCTCTCCGACACGAACGCGTACGAGTCCGACTGCGAGCTCGACGAGAGCTCGGCCGGATCGATACGGAGCACGGAGAGAACGAAAGTCATCGTGCGCGGAAGATACCCGCGGGGGCGCATTTGTCAAGCTGATAGGGGAGGCGAAGCCCTATTCGGGATTGCACTTTCCGCCGAGCCCGTCGCAGAGCTCTGGCTTCTTGCAATCCTGGATGTCCTTCCAGCCGTTCGCGTTGCACTGCTGGAGCTTTCGACCATCGCACTGTGTTTCACCGAGCACACAGGGATCCACTAGACATTGCTGCATCGCTGCGTTGCAGTGAGCGGCGCTCATGCACACGTTGACTTCGATCCAGCCTTTGTCCTGATCGCAAGCTTCGAGTTTCTCGCCGCTGCAGCGATGCGTGCCCACGGCGCAACCACCCTTTCCGATGCGAGCGGGCGCCCCGGGAGCAGCGGGAGGCACGAACGGTGCCGCCTTCGCGCTGTCATTGCGAGAGGCGTGGGGCCGATCACAGGAGGCGGCCACGAGGACGAAGAAGACAATCGCCGCTTTCATCCGTCGAGCTCACGCACCAATTCTTCGGCACGCTGACGGATCGTCGCGAGCGCGGCCTGGTAGCGGGGCTCATCGTCGAGGCGCGTCAGGAGCGGGCAGTGAAGCATCCACCCCAGATCGAACAGCCCTGCATCGACCGCGGACTCCAGATGGACGAGCGCCCGCTCTCGCAGGTCGAAGTACGAGCAAAACTCCGTCAAAAGCTGGAGGAACAGCGAGCGCGCGCGACGCGAGGCGCCGAGCTTGTCGGGTATCTCTTCGAGTGCCGGAAGGTGGGGTAGGGGGTCCTTGTCGGCGTGGATCTCTTTCATCGTGGCAGCGAACGCCCACGGCGTGTTGGGAACCAAATCCTGCGGGAGCTCGAGCTTGTGGAGCGTTTTTTCCACATCCTGATTCCAGAGCGAGAGCCGAGCGCGAAGCACACCGTTGCTCTGGTTCCCCGGATCGGTTTGGAGCTCCGCGTCGAGCAAAGCGAGCACCCGCGGGAAGTCACCGAGCAGGGCGTGGATGCGAATGCGGTCGATTCGCGAGTTGATCAGCATCGGTTCGAGGGCCAGTGCCGCCTCCAGCTCTTTCAGCGCGCGTTCGAGTTGCCCGGTTTCCAAACGCAACCGACCGACCATCTCGATCGTCTCCGGTGCGCTCGGAGCCCGCTCGCGCAGGCGGCGCGCTCCCCTCGCAGCGCCTCGCCAGTCATTGTCGAGGAGGCGGATACCGGTCACCGCCAACAGCGTGTGGGGATCGTCCGGGGCGAGGCTCACCGCGCGCTCAGCCAGCGCTCGTGCCTTCTCTCCGGCCCGAACTCCGCGTTCACCGCCGAAAAACCACACGCGCGCACACGCACGGGCATACGCGCCCAAGATCGCCACGTCGTCCGGGGCTCGCTCGTGGGCAGCGGTCAGTAGCTCCATGGCGCGGAGCGCGCTCTTGGGCCAGATCTGATGGAGTTCCGAGCGGGCCCGAAGGTACAGGTCGATGACGGTCGCATCGGCCGCAACGCGTCCGCGTCCCGCTTCGTTCACCGTGAGCGCCTTGGCAATCGCGTCTGCCGTTTCGTCGCTCATCACCAAGAGATCGTTCGCGGGTCGATCGAAGCGTTGCGCCCAGAGTTGAAAACCGTCTTCTACGCTGAGCAAGCGCGCGCTGAGTCGAACCGCTTGGGGTGTACGCCGCACCGAGCCTTCGACAACGACCTGCACACCGAGCTCGTGACCGATCTCGCGGGGATCGCGCTCCACTCCTTTGAAACCAATGACCGCGCTCCGGGGGCGAACGCGGAGCCCCACGGTCATGCTCAGGGTGTCGATCAGGTCCTCGGTCATGCCATCGGCCACGTAATCGTCTTCGCTCGGGCCGAGATTTCGAAACGGCAGCACCGCGACGGTCTTGTGCTCGCTCTCGGTAGGTTGATGGGGTGGCAGGGGCGCGATGGGCGCAGCACCTTGGGCGAGGGTCGGTACCGAAGATGCCAGAGCTTCCGCCACTTGCTTCGCGTCGGCGTAGCGGTCGTCGCGATCGCGCGCCATGCACTTGAGGATCACGCGCCCAATCGCAGCCGGAAGATCGGTACGCAACGTTCCTGGATCCGGTGGCGTGCTGGTCAAGCGTGCGGCTGCCAAGGTGAATGCACTCGTGCCCTTGAACGGCAGCTGACCCGTCAAGAGCTCGAACAGCATCACCCCGAGCGCATAGATGTCGGCGCGCGCGTCGATGTCGGCCTGGGCCTCGACTTGCTCCGGCGCCATGTACGCCGGCGTTCCGACCACCATTCCCACCGTTCCGGTCGACGCGACCGGATCCCGAGCAATTCCGAAATCGGTGATCCGGATGCGCCCATCCCGGCCGAGCATCACGTTGTCGGGCTTCAAATCCCGATGAACCACACCCGCCGCGTGCGCAGCCGCGAGACCGGCGCAGATCTCGCCCGCGGCACGGGAAACGGATTCGATGGGCAACGGGCCCTCACGCTCGAGGATGCTCGTCAGCGGTTCGCCGTCGATGAACTCCATCGTGAGGAACGTCGTTCCTTCGTGCTCTCCGATGTCGAACATCCGCGCCACGTTCGGGTGCGTGACTCGCCGTGCCAGCTTCACCTCGCGCTTGAACCGCTCGATGAGCTCACTGGATGCCGCGAGCTCCCGCCGCAGCACCTTGAAGGCCACGATTTCGTCGAGCACGCTATCACGCGCTCGGTACACCGAGCCCATTCCGCCTTCGCCGAGCAAGTTCAGTATCTCGTAGCGTCCGGCAACGAGCGTCAGTGGGTTCGGGAGCACGCTCTCGGGCGGCATGGGTTCGGCCCTCGACTGTGGAACCACCACGGTCGCCGAGTGCGCGGCATCGTCCTCTTCCTTTGCCACAATTTCCTGGGGAAGCACCGCGACTATACCGGCCCCGCCCGAGCCTTGCCACCGGGGCTCGACGGGGGCGTCGGAAAGCATCGCTCCCGTCGTATCGGGGGTTCGTTGCATGTTCACGCTAATGCACAGAAGTCTCGTATTCGCTTCGAGCGCAGTCTTCTTGTGTATGACCACGCCGAGCAGAGCGGGGCCCGGAGACGAGTCACCACCGCCGAACGCCGCTCCCTACGCTCCGCCATACGGCCCGGCATATGCCCCCACGTATGCCCCGGCATATCCCGCATACGTCCCGCCCCGCGACCACCCTCCTGCCCCTGCTCCCGCGGCTTCGCCTCCTGCGCGGACCGGATTTCAGATGCACGTCTTGACCGGTTTCATGGTCCCGGCGGGTCGGGTGAGTGGTGCGCCCGGCGACGAGCTTGCGCGGCGATACGCCTGGCAGGTGCCGTTCGAGGTGGGTCTCGGTGCCAAGCCTTCGGAAAAGTTCTACGTCGGCGCTTTCCTCGGTTTCAGTCTCGGCGCCGAAGGCAGCGACGCGCGCGTCGAGCAGGCGTGTGACGACAAGGACTCCAACCTCGACAACGACATCTCTTGCTCGACCTACACCCTCCGCTTCGGCGTCGAGGGACGCTACTTCTTTGCCGCCTCGAAGTCGGCCAACCCATGGCTCGGGTATGGCATCGGGTTCGAGCGCGCGGGCCAGACCATCGACGATCGGATACGCGGGCGTCAGGAGCAAACGATGGTCGACGGCTTCGAGCTCGCTCGGCTCGGCTTCGGCATCGACTTTCGTTTGAACGGAACGTTCGGTATCGGGCCGGCTCTGGTCATCGCCGTGGGGCGGTTTTCCAAGACCAAGACGGAGGTGAACGGTCAGGAAACGTTCAGCGGCTCCCTGGACCGCCCGGACGCGCACGTGTGGGGGACCATCGGCGCGAGGATGGTATTTCTGCCATGAGGCGCTGGATCGTGACGGCGCTGCTGGCGGTCGGATGTCAGCAAAATTCCGGGCTCGGGTATCGCGTGCTCGATGTCGAAGCGGCGCACACCGATGGCAGCGCCGTGGAAGGCTTTCCCGAAAAGACCTGCACCACGCTGCCGATCTTGCTCGGCAGTCGAGCAAGCGCGCGGTTTCCGCTGGGCGATGGGTCCGAAGTGAACGTCGATGCGACTCGCGATGCGGTGCGGGTCCGCATCGGTGCAGCGCACTACGAGCGTTCGATTCCGGTCGAGGATCTTTCGTCGGGGTTCTCGGAGCAGATCCCGGTGGGTTCGGACATCGTCGTGTACTTGAGCTCGAAGTGTCCGGCGGTCAGCTCGCCATGAGCGACACGCTACTTACACCCCATGGCTTTGACTTCGGTGTTCTGCGGGACGCACGTGGCGCCGTTCTTGACGCAGATGACGTACATTGCAGATTGTCCACATCCCGGAACTGGCGGGTTGAATCCCGGGGTAGTTCCCGCGCACGTCAGCAAACCCAATCCGCAGTTCACCTGGCCGTACTGTGGGGTCGGTCCCCCATCGCAGTCGAAGTCGAAATCTCCGTTGCCGGTGGTAGGCGTCGTAAAAAATTCGGTTTGCTGTGGATGAGCTCGCGGGTCCGAGTCGTCACAATCCTTTCCGCCCGCGCACGACTTGGCGTTCCAGTTGTCCCCATCGCAGTCGCAAGGCTTCACGCAGCCGCCGCTTCCAGCACTTCCCGCACTCCCGCCCGACGCTGCGCTTCCCGCTTCACCCCCCGCGCCGCCCGCAGAGCTTCCCGCCTCGGCTCCAGTCCCGCCGCTCCCAGCGACTCCTCCGCTGGCCGCCCCCGCGCTTCCCGCCGCCCCGCCGGTTCCGCCATCTCCACCCACATTGCTGGCGGGATCCACGCCACTAGGAAGATCACCGATCACCAATGCACACGCCGAAGCTACGCTCACCGAGCTCGCGACGACTGCCCACGTTGCAAACCTTGGTTTCACGAGAGTTAGAATACTCCATGTTGGCTCTCTACACCCGTCGCATTCGACTATCCTTTCAGGTCGTGAGCATCGTCGCAGTCGCTCTCACGCTCACGGTACCTGTGCGCGCTGACGATGATGCGCGCACCCGTGCAGGGCGCGCATTCGATGATGGCGTTTCGCTGTACCAGCGTGCTTCGTATGCGGAGGCCGCTCGCGCATTTCTTCGGGCGGACGCCATTGCGCCAAGCTCGGACGCAGTTGCAAACGGTCTTAGCGCCGCGCGACGCAGTAACGACTACCTTTTGGTAGTGGTCGCAGCAGAACGCGCGCTCACACGAGAGGCGCAAGATCCAAAGCTCGCGATCGCAGCGCGGCAGGCGCTTGCCGACGCAGCCGAGCACCTGGCAAAGGTGGAGATCGACTGCGAACCGAAGCCTTGTGACTTGAACGTCGATGCAAAGCCGATCGAATCGGGCATGCGCTATGTCCTGCCCGGAACCCACGTGATTTCAGCAAAGAACGGCGCTGCGAGCGCGGAACAATCCATGTCGTTCGTCGCCGGCGCTACCTATCAGGTCATGCTGCATCCGGTCCGGCCCGGGGAGAGCGTTCGTCCAGCCGAGGTGACGTCGAGTGGCCAACCCAAGGCCACACCGAGCGACAAGCCCAAAGCGAAACCGAACGATGGGTCCGGACCGGCGAAGGACCGCACCGAGAGACCGCTGTCGCCCGCAGTCTTCTATGCGGGCGTCGGAGTCGGCGTCGTCCTCGCCGGAATCACGACCTGGTCCGGCTTCGACACCCTCTCAGCCAAGAACGATCTCCCGAGCCAGCCAACGACTCGAGAGGTCGACTCCGTCGAGAGCAAAGTTCATCGTACCGACATCTTTCTCGCGGCCACGGTCGTGGTCGCTGCGGCCACCACCTATGCCGGGTTTGCGTTGGTAGACTTCGGTGGTTCTCGAGAGCACGCTAGTGTGCGGCTTTCACCTCGAGCAATATCCATCGAAGGCCGATTCTGATGACGCGCCAGTCCCTTCCCAGCTTCGATGACGCCAGCACCAGTGACCGTCAGGTGCTGTTCGAGCTCGGCTCGGGCGGAATGGGGACGGCTTATCTGGCTCGAACGACGGGTATCGGTGGTTTCGAGAAGCTCGTGGTGGTCAAGCGACTGCATCCCCACCTCTTGAACAACGCCCAGGCGGTTCAGCGTTTTCTGGATGAAGCACGGCTGGCCGCGCACGTGCGACACGCCAACGTGGTTTCGACACACCGCGTGGGGCGTGACTCCGAAGGCTACTTTCTGGAGCTCGACTATATCGAGGGCGCGAGCCTGGAGGAAATGGTGGATCGCGCGGCGGTGCGAGGGGAGCGTCTGCCGGTGCCCGTCGTGCTGCGAATCGCCCTCGACGCGCTGGCGGGACTCCACGCCACGCATACGGCACGCGATTCCCGCGGGCGCTCCCTCGAGCTCTTGCACCGGGATGTCTCGCTTCAGAACATTCTCATCGGTCGCGACGGCACCGCGCGCGTAGCCGACTTCGGCGTTGCCAAGAGCGCTCTCGGTTCCGCGGTCACGGACGACGGATACGTGCTGGGTAAGCTCCTCTACCTCTCACCAGAGTACTTGCAGCACGAGAAGCCAGGACCTGAGCTCGATGTGTACGCACTGGGGGTCACCCTGTGGATCGCATTCTCGGGCAACGAGCCGTGGCCCGAAACCACCGGGGCACGTTTGGTCACCCGCGTGCTCGACCAGGGGCTCCCGCCGCTTTCCAACGTGATGGAGGTTGCGCCACGCATCGAGGAGCTCGTGGCGCGCGCGTGTCATCGGCATCGGAGCGAGCGATTTCCGACTCCCCGCGCGATGATGGCGGAAATCGAAGCCATCGCTCGCGAGACCGGATGGGCGGCGTCTCATGCCGAAGTCGGCGAATGCGTCGAGGCACTGGCCGGAACCGATCTGGAGCGCCGTCGGACGTTCATTTCGGAGCGATTGCGGGACGTGACTTCGATCCGGCCGCCGAGCGGGAGCGAAGCAATCCCGCTCGTGACCCCAGCCTCGACTGGCCCTAGCCGGGACGACAGCGCAGGCCCGACGGCGATCCCCATTCAGCGTTCGCGCCTCGGAGTGCCGTTCGCGATTGTTGGAATGATCGGTCTCGCGCTCGCGGGCGCCGGAGTGACGCATTGGGTGACGACGAGCGCGAGTGCATCGTCTGCGCCAACTCGGCAAAGCTCGGCTGAGGCGCCGCGGCCCTCGATCAGCGAAGAGCATTCCTCCGCGCCAGTCCCCTCGAGCTCGGTCCCGCCGCCCGTGCCCGAGGCGTCCCAGAAAACCACGGCGCGCCCTGCAATCCCGCCGCCGACTGGGACGCGTCGAAAAGCCCCGTCGGCTCCGCCCCCCGCCACTGGCCCACTCGTTGCGCCCCCACCGACCTCGGACGGGATTTCCACGCGAAATCCATATCGCCATTGACGTATGGGTTTGAAACGCTTGACGAAAGTCTCGTGCGTGCCATTCGATCGAGTGGTTCAATGGGTATCGACGAGCGACGGGCACGCGAGCGTGGAAGGCGCCGTGCCGACATTTTGACCGCTGCGTGGGCCGTTGCCGAACGCGGGGGCTGGTCCGCCTTCAGTGTCGAGCAGGTCGCCGTCGAGGCCGAGCTCGGTCGCGCGACCGTCTATGGCTACTTCGAATCCCTCGAATCCCTCGTCCTCGAGCTGGCCAAGCAAGCTCTCTCGGAGCTCCACGAGCGCTTGGCCAAGGCGGATGGTCTCGCGGAATCGCTGGATGGGCCCGTACGCTTCGCGAAGGCACAGCCAGCCGCCTTCGAGCTTCTGTTTCCCAACGGCCAGGATCCCCGTGCGGCCTTCAGCAACCAAACGCTCGTCGATCTGCGAGTCGAAGCCCGGCGAGTCATCGCGCGTCTGCTTCGACTCGCGTCGCGTTCCCGAGCCACTCTTCCCCAAGACTCGAAGAGCGCGGAAACGTTTCTTGCTGCGATCAGCATGGCCGCCACCATGGTGCCAGAGTTGAAGGACAGCACCACGCTCCGGCGTCGCTGGCAGGAATTTTGCTTACGCGAAGAAGAGGTCAGCCAGGAGCGCGCACGAGCGGCCGGCGCCGAAGACGATGTCGACGGGGGTGTCGAGAAAGAACGCTAACGTCGGTACGAGCCAGCTCGCACGCTAGGCAAGTGAGGTGGCTTATGCGACATGGTTTACTGACACTCGGAATCGCGCTCTCGATCGCAGCGGCGGCGGGCTGCGGCTCGTCGAGCGACGACGAAGCGCTCGTTGCCAGCGGTGGAACGGGTGGAAAGAAGGATGCTGGGAGCGACGCAACGAGCGACGCAACGAGCGGCGGGAGCGCGGGCGTCTCTGGAGGCGGCGGCGCGAGCGGAAGCGCGGGTTCGATTGGCGCTGCTGGCGCCGCGGGTACGGCCGGCTCCGCGGGTGAAAGCTCGGGAGGAGACGCTGGGGCGGATGGGGGCTCGACGGGAGGAGCTGGGGGCGCAGCCGATGCCGGCAAGTGCCCCGATCCGCTGAACGAACCCAACGAGAGCGAAGCCAATGCGGCGAGCGTGAGCAATGCAGACGACTGTGACGCGGAGCACACCATCGATGGAGTCCTCGCTGGAAAGGACGTCGATTGGTACGAGTACACCGGCACCCACGGACTTCTGGGCTGCAACCCGAATCCGACTGTCAAGACGGACACGCCGACGCTTCGAGCTTGCGTATTCGCTTCGTGCGCGGGCGGATCGAGCAACGTGGTCTGCGCCCAGGGCACATCCGCCACGTCCCCGGCCGGTCGCAAAGGCTGCTGCTCGACCGGTGGAACAGCGGAGCTGACGCTCGGCTGCTCGCTCCTCACGGCGAGTGCGAACGTATTCGTGCGGGTCGATCAGCCAGCGGGCGATCAGTGCCTCGCCTACAAGATGACTTATTCGTACTAGCCACGACCACCGTCATCTGATGCCCCGATACGCCGGGGGTCCGACAATTCGGTCGGGCCCTCGGCGTAGTTTTAGAGGGGTGTAACGGGGCGGGCGCGCGCGCGTACTCGGAACGTGAAGCAATTCGGCCTGCTGTATCTGGTTTTCTGCCTCGTGCCACTCTCCTGTTCGCGGCGCGCGGAGCTCCCTCGCGCGGAATCCGAAGGGAGCGCTGCCGCCCGCCCGGCGGCCCTAAGCGTCCCAGGCAGCGGCGCCCCGAGCTTCGCGGTCGTCGAGCTCTTCACGTCCGAAGGTTGCTCGAGCTGTCCCCCCGCGGACGTCAATCTCGCGCGCATTGCCGAGAGCGCAGAGAAGGACGGGCGTCCGGTGTACGCGCTGTCGTATCACGTCGACTATTGGAACTACCTCGGCTGGCGCGATCCGTTCAGCAGCAAGGATTTCTCCGAGCGACAGCGTCACTACGCACGCACTCTCGGTTCGGGCGTGTACACGCCGCAAATGGTCATCAACGGGCGCTCTCAGGTGACGGGTTCGGACGAGTCCGGCGCCGACCGAGAAATTTCCGATGCCCTCTCGCGCCCGGCTTCCGCCAAGCTCGAGCTCCGAGTCGAGTTCGATGGCAAGAGTCACGAGCTTTCACTGAGCTACGAGGTCGAGAGTGCGCCGCCCGCTGCCTTGCTCACGCTCGCCGTCGTCCAAAGCTCCGGCGACATCAGCGTGCGAAGCGGTGAAAATGGCGGCCGCACGCTCCGTCATCGCAACGTGGTTCGCGCGTACGAAACCCGCCTGGCCGGCCCCTCGGGCAAGGGTGACTGGAAGACCACCCTGGCGACGGACATCGATCCGGCTCGGGCCGCTGTGGTCGGGTACGTTCAGGATCCCGAATCCCTCGGAATCGTGGGCGCAATTCACAGGCCCCTCTGATCAGAAGAGCGGTCCGCGGACGACGGCGCTGCCGCCCCGCGGCTGAGGCACGAAGCCAAACCCGATCGCGCCTTCGGGTCCTTTTTTGGGTTTCGAAAGAGCCCAGATACGTAGCGCCCCCGAGTGCCAGGAGTCCGATACCAAGGGAGATGTCGGCGACGAGCTGGTCGCGCTTCACGCTGTCGACGTCGTCCTTTGCACAGTGACCCTTGCAAGCTTCGAGGTCGTTCTTTCGCGAATGGCTCCGCAGGCCGAAAAACGTGAAGCTGCCGACCCCAATCACGCCGAGCGCGGCCAGACCGAAGACCGGCGTGAGATCGCGGTGGTCACTCACTGGAGCCGGCGCGGTGCCGAAGTCGACGGAGATGCGGCGATTCTTCTCGCCCTGATTGATTCGTAGTGTTTGGCGAACGAGAGCGTGTCCTGCGGACGTGGCAGTGAGCTCGTGCTCGCCGGGATCGACATCGATGGCGGCGCCCGTGAGCTCGTTGGCGATGACCTCTCCGTCGAGCTCCACCGTTACGTCCGTCACGTCTTCGCCTTCCGCGCGGGCGACTACGACGATGCTCGGAGTCGCGCTTTCCACCTCGGAGAGCCAGGTGGTGCAATCGCGGCGCAGAACTTGCGGGCACTCGTTTCTGGAACAAACCAGGAGCTCGCGATGCGCAGCACGAAGCTCGTGCTTGATCCGATGGCGTTGGGCTTGCTCGTAGGAGCTGAGGCACGCCGGGGGGGCGGCTGGCTCGGCGCTCGCCGCTCGTGGCAAGAACGTCGCGAAAACCAGTAGAGTGAGTCCAACCGGCAGCCTGCTCATCAGGGCAACATCCTACGCTGCCCGATTTCTCGCGAACATCCCGGTCCAGCCCCCAGAAGTGGGCGATTTCAGACTAAGATTCGTCGACCCATGGCCGATGTCACCGAGACCCGCCACGGACCGTCCCCCAAGCGGGGCCGACCCGACGTGCTCGGGCTCGTCGTCACGTACACCGAGGGCGTGGGAGCCGGGCAGCGGGGCTTCCCCGTGGAGCGGACGGTGCGTGTTGGGCGAGACATGGACGTGGAGGTGCATCTCGAAGACGGACAAGCGTCCCGAGTTCACGCCGAAGTGTCGCCCGCCAAGGGCGGCGTGCTCGTCACGGACCTGCAGAGCCGCAATGGAACCTGGGTGGACGGTCGTCGTGTGGAGGCGCCGAGCTCGCCCGCTCCCGTCGGATCGATCCTGCGCATCGGAAAGTCACTGCTGTTCGTGGTCGATGACGTAAATCCATTTTTGGCGCGCTCCACCGGCCAGGGCCCGACCGCCGATCGAATCATCGGCGGCCCTCGAATCGGCGCGCTCCGCCGGATCGTCGACAACGTGGCGCCGCTCGCCGAGCCCGTGCTCATCGAAGGCGAAACGGGTACTGGCAAAGAGATGATTGCCGAGTCGCTCCATCGGGCCAGCGGTCGCGGCGGTGAGTTCGTCCCCGTAAACTGCGCTGCGATCCCCAGCGAGCTCGTCGAAGCCGAGCTCTTTGGACACGCGCGGGGCGCGTTTTCCGGATCCGATCGAGCCCGTCCCGGTCTGTTTCGCGCGGCGGAAGGCGGGACCCTACTGCTCGACGAGATCGGCGACCTGCCACTCTCGGTCCAGGCCAAGCTCTTGCGCGTGCTCGAGGGCGGCGAGGTGCGCCCCGTCGGCGAGGACCGTCCGGTCGTCGTGAACGTGCGAGTGCTCGCCGCCACGAATCTGAGTCTCGACGAGATGGTAGCGGATGGCCGCTTCCGGGCGGACCTCTTGCATCGCATCGCGGCGTGGCGATTGCGGGTTCCGCCCCTGCGTGAGCGTCCCGAAGACATTCCGCTGCTCAGTACCCACTTCTTGCCTCTCGGCGTTTCGAGCTTCAGTGTGGAAGCGATGGAACAGCTCGCCATGGGCGCCTGGCCGGGCAACGTTCGGGAGCTTCGGAATGCCGTGAAGACCGCCGCGGCCCGTGCAGCATCCGCCCAAAGCCCGCGCATCTTACCGGAGCACTTGGGCACGCCCAGCATGCGTCCGGGCCGGCCGAGCGATGCCCCGCCTCCGCCCGGCGGGGGAGAGGAGGTGGAAGACGCAGTGCTTCGCGCGCGCATCGAAACCGCGCTGGCGCTTCGCGAGGGCAACGTCGCGCAAGTAGCGCGCGACCTCGGTTTCGGTCGACCGTGGCTTTATCAAACGCTGAAGCGTTTCAACATCGACCCTGACTCCTACCGCAAACGTTGAGGCCATGGCCGCCCCACGCAGGATCGGACGCTACCTCCTGTTCGAGGCGTTCGCACGCGGCGGCATGGGGTCCGTTCACTTCGGGCGTGTGACCGGGCCGGTGGGCTTCTCGCGGGTGGTGGCCATCAAGCGTCACCATCCCCATGTCGCGAAGGAACCGGAATTCGTGTCGATGCTGATCGACGAGGCACGGCTCGCGGGGCGCATCCGTCACCCGAACGTCGTGCCGGTGATCGACGTTGTGGCTTTGCCGGGCGAGCTACTGCTCGTGATGGACTACGTCGCGGGTCTTTCCCTTGCACGGCTTTGGCTCGCTGCGGAGGAGCACTCCGAAAGCGTCCCCGTGAACATCGCTGCCGCGATCTTGGTCGGTGCGCTCCAGGGCCTCAACGCCGCTCACGAGACTCGGGACGAGCGCGGCGAGACCCTCGGCATCGTTCATCGGGACGTTTCGCCACAGAACGTCTTGGTCGGCGCCGACGGACTCACCCGCGTGACCGACTTTGGAATTGCTCACGCGCGCGAGCGCTTGAGCTTCACACGCACGACCGACATCAAAGGCAAGCTCGAGTACATGTCCCGCGAGCAGATCCGGCGCGAGCGGGTCGATGCGAGAAGCGACGTGTACTCGGCATCGGTCGTATTTTGGGAAACCCTGACGGGCGACCGCTTGTACGCTGGGGACGACGCCACCTCGATGGTCTCGCGCATGGAATCCGGGGCGTACGGCGCACCGAGCGTGTACTCGAAAGAAGTTCCCCCGGAGCTCGATGCCCTCGTTCTTCGCGGACTTTCGCCTTCCGCTGCGGATCGCTTCGGGAGCGCACGGGAGATGGCCGTGGCGATCGAGGGCGCTTGCGACGTAGCCAGTCAGCTCGAAGTCGCTGAATGGGTTTGCCGGATCGCGGGCAGAGACCTCGACATTCGATCGGCGCGCATTTCCGCGATCGAAGGCTGGGTCGAAAGCTCGAGTTCTCCCTCGCCCGCCGAGGAAACGCTCGGCGACGAGATCCCGCCTACACCGCTCACGCGTCCGATCGACGAGCCCGCACCCGTAGTCGTCGAACGACGGGGTACGCCGACGTTCACCGCTTCGTACGCGGGAGGCGAGGCTTCCGAGATCACCACTCCGATCGATTCGTCCGATCCGGAAGTGATTTCCACGCCCGATCCGGAGCTGCCGATATCGTCACCCTCTCTTCGTCTGGAAGTGCCGACCGTTCGTGCCATCCCCGCGCGTCCGCCCGCGCTCGCGCAGCCTCTCGAACGCATGGCTTTGATGATTCCGATCTTGGCGTTGGTCGGGGGGCTACTCGTCGTCGTTGCGGTCGCACTCGCGCGCGCTCTCAACCATCCAACGCCAAGTGTCGAAGCCCAGCAGCCTGTCGAGGTTCCCACCGTAGCGAGCCCACCGACGCCAGAGCCTCCACCGCCGGAGCTCACCGTCGAGCCACCGGTCGCCGTCGATCTCCCGGCCTCGTCGAGTGCCCCCCCCGAACCCTCCAAGATCCCCGCGACCCCTCACGTCTCCGTGCCGAAGCCCCCCCGGCCGAAGCCAACACCCGGCTGCAATCCTCCGTTTCGGGTCGACAAGGATGGGGTTCGTATCCCCAAGCCCGAGTGTTTCAGCAAGAAATAGTTGAAATTACAGGACTTAATGCCTAATTCTCAAAACCTGCCCACGGGCCAACTTTCTGGTAGTCAAATGTAGGTGAAAGTGGTAACTGTAGGCGATGCTCGTACCTCGCCTCCGGTCACCTGGGTTTCTCTCCATGATTGCCACGGGCCTCGTCGCCAGCTCCGCTGCGGCTGCTCCGCCCACCCTGCGCCATCAAGCCGATGCCCAGGGGGATGTGGTCGTGCTCGGGGCAACCCTCGCCGTCGATTGCTCCCCGGGCGTCCCCGCGCCGCCGCCCGGGACCACCGTGTCGTGCGCCAACCAGTCCTCGACCGACGACACCGCACCGGATCTCTACTGGCGAGACAACCTGGCCAACTCGAGCATCACCGCCACCCAGGCGCGCACGAGCGCAACCCTCGAGCTGCCGCCGGGCGCGAACGTAACGTACGCTCGCCTCTACTGGTCGGCGCTCAAGGAAGGAAACTCGGCTGACGCGAACTCGACGCTCGACTTCAAAGGCGGGCCGAGTGTCACGGTCACCGCGGACAAGACCTGGGTCATGTCCTACGGCTTCGCGAGCCACCCGGACTGGTACTACTACCAATCGACCGGCGACGTGACGAGCTACGTCCAGAACTGGGGCGCCGGAGATTTTCGCGTGACGGATGTCGAGGCCCTCCCGCTCTCGAACTTGAACGTCGATCGAGCTTTTTCCGCCTGGACGCTCGTCGTGTTCTACGACAATCAGGGCGACGAGCTCCGAAACCTCGCCCTCTTCGACGGCTTCACGAGCATCGATCCGGGCTTTCCGGGACAGGAAAAAGCCGAGGTCATGCTGTCGGGCTTCCTCGTTCCCCAGGGCTACAGCGCGAAGATGACCGCGTTCACCTACGAAGGGGACAGCGTCTACACGGGCGACAACTTCACCTTCAACGGCACCAAGCTCCAGGATCCCCTCAATCCTCTCGAGAACTTCTTCAACAGCTCGCGCAGCTACCTCGGTAGCGCCGTCAGCGGGAGCCAGGACGTGCCCAAGCTCTCTGGCCTGCCCGGCACGATGGCCGGATTCGATCTCGACACCACGAACGTGACGTTGCTGGTCAAGGCCGGCGACACGAGCGCCAAGGTCGGCGCTTCGAGCAGCCTCGACATCTTCATCCTGGGAGGCTTTGTCACCTCCATCACGAACAAGGCGCCCGATTTCCCGAACTTCACCAAGGTCGCGAAGGACATGAACGGCGCGACGCTGCTTCCGGGCGACGAAGTCGAGTACACGCTCACCGCCAAGAACACCGGCAACGACCCAGCGGTCGGCAGCGTGCTCACCGACGTGCTCGATCCCGGCCTCGACTACGTTCCGGGCAGCATCGAGATCCTCAGCGGCGGCGGACAAGGGATCAAGACCGACGCCAAGAACGACGATCAGGCCGAGTACGACGCGGCAACCCGCACCGTGACGGCGCGCCTCGGTGTCAATGCCAACGCTTCGAGCGGCGGCACGATCGACGTGGGCGGAACGGTTTCCTTGAAGTTCCGCGTGAAGGTGAAGGCCCAGAGCGGCTCGATCCCGAATCAGGCAGAGCTCGACGCTTCTGGGCAATCCGGAGTCCCGCAAAAGGCCTGGCTCTCCGACGGCGATCCGCTGACACCCGGCCAGCAACCGACCACGGTCACCATCCAGGAGTGCGATACGGACGCGGACTGTCCGGCGCAAAAGCCCTACTGCGATCCCGGCACCAAGACCTGTCAGCCCTGCGCGGACGATTCTCAATGCTCGGATCCGACCAAGCCAGCGTGTCAGCCGGACGGGACGTGTAACCAGTGCTCGGCCACCAACAAGGACGAGTGCAAGGACGAGACTCCGGCCTGCAACACGTTCACCGGAAACTGCGCGCTCTGCACCCCGGGTGCCGACGGCGATGCTTCCAAGTGCGTGAGCGATCCGGACGGCCCCGTGTGCCGAGTCGGCTCGAGCAACGAGACCTTCTGCGGCTGCGAGACGGACAGCGACTGCGGAAACCTGACGAGCGGCAAGGTGTGCGACACGGCGAACACGTCGAAGTGCATCGACGGCTGCCGCGGCACCGATGGCAACGGATGCCCCGACGGGCTCGAGTGCACGAGCACCGACTCGAGCATCGGGCAGTGCATCCCCACCAACACCGGTAACGTCGGCGGATCCGGCGGCGGCGGTCTCGGCGCCGACAATTCGGGCGATCCGGCAAGCTGCGGATGCCGCGTCCCCGGTGGCTCTTCCCAAGCCCCCGCTGGGATCCTGGCGCTCCTCGCGCTCGGGCTTTTGGGGATCCGTCGCCGCAAGCAACCCACCGCTTGATACTGAACAGAAAACCAGTACACTGGGGGCGGTGAAAGCCGTCCCCCTTCGAAACCCGCCGAATCCGTGGGACTCCCAGCTCGTCGACTACCTCGGCGAGCCGCCTCCCCAGCGACTCGAGGTGTACGAGGATCACAGCAAGTCGATCCTGGCGCAAAACGATAGCCCCGACCTCGGCTTTCGCTGGAGCTTGAACCCGTATCGGGGATGTCTGCACGCGTGTGCGTATTGCTACGCTCGTCCTTCCCACGAGTACCTCGGCTTCGGATCGGGCACCGATTTCGAGCGTCGCATTGCCGTCAAGCCCCGAGCTCCGGAGCTGCTTCGCGAAGCATTCGAGAAACGGTCTTGGCAAGGTGAGCTCGTCCTGTTCAGTGGCAACACCGACTGCTACCAGCCGCTGGAAGCGAGCTACGAGATCACTCGGCGCTGCCTCGAGGTATGCGCCGAATACAAGAATCCGGTGCACATCATCACGAAAGGAGCGCTCGTCGAACGTGACATCGACGTGATCTCTCGGCTGGCAGCGGAGGCTCGTGGCGGAGTCAGCGTCAGCATTCCTTTTTGGAACGAGGAGCATGCGCGTGCCCTCGAACCTCAAGCACCCACGCCACTCCGGCGGATGGAAACCGTTCGCCGACTCAGTGTTGCCGGCATTCCCGTGAGCGTGAACGTCGCGCCGGTGATCCCAGGTCTTTCCGATCGCGACATCCCGAGCATTCTCGAAGCGGCGGCTCGCGCAGGAGCTGTTCGCGCTTCCATGATCCTGCTCCGCTTGCCCGGTCCAGTGAAGCAGGTGTTCGAGGAGCGACTCCGCTCGCATCTGCCTCTCTCCGCGGACAAGGTGCTCGCGCGCACCCGAGAAGCACGGGGCGGCAAGCTCAATGACTCGCGCTTCGGCGAGCGCATGACCGGTCGCGGTGAGTATGTCGACGCGATCCGAGCGCTCTTCGACCAGACGGCTTCGCGCCTGGGTCTCGATCCCCGCGAACCATCCTTCGAGCCGGCGAGCTCGAGCTTCCGCCGCCCGACGGATCCGCGAGGTCAGCTCCGACTCTTTGATTGAGCCCCGCTGAAATCTTCCGCTAGCTCCACAAAAATCCCGTAGTTACCGGGCCTTTTGTCAGTGTACGTCGGTGTAGGTGTGTGTACACTCATGTGTGGCAAGTCACTCCTGGGAGCCTCGATGAACAGCCTGAATCTGATTCAAGCGATCGACGACGGTGACGACGACGACGAGACGATCACACGCCCTCTCGTTCCTCGGGACTTGCCACGCTACTCGCTTCGAAGCCGCGCACTGTCGAATCCCAATCGCACCGATCCGAGCATCGAGCTCGAGCTTCTGACCGAGCCCGTCATCAACACGCGTCCGCTCACGGACGACTGGTCGCTTTGCGACTGTCCGACGAACGAGCTTCCGCGTCTGCCGATGCTGTCGGAGAACACCATCACACGTCAGATGCCGACACGCAGGAAGCCGAGCTTTGCCAAGCTTCCGCCGGTCCCCCACGCGCCACGCGCGAAGATGGCAAGCGGCCTCCGGGAAATCCCGCGGGCGCCTTCACTGCCTCCGCTTCCGCGGCCGCCGCGTCCGCGGCTCCATAGCGTCGCTCCCGTGACCGCGCCGACGCCGGTGTTCACCCTCGCGAAGCGTGAGCCGACGCGAGTGCTCCGTCCCCAGGTCTTCGAACACTCTCGGGCGCTGCCCACGCCTCCGATGTTTCCGAGCGCACCGCCCGTCCACAACGAGCAGAATCGAGGTGGCTCCCGCCTTCCGCGTGGTCGAGCCGCGACCTCCGGTCGAGCTCAAGCCTCATGTGACCTCGGACCCGCCTTCGGTCGTCCTCAGGAGCCTGGAGTCGAGCTCGCACACGAAGCGAAAGACCATCCCGCCGATGCGGCATGCGGTCGGGCTTCCCGTCGTGGCGGGGTTTCCGGCGCCCGTGTCCATTGCCGTGCCGGCCATCAAACCGGCGCGTCCGTGGCTCTCGTCGGCGGGTGCCAATCGGGTGCTCTCCTCGCCGTTCTTCTTGCTGGCTTTCGCCGTGAGTCTGGTTGCGATGAGCGTTCTCGGGTTCACTGCGGTCGCTTCCAACGCAGCGGAAGCGCGACGCGCGGAGCGCACGCGAATCGTGACGGTTTCGGATACTGCGGGGACAGAGCTCAGCGACGCGACGGTCTTCGTCGACGGAGCTCCACGCTGCAACGCCGTGCCCTGCAGAATCGAGTTGGTGGAAGGCGGTCATTGGGTCACGGTGCGGGCCGCCGGCTTCGATGCTCCTCCGTCGCGCACAGTCCAAACCGGCGAAACGGACTCGCGTGAGGTCCACTTCCAGCTGACCCGCCCGGGTGCGCTGGCTGCTCCCCCGAGCGCGCCCGAGCCAGTGGCCGCAACTGCCGCGGTGCCCGCTCCCACCAGCTTGCCCCACTTCACGCCGGCGATCGTCGCTGTCACGTCGAGGACCAATCCTCCCGTCCGTGAGCCCGAATCCCGAGCCCGTCGCACCGACCCATCACGAAGCGGCTCCGGCACTCGTGGCGGCTCCCCGCCCGTCGCTTCTCAGCATCAACTCGATTCCTGTCTCGAACGTCGTGCTCGACGGCCGTCCCCTCGGTCAGACTCCCAAGATGCGGGTTCGCGTGAAGCCCGGTGGCCACAGCGTCGTGTTCGTGAAGGACGGCAAGCGCGTCGTTCGCGGTGCGCGCGTCGGCGCCGGCGAAAGCGTCACCGTTTCCGCCCGCCTCTGACGCCCTCCCACGCGGTGGGCTGCTGCCGATCGAGCGGTTCCGCGTGACCCCATGGGGCCGACCCGTGTCGGTAGCAGCGACGCGAGGACGCCAAGAGGACGCCAAGGAAATCGAAAATGGGGTGGATGGCGGTCTGGGTGCCCGAGGAACGATCGCTCGGGCTACGGCACGACTCTATCCTCAGAACCCCAAAATATCCTGTGGCGCTCTTGGCGTCTTCTTGGCGCTCTTGGCGTCCTTCTTAGAACGCCTCGGTTCGGGGATGCGGCCGCGGTGTGGCGGGGCGTGTGGGGGAGCGCGCTCACTTCTTGGGTGGGTGCTTCGAGCGACGGAGCTCTTCCGCCTCGTCTTCTTCTTCCACAATCGTTTCGGCCAGGTACGGGCCTTCCGACAGCTCGTACTTCTCGGTGTGGGCGAGCTGGAATTCCTGGAACGCGCGAATGGTGGCGGGCGGCGGATCCCCGTAGAGCTCGAGCTTCACTGCGGCCCAGAGCTCTTTTGCGATCAAGGCGGCGTGTTCCGGCGTGCCGGGCTCGCCTTCGTAGTGATCGAGGCCTTCATCGGCTTCCTTGAGCTCGAGTCGAGCTCGTACCGGATCCACGTCGGCCTTGTGGATGAAGCGATCCGTCAACAGGACTGCGTGATCATCGGCGACTTCCACGAAGCCGGGGCCCACAGCGACCTGGTGCTCGTGACCGTCGAGGTCCTTGTAGCTGACGATGCCGGTCTTGAGCGCTGCGAGCAGCGGGCGATGACCCGGAAGCACGCCGAACTCCCCTTCCACGCTGGGCGCGGTCAGGTCGTGCACCTCGAGCGCCAGCGAGACGCCTTCGGGCGTCACGATCTCGAGATCGATGTGGGCCGCCTCGGCCATGCCTACGAGACTTCCTTCAGCTCCGCGCCTGCGAGCCTTCGCTTCCTCGATGTTGCCGACCATGTAGAACGCCTGCTCGGGCAGGTCGTCGAGAGAACCGCTCAGGATCTCCTTGAAGCCGGCGATGGTTTCCTTGAGCGGAACGTACTTGCCCTGGCGCCCGGTGAACTGGGCGGCGACGAAGAACGGCTGCGACAGGAAGCGCTGAATGCGTGCGCGCGCGGCTGACAGCGAGGCGATCGTCCTCGCTGAGCTCGTCCATGCCGAGGATCGCGATGATGTCCTGGAGGTCCTTGTACTTCTGCAGCGTCTGCTGCACTCCGCGCGCGACTCCGTAGTGCTCGTCGCCGACGATCTGCGGATCGAGCATGGTGCTGGTCGAATCGAGAGGATCGACCGCCGGGTACATGACCGAGCTCCGCGATGGACGCGACTGAGCACCGTTGTGGCGTCGAGATGGGCGAAGGTCGTGGCCGGAGCCGGATCGGTGAGATCGTCGGCCGGCACGTAGATCGCCTGCACGCTGGTGATGGAGCCCTTCGTCGTCGAAGTGATGCGCTCCTGAAGCGCACCCATCTCCGTCGCCAGCGTCGGCTGATAACCGACAGCGCTCGGCATGCGCCCGAGGAGCGCCGACACTTCGCTGCCTGCCTGGGTGAAGCGGAAAATGTTGTCGATGAAGAGCAGAACGTCCTGCCCTTCTTCGTCGCGGAAGTATTCGGCGGCCGTCAGGGCCGAAAGGGCGACGCGGGCTCGGGCGCCCGGGGGCTCGTTCATCTGGCCGTAAACCAGCGCGGCCTTACTCAAGACGGGTTCTCCGCTCTCGAGCTTGGACTCCGTCATTTCGAGATAGAGTTCGTTGCCCTCGCGGGTGCGCTCGCCGACGCCGGCGAACACGCTCACGCCACCGTGAGCCTTCGCGACGTTGTTGATGAGCTCCATGATGAGCACGGTCTTGCCGACGCCGGCGCCGCCGAAGAGCCCAATCTTTCCGCCGCTGCGATACGGAGCGAGGAGATCGATGACCTTGATGCCGGTCTCGAAGATTTCGACCGTCGTGCTCTGCTCCACGAAGGTGGGGGCGGCGCGATGAATCGGCCAGCGCTTGGCATCGATCGGGCCCTTCTCGTCCACTGGCTCGCCGATGACGTTCAGGATGCGTCCGAGGGTCGCGGGGCCGACCGGCATCATGATGGGGCTGCCGGTGTCGAGGACCTCGGTCCCACGAACCAGACCCTCACTCGCGTCCATCGCGACCGCGCGGACCACGCTCTCGCCGAGGTGCTGGGCGACCTCGAGCACCAGATTGTTCTTCTTGGTGGAAACGTTGGGGTTTGTCGTGGTCAGAGCGTTCAGGATCCTCGGGAGCTTCCCGGGGGGAACTCCACGTCCACGACGGGACCGATGACCTGAGTGATCTTGCCTTTGGTCGCAGTTGTTTCCATGTTTCGAGGTGCCCGCGTCTACCACGACGCATCCCCCCTGCCAACGCCGTGATGCCTTTGCGGGCGGGGCCCAGCTGTGCGAAAGCTTCCGGGAAGATGCGCCTCCGCGTTGCCTGGGCCCTGGTCGCGACACTGGCAGCTGCCTGTGCTGCGAATCTGCCCTCCACGACCCCGCTCGGCGAGGGTCCGATGGTGGGCGCCGAGGCCCTGGCGCTTTCCAATTCCATTGCGGATGCCGGAAAAGCGTTTGCGCTTCGACCCGACGCCGGCCGTCCGGCCCCAGCCGGGACCAGCTCCTCGACCGCCGAAGCTCCCCCCGCGCTCGACGGAGGGGCCGCGTCCGTCGCCTCCGCGGACTCGGGGACGAAGCCCGTGAAGAGCGACGCTGGGGGAGCAGCGCCCACCGCGACCATCACGTACGCGGGTGAATACCTCGGCAGCGACGACAGCAACTACGACCTCGACGGCAACGCCTCGTCGGAGCACGACGACAAAGCGCGCACGCGAGTCGAGGTGCGCTCGAGCGGCGAGCTGGCGTTCACGTTCGTCTCGAGCTCTGACGGAACGGACATCTGCACCCTCACCGCCACGGCAAAAGGCAAGGACGCGACGTTTGGCGCCGGACAGGCTTGCTGGGCCACGCCCGGAGGCGGCGGCAAGCTCACGAAGGGCAGCGCTCACTTCGAAGGCAAGAAACTCGTTATCGATGCCGACTTCGATCTGACCGCCGGGCCCATGACGGGATCGCTGTCGTATCACTTCGACGGGACGCGGCAGTGACTCAGCGCGTGGGCGGCGGCGTGAACACCCCGCACGGGAAGGTGATGCTCAAGCTGTGGTCGCCCGTCTTGATGGCGTCGCAGGCGGCGCCGTGGAGCTCGACCTCGTCGGGTGCCTTGAGATCCCAGCCGTCCGGGTCCTGATAGCCGAGGGCGTTGCTGTCGAGGATCACGCTGCCCTTGCCGGCCTCGGCGGAATCGACCGTGCCGTCCAACTTGAAGCTGCAGGGCCGGACGCCGTAGATGATGTCGTTGAAGGCCTTGACCAGCGCGGCCTGGTCGAGGGCTTGATAAAATGGTGCTTTTTGCGCGCCGCCCACCGCCAGACCGACGCCTGCGTTTGCCATGTCTTGCAGATGCCCGAGGCTCACCTGGTCCCCAACGCTGATGATGTAGGTCGAGATGCCGGCGGCGAACGCGTCCTTGGCGGCTTGCACCGACTGAGCCTGGCCGTTTTGGGGATTCGGCTGTGCGCAAGTGTCCGGCTCGCCGTCGGTGGCGAGCACGATCGCTTTGGGACCGGGTTCGTTGAAGGGTCCCAGGATCTTCACGACCTCGTCGATGCTTTCGCCGGTCGGAGTCTCGTCTTCGGGAGCCGCAGGATTGTACACCGTGTTGATGGCTGAATAGTTTCCAAGCGCGGGCGGAAGCACGCTGGTGAGGATCGGGCACTGGCCACCCGCGCTCCCATCGTGGCTGGTGTAGAGCGAGAGCCCGAAGCGAACTTCGTTTTCGAGCACCTTGACGATCCCCGTCGAGGTGTTCATGAGCGCGCTCTTGACGACGTTCCAGCGGGAGCCGGCGCCGCCGAAATTGTCGGTCATGCTGCCGGATTGATCGATGAGCAGGACGACGGTTGGGATCTGCTTTTCGAACGTGACGTCCACGTCGATGCAGCCGTCGCCTTTCGGACCGTCGCTGCTCCCGCCATCGAGCTGGATTCCGGAAATGCAGCGGCCGTTCAAAGTGCAGATCTTCCCGCTCGGGCAGTCAGAGGAATTGATGCAATCCGCCGTGCATTTTCCGTCCGATCCACAATACGTTCCGGGATCGCAATCGGCGTCCGCGCCGCAGCTCTTCCCGCAAGATGCCTTGAGCTTGCTCTCGCAGGGCGCGTCGCTTTCGTCGCCACCCCCACAGCTCACGACCGCCACTGCCCAGAGCGAGAATGCTCCGAGCAAAGAACCCCATCGACGCGTGGAAAGCTTCCGCATGATTGGATCTTAGCACTGTATGCGCTGCTGACCGGTGTGGGTGTCGTTCCCACAACCTCACACCCGGCGCTTCAGCGGTAGCGGCGGAAGAGCGCCGTCTGCCGGCTCTCCAAGCTCACGATCTGCCCGCGAATGACGACCGCTTCCACTTTGGTCGAAAGCTCGAATGGATCGCCGGACCAGACAACCAGGTTGGCGACATAGCCCGGCGCAACGGTTCCATGGGTCTGGCCCAGGCCCACGGCGCGCGCAGCGCTTTCGGTGACCGAGTCGAGCGCCGCATCGTAGGGCAGGCCGGCGCGGACCGCGTTGCCAGCCAGTTGTCGAAGCTTCCGGGAGTTGTGAGTCTCGACTGGCGGACGGTTCGAGACACATCCGAGAACGAACACAGCGAGCGCTGCCCAGGCGACGGAAGATCCCTTCACGGCGCGGCTGTACACCAAGCTGTTTTGATCGCTCAGTGCTTCCGAGCTTCCAAGAGCTCGCGCTCCTCACGGCTGGCGCGCTTGCGAGCCGGAGCGTCGTAAATCAAAACCGGCCGATCGATGGCGGCTTCGCCTCCGGCGGTGACGCGGATGTTCCAGGTGCCCAGAGGATCGCCCGGAGCGAAGGGGACCTCTTGCTCGAAGCGGGTGGCTCCCGCGCGGGCCGACGCCTGGTCGAGGCTCACCTGACGCCCGCGATTCTTCGGCGCGGGCCGGTCGATTTCCCAGCGGATCACCAGGGGCTCGACGAGCGGCTCGCGAAATCGATGCGGAAACCTTGGCGGAGCTTGGCCCGGTCGAGGGTGAACGGGATTTCGTCCCGCTCTTGGATCTGGCCACCGAAGAACACACCAAAGCTCGCGTGCTCGACGAGCCCCGGCGCTGGGGCTCGGTGATCGCAAGACAGAGCCAACAGGGACGCGAAGAGCAAGAACGGGCTCGACGGGCGCCTCATCAATCGAGCTCCTCTGCCATGCGGCCGAAAGCGATGGCGCCGAGAGTCTCACCCCGAGCATCGAGATCGATCCCGGCGCGAGTGGCGGCAGCTTCGATCTCGCCGAGACCTTGCCAGGCGTTCCGGAGCTTCTTCCTCCGTTTCTGGAATGCCGCGCGCACCAGACGCCGAAAGCCTGGCGTCTCTTCGGCCAGTGGCTCGGTGTGGGGCGTGAGCACGACCACCGCGGAGTCGACTCCGGGTTGTGGGTGAAACGCACCGCGCTTCACGACGCGCTCGCGCTTCACCGCGTAGGCAGCCTGAGTGAAGACGCTGAGTGCGCCGTAGCTCTCGCTTCCTGGCGCTGCCCGAAGACGTTCGGCGACTTCGAGCTGCAGCAGGAACACTACGCGGTCGACTTCGCGCGCGAGGGCGGCTGACAGCGTCAGCAGTGGCCCGCTGATCTGGTAGGGCAGATTGCCGGCCAGCACGTGGGGGCGGGGTCCGCGGGCGAAGAGCTCGGAATACGCCGCCGTCTTCGCATCGGCCTCGAGGATTTCGAGGTTTTCACGATTCGCAAACGTGGAGCGGAGCAGCGGCACCAGATCGCGATCGCGCTCGATGGCGACCACGCGCGCCGCTCGCTCGAGGAGCGGCCTGGTCAGAGCGCCGAGGCCAGCGCCAATCTCCACCACGGTGCCGCCTTCGGGTGTGGTGCAAAGCACCGCAATCTCCATGGCGATGCGGGTATCGGTGAGAAAGTTTTGCCCGAAGTGCTTTTTGGCGCGGAGGCCGTGGGCGTCGAGCTCGGCTTTGGGGCTTTCCGCCATTTGCACCCCCGGTAGCTAGCTGCGTCGGGGGAATTTGTCGAAATACTCGCGGCGCGCTCACGCTGGTCCAACCGCCGGTCTCGAGGGCACGAGCGCGATCGTTGGATAGGCCCTTATGTAACCGGTTCGGGCTCGCTGGCAGCCAGGGCGCGGCTCTTTGCCCGGAGCCGCTCGATGCGAACCCCCTGACGGCGAAGCTCCGCCACGCCGCGCTCTTCCGCGATGAGAGCCCGCACGCTGACGGCATCGGCAACCGCCGGCATGAGCGGGGTTCCGGTGCGAGGAATGCTGGGTTCGAGTCGCATGGGCACCCAGCGAAGCTCGATGCGTCGGCGCGGGAACCTGGCGAGGGCCCGAGCGATCTCCGTGCGGCTTTGGAGATCCGGAGCGGGTGACCAGACATACGCGACGCTGGCGCGGGGTTTCTTCCGAGCGATCCGCTGGAGCGCGTCGGCGAGACGAGCGTCGGTTCGGGGACGGTCCGCCTCGAGCCGAGGTGGGCTCGCCATGCCGAACGCGGCCAGATAACTGCGGAGCAATCGTTCGCGGCGATGTTCCGCGAAGACCTCCGCGAGCGGAAACGGGGAGCGGGATTTCACCCGATCCACCCGCCGCGCCACGCGATCGAGATCGCTGGCCCGGACGCGGTGTGCCGCGGCGGGATCGAGCGGTCGCATGTGCTCGATGATGCGGACCGCGACGTCCACTTCGTCCAGATCGCTGCGGTCGGAATCGTAGGTCCCGCTCGCGTGGGCAAGCGCCGCCATGACTTCCACTGCATGTGCTGGCCCCCGATCGGGCTCGAGCCAAGCGAGATTGCGTGCCGCGATGACCCCGAGCCCGACGCGATCACCACGAGCCAGATGGCGTGCGGCCACGGCGGCCACCTCGTCGATGGCCAGATCGAGAGGCGACGTTCCTGCGAGTCCCGACCAGAGCTCGACGGATGCGTCGAGCAAGAGCCACACGACGTCCCGCTCCTCGCGTTCGTAATCGCGAACCATCAGCCGGCCGCGGCGTGCGGAGGCTTTCCACGCAACGCGCTTGAGTGGATCCCCCGGGCGATGCTCCCGCAGCTCGCGAAGCTCCATCCCGTCTCCCGAGAGCGGACCGGGTCGACCCTCGTCGGCCACCATGCGACTGCGTCCGCCCCTGGGCGAGCGCATCATCACGGAGTACGGCCGAGGCATCACCTCGATCCCGAAAGGATTCGCGAACGTGAGCGGAACCTCGAACAGCCCCGGGCTGCCTTGGACTTCCAGCGACAGTCCATGGATCCCGTGGCGGCCGACTCGCGGCGTCTTCACGCGAACCATCGCCCGCAACCGGCCCCCGGCGGGAACCTCGCCTTCACTCGGCTCGATTTCGATCTCGAGATGGGGCGAGCCGACCACGCGCAGCCCGACGTAGCGCGCAGCTCGCGAGTCGCGGTTGCGCACCTCGGCTTCGATCTCCACGAGCTCTCCCCGTGCGACGCGTCTCAGTCGGGGCTCGCTTCTCCACAACATCTCGAAGCCGGCGGCTCTCACCCGCGCCACGCCAATCTCCGTCACCGAGCGCGCGACGACCAAGCCGACCAGCAATGCTCCGCCCCAGGCGACGATCGAGGCCTCACGAGTCGATCATGCCCACGGCCACGCAGGCGATGCTCGCCAGGGCGAGGTCGACCGCTGTGCGCGTGGGATGGATGTTCAAGAGGGCGAATCTCCGAGGGACGGAGCGTACCTCAGCGGCCGGCGTCGTGGAGAGTGTCGCAGAACTCCGAGGTCTTTCCCTCGCACAGCTCCCGCGCGCGCTGGCGTAGACCGAGGGCCTTTTGCGCGCTCGCGGGCACACCAATACCCTGTTCGTGGAGCTTGCCGAGCTCGTGACACGCCTCGGGATCGCGGGCGATGCAGGCGTCGGTCCACTGAGAAACGGCGAGGCTCTCGAACAAGCGCCCGCGTCCCGCGTCGCCGGTGGCTTGCGCAGCGGTCAAACAATCCCTGGGAGCGCCACCTCGGGCGCAGGCACGCTCGGCTTCCGCAACGTCGATCACTTCCAGCGTCGGAGCAGCGTCTCGGTTGTCGACTTCCTGGGAGCCAGTTGCCGAGCTCGTCGGCTCGGCGGAGGGGGAGGGGACCTCTGCCTCGCTGGAAGAAGCATCGGATGTCGATGGCTCCGCCGCGACCCCGAACAGCGCCGCAGCGCCGCCCGACAGAGAGCCCGCGAGGATCGCTAGGTAGGTGGTGGCGTTTCGGGTGGGCACGAAGAGAGCGCATCATCGCACATCGGCCGACGCCCGAGTTCATGGTCTACTGCCCGGCCATGGACGCACTTCGGGTGCTCTTGCTCTTGCTCGGCGCTCTCGTCGCCGTCGGGCTCGGCTTGTGGCTCGCAGAGCGGGTGGCAACACGGCGCTACCAGCTGGCACTCCCTTACGTGCTCGAAGAACGGCTCGCGACCGGAGATGGATCCTTCATAGAGCTTCGCCGGTTGCCTCCTGGCGCCACCCCCGTCGATCTCCCGCCGGTGCTCCTGGTCCACGGGCTCGGCGCCAACCACCGCAACAACGACCTGTCTCTCGACCTGTCGCTGGCTCGATTTCTCAGCACGCGGGGTCGTGACGTGTGGCTCCTCACGCTGAGGAGCGGCGTGCTTCGTCGCTCGTTCGCGGAAACGCGACGCACGCGCTTCGACGCGATGGTGCGTGAAGACCTGCCCCTGGGCGTACGCGAGGTGCTCGAGCGCACCGAGCGCCCGGCTCTCGACTACGTTGGGTTCTCGATGGGGGGAATGCTGCTCTACGCGGCCATCGGGCGCACGGTCGAGGCTCGGTGCTTTCGCAAGATCGCCATCATTGGATCGCCTGCGGTGGTTCGAGCGCCGCTCCGCCTACCCGTGCCCAGAATCGTCGGGTGGCTGCCGGCCGCGTGGTTTCCGACGCTCCGATTGCGGTTTGGTGCGCGCGCAGGCGTCTTCGCAATCGACCGCATTCGAACCTTCGCGCACCACTGGGTGCACAATCCCGACAATGTCGCCCCCGGGGTCGCGCGAGTCGCTCTGGTCAACGTGATTGAAGACGTACCCGGTCCGTTGAACTTCGACTTCGCAGTTTGGGCGGCGTCCAAAGATGGGCGGCTCACCTTCGAGGGAAAGCCGGTGGAGGAAGGGCTCGAGTTGCTGTCGACACCGGTGCTGTTCTTCGCCGGCGGAGTGGATCGACTGGCGCCTCCCAGTGCGGTGCGTGCGGCTTTCGACGCCTGGGGCCGGGGGACGAGCGTGGACAAGCGCTTCGTGTTGCTCTCCAAGGAGAGCGGCGCTCGGGCCGACTACGGACACGGCGATCTCGCCGTAGGTGCCCACGTGCGGGATGACGTTTTCGAACCGATTGCCCAGTTCTTCGAGGAAGGCTGATGCGAGCCTGGGCTTTCATCGTCGCCCTGACAGCCTCGTTCGCTGCGCCCGCTCTCGCGGACGTGCCTCAGTACTCTTCGTACGAAAAGGAAACGATCGATCGAGCGCTCGAGCACGACGGCGGGAAGGTCGAGCTGCATCCGGAGGGAAAGCGCATCGAGAGCATCGAGATCGTCACCCTGGAAGTGATCGAGGATCGCGATCCGGTGCCAGGTTTCTTCAACGTCTTTCACGCGACGACGAAAACGAGTGTGATTCGCGATGAGCTTCTGTTTCGCGAAGGTCAGAAGTTCAATCCCGATCGCGTTGCCGAGTCAGCTCGCAATCTTCGGGATCGGCGACAACTCTCGCTGGTGCTGATCGTTCCGTTGAAAGGGGCCGAGCCGAACGCCGTGCGCCTCCTGGTCATCACGAAGGACGTGTGGAGCCTGCGTCTGAACTCGGACTTCGAAGCCGTGGACGGAAAGCTGACGAAGCTCTTGCTCCAGCCAGCGGAAGAAAACATGTTCGGCACGCACAAGACCCTTGGCGGGCTCTTCATTCTGGAGCCGGACACGTATTCGATCGGCGCCCAGTTCATCGATCGGCGCGTCGCTGGCAGCCGGATCCAGGCGGTCGTGAGCGCGAATCTGATCGTGAATCGTGACAGTGGGCATCCCGAAGGCTCGTTCGGCACGCTCTCCTACGGCCAGCCGCTCTACTCCGCCCAAACGCGCTGGGCCTGGAAGACGATCGTGATCTGGTACGACGAGATCTACCGTAGCTACGTCGGTACCGATCTCAGACGCTACGATGCGCCGTCGACCCCCGGCAATGATGCCATTCCGTACGTGTATTCGACGGAGCGATGGTTTGGCGCCTACTCGCTCACGCGCTCATTCGGCCTGGAAAACAAGCACGACATCTCGTTCGGGATCGAGGTGGACCGCCGACGAGCCAGAGTCGAGCCAGAACCGGGCGCCAATCCCCAGGCCGTCCGGGACTTCGTGCGAGAAGAGGTGCCCGTCAGCGATACGCGACTCTCTCCTTTCGTCGAGCTCCGCTCGTACACGTCGCGCTATCACCGCGTGCTCGATTTCGAGAGCCTGGGCTTGCAGGAGGACTTCCGCCTCGGCCACGAAGCGATCGTCCGCGTGTACCCCGCGTCCCGCGAGCTGGTGAGCTCTCGCGATTTGCTCGGCACCTACACCGCGCTCGGCTACACCTTTCCGCTCGGCGACGGGCTATTGCGTTTGCTCGGCGCGAACACGGTCGAGCTTGCCAAGAGGGATCCCGAAACCGATGCGACTGGACAGGTCGATCTGCGAGTCGTGACTCCTCGCGTCGGGTTCGGGCGCTTCGTCTACGACGGCATCGCCATCAATCACTACAGGAACTATCTCAACGAGCGCCTTGCGCTCGGAGGCGATACTCGACTGCGTGGCTACGCGCCGAAAGCTTTTTTGGGCAAGGATGCCGTTGCACAGAACATCGAGTTTCGCACTCGGCCCCTGCACTTCTTGAGCGTGCTCTTCGGCGCGGCGGTGTTCTACGACATGGGTGACGCGTTCGATGGTTTCGACGACCTCCATTTGAAGCAATCCACGGGCTTCGGGTTCCGCGCCGTTTTTCCCCAGGCCCAGCGCATCGCGTTTCGTGCCGACTGGGGCTTTCCCATCGAAGGCGGCGGCCTCCGATTCCCCGGCTCGCTGTTCGTCACTTTTGGTCAGGCCTTCGACATGCCAAACCTACCTGCACCTACCTTGGGCACCGAGTACCCGGAGTAGAGGAAGAACCGGACGGGTGAGCGGACGAGTGTCCGGCTACCGGACGCTCTGTGGCCGCGGTTTCACACAAACCCGCGATCGGACAGCAAAAGTCGACGTAACTGTAACGGGCACGGGGCCTGCACAGACTATCCCGACTGGAGGATGCCCCGTGAATGCCTCTCTCCCTACCCCCCGCGCCCTGGCCTCGCTAGATACCCGACTTCGTTCTATTTCTCCGCCCCCCCTGGACGATGAGCCATGGGCTGCCCTAAAGATTTGCCCAATCGTACACATGCAGCAGATCCAAGAAGGCCCCGTGGATGTATTGACCGACGTGCTCGAGACGATTCGGGTGAGCAGTGTTTGCTACGGCCGAGTCGAGCTCGGGGCGCCCTGGGGCGTGCAGGTTCGAGGGGGCGAAGCGGCGTCGTTCCACGTGCTGCTCAGAGGCAATTGTTGGCTCGAAGTGGAAGGGATGGAGCCGGTCGCGCTCACGAGCGGCGATCTCTTCGCGCTGCCCCACGGTCACGCCCATGTGCTGCGCGACGCGATGACCACCGAGCCCGTTCCCTTGAGTGACCTCATCGCAGGTTCGCCTCAGACTCTTGGAGGAGCGTTGCGTGTTGGCGGCGGCGGCCCGACCTCGACATTGGTTTGCGGCTGCTTTCACTTCGAGGATCGGAAGAACAACCCATTGCTCAGCGTCCTCCCGCCGCTGGTCATGGTGAAGGGTGAAGACGGCCGCGCCGTTCAATGGCTCGAGCCCACGCTTCAGTTCATGGCTTGCGAGGCCGCTTCCGGGCGACCCGGTTCGAAGACCGTGATCAGTCGTCTGGCGGACGTGCTCTTCATTCAGATCGTGCGAGCGTTCTTGGCGTCGACTCCGGAAAGCCATCGAGGCTGGTTGCGCGCGCTCACGGAGCCTCAAATCGGAACGGCGCTCTCGCTCATCCATCAAAACCCGAATCATGGGTGGACGGTCGCGAATCTCGCCGCGAAGGTCGGGATGTCGCGTTCCACCTTCGCGGGTCGATTCGTGGAGTTCGTCGGCGAGCCACCGCTCCACTACGTGACGCGCTGGCGCATGCAAAAGGCAGCGGCTCTTCTTCGGGAGGGCTCGAAGACCTTGGCGGACATCGCCGATCGCGTTGGGTACGAGTCGGAAGCCGCCTTCAGCAAGGCGTTCAAGCGCTGGGTCGGTGCGGCTCCGGGCGCCTATCGCAAGGCCGCCCGAGGATCGAGCCGTCCACCGGCACCCGCAGTGGAGGATCACGCGGCAGCATGAGGGAGGGCGCCGTTTGGTGATCGACACGCTTTCGGCTTGGCTTCGCGGCGATCTCTCGCCCCAGGCCCGCGTGGTTACCGCCGTGGCACCGGCGGCGCTGGTGGGGATCTATGTTTTGGGCGGGATGATCGTGTTTGCGATTCGCAACGCGGTGCGTCCTCCGTACCACGACGCCGATGTCGAAACCCGTGGTTCGACGCCGCTCATCGGCATGTGGTTGCGTCGGTACTTCTCCTGGGCGATGCGACCACTGGTCGCCCTTCTGGTGCGCTCGTGCCTGCCGCCCAACGCGATCACCACGCTGAGTCTGCTTTTGGCGACGGGGTCCGCGGTGTCCGTCGCCGCCGGGCGCATGGCGCTGGGTGGATGGCTGTTCGTCGCGGCGGGACTGTGTGACTTTTTGGATGGCCGCCTGGCGCGACATGCCAAGACCGCGGGGCCGAGCGGCGCCGTCTTCGACAGCGTGCTCGATCGCTACGTCGAGTCCGTCACGTTCATCGGTCTCGCCTGGTTCTATCGGGATACTTGGGTCCTGGTCGCCGTGCTCGTCGCACTCACCGGTTCCCTCCTCGTTCCCTATGTCCGGGCGCGGGGCGAGGCCCTCGGCGTGCGCTTCGGCAACGTCGGCGTCGTTCAACGTCCCGAGCGCGTGATGATCTTGGGTCTGGCTCTGGCGCTTTCGCCGGTCGTCGAAGTCATGGCAAACCCCCTGGCTCCCAAGCCGATTCATCGCTTGGCCGTCGTGGGAATCGTGCTTTTGGCCGCCGCGACTCAGATCAGCGCTCTCCAGCGCCTGCGGCATGCCTACCGCGAGCTTCGCGGGGCGCGCTCCCCGTCGAGCTTGTCGGGTCGCGGCAGCATGCTGCGCAACGCGATCGCCGGGGCCGTCGCAACCGGTAGCGACTTCGTCGTCGTCGCGTCGCTGGTCGGCTTCGTGATGCTGCCCCCGGCGCTGGCCACTTTTCTGGGCTGCGCGGTCGGCGGCATCGTGAATTTCAGCATGAACCGGGTCTGGGCCTTCGGTAGCGACGCGCCCAAGGCCGCTCAAGCTGGGCGCTACCTGTTCGTCACGACGTCGAGCGCCCTGTTGAACTCGGGTCTGGTCGGCGTCCTTTTGCTCCTGCCGAGCATGCCGTATCAGCTGGCCTGGGTTCTGGTTCGAGTCGCGGTGTACGTGACCTGGAACTTCCCGCTCCACCGCGACTACGTCTTCCTGCGCACCGACACCCCCGCCACACCCAGCGAACCCGCCGAGCTCGAGCCCGTCGTCGACCGCTGATCGCCCTCGCGTCCCCAACCATCCCCGCGGCGAGGGTTCACGTCGTGGCGAGATCCCTGCGCCTCGCGCCCGGGCCCACTTGTTCAACCGCCAAGACCGCCAAGAGCGCCAAGACACGCCAAGAAATTTCGAAGAAAATTGGATCGCGCCGTCTCTTCGTCGGGTGCTTGGCGGACTCCCTCAGCGCGAAAAAAACAAAAAAATCCCATGTGCGAAACGCTCACTCACCGCTTGGGTTGCGTGAGCTCCTGAAAACGCGAGGCCGCTTGGCGCTCTTGGCGCTCTTGGCGACTTGGCGGTTTCTTCCCATGCTCCCAACCGGCAACCGTTGGGAATTGTCGCCGGTTCAATCCTTATTCAGGCAGGAGTTTTCAGGCAGCGGGAGGCGCTTCGCTCTTTTTGGCTTCGACCTTTTGTTTGAGGTCGGTGATGGCTTTGTCGAATTCGTCTTTGAGCTTTTTCATGCGGTCTTCGGCGCCTTCCAGCACCTTCTGGGCTTCCTGGACCTCGGTGTCGATCTTCGCCTTCGCGGCTTCGGCGGCGTCCAGTCGTGCTTGCGCTTTCTTCTTCTCGGCGTCGGAGCGGCCGGCTGCCGTGGTTTCGGCGCGTGACTTCTCGATGCTCTTGTCGAGGGTGCTCTTCGCGTCGTTGCCCGCTTGAACCATGTTCACCAGATCGCGACGGGTCTCTTCCAGCCCGACGTGGGTGAGGTAGCTCGCGAGGCTGATTTCGTCGGCGTGGTGCTCGAGTTTCTCGCGATTGGGTTTGCCGATCGAGTCCTCGCGGTCATCGATGATGCGGTGCGCCTCGTTGTCTTCGCGCAAGCGCTTCTCGAGTTGCTTCTGGACCGTCTTCTCCAGGGCGTTCGACGTGGCACCCGACACGTCCACGTCACAGCTCTTTTGCTTCGCCTGGTAGTTCGCGGCGCCGCCGACCTTCGCGTTGATCTCGGTCTTTTCCTCGTCGAAGAACTCGCTGATCGCTTCGGTCTCTTTGGCGCGCTCGGCGTACTCGCTGCGCTGACCCGCGATGACCGCGGCGTCGTACACATCCATCACGTCGGACCAGTTGGGCTTTTGAAGCTCGTCGGGAAACGTGGAGAACGTGCCGAAGGAACGGCGCGCTCGCCCTTCCTGGTCGTCGAACCGGGCCCGAAGCTTTCCGAGCTCGTCCGGGTACTTTGCGGCGTATCCGGGTTGATCCACCGCGGGAGCGGCAACGGGAGCCTGCTGCTCCTTGGAGCAACCGATGGCGGCTGCGGATAGGGCGAGAGCCGATCCGACGAGGGTCACGCGGGCCAACCGGACGAAAAGACCGTTCGAGGTATCCATGAAGCGAAAGTAGACCGGGCCCCGGGCTCGGCGGTCAACTTCCAGCGGGGCCATGCCCGTCCAGGTCCGCGACAACGCGAGGTATTTCGGGATCAAACCGGACGGACGGCTCGCCGGTACCCCACCTTGCCCAGCGCTTCCTCGACGACATTGGCGCGAGCCCGAGCGTCTCCTTCGAGCTCCGGCACCAGGATCAGTCGATGGGCGAGCACCGGTGTGGCAACGGCGCGGACGTCGTCGGGGGTGACGAAGGGGCGGCCGGACAGGACCGCATGGGCTTTGGCGGCGCGGAGCAGGCTCAGGGTGGCGCGGGGGGAAGCGCCCAGAATGACCCGGGAGTGATTGCGGGTGAACGACGTGAGGGATACCGCGTAGTCGTAGATGTCGTCTTCCACGTGGACGCGCGCGGCGATCGATTGAAGCTGTAGGGCATCCGTGGGGGACAAGACCCCGGTCGGTTCCGGTGCGACGACGCCGTGGGCCTTGAGCATGGCCACCTCGTCTCGCTGATTGGGATACCCCATCATCACACGGACGAGGAATCGATCGATCTGAGCTTCGGGCAGAGGATAGGTGCCTTCGAGGTCCACCGGATTCTGCGTGGCCAATACGAAGAATGGATCGGGAAGCTCGAAGCGGTCGCCTTCAATCGTCACCTGCCGTTCTTGCATCGCTTCGAGCAGGGCGCTCTGGGTCTTGGCAGGCGCGCGGTTGATTTCGTCCGCGAGCACGACATTCGCGAAGATCGGACCGGGGCGAAGCGAGAAACTTCCCTCGCGAGGATTGAGCACGTAGGTGCCCACGATGTCCGCGGGCAGCAGATCGGGAGTGAACTGAACTCGCCGAACGGTGCAGCCGAGGGAGACCGCGAACGCCTTGACCAGAGTGGTCTTGGCGACGCCGGGCACGCCTTCGAGCAGCACGTGGCCCCGCGCCAAGAGCGCGACGAGCATCATTTCGACGGGCTTGTGCTCGCCGATGTAGACCCGCGTCACCTGGCGCTCGACTTCTGCCAGTCGTTCGCGGGCCGCTTCGATCTCGCTCACTGCCAAGGCGTGCGTCACGACGCGTTCCTCCGCTCCGCGAGCTCATCGAGGATCACGCGGACGCGTCGTCGCATCTGTTCGACGGCGACGTGAGTGACCTTGAGAGGTTGGGAAACGGCCACTTTGTTCTCCGCGCGGCCTAGCTCCATGAGAATCAACTTGAGCTCGTCGGACGATCTCTTACTCAGCGCGCCTTGTCGATCCACTTCTTCCAAGATCGCACCGGCGCCCACGGCCGGACCGAGCCCCAGGTGATGGCCGAGCGCCTCCTCCAGCGCGCTTTTCAGCTCCAGGAGGGCGAGCGCCCGATGGGTGGTCGGCGCGGCGAGGACCGCTGCCCGGCCCGCCACACCACCCTGAGCGACCAGCGGGTGGGGTTTTGCGTAGCGCGGCGGTGAGCGGCGATAGGGCCGGGTGGCTGCCACGCCCGCCCATCCCACGGCTCCGATCCCGACCACCACGGCCAAGAGCAACGCGAGCAGATCGGGCAAGCCGTCGTCGTGAAAGCTCAGAATGAGACTCTGCGCCCCCTCGAACTGCTCTTTCAGATCCTGCGCCAGGCTCGTTCCGCCGCCATAGGCGCCCCGCTGTTTGAAATCGTTCGCCACGATGTAGAGCTTGCCGCCCCGTGGGCCCCACGAATCGTCCTCCACCAAGTAATCGACGAGGCCCTCGGCGAACGCTCGATTGCCCGGGTACCGCAGCATCAGATTGATGACCGCGGAAGGATCCCCCATCGCGAACAGGCGCCCTCGATTCACGATGATGCCGGTGACTGCCAAGGTCGCGCTGGGTTCGCCTTCGGCCGGGATCTCCAGAACGGGAGTCAGGTTTGGATGCAGCAGAGCTGTCGGGTGATTGGTGACCAGCTCTCGTACCTGGGCCACCACGGGATGCCGGCCTTGTTCCTGTCCGGCAACGATCTGAGTTGCGGGGATCGCAATCGCCAGGTTCGGATCCTGGCGGAGCGCTCGTACCGGATGGTCCGGAGCTGGGATCCGCCGGATCTGGAACCGCTCCAAAAACGTGTTCCCCTTGCCGTAGTCGTCGAGCAGAGCAATTCGACCGCCGGCCCTCAAGAAAGCGCTCGCTTCGTCGTATTCCAGATCGACAGTCGGGTGCATGATGAGGATCCCGTCGCCAGGTCGCATTCGCTCCCAATCGAGGATCGCCAGGATTTCCACCCGGGCGTTGCCCAGGCGGCCCCGTGCGAGAGACAGGAGCTCGCTCGTCCCCTCCCAGCCGCTGTCGTTGACCTCGAAAGCCCCCGCCCGAGCGTGGGTGGACAGGCCGAGCACCGCCAAGCAAGCGAGCAGCATCACGAGACGGATGGGCGCTCGCAATCTTGGCATCCCGGCAGGAATACCACGCCCTCTTCAGCGTAAAAGGCTTACAAATTCCTGGTGCTGCGGGGGGGCTCCAACAAAAACTTCGCGGTTTAGCGAACTTGACCTCAAATACAGCAGCGCTAAATTGACCCAAAGCGTCCAGAGACGCGCGCATCTATGTGAGCCGGCCTTCAGCCAGCGAGGCTTCCATGCTCCCTCCCTTCATCATCGACCAGATCCGACGCCGTGAGGAACAAGAGCGGCTGCGGGACGAGCAACAGCCGAGGCTGGAGCTGCCGGTGGATGCCTTTCCGCCCAAGCCCCGCCCGGCAGCCGAGAGCGATGACGAAGAAGAGGACGCCCCGGAACGAGGCGTCATCATTCTGGATCTCGGCTGAGTCCACACGTTCGTGCGTGATCCGACGGCGAACTGAGACTAGGCTCCGCGCGCCCCATGGCACGTCGGAAACTCCTTTCTCTTATTTTTAGCCTGCTCGCCTGCGGCTGTTACGACCAAGGCAACGGCGTCGACCCGCCCCTGGACGAGCTCTACTTTCCCACCGGTCTCGTGGTTTCTCCGGGCGCTACGCGGCTTTACGCGATCAGCAGCGACTTCGATCTGCAATACAACGCCGGCGCGCTCCACGCCCTCGACTTGGTTCGCATCCGCAGCCTGGTTCCCCAGGAGTGCGATGCGGACTCGGATTGCACGAGCTCGAGTCAGCACTGCGATCTCGTGCCCACCACCGAAAACAGGAACAAGCCCAGTCACTGGTGCGTGGACAGCGACGGACCCTACGCGGGCAAGCCGTGCGGGGCCTTTGGAGAAAAGGGTGCTGCCTCGAGGCTCAAGGCGCCCGGCCGCTGCGGGCACGTGAGCATCGCTCACCCGAAGGACGGCGGGACCCCCATCCTGGTTTCCTCGGTCGGGATCGGCGCTTTCGGAACGGACATCATCTATCGCCAGCGGCCCGATGGGCCCGGCGGACGCTTGTTCATTCCGGTGCGCGGCGACGCGACCCTTCACTACATCGACGTGATCGACGAAACCGAGGCGCCGGTCCCCTTCGAGCTGTCCTGTGGACAGGCCGCGAACGACGGCAAGTGTGACGACAATCACCGGCGCGGAGACGATCCCGAAGAGGAAAACACCCGCAATCTTCGTCTTCCACCCGAGCCTTTCGGACTTGCGGCCACCGAGGATGGGGAAGCGCTCGTCGTCACTCATCAGACCGGAGGAGCGGTGTCGCTGTTCGTGAACGATGGTGGCTCGTGGGGGGACGGCGTCACGAGCTTCGGTGTCGGTCCCAAGCTCGAGTTCACGACGGCCGGCTTGCCCGACCGGCCGATCGGCATCGCGGCGATCCCCGTGCCGAAAATCGTAACGGAAGACCCGAGCATTCCGTACCAGCCGGGCTTTCTCGTCACCTTTCGCAACTCGGCAGAGGTCGACCTGCTTCGCTACTACGACGACAAGGGCTCATCCGACCCACGCGCGTACGTTCGCGTGACGGGCGCCGTGGGGATCACGGCCAACTCCCTCGGCTATGACTCCCGCGGTATCGCCATCGATCCCGAGCCCCGGACCGACTGCGAAAACGCATGTGGTGCGGGAGATCTTCAATGCTTGAGCGTGTGCGGCGGCGTCCAGCTTCCGGTCTACATCGCCAACCGCACTCCATCGAGCCTTCTCGTTGCCAAGACGCGCTCAGCGCTGAATCAGGTTTCGAGCGACGAGCTGCCGAGCTTTTCTGACAGCATCCCTCTGACCTTCGGTCCCTCGAAAGTCGTGGTCGGCAAGGTGATCGACACGAACGGGAACCTCTCGACGCGAATTTTCATCGTGTGCTTCGATACGCGGGTCATCGGTGTGTACAACCCCGCCACGCACGACATCGAAACCTGGATCGAGGCGGGTCGTGGTCCCCACTCGCTGGTGGTGGACACGGGGACCGACGCTTCCGGAAACCAGTACGCTTACGCCTACGTCGGCCATTTCACCGATAGCTACATCGGTGTCATCGATCTCGATCAGCGCCATCGCTACTACGGCACGATCGTGGTCACCGTGGGCACGCCTCATTCCCCGAGGGCCTCCAAGTGAAATCAACTTTTGCCACGTTCGCAGGGGCGTTCCTCCTCGTCTGGTTTGCTTGTGGCTGCAGTGAGTCGCCCGTTGCGTTCCCTCTCCGTTCCCTCGAAGTGAGCGGGGAGACTTCGTTCGTGTGCGTCGGCTCGGGCGGGGAGGGGTACGACATCAACGCCTGTCCCGATTTCGACAGCGTGGAAAATCCCCGCCACTTGCTGGCGCTCGTCACTCAGACGCGGCGCGGTGAAGTGGCCGTGGTCGATCTGAGCCTCGGCAAGGTTCTCGATCTCGACACGTCCACGCCGGGCTTCGGTTTCATGCCCGTGGGCGCGAACCCCGGCGACATCGTGTCGACGCCGGGCGGCGTCGCGAGCTTCGTGGGAGTGGGCGAACCGGGCAAGGAAGGGATCTTCGCGCTGCCCTCGAGTTGTGCTCGTCCGCCGGCTCACGATCTCACGGCGTGGTCCGCTTGCTCGCTGGACGTTGCTCCGGGGGACATGGCGATCGTCATCGATCCACCGGTGGACGACGACGGCGATCCGCTCACGCCCCCTCTTCAGCGCGCGAGCTGTGATCTGCCGCCGAGCGCAGACGCTTCCGTGCCGGGAGCTGCTCTTGCGGCGACTCGCGAAGACTGCCCGGCCGACCTCGCCCTCGAGACGTCCCCGGAAGGGCGCCGCAAGCTCCTGGTGACGCTTCCCCAGCAGGGTGTGTACGGGTTCATCGATGCCCAGAGCCTGCTCGATCGGGAGCCGGGGAGCTTTCAGCCCTGTGAGTTCGAGAACAATCTTTTGTATCCGCTCCAGGTCGACCTACCCGCGTCCGGCATAACCCAGAAGATCCCCGCGGATCTTCAGTCCGAGTGCACGCCGCCCGAGCTCCAGTACGGACCCCAGAGCGACACCTTCCAGAGCGAGCCAGCGGGGATCGCCATCAACGACGGCCGAATGTTCGTTGCCGATCGCGGAGCCCCCGTCGTCCACGTGATCGACATTCACGACCCCTGTCAGCCGCTGGAACAGCCGTCGCTACTTCCGCTGTCGTTCGACGCCCCGAGTCGTACTGTCACGACGAAAAAAGTCGCGGTGAGCCCTCCCACCACCGACGGTCAGCAGTTTGCGTACGCGATCGAGGACGACTTCGACGGTAGCGTGATGATGTTCAACGCGACGCCGGGCAATTCCGATCGAACGCCCATCGTGCGCTCCGGCTCCCCGCGGATGCCGTTCGAGCCACCGGATCGGATCCGCTTCGATTCGCCCGCCCGCGACTTGACGTTCGCTCTTCGAGACGTGCCCGCTGCCGACCCCGAAACCGGCGTCGTGACCATCGGCAGCTACTGTGATCCGGCGGGGGACTCCGGCTCGGTGGGTGCCAAGTACCGGCCGAATGGAGACTTTTCCAAAGGGGCGAGGGCCCACAATCTCCGCGGCGTATTCGGATTCGTGATGCTCGCGAGTGGCCAGGTGGCGGTCGTCGACGTGGAAGACTTCGATGCGCCCTGTCGCCGTCCCATCCAGGCGAACTCGGCGGGGATCCCCGACTTTCGCGGCTGCCTGGGGGATCCGACTTCCCCCGAGTTTTATACGCAAACCGGCCTTGCCGACGGCAAGCGCACCGTGTCGAACGAGGTCTCCTGCAACATCTTCGAGCAGCATCGGGCGCGAAGCGGTCGCGTGATGATCAACTCGAGCGACTTCGGTGTGAACGCGCCGGCCCTGCGAGGGTTTCCGCGCCTCGCGTCTCCCGACGGCGGCAACCTCTCCAACGACCAGACCGCGGAAGGAAATACGCGGCCGCGGTTGCTCGCGGTCGACTACCCGGATCCAGCCGATCCCGACCCAGTCGACTCCGGCCGAGGTGTTCGTGGGCGCGGCGCTGTACCGAACGGACGATTCCGCGCCCAATCAGATGGACAACGATCCGACGACGGCCGAGCGCTCCTCCCTGAGCTTGATCCTGAACGAGCCGCGGGCGTTTTTGGGCGACGAGGACGAACAGCTGACTTACGAAGGCAAGGTCGTCGGGAATCGATTGGCGGGGCTGCCCCAGCTTCCCGTGGGCGGACCTTCGGAGCTCGGGGACGCGGACGCTGCTTTTTGCGATCGCGGTGTGGAGGATTTCGCGCTCATGCGTGAGCGGGGCAAGGATCTCGGCGTCGCGGACGGCGACCTCGATACCTTTGCTCGGGAGCACGCGGACTACGTGCAGGTCGCGTCGTCGATCCTGCCCGAGGACGATGGATACTGGACGACCAGCATCTCCCCGAGCTGCGGGTTCAGCGGCAAGACCGCGTGGCTGACCTGCCGAGACCACTTCGGTCCCTCCGATAAACCAAAGGTTTCGCGGAATTTCCGTGTTCTGGAGGCGTATCAAAACCGCCTGGTCATCGAGCCCCGAAACTACGGTAGCGAGCAAGAGAAGCAAGAAGAGCTGGACCTCTTCCGCTGTTGCTTCGGTCAGACCGCGCTCAAGTACAACGTTCGCGGCGGCAGCCACTGGATCCTGACGACGGCTGGCTTCTTGAGCCACCAAGTGATTGCGAGCCAGGGGGACTTCCGCTGCGTGCACGACTGCAATCCCCGTCGCCAGTACCAAAACGGGCGGGTATTCGAAGTGTCGACCACCGCCCCTTGCATCGGTGAGGAGTGCAGCGTCGGAAACGCTGGTCCGGGTGACGTTGCGTGCGTGAGGCCCACCGCCGCCGGGCTCTCGCCCAACGATCCCTGTGTCTTCCAGAACTTGACGCATCGATTCGCCGTGTATCGGGGAACCAAGCCCAGCGACACGGACATGGTCTACGGCTGGAGCGTGACCGGCGGCTTCGTTCCGCTGACGGCGAATCTCACGGCTCAGAGCCGAGCGGTTTCGCCGCAGTCCATCGTGTTCGTGCCCCAGATCGGACAGCTCGCCGTGGCCGACGGCGCTTCCGAGGGTCTCGTGATGGTCAGCCTCGATCGCGTGGCTGTTTCGCGTCTGTTCTTTTGACCTCGGATCCAGCGTGTTATGAGCCCGTCCGATGGCTGGGCCTCACACGCCGGTGATGCAGCAGCACGCGCGAGCGAAGCGGGCTCATCCGGATGCCATCGTCTTCTTTCGCCTCGGCGACTTCTACGAGATGTTCGGCGAGGACGCCGTCGTGGGAGCGCGTCTGCTCGATCTCACCCTGACGGCGCGGAACAAGGGCAAGCCAGACGAGATCCCGATGGCAGGAGTGCCGCATCACGCGGCGCACCAGTACATCTCGCGGCTCCTCGAGCTCGGTCACAAGGTCGCTCTGTGCGAGCAGATGGCGGATCCCTCGAAAGTGAAGGGGATCGTTCCTCGCGAGGTCGTGCGGGTGATCACCCCGGGGCTCGTGACCGACGTCTCGGAGCTCGATCGGGCGACGAACAACTGGCTCGCTGCCCTCGAGGTCGACGAGAGCGGCGTCGGAGTGGCGCTGTTCGACGTATCGACGGGGGAGCTGGCGGTTTCCGAGGTCACCGATCTCGCGGCAGTGCTCGCGGAGCTCTCCCGTGCCGCGCCGCGGGAGGTATCTGATTCGGTGCCAGCGACTTGCCTGCCATCGAGCGGGCCCTCGCCGCCGCGCTTTCCAAGAAGACCGCACTCCGAGACGACGGACCTCTCGACGACAGCGAAATCGAGCCGGCCCTCGGCTCCCTCGCGGCTGACGCGGCCCGACTCGGCGCACGCATCCGCCGGGCACTCGTCGCGCGCTCTGCGATTCGCTCGCCGCTGCACCCCGGGCAAGGAGCTACCGCTCCGGCGCATCGGTCGCTGGGATCCCGGCAGCACGCTGGTGATCGATACGGTCGCGCAGCGTCATCTCGAGCTCGTCGAATCTTGGTCGGGAGCGAAAGGAACGACGCTGCTGTCGGTGATCGATGTCGCCCAGACGGCTGCCGGTGCGCGTCTCTTGCGGCGCCGACTTCTGGCGCCGTTGACGGATGTGGAGCGGATCCGGCGAAGGCTCGATCTGACCGAGCTGTTCGTCGTCCACTCGCGTCTGCGCGAAGAGCTCCGGGGCGCTCTCGACGCCGTGACGGATCTCGAACGGCTGAGCGTTCGTGCGGCACTTGGTGAAGCCACGCCACGGGATCTCGGAGCCGTGCGCGACGGCCTCACGGCGGCAGCGCGGGCGCTGGCACTCCTCGATGGCGTGGAGGATCGCGAGGGGAGAGAAACCCTCGGCATCTCGTCGGGCGGCGTCGACGTGCTGCCCGAGCTGTCAGCAGAGCTCTGTCGTGCGCTGGTGGAGCGGCCTCCGGCCCAGCCGAAGGAAGGCGGCGTGTTCGCGCCCGGGTTCGATTCGGAGCTCGACGAGCTCGAATCCCTCAAACAGAGCGGGACCGAGCAAATGGTGGCCCTGGAGCAGAGGCTCCGGGAGAGCACCGGCATCCCGACGCTGAAGCTTCGCTACACCCGTGTGTTCGGTTGGTACATGGAGGTCTCCCGCACCCACGCGTCCCGCGCGCCTTCGGAGTGGCGTCGCAAGCAAACGGTCGCGAGCGGCGAACGCTACACGTCCACCGAGCTCGACGAGCTCGCCGACCGCATCACTCACGCGGAAGAGCGGCACCGAGAGCGCGAGCTTTTGCTGATCCGGTCTCTGGTTTCTGACGTGGCGCGCGAGCGTGAGCGACTGGGGGACCTCGCCGAGCGGCTCGCTCGCTGGGACGTTGCCGCCACGTTGGCGGAAATCGCGCACCGTCACGACTACACGCGGCCCCTCGTCGACGATTCCGACGAGCTTTCGATCGAGGACGGGCGCCACCCGGTGGTCGAGCGCATGGCCGCCCGAGGCCGCTTCGTCCCCAACGATGTTCGGCTCGATCTCGCTGGTGAGCGGCTGTGGCTCGTCACCGGTCCGAACATGGCGGGCAAGAGCACTCTGCTCCGACAGACCGCTCTGATCGTGATCCTGGCTCAGCTCGGAAGCTTCGTGCCCGCGAAACGAGCGCGAGTCGGGGTCGTGGATCGGGTGCTCTCTCGGGTTGGCGCCAGCGACGACGTGGCCCGGGGTGAAAGTACCTTCATGGTGGAGATGCGCGAGACCGCGGAGATCCTCGCCAGCGCCAGCGCGCGCTCCCTGGTGATCCTCGATGAAATCGGCCGAGGCACCAGCACGTTCGACGGCCTGGCGATCGCGTGGGCGGTTGCGGAGCACCTCGACGGTGCGATCGGATGCCGTGCGCTCTTTGCGACCCACTATCACGAGCTCACCGAGTTCGCCGATCGGAGCGAGCATGCTGCGAACCACTCCGTGAGCGCTCGCGAAGTGGGCGACGAGGTCGTCTTTCTGCATCGCCTCGTTCCCGGCCCCGCCAGTCGTTCCTACGGGATCGCCGTGGCGCGCCTCGCGGGCCTGCCGGAAAGCGTGCTGGCCCGAGCCAAAGCGATCCTCGCAAGCCTCGAGAGCGACGACGCCCGCGGACGAAAGCCCGTCCCTCAGCTCGATCTGTTCGAGCGCGCCGCCGAGCGCGCCGATCAGAGCCGCGAGGTCCTGGACACACTGCGCGCCGTGGAAATCGAACGCCTCACCCCCCTCGAAGCCCTCTCACTCCTCGCCCGCCTGAAGGAACGCCTGTGAACCACAGAGCGTTGAAGCGTCTTTACGGGACGCACAAGACGCCAAGGAGACGCGGGAGGGACGCCAACGGAAATTTCTTCAAAGAGATTTTCGGGACCGGCGGTGCGGGACAAATTCACCGCGCGTCGCTGGGCGAGGACGGGGAAAGAAGAGATTGAACCGCCAAGGCGCCAAGAGCGCCAAGGTAGGAAAGAAGAGATTGAACCGCGCAGGCGCCAAGAGCGTCAAGGTAGGAAAGAAGAGATTTGGAAAAAGGACATGTGTTGCGCGGGTGTCGATCCTTCGCACCTCTTTTCGCTTCCAAGATCCGCAACCGGCCTCGATAGGGAGGGGCAGGAATCGCCTGACAGCAACCTTCGAACCTTGGCGGCCTTGGCGCCTTGGCGGTTCAATCTCCTGCCTTCCAGTGAACACATTCCCGATCAGCGCTGCCGCCGTGGGCGCGGTGGGCGAGGCTCGGGTGGCTTTGCGGTGGCGCCGTCCTCGGGCCAGGAGTGGCGTGGGTAACGGCGTCCGAGCTCCTTGCGAATGGCGGGATAGTGCCGTTGCCAGAAGCCGGCGAGGTCGCTCGTCACCTGAACGGCGCGCCCATTGGGGGCGAGCAGGTGCAACGTGAGCGGGACGCGGCCCTTGCAAATCGCCGGTCCGGTTTTCGATCCGAAAAAGTCTTGGAGGCGAGACTCGAATCCACGGGGGGCGATCGCGCTCGTAGTGCACGACGACGCTGCGACCTCCGGGCAGCGTGATGCGCTCGGGTGCTTCTTCACGCAACGTGCGCGCCCGGACGGGATCGAGATCCGACAAGACCCACTCACTGACCGAAGCGCTTTTGAGATCGTCGAAGCTCGTGACGGTGCTGCAGGCCCGTTCGAGCGCGGTGCGGGCGGCGTCCGGACCGAGGTCGGGGAGATCGGCTTCCGGTATTTCCCGCCGCACGAGGGTGATCCGCGTGACGAGGTCGTCGAGCTGTTCGCCTTCGAAGGGCGAGCCGGGAGCGAGGGCGGCTCGGGCCAAGAGCCGAGCGGCCTCCGGCGATGGCTCGGCGGGCCGGCGGCTTTCGTCCAGAATGACCGACCCGTACGCGAGCCGGGAGATGCGTTCCACGCGCCCTCGACCCGAGTCGAAAACGAGCTCGTCGCTCTCGGTCAGTCGATCCGAAAAGGAGTCGAGAAGCCACTCGGCGTCGATGGCACTGGCCAGGCGAACGAGGGTCTTTCCGCTCTGGCCCGCGCTGCGCTCTTCGACGTCGACGACAACCAGAAGCGACGCGTCCACGACCACGCTCGTTTCGGCGAGCTTGGCACTCCCCCCGGCCGACAGGACGAGGTCGCTCTCGCCCGGGCGAGCGCGCTTGGCCACGCGGTCGGGATACGCCGTCAAGAGTGCGATGCGCAGCAAGGTCTCTTCCTCGTCCAGAGAATCGGGGGCTGGCGCGAGATCCTTGGCAATCCGCACGAGCTGGGAGCTGGTGCGGTCGGCGGCTCGAGCGTTGCGAGCGTCGATGCCCATCGTGGAGAGTCGCCGCTTGTCGAAATGTGCGTCGCGAGCTTCATCGAAGCGATCGAGCAGCTCGACCACGTCGCTCGAGCCCCGCGCGCCGTCGAGCGCCGCGCCGCGATCGAAGCGGGCTCGTGCCGCGAGGCGGATGTCCCGCTCGCCGAGCAGCGCCGCCGCCTGGCAAGCGCGCTTTCCGATGCCGCGCCGTTCGCCCTCCACGCACAAGCGCGCGAGCCGTGGATGCAGGGGAAACGCCAGCAGTCGGCGGCCGATCTCGCTGAGTGAGCCGTCGGGACTGCGAGCCCCGAGTAGCTCGAGCAGCCGCTCGGCCGCTTCGAGCCGCGCGTTCGGGGGAGGATCGAGCCACGCCAGCGTGCGTACGTCGCGAACCTTCGCACCCCAGAGCGTGAGCAGCGCCTCGGACAGATCCGCCCGGGCGATCTCGGGCAAATCGTGCTCCGGGCGAGTCGCGAAATCGCCGCTCGTGAAGAGGCGAAGCACCTTCCCAGCGCGCGTGCGGCCGGCGCGGCCTGCGCGTTGCGTCGCCGACGCCCGACTCACCTTGACGGTTTCGAGCCGCGGAAGCCCGCTCCAGGGCGAGTAGAGTGCGCTCCGACCGAGCCCCGAGTCGATGACCGCGCTGACCCCGTCGATGGTGATGCTGGTCTCGGCCACGTTGGTCGAGAGGATGACCTTGCGCCGAGCCGCGGGTTCGATGGCGCGCGCTTGTTCGTCGATGGGCAAGTCGCCATGCAGCGGACACAGGATGAAGTTCTGCTGAGCCGCGAGGTCCGATAGCGCGTCCTTGGCACGGCGAATGTCCGCCGCCCCCGGCAAGAATACCAAGATGTCCCCGTCCGGGATCTCGGTGAGCAGAGCACGCACGGCGCTCACCACTTGCTTGTCGAGCTGGCGGTCGTCGGGGCGCGCAAGATGCTCGATGGAGAGGGGAAAGGTTCGTCCTTCACTGGTGATCCGAGGCGCGTCCAGCAATCGAGCGATGGGCTGCGCGTCCAAGGTCGCGCTCATGACGACGATGCGAAGATCCGGGCGGCTGCTCGACCGCAGGCGCTCGAGCAGCGCCAGAGCCAGATCCGTGGATAGGCTTCGCTCGTGAAACTCGTCGAGCACCACCGTGCTCACGCCCGTGAGCTCCGGATCGCTCAGCATGCGACGCAGGAGCACGCCCGTCGGTCACGTAGCGGACCCGCGTCTCGGGCCCCGAAACGTCCTCGAAGCGCACGCTGTAGCCGATGCTCTGCCCAGCTCGTTCGCCTCGCTCGCTCGCTACGAAGCGCGCAACCAGACGCGCAGCGAGGCGGCGGGGCTCGCAGACCAAGATCTCTCCCGACCGAGCGAAGCCCGCATCGAGGAGCGCCGCGGGCACACGAGTGCTCTTGCCCGCGCCCGGCGGTGCTTCCAGGACCAGGGCACCGGATCGGCCGAGTCGATCCACGACGTCGCCGATGACCGAGTCGATGGGCAACGACTTCATGGGCACGGCTGTCGTAGGCGCTCCATTTTGCCCTTGCAACCCGTCGCGAACCGCTCGTTCATCGCGAGTCGAAAATGCGCGCGGCTCTGTTCGACATGGATCGCACGTTGATCCGCCGAGACTCGGCGAGTCTCTACGTGCGTTACCAGCGAGACCTCGGTGAGGTCTCGCTGTGGGACAGCTGGCAAGTCGCGTGGTGGCTGCTCAAGTACACGCTGGGAGTGATCGATGTCGAGCGAGCGGCGGAGAAGGCCCTGGCGTCGCATCGCGGAAAAGCCGAATCCTGGATGGTCGAGCGCTGCGACGCTTGGTTTGGTGAGTACGTGCTTCCCCACGTCTGCCCCGCCGGGCGGGAGGCAGTCCGGCGCCATCGAGAAGCAGGCGAGCTCTGCGCGATCGTCACCGGCGCCACGCGCTATGCCGCCGAGCCTTTGGCGCGGGAGCTCGGGATCGATCACGTCGTTTGCACCGAGCTCGAGGTGGATGAAAAAGGCTGCTTCACCGGACGCTTGCGCCCGCCGATGTGTTACGGCGCGGGAAAGATCGAACGTACCGAGCGCCTCGCGGCGCAGCATGGGTTTTCGGTAGGGGATGCGGTTTTCTATTCCGACAGCATCACCGATCTTCCGCTTCTCGAACGGTCGAGCGCCCGATCGTGGTCAATCCCGACGCGCGCTTGCGCCGAATTGCCAAGCGTCGCGGTTGGCCCATCGAGCGCTGGTGACGGAAAAACGCCAGTAGTTTTCCGCAATTACGTCGAATGACCTGGAAGCGAGAGAGGAGCGGGAGGCGTCGATATTCGGCGCCCCGGCTACCCCTTCACGCGGATCGCCCAGGTCAGCTTGGCAACGCTCCGAAGGACGTTCGGAACGCGCTTGAACAGGTTGATGCTGGGCGGTCGCTTCTCGATCACCCGCACGGGGATCTCCACGATCCGGATGTCCTCGCGGTAGGAGCGGATCACGAGCTCGCTCGCAAATACGTCCTTTTCCACCACGCACGCCCGGACGACGGGCAAGAGTGCTTCCCGCCGGAACGCCTTGAGGCCGTGGGTGTCGGTGCCGCGAAACCCGAGCAGTGCCCGGAGGATACTGCTGTAAACGATGCTAGCGGCATGGCGAAACAGGGGACGCTCGTCCCGCGCGCCTCCGATGAGCTTCGAGCCGATGACCATCTCGGCGCGTCCGGTTTCCAGAATCTCGATCGCACGTCGGTGGAATTCCGTGTCGCAGAGATCGATCTCTTCACACAGTACGAATTCCCCGCGACAAGCGAGAATGCCTTCGCGCAAAGCCTTGCCGTAATTCGGTTCGCCGACGGACAGCGTGCGAACTTCCGGATACTTGTCGGACAGCTCGTGAGCGAGGGCGACGGTGTCGTCGCGCGATCCGTTCTCGGCCAGGATGATCTCGTAATCCCAGCCAAACGGTGCGAGGCGTTCGCGCAGGTCCACTACCGCGGCGTGCAGGATGGCCTGCTCGTTGTACACGGGGATCACGATGGAGATGCGCGGCCCGGCCATTCGACGCGCGGACGCTAGCCGACTCGTTCTCTCGGGTCGACTGCGATCGATCGCTTCAGTGAGCCTGCATCCACGTCTGCCCGTGCCCGACTCCCACGTCCAGCGGCACATCCAGCGGAAACGTCCCTTCCATTCGCTCCTTCACGATCGGCATCGCCTCCGCCACGCGCTCGGCGGGCACCTCGAACACCAGCTCGTCGTGCACGGTGAGCACCATTCGAGCACCCTCGACCGGCGGTTCCCGGAAGCGGAGCATCGCGAGCTTGAGAATGTCAGCCGCCGTGCCCTGGATGGGTGCGTTCATCGCGATGCGCTCGGCGGCCATTCGTTTCGCGCGATTTCCGCTGCGGATGTCGGGTATTGGGCGGCGCCGTCCGAACAGAGTGTGGATGCTCTCGCTCGCTCGCGCCGAGTCCAGGGTCGTGTTCATGAATTTGCGAACGCCCTGGTAGCGACGAAAGTAGGCAGCAATGAACTTCGCGGCATCTGCGCGGGGAATGCCGAGGCTCTTCGCGAGACCGCTCTCACCCTGGCCATAGATCACGCCGAAGTTCACGGCCTTGGCGCGGCGGCGATGCTCCGAGGTACGTCGGACTCCGGGAGACTCGAAAATCTCCATCGCAGTTCGCGTGTGAATGTCCTGTCCCGTGCGGAAAGCTTCCAGCAGGACGGGGTCCTTCGACAGATGGGCGAGCACGCGAAGCTCGATCTGGGAATAGTCGGCGCTCACCAACTCGAAACCCGGCGGGGCGATGAACGCGCCGCGGATCTTCCGCCCGAGCTCGCTTCGGATTGGAATGTTCTGCAAGTTCGGATCGATGGATGAAAGTCTACCCGTGGCTGCGACCGCCTGCGCCCAAACCGTGTGGATACGCCCAGTCTTTTCATTCACCAGCAAAGGCAACGCGTCGATGTAGGTCCCCTTGAGCTTGGCAACCTGGCGATGCTCCAAGATCACGCTTGGCAGAGGATGCTCTTCGGCCAGCGCTTCCAGGGTCGACGCGTCGGTGGAACGCGACGTTTTGGTGCGCTTCTGAGGCTTGAGGCGGAGCTCGTCGAAAAGCAACGTTTCGAGTTGTCTCGGTGAGCTCAGGTTGAAGGGTCGCCCCGCGATTTCGTGGGCCTTCTTGTTCCAATTGCGCGAGCTCTTCTTCGCACAGCTTGCCGAGCTCCGCGAGACGCCTCGTGTCCACGAGCACGCCGACGCGCTCCATCTCGGCGAGCAAGCTGGAGAGCGGAAGCTCGATCTCGTCGTAGACCCGACTGAGACTCTCGTCGTCGACCCGGCTTCTCAAGTGCTCGGCGGCTCGCAGAATCGCTTCTGCGCGCGTCGCCGCGTAACGCGCGGCATCTTCGATCGCGACCTGATCGAAATCGATTCCGCGTCCGCGAGCGGGGCGGGTGAGGGACTCGAGCTTCGTCAGCTGGAGCCCGAGCTCGCGCTGTGCGATCTCGTCCACGCCATGCTTGCTCTCCGGATCGAGCAGGTAGCTCTCGAGCTCCGCATCCAGCTGACCGCCAGCGAAAGGCAGTTCGTGCCAGGCCAGAGCGACCTCGGCCCGCTTGAGAGAGTGCGCAATCTTGGCGATGCTCGCGTCGCCCAGCACCGGGCCGAGGACCCTGGCGAACGTGGCCCGATCCACTTGCGCCGGAGCTCCGAGCGCTCGGTGGGCGAGGGGTATGTAGACCGCGGAAGCCGGCTCGGTACAAAGCGCGATACCGACCAGATCCGACCAGGGCTGGTGGGGATGCAGCGTCTCGACTTCGAGGGCGACCCGACGCTTGTCGCGGATCTTCGCCACGACGCGGGACAGCCCGGACTCGTCGAGGACCGTCTCGACAGCCGTGGCTTTCGCAGGCTTTTCTGCAGCACGCGGGGGTGGTTTGCGAGGAGAAGACCGCGGTCCACTCGAGTCCGATTCGAGATTCTGGAGCTGGCGGGGAAATTCGAGCTCGGCATAGAGCTCTCGCAACCGCTGCAGGTCGCGCCCGCCCCAGCGGAGCTTTTCGAGATCGAACTCGATGGGGCAGTCGTCCTTCAACGTGACCAGTCGTTGGCTCAAGAATGCTTGCTCTCGGTGGGCCGCGAGGTTTTCCCGAAGGGACTTCTTTTGGATCTTGTCCAGGGATGCGTAGACGTTTTCCAACGTCCCGAACTCCACCAACAAATCCCGCCCGGTCTTCGGCCCCACGTGGGGTACGCCCGGAATGTTGTCGCTGCTATCGCCCATCAGCGCGAGCAGATCCCTGAGTTGCGACACCTTCACTCCAAAGCGCTCTTCGACCTCTGCGGGTCCGAACACTCGATCACGCATCGTGTCCCACATGAGGACGTTGTTTCCCACGAGCTGCATCAAGTCCTTGTCGGCTCCGAGAATCACGACGCGGAGCTTCTTGTCCCGCGCTCGATGCACGGCAGTTGCGATGAGGTCGTCGGCCTCCACCCCTTTTTGCGGAGAAAACCGGGATCGCAAACGCCTCTACGATCTGACCGGCGCGATGCATCTGGTGCTTGAGATCGTCGGGTGCCGGCGGACGCGTGGCCTTGTACTCGGCGTAGATCTCGCGACGGAACGTGTCGCGACCCGAGTTCATCGCAATCGCCATGAGCTGCGGTCGCCGCTCGCGCACCAGCCGCTCGAGCATCGTCACCGTCCCGTAGGTTGCGTTGGTCGGTTCGCCTTTGCTGTTCTTGAGCTCGGCGATGGCGTGGTACGCGCGCAGGAGATAGCTGGACAGATCGACGACGTAGAGGACCTCCGGATCTCCGGCCGAAAAGAGCGCCGTCATGGGGGTCGCTCTACATCAATTCGCGGGCTGGCGGCGATTCGAGTGCAGCTGGAATCCGTAGTCTGGCGCTTGCGGGGCGCTCACAGTATTCTTGGGCTCGGAAATGAGTGACGACGACACCCCGCCCACCGAGCTCGTCGCCGATAAGTATCGGCTGACCCGGCTGCTCGGGCGGGGCGGGATGGGCACCGTGTGGGAGGGGATCCACACGTCTCTCGGCACTCACGTCGCGGTGAAGTTCATCGAGATCGGAGCACGCGGACAGCGCCGAAGCGCGCAGTCGCTTCGAGAACGAGGCCCGCGCCGCCGCTCACCTGGTGAGCAAGCACGTCGTCAAGGTCTTCGACCACGGTGTCACGCCCGACGGGAAGCCCTACATGGTCATGGAGTTTTTGGCCGGGGAACCCCTCGATCAGCGACTCGATCGGGTGGGACGACTCAGCCTCGCCGAGACCACCTCCATCATGCAGCAGGTCTGTCGCGCCCTCACTCGCGCCCACGACGCTGGAATCGTGCATCGGGATCTCAAGCCCGAGAATATCTTCCTCGTGCAGGACGATGATGAGGCGACCGAAATCGCGAAGGTCGTCGATTTCGGGATCGCGAAATTCACGGACACCAGCAAGAGTGGCCTCTCGTCCTCCACCAAGACCGGCCACGTCCTGGGAACCCCGTACTACATGAGCCCAGAGCAGGCGCGAGGACTGCGCGGCGTGGACCACCGGTCCGACCTGTGGTCCGTCGGCGTCATTGCCTTTCGCGCTCTCACGGGGCGGATGCCGTTCATCGGCGAAGCGGTCGGGGATCTGCTCGTTCAGATTTGCACTGCGAACGCGCCGGCCGCGTCGCAACTGGCACCCGGAATTCCTGTCTCGTTCGACGCCTGGCTGCAACGTGCTCTAGCCAAAGAGCCCGCCCAACGTTTCCAGACCGCGGCGGAGCTGTCGGAGGCGCTCGGTCTGGTAGCAGGCATTCCTGCCTCTCTCCAGGCCCCCCGGGCCGCGATGGCATCCGCGGTCACCGTCGCTACGGTGCAATCCGACCCGAGCTGGCCGCGCCCGATTGAGGGAGTCACCGCGGCGCCGTTCACGCAGAACGCGTTGCCGGTGAAGAAGCCCACGCCAGTGGCGCTGCTCGTTGGCATCGGCGCCGGAGTCCTGTTCTTCATTGGTGGCGCGGGCATCCTGGTGGCCAGCGTCGCCAGTAGATCCTCGGGTGCATCCGGTGGTGAATCCGCTGCGGAGGTGGTCGAAGGCAGTCCACCTTCGCCAACCCCCACGGTCGATCCACCCGCGCCGCCCCAGCCCAAGGTCGCTGCCAGCGTTCTGCCCCCCCCGTCCAGTAGCGCCCCGGCGGAAGTCACTGAAAAGCCAGCCGTCGCGACGAAGACGACGACGAGCAAGACGACCAAGACGACCACGACCAAGACCGGCACCGGCAAGACCACTACGCCGAAAACCGGTACGCCCAAGACTGGCACGACCAAGCCGGCCGATACGCTCGGCTACTGAGTCGTTCCCTTGACCAGCGAAGCATCTTGGTCTTTAGGGTGAGGGGATGCGATCGCTAGGAAGTTGGCTCTGGCTCGGAGCGGTGCTTTTCCTGCTCGTTCCTTCGTCGGTTCTCGTCGCTCCGAGGCCGGCCGCGGCACAATCCGCGGCCGACAAAGCCACTGCTCGCGGCCTGGCGCGGGAAGGCATCAAGCTCTTCAAGGCTGGCAAGTTTGCCGACGCCTTGGACAAGCTTCAGCGTGCCCAATCCCTGTACGACGCGCCGGTGCATCTCATCTACATCGCGCGCTGCCAGGACAAGCTCGGGCTCGTGGTGGAGTCGACCGAAACCTATCGAAAGCTCGTGCGCCTGGACCTGGATGACGGAGCTCCGGACGCATTCAAACAAGCGGTCGCCGACGCGAAAAAGGAGCTTCCCGAGGTCGAGCCGAAGCTCGCATCCATCAAGATCGAGGTGCAGCCCGCCAACATCGAGGGGCTGAAGCTATCCATCGACGAGGTGAATGTCTCGTCAGCGGTCGTTGGCGTCGACCGACCCGCCAATCCCGGTACCCGGAAGATCACGGCGTCGGCACCGGGCTACCATCCGTCCGAGCAAACCGTCGAGCTCAAGGCCGGCGACTCGAAGACCGTCAGCTTCGCGCTCGAGGTCGATGAAGAGGCTGGCGCAGCGGGTGGGACCGGCGGCACCGGTGCCAAAGGCGGAAATGGGGGGAGCGGTGGTGAGGGGGGAGCACCGGAACCCGAGCCCACGGGCGTCGGGTTCATGGCGGGCCTTCGCCTGGGTGGAGGCACGACCTTCGGCGACATGCGGAGCGGCGACGCGATCAAGGACTACTACGGTCCGTTCACCGGCGGCGAGCTGCGGGTGGGAGTGCGAATTGCCCGTCGGTACACCCCCGTCCTGTTCGCAGGAGGCTACGTGTATCAGGTCGGGGGCCTGCTCAATCAGTTCCCCGACAACAACGCCAGCACCGCGGATGCGAGCACGACCGCAGGGCAAGTGGGAGTCGGCTTTCAGTACGCACCCCCACCCAACCAAGACGGCATTTTCGCCGAGCTCGACCTGATCTTCGTCCATCGCTTCGAGACGAAGCGCAAAGTGAAGTTTTTCAATCCCCCACCCGCCAGCAATCTCGCGGAGAGCTGCACCCAGACGCTGGTCGCGAACGGACAGGGTTTCCGGCTGATGGGCGGCTACCAGATCGGGCTCGCCAAGTTGTTCCAGCTCACGCCCTTCCTTGGACTCACCCTGGCTCAAGTCCGAGACGTATCCATCGATAGCGACTGCAGATCCGTGAAGCCCCCCGAATCGGGCCTGAAAAATACGCCCTGGGAAACCCCTCAAGGCATCTCGTCGGGTCAGCGCGCCGTGCACGGAATGGTGACAGTCGGGGTGAGCGGCGATATCACGTTCGGCGCCCAGTAGAGCGCGCGCTCGGCGACGGCGGCGGTACCCAATCGCCCGAAAAATCTTGGCGCATCTTGGCGTTCTTGGCGTCTTCGAGATCCGTCGCTGCCACCAACATGCGTTGGCCCATGGAGCCCGCCGAACCGCTCGATTTGGCAGCCAACCCGCTGAAGCGCAGATCGCAGCCTTGGGTTATGTAACTCGTTGAAATGACAAAGTTTGATGCGCGACTACAACGCAGTGCAACAAATTACATTGTGATGACATTCACGCATTTCCGCGGTGTTACCTCCGCTGGTAACCGATGGAAAAGCTGCTCGTTCTCCTCTACTTCGCGGTTCTCCTCCTGCTCTGTGGCTACGGCGTTCATCGCGCCTACCTCGTCTTCCTGGTCGCTCGACACGGACGCCGACTCGCGTCCCTGGCGCGGGTGAGCACGGACGCTTTCACCGACAAGCTGCCCTCGGTCACCGTTCAGCTTCCGCTCTACAACGAAGCAACGGTCGTGGCTCGCTTGCTCGATGCGGCGGGGACCATCGACTATCCGCTCGATCTGCTCGAGATCCAGGTGCTCGACGATTCCACGGACGAAACGAAAGCCATTGCCCAGGCCAAGGTCGAGGAGCTGCGCGCTCGAGGCATCGATGCGGTGTACGTGCGGCGCCCGAACCGAGTCGGCTACAAGGCGGGAGCGCTCGACTACGGGCTCGACCGTTGCAAGGGCGAGCTGGTCGCGATTTTCGACGCGGACTTCATCCCTCAGCCAGGCTTCTTGCGCGATGTCGTTGGCCACTTCGCCGACGAGGGCGTCGGGATGGTGCAGACCCGATGGGGCCACATCAATCGGGAGCACAGCTTGCTCACCGCCGTCCAGGCTCTGATGCTCGATGGGCATCACCTGGTGGAGAACCGCGCCCGTTCGGGTGCCGGGTTCATGTTCAATTTCTCCGGTACAGGCGGGATTTGGCGGCGAGCGGCCATCGATGCTGCGGGCGGCTGGCAGCACGACACCCTCACCGAGGACCTCGATCTGTCCTATCGCGCCCAGCTCGCCGGCTGGCGCTTCATCTACCGGCCCGACGTGCTCACTCCCGCGGAGCTCCCCGAGGACATGTCCGCGTTCCGCGCGCAGCAGTTCCGTTGGGCCAAGGGCACCGTGCAGACGGCGCGCAAGCTGCTCAAGCGGGTGCTCACCGCTCCGATCTCGTTCTGGGAGCGAGCCGAGGCGTTCTTCCACCTCACGCCGCATTTCGCCTATCCGCTCATGGTGCTTCTGAGCGTGCTGCTCTTGCCGGCTCTGATCCTGATGCCGGCCACGGATCTGAAGACGATGCTCGTCATCGACCTTCCGCTGTGCGTCGGTGCAACGGGCTCCCTCGCCACGTTCTACATCGTCGCCGATCGCGCCCAGGGCCGGACGACCTGGCAAGCCATTCGCCGCTTGCCATCCCTCATCGCTCTCGGCGCAGGGCTCGCGCCCCATCTCACTCGCGCCGTATTCGAGGGGCTGAACTCGATGTCCGGTGAGTTCGTCCGCACGCCCAAGCGCGGCATCACCGCCGGGCGGTATCGTCAGCAAGCCGAGTTGCCGTACACCGAGATCGGTCTCGCGCTCTTGAGCTTCGCCAGCGTCATCGCATCGGTCGAGACCGGCCACTGGTTCGCAACGCCCTTCGCGACCTTGTTCATGTTCGGCTACGGCTACGTCGGCTCGATGGTCGTCGCCGAGCAGATCGCTCGTCGTCGGGCCTCCGACCGCATCAGCGAGGCGCCTGCAGCGCTCGGTATCGGGGAAAGCTCGGCCGAAACCGCCAGTGTCGCCAAGGCAGCCTGAGCGATCTCGTAACCCTTCTTTCCGTATGGACTTTCTCGGGAGGGGGGATAGTATGGCCGTACCCTTTGGGTGTGGGATCCCGGCCACTTGCGGCTGAGCCCCTCACCTTGCCGGACGGTCCGGTAGTTGGGGGATGGCATGACCAAGGCCGACATCGTCCAAGCGGTCTACACCCGGCTCGGGGGCTTCTCGAAGAAGGAGTCTGCCGATCTCGTGGACCTCGTCTTCGAGACCATGAAGGAGACCCTCGGTCGGGGCGAGAAGATCAAGATCAGCGGTTTCGGCAACTTCGTCCTGCGGGACAAGCGCCAGCGTCAGGGCCGCAATCCCCAGACCGGCGATCCCATCGTCATCACCGAGCGCAGGGTCTTGAATTTCAAGGCCAGTCAGCTCCTCAAGCAGGCCCTGAACGACGAGCTGCCCGAGGGTGAGACCGGATCCATCGCGAATCGGGAGTAATGAGTGGCCACGGAGCGCCCGTCCCCCGTCAAGCTCTACTACCGCATCGGAGAGGTCGCTGAGATCGTAGGCGTCGAGCCCCACGTGCTCCGCTACTGGGAGACGGAGTTCCGTTCCATCCGCCCCCAGAAGTCCCGCAAGGGCCAGCGCATCTACTCGAGGCGGGACGTGGACAAGCTCTTGAAGGTCAAGGACTTGCTCTACACCCATGGCTTCACGATTGCGGGGGCCCGCAAGCGGCTTCGGGATGCGGGCGAGGAGCCCCGACCCCAGGCACAACGTGAGCGGATGGCGGCTGCGGAGCTACGCCGAACGCTGATCGAGCTTCGCGCCAACGTCGTCCAGCTGCTGGCGGATCTCGGCGACGAGTCCGCCCTCGCCTGATCCTCGCCCTGGGGATAACTCCTCAGAGAAACAACAGGAAGGCGGAACAGAAGAATTCTAAAAAAGATTCCTCCCCGAATTCCTTCCCGCCCTTCCGTCCTCCTGTAGATCCTCCGAACTAGATTTGGATTTGGATCGCTCGGGTCGGCGGCTCTGACAGACTACGTCCGCGCGGAGCTTGACGCCGCGGGGATCCGCGACCAGAGGGTGGGTTCGTTCTTCGGCAAGTGCCGAGGCAACTCTGGAGGATGGCGAATGGCGGATGGTTTGAACCGCGTGCTGCTTTTTGGAAACCTCGGGCAAGATCCCGAGCTTCGGATGACCAGTGGAGGGCAGGCGGTGCTCAAGATGCGCCTGGCCACGAGCGAGAGCTATCTGGATCGCAACAAGGTGCGCCAGGAGCGTACCGAGTGGCACAGCGTCGTGGTCTGGGGACGCCGGGCCGAGGCCCTGAGCAAGTTCCTCACAAAGGGCACTCGCCTGTTCGTCGAAGGCGGCCTTCGCACGTCGAGCTACGACGACCGCGATGGCAACAAGCGCTACAAGACCGAAGTCGTTGCCCAGAACATCATCTTGGGCGGCGGCGGCGCACGTGGAGGGGGTCAGCGGGACGAGTATGCGGCTCCGGACGAGGCACCGGCAGCTCCCCAGAGTGGCGGCGGGGGTTTCGATGACGCTGATTACGGCGGCGCTGGCGGCAGTGGCGGCGGCGGCGACGACGACATTCCCTTCTGAATCATGCCGGCCCGTCGGAAAAAGCCAGTTCGAATCGCTCGTGCTCTCATCGGCCTCTTGATCGCGCTCACGACGGCTTGCTCGTCGTGCGGCAGCGAAGACAAGAAGCCCGGCGCCACGGCACCGGCGGAGCTGGCGCCCGTGCCGGAGCCCGCGGGGCTGGTCGGCGACGTGTTCGTGCAGAAGCCAGGCGACTTGTGGACCAAGCTCCGGAGCCTGGGCGGAGGACCGCTGCGTCTGATGCCGGCGGGCTTTGGGATGCTCACCACCACCCTCCTCGGCCTCACGCCCACGAACGCGGAGTCACTCGACGACGACATCCCGCTCACCGCGGCCATTGCGGAAGACGGCGACGATCTGGTCGTCGTCGTGGCCGCGCACGTCAAGAGCGGTCCGGAGCTCGTCGCTCGCCTGAGCACGGGCGCGGACGCTCCCTACGTTGCCAAGCCCGACGCACCGAGCGGCGTCACGCTCCTTGAACCGAAGAGTGGCAAGGGCGAGGTCGCCATTGGCGTGACCGGTAATCATCTCCTGGCGGGCAAGAACGCGGACTTCATCAAGAAGCTCGGCCCATACGCCGCGCGCACCCTGTCCAAGCGCGAGGCGCCCAAGGCGCCGGTGCTGGTGACGTTGAAGAAGCAGGCGCTCACCGGACCCGTGACCAAGAAGATTCGCGCTTGGTGGAAGGCCCAGCGAGCGAAGCTCGAACAAGCGGATCGGGACAATCGCCAAAAGCACGGCAGCCGGTCGCCGGATTTCGGCGATCCGCGAGCTGCCATCGGTGGGCTCGGATCCGCCATCGACAGTCTCGTGGCGCTCCTCGGAAGCGCATCCGGGGCGCGAATCGTGGTGGAGCCGAGCACCGAACGTTTGCAGGCAAGACTCGAGCTGGATGCCGAAAAGCACGGTCGACTCGCCGAGTTTCTGACCAACATGACGACGGGCGACGCCGAGCCACTCCTGGCGCTGCCGAGCGACGTCTCCGCGGCGGTATTGACCCGCAGCAGTGAAAAATCCGGGCTGATTCAGCGAAGAGCACTCTCGCCGGCCTCGTGGATTTGTTCGGGGATCGACTGGGAGATGCGGACCAGAAGAGCCTCGGCACGGCCCTCGACGATCTGGCGCGCGGGCGCGGCGATTGGGAGACGTACGGGGTTTTGCTGAAAGGCGGTCGCGGTGGCCTCATGTATCGCGCCAGCGTCAGCGACCCGAAGGCGCTCGACTCGGGCGTGAAAGGCGTGCTCCGCGCTTTCAACATGCGTGCGTTTGCAGAGCCCCTCCGACAGTTCGTCGGGGAAGTGAAACTGAAGACGAGCACCGCGGAGGTCAGCGGCGTTCCCGGCAAGGTCCAGCGTGCGCTTCTCAGCCTGAAAGCCAGCGACATGCGCAAGGCGAAGGATCCGGCGGGCACGATCGCGCCAGGACCCGAGCCGGTCGAGGTCTTGTGGATGAGCGCCGACCAGATCGAGTACGGCGCGCTTTCCTTCGATGCCGTGCCGGTATTGGCGGCGCTCTACGCTGCTTCCACGGACAAGGCGCACACCCACGCCGCCAACGAGCGAGTGGTCGCCGCCGTCCACCGGCTGGGCAAGGAAGCATCGTTCGTCGTCTTGCTGGAGCCCAATCGGCTCGGGCTGTCCGGTCGCGCGACACTCGACTCGGACGCGCCCATCTTGCTCGGCCTCGGGCGCACGGGGACTCGGGGTTGGGTAACCCTCGATGCCGACCGCGGGGCGACCGAGGCACTGGCGAAAAACCTGGTTCTCGGAGACTGACGCGGACACGAGCACGAGATCGGCGCGGGTGTTAGCATGGCCCCGATGCCGAGGTTTCTCCGAGCAATCGTTCGGGTTTCGGGCGTGGCCGCGATGCTCTCGCTGGGCGCCGTGCTCTTTTCATCCGGCTGTGGTCGAAGCCCCCTCGAGGACACGGGCTTGTCTTTTCCCGACGGCGCGGTGGGTGGTGGCGGCAGCGGCGGGAGCGGCGGCGCGGTGGGCGGGAGCGGCGGTTTCGGTGGCGTCGGCGGTTCGGGTGCGAGCGGTGGTGTCGGCGCGGCTGGTGCCGGTGGCGTCGGCGCTTCCGGAGGCTTCGGCGGCTCGGGCGGCTTCGGGGGTCAGCCCGGATGTGCCGGGCCCTGCGATGGCTGCTGCGATGCGGCTGGCGTCTGTCATACGGGCGACGAGATCAATGCCTGCGGCAAGGCGGGGGTCGCGTGTCTCGATTGCGCGACGCTGGGATTCGGCTGCTCTCTGGGCAAGTGCGAAGGCACCTCACCCACGTGCGGTCCAGCCACGTGCGCTGGCTGCTGCGACGCAAATGGCGTCTGCAAGTTCGGGACGACCAGCGACGCCTGCGGCACGAGCGGAGGAGCGTGCGCCAACTGCACCGCCATCGGCCAGGGATGCGTCGCCGGCAAATGTGCGGGACCGCCGCCCACCTGCGGCCCTGCCAACTGCGGCGGCTGCTGCGACGCAGCGGGCAAGTGCCAACCGGGGAGTGTGAACGCGGCCTGCGGACAGAACGGTATGAAGTGCGACGTGTGCAGCTCGCCGGAAAAGTGCTCGCAACCCGGGAACTATTGCGCCTACCTCCCCACCTGCGGACCGAGCACCTGCCCCGAGGGATGTTGCGACGCTCAAGGCCTCTGTCAGGACGGGCGCAAAGACAAGGTGTGCGGAATCTTTGGTGCCGGCTGCTCCGACTGCACACAATCGGGTTTGCATTGTGCGTCCCAGGGTTTCTGTTACTCCGGCGCCCATTGCGGGCCGGACAACTGCGCGGGCTGCTGTGACGCCCTGGGCGTGTGTCACGCGGGCTCGGCGTCGAACAACTGCGGTCAGTACGGGAAGCTCTGCGACAACTGTTCCTCGAAGAGCCAGAGCTGCGTGGGTCAAGTCTGCACCACCGGGAGCACGTGTCCCGCGGGCTACGCCGGGTGCGCGCCCGATGTGGTGACCGCTCCCGCATTTTCCGCGAAGACCTGCAATGCGCAGCAGCTCGGCGACGTGGCCTCCGCATGCCAGGGGCAGAACAATCCGAACTGCAATCCTGCGTTCCAAAAGCTCCTGCCCACCGATCCCGGCTGTTACGATTGCCTGATCCAGTTCGCCACCGATCTGGCATACGCCCGATGCTTGGCAGCCTTTTTGACCCAGAGCTGCAACCACTCGCTGACCTGCGCCGTCACCTGCAGCAACACCGCGTGCGGTGACTGCCCACCCGCAAAACAGGACCAATGCTCCAGCGCCGTGTTCGGTCAGGGAGGGCTCTGCCGGTCGTACATCAACGGATACTTCTGCGCGCAGGCCGCGCTGAACGGTCCCGCCGCATTCTGCGACTTCTCGAACGACGACGTTGGGGCCTGGCTCTGGAACGTCGGCAACTACTACTGCGGCGGAGGCTAGGCGATGTCACGGCGCGGATACGACGAGGTGGTACTCGTCACCGGCTTCCCCACCTTTCGCGCGAAAAAGATGCTGGAGCATCTGGTAGCCGTCGAGCCGAAGGCTCTGGTCTACGCCACCGTTCGGCAGAAGTTCGAGAAGGAAGCGAAAGCAGCCCTGGACGCCCTGCCGAAATCCCAGCGCGAGCGCGTCGTGCCCATTGCGGGCGATGCCGCTGCGATGGACCTCGGACTCAGCGGCAAGGAGTACCGAGAGCTCGCGTCTCAGATCGATCGCATCCACCACGTCGCGCAGTTCACGTATCCCGCAGCCAGCCGTGAGCAGGCGGAATACGCCAACGTCGGCGGCACTCGGGAAATCATCGAGCTAGGTAGGATGAGTCGCGATCTCGTGAGCATCGTGATTCATTCGAGTGCGCTGGTGAGCGGGGATCGCGTGGGGCTCGTGCGCGAGGCGGAGCTGGCAAACGGTCAACACTTCCGCACGCCGGTGGAAGAGACCCTGGCGCGTGCCGAGCGCTTGGTGCGCAGTGCTCTGCCCGAGCTTCCGATCGTGGTGCTTCGCCCCACGATGATCATCGGCGACTCCCAAAGCGGGGAGGTGGACCGATTCAATGGACCCTATCTCCTGATCTTGCTCATCGTGAGCTCACCCCAAGATTTGCCCGTCCCACTGCCGACCCGTGGGGACGCCCTGCTCCACGTGGTTCCCATCGATTACGTCGTGCGCGCTGCGCATCACATTGGCCGGCAACCGGAAGCGGTTGGACGAACATTTCACCTCGCCGATCCCAAGCCACTTACGGCGCGTCGGGTGTTCGAGCTGGTGGCTGAGAGCGGCGGTAAGAAGCTGCCCGGTGGTTTCATTCCGACGCGGGTCGCCAAAGCGCTCTTGTCCGCGCCCGGCGTCAGCATCCTCACGAAGAGTCCCCGGGCGTTCGTGGACATGATGGCGACTCCGGTTCGCTACGACACGCGCAACACCGAAGAGCTCTTGCGGGGCACGGGCATCGAGTGCCCACCCTTCGAGTCGTATGTGGACGCTGTGGTGGAGTACGTGCGAAAGCGCGTGCAAGAGCGCAAAATCAAGAACGAGCTCGATCGCGAGGCGAGCATCGAAGATGCCCTTCTTTGAGCCGAAGCGCTGGTGGAAGGGCGCGCGTTCTTGGAGCCAGGATTCGGAGCGAGTCGTTTCCGTCGCTGTCGCGCTCTCGGCGTGCATCGTCGCGGTCACGTGCAGCGCATCCCGCGGTCCGAGCCCGACGAGTGCGACCTCGCCGCCGGGGCCGAGCCCAGCGCCGCCGCCGCTTGCTGACTCCTCTGCCGCTCCGCAAGAATCGGCTCCTCGAGTCGCTTCGTCCACGCCCGGGCCCGAGAGCGAGCCAAGAAAGCTCGATCTCCCGCATTTCTATCGCGACCTCGCCTCCCTCGAAGGCAAGCACCGCACCGAGCACGTCCGCATTCTCTGGCTCGGCGATTCCCACACCGCCGCTGATTTCTGGTCCGACGCAGTTCGACGCGCCTTCGACAAACGCTTTGGGCCGGGTGGTCCGGGGCTCGTGCAGGTCGGGCTCAAGCCATACCGCCATGGCGCGGCCAAGGTGACGCGCACCGGTGAATGGAGGCGCGAGCCCGCGTCGCCCTCTTCGAGCGAAAGGCAGCTCGACGGCGTTTTTGGTTTGGTCGGCATTCGCGCGGTGCCTCTGGGGCGCGCCGCCCATGCGACGATAGAGCCCGATGCCGGCAGCGTGATCGACGGCGTACGCTTCGTCGTGATGTATCGCTCCCCCAAGGCGGGGGATCGGGTGAGCGCGAAGCTCGAGGGCGAAAAGGAGGTCGTGGGCGATTTCGAAGAGCGGCCGGGCAGGTCCGCCTGGCTCGCCCATCTTGCGCCTGGTGCTCGAAGGCGCAGCGGACGCCAAGCTCGAGGTTTCGTCGGCCAGCGGCTCCCCGCAGTTTTTCGGCGTGGTGGTCGAAGGCAAGAAGCCCGGAGTCGTGCTCGAAACCCTCGGCGTCAATGGTGCCCGAGCCCAGACGCCCCTGGCCTGGGATTCAACCGCGTGGGAAGCCGAAGCCAAGGCTCGCCATCCGAGCCTCTTCATCTACGCCTACGGCACGAACGATCTAGTTTCGACACTCACTCCCGAACGCTACGCCAAGCACCTGACGCTGCTCGTGGAGCGAAGTCGCCGAGCGGCGCCCGAGTCCGATTGTCTGCTCCTCGGCCCGCCCGACATGGCGAGCCCCGATGGCTCCACGGTGCCCGGCGTGATCGAGTTCGATGAAGCCGCCAAGGCCAGCGCAATGAAGCTCGGCTGCGGATATTTCAGCGCCTACGACGCCATGGGCGGCGCCGACAGCTTCTCCCGGTGGATGCAGGAGACCCCGCCCCTCGCCGGCAGGGATCGCGTGCACCTCTCGGCAGCCGGCTACGAGCGCATCGGCAACGCGATCGCGAAGGCACTGCTCGACGGCTACCAGCACCGAAAGTGATTTCCGCGGTTCCTCGGGCTGGTTTGAAAACACGCCCTAGTGTTTGGTGCGGTAGGCTTCGTAGCCCTGGAGCAATGCGCGGTAGATCCAGTTGCCGATGACCTCGGAGCCAACGCCGGTGGGATGGGTGAGGTCGGCTTGACCCAGGCCGCGCTGGACCCAGGCGGCCATCGAGCCAGCGCCGCCCATGGCTTCATAGGTATCGAAAAATGCGCAGCCGACTTCGGCGGCGGCCTGCTTCTGTTCTTTCACGAGGGCCGGGATGACAGCCATGGTCGACATCGTCGTGCCCTTCTTTTCCGCTCGGTCCATGGCACCAATCACCAGGCAACCGGCGTTCGGGAGGGCTTTCTTTCCCTGCCGGAGTACGTCTTTGAGGGTGCGGTTGTAGTCCACCATCGGGTACGCGAATCCGTCGCCGCTCTCGTTCGCACCAAACTCGTAGATCAACAGATTCGCTTTGCGTGACTGGAGTTGCTCCGCCCAGTGGGCGTCGTCTTGCTTGTCCAGGAAACGCACTCGCGCGCCCTGAATGCCGATGGCGTCGAGCACCACGCCCGGAACGTCGCGCTCCATGATGACTCCGAAGGCTCGGGTCACGCCCTTCTTGGTCACCACTTCGAGCTCGTGCTCGCCGTCGGGTACCGTGATCTCCTCGTAGGCGACCTTCTTGTCCGGCGCGTCCGTGACGAGGTCCTTGTATTCCTTGCCGTCGATGTTGAGCTTCAGAGTGCCACCGCCGGGCTCGGCGAGGTACACGATCACGTAGCGGGAGACCTTGCGGCCAAACGTTCCACTCTTTGCAGTTCCGAAGCGGGCGCGGGAGCCGGGAGGAGCCCGAAACGATACGCCCCCGAGCCCATACAGGCCGTCTGGCGAGAGCGGCCCCACGATTCGCGAGACCAACCAGCCCGACGATGCAAAGCGCGAGACGTTGTTGTGGAAGTAGGCGGGCCACGCGTTGGCCATCAGCATGTAGCCGTGGCCCGCGTCGCCAAACTGACGCTGCAGCTTGCGGCGCAGGGTCCCGGAGACGTAGTCGCTCGTGACGATGGAGTCGCCGAAGTGCACGATGCGGGTGATCGCGCCGGGTTCCTTCTTCACGGTGCGAGCCAGCGCCCGATAAAACCCATCCAGGGTTTCGGGATTTTGCATTGGGACGGGGGGCTTTTTCGCGTCGATCGCCGGCAGATCGCGCTCGGACTCGGCGGCCGCGATGGGGCCTCGTGCTGCTTTGGGAAGCGTCACCTCCTCGGGCTGAGCGAGCTCGGGGCGCTCGTGGGTCTCGGTTTCGAGCTCGGATTCTCCGACGCTCAGCGAGGGCGGCGGGATCTCGCCGACGAGGCCTTCGCTGGTCACGGCGGGGGGAGACAATAGCCGCACTCGCTCGAGTGCAGGGCAGAGCTCCGCGAGGCCACCGAGAGCGAGCACGGTCATGACCGCCAATGCCGGACGCGACAGGAGCGCAGTCCGAGGAGATTTCGATTCCGGAGCCTGTACCGCGACGCGCATCGCTGGAGCTCGAAACGCGGAAGGACCGGATTCAGTTCACGCAGGACATGTCGCCGAGCTGGCGGCACAGAGCGCGGAGCATGCGGGCGTCGGCGTCGGTGCCTTTGCCGCTGTTGATCTTGGCCTTGAGCGCGTTCTTCGCGGCCGTGGCTTTTTGACGGTCACCGCTGGTCGCGCTGTCGTTGATGTTGGGCCCGGGCTCGCTCGTCGCCTTGGGCTTGACGGCCGGCTTGGCCGCCTTTGGCTTGCCGCTTTCCTTGAAGGGATCGTTGACCACGATTCCGTTCTTCAAGGTCGATGCGGGCTTGGGCGTTACCTCCTGGGCGCCACTCGGGATGGGCTTGGGTGCGCTCGGCAAGTCCTGGACGTCGAGACCCTGATCGAGGTTCGACATCTCTACCAACGCCCGCTTGCGGCGCCCGGAATCCACGCTGGTTGCTTTCGCGATACGATCGAGGATGGCGCGATGGCGTGTCGGGTCCTGCTCCCGACTGGCCATGTCGAAGAGCATGTCGGCCCAGCGCGCTTCGATGTCTTTGAACTCCGTGGACTGTCGAGCGTTGCTGTCCTCGGGGATCTCGCTCGTTACTTTGACGTGGGCCGCCTCCACTTCGCCGTTCTTCAGGAGCTCCATGGCGGTTTGGAGCACCTGGGTCGCCGAGTCGACGGGCTGGACCGTGGCCTCCGTCTCGCGACCTTTGCCGCCGAACGCGACCATTCCCAGCATGATTGCCACGCCTACGGCGGCAAAGCCGGCCACCAGCTTGAACACCGGCGGGATCCCCCCGACGGTCGCGCGACGCTCGACGCCGGTGGAAGGGGTGGAGCGATCGAGGGTCGTGGGCCCCATGGCGGCGGCGGGGGCCAAGGTTTCTGACGCTGGGTTGAAGACCTGCCCCGCGGGGATGAATTTCATCACCACGTCACCGAGCTCCACGGTGTCACGAGCGTCGATCAGGCTGCGCTTCAGGTCGACGCCATTCACACGGATGCCGTTCGCGCTCTCGCGATCGACCACCTCGTAGCGACCGTCTCCGAGTGCGTGGATCTCGGCATGCACGCGACTGACGGACGCGTGATTGACTGAGATGTCGCACTCCTCCCCGCGTCCGATGACGACGCGCGGCTGGACCAGTGCGAACTCGGCGCCCGGAGTCGGGCCGGCGAGCTGGACCAACCGGTCGGGCTGACTGACCAGGGAGTGCGCCTTCGGAACGGAAGGCACCGTGGATTTGAACGAGCCGGCCGCTACCTGCTCGTCCACGATCTCGAGTCGGTAGTCACCGACCTGAACGAGATCGCCATGCTCGAGATTCTGCGGTTCGCTCACCCGCACGCCGTTGACGAAGCAGCCGTTGTAGCTGGCGAGGTCTTCCAGCACCCAGCCGGCGCCGTTCTTGTGAAGCTTCGCGTGGCGACGAGAGATGTTGCGCTCCGTCAGCCGGACCGTGTTGTCCTCGGAACGACCGACCGTGTACTCGTCACGAACGAGATTCACGACCGTCTTGTTGGCCTGGTCGTCCTCGATCGCGAGCTTCCACATCGCTGTTCTGTCTCGATCCTGCCGCGAAAGCGGGTTGCCGCCAACGCCAGGGTGGCGTCGGAGCAAATTTTACACGTCTTTTCCGGCTGTTCCAGCTTTACTCGCCCAAACCCTCTCCCTGCTCGTAAAGCGCGTTTTGGACCTCGGGCCGAGCGGCTCGGATCCGGAGGTCGTCCCGGGTTGGGTGCACCCGATTCGTCAATGCAACCGTGACGATGCCTCGGGGGGCATCGCACCAGAGGCTCGTCCCGGTGAAGCCGAGGTGGCCCACGGTCTCGGGGCTCTTTCTGTCCCCCGCCGCCGAACCGGCGGGGCTCACGCCGTCGAATCCCGCTCGGAGCGTCCCGCCAGGCCGCGGTCGAGCCAGAGTGTGAATGGCCTGTTCGCCGAGGAAGCTCCGGTCTCCGCGCATCGCATCGACGATCGCGCGACCAAACCTCGCCACCGCTTCAGCGGTTCCAAACAGACCCGCATGTCCCGAGGCTCCATGTCCCGAAAGCGCCCAAGCGTTTTCGTCGTGGACGACGCCGCGGAGCGTCCCGCCACGCCAGGGAACGATTTCCGTAGCCGCGGTTCGCCGTGCAAAATGAGGCTCACGCTCGAGCCACTGACGCGCGCTTCCGATGTCCTCGATCCCGAGCGGACGGAAGACTTCCTTTTCGATGATTGAGTCGAGAGGCAGTCCGACCAGACGACGAAGCGCCTCGCCGAGGAGCAGATAGCCGAGGTCGCTGTACACCGCCGCGAAGCCTTCGGCCGGCGTGCTTGGCGGACGCGCGTTGCATGCCGCGCGGAGCGCCGCCCGACGTTGAAACGGTCGCCGCGAGACCAACGGCTCGAATAGGGTGCGATGCGGCTCGAGCCCGCTTCGATGCGCCAGCAGGAGCTCCAAAGAAACCTCGCCCAAGGGCAATCCCCGGGCCTCTTCGAGGAGGGCTTCGAGGGGAGTCGACAGGTCCACGCTGCGGACCAGAGCCGCGGCGAAGAACGGCTTGGTTACAGAAGCGAGATTGAAGACGGTTTCCGGGCCGACGGAGGTGGGGTCGTCGAGCGCCGGATTGCCAAAAGCGCCGACTTGGCTGCGCCACCCCCCCGGACTTCGGACCGAGAGCGATAGGCTTGCCCCGACTGCCACACCCGGTCGAACGAGGAGCCGCTCTGCGAGTTTGCCGAGACTATTTTCCGGAGGATCCCGCCGAGCTTTTGACGCTGCGAACAAATGGTCGTTATGCTTGTGTCGCCCGAATAGAAGGTACAGGTCATGGCCGAGTTCGCATGGGAAGCCCGAGCACGCACCGGTGAGGTGCGTAAGGGCGTTATGGAGGCTGAGGACGAGGCGGCGGTCAACGCCCGCCTGCGCCAGCAGCAGCTCAACCCGGTCAAGGTCAAGAAGAAGGCTGCGGCGCTCAAGCTCACCATTGGCTCGGGCGTGGGTACCAAGGACCTGGTCACCTTCACTCGCTTGTTCGCGACCATGATCGACGCTGGGCTCCCTCTCGTCCAGTGCTTGGACATTCTAGCCACCCAGCAATCGAACAAGATTTTCGCGGGGGTGCTCCAGGACGTGAAGAGCGCGGTCGAGCAGGGAGCGAGCTTCAGTGACGCCCTGCGTCGTCATCCCAAGGTGTTCGACGAGCTGTTCGTCAACTTGGTCCACGCCGGCGAGGTCGGCGGCATTCTCGACACCATCATGCAGCGCCTCTCGATTTACCTCGAGAAGCGCCAGAAGCTGGTTCGGCAGGTGCGTGGCGCTCTGGTGTATCCGAGCATCGTCATCGTGATCGCTTCGGGCGTGATGACGGTGCTTTTGACGTTCGTGATCCCGGCCTTCGAGCGCATGTTCTCTGATTTCGGCGGTGGCAAAGATGCCCTGCCCAAGCTCACCCAGATCATCGTGGCCGTTTCCCATGGATTCGTGACCTGGCTGCCTTTCATCCTGATTGGAACGCTCCTGGGCGTGGGCGGGTTCGTGTACGCATACCGCACTCCTGGCGGGAAACGTGCCGTGCACAGCACCATTTTACGCATGCCGATCATCGGACCCGTGTTGCGGAAGATCGCGGTGGCGCGCTTCACCCGAACCTTGGGCACGCTGCTCCAGTCCGGTGTTCCGATCCTCGATGCGCTCGACATCTGTGCGCGAACTTCCGGCAACGTCGTCGTGGAAAGCGGCATCTCGTTCGTTCGTCAGAAGATCAGCGAAGGCAACAACATGGCCGAGCCGCTGATGGAGACCAAGGTCTTCCCCGACATGGTCGTCCAGATGATCGCGGTCGGAGAACAGACCGGCGCCCTTGACCAGATGCTGAGCAAGATCGCTGATTTCTACGAAGAAGAAACCGATATCGCCGTCGGTGCCATGACCAGCGCCCTCGAACCGATCTTGATGGTCGGCGTCGGTGGCATGGTTGGTGTCGTGCTGATCGCGATGTATCTCCCGATCTTCTCCCTCGCCGGTAACATCCACGCCGACTGAAAAGAAGGCAAAGCGTGGCCTTCGAGCTCGGTATTCCGGATCGCTTGGCAGGAGCACCGCTCCCGCGGCGGCTCGCCTGGATCACCGGCGCGCGCCTCTTGTTCCTGATGCTGGCCCTGGGCGTGATTGGCAGCTTCTACTTCCGCAGCGCATTTCGGATCGACTCGTTCTCGGTGCGCCTCGCGATCACCACGCTGGCGTTCGCGTTCGCTGTCGCGGGGGTAAACGCCTGGATCCTGCGAACGGGTCGTCACATCGAGCTGCTCGCCGACGTGCAGCTTTTGGTGGATCAGCTGACCTGGACGGTGGTCGTGTATCTGTCCGGCGGAGCGGCCAGCGGAGCCACGTCGTTCTACGGGCTCACGTGTCTGGTCGGCGCCGCATTGACTGGGCTTCGAGGAGCCGGCATCGCAGCAGTTGCCGGCGGAACACTGTACGGCGCCCTCATCTTGATGCTTCAGGCGCATTGGTTGGAGCCGCCTCCCGACCAACCGCCGAAACTCTATGCGCTCGCGCCGAACGAGCTCCTCTACTACGGGCTCGTCAATCTGCTGATGCTGGTGGTGGTCACGCTACTCGCTGGCTACCTCGCCGAACGCCTCCGCATCACGGGGGGAAAGCTCGTGGTGGCCGAACAGCGAGCGGAGCAAGCCGAGCGCATGGCGGCTCTGGGGCGACTGGCGGCTGGATTGGCGCACGAGATCCGCAATCCACTCGGCTCGATTTCGGGCAGCATTCAGCTGTTGCGGGAAGCTCCCGCGCTCAACGACGAGGATCGACAGCTGTGCGAGATCATTCAGCGCGAGGCATCTCGGCTCAACGATTTAGTGACCGACATGATGGACCTGGCGCGGCCTCGCAAACCCGAGCTCACGGACGTTGACGTGGGGGCGCTCACCCGCGAGGTCGTCGAGCTCGCATCGAAGAGCGGGCGTGCGGTCTCCGACGTCCAGGTCGTCTATCAGGGGGTGGACCACGCCGTGATCTCCGCGGATAGCTCTCAGCTCCGGCAGCTGTTGTGGAATCTCGTGAGAAACGCCGTGCAAGCTTCGAATGCCGGCGACGAGGTCCAGGTCTCCATCGAGCTCGATGACGATCGGTGCGCGGTGCTCGAGGTGGTCGACCACGGGATTGGGATCGACGAAGAGGCGCGAGCCCAGCTCTTCGACGCTTTCTTCACGACGAGATCCAAGGGCACGGGGGTGGGGCTCGCTGTGGTGAAAACCATCGCTGACCAACACGAGTTCGAGATCGACGTGAAAAGCGAGGAGGGCAAGGGAGCGACGTTTCGCGTCACGATGGGGCCGGTTCAAAGGCCCTTCTCCGTCCCGGCTCCCGAAGCCGAGCGTGAACTGTCGTCCGGGTAGACCCTGCCACAGCCGTCGCGATCCGAGCCCATCAGGCCTCTCGGTCGGGACGCCGAAGGACAGGAAAAAATGCCAGTTATATTCAATCGTTAGCGCTCATTTCGGCCAGCCGTTGAAGCTTTGGCACTGCCATTGCGTAAAAGAGAGTGCGACCCCAACTTTCAAGGAACCAGAAAGACCCATGTCTCGACGCTTTTTCATCCCCCTATTCGCTGCCCTCACGATGCTGTTTGCGTTCCCGCGCGCTGCTCGCGCCGAGGAACCCGACCACTACCTGAAGGACAAGCAGGCAGAGCTCGGTGGCCTGCTCAAGAAGGGGAAGAGCGCTGGCAACGAGAAGAAGATTGCTGACCTGTTCGACACCCTGCTCGACTACGACACGCTCGCCAAGGACTCCCTGGGCAAGCACTGGGGCGAGCTCAAGGACGACCAGAAGAAGGATTTTCAGGACGTTCTCAAACGGCTCGTGCGAAACGCATACCGTAAAAATCTGAAGAAGACCCTGAAGTACGAGATCAAGTACCGAGGCGTCGACGACGCCAAGAAGGGCAAGCTCGTGCGCACCGTCGCGAAGAGCCGCGACAACAAGCGTGAAGAGGCGATCAGCATCGACTACGTGATGAACAAGGTCGACGGTAAGTGGCGCGTGCAAGACATCGTCACCGAAGGCTCGAGCCTCGTGAACAACTACAAGAGTCAGTTCGGTCGGGTCATCAAGAAGAAGAGCTTCGACGAGCTCATGAGCCGCATGAAGAAGAAGCTCGAAAAAGACGGCGGCTGATCTCCCCCCATTCGACTTCGAGCGCCGGGCCCCTTTCGCCCGGCGCTCACGCGTCCAGCGCCTCGTCACCTGCACCTGGCGCTGGATGGCACGCGAGCGAGCGCCCCAGAATCCCCAAAAAAACTCTCCTGATTCCCTTCCCGCCCTTCCGCCTGCCTGTAATTCCCCGTCTCCCCCCTCCCCAAACCGAGACTCAAGCCAGAAAACCCCTCTCATTGTGCGAAGTCGGCCCGGCCTTGGTACCCTGGAAAGAGGGTGACTGCCTCCGAACGCGCCCCACTTGCCCCTCTTCGGGATCCGCTCCCCGAGATTGCCGATGAGCGGGTCCCCCTCCGGCTCACCGTGACCCGGGGCGTGCTGGGCATGGAGCTCTACGAGTTCATCGATGTGGGACCGATCGAGGTCCGTGCCCTGGCCTCGTCCCTGCCCGGACTCAAGTTCCCGCTCGACCTCTCCGGCGGGGTGCCCGTATTCCGACACCGCCGCGGGGATCTGGAGCACATCGGGCTCACGCTGAGCCTGGACGCTCTCGGACGTTGGCTCACGCCGAAGCTCGGTGAGGGCATCGTCGGGAAGCTGCTTCGGCCCGCTCGCGTGTGGAGCGTTCCCCATGGCATCGCAGTGGGTTTGTGTGGGGAAAAAGGCGCCCTCGCCTTTGATCTCTTGTGGGCGCCGACGGAGAGTGACGCTCGCTTCGTCGTCATGCACGCTCGCGGTGCGGGCCTCGACGCACCGGCGCTCGGTCACGCCTTGAGGGCCGTGGATAGCGGGCTGTCGGGGCTGGGTCAGCGGCGCGGCCGCGTTTTTTCGATAGCGCATGCCGCGGCGCGCATGACGCGCATCGTGCTTCCAGCGATCGGAGCACGGGTTCCGTCCACGCGGCGAGTGACCTTCGGAGGACTCGACGTGGACGGGGACCAAGCGCGAGTCGAGCTCGACGCGACGTTCGATCCTCCAGCACTCCATGCGGGCGCCGCTCGTGCGCTCGAGCTCGCGGAGCTCTGTCGCGCTGCCGACGATCAAGTGGCGTCCGGCGATCTGGACGCCGCCCGCGCCGGCTACCTGGAAGCCCTCGAACAAGCCCCGAGGCATCCGGAAATCGCGCGACTCGTCGCCGAAATCGACGTGTGCTTCCCCGGTCGCGCGGAAGCGGCCCTCGGCATGTTGGTCGAGACGCTGCCGGCCACCGCTGCGGGTTGGGTCGGCGCCGAGCTTCTCTCCCGCGTCGGAGATCTCGACGGCGCGCGGGAGGCGATCGGAGAGATGGCGCGGGACGAGCCGTTCGCGCCCCTCGCCGCGCTTTTGTGGAAGCGGTTGGCGGAGGCCGAGACCAGCGCCCCGGCGCGGCTTGCCGCGCTCGACCGCGGCGTGGCCGCTGCACCGGGGCTCGAGCCCGTGCGCAGTGCGCGCTTTCGAGAGCGAGTCGTTCTCGGTGACGTGGAAGGCGCGTTGGCGGACGCCGAGCACCTCGAAGCCGTCGCGGTCGGAGCGACCGCGCGTCACGAGGCGTGCATGCGAGCGGCGCGAGCCCTGCTCGAACGAGGTTTCACTCGCGACGCAGGACGGATCTTCGAACGGGCGCTTCGCTACTTACCCGATGACGCGGGAGCGACAGCAGGACTTGCGCGCTCGTTGATGGATGCCAAAAAGAGCGATCGTGCATTTGCTCTGCTGGCGCGCGCCGTCATGCTGAGCGAACGGCAGGGGCGCACCGACGCCGACGCGCTCATGGATTTGGCTCGCCTGTTGGCAACCGAGCTTTCGGATCTGCCCCAAGCCATCGCACGGGTGCGCCAGGTCCCCTCGTCGTCGGCCCGAGCAGTCGAGGCTCGAGCGCTGGAAGCCGAGTGGCGGTCGGCGCTCGGGGACATCGTCGGAGCGTCCCTGGCCCACGCACACATGCGGGATCTCGTGGAGACTGCCGATCCCGTGCCCGACCGCGCCGTGGACTACCTGCTCAAGGCGGCCCGATTCGAGCGTGAAGTCGAGCGCGATGCGCTGGCGGCAGAGCGACACCTGGCCGTCGCGCTTCGGTTGGCGCCACGGGATCGGGGAGTCGGGGACGCGTATCGCGAGGTTGCCGCCATCGTTGCGGCGCGCAAGGAGCGACAGCGAGACGCCGCTCTCCCGGACGACTCCGTGCGCGACACCACGGTTCCGCCGCCCGATCCTCTGCCCGAGGATCACGTGGCGGATCTCGAAGCGAGCCGGGCACCCGAGCCCAGCGCGTCGGATCTGGAGGAAGTGGAACGGCTGGAGGCAACGCTGAGGAGCGATCCGGCCAACGTGGATGCGTCTCTCGATCTCGCGGACGTACTGGCTCGACTCGGGCGTCACCACGAGATCCACGTCTTGCTCTCGGGGCGCCTGGACGAGGCGTCGCCGGAGGATTCGAGCGCTGATCATTCCCCGCTTGCGTGCTGCGCTCACGCGGCTCGTGGACCTGGCGCGCGCCGCCGGGCGGCCCGACGAGGCGACGCTGTACGCCGGCGCTCTGGAACGTCTGGGCTCTGCCCGTCGCGCCTGAGGGTCACGCCGTGAGGCGGGAGGTTTCCTCGACCCCGGGGCCAAGCTCTGTGTGCCAGATACGCGCGGCGCTCTCCAGCGAGTCCACCGGCAACAGACACGAAAGCCGGAGCGGATGGCTGAACGAGGCGAGGGGAGCACAGGGCAAGAGCGCATGAGCCTGTGCCACGAGCTCGGGACGCGTGCCGATCTCGACGCCCACGAGCGACAACAGCCCATGGGACTCGTCGATGCTCAGGTCGCCGAGCTCGAGTGCTTCGAGAGCGCGCCGGATTCTCGCGAAAGCTCGGCACGTTCGCCAAAGGGGCGAAACAAAGGAGCTCGCGCTCCGAGAGCACCAGATCGCCGAGCTGCAGGCCGTGGCTGCTCGCGATGCCAAGGACGCGGTCGGCAGACGCTCGGGAGGCTCGCAAGACGACGACGTTTTTCGCTACGACCACGGCCCGATGGGACGAGGTCCCGTTCTCGGACACCACCGTCTGTTGGTAGGGCTCGGCTTTCAACGAGTCGCCGGTCCTTCGCGCAAAGATGGCCACCTTGTTGCGGCGCGCCCATTCCACCGCCTGAGCGCAGAGCACTTTGGCCCCCGACTCGGACATCTCTTGCATGCTCTGGTAGTCGAGCTCCGGCAGGTGACGCGCATCGGGAACGATGCGCGGGTCGGCCGAGTACACTCCGTCGACGTCGCTCATGATCTCGCAGCGCTCGGCACCCAGGGCTGCAGCGAGGGCCACCGCCGTCGTGTCGGAGCCACCTCGCCCGAGCGTCGTGATCTCGCGCTTGTAGCTCATCCCCTGGTACCCCGCGACGATCACGATGCGTCCGCGGGCGAGCTCGTCCTCGATACGATGCGGTCGGACTTCGATGATGCGAGCGTCGTAGTGACGATCGTTGGTGATGATGCCGGATTGCGAACCGGTGAAGCTGACGGCGTCGAAGCCCCGCGCCTGGATCGCGATGCTGAGCAACGCCATGCTCACGCGCTCGCCGGTCGAAAGAAGCATGTCGAGCTCGCGCTTGGGCGGCTCGCCGCCTTCCGCCGCTTGGTGCGCGAGGGCGAGCAAGTTGTCGGTGGTCTTGCCCATGGCGCTCACCACGACGACGACGTCGTTGCCAGCACGCTTGGCGAGGGCCACTTGGTCGGCCACTTTCCTGAGCTTCTCGATGTCCGCGACCGAGGACCCGCCGTACTTCTGAACGACGATCGGCATCGAGTCCCGGGCTATCACGGTGCCGGCGGGCCGGCCAATTCCGGGCGAGCTTCGCGCTCGACCCGTGGTCTCAGGCACCACAGTCCCGAGTCACCGGCTGCCCAGAGCTCGTCGGTCTCCGGGTTCCAGCCGAGGGCATTCACCCGCGGGTCCTGGGATTCGTCCTGCGCCTTGAGCTCGACAACGCACTCGGGTCGACCCGTTTCCGCGTCCACTTCGACCACGATCGCGCGTTCGAGAGATTCCTGGAACAACGTGAGCCAAACGCGCATCCGTCCATCCCGCATTCCGACGGAGAGCGCGGTCGCACGTTGACACCCGGCAATGCGCTCGAAGCTTTTGCCTCCGTCGCGCGACAACAGGAGCTCGGCGTCGGGGCTCGCGAGTGCAACGGTGCTCCCGCTGGCGGCGAGGAGCGGGCGCTCGTGACCCAGGAGCTCCTCCGCGGCTCGGTCGTCGAGGGGCACGCGGGACAGAGTTTGCCCTCCGCGCTCGAAGCTGAGCAAGGCGTGCTCTTCGTGACCGCGGGCCACCAGGCGAGTCGGGGCGCCGCCGGTTGCGGTGGCGATGATGCGGCCGCCCACTTCGAGTGAGCGCCAGCTGTCGCCCCCATCGGCGCTGACTGCGATGCGCGCGCTGCCAGAATGTGCGAGTAGGCCTCGCGGCCCCGCTTCCGGAAAGCGTGCGCACTGAAGGAGATGCGCGTGACCTCCGGCTATGCCGAGGGTTTCGAGGGCCTGGGGCAAGGGCTCGGGCTTCGGTGCGCTGCGGCTGAGGCGCAGGAGCTCTCCACTCGAGGTCGCGCAGAGCAACGTGCCGTCGGCGCAGGCGGCGACGGATCGTACCAACGCTCCTCCGAGCGGAGCTTGGATCACGGCGCCCGCCGCGAGCCAGGACAGGCCGTGGCCAGCGGTGACGACCTCGTCGGCGCTCAGGACCACTTGCGACAGCGCCACGCCCGCGTCCGCGATCAGCGAAGAGCTCCACAGGGCGCTCGCTCTCGGGGGCAGCTCGTCGTCACTCGGCACGATCTCGCTCGCGAATCCGTCATCGAATCCGCCGGGCTCGTCGGCATCGAGCTCCGGAAGCTCGTCGCTCACCAGATCCTCGAGTGGTTCGTCCACACCCTCTTCGCTCGAGCCGAGCAGGTCCGTGCTCTCGTCCTCCGAATCGATGTCGTCCTCGAGGGTCGAGCCCGGACCGAAGCTCTCCGGCTCGTCTTCGCCCTCTCGCTCGTCGGCAAAGGCCAAAAGCTCTGCGATATCGAGGACGATTTCCCCGCGGTCTTCTTCCGAAGCCACTTCTTCGCCGAGATCGATGCCGACGTCGAGATCCACGGTGTCTTCGTCGTCCGGATCCACGGCTTCTTCGCCGAGGTTTTCCCCGATCTCTGGGAGGTGATCGCCCTCCGGGCCTTCCCCTTCTTCTTCTTCGGCATCGAGAGGAGGAAGCTCGCCCAGCTTTTCCTCGTCGTCGGTCGCGGCAAGATGGCCCACCGGCACGGTCCTAAGACAAGCGAGCCGCGCTTGCCACGCAAATTCTTCTCGGACCAAGTTACGCTCGGGGCATGCCCGTTCCGCCGCTCATCGGCACCGAGCTCGTGACCCGAAGTGTTCGCGTTCAGGCGCGGGACGTCGTGTATGTCAAGGGGATCTTCGAGGCTAGCGAGGGTCTCGGCGCGCTGTTTGCAGAGCGTGGCGGCGAGCTGGTCGTTGCTGCACATCCCAGTCGTGAGCGTGAGCTCGACCAGCTCCTTGCGGATCTGACTGAGGAATTCGGTGCCGAGGTCGGCGCGTTTCCATAGCGGCCCGTCGTCTCGGCAAAAGTGCGCTCGTGGTTTCGAAGGCGCCTTACCGAACAGAGACGACGGACGCATTGGACTTTTCCGTCTCACGAAAAAGAAATCTGGCCAGTTGCGCCGCGCGACGAAAGCCTCTAGCTTCGCGCTGTCATGAGCGATGTGCCTCCGCGACGACGTTCGTCGTCTGCGTCGACCGGCCACGCGGAGCAGACATCACTGCCCGCGGCCGCGTCGTCCGGAGTCGATCCACGCGTGGTCGCCGCATGGTGTGAGTGGCTCGATGCACTGGCCACGGATGCCGAAGCGGCGCTCGCTGCAGCGATGGCGTACAAGGCGCTCGACGGAGCATCGCGAAACCGCTGGCTGTCCGCGCTCGAAGCAGATGCGTCGAAGGTGCGGGTGCCGCGGATCGCGGTGTACGCGCCTCTTCTGGCGGTGGAATCCGATCCCGAGCGTCGGGCTCGCATCACTACGGCAATCGGTCCGGCCGACCCAGCGACGGCGTCCAAGGACGTTGAAGCCCGCGCCCTGCGCGGGGTGTCGGGGGATGGCATTCGGGTTGCGGCGGTGATTTCCCCCCTCTACCTGGATTTCGTCCAGGTTCTCGCCTGTGGCTACCGGATGAATCAGGGATTTGCGTGGGTGCGCCATGACCCCATCGTCGTGAAGGGCTCGGCACCTCAGCCCGGTGACCAACTTCTCGGCGCGCTGCTCGAGGCCACGCCGCTGAAGTCCCTGGTGGACGAGCTGGCGCTGGTGGTTCTCGCCCACACCCGCAGCGGGGAGGAGATGCCCGAAGCTCTCCGAATGTTCGCGGATCTGTTCGAGCCGGTGTATCCCAGCTCCGTATCGTGACTGGGCGGCTGTCGATCCCTTCGATTGCGTTGGTTTTTTCCGCGGGCTGGTGCGCCTGCGGGGGAAACGCCGAGCCCGCCCAGGCGCCGGAGCCCGTGGCCGTCGGCGAGCAGCGACAGTTCGCCTATGGCACCACCGAGGGTGGGGAGCTGTCGAGTGCAACGACGCGAGGCCGCGCAACGGCAATCCTGTTCGTGACCACGTACGACCTGGCATCGCAGCTTCTCGCCGAGCGACTCGAGCAGGCGCTTCGGACGCACACGCCCCGGGCCAACGCCGGAGCCGTCGTGCTCGAGCCACCGAAATACGCCGTCATGGCGGATGCCTTTCGCACGACCCTCGGACTCTCGTTTCCGGTGGCAATGGCAGACGACGAGACTCTGGCGGGTGGGGGCCCGTTCGGTCACGTGAATCGAGTCCCGTATCTCATCGTGCTCGACCGCGATGGCCGCGAGGTCTGGCGCAAGCCGGGAATGCTCGAGCCCCGGGAAATCGAAGAGGCCCTTGCGCTCGCCTCGAGTCGCGGGTCTGCTCGCGGGCGGTGAGCTTTCGTCGCCTGGAAAACGTCGCGGCATGGCGCGCGATGGCGGTTCACGCCTGGGACGCGCCTCGCGATCCAACCGTGTACGGCATCATGGATATCGATGCCGGGAAGGCACTCGCTCATCTCGAGCGCGTGCGCAGCGAGACCGGCGTCAAAGTGACGCTGACGCACCTCATCGGCAAGGCGGTCGGCCTTGCGATCGCCGAACGACCGGAAGTGAACGCGATCATCCGCCGCGGGCGCATTTACGTGCGCGATACCGTCGACATCTTCTTTCAGGTGGCATTCGAGGACGGGGAGAACCTCGCAGGCGCGAAGGTCGCCCGCATCGACCAGAAGAGCCTGGTCGAGATCGCCGAAGAGCTCACCCGTCGTGCCGAGCGCATCCGGGTGAAAAAGGACGACCCCACCCAAAAGAGCGCGCAGCTCTTGAGCAAACTGCCGCCGTTCGCGACTCGCTTCGCGATGAAGCTAGGTGAGCGGCTGACCTACGACTTCGACATGAATCTCTCGAAGCTCGGAGTCCCCTACGACGCGTTCGGGTCGGCGATGATCACGAACGTTTCCAACTTCGGATTGACCGTCGGCCAGGCTCCGCTGTTTCCGCCGTCGCGGACCCCCATCTGCCTCACCATCGGCGCCGTGCGCGATGCCCCGGCCGTCGTGGAGGGTCGGGTGGAAGTGCGTCCGATCCTCACGATCGGCGCATCGTTTGACCACCGGGTCGCGGACGGGTATCAGGCCGGCCGAATGGCGAAGCGGTTCCGCGAGGTGCTCGAGGAGCCGGAAAGGGAGCTTCTGTGAAACCGATCAAGAAAGTCGTCCTGGCGTATTCGGGGGGCCTCGACACCAGCGTGATTTTGCGCTGGCTGATCGAGACCTACGATTGTCAGGTCGTCGCTTGGTGCGCCGACGTGGGGCAAGCGGAAGAGCTTTCGGGTCTCGAACAGAAGGCGAAGGATTCAGGAGCGGTCAGCTACGTGCAGATGGATCTGCGCGAAGCATTCGTCAGGGATTTCGTGTTCCCGGCTCTGCGAGCCAATGCGCTCTACGAAGGCGAATACCTCCTGGGTACTTCGCTGGCCCGTCCCTGCATCATCGAAGGCATGATGAAGACGGTGAGCGAGACCGGCGCCGACGCCATCTCCCACGGCGCGACGGGCAAGGGGAACGATCAGGTTCGCTTCGAGCTCGGAGCCATGACGTTCGACCCCGAGGTGCGGGTCATCGCCCCCTGGCGCGAATGGTCGCTCAAGAGCCGCACCGATTGCATCGAGTACGCCAAGAAGCACGGCATCGCCGTGAGTGCGACCGCGAAGAAGCCCTACTCGATGGACCGCAACCTGCTGCATCTGTCGTTCGAGGGCGGCATTCTCGAAGATCCCTGGGCCGAGCCGCCCCGCGACATGTTCATCCTCACCAAGGATCCCGAGGATGCACCTGCCGAGCCGGAGATCCTCGAAATCGGATTCGAACAGGGCAACGCCGTCAGCATCAACGGACAGGCGTACGGCCCCGCGGCTCTGCTCGGTCGGCTGAACGAAATTGCCGGGCGACACGGAGTCGGCCGCGTCGACATCGTGGAGAGTCGCTTCGTCGGAATGAAGAGCCGGGGCGTGTACGAGACCCCGGGCGGCACGGTCTTGCACAAGGCACACCGCGCGATGGAGAGCATCACGCTCGATCGCGAACAGATCCGCATCCGCGATGGTTTGATTCCGGAGTACGCTTCGCTCGTCTACCGCGGCTTCTGGTTCGCGCCGGAGCGCGTGATGCTCCAAACGATGATCGATTCCATCCAGGATGTCGTCACGGGCACCGTTCGCGTGAAGCTCTACAAGGGCTCGGTCATGGTGACAGGACGAAAGAGCCCGCTCTCGCTCTATCGCGAGGACTTCGTCACGTTCGAGCGCGACGAGGTCTACGACCAGTCGGACGCTACGGGCTTCATTCGCTTGAACGCGCTTCGTCTCCGACTCGACACGCTGCGCAACCGCGCTGCCAAGCGCTAGCCATCCGTTCCACCGGCCCGCCAGCAATTGAACAGGAAGGCGGAAGGGCGGAAGGCATTTCGAATTTCGAATCGAGGAAATGCTCCGGATGGCACTTCCGTCTTCCTGGTGAAACCCGTCAACCGGTTACCAGCGCAAGCAGCGGGCCTGCACAGTCGCTCTACTGGCTATCCCTGCCTGCCACCCAACGCGCCGCCCCCAGCGCGGATTATAGTATATTATTGACTATACTCGATCTCGAGAAGCGGAAAATGCGGGTGGAGTTGACATCCGAAGCAAAGTGAATAATATTCACTGAAGTGACAGACATTCAGCCAGCTGCCGTGCGCGCTTCCCAGCGTCGTGCGGAGCGTCTCGCCACGATGCTGGACGCAGCGGAGCGTCTGGTGGCCGAGGAGGGCATCGACGCTCTGACCCTCGGTCGTCTCGCCAAGGAGCTTCATCTGGTCCCTGCGGCGCTCTATCGCTACTTCGCTTCCAAGGACGCGCTGGTGGTGGAGCTACAGCGCCGAACGATTGCGGGTCTCCACGAGCGCTTTGCGGAGAAGGTCCAGGACGGGCCTCCGCTCACGCGACTCTTGAGCGCTGGGCGCTTCTATCTGGCACTGCCCAGCGACGAACCGCTGACCTACCGGCTCCTGACCCACCTTCTGGGCGATCCGCGACCGCTGGTTCGTGACGACGAAGCTCTGCGCGTGGCGCCCGCGCTGATGGCGTTCCTTTCCGACGTGGCGGGTCTGCATCCGCACCGCCCAAGAGCAGAAGCTCTGGGCCCTGGCGACGAAGAACGCCGCGCACTCGTGCTGTGGGGAGCGCTCCAGGGAGTGTGCCAGCTCGGCAAGCTGGCGCGCTTCGACGAACAGCGCTTCGACACGACCGCACTCGGTGAGGACCTGCTCGCCACGCTACTTGCCGGATGGGGCGCTTCGCCGGCGGCGCTCGCAGAAACCAAGAGGAGAAACTGATGCTGTCCCCGCTTTCCTTCGCCTTCGGTGCGCTCTCGTGGAGCGTCGTCGAATACTCGCTGCACCGCTTTCTCGGACATGGTCCCCGGACGAAACGACCGGATGGTCGCCGAAGCATTTGGGACGGAGACTTCGGCAGTGAGCACCAGGCGCATCACACCGACACACGCTATTTCAGCCCTACCGCGAACAAACTCAAGCTCGCGGTGGTCGTGGTTCCCGCGCTCGCGGCCACCGGTTCGATATTGCTCGGTCCGCGTCGAGGGATCTCGTTCGCGCTGGGATTCGGCGCGGCGTACGCGGGCTACGAGATTTTGCATCGCCGCACCCACACGCACGCTCCGCGGGGGGCGTATTCACGCTGGGCGCGACGGCATCACCTTCAGCACCACTTCACGAACCCCAAACAGAACCACGGCGTGACCAGCCCGCTCTGGGACCACGTCTTCGGCACCGAAGGAGCTCGGGGTCGGATTCCGGGTTCCCCGCCGGCATGCGCCGGATTGGCTCCTCGACGAAAAGGGCAGCGTGCGTCCCGAGTACGCCAGCGAGTACGAGCTTCAGCAGACGGCGGTGGCGCACTCGGCTCAGGCCGGATAGGCGAGCTCAACGCACGGCAATCAAGAACGCTCGAGCCGTGCAGGCGTCCGCGCAATCCGCTCCGCTTTCGGGAGCCTCCTCGTAATCGATCGAGATCTCGCTGTCGACGTTGCCGGTCAACTGTTGGTGGGTGACCCAATGGCAGCCGTCGGTGAAGTCGTACGAGGTCTGGGATTCGAGGGCGAGCTCTCCTTGGGTCAACGTGCCGACGTAAGCGCGGTTGCCGTAGCGAAGCGTGGCATGACCGCCGTCACACTCGAGGGTGGATTCTTCACCCGGCTCGGGAAGGTCGACGGTGCAGGTGGGCGAGCTCTTTTCCACGCGGTCGACCCGTAGCCCGAGCCCGCACGGGTCGGACGCGGCGACGGCGGGAGCCTCCGGCCCGGGCTCGGAATCGACGGGGATCTCCAAGCTCGGCGCCGGAGGAGGGGGCGGAGAGGGCGTGGGTGGGATGGGCTGAGCTACCGGAGCGCAGCCAACGAATGCAAGCACCACGAAGGAAGCCGACCTCAGAGACAGCACCGGGTTCCGAGACTGTAGTCGTAGTAGTCGGGCGCGTGGATCGTGACGCGCTCGTCACAGCCCCAGGGCGTGATCCGGGCGTAGAAACCACCGAGGAAGACGCCGGAATCGTCATCGATCCATTCATCGAGGTTGCCGACCATGTCGTACACGGCGTCGTCTTCCCACTCGCTCTTGCAACCGGAGAGTGCACCGGTCGGTCGGAGCACGGGCTCGCCGAGTATCTCGACCAGGCTCAGGCGCGGGTCGGTGCCATCTCCGCCGCCCTTGCCGTGAAGGATCGTGGCCGGATGCACGGCGGAGGAGACGTTGCAGGTACCCGGTTCCAGCCATTGACCATAAGGGTGACGGGTGGCGCGCTGGCTGCGACACGCCATGAGCCATTCATTGCGCGTACACAGGCGCTTGGCCGCAGTGCGACACGCTCGCTGGGCGACCATGTAATCGAGGTAGGCGTTGGGGGTGCGACCGGGGATGGAGCGAGCTTCGATCCCGAGGCCTTCGCGGAGTTGCCAAGGGGGAAGCTCGGGCAGGTCGGCGTCGCGCGAAGCTTGATCACCGAGCGTTCCTTTGAGCAACTCCCAGCGTCGGTGATCCCGCGCCGCGATGAACGCTTCGGGATGGTAGTACGGCGAGTAGAAGCGACCCGAGCTCGGCTCGACCAGGGAGGCTTCCCAGCGGTCGATGCAAAATCGACCGCCGATGTCGACCATCTCCTTCGGACACTCCCAGCGGGGTGGGAGCGCTTCGGGCTTCGCGACCGGGGCGGGTTTCACCGAGGTCGCCCGAGGCTCGACGGGCGCTCGGGGTTCGGATTCTCGCGCTCAGAAGTCCCACCCCGAGCACCGCGAGCGCCACCACTCCGAATCCGACTGCTCGAAGGGCGGCGCCTGCGCTCACTCGATGGCCCCGATGTTGGGCGTGGAGTCTCTCGGCTTGCCGAAGAAGTCCGTCGCCGGGATGGCGTAGCTCGCCGCACCCGTGCCGGAATCGATGAGCGGACTTCCGCTCTTTGGAGCGAACGCCTCGGGAGCGGGATCGTCCACCTTGCTCCCGTTCTGATCGGGAATGCCGCTAAAACCGGGATCTGCGCCCACTTGGTCGTTGGGCCCATCCTGCCATTGTCCGAGCGAGGTGCCGAAGAAGTTGTAATCGCCGTGGTGCTCTGCGGCGTCGTAGCTCCCGCCGATGTGCGTGTAGTTGATGCTCAGGATCACGTTGTTGACGATGTCGAGGCCCTTGACGTTCTGCCCATCGACAGCCCGCCGTACGCTCCCTGCTTCTGACCCCATAGGACGTTATTGAAGAGCAGCACGCCCACGGCGTCTTCCACGTACATCACGAAGCCGGTGTCGGGCGTTGTAGAGCAGGTTGTTCGCAACCAGGATGTTCTTGCAGTACTCGTTCGGGCCGTCGCCGAGCTCGTCGGCCCAATTGCCGAAGAAGAACGTCGAGGTGCTCGCGATGTCGTAGGCCATGTTGCCGACGAATTCGCTGTCGGCAAGATCGTAGATTTCCAAGCCGTCGCTGTGCCCGTTGTAGCAAGGGCCACAGCCGCCGTCGGTGCCACAACCGTGGAGAGCGTAGACGCGGTTGCCATTGAAATGGACGCCGGTCGAATTCGTGATGCTGACGCCGTCGTCTGCCGCGTCGTGAATGCGATTGCCTTCCACGTACACGTCGTCGCCGTGGACGCTCATGCCCGTGCACGCGCCGTCGGTGTGCGACCCGCCGGTCAGCGCGAACGCGCCATCGACATCGAGGCCCCGGACCGCGACTCTGCTCGCGTCGATGCTGACCACGTCGCCCTGGAAATCGCCAATGACGTGGGTCGCTCCCCGGCCGTCGATGTCGTAGTCTGGCGTTTGGATCGACAGCGGGCCGAAGCTGGCCTCACCGTCCGCGTAGGTGACTTGCCAGCCGGTATCGGTACCGTGGTCCGCGGAAGTGGCGCGAACGATTCGGATCGTATCCCCGCCGGAAGCCGGATCGTCGAACGTGTACGAAGCGTAGCTGCCCTGAGCGACGAAGTAGACGTGACCCCGAACGAGGCTATCCGGCAGCTCTCCGAACGCATCGTCCCAATCCGTGCCGCTGCCCGTCGCGCCGGCCCGTACGAAGTGGCAGTCGTCGTTGCAGGTGACCGGAGGGGCTCCGCCCGAGCCGCCGATGCCCCCGCCGGAACCGCCGATCCCGCCACCCGAGCCGCCCGTGCCAGCGGTCGCGCCCGAGCCGCTCGTGCCACCGGTCGAGCTCCCGCCCGAGCCGCCCGACGGATCGCTGGCGTCTTCGCCAGAGCAGCCGAGGGAAAAGAGAGCAACCAGGGCCAAACCGAAGTGTCGCGTGAGCATGAAACCACGATACCGGCTCTCGACCGGCTCGCCAACGCGGTCTGGTATAACGAAGCGTTCATGGCGCACCGTTCGGAAGACACCGGTTCGAAAACCGACATCTGGGTGAGCTCCGAGGCGTCCAAGGATCTGCGCCTGGTCGCGTTTTGGGACACGAACGTCGTCACTCGGCGACTGACGGCGGGTCAATCACCGGTGATCGGGAGAGCGGCGGATTGCGATCTGCGCATCGATCACCCGAGCGTTTCCCGAAAGCACGCTGTCGTGCACGTGGGCGCGGTGATCCGCGTCGAGGATCTCGGCAGCGCCAACGGAACCCTGGTCGGCGAACGCACGCTGTCGGCAGGACAAAGCGCCGAGTGGGTGCCGGGCGAGCTCACCCAGATCGGGGCGGCCACACTGTTCTTGCAATCGGCGGCGGGGGAGGGATGGACTTCCGACTGCACGCAGTCGAGCGCAGGGCGGTTCGGGATCGCCGTGGCCGGTGGATGGCCCGATGGCGCGGATCTACCAGGTGCTGGAGCTCGTAGCGCCGGGCGATATCACCGTTCTGCTCCTCGGTGAGACGGGCGTTGGCAAGGAGCTCGCGGCTGACGTTGTTCATCGATTGTCGCGCCGCCGATCCAAGGCGTTCGTGAGATTGAACTGCGCCGCGCTTCCGGAGGCGCTTTTGGAGAGCGAGCTGTTCGGCTACGAGCGGGGCGCATTCACGGGCGCCGATCGCGCGAAGCCGGGTCTTTTGGAGACGGCCGACGGCGGTACGGTGTTCCTGGACGAGATCGGGGAGATGCCACTTCCCACTCAGGCCAAGCTCCTGCGCGTGCTCGAAAGCCTCCAGGTGAGTCGTCTGGGCGCGCTCGCTCCTCGCACCATCGACGTACGATTCGTCGCCGCGACCAACCGTGATCTGGGAGAGCGCGTGGGGGAGGGCACATTCCGCAAGGATCTCCTGTTCCGGTTGAGTGGAATGCCCGTCTACATTCCCCCGCTCCGGGAGCGTCCGAGTGAGATCATTCCGCTCGCCCATCGCTTCATCGAAGAGTCGTGCGCCAAGCTCGGCCGTCCGTCATCGAGCTTGACGCCCCCAGCGGTCTCTCGACTCGAGGGCTATGCTTGGCCCGGGAACGTGCGAGAGCTCAAGAACGTGATGGAGCGCGCCGTGCTCCTCGCCAACCGAACGGCGATCGAGCCGGAGCATCTTGCCCTCGAGGTGCCGATGACCCTGGGTGCGCCAGCGATGGGAGCCACGTCGCGGCCGTCCGACCTGCCGCCGCCGTCGGCTCCGCCGCAGAGCGACCTCAACTTGCGAAAGGCGATGTCGGAGTACGAACGACAGCGCATCGAAGAGGCGCTCGAGCGCGTGGGAGGGAATCAAACCCGCGCGGCGGAGCTTTTGGGCATCTCGCGCCGGGCGCTCGTGGCCAAGATTGCGGAGTACGGCCTCTCGCGCAAGAGGCGCTGACGGTGAAGTTTTTCGCGACTGCCGCTCAAGGAACCGAGGGGCTCCTTTGCGAAGAGCTCGGCTCCCTCGGTCTCGAGCGCGTGAAGATCCGTCGTGGAGGCGTCGAGTTTTCCGGCCGCTGGGAAGACGCTTGGCGCGCCTGCCTCTGGAGTCGGATTGCGGTTCGGATTCTGCATCCGGTCGCCGAGTTCCACTGCCGCGGTGCGGACGACTTGTATGCCGGAGCGCGGAGTGTCGATTGGGCCGAGCATTTGAGTCCAAAGACGACGCTCGCGGTGTCGGCGGTCGGGGCGGCTCCGGGGCTCGACAACACGATGTTCGTGGCCCAGCGGGTGAAGGACGCGGTCGTCGATCGCTTGCGCGACGAGCTCGGGGCGCGGCCCAGCGTGGATCGGGACGATCCGGACGTAGCCTTGTTCGCGCGCCTGGGTGGGGGTCGAGCGACCATCTTGCTCGATCTCGCGGGAGACTCCCTACATCGTCGCGGCTACCGAGCGGACGGAGCGCGGGCTCCTCTCAAAGAGACCCTCGCGGCGGCGCTGGTGCGCGCATCGGGGTGGGATCGAGTCCGACCGTTTTTGGACCCGATGTGCGGATCGGGAACGGTGGCGATCGAGGCCGACCACCTGGCGCGCAACGTAGCGCCGGGGCTCGGGCGCAGTCGGTTCGGGTTCGAGCGTTGGGCGAGCTTCGACGAAGGCAGAAAGAAGCGCTGGGCGCTGCTTCGCCAGCAGGCTCGAAGCCGGGCGCTCGACGAAGGGCCGGAAGTCTCGGCAAGCGACCACGATCCGAAGATGGTGGAGCTCGCTCGGGGCAACGTGCAGCGGGCCCGAGCCCACGTGCGTGTGAGTCACGCGCGCGTGGCAGACCTTTCAGCGGGCTCGCCGCCCGGGATCATCGTTTCCAACCCCCCTCACGGCGAGCGGCTGGTCGCCGATCCCGAGCTCTACGCGGCTCTCGAACGCCTGACACGCGAGCTTTCGGGCCATCGATTTGCATTCTTGCTCGGGCCAAACACTCCGTTTCGAGCGCCGCGGTCTGCTCGCCTGGTCAAGGTGAACAATGGGGCACTCAAGTGTCGCTTCGCCGTATTCGACGGAGGCCTCTTGCCGGAGCCGAGGGGTCGTGGGATCGATCGAGGATGACTGCCGACGGACCGAACGCCGACTTCATCGCCTGCTGGACCGAAATTTTGGTGCCGAAGTTCCTTCGCTTCCGCGATGTCTTCGTGCGCGGGGCGAAAGTGCACAGCGCTCGAGCCATCGACAACACCGCGAAGGAGGGAGCGCGCGTGCTGGACGTGGGCTGCGGCTTCGGCGAGACCAGCATCGAGATCGCCACACGCGTCGGGCCGAGTGGACGCGTCGTCGGAGTAGATTGCACGGAGGCGTTTCTGGACGTAGCTCGAAAGGACGCTGCCGCTCTCGCTCTGGGCAACGTCCGCTTCGAGGTTGCGGATGCGCAGATCACACCGTTCTCGCGGGAATTCGACGTGGTCTTCTCGCGCTTCGGGACGATGTTCTTTCAGAGCCCCGTGGCAGCGTTTCGCAACTTCAAGAAAGCGCTCCTGCCCGGTGGGCAGCTCGTGTTCGTGGTCTGGCGATCCATCGAGAACAACAACTGGCTCGCGATCCCCAAACAGATCGCGGCGGAAATCCTGCCGCCCCCTCCGGAAAGTGGACAGACGTGCGGGCCCGGGCCTTTTTCCCAGGCCGATTGCGACACGGTGCGCGCGATGCTCGAAGCGGGCGGCTTTCGAGATGCCGAGTTCGAGCAGACCGATCATCGGATGCTCGTGGGGACCAGCCTGGAGCAGGCCATCGAGCTGCAGCTCGCTCTCGGGCCGGCGGGCGAGCTCGTCCGCGAGGCAGGGGAAGCAGGGGAGCGCTTGCGCCCCGACATCGAAGCCAAGCTCGGAAAACGCCTGGCAGAGTTCCAGGACGGCGACGGGATCTACATGCAGTCGAGCTCCTGGACGATCCGCGCGACCGCGAGCTAGGCGGGGAACTCTCCGAGCCCCGCATTGTCGAACCACTGATGCTCTCGGTGCGCGTGCGGATCCTCTGGGGTGACTATCCGGTCCACGACGTGGTGCTCGATCCTCCGCGCGCCTTCTTCCTCGGGGAAAACGGCGATGCGGCGCTGCCCCAGGAGATCCTCGGCCACGATCGGCTCGAGGTGGTGCGGGTGGAGGGCCAGCGTGTGTTTGCACTCGGTGCCGATGGGCTGTGCGAGCTCGCGAAGGGTCAGACCCTGGTCCTTTGCATCGGAGCGTTCGCCGTCGAGGTGACGCTGGGCGAGCACGTCGCTTCTCCGATTTTCCGGTTTCCCGCTCGGCTGCGTTCGTTTTTCTCGGCGTGACCCGCTTGCCCCGGCGATCTCCAGCCAAAAAGCCCGGGATCCGAAGGAAGCGCGGCTCGTGGAACCAGTCTCGGGTAAAATGACCCAATGCGTCCTGGCTGGGTCTGCTGGCTCTCGGCGTGCGCCTTGGTTGCGTGCGCCACCGGAGAGGAGATCTCCGACGAAGGCTACCTGCCCGGCGAGGGCGGCAGCGGCGCGGACGCGGGCGCTGGCGGATTGTCCGGCGGGACCGGGGGCGGCGGCGGATTTCCCAGCGGCGGGAGCGGTGGAACGACCGGTGGCACCGGAGGCGTAGCGGGGAGCGGCACTGGTGGAGTGGGAACTGGAGGGATCGGCGGAACGGGAGCCAGCGGCGGAACTGGGGCGACCGGAGGAGGCGGCGCGTGCAACCCCGCCAACACGTGCCCGCAGGCCACGAACGTCGGGACGGTGAGCGGTGACACCGGCTCGGCCAGCGTTTCCCACAGCGCGTACACCAGCGAGTGGGTGAAGGTTCGCGTCACCGAGGACGATAGCAGCGTCTTTGGGACCTCGCTCCGGGTGACCGCGACCCTGACCCCTGCTTCGAGCACGGACTACGACATCTATGGATACGTGAACACGGGTAGCGACGTTCTCGCGTGTGGGACTTCGCCCTTCAAGAAGTCCGAGAACGGCGGCGTTGGCGCCAAAGAGTCGATGACCCTCGAATGGGGCGAGGGCACCATCGCGAACGGCGGCGACGACAGTCGCTGGGTGGTGGTGGAGGTTCGCTACAAGTCCGGGCCGTGCGACTCGACGTCGAAATGGCAGCTCACGCTCAAGGGCAATTAGGCTGAGCACGCTGCTTTTGGTTCGCCACGCTCAGGCGGCATTCCTGAGCGATGACTACGACCGCCTGACGGATCTCGGGCGCGATCAGGCCGCGCAGCTCGGCGCGCATTGGAAAGCCCTGGGAGGAGGATTCGATGCCGCGTTCGCGGGGCCTCGGCTGCGCCAGCGCCAGACGGCCGAGATCGCCCTCGAGGCCATGGGACACTCCGGGGAGCTGGTGATCTTGGACGAGCTCGACGAGTACCCAGCCGACCGCGTGCTCGAGCGTCGATTGGGAGAGATCGTTGCCCGGGACGACGCGCGGGATCTCGTGCGGGACTCGGGCGCCAGCGATCTTCGGGTGCGAGGTCGCGCCGTCGATCGTCTGCTTCAACTTGCGCTGCGGGATTGGACCGAGCGGGAAATCCCGGGTGAGCTCGAGAGCTTCGCCGAGTTCACGGCTCGAATTGGACGCGCGCTCGAACGCCTCGTCGCTGGCAGCGGCTCCGGTCAGCGGGTTTTGGCCGTCACCTCGGCGGGCAGCATCGGTGCGCTCGTCGGCAGGGTGCTCGGGACCTCCAGCACGGTATCCCTGGAGCTCGGCTGGATCGTGAACAACGCATCGGAGAGCGAGATCCTGTTCTCACCGGGACGCCAGAGCCTCGCGCGTTTCAATGGTCTGGCGCACCTTCCGGACCGCTCCCACTGGACGCGGCGCTGAGACCGTAGGAAGTCCGGGGTCATGATCGAGTTCGACATTTCCCCCGAGCTCCGGGACTTGCTCCAGCGCACTCGCCAGACGGTGGAGAGCGTCGTCTATCCGCTGGAGAAAGCCATCGGCCAAAAGCCCTTCGTCGAGGCCCAAGCCGAGCTTCTAGAGGGTCGCGAGCGCGTCCGCTCGGCGGGGCTCTTCGCCCCCCAGGCCCCCAAACATCTGGGTGGGCTCGGGCTCGGGTTCCGGGAGCACGCCCTGGTGAGCGAGGAGCTCGGACGCAGCCCAATCGGTCATTACTTGTTCAACTGCCAGGCGCCCGATGCGGGGAACATGGAAATTCTCCATACCTTTGGCAGCGACGCTCAGAAGGAGCACTGGCTCCGTCCTCTCGTCGGCGGAACCATTCGCAGCTGTTTTTCGATGACCGAGCCGGGACGCGCCGGGTCGAACCCGACATGGCTCGACACCCGCGCCGTGCGGGACGGTGACGACTACGTTATTGATGGACACAAGTGGTTCACGAGCTCGGCCGACGGGGCGGCCTTTGCCATCGTGATGGCCGTGACCAACCCCGACGCGCCGCCCTACGCGCGGGCCAGCATGATCATCGTGCCCACGGATACGCCGGGATTCGTGCATGTGCGACGCATCTCCGTTATGGGTGACGAGGGGTCGGGTTGGGCCAGCCACTCGGAAATTCGATACGAGCGGTGCCGAGTTCCGGTGACAAATCGCCTCGGGGACGAAGGAGCCGGCTTCCTCATCGCCCAGGAGCGTCTGGGGCCGGGTCGCATCCATCATTGCATGCGATGGATGGGGATCTGCGAGCGCGCGTTCGACATCATGTGTCGCCACGCCGTGGCCCGCGAGATCGCGCCGGGCAAGCCCCTCGGCACGCGCCAGATGATCCAGGATTTCATCGCGGAGAGCCGCGCGGAGATCGACGCCTCACGCTTGCTCATTCATCACGCGGCGTGGAAGATCGACAAGGAAGGACAGTACGCCGCACGCAACGAAGTCGGTGCGATCAAGTTCTTCGCCGCTGGCGTGTTGCAGAGAGTGCTCGATCGCGCGATTCAGATCCCTGGGCGCGCTCGGGATGACCGACGACACGCCACTGGCCACCTGGTGGCGGCACGAGCGAGCGGCGCGCATCTACGACGGCCCCGACGAGGTGCACAAGGCCGCCCTCGCGCGTCGCATTCTCAAGAAGTACGGGCTCGAAGTGGGCGCGAACGGCTGAGAGCCCTCAGTTCGCCGCCAGGCGCGAGCCGGCCCAGCCCCCGACCATGAGAACGCTCAGGGCGGAGAGCAGCCCCAGACACACCACGCCGGCCCGATCCATCCCGAGAAACGACGCGCAGCCGGCGCCCGTCACCGTGGTGACCACGGCGATCACGACCACACCTGCGTTCCAAACGGTCGGATTCCTTCGGAGCGACGAATGCATCGCCCCTACTACGTTCGAGGGGAGCAAGGCTTCCTTGCGGGCCGACTTTTTTCACAAGCTGAGAATGCGCTCGCAGGAGCTGAGCTCGTCCACACTGACATCGCCCAAAATGTCGCGAATCGCAGTCTGGTAGGCCGCGATTTTCGAGCGCTCGCATTCGAGCTCGCCAAGGAGAGGCACCAGGCGATCGAGGAGCGAGGAGGACATCGCTTTTCTTGCCAGACGGTAGAGGTCAATCGCGTTGTGTACCCACGCGGGCTGGGCCGTTCGCTCCGCCAGGATCAAACAGCGGGAGGCGGCGCCCTCGAGGGACACGCCGTTGAGGGTCTTTGCCCGCCCTCCCTCGAGCCTTTTGGCGAGTTGCCCGGCGAGCGCACGGCCGGCCGCGTCGAGATCGCCCCGGGCCAGCATGCGGTCGAACACCTCGAAAACCGTGGACAGGGGCTCGCTGCTGGGTGGCGGACCGCTGAGGGCTCCCGCGGTGGCCGGCAGGCTTTCCGTGATCGCCTGAGCGGGTCGCGGCGAGCTCCTCGGTTGGGTATCCGGGGGCGGCGTGGGATTCACGGCAGGCGCGAGCTTGGGAAGCTGACGGCTCGCGGGAGGCTTTCTGGGCACGACACCCATCGAGGGCAAGGTGCTGGGCTCTTGAGGTCGGACCGGCAGCGCAGCACTGGGCGGCGGGGCACGGCCTTCCGCAGTCGTCTCCTCGCGGTCGGGTCGAACTAGCGTATCCTCGTCGGCCTCGAAGTGAACGAGGGTGGACGCATCGTCGATTCCGCCCGGCCCCTTGCCCGAGACGACATTGCCCTGCTCGTCGAACACCATGGGGTCGAAGGACGTGGATTCGTCGAGCTGCGCGAAGAAGAACGCGAGCTCCGTCGTTCCGATCAGGACCGTGTCCCCCTCCTGCAAGCTGGTTGCTTCATCGATACGGATCCCGTTGACGAATACGCCGTTGCGGCTTCCGAGATCCTCGATCCTCGCAATGCCCGCCTCACTCACGATCCGGGCGTGCTTGCGGGAGACGAGAGGGCCGACGATCGCGATCAAGCAGTCGGGGCTTCGCCCGATGAACGTCTCGCCGTCGGGAAGGGCGACTTCGTGACCCCGCACCAGCATCGCCGGGATGGTGCGCGGACGCATGCTCGAACCGGGTGCCGATCTGACTTCTCCCCCCGGCGGATTCCGCCCTCCCATGGTCCGGGCATCCTATCACGCCCTCAGGGTCGAAAACCCCCGGCTACGGAGCGAACACGGCCCGGCCAAATCGGGCCGCCCGATGAAAATTGCCCTGCCCGAGGAGCGGCGACCAAGCCAGGGAGTCCCGCTGGCCGTCGCGGAAGCTGTAAAAGTTCATGCGCCACGTCGCCCCGGGGTCGGGCGGAGATTTCGTGCGCGACGAGACGAGCTTGGCCCAGGGGATGGCGAGCTCGATGGAGTATCGGTGGGCGTCGGTGTCGATGCTCGTGGCGCGTTCACAGCCGCTCTGCCACTCCTGATGCCCAAAGCGCTTGGATTCATCGGATGGGCCACCTGTGATCGGACGATTGTAGTCGTCGAAGAACGTGTCCCAGAGCGCGCCGGCAACGTCGACCTGCACTTCGTAGTAGTCGCGGTTGTCGCCCGGATCTCCCGGCTGGATCATGAGCTCGACACCGGAAGCTCTGGCCCATATGTGGGGATCGACATCGGAGCGTGCAAATGTGCTCGATGGCCGGCTGTCGTAAACGACGAACGCTGCAAGAAGTCGTTTCTCGCTCCAGAGGATCCGCGCGTGGGCGTTCACGCTGGATTTCGGCACGGGCTTTCCATCTCCCGGTGAAACGAAGAGCCCACTCGACTTCGCCGATTGCCAGGCCGCTTCGTCGAGCTTGCCGTCGATGACGATTGCCGAGTCATCGACCCGAGCCGCCGTCGTGGTCGGCAGGGCCCCGTCGCTGCGATCGACGAATGGCTGATCGAGCTTGGGCTCCGAGCGACAAGCGACGGCCAGCAGGGACGAGGCGAGCAGCCAGCGCATGACGAGCAGAATTCTAGCGCTCGGCGATTGTCGCTGCGACCTCGTTTCGTCATCCACACGAGCACGGTATCCTCTGGGAAATCGAACAGGAAGGCGGAAGGGGCGAGTCATTCCGGGAGGAAATTCATTAATATTTTCGAATTCCTTCCGCACCTTCCGCCTCCCTGTGAAATCTTTTCGAGAGGAGCACCATGACCTCACTTGCCCGCTATCTGGATCGCGCTCGCCGGTTCGCGCTGGCGAAGAGATCGATCTCGAGCCGGTCGCACGCTACCTCCGCGCGGCCGTACCGGAAATCGGAGAGGCGTCCGAGATCAGTATCGAGCAGTTCCCGTCCGGCCACTCGAATCTGACGTACTTGGTGCGCGCAGGCGGTCGACAGTACGTGCTGCGACGTCCGCCGTTCGGCAGCAAGGTAAAGAGCGCCCACGACATGGGGCGCGAGTACCGCGTGCTCTCGGCACTGCACCGCGTGTATCCGCTCGCGCCGGAGCCGCTCGCGTTCTGCGAGGACGAAAGCGTGCTCGGCGCGAAGTTTTACGTCATGCGCCGCATCGAAGGCGTCATCTTGCGCAAGGATCTGCCGCCGGGTCTCGAGCTCGCTCCCGAACGAGTCCGCGCGCTTCACGGCAATCTGATCGACGAGCTGGCTCGCCTTCACGCGCTCGATCCAGACGCCGCGGGTCTCGCGGATCTCGGAAAGCCCGTCGGCTACGTGGAGCGCCAAATTTCCGGCTGGACGCGCCGCTACGCGGATTCGAAGACCGACGACATCGGCGCGGTCGAGGAGCTCGGCCGCTGGCTCGCCGACCACCACCCGCCCGAGAGCGGGGCCGCGCTGATCCACAACGATTACAAGCTCGACAACGTCGTGCTCGCCCCCGACGATCCCACGCGCATCATCGGCGTCCTGGACTGGGAGATGGCGACGCTCGGCGACCCGCTGATGGATCTCGGCACCAGTCTCTCCTACTGGGTCGAGCGAACGTGACGCGCCTCAGTACCAGACGATCCGCTGGGGTCCGACCAGCGCTGCCGGGCAGCTTCACCCGGCAAGAGCTCGCGGATCGCTACGCGAAAACTTCGGGTCGAGACGTAGGCAACGTGCTCTTTTACTACTGCTTCGGTCTGTTCAAGACCGCCGTCGTTCTCCAGCAGATCTACTATCGCTACGCCAAGGGCCTGACGAAGGACGAACGCTTCGCGCCGCTGATCCTCGGAGTTCGGGTGCTCGCGGAGCGCGGCGTGGAGGCCATCCGGCAGGGGAGCATCTGACACTCGTGTCGAAGTCGCGTCAGCTCGACCTGTTTTCCGTACCCAAAGAACCCCTCGCGTTCGAGCGCGAGCACGAGCTGCGTCGCCGCTTGCCGGATCACGTGCGCTTCGGGACGTCCTCCTGGACGTTCCCGGGGTGGGCCGGGCTCGTGTACCCAAAGGGGACGACCCAGGAAGATCTCCTCGAGCACGGACTCGAGCTCTATGCGCGCTGTCCGCTGTTTCGAAGCGTGGGCATCGATCGCAGCTATTACGCGCCGCTCGACCGCGACACGCTGGCTCGATACGCGGCGGAGCTCCCGCCCGATTTCCGCTGCGTGATGAAAATGTTCAGCGAGCTCACCGAGCGCGGTTCATCCGAAGACGCGGGAGCCGAACCCCAGCTTCTTGAACGCGGACGTGGCCCTCGCGGAGGTGCTCGAGCCGGTGCTGGACACCTTTGCCACCCACGCCGGCCCTCTGGTGTTCGAGATGGCGCCGCTTCGGCCCTACGAGCTCTGGCGCCCAAAGCGCTGGCGGACGGGCTCCACGCGTTCTTCTCCCGGCTTCCCAAGGAGCTTTCCTACGCCGTCGAGCTCAGGAACCGCGAACACTTGACCGCCGAGTATCTCGACGTTCTGCGCGAGCACGGTGTGGCTCACGTTCTTTCGTATTGGGAGCGCATGCCGGAGATCGGCAGCAGCTCGACGTTCCGGGCGTGCTCACGGCGCCGTTCGTGGTCTCGCGCGTCTTGATCCCGCCGGGAGAGCGCTACGCGGACCGCCGCCGAGTGCTCGCGCCGTTCGATCGCATGGTCGATCCCCGAGAAACGATGCGCGCCGACGTGGTGCGCCTGTCCCAAGCTTGCGAGCTTCTGGGCAAGGTCTTGTTCGTCATCGTCAACAACAAGGCGGAGGGATCGAGCCCGCTCACCATCGCCGCCCTCGCCGAGCGCCTCGTGCCATGAGCGCCGTCCCGGCCCGCGATTCCGGAGCCGGATCCCGAGCGATACGCCGAGGCCTTGCCCTCGCCGCTCGGGCGAAAGAGCCCGCGCGAGCTCGGAACGTGTCGTTCGGTACCGCAGGCTGGACCGACCCGACCCTGATTCGAGGAGGGCTCTTCTACCCGAAGGGGTGTCAGAGCGCCGAGGCGCGGCTCGGCTTCTACGCCTCGCAATTCTGCCTGGTCGAGGTGGATGCGACCTACTACTCACTCCTCCCTCCCGAAACCGCCCAGCACTGGATCGAGTGGACACCGGAGACGTTCCGCTTCGACGTGAAGGCGCATCCGATCTTGACGGGCCATTCCATCGACGTGGCGCGGCATGCCGTCGGATCTCAAGCAAGCGCTGATCGCGTGCGGCCACGAGCGGCGGGTCACTCCCGAGCGCTTGCCGCAGGAGCTGGCGGAGGAGATCGAGGTCCGATTCCGAGCCCTGTGCGAGCCCCTGCGTGCGGCGGGTCGACTCGGCTGCGTGATGCTGCAGTTCCCGCCGTGGTTCAGCGCCACTCGGGGCAATGCGCGTCGCATCGAGCGTGTCGCCGAGCGTTGGCAGGGAGTTCCCTTATCCGTCGAGTTTCGCAATCGCTCCTGGCTCTCACCCGAGCGACGTCAGCGCGTCTTCGATTCTCCTGACCGCCCACGATGTTTCGTACGTTGCGGTGGATGAACCCGACGTGAAGCAGGGCGGTGTCCCGCCGCTGACGGTGGTCACCTCTCCGCGTCTGGCCCTGGTTCGATTTCACGGAAAAAACGTATCCGGATGGGAGAAGAAGGGTGCCAGCGTCCAGGAACGCTTCGACTGGCTCTACAGCGAAGAAGAGCTCCGCGCCTGGACGGCTCCGGTGAGACGCCTTGCCGGCGAAGCGAAGGAGGTGCACGCGCTCTTCAATAACTGCGTGCGAAACTACGCGGTCGTGAATGCGAAGGGGCTCTCGGTGCTGCTCGAGGAGGAGTGAGCGTCCGCCTCAACGTGGGTCGGCGCTTGGTTGAAACACGAGCGGGTAGACCACGGTCACGGGCTCGGCGCCCGGTTCTTCGTACTGGAGGCCCTCGAAGGAGCGGCGGATGCACTCGCTCACGTCGGCGTCCTCGAGATCGTTTTGGGCGATGCGGGCGCGACGCACCCAACCGTCGAGATCGATCACGAATCGGATCGCGATGCGACCAGCGAGCTTTTCGTTTCTTGCCAGGCCCGCTCGATAGCAACCTCGGAAGCACGACGCGCGAGCGCGCACGGGCTTCATGATGACTACGGGTGGAATGTAGTTCGTGACCGGTGGGCCCGACCGGATGCGCTTTGGTGGGGGCGCGGGGGGAGGCTCGCTCAGCGGGCAATCGAGCGCGGCGGTGTCCGGGGGGACTTCGCTTTCGTCGCTCGGGGGTGTTCCGAGCTCGTCCGGCGGGATTTCGGGGTAGTCGTGATAGTGCGGCGGCGGCTCGGCTTCGTCCACAGGCTCGGGCGTGGGGCCCTGCGTGCCCAGATCGTGCCGCGGCGCGCAGCCGACGAAGCTCGAGACGGCGATGATCCAGCCCAGCCGCATGCGGGAACGACACCAACTCCGTGGTCGAGTTCCCAGCCTCTACCGGCCAAGCGGCGATCGTGACAGGCTCGTCGAGAGGCATCGAAACTTGTCGCTTCCCCCACGCAGCTGGTCCGCACCACGCATGGACCGCGTGGAGTACGACCTCCTGCCCGCGGCCCGACGGGTGATCGAGGGCGCGCTCGCTCTCGTTCCCGGCGACAACGTCGTCATCGTGAGTGACCGAGAGCGTACCGCTCTCGCAACGGCCCTGGAGGAAGCCGCGACCTGGGCGAAGGTCCGGAGCAAGACCTTCGACCTCGACGACTTTGGGCCCGCCCCCGTCCCAAAGCTGCCGCCCGAAATCGAAAGCGCGCTCGTCAGCGCCCAGGCCAGCATTTTCGTTGCACGAGGGCATGGCGCCGAAATCGAGCTCCGGCGTCAAATGGTTGGCGTGGCGTCGAGCGCGGGCCTGAGGCACGCCCACATGCTGGGGCTCACGGCGAAAACCATGGTGCGCGGTCTGGCGGTCGACCCGCATCGCATTGCGGACGTTGCGCGCGCACTCCGGGCACGGCTTCGCCCGAGCTCGGAAGTGCGAGTGCGCACGAAGTCGGGAACCGATCTGCGGGTGCGTCTCGACGCGCGTTATCGTTGGTTCGAAAACAGCGGACTCATCCGTGCCGGTCGATGGTTGAATCTGCCTGCGGGGGAGCTTTCTACCTCGCCTGGCGCGATCGACGGAACGTACGTCTGCGATGCGTCCATGACGATGCTGACCGGGCTCGAGACGGAGTCCGTCGCCAGCGCACCGCTCACCCTGGTGATCGCCCAAGGACGGGTGGTCGAGGTGACCTCGCCGAACGCAGCCAGCGCCAGCGCGGCAAACTCGTTCGCTCGGAGCGCCGTCAACCACGGACGGGTGGGGCTCGTGAGCTTCGGCACGAACATCGGCCTCAGCGAGCCGTGCGGTGCGTTGATCGTGGATCAGACGCTGCCCGGAGTTCACATCGCTCTTGGAGCGCCCGTTCCCGAGCTGACGGGTCTCGATTGGGGCTCGAGCGGTCAAATGGTGCTCACCGGTCGGGGCGGCGACGTGGACATCGACGGCCAGCCCGTGATGCGCGCCGGTCGCTATCTCGTGAGCTGAGCGTGTGAAGCTCGCGCGTTCACTTGCCGCGAGCGATCACTCGTACGTGGCGACCATGCTGAGCGACGCGTTCCCGGTTCCGTCGATCACGATCCCTCGGGACTTGCCTTTGACGGTGATCGGGCCCTTGAGCGAAAGCTCGTACGGCCACGAGGTGGCGGTATCCATCGTGATCTTGCCGGCGAAGTCCATCGCCATGGACATGTCCTCTTTCTTCGAGTCGCCGGTCACCTTGACGATGGCATCGAAGGTCCCAACGGTTTTGTCGCCTTTGGGCGCGGTGGAGCGGAACTTGAACTCCGCTTGCTCCACTTTGACCTCGTCGTCGTCGGAGCCCATGAAGACGTCCCGCACCATCTCCGGGCTGACCGCGAGCTTCTCCTCCGGGACGAGGGGGCGATCGGGGATGAACGACGACATGCGGTCGGGTTTGCCGAGGTTGTCGAAGTCCTTGCTGACGATCTTCTTTTCGCGGCTCGTGGCCGTGCCGCCGCCGTCCCGCGTGACCAGGATCTTTCCGCCGCTCGCTTCGGCGACGTAGGTTTTGCCCGAAACCGCGGTCGGGACCTTGGTGGGTTCGCGGTTGCCCTGGGACTCGCCCGAGTAGGCCTCCAGGTACTCCACGCGGATCTTCATCATCGCGGTGTCGCTCACCGACAGCACTTCGACACGGCGCTTGGAACGTTCGACCTTTTTCACCGCGACGCGGCGAATGGTGTGGCCTCCTTGCTTCGCCTCGATGTCGAACGCCATGTCGCTCGAGTACTCTTCGACGCGCTTGGTGCCCGCCGGGGGCACTTTCTTCGTGAAGACCACACCGCCCGGCACGGCCGCGCTCGCGGCTCCCGGCGCGGGCTCGCCGCTGGGTGCGCTCTTCTTGCAAGCGAAGAGCGCCGAGACCACGACCAAGAGTGCCGCGCAGCTGGACCGAGTCGTCATGACGCGAGGGTACACCGGATCGTTTGCGGGATCGTCACTCGTCGAGAATCGGCGCCACGACTACTTCGGCCCCCCGCCGGGGCTCGCGTTCGGCCAAGAGCTCCTCGAGCGTATCGGCGATGGCATCGGCGACTGCACGGCGGAGGTGCTCGCGGAGGCGGATGAAGCTCACCTCGCGCACCGGCACCGGTCGCGCGAAAGGCCGCACCTGGCCGCGCCGCCGCCGATCGGGAAGAGTGTCCACGACCAGCTTCGGCAGTACGGTGGAGCCCAGACCCGCATCGACCAATCGGATCAGCGTCTCGAAGCTACCGCTCTCGAAGCGAAGAGGCTCCTCTATCAGAAGTATCGATTGGAGCCTCCCGGCCGACAGTCCTAGGTTGCCGAGCATCCCGGCGCCCGGAAAAGCCCGGGTTTCCTAGCAGGTACAGCCCCGATATCGCGGGCGCGTTTTTCTGTGTTACGTCGACTTTCCGCGCCGGCGACGGCGCCCGATGGAGGATCCATGGCCAAGCTCGAAGGAACCAAGACCCACACGAACCTCAAGGAAGCTTTCGCTGGCGAGTCCCAGGCGAATCGTCGCTACCTGTACTTCGCGAAGGTGGCGGACGTGGAAGGCTATCCGGAGGTTGCTGGTTTGTTCAAAGACACCGCCGACGGCGAGACCGGCCACGCCCACGGCCACCTGGACTTCTTGAAGCAGGTGGGCGATCCGGCGACCGGCAAGCCCATCGGCGACACCGCGAAGAACCTGCTCTCGGCAGTTGCCGGCGAGACCTACGAGTACGAAACGATGTACCCGGGCTTCGCCAAGACCGCGCGAGACGAGGGATTCGACGAAATCGCCGAGTGGTTCGAGACTCTCGCCAAGGCGGAGAAGTCCCACGCAGGGCGATTCGCCAAGGCCTCGAAGACGCTCCTCGATTGATTTCGAGCTCCAGCGCAGACGACAAGGCCATCACGCGTGGTCGCGGTCCACGGGCGATGGCCTTCGTTCTAGAGAGGAGAGCCTTTGTCCAATCACCTGACACGCACTCCCAAAGAGCCTCCTGCGACGAGCCCGCGAGACGCGCGCTATTGGGATCCACGGGATCTCGAGGACGAGCTCCGGCGCACGTTTCAGATCTGTCACGAGTGCCGCATGTGCGTGACGTACTGCGGCTCGTTTCCCATCCTGTTTTCGGCGATCGATGGCGCGGTCGAGGCCAAGCGGGCGGAGGGAGCAGAGGCGATCTCGGCGGAGAACATTCGCGAGGTCAGTGAGCACTGCTGGCAGTGCAAGCTTTGCTACATCAAGTGCCCCTACACCGAGGACGAGGGCTCGCGGGAGCTTCTGGACTTCCCCCGGCTGATGGCCCGGGAAAAAGCGGTTCGGGCCCGTCGTGAGGGCGTTCCGCTGATCGATCAGATCTTGGGAGAGCCCGAGCTCATCGGTTGGGCGGGCTCCGGCATCGCGGCGCCGATGGCGAACTTCGTCAATGCGAAGCGTCTCACGCGCAAGATTGCCGAAGCCGTCACCGGTCTGTCGGCGGAGTTTCCGCTGCCCCCCCTCGCTCGTCACCCGTTCTCGTCCTGGATGGCCCAGCACGTTCCGGAAGAACGAGCCGGCACCGAGGGCGAGGTCGTGCTGTTTCCCACCTGCTACGGCCAGTACAACTTCCCGGACGTACCCCAAGCGGCGGTTCGGGTTCTGGAAAGGAACGGATTTTCGGTGCTCGTCGTCGCCGAGCTCGCCTGCTGCGGCATGCCGAATCTCGACGGCGGCGATGTCGCGGCCGCCCAAGCCAAGATGCAGAAGAACGTCGACGCACTCTTGCCGTTCGTGCGCCGCGGGATCCCCATCGTCGTGCCGGGCCCCACCTGTGGCTACACCATGAAGAAGGAGTGGCCGACGTACTTGGGGACCGAAGCCTCCCGCGACGTGGCGGCGGGAACTCGTGACCTGATGGAATTCCTGGACGGTTTGCGGCGGGAAAAGCGCTTGGACAAGAGCTTCGTGCGGGGATTCGGAAAGGTTGCGTATCACGCTGCCTGCCATCTGCGCGCGCAGAAGGTCGCCATTCCGGGCGCTCGCATCTTGTCGCAGCTCCCCGACACGGACGTGCGCATCATCGAGCGCTGCTCCGCGGTCGACGGTACCTGGGGAATGAAGGCGGAGTTCTACGAGGAGGGCGACCGATACGCCGCTCGACTTGCGAGGGCCATCGAGAACGAAGAGCCGGATCTCGTCGTCACCGACTGCAACCTGGCGGGTCTGCGTGTACTCAAACAAAACCAGCGCCACGCTCTGCATCCCATCGAAGCCCTCGCTCGAGCCTACGGGCTCGATGAAGAACACGCTACGACCCAGGAAATCGAAGACCAAGCCCAAGACGAGGAAGGAGACGAGGCGTGAAACCAGTCGATCGCAGCGAGCTTCTCGCTCTCGGTGCGTACGAGCAAATCCGAGACCGCTTCCGCTCCCGGGTGATTGGCGAAAAGAAGCGCCGGCGGGTCGCCCTCGGCTCCAACATGAGCGTGGTCTTCGAGAATCACGACACGGTGCTGTTCCAGATCCAGGAGATGCTCCGCACGGAGCGCATCACGGCCGAGCCCGCCATCGCCCACGAGATCGAGACCTACAACGAGCTCATCCCGGAGCCGTTCGGCCTGTCCGCCACCATCTTCGTCGAGTATCCCGAACGCGAGGAGCGGGAGCGGATGCTGATGGCCTTGGCGGGTCTCGAAGAGCGCTTTTACGTGCGCGTGGGAAAAGAGCGGTTTCGCGGTGTGGAGCGCGAGCGCGGCGATGATCCGAGCCGCACCACTGCCGTGCACTACGTCCGGTTTCCGCTCGGGGAGGAAGCAGCAGCTCGCTTTCGCAACGTCGGGGTTTCCGCCGCGATTGGTGTCGACCACCCTGCCTACTCGGCAGAAGCGGAGCTCACGGGAGACGCACGCGGGAGCTTGATCGAGGATTTTAGCTGAGCCCGTAGCGCGCCAGGAGCTCCTTGGGCACGCGTGTGGGGCGTCCGGTGGTGGCATTCACCATCACCCACATCGTGGCGGCTCGACCGAGCACTCGTCCGTCGCCTGCGCAGCGAAGCAACGTGCGGCGGACGGAGGTGGCACCCTTGACCGAGTGAACCCAAGTCGTGGCGTCGATGGTCTCTCCCTCGAATGCAGGGCCGAGGTAGTCGAGCTCATGGCGGCGCACGACCCACAGAGCTCCGAGCTTGCGATAGGCTTCGAGGCCGAGTCCTATCGAGAGCGAATGTGCCGCGGCCGCTTCCTGAACCCAGCGCACCCAGCTCACGTTGCTTGCGTGCCCGAGGTCGTCGATGTCCTGGGACGCAACGACGAAGCGGTGCGTAAAGGCGTTCGCGGGCGGTTCGAATTCGTCCTTTATCATCGAAGAGGCCAGTGGCTCGGGAAGCGAAGCTTTTGACGCGGCGGCGAAAACTGTCACGAAGGCCGGCGATGCGCTAGATCCTTCGAAGAATCGATGCTTCGCCGACCGAGCTTCGAAGACTCCCGCGATGCCTCGCGCCTTCGCGCATGGAAGGTAGCGGGACGCGAGGCGCTTGCGCTCGCCCGGCAGGCCACTCTGATCCATCGGGACGTGACCCGAGTGCTCCCCCAGGCGGCCGAGTCTGGTGAGGACGTCGTGGTGCTCCTGCACGGCCTCTTCGCGACGGCGGGAGTGCTGCGTCCTCTCCGGCGTGCGATTGAGATAGCGGCGCCCGCCCACACGGCCAGCCTGAGCTATTCGCCGGGACCCGGCGTCGCGACCGTCGCAGAAAATCTTGCTCAGCTCATCGATCGTTTGCCCGCCGGGGTTCGCATTCATCTGGTCGGGCACAGCGTAGGCGGGCTCGTGGCGCGCTGGTACGTGCAGGAGCTGGGGGGAGATCCCCGGGTGCTCCAGACCATTTCCCTCGCAACTCCTTTCAACGGTACCGAACGGGGTCGCATGTTGCCGACTGCTGCGGGGCGAGACATCACGCCCGGCAGCCGTGTTCTCGCTCGGCTGCACGAGCGGACGGACTACGGTGTTCCGCACCTCAACGTGATTGCCGAAGGTGATACGCTGATCACCGAACTGGCTTCACTCGATCACGGCGAGCGCGTAGTCGTTCGTGACTGCGGGCACAACGCATTGCTGTACCATCCCGCGGTTCCCAAGTTGATCGCCCAGCGCGTTCAGCGCTACCGCCCACTTCCGGAAGCGGCCGAATAGTCGAAGCGTCGATCCGCGGGATTTTCATGGAGTGCCCCCACGGGACGTGGTACCTCGGCGCGCGGGATGCCCTTGTTTAGGCTCCAAAAATCACTGCGCTCGATACTGCCGACGGCCGCGGCACTCGCCTGCTTTTGGCCGAGCACCGCGAAGGCGGACGTTTCGAGTTGGCTCTTCGTCGGAGCCGGACCTTCCTGGACCCAGGAAGGCAAGAAGGCAGCGACGGAGCGACAGCTCACGCTCCAGCTCGACACCGGCATCGGCACGCCGCCCGACGCTCCCATCATCGTCGGTGGGCTCGGACGCTTTCAGACCTACTTCGGCCAGGGCTCCGACATCGGACTGCTGGTTCGAACCGCGACCCAAGGCTTCGTCAACGGCAACTGGGGAGCGGCCATCGATCTCGGCGGCTATCAGCGCTGGTGGGGCATTGGCTCGACGGGTCTCACCGGCTCCCTCGTGCTCGGAGGACCGTGGGGGATCACCCTCGTGGGCAGCGGCGGGTTCGGCACCAACGATCAGAAGAGCTACAGCGCAGTCCTCGGCATCGATTTCGCTCGGCTCACGATCTACCGAACGAGCGGGGACAGCTTCTGGAAGAATCCTTTCCCCGCGTATCGTCCCGACGAAGAGCGGCACTGAAGCGAGCGCTGGCACGCGCGTTGCTACGATTTCGATCCACGCCTCACGCGACCGGGTTTGCGTTCGAGGATCCGGACTCCGAAGTCGCTTTCGGCACAACCTGTGCCGCTCCTCGAAACGAGGCTCTTATGCGTCGCAATCGTCGCCAGCCATTCGTCATCACCGTTGCCGTGGTCGCCAGCGCCACGGTGTTCGCGTGCGGCGGAAACACGTCGAAAGACTCCGGCTCTGGTGGGACGGGCTCGAGCGGCGGATCGGGAGGCACGGGCAACGCGAGCGGGTCGGGGGGCAGCTCCCCGGGTTGTCCCAGTGAATTGCCGGCGAGCGGAACGTCGTGCTCGCTGCCCACGGACAGCACCTGCAGCTACACCCAGGGCGCCTGCTGCCCGCCGTGGGAAGCCACCTGCGCGGACGGAGTCTGGCAGGCGTATGGCAGCTCCTGCAACCCGCCGGCTCCGGCGCCGTGTCCGGACACCGTTCCCGCGAACGGCAGCGCCTGCGGCAGCGCCGGTCAGTGCGGCATCGACTACACCAGCTATTGCAGCTACGACATCTGTTCCGACGGCACGGCCTCCATCACGGCAGAGTGCAACGGTCTGACGTGGACCGTCACCCAGCAGAAGCAATGCACGGCGCCGGCTTGTGAAACCCTCACTGCCTGCGAGTGTTTCGCCAGTCCGGACTGTGTGGCGGTCGCCGACGGTTGCCTGTGCCCGTGCGACTTTCAGTGCCAAGGGGAGCCGCCCTGCGCCTGTGATTGCGGAGGCGGCACCTATCTCGGCTGCGAGCCGAGCGTTGCGGACTGAGCGCGAACGCTACGAACGAGCGAGGGCGTCCACGAGTCGATCGAGCTCGGCCTTCGTGTGGAGCTCGGTCACGGCGACAAGGAGTCGATCGGACAGCGCCGGATCGGCCCGTCCCAGATCGTAGCCGGCGATGATGCCGTCCTTTTCCAACTTCGATACGACCTGGGCGGCGCTCCCTCCGGGCACGCGCAGGGTCACCTCGTTGAAGAACGGGGCATCCGCAAATCCGGGCTCGAAGCCTGGCAGCGCGAGGATCCGCTCGCGGAGATAGGTCGCTTTGGCGAGGCAGCGAGCTCCCACCTCCACGAAGCCACGCTTGCCGAGGAGGCTCGAGCGAATCGTGAAAGCCAAGGCGAGCAGGCCCTGATTCGTACAGATGTTGCTGGTCGCCCGCTCGCGACGGATGTGCTGCTCCCGCGTCGAAAGCGTGAGCACGAAGCCGCGCTTGCCGGCAGCGTCGACGGTCTCGCCGCAGACGCGCCCCGGGAGTTGTTGCAGATACTGCCGATCACTCCGGCAGGCGAAAAGTCCGACTCCGGGTCCGCCGAACTGCGGCGGGCAGGCGAGGGGTTGCCCTTCGCCGACGGCGATGTCGGCGCCAAGGGCGCCCGGCGGCTCTGCGATGGACAGAGCGTAGGGTTCACTGGTTGCGGTCACCAGCAGCGAGCCGCGAGCGTGGGCACGATCCCCAAGTGCAGCGAGGGAGCTCAGCGTACCGAAGAAGCTCGGGTAGCCGACGATGACGCAGGCGACGTCGTCAGCAAGGGCGCTGGTCAAGCCATCGAGATCCGCTCCGCCATCGGGGCCCACGTCGACCTCGAGCACGGTGTCGGGCTCGGCGCTGAGGTAGGTTTTCGCCGTGGCGCGATAGTCGGGATGCAGCGAACGGCAGAGCACGACCCGCGGCCGCTTCGTGAGCCGGCGAGCCATCAGCGCCGCCTCGGCAACCGCGCTCGCCCCGTCGTACACGCTGGCGTTTGCCAGCGGCAGACCGAAGATCTCGCTGACGATGGTCTGAAATTCCCAGATTGCCTGCAGCGTGCCCTGGGCGACCTCGGGCTGATAGGGCGTGTACGCGGTGTAAAACTCGCTCCGGAGCAGCAGCTGATCGACGGCCGGAGGTACGTGATGAGCGTACATGCCAGCGCCGAGGAACGAGAGCATGGAGGCGCCCAGGTTCTTTGCTGCGATTTCCCGGAGGTCGGCCATCAGAGCCGGTTCGTCGAGAGCCGGAGGCACGGCGAGGGAGCCCTCGAAGCGAGCCTCTTCCGGGATCGTGGCAAACAACTCGTCGAGACTCTGCTTGCCGATGACGGCGAGCATCTCCTCGATCTCTCGGGGGGTGTGGGGCAGGTAGCGCATGCGTCAGTGCGCGGATTGTTCCACGTGCTGGGCGTATGCGCCCGAGTCGAGGAGCTTTTCCACATCATCGGCGCTCGCTGGCGCGATGGCCACCATCCAGCCCTTGCCCCAGCAGTCGTCGTTGACGAGCTCCGGCTTGTTCTCGAGCTCGCCGTTGACCCGCACGATCTTGCCGCTGATGGGCGCGAACAGATCGGACAGCGTCTTGACGCTCTCGATGGTGCCGAAGGTCTTGCCGACCTCGACGCTGTCGCCCGGCTTCACGTCGAGGTTGACCAGGGTGATGTCACCGAGCTGCTCGACCGCGAAGGCGGTGATGCCGACGACGACGTCGGCGCCGTCGGTCTTCGCCCACTCGTGGTCCTTGGTGTATTTGCGATCGGCCTTGACGTTGCCCGCTGCGCTCATGCCGCTCGATTAACCCGACTTCGGCCGCTTGTAAAACGGCGTTTTCACCACCACGGCGTCCGATGGGTTTGCCGCGGCAATCGACGCGGAAGCGTGTCCCGATCTCCGTCATCGCCAGCGGGCAAGTACCCGAGGCCGATGTTCTTGCCCAGCGTCGGCGCCGGCGCGCCGGAGGTGCAGATCGCCGACGCTGTTCCCGTCGAGATCGTGCAGCGGATAGCCGTGGCGGGCGATGCCGCGACCGGTCATCTCGAAGCCGACCAGCTTGCGCGCCAGGCCCTGTTCCTTGATCGCAGACAGGGCGCTCTTGCCCACGAAGTCGCTCTTGTCGAGCTTGACCGTCCAGCCGAGACCCGCTTCGAGGGGGTTGGTGGTTTCGTCGATGTCGTTGCCGTAGAGCGACAGGCGCGCCTCGAGACGCAGCGTGTCCCTGGCCGCCGAGGCCCGCCGGGGCGATCCCCTCGGACTCACCGGCGGCGAACAGCGCGCGCCAGAGCGTCGGCGGCGTCGATCCCAGGCCGCGAAGAGCTCCACGCCGTCCTCGCCGGTGTAGCCGGTGCGGGCCATCGGTGACGTCGATGCCCGCTACCCGCGTGCTCCGGAAGCGGAAGGACGGCAGGGCGTCGCTCACCGGCGCCCCGAGATCGGTGCCCGCCTTCTCGAGCACGTCCAGGGCCCGGGGACCCTGCAGTGCGATCAACGCGGTCTCGTCGCTCGCGTCGCGAAAATCCGCGTGGCCCGGTGCTGCGGCGCAAAGTGCTTGGAAATCTTGTCGCGGTTCGAGGCGTTGCAAACCACCAGCACGTCGCTCGGCGGAGCGCTTGTAGATGATGAGGTCGTCGAGGATCGTGCCCTGCTCGTTGCAGCAGCAGGTGTACATCGCCTGGCCGTTTTCGATCCGGTCGAGGTCGTTGGTCACCAGATGGTTCACGAGAGCTGCAGCGTGCTCCCCTCGAAGCTCGAGCTCCCCCATGTGGGACACGTCGAAGAGGCCCGCTCGCGTACGAACGGCCTCGTGCTCGGCGCTGATGCCGGCGTACTGGACCGGCATCTCCCAGCCGGCGAACGGGACCATCCGCCCTCCGAGCCGCTTGTGTTCCTCGTACAGCGGCGTCCGCTTTTCCGTCGCACTCATTGGACGACCGGCGTGGCTGTCAGCAGGTGACGGTGATTGAGTGGCTGTGCCCGTCGGGGGCCTGGGTGGACGAAACGTTGGCGGGTTGGCCATTCTGGAGATTCGAAAAATCGTTCGCACTCAGGACCACATCGTGAGTGTGCGTCGCCGTGCCCTTGATGTCGTAAGTCTTCACCGCGCCCGCGCTGAGATCCGCCGCGGTCACGTTCATCGAGTGTCCGTGGTTTCCCTCGATCTTCGCGCTGCACGAACCGGAGCCGCCGCCGCCGCTGCCTGAGTTATCGTCGCTTCCGCCGCAGCCCGCAGCCGTCGGCAAACCCACGACCACACCCGCCGCAGCGAGGCCTGTCTTCAAAAAGTCTTTGCGAGTCAGCTTCATGACCTAGCCTCCGGGCCGCATCATGGCACAGGCCTGCCCTCGCTACTGAAGCTTTTTCGGGTCGAGCAACTTACCGTCCGGCCGGCGCCCCGCCCGCTTCCAGCGCTCTTCGTCGCTCAAACCTTGGGTGATCGGCGGCACCGTGATGTCACGGATCATCACGCGCGTCATGGGGTCGTCGCGTACGACTTCGATGCGATAGATCTTGTTCGGATCGCCCCCCTTGATCACGACCTTGGGAAACACTGTGCGTGCCACGCCGACTTCGACGCGCTCCACGGCGACCCGCTCGCGAACGTAGTTGGCCACGGCTTCGGCCGACGCTTGTCCGACGAAGTGGGCAGCGTCGGGGTACTTGCGTTCGAGGCGCAGCTGACGGGGCGCAACGAAGCCGAAGGCCGCCGCGGTGCCTGGCACGAGCTCACCCGGCGCCAACCGATCGAGGGGCTTTTTGTGAGCGCTGGCCGACGCTGCCGCACCTGGCTCGGGCTTCGGGCCCGTCGTCGTACATCCAACGACGAGAAGCGAGACCAGAGCGAAGGACCGGGAGGTCACGGGTCGGGACCTTAGCGCAGATCGCGTAGGGCTGCCGTCACTCGACGATGGCGGCCCAGGAGTCGATGTGCGCCGTCGAGGGCGGTGTCGGCAGGTTGACGATCAGTCGTCGCGTCTGACCACCGTTGGCCGTGGCTCCGACGGTACCGGTGTGCATGACGAGCTGGAACTTGCCCGGCTGGATGCCGGTCATCTGCAGGTGGTTTCCGCTCCCGAAATACGGATCGGTGGTCGGGGTGTCGACGGAGCAGGACGGAAGCTGCATGACGCCGACGCCAAAGATGATGGATCCGTCCGTCAGCAGAGTGCTCGTGTTGTCGATGAACTGCTGGAGCACCTGATTCTCGTCGGGGAGCCGTTCCTTGCCACCGGCGCCCAAGCTCGCGCTGTCCTTGGGCGTGATGTAGTCCATGCCCCAAACGCGGCTCTCACCGGTGCCACAGACGTTGCTGCTGTTTTCGTTCTCCGGCTTGTAGCTCGAGAAGAAGAGTGCGCCGTTGAACAGGGTCATCGGTCCGGTCACCCGCTCACTGTCGTCCATCTTGATGTACCAGTTGGCCTTGGAGCCGTAGGCCGTTCCGGCGGCGTTGAGCTTTTCGGTGAGCGACCAGACGAAGTTCTTCACGCCGGTCTTGCCGATGAGCGCGTCCTGGTCCCCCGTCGAAAACGCGATGGTCACGTTGCCGACCAAGTCGACGCTGAGCACCGGCGGTGTCTGGATCGGCTTGCCGACATCGAAGTTGAGACCCGTGAAGCCGTCGAAGAACAGCTTCATCGTCCACTGGTCGGGATCGGTCTTGGAGAAGTCGACGCGCCAGAACGTGCCGTCTGCGTCGCCCACGAACGCACGGTCGGCGATGGCGCCCGTGGTGCCCGGGAACGCCACCGGCGTGCCGGTGATGGGCGAGTCGATGTCGGAGTCGATGACGCGACCGGCTGCTCCGATAGCCGGGGGCGCGAGGCTCGCATCCGGACGGAACGTGCGGACGATCTCCCCCGAGTCCAGACGCACGACCGTCAGCGAGCGGGCGCCACCATTGGCGATCGCAGAATTGTAACAATTGACGGCGGGCCGAGCTCCGAACGAGGGATCCACGTCGGTGGGCGACGCGTTCTTGCGCGGACACGAGGCGCCGGTGGGACCGTCGGGATCCTCGCCGCCCGCCAGGATGGCCACGGCGACTTCCTTGAGCACGCCGGCGCCGGTATCGAAGAACAGAGTCGTGATGAGGGGAGTGACTCCGCCGCGACCGAAGAGCGGGTTGCCGTTGGCGTCCTGGGTGAGCTGCCACAAAAACCGCGGCCCTTTGTTGGCGTTGGAAGCATCCGGTCCCGGCGCGGGATCGGTCACGTCGACTGCGAAGTAGCCACCACGTCGACCACCGAACGCCTGAACCAGCACGGTGCGCCAAACACCGAGGCCCAGCCTGGCATCGGCCGGTGAGCGCTCGAAGCGATAATTGCCGCTCCCGGAGGGATCCTCGATGGCGACCACGTCTTGGATCACCGGGACTCCGTCGAGCAGGGTTTGGTGAGCCGGCGGGTACTCGCTCTTGATGGCCGGCAGGAGGGCCGGCGGAACGAAGGCCCAGAGCTCGTTGTTCTCCTTGACGTTGACCTTCTTGGTGTCCAGCGGATCGTTCGCCGCGACCTTGAAGGCGTGCAAGAAGCCGTCGTTCGTCGACGTGTACATGGTGGTCGGGCGCTTCGAGTTGCGCAGCGCGAACAGCTCGTAGGACTCGTCCCGCAAGAACTCGTTCGGCTGTCCGCTCACGATGCGTGGCGTCGAGTGATAGATGTCCCCGACCAAGTTGCAGCTTGCCGAGCCCGGCGAAGCACATCGGGCGTACGCGCTCGTGGTATCGGCACCGGTGAGCCACCGCACGTACTGATTGCGGCACGCTGTCTGACTGAGGGCGCCGCAGCCCGCGGGCGGGATGCCCATCGCCTCGGGCGGAGTCTGGGTGGAGAACGTCTCCTTGTCCCCCTGATACTGGGTGCCGGTGTAGACGCCCACTCCGTCCACGTCGCTGGCGAGCTTGGGACGGATCGACTTTTGCGAGGCAATCAGGCCGCCGGAGATGTCCCCAGCGAACGACCAGAACACGCGGTCGGGCCCGCCGCCGCTGTTGACGTTCGCGACGAAGTCATCGCCCTTGAGTGGATCGATGTCCTGGGGCTCGGGAACGAGATCTCCGGTCGTGGCGTCAGGCGTGCAGACGAAGCGCTCGCGCTCGATGACGCCCTTCCACAGGCTGAATTTCTGCGGCTCGAACGAGCTGTAGAAGCGGAAGCCGTCCGCGATGCCGCCGCCGCTGCTCGAAGCGAAGACCGGCAGCGTGCGGCTACTGGTGTTGACCGCGAGTCCCGACAAGATCGAGGACAGTGAGGCTCTGAGCTCGTCCTTGTCATTGGCGAAGTACGCACGGCTGGTGTTGCCGTTGTAGGCAATGCGGCTCAGGGTGCAGCAGACCTGGAGCTCCTTTTCGCTGGGATTCGAAGCGCACAGGCCGCCGGGTGCCGTGAGGTCGTTGACGGTGAGGGCCTTGCAGTCGACGTTCGTCGCGGAGGCGAGAGTGATGTCGGACACCGCAAAGCCGATCACGAAGGTGTCGATTCGCTTCTTGGGATCCGCGGCGTTGGCCATGTCCCAGGCGATTGCTTCGGGGGTCTGGTAGGGGCAGGCCCCTCCGACGCAGAACGGCCGGAGATCCAGGTTCGGCTCACCGTCGCTCAGGAGGATGATGAAGTTCTTTCGGCACCCGCTCTTGATGAACGGGTCGTCGTAAGGACCGAAGTCGTCGCTGCCGGTGGCGTCGGTAGGATCTTTCCGCGTGTCGTTCCACATGAAGTCGCGGACGTCGTCCAACATTCCGGCGATGGGGGTCGCTCCAAAGGGACGGGTGGCGAGCAGGATCTGCTGGATCTGGTCGTTCTTGATCTCGGGCGCGGCCGTCACGTTTCCGAACGCGACCATGCGGCCTTCCCAGGGAGGCGCAGCAGCATTGCGGGCGCCGACTTCCTGGTCCTGATCGGTACTGCACCCAGCAGGCCGACCGGTCTTCGAGGAGCCGACGAAGTAGCTCCAGGTGCCCTCGGTGCCCGTCGTGTAATTCGGGGTCTTGCTCGGCATGGCCGCAACACCCTTGCCAGGGTCCGGCAACGTGTCGAACGTCATGAGTCCGAAACGCACCGACTTGCGAAACGCGCCGTCGTCGAGCAACCCGTCGTCGAGCTGGTTGAAGTTGCAGCTCGTGTTGACATCGTTCCACACGTGGAGGTTGAAGGCGTTCGGCAAGAGGTCGTACGCATCCGACGACAGGACACCCGGACCGATCACGCAGTCCGTGCTGAGCGCGCGGTGGAAGGGATTGCTGTAGTAGTAATCCGCGGGGTTGACGCCGGAGAGGTTGTACTCGCTCAAGAACGCGGCCGACCCCCGGTCGATGGCCTGGCACCGGTAGTCCTGGATGGTGCCGGTCAAGACTTCCACCAGGTCGATCCAGCGAGTCTTTTCGTTGAGGCCGATGCCGTTGGGATCACACGACGGAAAGGTCGTGCTGCTCGCCTTGTATTCCATCGATCCGGACGAATCGACCAGGAGCATCACGTTGGGCGGCGGCGGGTTGACGTTGACCTGGGCGAGCGCCGTACGCGCGCCGAACGACGACCCCAAGAGGATTGTCGTTCCCAGTAGGAATCGGGTAGACGTTTTCATCGGTCTCCTCATCGCGGTACGTTCTTCAAGGTGACGTGCGCCCGTAGCGCCGAAACGCTGGCAGACGCAGAGAGGTTGTTCGGGGCGCACCAGGGGTCGGTGCCGGCGCTGGCACTGGTGTCGAGGGGTCGGATCTGGCCGTAGGCGGTGAGGGTGAGGGAAACGTCGCGGAAGGCGTTGGCGGGATTATTTCCGCCTTGCGCCGATCCCGCGGTGGGGGTGGATTCGGCGGGTTCGATCATCTCGACCACGAACACCCCCTCGAGCGCGCTGGTCGTCCCCGCTGCTCCGTAGGCGGCGCCCAGGCTGCCGCCGGCGGTCGACGTTTGATTCTCGAGCATGTTGGTGCCCGATAGCGTGCCCACGCGGCTCGAAATCTCCGAGATGTAGAGCTTGTAGCAAGGAGTGGGCCCGTTGACGCCAACGCCGAATGGGTCGCCGAGGGAGAGATCCAGTTTCTGATTCGACTGGCAGGTATCCGCGCCCGCGCCGACCTTGTCGAGGTAGCTCTTGGCTGCGCCATCGCCGAGCTCCGTCGTGACGGCGCGCCCGCCGTACTCGGTGAGAAGTCCGGTCTGCGTGGCCTGGCGATGAAACCCGACTGCAGTCGAAACCAGGCTCGTGGATCGCACCGCGAAGATGCCAATGGCCGTGAGCAACGTGATCACCAGGACCACGATGAAGACGGCCGCGCCGCGTTGGCGGCGCCGACGAGCCAGGCGAAGAGCGACAGAGCTCACCAGAAGATCCCCATTTGGTTGTTGAGCGCGACATCCCCCTCGAGGTTTCGCACTCGGGCGAAGGGCGCGGTGGCGCTCGCGCCAAGACCGATTCGGTAGAGGCCGGGAGCAATCAGCCCGTTCGGCTGGATGTCCTCACCCCGGTCCCCTTCCCGCGAGCGCACGGAAAGCCGCACCCGAACGCTCTTGATCCGTTCCGGTCCCATGTTGGCGGGCAGCCCGACCACGTCGCCGGCCCAGTTGGCAGTCACATCAGCATCTGGAACGGCTTCGATGACCGGATCTGAACCCCCCGTGATGGAAGTAGCGACCGTGAGGGAGAATTTCAGGTCGACGGCAAAGGGCGAGACGAGCTCTTCGGTCCCCTGGATCGGAGCGCCAGAGGTATCGAGCTCGACCCGCGCGAGCTCCGTACGATCCGTGTCCCCCACCTGATTGTTGTTGGCGTAAATGGGGGCGTAATCCGTGTTCGCCGCGAGGTTTCGCACGTCGTACTGGATGAAGTTGATTGGGTTCACCGTTGCGCCGGTGACGTTGCCTTTGAGGCCGCACGTTCCACCCGCTTGCCGGAAGACCAGCTGGGGCGCCTGGGACAGCGTCACCCTCGGCTGGTTGCCAGCGGTGACGGATTGGATGGTGCCAAACTGGATCTCCCCGGACTGATCCTGGATCCGGAGACCTCGCCCAGCGCCGAAGATATCCTGCAGCATTTCGAGCTGGGTAGTGCTGGTCTCATATCCCATGCGACCGAGGGGCCCCGTCCTCCACTGCAAGTAGACTTCGTAGACGCCCCCCGTTGCGTCGATGTTCCAGATCGGAAACTCGTCCACGGCCGAGTAACTGCCCATCAGCACCAGCGACGCCGGGAAAACGTTGTTGTCGTTCAGAGTCGGATTCGCCGGAGAGCCCGCTACCGCCCCCAGGTTCTGGTTGATGCGCAAGCTCGCGAGGCTGCTCAGCATCACCGGCCAACCGGCTCCACCCGCCGTGCCGCACAGATGGGGATCCTTGGTGACGTTGGGTGTGCCGAGAAAGCCCGCCCGAGCGATGTCGGTGCGCAGCCGCTCGAAGCCAATCACCGCCGAGAGAGTCGCATCCGCTGCCCGCTGCTCTCGTTGGTAGAAACGCGACCCCTCGCGAGCCAGAGCGAAGACAGCGAGGGACACGAACAGACCACCGGTCACGGCCACCATCAGCTCGGTCAGCGTGAAGCCTCGCGCCCGGCGCCTCGCGCTGGGGGTCGATCGATGTTCGAGAGGTTCCCTCATCAAAATGCCGTGTTCTGTTTGACCGCGGAGGTCTCGTAGACGAAGTGGTACTTTTCTCCGGCCGCTTCGATGGTGTCGGGGCCGGTGTTGGGGTCGCAAAGATCGAGTCCCCCCACGGTTCCGCCCATGTCGTCCCGCAACCAGAAGACGCGGATCTCGGTGCGAAGCAGGCCGTTGCCCGAAGTGTCCGGGTAGAGCCAGCTCACCCGCATGTGCGTGCAAAACTGCGCCTGAGCGAGATTGGTGGTGGGGTCCACGACGCCGCCGAGGGCATCGAACGCGGGTCCGAAATTGCGAGTGGGGACCCACGCCGGCATCACCCAGCCGTTGTCGACCTCCTTCAGCCACTCGGTCTCATCGAGGTCCGGGGCGGCAACGTTCGGCGAGGGGTGATTCCAGGCCGCGGCGTCCGCCGCCAGCTGGTCCTGCCAGGCTTGCGCGATGTGCGTGGCGATGGCGAGGCGCTTCGAGTGTTGGTTCGAGGCCGCGACGACCTTTTGCATCGAGATGATCCCCGAGACACCGATGGCGAAGATGGTGATGGCCATCAACAGCTCGACCATCGTGTAGCCGCGCTGCCGACTCATGGCACCACCGGTTCCGCTTCCCCGAGCTGGGTAAACCCGCTCGGTTGGATCAGGACGCGTCGCGCGAGCCCATAGGCGACTCCGGCAGTGTTCAATCGGAACACACGGATCACGGGAACGCTCACCAGAGGTTGGAACACGTCGATTTGATTGGGTCGGAACACCGCTCGACCCAGGGGCGAGAAGCAGATGTCGAGCTGACCGCTGGCGATCGGTGTGGCGTTGTTGATGGACAGATCGGTGCGAAGGCCGTCGTACTCCGCGCGACCAGCGCCGGTGAACTGGGTGACCAGCTGGTTGGTGTCATCCGTGGCCAGCCAGGGAATGAGACACGACGAGCTCGGTAGGCGCTGGCAGTTGGGATCTCCACCACCTGTGGGCGCAGGCCGCACGGCTTCCCGCACTTCGAAGCGCCCCTCCGGGTCGACCGAGGCGTCGTAGCGGACCAACACCGCAGCTCCGCGGCCCATCGCTCGCATGCGGCCCACGCGGTAGAGGTTCGAGATTTCCTTGGCGGCGTTCTGGGTGCGGCGAGACCGCATCTGAGCCGTGATCGTCGGCAGGGCCAGGACGGCCAGGACCGCGATGATGATGACCACGACGACCAGCTCGACGAGGGTGAACCCCCGCTCCCGAGAGCGGATCCGCCGAGCTTTGGATAGAGCTAGATGCACCAAGACACTGCTATTCCAGCAAGCGCTGTGCCGAGCCTTCCCCGCTGACCCGCTCGAATTTCCACGTCATTTCGGAACCGTTCCGAGCGTCGGGCGGCAAGGATTGCAACGCTATGCAATCGTTTCAGAGCTTTGGGGAGGCGGGCAGGCCCCGGTGCCGGCCCATGGGCCGAGACATTTGGGAAGCAGGAATTGCCTGGGCTCGGGGGACGTTCTATTCGCCCCAGCGATGATGAGGTTTCTATTCAGCACCGCTGTCGTCGGCTCCCTGTTGGTGCTCGGCGTCGCTTGCGACAAGAAGGATTCGGAGACTTCGGAGCGCGGCGCCGCGCCACCGCCCATCGCCAGTAGCAAGCCCGGTGCCTGCTCCTCGGGCGGGGGAACCGTTTCCGACAAGGCGAGCGCCGGCTTTTTCCCTCGCTCCGCGGGCGACTACTGCATCGATCCCAACGGCGAGACCCGCGCCTACGGCGACAAGGCTCCGGAGAACATCGACAAGGTGTGCACGGAGCTCTTCGATGGGGAGTGTGAGACCTACAAGAGCTTCGGCCTGAAGCGAGTCGTGACTCTTCGCTACATCGACGGCAAGGGCTCGCCCGGAGCGGTCAACGTCTACCTCTCGCAGTTCGACAGCAAGGAAGGCGCGTTCGCGTTCTTCGCCAAACGCGTGGTCGGCGACGACGACCCGCTCAGCATCACGCCCGCCCCGCTCGAGGCCGGCGGTTTCGCTGCGATGGGAGGCGGCAACGTGAATCTGTGGCGCGGGGAGTACGTCGCCGAGCTCACGTACACGAACGAGGTAGAGACTCCCGACCAGGTCCGAGCGAGTGGAAACAAGACGCTCCCCGCCATTGCCAAGCCAATGGGTGACAAGTTGCCGGGGGAAAAAACCCTGCCCGCTGCGGCGGCGCTGCTGCCCTCCGAGCATCGAATCAAGCTCGGTATCAATTTCACGCTGGCCGACGCCATGGGTGTGAAGGGGGCCGGAGCGGGAGCCGTTGGCTACTACAAGGACGGCGACAAGCGCTGGCGGGTCTTGGCGATCGCTCGGCCCGACGAGGAAGGCGCCAAAGACGTGATGAAGACGTTCAAGGCCGTCGAAGGCGCCAAGGGCATGAAGGGCCAGACGTTCGATGCCTTGACGCTGTCCCGACGCCTTGACGATCAGAGCCCGAAAATCGCCTGGGTCGTCGGGCGGAGCGCCGGCAAGGTCTTTGCCATCGGCGACGAGGAGCTGGCGCTCGAAGGCGACAAGCCCGCCGCCGAGGCCCAAAAGGTGAGCCTCAGCGAGAGCGAAAAGCTCGACAAGCTGAAGGTGCTGGTCGAGTCGAAGTAACACCGACTGGTAGAACCTCCGCGCTTTCGCCAGTTGAGAGTGGTCTCCGGGCGCCACATTTCCTAAAAAGCGATCGTGGACTTTCAGCCTTCGGACGAGCACGAGCTTCTGCGCTCGAGCGTGCGCGAGTTCTGCGAGCGCGAGGTGCGCCCGCACGCCAAAAAGTGGGACGCGGAGGAACGCTTCCCCCACGAGCTCGTGCCCAAGCTCGCCGGGCTCGGCTTGCTCGGCATTCGCATTCCCTCCGAGTACGGCGGGTCTGGAATGGACACAGCCGCGTATGCCATCTGCGTCGAAGAGTGTGCGCGCGTGGACGGTTCGTTGGCTCTCACGGTCGCCAGCCACAACGGTCTCGGCACCGGGCACATCCTCGCCTTCGGGACTGAAGAGCAGAAGAAGAAGTATCTGACCAAAGCCGCAACCGGCGAGTGGCTCGCGGCCTGGGCGCTCACCGAGCCCGGTTCTGGATCCGACAGCGCCGGCATGAAGACGACCGCTCGTCGTGACGGAGATCACTGGATCCTCGACGGGACGAAGATGTTCATCACCCAAGGATCGGTGGGCGGATTTTGTGTCGTGCTCGCCCGCAGCAATCCAAACGTCGTGCCCCAGCGGGGCATCACGGCGTTCATCATCGACCGCGGCACCCCGGGATTTTCGGCCAGCAAGAAGCTCGAAAAGTACGGATGTCGCTCGAGCGACACGGTGGAGCTCACGCTGGAGAGCGTCCGGATCTCCGACGAGCAGCGACTGGGGGAGGTCGATCAGGGCTTTTACGACACGATGAAGATCCTCGACCGCGGTCGCATCAGCATCGCCGCCATGGCTCTCGGCCTCGGTCGCGGCGCGCTCGAGATGGGGATCCGGTATGCGCGGGATCGCGAGGCGTTCGGCAAGCCCATCAGCGAGTTTCAAGCCATCCAATGGAAGCTCGCCAACGCCAAGACCGAGCTCGATGCCGCGGAGCTCCTGATCTGGCGCGCGGCGTGGCTTTGCGATCAGGGCAGGCCGTACACCTTGGAAGCCTCGATGGCGAAGCTCTACGCGAGCGAAGCGGCCACGCGAGCGTGCAACGAGTCCTTACAAATTCATGGCGGCTACGGGTACACGCGAGAGTTCGATGTCGAGCGTCACTTGCGTGACGTGAAGATCTGCGAAATCGGCGAGGGCACGAGCGAGGTCCAGCGCATGGTGATCGCGAAACATCTTCTCCGAGGCTGATCCGGCCCCAAAAACCGCTTCGCGACCCGAAAAAATCTCTCTCTAATTTCGTTCCGGCCCTTCCGCCCTCCTGTGAGCTCCCCCCGACCGTTGCGGCGCATCGAGCTCTCGGTCACCCTTGTCGCATGCGAGCTCACACCTTGGTGTTTGCGCTCACCGTGTTCGTTGGCTGCGGTGGGTCGACCGAAAGCGACTTGGGGGGTGGAGGCGGCAGCGGAGGGAGCGCCAACTCGGGTGGTACAGGAGGCTCCGGCGGCGTGGGCAACGCTGGCGGCGTGGGCAACGCCGGAGGCGTGGGCAACGTGGGCAACGTGGGCAATGCCGGCGGCGTGGGCAACGTGGGCAATGCTGGCGGCGGGGGCGCTACCGGTGGTGGCGGCGGCACCTGCGATCCTTCTGCGTGCGGGCCGGACGGCGCGCCGTGCTGCGAGCCGAACAGCGGCTGTGCCCTCGCAGGCAGTTCGTACCAATGCAACTGCACGAACGCTCTGGTCTGGCAGTGCTCGAGCTCGAGCGGTGGGACCGGCGGTCTCGGGGGGAGCGGTGGCGGCAACGGATGTGCGGGACCGGGAGGTTGCTCGCCGGGAACGACGTGCTGCCAAAACCAATGCGTCAATCTCGCGAACGATCCGTACAACTGCGGCAGTTGTGGAGCGACATGCGCGGGCCCCCACCCCTTCTGTTCCGGAATTTGCGGACAAGCGCCCTGCTTCGGGCAACCACCGCCACCGCCCGGAACCTTTTGTTGCGGACAGACCGCGTGCAAGAACGGACAGCTGTGCTGCGAAGTGCAAGGACCCGGTCCGAGCATCGGGCCGAGTTGTTACACGCCTACGGCGTCGCAGCCGACTTGCCCGATAGGCTGCCTGCTCTGTCAGTGATCAGGGCGCAGGTCGTACCCGGAATTTCAGACTCCCGCGCTCCGACTCGCCCCAGTTCACCACTCCGCGCCCTGCGAGCCCATCGGCGTCACACACGAAGCTGCCTTTCACCTGGTAGCGCTTGCTCTGACCTTCCCGCGACACGACATACTCGCCGTCGAACTCGCCACCGGGTTTGGCATTCCCGCTGAGAGAGCCGCGATCGAGCTTGTCCTCCTCGACGCTCTGGCCCTCCATCTTGCCGCCCTGAGCGATGACCAGATCGAGCGAGCCGCTTCGGACGAAGCTCGGATTCTTCAGGGGATACGATTCCCAATCACCGGTCCAGCGGCCAGCGGGTACGGCGCCTTTCGCGCAGCTCGCAGACGATGCCGCACTCTTGGCGTCCGGGCACTTGCACGCGCAGCCGACGAGGCAAGCCGCCGCAAACAGCCCCAGGCAAAACTTCATGCTCATTCCGTTCGCTGAATCACGTGAAACCCGAACGGCGTCTCGATCACATCGGAGATTTCTCCCGGCGCGAGGGCGAACACGGCATCCTCGAACGGCTTGACCATCACGCCACGGGGAAAGCGTCCGAGGTAACCACCGCGGGTCTTGGCGTTCGGCTCGTCGGAGTATTCGACCACGAGCTTCACGAAGTCTTCTCCGGCGCGGGCGCGCTTGAGAGCTTCTTCGGCCCGCGCTCGGGCTTCTTCCTTCGTGCGGGTGATGCCCGCGGGCACTCGCATGGATGCGCGATGCATGACCAGGATGTGCCGGGCGCCGATCATCTCCGGGTGAGCCGCGGTCTGGTTCCCGGTTTCGAACGAATCACCGCTCGCCCCGCTGCCTCCAGGGGGGGCAATCGGAACCTCGCCAAGGGGTGGCCAGATGGGTTCTACTGCGCCGTGGGGTGGTTCGGAGGGACTTTCGTGCGTCGCCAGGACGCAGCCTACGCTTGCGACAGCCAGAGCCGTTGTGAGCAGAAGATCCAAGCAGCGGCGAACGATCATTCTGTCCGCTTGATCACGTGAAAGCCGAATGGTGTTTCGACCACCCCGGAGAGCTGTCCCGGCCTGAGCGCGAAGGCGGCGTCCGCGAAGGGTTTCACCATCATGTTACGGCGAAATTTCCCGAGGTTGCCCTTGCGCTGCGCCGCATTCGGCTCGTCGGAATAGTCGGTCACGAGCTGATCGAAATTGGTTCCCGCGCGTGCCTTCCCGAGGGCCTCGGTCGCCCGCTGTTTGGCCTCTTCCTTCGAGCGCGTGATGCTCGGGTTGGCGCGCATGGCGCCTTTGTAGGCGACGAGCAAGTGCTGCGCGCCTATCATCTCGGAGTCGTCGGCACCCGGTCGCGTCGCGCCACTAGGTGAAGGCGTGGCGGTGGTTGCCGGAACGTCGGCTGCGGTTTCAGCTCCGGGCTTCTTGGAGAACGCACCCAGAGCGCCGAGAACGCCGAGAGCAACGAGAATGACCATCACGGCCCAGGGAAGCCAGTCGGGCAGACCGTCGTCGGCGAGGGGTTGCGCCGCACGACTCATGCTTCCACTGCTCTTGGCCGAGCGCATCGCGGTCTTGCCGCGAACGCTGGGCTTGCGACGCGAAGGAGGTGCAGCGCGTTTGGGTGGAGGAGGTTCGTCCTCTTCCTCTTCCTCGTCGTCGTCGTCGTCGTCGTCGTCGGTGTCGTCCGCGTCGTCGGTGTCGTCCGCGTCGGTGTCGTCCGCGTCGTCGTCGTCGTCGGTGTCGTCCGCGTCGTCGTCGGTGTCGTCCGCGTCGTCGGTGTCGTCGTCGTCGTCGTCGTCGTCGTCGTCGTCGTCGTCGTCCGGGGAAGCCGGGTTGGACTTCGATGCTTCGGTGCGTTTCGGCGGCGGGTCGTCGTCGTCATCCACCTCCGGTTTTGCGGCCCAGGGCGGCGAGTCCTCCTTCTTCCACGGCGGATCGGACTTCGAGTCGTTTTTGTCGTTTTTGTCGTCTTTGGCCATGAGACCTACTTAGCCTCCGATTTCCGCCCAAGCGTTGGTGATCACGGGATCTTCCCGTCCGCCGGCGAAAACTTGAACAGCGAGGCGGTCGCCGTCGAGGGCATACGCATCAGTGCGCACCGCCTCGCCCGGCCAGACCGGTTTCCGAAACTGAACGGTGAAGCGCTTGAGTCGACTCGCGTCTCCACCGCACGCCTTTTGCACGATGGCTCGACACGCGAAACCGTAGGTGCAAAGTCCGTGCAAAATGGGTCCTTGAGGGAATCCGACCATCGACGCGAAGTCGGGATCGATGTGCAGCGGATTCAGATCGCCCGAGAGGCGGTACAGAGCTGCTTGCTCTGGCAGCGTTTGCTCTTCGTGGCTCCAGGTCGGCGTTGCACCCTCGGGGATCTTGGGAACCTCGGCTTTGGGAGGCGGCGCGCCACCGAACCCGCCGGCGCCGCGAAAGAGGATGGACCATTCCGTCTCGAAGCAAGGCTCGCCGTTCACTTCCGACTTGGTCTCGATGACGACCGCCGCCATCTTTTTCATGTCGTAGATACCCATGATGTTTGCGGTGGTCTTCAGCGTTCCTTCGGAGGGGATGGGACGGTGAAGCCGAACGGTCTGGCCCCCGTGCACCACCATGGCCAGGTTGCCCTGGGTCTTGAAGAGCGCATCGCCCAAAGCGGGATAGGCAGGGACGACCGCAAACGTCGGATAGACTTTGGGACCCCTGGCCTCGTAGAGATAGTCGAGCTCTTCCCGCTTGGCCCCGACGCCGAGCGCATACAGCACGACCGTCTTCCAGTCGTACTTGAACTCGAATGGATTCGTCGTGTAGCCGACGCTCGAGATGTCGAGGCTCATTTGGGCGTCTCCTTCAGGGTTTTCGGCCGAGAGCGTTAGCGGCCCGTGGCCCTCGCGTCAACGAAGGTCGTTCCCTCGGCCTCCTGACGCTTGCGTCCGGGGAAGGAGGCGTACCAAAAATGCTCCGCCCATGCCCGGCCTGGTTCAAACGCTGGCACAGACCATCGAAGACAGCGGTATCGATCTAGGCGCTTGGGGGCTGGCTTGGGCGCGCGTTCTGCCCAGCATCACACTCGTGCCCGCATTCGGCTTGCGTGCCTTCGCCGGACCCGCGCGTGCCGTGCTCGGACTGGCGCTCGCGGCAAGCATTGCGCCGGCGCTACGGCCCATTGCGACCAACGTGTCCTGGCCCGTCGCGCTCGTGAGCGAGCTCGCCCGGGGATTGCCTGTGGCGATCACGGCGTCCGTCGCGCTCTGGGCCGCGACGATGGCGGGAGGTGCGATCGACGATCTTCGAGGCAATCGCGACAAGGCGGGTCTGCCCAACGTCGAGAGCGGAGCGACGCCGGTTGGCGCGATGATGTCGATGCTGGTGGCGATCGCGTTTCTCGAAAGCGGAGGTCCGGCGCGAATCGCAGCAGCGCTCGCGGACCCCGATCTCGACTTCATGGGACCGCTCGAGCATGCTGCGTACAACCTATCGAGTGGCATCCAGCTCGCGGTGGCGGTGGCAACTCCGCTCATCGTTGCGAGCGTGGTGGTGGAGGTCGCCAGCGCGCTGGTGGCGAGGGCGGCAAATCCCGCCTGGGTGCAGCCTCTGCTCGCGCCGCTTCGATCGCTGGCTCTGCTCGCCGTCTTGGCACTCGTCCTGGAGCGCATGGTGGCGCTTCTCGCGATCGTTGCTGCGAAGGTTCCTTCCTGAGCGGCCATGACGGAGTTGAATCGCGTAGAGCTCCAAGCGATGAGTGCCCCTTGGCGTCGCTTCTTGCAACGGCGCATCGAAATGCCCGTGCTCACGGGGCTCCTGCGCGCTGCAGGCGTCGATCTGGCTGGAAAGCGCGTGCTCGATGCGGGCTGTGGTGCTGGCTTCGGGCTCGAGCTCATTCGGGAGCGATTCGCACCCGCACGCCTCGTGGGCTTCGACCTGATGCAGGAGCAGGTGGAGCGCGCAAAGAAGCGCCTCGGTCCCCGTGCGGAGATCCGGATTGGCGACATCACCCGCATCGACGAACCGGACGCCACGTTCGATGGAGTCTTCGTGTTCGGGATCCTGCACCACGTACCCAATTGGCGAGACGCTCTCGGTGAGATCGCTCGGGTTCTCGTGGCGGGAGGCGCTCTGGCGATCGAGGAGCTCTCGGGCGGTTTTGCGCGGTTCGAGGATACCGTGATGCGGACTCGACATCCGCGCGAGGCGGCGTTCACCTTCGATGAGCTTCGTGATGGCATTGCCGCTGCGGGCCTCAGGGTCGCCGCGGAACGAATGCTCCTGCCGGGTGCCGCCCGCGCGCTGGTCGCCGTGAAGTCCTAGTCCTTCAAACAGACGTTGAGCTTCTTACAAGTGCCGAGACAGGCGGTCACGCCGAGCCCCAGGTGATATCCCACCGAGCACTGGACGTTGCAGCCGGTCAGCTGCTGCACGCCACTTGCCACACAGATCGTCTCGGCAAAGCTGCCGCAATTCGGACAGTTGGTGGATCCCACGTTGCTGAAGCCGGCCGGACAGGCGCCGCAGTTCGTCATCACCGCTGGTGCACACACGTTCGGGGAAGTCCCCGCGCCGCACGCCGTGGCTCCGACACATACGCCGCAATTCTCGCTTCCTCCGTCCGTCGTGATGGTTCCGCATTCGGCGCTAGAGCTCGCGCAGGTGGCGTTGACGCCACACTCGTTCGGCTTCCCGTTGACGCCGCACAGCTGTCCGCTCGGGCAGGCGCCGCAATCGAGATTGGCGAAGCAGTCGTCGCTCGGGCTTCCGCAGTTCTTTCCGAGCTCGGCGCAGCTCTTGGGGGTACAGGTCCCGCACTGATTGACAACCTTGCCGCCGCCGCAGGTAGCGGGTGGAGCGCAGGTGCCGCAGCTCAGCAGGCCGCCGCACCCATCGTTGATGAAGTCGCAATCAGCGCCCACATCGCTGCACTTGGTCTTCACACAGCCGTCGTCTCCAGCGTCACTTCCCGAGCTGCCTCCCGATCCGCCGCTCGCACCCGTTCCGCCGCTGGCTCCGGTGCCGCCCGTCCCACCGGTTCCCCCCGTCGATCCCCCCGAGCCACCCGTCGATCCGCCAGAGCCACCCGTCGATCCGCCTGCTCCGCTCCCCGTATCGGGGCTGGCATCGGGTCCTCCGCCTGTGCCGCCGGCTCCCGCTCCGGATTCACTTGCAGAGCAACCGAGCACCAAGACAAAGCCGGCGCAGAGCCACAGCGTGCGTATCATCGAAACCCCAAGGGTATGTTCGCTCCAAACGTTGGGGCGCGAAAGCGACAATCGTCCGACGCTCAGAGGGGAACGCGGTAGCCGAGCACCACTCCCAGAGACAGCACGTTGTTTTGCCCTCGCAGCGAGGCCTCGTCGCCAAACGGATCCTTTGCGGGATTCGAAGGCAAAAACCAGCTTCCGTAGCGCAGCGTCGCACCCAGAGACCAGTTGACCGACAAGAGGTAGCTGAGGCCCGTCGCGAGCCCCACCGTGTAGCCCTCGGTGCGGATCGTGACGCCGCGAGGTCCGACCAGCGCCTTGTCGGTAGCCCCCTGGGTGGATTCGAAGCGATCGCTCACGACCACCAATCCTCCGATGAGCCCGATCCAGCCTTCGAACGAAACGCCGTTCAGGTAGTAGTAGCGCAGCGTACCTTCGACGCTGAAGTAGCGACGCGTGTGATCTCGGGTCACGCCCGGAGGATCTTCGCGTGGGGCATCAGTGGTGGGAGTGAGAGCCAGGACGATGCCCGCGCCGGCCGCGAACTTCTTGTTCGCGCGAAACAGCTGCCAGGCGTCGAGCTCGAGGCTCGAATCCCCGCGGCTGCAGCCCGCAATGCTGGGCTCCACGCACACCTCGGCCCCGGGAAGCACGAGCCAACCGAGACCCGCCTCCACCATGCCGTTGACGCGATCGTATTTGGGCGCGGCGCTGGGCTCGGCGGTGGTATCTGCCTCCTGAGCAGCGCTCGCCGTCGTGAACGAAAGGACGGCGGCCAGGAGTTTCCATTTCATAACCAGCGCCCACCCGGGTTCTGGGGAGGCGGAGCTGGCGCATCGCTCGCTGCTGGTGCCGCGCTCGGTGGGGAGTCCGGAACCGGGCGGGTCCCGCGCACGCGTTTCGGAGCGCTCGAGCTACCGGGCGTGGGAACGGGCGCCGGCTCTTCCTGTTCGTCTCGACCGAGCTCACTCATCAGGTTCCGCGCCGTTTCGCTCGAGGGATCGAGCTCGTGAGCGAGCTCGGCAAGTCCATACGCTCGCGCGCGATCGGATCCTCTCACGCCCTCGGCTTCTTCGACCAATTCCCCGGCGGCGCGCTTTCGCACAGCGATGATGCGGGGAGCGCCCGGCCAGCGCTGGAGCGCCGAATCCGTGATGTCGCGGACATTTTCCCGAGGCGGCGAAGACCAGGCTTTGGCCGCCAGCGCAGCGGTGGCGCGATCCGCGTAGTTATCGATGCCGGGCGCGGGTGGTGCGAACGCACCGAGGCGCTGAGCAACGAAAAAGGCGATGGCCGCGCCCACGGCGAAGCAGCCGACCACCATCAACCAGCGTCGATGGGGCGAGAGGGGGATCTCGGGTGGAGGCTCCCAGCCCGAGTCCGGGAAGCTCGGTGGAGCGCTGGTCCTCTGCCCGATCTCCGTGTCGTGCAGCGGCGCCGACGAGACAGGGGATGAGAGCGGCGGCGCCGACGATCGAGGCGACGACAAGAGCTCGCTGACGGGCTCGTCACTGATCGTGGGGTCGACGTTGCTCGGCCGGCTCGCACGCGACGGTTCCGAATGAGGCGACGAAACGCGATCGGGTGACGATGCTCGGTTTGGTTCTTCGAGGAGCTGGGTGCCGCCGCGGCCCGGCTCGTTTCCGTCTCCCGACAGGGCCAGGGATTTCGTGCGCTGGAGGCTCTGCAGCGAGAGCGCACTGCGTCCTTGACCGAGGAGCGTGGAACGCACCACCAGTTCGTCCGGCGACAGACCACTGGCGCGGGCTGCGTCGATCACTGCCCGACCGAGCTCCCGGGCGTTGCGGCAGCGGTCGCCGGGATCCTTCGCCATGTTGGCCAGAAGAACCTGAGCCAGGGGCTCGGGCACGTAGCTCGCCCGGGGGATCGATCGCACGTCGGGGGCCGGTTCGTTCGTGTGCTTGATCAAGATCCCGACCGGATTGTCGGCGTCGAACGGGGTCTGACCCGAGAGGCATTGGAACAAGATGACGGCGATCGAGTAGACGTTGCTCGGCGGGCCGACGGGCTTTCCCTGGGCGCCTTCCGGTGAAATGTAGCGGGCCGTGCCGAAGATCACGCCGGCCTGAGTGGCGACGGACTGATCGGCCTGCTCGAAGCGCGCCACTCCGAAGTCGAGCACTTTGGCGAAGTCGAAATCATCGCCGCGTCTGACGAGCATCACGTTTTCGGGTTTGACATCCCGATGAACGATGCCCTGGGCATGTGCTTCTCCCACTGCGTCACAGACCTGGAGCATCACGTGCAGCGCGCGGGGCAGGGGCAGCGCGCCACCGGCGGCAGCGAGGGCCGAGCGCAGGGAGATCCCGTCGAGATACTCCATCACGAGATACGCTTCGCCGCCGACGTTTGCGCTGTCGTGGGGAATTTCTCCCGTCGTCAGCACCTGGACGACGTTGGGATGGGACAGGCGGCTGGCGACGCGGGCTTCGCGCACGAACCGAGTGAGAATGGTCGGGTTCCTGAGCAGATCGCGATGCAGGATCTTCACTGCGACGGGTCGCTCGATGCCCTTTTGATGCGCGCGGTAGACGCGACCCATCGCGCCGATGCCGATCAGCTGCTCGATGCGAAATTGCTCGGAAAGCTCCAGGCCGATGTACGGGTCATCGGCAACTTCCGTCTTCTTTTCGCCGAGCGGCGTTCCGTCTTTTGGGCAAAAGATGACATCGCCGCCATAGCGCGCGCCGCAACGTGAGCAGGTTCGCTCGGGGTCCGTCATCATTCCCGGGCAAAAGTAGCACGAATCTCCAGTCGGTCGCGGCCGACAGCCCTCTGCCTTCGACAATGCGAGTCGCTAGGTTAGGCTCCCTCGCCGTGATCTCGGCGGACCTCATCCGGCGCATCGTTCTGAACCTCGTTCCGATGGTGCTTTCCCTCAGCGTGCACGAGTTTGCCCATGCCCTGGTGGCGGACCGACTCGGTGACGACACCCCACGTCGCCAAGGTCGCCTCACCCTCTCGCCCCTGGAGCACTACGACGTGTTCGGCACGATCATCATCCCGGTCGTGTCGGTGGTGTTTGGCGGATACTCCTTCATCGGCTGGGCGCGCCCCGTCCAGGTCTCGCCCACCCAGTTCTCGCGTCGGTTTTCGATGCGCACGAGCATGAGCATCGTCGCGATCGCCGGCCCGCTTTCCAATCTGCTCCTGGCGACGATTTCCGTCGGGATCCTCGCGCTGATCGCTCGCGTGAACCCCAGCTTGCTGTTTGCCCAGGACGGCCGTGGCGCGGTGGTGTATCTGCTGCGCGCGATGTACTTCATCAACGTCGGCCTGTTCGTGTTCAACCTCTTGCCGATCCCACCCCTCGACGGCAGCCGCCTCTTGCCCCGGAGCCTCGATCGCCTCCAAGAGATGCTGGCCCCGATGTCGATCCTGATTCTGCTCCTGATCCTTTATTCCGACACGCTCCGAACCGTCTTGATCCAGCTCCCGGTGAAGTACGTGAGCACCGGGCTCGAAACCCTGTTCGGCCTGAGGGGAGGTGTCTCGTGACTGAAGACCCGCCGGTCAGCGCCGCGGCTGCGCGAGAAGTGGCCGAGGAGCTCGACGCGGAGCGTGGAGCTCACGCCTACCGCGTGCGTCTGGAAAACTTCGAAGGTCCCCTCGATCTCCTGCTGCATCTGATCCAGCAGCACGAGCTCGACATCATGGACATCCCCATCGGCTTCATCACCGAGAAATACGTCGACTACATCATGCTCATGCACGAGCTGAACATCGACGTCGCCAGCGAATACCTCGTGATGGCCGCGACGCTCGCCTACATCAAGAGCCGCATGCTGCTTCCGCCGTCGCCCGACGCAGACGATGGCGAAGAAGCCGAGCTCGAGGGCGATCCCCGGATGGAGCTGGTTCGTCGCCTGCTCGAGTACCAGAAGTACAAGCTCGTCGCCGAGCAGCTGGCATCGCGCAGCATCTTCGGGCGCGACGTATTTTCCCGGGGCACCCAGAATCCCGCTTCGGAAGGCAGCGCGGCACTGGCCCCCATCAGCTTGTTCAAGCTTCTCGATGCTTTCCAGTCGGTGCTGAAGCGCGTCAAGGTTTCCCTCGACCACGAGATCGAAGTCGATCGGCTCAGCATCACCGAGCGAATCAACCAGCTTGTCGACCTTCTCCGGCCGAGCTCCCGACTGAGTTTCGACGACCTGTTCGAGGGACAGCGTGCGCGCGCTGATTTGATCGTCACGTTTCTCGCGCTTCTCGAGATGACGCGTCTTCGTATGACGCGCATCCTCCAAGACGAAGCGCTCGGACCGATTTTCATCGAGCTGGCAGTGCAAGACGACGACTCGCCCTCCAGCGTGCAGAGTGACCAGACGGAGCCAGACTGATGCCCAGCAAGAACGAAGCACAAAGCACGGAGCTCGGAACGTGGGGCGAAGCACCCGCGAGTGACGCCGCGCCCGCCACCACGCCCCGCGACGATTCCGGCATCGATGACACGCGGGCGTTTCTCAAAGGACTGATCGAGTCGATCCTGTTCGTGACCGACCATCCCCTCGGGATCAAGGAGCTGGCACGAGCGGCGAAGCTCGATCGGCGTCGGGCCGAGGAACTGGTGGAGGAGCTTCGACGAGAAAACGAGCACCGCGGCGTGCGCGTGGAAGAAGTTGCGGGCGGCTTCGTCTTGCGCTCGAACCCCACGTACGCACAGTACGTTCGCGAATTTCTGGCGCAGCGTCCGGTGCGCCTCACCCGAGCGCAGCTCGAGACGCTCGCGATCATTGCTTACCGTCAGCCCATCACTCGCCCGGAGATCGACGACATTCGTGGCGTGGACTCCGGTCCGGTGCTCAAGGGCCTGCTCGAGCGCGATCTCGATCCGCATTCTCGGCAAGAAGGACGAAGCCGGGCCGCCCGATGCTCTACGGCACGACCCCGCTGTTCCTCGAGCTCTTCAGCATGCACTCGCTCCGAGACCTTCCGACCCTCAAGGAGTTCACCGAGCTCAGCGACGATTCCCGACAGGCCTTCGAGCGAGAGACGGGCGAGGAAGCACCGGAAGGCCCGCTCGAGGAAGAAACCCTCGCGGGTCAGGACGGCGAGGGAGACTCGATGCGCCGAGCGCGGACGCCGCCGGCGAGATGGAACCCGACGGCGCCCAAGCTTCGGACGACGACGACTCGGACGACGACGACGCGGACGACGACGACGCGGACGACGACGACTCGGACGACGACGACGGACGAGGACGACGCGACGACGACGACGACTCGGACGACGACGACTCGGACGACGACGACGACGACGACGCGGACGATGACGACGCGGCTCCGCGCGAGGACGACGACCGACGGAAAAGGCGGAAGAGCGACGACGGACGACGAGGACGACGACGACGACGACGACGAGCGACGACGAGGACGACGACGACGACGACGACGAGGACTGACCCAGTGGGTCAGCGGATGGGGTCGGGATAGCCCTCCGCGATCTTTGCGACCTGGTCGAAAAGAATCGGATGCTCCAGGAGCTTTCGCAACGATTTCCCACAGCTTGGGATCGTCGAGGCGATGGAGACCCGTCAGGCCCTTCTGCTTGCCCCGCGGCTTTCTGGGGATCGCGCTTTCTCCGGCTTCCTGGAGGCGCTTCATCTCGTCCACATGGCGTTTGGTGGGAAACAGCTCGCCTGATTCCCAGAGCACCACGGTGCGCGCGTCGATCTTGAGAGCATTGGCCAGCTCGCTCGCACTCACGCTGAGCTCTTTTCGCAGGGCTTTGATTTCTTCCGGCGTCACGACCGAGGTCTACTACGCGGCGGGGGAGCGCGTCACGCAACTAGCGGAGCGCGGGCGCCGATGTCCTGCGCGTGCGCCGCTGGCTCCCCATTGTCGCTGTCCTGGTCGCCTGCCGCTCCCCCTTGCCGGAGCCCGGTGGAGAGGGAGCAGCGCAGGGACCGCTGCTCGTGGTCGAACCGTCGTTCGATCCCGATCACGCTCGGCCGATTTCGCGCATCCGCATTGTGGACGCCGACGCAACCGACGCGCTCCTCATCAGCGGAGAGCTCAGCGAGTACTACATCAAGAAGATCCGTTCGGGCTCGCCTCCGAAGACGCTGCTCGAGCGCTCCGTCGAGTGTACGAAGTGGACCGAGCCTGGCGCTTTCGTGATGGCGCCCGTGGCCGCGCTCGATGTAGGTGAGCTCTACAGCGTGGCGACGCCGGAGCACGGCCTGGTAGGAACGCTCGTGGTCGCCGATGGGGGGCCACCCTTGCTCGAGCGCCTCTTTCCGAAAGCCGCCACCGTTTCGGCACCGCTCGCCGTCTACTGCGGGCCCGACCCGCTGCCCATCGATGTCGATGCGCCCGCGGTCGTCCTCGAACCCAGCGCGACACAATTGGCCGTACAACGTGGCGTTTTTGGCGGCGTTGGGTTCGACGAATGCGTGACCCTGCGCACCGAAGCGCCCCTCGAGCCCGGAGCTCACGCGCCTCCAGTCGAGCTCTTCGGCTTGCAGCTGGATCCAACGCCATGGCTCGTCGGCACTCCACCCGCTGCGACTCCTTCGAGCTGCGGAGCGGGCGAGATCGGGTTCGGCCCCGGCTGCGCCGTGATCCTGGACGACCGTGTGCTCGTTCGATCGATCGACTCTCCGGCGCTCTGGGCGATCACGGGGGAGTTGTCTCCGCTCTTGCACGCGGCGGGACCGAGCGGGCGATTTTCGATCCGTGGGCTCTGGCCGAGCACGAGCTACGCGCTCGATCTCCGCGTGGTCGATCTCTCGGCCAGCACGAGCTCCACGACCTTCGCGTTTGTGACCAGCGCCTCGGAGCCCCACATCGTGATCAACGAAGTGCTGGCCAACCCGGCCGGCGCGGAGCCAGCGCAGGAGTGGGTCGAGCTAGTCAATGATGGAACCGCGGGGGTCGAGCTCGAAGGGTACGAGCTCGGCGACAGCGCAGGAGCCAGCGTGATTCCGTCCCACTATCTGGCACCTGGTGAGTTCGTCCTCCTCGCGCGGGAAGATTTCGTACGGGACGATGGCACCGACGTCCCCGTTCCCGCGAGCACCAGCGTCCTCGCCCTCGCGAGCCTGGGAAAGAATGGCCTTTCCAATGCGGGAGAGCGCCTCGAGCTTCGCACGCCGACCGGGAACGTGATCAGCGTCTTTCCGGCGTCACCGAAGCCGAAGTCCGGCGTCAGCGTCGCCCGCCGGGAACCGGGAGACTTCGACGACGACGAAGCCGCCTTCGCGCTCCACTCCGATCCGGGTGCGTCTCCCGGGGCGCCCAATCAGCTTTGACTTGCCCGATTGGGATCGACTCAGCTGCCGGCGATCGTCATTTCTGCGATTCGGATCGTCGGCGAGGCGGTGCTGGTCTTGGTCTCGAGATCGTCTCCCACCGCGTCGATGGCTTTGAGCATTGCGTCCAGGTTCGACGACACCGTCACCTCGCTCACTGGATGGGTGAGCTTGCCGTCCTCGATCCAGAAGCCGGAAGCACCGCGCGAGTAGTCACCGGTCACGGCGTTGAAGCCGAAGCCCATCATCTCGGTGACGTAGAGTCCGCGCGGCGTGGACGCGATGATCTCGTCGTGCGTCATGGTCCGGGGCAAGAGCAAGAAATTCGAGGTCGAGGGGCCGACGGAGCCGCTGCCGCTCGCGCTCGCCGTCGACTTCTTTTCGAGCTTGCGCGCGCTGTAGCTGTCGAGAAGATACGTCTGGAGGACGCCCTCGCTCGACCACGACGTTCTTTCGGGAGCGAAGACCCTCGCTGTCGTAGGGCCGCGACCCGGGGCCACGCGGCATCAGCGGATCGTCGACGATGGTGCACAGGGGACTGGCGACCTGCGGTTCCTTCGCGACCCACGAGGTAGCTCGACTTTCGCCAGATCGACGCCACCCAGGATGCAGCCGGCGAGGGTGCCGACCAGCGACCGCGCGACGTCGGGATCGAACACTACCGGCGCCTCGGGTCGTCGGCACCTTTCGGGCGCCGAGCTTGGCCAGGGTTCGGCGGGCAGCTTCCTGCCCTACCGAGATCTCGTCTTCGAGCTCCGACACGTGACGGCGCGCCGTCCAGTAGTACCCGCGTCGGCGCTTTCCGCCTTCGTCTTCGACCACGGGCGTGACGACGAGCGAGGCGTACGAGCCGCGGACCGCGCCGCGAAACCCGGTGGAGATCACCCGTGCGCTTCCGCCTGTGGTGCGCGAAAACGTGGCGCCCTCACTCAGCTTGAGACGGGGATCGGACTCGAGCGCAGCGCGCTCGGCCTTCGTCGCGCGGGCGATGGCATCGTCGGTCGTGATGGTTTCGATGGACGGATCGTAGAGATCCAGATCCGGATGGGGTTCGTGGCAGAGCTCGCTCGGATCGGCCGGCCCTGCGAAGGGGTCGGCTTCCGAGAGATCGACGAGCATCAGCGCGTCGGATACGCAGCGCGCGATGCCGGCCTCGGAAAGATCGCTGGTGGAGGTAACGGCCACGCGCTGCTCCCGCATCACTCGCAGCGAAACGCTGCGGTGGCCGGCCTCCTCCACGAGCTCCGGTTCGCCGAGACGCACGCGCGTAGAGAGCTCCCAGCCAGCGCGAGCGCTCGCTTCCGCCACGTCGGCTCCGGCCTTCTTGGCTCGGGTCGTGAGGTCTTCGGCGAGGGCGAGGAGCTCGTCGAGCTGTGCGTCCGTCATCGGGGCGGATACTCGGGCGGGCGCCCTCGTCCGTCAATCACGGCGTGCAGTGCGTGCGTTGCGCCACAGCCACGTGCCCGTCCATGCCACTGCGCCCACCAGCACCAGCGTCATCCACAGCATGGCGTAGCCAAGCGGGCTGCCGGCCACGGAGCGCACGCCGAAGTCGCCATGGTACTGAGCGTAGGTGGCGTTCTTCCCCAGTCGCGGAAAGGCGATGAGCAAGAAGCCCAGCATCAGAATCGCCGGTGGGCTCGCGAGACGCAGGAGTGCCGCCGGACGTTTCGCTCGTGCGATTCGGAGCGAGGCGGCGAACCCGATGGGAACGCTTGCGGCGTCGAGGAGCACCAAGGAAGGATCCACCACGCCGGGGAGCCTCTGGCTGTCGACCAGGTAGGCGTAGGACCAGTCCGGGGCGAGGGCGAGAAAGTACGCCGAGATCGGCGCGAACGTGAGCAGGCTGAACAAGCTCACCACCACGAGAGATCGGCTGGCGATCCCCTGTCCAGCGCCTTCCTCTGCGGCGCACCACGCAAATGCGACGCCGAGCAGAAAGCCGAGGAGCGGCGCGAGGGGCGCGGGCACGCGAGAACCCAATCATGTCGCGAGCCAAAAGCCAACGCCGCTTCGCCAATCCCGGTGGCCGAGCCCGGACGATCGACTAAGATGCCGGCTCTTCACATGGATCCTCGGGAAGTGGAAGCCCTGCTCCGCCGCGTCGCTGCCGGCGAGACGAAAATCGCGGACGCGCTGTCCGAGCTCGAACGCCTGCCATTCGAGAACCTCGGCTATGCCCGAGTCGATCACCACCGGGCGCTCCGCATGGGGTCTCCGGAAGTCGTCCTCGGACAGGCAAAAACTCCCGCAGCAGATCGTCGGGATTTCTCGAAAGCTGATCGAGGGCGGACACCGAGTGCTCGTGACGCGGCTCGATCCCGACAAAGCGAAGAGTGTTCTCGAGGAGCTCCCAGAGCTCGAGTATTCGGAAGTCGCACGAGTTGCGACCTACGCCAAAGAGCCGATCACGCCTCGCACCGGACCGCCGGTAGCGCTCGTAACGGCCGGCACCAGTGACATTCCCGTCGCCGAGGAAGCCGCCGAGACCCTCCGCATTTTCGGGATCCCGTTCGAACGTGTGTTCGACGTGGGCGTCGCAGGCATCCATCGAGTGCTGGGTGAGGTCGGCGCACTGGGTCGTGCTCCTGCGGTCATCGTCGTTGCGGGGATGGAGGGCGCGTTGCCGAGCGTCGTCGGAGGCCTGGTGCGGACGCCCATCATCGCGGTCCCGACCTCCGTTGGCTATGGAGTGGCGCTCGGTGGGCTCACCGCCTTGTTTGGAATGTTGACCGGATGCGCGTCGGGGGTCACGGTCGTGAACATCGACAACGGGTTCGGCGCGGCGATGGCGGTGCTGCGGATCGTGAGCTCCGAAGAAGCTCGCCGGGGGGAGTGATGGCGCACGGGCACGGACACGAGCACGAGCACGAGCACGGGCACGAGCACGAGCACGGGCACGAGCACGAGCACGGGCACGGCACGAGCACGTCGCGATCCCGAGGGCCATCGGCCCGGTTTGGCGCGCGGGGAGGGGAACGGGAAGCTCCTATTCCTCGACGGGTTCAGCGGCATCGCGGGGGACATGAGCGTTGCGGCGCTGGTCGATCTCGGCGTGCCGTTTGCGGTCGTGAAGGCGGCCGTGGAGTCGGTGGGCGAGCTCGGGGCACGGCTCGAGATAGAGAGCGTGATGGCCGGCGCCATCGGGGCGACTCGGTTTTTCGTCCACATCGAGCCCCAGGGACGGGAGCGGAGCTACGCCGAGATCGATTGCATGCTCGCTGGCGTCGTCCCTCGACGACGAAACGCGCACGCTCGCGCGGAAAATCTTTCGACGACTGGCCGAGGCAGAAGCCGAAGTTCACCGCGTCGCGGTCGAAGACGTGCACTTTCACGAGGTCGGTGCCGTCGATGCGATCGCAGACATCGTGGGCGCCGCTGCGGGCTTTGCCCACCTCGGCGCCGAGGTGGTGTGCTCGCCGCTTCCTCTCGGGCGCGGAACAGTGGAGTGCCGTCACGGCGTGATCCCGCTTCCGGCGCCGGCAACCGTGGCGTGTCTTCGAGGAGTGCCGACACTGGACGCCGGGATCGATGCGGAGCTGGTCACGCCAACCGGCGCGGCCATCGTGGCGAGCGTGGCCTCGGCCTTCTCCCGCTGGCCGAGCTTCACTCCCGAGAGAATCGGGTGGGGCGCAGGGAGCCAGAAGCTTCCCGATCGACCGAACGCGCTCCGGGTCGTTCTGGGCACGCCGGAGCGCGACCTCGATCCCCACGCCAAAGGTCACGTGCTGCTCGAGTGCAACGTGGACGATCTCACCGGGGAGCTCGCTGGCCACGCCATTTCCGCGCTGCTCGCGGCCGGAGCGCGCGACGCGTGGGTGACGCCGATCACGATGAAGAAGGGCCGACCCGGCCTCACCTTGGCAGCGATTGCAGACGCCGGCGCCGAGTCCCGCATCGCCGACGTCATGATGCGCGAGACCAGCACGATCGGGATCCGGCGCCTGCCATTCGACCGTGTCGAGCGTCCTCGTCGCATGATCGAAGTCGAGACCCGTTTCGGGAAGATCCCAGTGAAGGTGAGCGAGGGTCCGTACGGGCCGCCGCAGCTCAAGCCCGAGTTCGACGCCTGCGCACGCGCAGCCGAGGCTCACGGCGTTCCGGTCAAGGAAGTGATCTCCGAAGCCCTCGAGCGGGGGCGTCGAGGAGGCGTTTGATGCGCGGGCTCGCTCCGTTCGTAGCGGCGGCGCTCGCCGCATGCAGCGCCAGCGGTAGTGGCGGCGGAGGCGGGACGACCGGTCAAGCGGGTTCGGCAGCAGGGGGATCGGGCGGATCGGGGGCCGCGTCGGGTACCGGCGGAGGCGCCTCCGGCGGGAGCAGCGGCAGCGCCAAAGTCGGCGATGCTTGCAGCACGAACGACCAGTGCACCGATCCTCCCGACGCAGAATGCTTCACGACCGTCGGACCCATCACGTTTCCAGGCGGCTACTGCTCGAAGGCCTGTGATGCCAATTCGAGCGATCAAGAATGCGGGAGCGCGGGCTGCGTCGCATCGAGCCTTTCGGGAGGACAGGGCTCGATCACGGTTTCGATGTGCGCAGCTCCTTGCGCGTCGGATCCCGAGTGCCGAACCAGCGAGGGCTATCACTGTCAGATCGTTCTGGCCGGCTTCGGCTTCTGCGCGCCGCCGTGATCAGTCCGGGCGTTCCACCGGCAGATTTCGAAGCTTCCCAGTCCAGGATCCCGCCGTCGAGAAACGACACCGGCATCCCCTCGCTTGCGAGCGTTGCTGCCAGCTCCCGCGTCTTGTCACCGGAGCGGCAGTAGACGACCGGAGCTGCGGGCAGCATGTGGAGCTCCGCGAGCCGTGTCGTGATTTCGTCGTAAGGAATGTTCACCGCACCGGGAAGATGAGCGCGGGCGAAGACAGCGGCGTCCCGCGTGTCGACCAGGGCAACCTGTCCGCGCTGCAACAGAACGGCGACTTCTTGGGGTTTGAGAGCGCCAGCGGCGCGGGGCAAGAAAGGTTCGATCAACTCCTTGAGTTGGGCCTTCTTGAGCGCGCCCACACGTCCGCCCACGGGGCGACCCTGATGGAACACCACGAACGTGGGTACCGATTGCACGCCCATCTCCCGCGCCAAGACGGGGGAGCGATCGATGTCGACGGTGACAATCTTCGCCTTGCCCTCGAGCTCTCGCGACAGCGCGTCGAGCTCGGGAGCGACCGTCTTGCACGGCGCGCACCATTCCGCTCCGAATTCGAGCAGAACGGGCAGCTCGCTGAGCATGACCTCGCGTTCGAATGTTTGTTCGCTGATCGATTGGACTGCCATCGCTGTGCGGGGTTATAGGACCGCGGACGCCCGGTGAACAGCGCCTCGCTTCACACCCGGGTGGGTCCACCGCGACGGGCGCAAATTCGGTCGTCCAAGCGCTCGGCGATGGCGTAGAGCGAGAGCGTCGTGAGAAGGACCGCGCCGCCCGCCGTTGCGAGTGGGAGCACACCCACCCCGCGTCGCGCTTGAGCGAGGAGCGCGCCCCAGGAGGCATGATCGGCCGACTGCCCCAGTCCGAGAAACGTCAGCGCCGCTTCCAGACCGACCACCGTCGCCGCGGTGAAGGCCGCGCTGATGAGGACGGGTCCGAGCACGTGGGGCAAGACGTGCCGGCGAACGACACCCACGCCCGAACCGCCCAGAGCTCGAGCGGCCAGCACGTAGTCGCTGCCCCCCACCCGGAGCACTTCCCCTCGCACGAGGCGCGCCACTTCGAGGGAGCGCATGAGCGAAACGATGGCCACGAACGCGAGCCAGGATGGAACGATTGACGATGCCCGAAACAGTGCGAGAAGCACCAGAGTCGGAAGCGCGCCCGACAGCTCGACCGCACGTGCCAAGATCGCGTCCCCCAAGCGAGGTCCGTATCCGGCCAGAGCTCCGAGAACCACGCCGATGGCGATCGCGAGCGCCAAGACTACGAGCGTCGTCAAAACGACGCTGCGGGCGCCGTGCACGATGACCGCCACCACGTCGCGACCCATGGCGTCGGTCCCGAGGGGGTGCGTGCGAGACGGCGCGGCAAGGGGAGTGCTCTCCGTGCGAGGACCGAAGCGAACCGGAGGCCACACGGCCCAGTCGGTCTCGGCGGGCTTCGGGCCGACCACCGCCGAGAGGACCACGAGAGTGCCGTTCGACTGGGCCACGATGGGAGCGTCCGACGCCATCCAGTCCGCGAACACCGCCATCAAGCCCAAGCTGACGACGAACAAGAGCGCTGCGCGGGTGACGAAGGAAAACGCCCGGTCCGTCATTCGAGGCCGCCTCGCTTGCGCGCAAATCCCACGGCCACGCGGGGGTCGAGGGTCGAGAGCAGTGAATCACTGATGATTTGAGCCAGCGCGAGGACGCACACGACCCCGAGCGAGAGCGCCATGAGCCAGGCAATGTCTCGCTGGGCGATGGCCGCGAGCGTGGTGGTCGAGAGCCCTCCGAGTCCAAAGGCCTGTTCGACCACGAATGCCGCCGTGAGCAGCGCCGGGAGATCCACGCCTGCGAGTGAGACGGCGGAGACCGCCGAGGAACGAAAGCTTCGCGCAGCGATCCGCCAGGGACCGGCACCGAAAGCGCGAGCCGTTCGAGTGTACTCTTGATCGAGCGCGACCCGAGCGGCGGCTCGCTGATGTCGCGAGACGATTGATCCGGCGAAGAGCGCCATGACGAGCGCGCCGAGCAGTCGAGCGGCGGGCGGCGCACCGCTCGGTGACAGGACAGAGCAAAAGAGCGCGACGCTCAGCGAGGAGCCAACCACGCACAGGACGCTCGTCGAAAGATCGAGAGGCCGTCTCGGCCGCGCCGCCGCGAATAGGCCCAGCAGGATCCCTGCCGCGTAGCCGGCTGAGAGAGCGCTCGCCAGAAGCCAGAGCGTGACCGGCGCCCGTCGAGACAGCACGGAGAGCACGCGCTCGCCGCTCTGGGTCACCCCCAGTCCACCACGCGCCGCCCCTCCCGCCCATCGCCCGTATTGGGTTTCGCTCACCATCGCGAAGACTCGCTCGGCGCCATCGAGGGTCGAGTAGTCGGTGTGATGTTCGAGCCAGAATGCTTGCCATTCGGCAACGACCTTCTGCGCCTCCGCGATGCTGGGAGTGCTCGAAAGCGTGAGCGGCCGGCCGGTGACCTTGGCTGCCATCGACGCCAGGCGGCGGACACGAGTCAGGTCCGCATCCGTTTGGACGGGGGGCATGGCGGTGATGAGCTCCGAGAGGGCGAATGTGTCGAAATGCTGCACGTCGTCCCGGCGTCCGGAGGTCGACTTCTGAGCCAGCCGCCAGACGGCGCGCTTGGCCGCACCCGGACGGAAGTCGATGCCGCGGTCTTGCCAGAAACGCGTCCAGAACAAGATCGCGGTCTCCGGACCTCGAAGCTCCTCGGGCGAACCCACGTTCATGCGCTCGCCCAGCGGCGCCAGGGCGAGAGCGACGCGCGCACGACCCGTCGGCGGCAGGGCGTCGAGCTTGGGAAGCACATAGGGAAGCGCCGCGCCGCCGAGTCGCACGAGCTCCGTGCGGGCCTCGGGCGCATCTTCGTCGTCCCGGGCGATGCTCGTCATGGCGCGTGCCGCCAGATCGCTGACGCTCGTTGGATTCGAATTGAAGAAACGTGGCGGGTGGTGGCGCCCGAACAGAGGGTGCTCGGTTTCGTCCGAATCCTGCCCCAATTGCCAACCGGCACCGGCGGTGAGGACGAAGAACGCGCCGATCGAAACCACGAACAGCGTCGGTACGATCCACAGGATGCGCCTGAGGACTGTACGCATCGCTCGAGCTCAGCGCAGGAGGACGAAACCGGTGACAGCCACGATCACCAGTGCGGCGAGGACCATGAACCCCACCGTCGAAGGGGGAAGCCCGGTGGTGGGGATCTGCACTGGTTCGTCGTCCAGGCTGAACACCGGCGGCGGCGTGGAGGTCATCGGCCGAGTGGATTTCTTTTCCGGCGGCGCTGGTTCATCGACCTCGACGCTCGCGGGATCCCGGTACGGAAGCTCGGGCGTGGTCATGCCCATCATCGTGTGGCCGACCTTCAGCTTGCGCGATTCGCGTTGCGCTTCGTCGCTGAGCGGCCCCACCCGAACGTCGTCGACCGCACTCGGTCGGGACGGTTCGGCGGCGGCACCAGCGTCCGGCAACGCGTACTTCGCGTACTTGACGACATCGGCGGAAGCGGGGTCATGCAGTCCCGACCCGCCGAACTTCGCCACGATCACCGTGATGTTGTCGTGCCCGCCAGCGAGGTTGGCGCGCTCGGTGAGCACTTTGCACGCCTCGAGGGGATCGCTCACGCCTAGCAAGACCTCACGAATCTCGTCGGCACGGATCATTCCCGACAGGCCGTCGGAGCACATGAGCAGAACGTCCCCGGCTCTCGAAATCGACGTACGTGAGATCGACCTGGACCGTGTCAGCCGTGCCGAGGGCCTGCAGGATGATGTTGTTGTGCTCGAACGTCTCGGCTTCTTCTTCGGTGAGCTGTCCGGCCTCGATCAACTGATTCACGAGCGACTGGTCGCGGGTCACCTGAACCAGGGATTGCCCGCGAAGGAGGTAGGCGCGGCTGTCGCCGACCTGGGCCACGAAGAGCCGATCGTCGAGCAGCGCGGCGATCGTGGCCGTCGTGCCCATGCCGCGCCGAGTGCGATCGGCGCGGGCCTCGTTGAAGATGCGAACGCCGGCGTCCTCGACGGCCTGGACCAAGCGTCGCGCCAGATCGTCGCGATCGGTCGGCGGTTCGCCCTGAACCAGCTTCTCGTAGATGATGTCCACCGCGAGCTGGCTCGCCACCTCGCCCGCTGCGGCGCCACCCATGCCGTCGCAGACGCCCAGCAGCGTGCCTCGAGGGCCGACGCTCTGGTTGCGATCCGGTTCCAGCAAGCTGCGACTCTTGCGGGACAGGTCGGCGACGAGGAAGTTGTCCTCGTTGTGCTCGCGGATCTGTCCGACATCGGTGCGACCGAAGACCTGGAGGCGGATCTCGGGATGATCCGTGTCCTTCGACGCACTCTCCGCGTCGCTCATCTCACGCCTGCCCGCGGGCCGCCTCGAGCCGGAAGAGGTGTTGTCCAACGCGGACGTGATCGCCATCCACGAGCGGCACTTCCCCGCGGATCGCGATGTACGTACCGTTCGAAGATCCGAGGTCTCGCAGCGTGAAGGAGCCGTCACGCTCGACGACGACTGCGGCGTGGCGACGGCTCATGAAGGGGTCGCTCGTGAAGACCACGTCCCCTGCCTCGCGTCCGATCACCACCTCGTCCTTGTTCACGTAATACACGTCTCGGGTGACGCCTTCGACCGTGCGCTGGCAAAGTCGCCCGTGTCGGGGAAGCATTGGGGATCCGAACACCTGCGTGTCCCCCTCGACGGCAGGGCCCAGGCCTTTTTCCGCGTCACTCACCACCTCGAACCTTAACACCTCAAGCCCGATCAACACCAAGTCCCCATGTGAGAGCTTGGTCGGGGCCCGGAGCCTCACGTAGACTCCGTTCGTCGAGCCGAGGTCCCTCACGAAGTAGCGGCCTTCCCGCTCGATCACGCGGGCGTGGCGGGGGGAAACGTATGGGTCGTTCGGTAAGAGGATGGCTCCGTCCAGCCGTCCGATGTCGGTCTGGGGAGAGGTCAGGGGGTACTCCCGGCCCGGGCTGCCATCCTGCGCGACGACCACCAGGCGCGTGGGTCCAGCGACGCCCGGTGGGGGAGCCGGTGGAGGATGCGCCAAGAGCTCGGCTGGGAGCTCGCGCGCGGGTGGGGGTGGGGGAGTTGGTGGAAGCGGGGGGGTGATCGGTGGAGGTGGGGGCCGGTCGGCGCTCAGCGGTTCCGGACGCGTGGACGGGGGTCCTCCGAGCCGGGCGCCACAGTACTGACAGAAGCTCATCTGCGCGGTGTTCGAACCGCGACAGCGGCGACACACGATTGGTTCGGCGGCCGGCGCCTCGCTCGGTGCGAGGTCGACCACTGGTGCGCCCTGCACCTGGGCGTCTTCTAGAACTCCACCACACTCCGCACAGAAGCGCGCGCCCGCCGGATTTTGCATTCCGCATCGCTGGCAGTGGATTTCGCTGTCGGGAGGGCGCGGAGAGAAATCGAAATTGGGTGCGGCCGGTCGGGAGCGTGCAGCGTCGGACTCTTGTCCAAGTGCGAGACCACGGGGCGGCGTCGGTTCCACTGCGCGAGGCGGTGGCATGTGCAGGCGATTGCCGCAATCCTGGCAAAACCTCAAGGTGGGGGGATTGTCCCGGCCACACCGATCGCACTCCACGGGGGCAAACGGAACCCCGCGGCGGCATCGCCGTCAAGAGCCAGTTACCAACGTGGGAGCGGATCCCTCACCTCCAGCACGAACTCCAGGGCAATCACGTGGGCCAGGCCGAACCCCAGATAGCGGTCCGCCCGGCGCTGGCCGCTGGTATCGGTCCAGCCACGGAACAGAAACGGCCGGTAGGCCAGGGCCGCCCCCACCACCGCGGTCCGGCTGAGCTGAAATTCGAAACCCAGGCCCAGGAACGACGTGACCCCTCCGGTGTCGCTTCCCCATTCGTTCCCATAGATTGCGGCTCCGAGACCTCCGGACGCATAGGGCGTGAGCCGGCTGCCCGAATCGAAGTAGTAGCGTCCTTCGGCGCGAAGCTGCTGCAAGATGGCGAGCCGGATCAAATTCGACGACTGGTGTCTCGATGATTCGTAGGCCCCGCCCACGTACCACGGTCCTCGTGACCGATAGCCAACTCGTATCGCGAGACCCCCGCCCGAGCCAAAGATGCAGGGAGAAGCAGCCAGGTCGGGACACACGTCCCCTGCGGACACGACGGCCTCACCTGCCACGGCAACTCCGTACTGGAGGTAGTCGAAGCTCGCTGGGGGCGGTCGTGGGCGGCTCGGGGGGTCTTCGTCTGCGAATGCTGGCTGTGCGCCGGCGAGGAGCAGGAAGCTCACGATTTGGGTAAACCCTCGTGACCTTCGCCTCGTACGCGACGAAGCCGCGCCACTTCGACCGAGCACGACGCTATGGATAGCGCAAAGTTGCCGCCCCGCGTGCATCCTCGGCGACGGGGGGAAATCCCCCTCAAATCAAGCGTCGGCGTTTGCCGAGGGTTTCTGACTCCAACCGGCCTTGACGGGGTCGGCGCGGTTCGTCTATTGGCGGGGCTCGGACCGTGAATCCGTTGGGTCGTGCGGGCGGCCTCGGGGTCCTCGGAAGTGAAAGCAGATGGACATCTACCTCGACAAGCGCGCCGTCCGACAGATCCGGCTCTCGGCCCAGGAGGCGATTGAGGAAGGCGATGCCGAGTCGCTGAGGGAGGACGTCCTGGAGGCGTTCACCGAGGATCAGGTCGAGGAAATCGAGCGCCGGCTGGACAGCGGCGATTTTTACGAATTTCTCACGGACGTTCTCGACGAGTGGAACGGGGACGACGTTGACGAGCTCTTCGAGCTGCTCGAGACCCAACTTGGCGAAATAGGAATCGACCTCAAGACCGAGGTGAAGTCCGAGAACGACGACGACGACGACGAGGACGAGGAGGACGGGTTCGACGACGAAATCGACGACGACGAAGAGGACGACGACGACAAGTCCGACGACGACGAGTGATTCGTCACTGCGTTAGGTCGCGCACGATGTAGGCGCGGCACTCGCGGTGTGCCGGTGCATCGAGACCCGGGCACAGGCGAGGGGCACACGGGGCGAATCGGGAGTCGGCCTCGTCCGCGATCAACTTCTTCAGCGTCGAGCAGGCTCGGCTCTGGTCTCCCATTTCGTGCTCCACCCGGGCTTCCTGCCAGAGTGCATCGTCGCGAAGGAGACTCGTCGGGTTTTCGTCCCAAACCCTACGAAATTCCCGGGCTGCGCGCGCCGGATCCCGGATCTTGTCTCGATACAGCTCCGCGATTCGAAAGCGGGCCGCTGCATAGCGGGGACGCTGGTAGCTGCCTCCCAGGCTCGAGGGCTCTTTCTCTTTCAGCATCCGCTCGAGGTGCACGATGGCGCGGGGAACGTTCCCGAGTTTCTCCTCGGCAAGAGAGGCCTTCCACAAGGCGTCGTCCCATAATGCCCCGAACGGATACGGGAACCGATCGGCCACCCGGAGGTACTGGTCCCGCGCTGCTGTGGTGCGATGGGCCTTGTCGAGCTCCTCCGCGTAGGCGTACTCGACGCGCTCGGAGAGCTCCGTTCCCCGGAACGGGCTTCGGAGGCTTTCGAGGTAAGAGATTGCCGCCGCGGTGTTGCCCTGGTCCTCACGCCGACGGACGAGTCGCCCGAGAGCCGCCGCTGCGACTCCCGATGCCGGATACTTCCGCATCATGGCCTCGAGCTCGCGATATCCCTGGTCGACATTGCCGTGGTCGATCTGGATGACGGCGTGATCGAAGGCGGCTCGTGCGGCCCGGGAGCTCTTTTGATCGACGGTCGTGAGGAGACGCTCCGCTTCCTTGTGGCGTCCGGCCCGCTCCAGACTCTGGGCGGCGCGATAGCGCGCTTCGTTGCGATCCCGCTTTCTGTCTGCCGCTTTCTCCGCCATTAGCCAGTGATCAGCGGCTTCGTCGTAGCGCCCTGCCGAGTATGCACGCTCGGCGGCAGCACGCTCCTCGGCGAATCGGCGCGGAAGCGTCGGCGCACACGCCAAAAAAACGAGCCCGAGCCAAAGCCACCGGCAACGACTCACGCCGGTCGCGCCTCTTGACCTTGGGCGGCGATGGCGTCGCACAAGCTCTTGGCGCCGCGCTCGACTTCTTCGACACTCACATCCAGGTGGGTGACGGCCCGGATCGTTCCGGGCGCGATGGTTCCCACGAGCAGCTGGCGTTCTTTGGCGAGCTGGACGATGCGATCGGCGACAGCCGCAGGGACCCGAACATTGACGATGTTGGTTTCGACCGCGGCGAGATCCACCTCCGCTCCCCGAGCGTCAGCGACGATCTCCGCGAACCTGCGCGCTTTTTCGTGATCGAGGCCGAGCTTCGGCAAGTTGTGCTCGAGGGCGTAGAGCGCTGCGGCGGCGAGGATGCCGGATTGGCGCATGGCGCCGCCGAGCATGCGCCGATGCCGAAGCGCTCGCGTCAAGAACTCCTCGCTACCGCACAGCGCGGAGCCGACCGGTGCCCCGAGGCCCTTGGAGAAGCACACGCTCACGGTGTCGGCGACCGAAGCGAGATCGGCGAGGGAAGAGCCGCTCGCTACCGAAGCGTTCCACAGGCGCGCGCCATCGAGGTGTACGCCGAGCCCGTGCTGGTCGGCCACGCGGCGGATGGCCCGGAGCTTTTCCAGGGGAAACACTCGTCCTCCGGCACGATTGTGTGTGTTCTCCACGATGACGAGGGAGGTATGGGGCAAGTAGTACGCGGCTCCTTTGATGGCCTGGGAGAGGTCTGGAGCGTCGAACAGCCCGCCCTGGCCCGCGACGCTGAAGCCGACCCCGGATAGAGCGGGCGCCCCTCCGGACTCGAACCAAGCGGAGTGCGACCCTTCTCCGACGACGATTCTCGTCGCCCGGACGCGTATGCAGCATGATCGCGAGTTGGTTGCTCATCGTCCCACTGGGCACGAACATCGCTCGCTCTTTGCCGAGCAGGGCGGCCACCTTCTCTTCCAGAGCGCGCACAGTGGGATCTTCGCCGTACACGTCGTCGCCGACCTCCGCCTCGGCCATGCGAGCACGCATGTGCGAACAGGGACGCGTGACGGTATCGGAGCGTAGGTCGACGGCGGTCATGGGCGGCAAGATACTCTCGTCGGCGCTCAGAGGCTTGCACGTCGTTCGAGCGCGGCCACGAGGAGCTCATACGCAATGACCTGGGTCGCTTGAGCCAGGTTCACCGAGGGTTGTGGGGCCGCCATCGGGATCCGGACACGGAGCGCAGAGGGCGCCATTTCCTCGGCGGACAGACCGCTCTTTTCGTTCCCGAAAAGGATGGTCACGGTTTGTCCTTCGCTCACGGCCTCGACGACCCGCCGGCCGAGCTCCCGGGGCTGGAGGACGCCGCTTTGCCCACTGCGCGAAGTGGTCGCGACGACGAGATCCGCCCCCCGGACCGCTTCTTCGACGCTCTGGTAAACCGGCGCCTGTCGAAGAACGTCACGGGATTTGACCGCCATCTTCAGAGCCATCTCGTGATCTGGAACCGCCAGGCGCCCGGGCTTCACCAGCGCGAGCTTCAAGAAGCCCATCGTCTTGATCGCGCGGGCCGAAGCGCCGACGTTCTCGGGATAGTGGGGCCTCACGAGCACGAAAGTCGTCGCGCGATGTACATCGAGGCAGAGCTCCGGGGTCGGAGTGTCGGTCTCGTGCTCTTCGATCATGGCTGCTTGCCGCGCGGGGATTTCGCGCAGCGAAACCCGAAGTACGGAGCCTGGGTGTCCGGCTCCACACCCGTTCGCGCAGCGCCCCGGAGCCATGCAGACGGATCGGCGAAGTTTCCTCCGCGTACGACTCGCGCGCTGCCCGTGCCGGTCGCGCCGAGCGCGGGGCCCTTGGGATTGGTGACGGCGCCGTCGGGATAGCGGGTGGCGTAGCGATCTTCGACCCATTCGGCGACGTTGCCTGCCAGATCGAGGAAGCCATCCGGGGTCTTCCCGGAAGGAAACGATCCGACGGGCGCGAGCTCCGCGTATCCGTCGCGGGCATCCGTGCGATCGAGCCCGAGCCGTCCGTGATTGACACGATGGGAGTTGTAGAAAGATCCCCATGGGTAGCGCCGTCCCGTCGAGCCGCGCGCTGCACGCTCCCATTCTGCTTCGGTGGGAAGGCGTCCCCCGCGAAATCGACAATAGTTTCTCGCGTCGCGCCAGCGCACGAACGTGACGGGATATCGCGCTTTGCGAAAGCGCTCCGCGCCCTGGGAGTAGCTCGGGGCGCGGCAGTGACGAAGCTTCACGCAACGGTCGTAGTCCGCGACCGTGACCTCGGTGCGATCGAGCCAGTAGGCGGAGAGCGTGACTCGGTGCTCGGGTTCTTCGTCGGAGAACAGCTCCTCTTTGCAGCGTCCGCCGAGGGGCTCGCGCGCGCAGTCCGCCACTGCTTCGAGCACATCCTGTCCGGTGGAACCCATCAGGAACGTGGAACGCGCGATCTTGATCATCTGGGAGCCGGGCGAGCGGAGCGTCACGACGCCGCCCGTGATGGCGCGCTCGGCGGGCGAGGCCGAAGACCCGCTTTGGCTGCGCTCCGCGTCGGCAGTCGCGCGTGCGTCCGGCACCCGAAGGAGCAGAGAGAGGAGGGCGACGGCGGCGAGCGGCTCGGCCCTCAGCAGGAACCGGAGCAATTGTTTTGGAAACACGTTCCCATGGCGTTGAATGCGTTCACTCCGCTGAAGTATTGCGAGCAATACTGCTGGGCGCACGCGTTGATGTTGGAGGAGTTGGCGCACGACTGTGCCAAACAGTCGTTCAGCCCGAGGCAAGCGCTGTCCGCCAAACAGCCGTTGATCTCGTTGCAACACGACGAGTGAATGCAAGCGTCGCAGGTGGGGTTGTTCGTGCTGAGCTGGGTGCACTGACCGCCGCCGCCCCCGGCTCCGCCGCTCGGGTTGCCTCCCGTAGCGCCGGTTCCTCCGCCCGCGCCGCCCGTGGCCACGCCGCCCGCGCCGCCGACGTTGCTTCCACCGCTGCCGCCGGCGTTGCCGGTGCATTGTGCGAGGCACCCCTGCGCGTCCCCGGTCTGGCACAAGCAGGCGTCGAAGCATTGCCCGCACTTGGAGCAGTCGGGCGCCCGAGAGCAACCGGCTGGACCCGCCCCGCCTCCGGAGTTGTTGTCGGAAGAGCTGCACGCCGCAATCACGCCCAAGGTGAGCGCGCCGAGCAGCAAGCACGAGATGATGTCACCCCTTCGGGTGTCACGAAGCGCGTCACGCACCGCCATGATGGAAGGACCCTCCGATCCGCGCGTGGAGCATAGCGTACGGTCAGGGATTATCGAAGCTCGGGCTCGGCTTTTCCGGAGTCGGACTTCGGCTTTCAGCGTCACGCGCTTCCTTCACTGTCGGTGGAACGGTCGCGGCATCGCTCGATGCGACCGAGGCCTCTCGAGCGGCGTCCGCGACACCCGCATCCTCGATTGAGGTTGGGTCGTCGGGCTCGGTGCTGTTGCTGCGGTGGCGCCGTGGGGGCGCCTCCGTCGGCAGCTCGACGGCGGTGCGCGGCTCGGCACTCGAGCTGTCGCTGGCACTCGGGATTTCCAGAGGCGTGTCTTGGCTCGAGGGGATGAGGACGAACACCAAAGCCAAGAGGCCCGCGCCCACGAGCGCTCCCGCGATCCCTGCGACGAGCTCACGCCTGTGAGCGTGGTCCACGTCACTCTTGACGTGGCGTTCGTCGGGGAGGGTTGCCATCGCCGAGCGAGGCGAGACCATGAGCGCCTCGCTGAGAGCGTTGGCGAACTCTTCGGAGCTCGCGAAGCGCTCTTCGGGGGTCTGGGACATCGCGCGGAAAAGAACCCGATCCACGTGCTCATCGAGACCGCACAGGATGGCGATCGGGACCGGCTTCGAGGTCGTGATCAACGTCGCGACGGCGACGGCGTCGTCCCCGGGAAATGCGCGGCGCCCCGAGATCGCTTCGTAGAGTGTCGTGGCGAGCGAGAATTGATCCGAAAGCGGAGAGAACGATCCGCGATGGAGAGCTTCGGGGGCCGCGTACGCCGGTGTTCCAAGAACGCCTCCGTCTCGCGTCAGAGTCGAGTCCGGAACGCGTGCGATGCCAAAGTCAGCGACCTTCGCCCCGGTGCGAGTGAGAATGATGTTCTCCGGCTTGATGTCGCGGTGCAAAACCCCCGCGGCGTGCGCAGTGGACAGAGCATCCCCCGTTTCGCGCGCGAGCTTGGCGGCCGCATCCCGACTCAAGCGTCCCTGTTCGAGCCGATCCTTGAGCGTGGTGCCCTCGGCGTATTCGAACACGAGGTAGAGGCCGAGCTCGGGGTCCTCCCCCATGTCGTGGAGCGCGACGATGTTCGGATGGCTGACGCGCGCGGACGCACGCGCCTCGTGACGCATGCGATCGAAGAGCGCGGCGCGCTGCTCGGGTGGAAGCCTGAGGTCGCTGCGCAAGAGCTTGATGGCCACGCTGCGATCGAGAACGGGGTCGCGCGCGAGGATCACGCGTCCCATGGCGCCGTGGCCCAGCACACGCTGGACTTCGTAGCGCCCGATTCTGATCCGGAAGCTCGTCGCTCGCCATCGACCGACCGCCCATCTATCAACGACGCCGGTCGAGCGCCACCACGCTTGTCTGGAGAACGCTCGGAAAACTTACTCGTCGGCGTCGGTTCCAGCGTCGCCAGGCGGCTTCGCGGGCTCCGGAGCTTTCTTTTTCGGCGGGTCGCCGAGCTCCGTTCGGAGCTTCTTCAGGAGCCCATCTCGGAGCACGGTCTCGTGGTACGAGGGGAGCTGGGGGAGCTGAATTACGATCTTGACCCGGTCTTTGGTTTCGATAACTTCGAGGGAACCGTTGGTCGGGTTTCCTCGCCGACCCGGTGGCTCGAATCGGAACAGGATGTACCCAGCATCTGGATCCTTTTCCACGATCTCGTAGCCGAGGTCCACGCGGAGATACCGCAGCGCTCCGTTGTAGGTCTGGCTCTTGGTGTAGGCAGAGTCCGCCTCGAGCTTGGCGTCGGCGATCGTTGTAGCAAAGACCACGAACGCCGCCAGGGCCACGCCCAGAACCAGCATCGAAAACGGGTGCCTCCACTTTCGGACCATGCCCCCGCGCTACCCCTTCGGCCGTGTTTTGGGCAAGTTCGCGCCCGGCCGGATCGGACTCGAGGGCTACTCTCGTTCGCCGGCTTCGTCTGGCTGAGCAGTAAATGCTTCAGCAAGCGTGGTGGGCTCCCAGCTCAGGCCGAGTGCGGCGGCTCCAAAGGTGATGGCGATCTGGGAGAGGTAGACCAGGAACACGAACACCGCGCCGGGTCCCACAACGAGCTCGGGGCTGAAGAACATCGCAAAGCCCGCGTAGACCGAGATCTGAAACGCGCCGAAAAAGCCCGGGGCGTTCGGAAGCAGGATGCCCAAGGCGAGCACGCCCATGAGCACGCAGGACTCCACGTAAGTGATGTGGTCGAACCCACAGCCCCACGCCAGGAGGCAGGAAGCCCCTGCGTTGGCGGCCCAGTAGATGGCCGTCAGGCCGAGAAACGGCGCGAGATGGCGGGCTTGGGGCAAGAACCGAAGGCCATCGGAAACTTTCTCCACTCGCGAGGCGAGCCAGGTGCCGAGCTTCGGGCTCACCAGCCCCACCGTTCGTTCCGTCATTCGACGGGCGAAGTCCCGCGCGAAATAGAAGACGCCCATCACGGTGAAGGCGAGGGCAAACACCACGAGCGCGCCATACGCAGCTCCCGGCACGACCACGGCGGGAACCGCCAGCTCGCCGATGTGATCCGGCAGAGGCTCGAGGGGATGAGACAGCTGAAGAGCAACGAACAGGATCACGCTCAAGCAGAGCCCATCGATGACACGCTCGGCGGCCACCGTTCCGGTTGCCGCCCATCCCGAAAGGTGACCCTTCTTTCGGATCAGCACCGGACGCACGACCTCACCCGCGCGAAACGGCAAAAGAACGATCGCCGCGAATCCGATCCACGCGACGGCGAGCACGCGTCGCATGGGAACGCGATGAATCGGTTTCAGAAGCCAGTACCAGCGCGCTGCGCGCACGTAATGAACTCCGAGCCAGATCCCAATGTACGCCGCGAGGGTCCACCAGCGAGTGTGAGAGAGCTGGCCCATGCTCGGTACGATCGGGAGCGCTCCCGCGTGGAGCAGGTAACCGAAGCCGAGCGCAATCAGGAGAGAGAGCAGGACCTTCAGCCAGTGACGACTGAGAAACCCAGGCTGGGGTGCGGGCGCGTTCGGGTGTTTTCGCGCTTCAGTCGTGGTCATTCGGGAATCCGGCCTTCGAGCAGCGCCCGGGGTCCCTCGCTGAACAGAAAGTCGATCTCCTCGGGACCGTAGAGCTCTTCGATGCGCTTCATCCCGAGCTCGACTTGCGCAACGTCTTCGGGTCGATGCGCGTCGCTACAGGCCGCGTGATAGAGCCCGCGCTCGAGGAGCTCCTCGGCAGCGTCCCGGGCTTTCTTGCCGTACTTGCCCACGAGAGCCGCCGTGTCGAGGAGCGCTGCGGCTCCGACGCTCGCCATGCGCTCCAGAACGTCGGGATTCTTCCATATCGCCCGATAGCGTTCAGGGTGCGCAATCACCGGCAACAGCTTCTTTTTCAAACGAATGTCGACGAAGCGGCGATCGATGCTCGCCGGAAAATCGATTTCGTAAAACTCGAGGAGGACGGCTCGCCCACCCGGGTACGGCAAGCACTCGTCGCTCATCAATCGCGAGAAGACCACGTCATCGAAGTAATGCTCGCTCGACAGCGCCACCTGGGGCAGGCCATCGTCGGTCAAGTTCGAGGTGAACCGGGCAAACGCGTTTTCCAGGTCGGCGCGTGCGTTGTCGAACAGCCCCGGGCGCATGTGGGGAGTCGCCACGACGTAGTCGAAGCCGATGCGGCGAAGCTCTCGCAACATCGCCACTCCTTCGTCCGGCGACCGAGCTCCGTCGTCGATGCCAGGGACGTAGTGGCAGTGGAGATCCACGAAACCGCGCATGGGGGTCGAAGGGTAGTCCATGGAGTGGCCTTGCCCACTGCCAAGTTCGCCTTTTCCGGGTCCGTCAGCGACGGCGACGGCCGAGGATGCGTGCGCAGCCAGCTGCCGCACGCGCGAGAGCGTCGGTCGCACCGCCGGGCCCGCACACCAGAACTTCGACGCCGTCGACCATCAGGCGACGCACTTCCATCCGGCGTGCCAGCACGTCGAGCCTCGTCGGAACCGTATCGTTGGCGGCTGGCGATGCCCGAAGCGAAAGTGGTGCCACGGCCGCCAGCTCTTCGCACTCGGTCCAAAGCCCTGCCCCCGCCACCAGAACGCCACTCGGGTCGGCAATCGCAATCGCATCGATCTCCGCCTCGCGTCGTACCGAGTCGAGCAAACGTCCGAGCGCCGTCAGCGCTTCGTTGGTGGCGCGCGGGCCGTCACGCCGCTCCATCCGGCCGTCGGGGCGCTCGAGCTCGTGCATGGTGCCCTTTTTTTCAGACAATCGGCGGGCGGGCCAAGTTGTCTCGCCGCGGAGAAACCCCGCCCTGTGTTATAGGCTCGCGTTTCCCCATGGTGCATTCCCTCGCGCAGCTCTTCGACCGGCACCGGGTGGTTCTGTGCGTGGGAAGCGGAGGGGTGGGCAAGACCACCGTCACGGCGGCACTGGGCCTGGCTGCGGCTCAGCGAGGTAAGCGCGTGCTGTGCCTGACCATCGATCCCGCGAAGCGACTCGCCAATAGCCTCGGGCTCTCTCGGATGACGACCGACGAACAGGTCGTAGCCTCGGAGCTGTTCGAAAACGCGGGCCTCACGGTTTCCGGAAGCTTGACCGTGATGATGCTCGACACGAAGCGCACGTTCGACGAGCTCGTGATGCGGCACGCCTCGAGTCCCGAAGCGCGCGATCGCATCCTCACGAACCGGCTGTATCAGTACGTGTCGACGAGCCTCGCGGGTACGCAGGAGTACATGGCGATGGAGAAGCTCCTCGCCGTGAAGGGTGACGAAAATTACGACTTCATCGTGCTGGACACGCCTCCTACCAGCAATGCTTTGGACTTTCTGGATGCTCCCGAGCGATTGATCGCCGTGCTGGACAGCGCCGCGGTGAGTTGGCTCATGGAGGCATTCCAGAAGTCCCGGCGCTTCAGTCTGAACCTGGTCGCCAAGAGCGTGGCGCTCGTCCTTCGGGGCATCGGTCGACTGACGGGTGGCGGCTTTCTGGAACAGATGGCGGAGTTCATCACCGACTTGAACGAGCTCTTTGGTGGATTCAAAGAGCGCGCCCGAGAGGTGGCTCAGGCATTTCGCGGAGACGAATTCGCCTACGTCCTGGTCACGACGCCCGCTCCCGCCGCGATTCGCGAGGTCACCTTCTTCGCCGAACGCCTGCGAGCGCTCGGGATGCACAGTGACGCGCTCGTGGTCAATCGGGTCCACCGCCCTCCCCGCGAGGATGTCACGCTCGACGAGATCCGGAGTGCCATCGACCGGCACTCGCTGTCGCTCGGTAGTGACGGCCCGGAGCGTCTCGCGAGGACGCTCGCCGAGGAGAAGCAACTCGCCGATGCCGATCACCGCTCCCTGACACTGCTCGAACCCGCGCTCGCACCCGACGCTCGCGGTCGCACACCGCTTCGCGTCGACATCCCTTCTCTTCCCGGCGACGTTCACGACCTTCCCACGCTCGGCGGGATCGCGAAGCTGATCGTCCCGCCGTGAGTCGGTCGGCTTGACGATCGATCGCCCGAGGTAGATCCTCGAACGGGTAGGAGGGATCCATCATGCTTCGAGGCGCGGTTCGTGTTTCGTGTTGCTTGACGATTGGCGTGGCGCTGAGCGTCGCCTGCTCTGGCAGTAGCGAGTTTCAGGCTTCGGGCAGCGGTGGGAAGGCCGGCAGCGAAGCTGGCGTGGACGCGACGAGCGACGCGCCCGCCGAGAGCGCCGCAGACTCGGGTGCCGTCAACGGACAGTCGTGTTCCTCCGCGGCGGCTTGCGCGAGCGGCCATTGCACGGACGGTGTGTGCTGCGACAGCGCGTGCGACGGCGCTTGCGAGAGCTGTGGGCTCACCGGTCAGGAAGGAACCTGCACGCCCTACGCGCTCGGCGACGATCCCGAGAACGAGTGCGCGACCTTCGATGGCTGCGAGAAGGTTTGTGACGGCAAGGGAGCCTGCCTTTCGTGCGGCCTGTTCCAGTGCGGCTCGGCCGATTCCTGTCTCGACACCTGCGCGAGCGCGGCCGATTGCAAGGACGGGGCGTGGTGCAACGGCGGGAGCTGTGAGGCCAAGAAGGTCAACGGCGCCGCGTGCAGCGATTCGGCGGAGTGCACCAGCGACGTGTGCGCGCTCGGCTCCTGCTGCAACGTTGGCTGCTTTGCGCCGGCGACCTGCGCAACCGGTGATTGCCTGTGTGACGGAGTCGCGTGCACGCCCGGCGACACCTGCACGACGTTCTACGCGGACACCGACAACGACACCTACGGCGATCCGGCCGCCTCCAAGCTCGCCTGCAAGTCGACGCCTCCTCAGAGTTACGTGGAAAACTCGGAAGACTGCTACGACAACAATCCCAATGCTCATCCCGGGCAGACCGCATGGTTCACGGTTCCTCGGGGCAGCGACGGCAGCTACGACTACGACTGCAACAACCAGGAAACGCACGAGTACCCCAACGTCAGCGGCAAGACGTGCGCCACCTGCAACTGCACCAGCGGCTGCTACGTTCGATTCGGGTGCAACGCGACCTGCCCCGGTGGCCTCTTCGACACCGGATACACCGGCAACATCGGCTGCGGCATCCAGTCGACGCTGCTCTCCTGCAAGGATACAAATCCCGGTTCGGGCTGCACCGCAACCCAGTCGAACACCGCGAATACGCCCCAGGGCTGCCACTGAGCCGTCTCGCCAAATCAATCGTGGCCAAGAGCGATCGGTTTCGCTCTCGCCGCCGTCCAGCGATGACTCACGACTCGCCGCGCCGCGGTCGACTGCGCGGATTCATTCCGCGCGCCTGCGCCGCCCGCGAAATTTCAAGTCGATCGGCACGCACTCGAATCCGAACTGCTTTCGGATCTGGTTCATGATGAAGCGCCGGTAGCTTTCCTTGATGTGCTGCGGGGCGCTGGTCATTGCGATGAAGACGGGCGGCGAGGCCTCGGCTTGGGTGATGTAGAAGATGCGAGGCGCCCGACCCTTGTGGGTCGGCGGAGAACGCTGCGCCAGGACCTGCTCGAAGAAACGATTCAGCTCGGACGTGGACACGCGGCGCCCGAATTCGTCGAACGCGCGCTTCACCGTCGTCATGAGAGCGCCGACTCCAAAGCCGGTCTTGGCCGAAATCGAGACGACCGGCGCCCAGGGGGCGAAGCGCAGGGCCTCCCGCAATTGCTCTTCGGCGGCCTTGCGCGCCTTCCGATCGAGCAAGTCGACCTTGTTCAGAGCGACGACAATCGCGCGGCCGCGATCGTTGGCCAGACCCAAGAGGCGCGCGTCTTGCTCGGTCACGCCTTCGGATCCGTCGCACACCAGGATCACGATCTGGGCCCGCTCGATGCTGCGGATGGCGCGGATCACGCTCGCACCTTCGATGCCCTCTTCGACTCGGGTGCGGCGCCGGATGCCAGCGGTGTCCACGACCACGAACGCATTGCCGTCGATCTCGACCCGCGTGTCGACTGGATCGCGAGTCGTTCCCGGCCGGTGGTCGACCAGCGATCGCTCCTCACCCGAAAGCCGATTGATGAGGGACGACTTGCCCGCGTTCGGTCTGCCAATCAGGGCCACCCGCGGCACCGCGTCGCGCACTTCGGGTTCGATCTCTGCGCCCGGCAGCGCCTCGACGATGGCGTTCCCGAGCTCGGCGAGACCACGACCATGCAGTGCAGAAACCGGAAAGAGCTCGGGGATGCCGAGCTCGTAGAGCTCGTTGGCGGCCAACACGCGGTCGGGATCGTCGGCCTTGTTCGCGACGTAGAAAACCGGTTTGTCACTCTGCCTAAGAAGCTTCACCGCTTCTCGATCGGCGAACGTTGGCGGGAGGGTTCCGTCGAGCACGCATACGACAACGTCCGCTTCGGTGACCGCAGAGCGTACTTGCCTCGCGATCCCCTGGCGCATCGGATCCTCGTCCTCCGGATCGAATCCGCCCGTATCGACCAGTACGATCTCGCGGCCGGAGAGCAACGTGTCGCCGTAGTTGCGATCCCGGGTCACGCCGGGCAGATCGTGAACGATGGCGAGCCGTTTCCCCGCCAAGCGATTGAACAAGGTGCTCTTGCCGACGTTCGGGCGCCCCACGATTGCGACCACGGGCCTCATCTGCGGGCGCCCTTCTTGCGATCGCGTTTCGCCCTCGTTTGATCGGGAAACGCGCGGGTGAGATCGGCTGACGGACGCTCCGGCGCCGCGTAGCCGAGCTCGGCCAGCTGGCGGGGAACGTTCTTCCACTTGGGTGTCACGCGCACGAAGAGCTCGAGAAAAATCTTGCGCTCGTACAGCGTCTCGAGGCGTGCGCGGGCGCCGATGCCGATCGCCTTGATCCTCTCGCCGGCGCGCCCCACCAGGATCCGCCGCTGGCCGTCCTTCTCCACGTGAATCGTGGCCTTGATGACCAGGACGGCTCCTTTGTCCTCGATGGCATCGATGCTCACCGCCACCGCGTGGGGAACTTCGCCCTGGGACAGCGCGAGCACCTCGCCGCGGATGAACTCACGAACGAAATAGGGCGTTGCTCGATCGGTCAGAGTGTCCGCGTCGTATCCCGCTGGTCCCTCTGGCAAGAGCTTGGCGATGGCATCGAGCACCCGCTCCACGTCGGCTCGCACGCGAAACGACGTGGGAACGATTTCAGCGAAGGGGTGCGCATTCGCGTAGGCATCGAGCAGCGGCAAGAGGCGAAGCTTCTTACCGAGCAAGTCGACTTTGTTGAGCACGAGCAAGCTGGGTCGATCGCCGAGGAGATCGATCAGCGGCCGATCGCGCTCGACCAGCGGACCGGGATCGCCCTTGCCCACGTCGGTTACCAGCACACGTAGGTCCGCGGCGCGCGCCGCCTCGAACGCAGTCTGGTTCATTCGCCGGCCGAGCTCGGAGCGTGGTCGGTGCAAACCCGGTGTGTCGATGAACGCGATCTGCGCTTCTGGCCGGTGCACGATCGCCAGCAGGGTTTCCCGCGTCGTCTGTGGTGTTGCCGAAACGATCGCGAGCTCTTCACCGAGAGCGGCGTTCACGAACGTCGACTTGCCCACGTTGGTGCGGCCGACTATGGCAACGGTTCCAAAGCGCATCTTTCGGACCTGGCGGAGGCTTATGCCATAGACGCGGCCTGCGCTTTCGCCGGCAAGCCGGAAAAGCGAAGGCTGGATGGAAAACGCCCTGGCCCGAAGCGTGGGGCCCGAGCCGCCCGCTTCTGCTAAGGTCCCGCCGCCTTTCCCCGAAACAGAGATGACCCAGACCGAAGCGAGCTCCGCTGATTCTTCTGGCGAGGCCCGCGAGGCGCCGGCCGCCGCGCGGGAAGAACGCCGTCCCGTCGTTCGGACCGAGGCCAAGACGTCACGCCTGTCGGGCGCCCGGTTCCTGGTGCCCTTTGCCGGGCTCATCACGTTGGTCAGCTTGTTCGGTCTGCTGAGTGCCAGTGGGATCTGGGATCCTTACGAGCTCAGGGTTGCCGATCTCTCGCGCCGCATCGCTCTCAACCTGCTCGGGGCAAAGGCTCTCGCCCTCGAGGGAGGAGTCAACAGCGTCCCGACCTTGGGCGAGCTCGCCCGCGGACAGTTACCCTTCACGTCCGTAGCGCTGGGCTTCCGCTTGTTCGGCTTGCACGAGTGGGCGGGACGCCTGCCTCTCGCGCTGTGGGGCCTGCTCGGTGCTCTGTCCACGTATGCGTTGGTCTCGCGGCTCGTCGACCGCGTCGCGGCTGCGTTCTCGGTGCTCGCGCTGGTCACGATGCCGCTCTACTTCCTGCACGCGCGCACCATGCTCGGCGACATCGTCACCATGGCCGCAATGGCGCTAGCGGTCGCCGGTCTTGGGATTGCCGCGTTCGATTCCGAGTCCAGCACGAAGAAGCGATTGCTTGCCATCGCGCTCGCATTCGTCGGGCTCGGCGCGGGCTTCGTTTCCCGAGGTGCCCTCGTCGGCGTTGCGGTGCCCGCGCTCGGTGTCGGCATGGCCTGGCTGCTGATGCGTCAATTCTCCGGAGCTTCGAATGACCCCCTGCGGCTCGGCGTCGGACTCGGGGCGCTCGGGGTCGGCTTGGTCGCCCTCGGGCTCGGGGTGCGCGCCCTGCTCCGCGCCCCGAGCGACCCCACGCAGTTCTCCCTGTTGCTCGGTTCGGCGGTCGTGACCGTGCGTCAACTTCCGACATTCGAAGAAGTAATCCATCAGCTCGGTCATGCGCTCTTTCCGTGGAGCGCGGTGATTCCGTTCGCGGTCGGGCGCTTGTTCCGACCTCCCCACGGCGTGAGCGGCCAAAAAGCGGAGCGCGAAACGGCCCTCCGCGTGACCCTGCTCATGACCAGCGCCCTCGCATTCGGCGCCTACACCCTGCTTTCGCCCACCGTCGGAGTTCTCCCGTTCGGTGCCGTGTTCGCCTTGGCTGCCATCTGCGGTGTGGGCTTGCGGGACTTCGAGCGCGGAGCGCCCGGGTCGCGGGTTCTTGCCATGGGAGTCGCAGCGCTCGCCGTGCTCTTCTACTACGACTTCAAGAACTTTCCCGAAAAGGGTCTGAGCGCTTTCGTCGTCGACGACGCGCGTTTCCCGGACAGTTTCAAGCAGCCTGGTGATCGATTTCTCAAGATCGGCACGCTCGGGTTCATCGCCATCTTCTTCGCATCGTTCATGGAGCAAACGAAGCCGGACGCCGATCGCTTCAAGAAGGACGAGTACACACGCTGGCCCAAAACCCTGCGCACGCTCTGGACCGGCAACCTGTGGTTCTTGTTTCTGGTGGCTGAAGCTGCGCTCGCCGGGTACGCGTTCTCTCACCTACCTCAGCAACTCGCACTTCCACTGGAAACAGTTTCAAACGCTCGGTCAGCTCCCGCGGGTCGTCGCGCAGGTGGGCTGGATCGTGCTGCCCGTCGTCGTGTTGATCGTTCCGGCCGGGCGCGCTCCTGTTTCGGGACATGGCGCGTTGGTTTTTCGCGCGGACTCCGGTGAGCCGGGGGCTCGGTGCCGTGCTCGGGGTGGTTGCGTGCGGGCTCACGCTTTCTCTCGGCTACTACCCCGCGCTGGCAGCTCAAATCTCCCCGAAGGAAGTCTTCGATTCCTACAAGCAGCACGCCAAGCCGGGCGAGCCGCTGGGTCTCCTTGGAGTGGGGGCGGGTTCGGCCAGCTACTACGCAGGACGCGACGTTCCGACTTTTGACAACTCTGCGGCGGCGTTTCAATTCCTGACCGCGCCGGGGGCTGAGCGGCGCTGGCTGGTGGCGCGGGCCAGTGACCTGCCTCAGCTCAACTCGTCGTACCGCTCCGTCGGGCGCGGCAACTTACCGGTTCTCGACGCCCGTTCGAGCGAGATCCTCCTGGTCTCCAATCAGCTCGTCGCCGGCGAGAAGAACGAGAACCCCTTCGACGATGCAATCCTCGACACGGCTCCCCAGCCCCTGCACCCGATGACGGCCAACCTCGGCGGTCAGCTGGACGTGCTCGGCTGGGATGTGACGACGCTCGATGGCAAGGTGGTCGAGTCCGTCACCCCGGCCACGAAGTACGAATTCGTCATCTACTACAAAGTCGTTGGCACCATTTCCGGCAACTGGGAAACGTTCATCCACATCGATGGCTTTCAACGCCGGTTCAACGGCGACCATCCGACTCTCGACGGCAAGTACCCGCTGCACATGTGGCGCGTCGGCGACTACGTTGCCGATCGTTTCGAGTTTGCTCTCGAACCGTTCTTCACACCCGGGGACTACGATGTGTTCTTCGGCCTCTACATCGGCAACCGTCGGTTGGACGTGAAGACAGGCCGCCAGAACGACAACCGCCTGGAAGCGGGCAAGATCCGGGTCCGCTGACCAGGCCCCGCGGAAACGCTGGATTTCTTCAGGGCAGCGCCCGGGTGAGCCCCGGTCCGTGACAACTCCCCGGATCGGGGCTAAGGCCCGGGCGTGGGCCACGAAGACGATCCTCCGGATCGATCCCATCGGCGACCGATGGCGGAGCGCCGCTTCGCGGATCGGATCCCCGTCGTCTGGTCCGTCGATTGCGAGACCGACGACACGTTCCTGTACGCGTCGATCACCAACATCTCGGAGATGGGCATCTTCGTCCGCACCGAGAAACCGTTGCAGGTTGGAACGCGCTTGACGCTCCGCTTCGCGCCGCCCGGCGCGCGTCAGCCATTCGTGCTGGTGGGCCAGGTGCAGTGGGTGAACCCAGTGAAGGTCCTGGCGGAGAACCTCAACCCCGGGATGGGGGTCCGCTTCCTCGAGCTGTCGGCGGAGGATCGAGAGCGGATCGTGGATGCGGTCCGAACCATCGCATACGTGCGAGAAGCCGCCAAAATTGACGTTTGCTTGGCCGCGGCGTCCGCCGCGAAATATTTTGCGCGTACCCTTCGGTCCCATTTCGTTCTAGGAAAGCCCCGATGCGCCCGCGATTTACCGCTGACTACCGAGCCATTCTCTGGGTGGGCCTCGCCGCCGGCCTGGTCGCGCTCGAGTACCGGTTTCCGATCTCGCGCCGTACCTGTTCTGGGTGAACTGCTACTTCGCGTTGGCTTGTGGCGTGATGGCCCACAATCACAATCACTGCCCGACGTTCGCGAGCAAGCGGGCGAACGACCTGTTCGGCAACGGTCTCTCCATCTTCTACGGCTACCCGACGTTCGCGTGGATCCCAACGCACAACCTGAACCATCACAAGTTCGTGAATCGTGCGGGCGACGCCACCATCACCTGGCGCTACACCAACAAGCACAACGCCTGGGTCGCGTTCTCGTACTTTTTCGTGTCGAGCTACTTTCAGTCCGACCCGATCAAGATGTTCATCCGGAAGGCTCGGGAGACGAACCCGAAGCTCTACGGACGCATCATCCGCCAGTACGTGATCTGGGCGGGTGCTCACATCACCCTCATCGCGCTGGCGATCGGGCTTCATGGCGTGAAGCAGGGACTCATTCTGTGGGGCCTCGTGGGTCTGATCCCCGCGTTCTTCGCGCTGTGGACCATCATGCTGTTCAACTACGTCCAGCACGTCCACACCGACCCTTGGTCGAAGCACAACCACTCCCGGAGCTTCGATGGGCGCCTGTTGAACTTCCTCTTGTTCAACAACGGCTACCACACGGCTCACCACGAAAACCCGGGTACCCACTGGACGAAGCTCGCCGAGATCCACCGAAAGCGCGCCCCCGAGATTGATTCGCGGCTCATTCACCGCAGCATGTGGTGGTTCTTCTTCCAGCAGTACGTACTCGCCCTCTTCGTCCCGCGCCTCGGCACCGTCCAGGTCGGTCGTGCGCCCTTCGATCCGCCCGACGGCCAGAAGGTCGAAATCGAGACAGCGGACGTGGGCGTCGGCGAAGCCGGCACCAACGCCGCCATGGCCCGCTGATCGCCTTCCGACACCCACCCCGTTCGGGAATCGAACAGGAAGGCGGAAGAGCGGAAGTAAGTCGCCCAAAAATGGCGTGAATACCCTCGCGTGCTCGCAGGCATCGCTGGAATCGAAGAGCCCCCAGAGATCGCGGACCAAAACAAAGAAATTCTGCGAATTTCTTCCGCCCTCCCGCCTCCCTGTGAAATCTCCTATCGCCCGTCAGAAAGCATCAGAAGCTTTCGCGGGAGCAGCCTTTTTCGTTTCGGCGGGCTTCGAAGCAGCTGCCGGCGGCTTGGCGGCGGCGGCGGCTTTGGCTTTGGGTGGCGATGCAGGAGCTGCCTTGCGGGACGCGACGCGTTCCTGATCGACTTCTGCCAGCGCGAGCTTCGCTCGTTCGTCATAGCCGGGAACGTCGACCAAGAGCTTGTAGTTGCGGCGCGCGTCTTCGATCTGTCCAAGGGCGCGGAAACAATCCGCGGCTTGCCACGCGGCCTCGTGTCCCACGTTGGAACCACGATGCGTGGTGCTCACGGTCTCGAAGCGGGGTGCAGCCGCGCTGCACCCGGAGTCTTTGCGCACGGACTGGGCAGCGAAGAGCGCAGCGCTTGGAGCATTGCCTCCTCCGGCCGCTGCGACAACGTCGAAATTCTTCTGGGCTTCCCCGTAGCGGCCCGCTCGAAAATCGCTCATTGCCTGATCGAACACGGCATCGCCGGTCCCAGCATCCGCGACGGTGATGTCAGCGGTTGCTTCCGCCCGCTTGTCCTCGCCATCGCCCTTTGCGATGAGGCTTCCTTCATCCGGGGAGGCGGCGGATGGTGCTCTCTCCCGCTTTGCCGATTCGCGCTCCGCACCATGCGCCTGACCCGTTCCCTCAGCCTCCCGTGCCTTCTCGGGCATCGGCACGGCGACGACCGTGTTCGTTTCCGTCTCGGGGACTCCTCGCTCCGTTACGCGGACGCGATCTCGCTCCCCGGGTCGTGCGCGCAGGAACACCAGGCTCGATCCGATCATCAACAAAAGCAGTGCAGCCATCGCGAGCTGCGGGCGCATGGCGTAGCCCGCCATCACGCTGACCGCGCGACCGAATCGCTGGCGCAGCGGAAGGCCGTGCGCGGGCCTTCTCTTCGGCTTCGAGGATCCGCTGCTCGAGCCCGGCGGGAGCCTCGACCAGGGGCAAAACCCCGATTTGTCGCGTTGCGCTGCAGCCCCGGACCGATGTCCCGGCAGCGCGCAGCAGTGCTCCATGTGGCGCTTGGCCGCGGCAGCTGTTGAGCTCGTCCAGCTCCTCGTAGAGCAGGTCGAGCACGATTCGGTCGAACTTCTCGCAATCCACTTTCTACCTCTTCACTTCAGCGCGCGCGCGTACTCCTCGAACTCGCTCAGCGCCTCCTGCAAACGATCCAGCGCGTAGCGCATCCGACTCTTCACCGTGTTCTCCCCGACTCCGGTGATCTCGGCGATCTCCTTGAACGGAAGATCGCGCGACCTCCCTCAGCAAGAACACTTCTCGCTGCTCTTCGGGCAGGCTTCCCACGGCTTCCACGATGCTCGCCGCGACCTCGCTTCGACGACGGCGCTGCGCTCCACGCTCGCCCGCGGGTGTGCGTCCGCAATGCTTTCCACCAGCGGTCGCGCGTCCCCGTCGGCCGTCGCTGGCTGGTCGAGGGACGGATGGCGTCGATGGCTGAGCTTTCGCAAGTGGTCCACGCAGAGATTTCTCGCAATGGTGTAAAGCCAAGTGGAGAAGCGCGCCTCGTGCTTGAACTCGGCGGCGTTCTGTACGACGCGCAGAAGACGTCCTGGGTCAGGTCCTCGGCAGTGTTTCCGTGTCGCACTTGGCGCAGCACGAAATTGTAGATGGGTCTCTTGTACCGACGCACCAGACTCGCGAACGCTTCACGGTCGCCACGCTGGTAGCGCACCATGAGCATTTCGTCCGTTGCGTCGCCCCGCGCGGCCGCCATGCCATTCACCTCGCCGGGTCCGCCAGGGGGGTGAATGCGATGACCTGGTTCAGAGCCCGGAGAGCCCTCGGTTGGGGCTTTCCGGGGCCCTCTGCAGATTCGGACGTTCGTTCACGGGAATCGGATTTAATCGGCCCTTTTTTACGGTAGCGCTCGGGCTGGGGTCCCGCAAGGAACTCCTTTTCAACCGGGAATTGACCCGCCGGCGGTCCGGACGGCGCCGGGGGTGGACCCCCCGTGATCGGGGTCAGTTGCAGCCCGGGCGAATTCTGCACATAGAGGCGTTACCGACCCCGCATGGGGATGGGCCGCAGGATTGGGTGCCCACGCCGACTGGGGCAGGACCGTCTTACTCACTCGAGAGGGAATCACGATGCGACCGTGGATGGCATTCGCTCTGCCTGTGATTTTGCGCGCTTACGCTCACGCCACCGCCCTGCGATTCGCGCAGGACGCAGGTACCACAAAGGACGCGACGAAAGCCGCTGACACGAAGGCTGCCGACACGAAGGCCGGCCGACACGAAGGCTGCTGACAAGCCAGACGAGAAGAAGGCAGAAGAAGCGGCGACGACCGGTCCGAGCGAGACCACGACTCCCGCGGCACCCAAGCCGACTTCGTCGACTGGCGGTCGGGATGGACGGCGCGACGTATCAAGTTCGCCTCCGCGAGCTCGAGCAGCGCGTCGACGAGCTCAAAGAGCAGATCCGCCGCAGCCACACGCGCCTCAGCTTGCTCTCGGAAACCATCCTGTCCGGTGGCGTCGGCGGCGCCCGCGTCGAGATCAAGTTCACGAACGACATGTCGCAGCGTCTTCCGGCTCGATCGCGCGCTCTTCGTGCTCGACGGCGCCGTGCAGTACAACAAGCAGGACGACACGGGCGCTCTCGCCGCGCAGAAGGAGATCCCGATCTTCAGCGGATCGGTCCCGCCGGGCGATCACACGCTGCAGGTTCTGCTCGCAGTTCCGTGGCTATGGCTACGGCGTGTTCTCGTACCTGCGGGGCTACCGCTTCGAGGTGAAGTCGAGCCACTCGTTCACGGTGACCGAGGGCAAGACAGTCGGACTCACGGCCACCGCCTACGAAAAGGGCGGCGTCACCACGCCGGTCGAGCAGCGCCCGGCCGTTCGCTTCGTCGAGAAGCTCCGGAGCGGCACTGGTCCTTCGCGGCGACACCGCTTCGAGTGGTCCGGCTCTGGCGCAGTGCTCCTTCTCGGTCGGATCAGGAGGAAAGTGATGGCGGGACGCGGGACGCCGCCGCGAGTCGGCGTAGGACCGCTCGGGGGGCGCGCGCTCGCGATTCGTGCACGCACGGCGCTGGCACTCGGTCGTTGCCGGCCTCGTCTTGGTGAGGCGAGCGCCAGCACTGGCGTCGAGCGGCTCCGCTGCCAAGAGCCGAGCGCAGAGTGCAATCCAGAGTGCGAAGGCGTCCAAGGGGAACGTCCAGAAAGCGGCATCGCGGGCCCGGCGCCAACGCCTCACACCGGCGCAACGCATCGCAGCGGGCGACATTCTGTTCCGCAGCAAGGACTACGCCCGAGCCATCGACGTGTTCGAGCGGTGGTGGAGCTCTACCGCCAGGGCAAGGCGACGCCGCTTCCAACGCAGATGCGCTGTATTTCTGCTCGGTGAGAGCTACACCAAGACGAAGCAGCTCTTGTCCGCCAAGTGGCAGTACAATGAGATTCGTCGACAACGGCTCCCAGAGCCCGTACTCCGCTACGCCGGCCGCGCGCTCAGCCGCCTCATCGACATCGCAATCAAGACCGAGAATTACCCGAGCCTCGACGAGATCTACGCCAAGCTCGGCTCGCTTCCGGCGAGCGATGCGAGCGGATCGCTGCCCTACGCGCGGGCAAAGGCGCAGTTCGCGCGCAAGGACTACGACGCCGCGAAGGGTACGGCGAATGGAGTTTCGACCGCGTCGCCCTACGGGATGCAGGCGCAGTACTTGCTCGGCGTGATTCTGGTCAAGCAGGCGACGCCCGCGCCTCCGCCCGATGAGGCTCCCGCTGCGGAAGAGGAGAAGAAACCCGATCAGCCCACGATCGTCAGCGGCAAGGAACCCGAAGTGAAGGTGCCGAAGGATCGCTATGCAGCGGCCATCGAGCAGTTCCGGCGCGTGACGCGCATGAAGGCCGACACCGATCGCACCAGCGGCACGTGATCGACCTGGCGTGGATGGCGATGGGTCGCCTGTTCTACGAGACCGACAACTATCCTCGACGCCGCCGACGCCTACAGCCACGTCGACCGCAAGAGCCCCGAGTTTTCCGACGATGCTCTACGAGCTCGCCTGGGTCTACGTTCGCCTCGGTGACTACCAGCGCGCGCAACGCGCGCTGGAGGTGCTCAGCATCACCGACCCGGAGAGTCTTCAGTTTGCCGACGGCTCGCTGCTGCGCGCGGACCTGATGCTGCGCTCCGGTCAGTTCGAGAAGGCGCTCGACCCTGTATCGCAGCGTGCGGAGCCGCTTCGACCCGATCCGCGAGCAGGTGACCGTGTTCCTCGACGACACCACGCGATCCGGCCGTCTACTACGACAAGTTGGTCGAGAAGAGCTCGAGACGTCGGAGACGGCGGCGACCTGTCGCCCGATCGTGATCCAGTGGGCGCGAGAAGAAGCCGAGAACGATCGCGCCTTTTCGCCATGATCGACGACGTCACCGCGTCGCGCGATCTGATCAAGCGTTCGCACCGGCTGGTCATGAAGCTGAACGCGGTGCTCGGCGCTCCGACGCGCATCAAGGCGTTTCCGGAGATCATGGCCGCGATGGAGCAGGCGCTGGCCTCCTGAACAAGACCGCGCTCGCGCGCCGCACGCTGGCCGAGGGCATGGACGACGAGGCCGGCAGCGTCAGTGGCGAGCTGGCCAGGTGCGGGCCGAGCGCCGCTCACTCATGAAGCGCATGAGTTTCCTGCCGGTCACCGCCGGCGACTTCGCGCTCCGCGAAGGCTCGGGCGAGCGGCAGTGGAACAAGGTCAGCCAGCAGATCCAGCGGCTCGAGCTCGAAGCCGACAAGCTCCAGGCCATCGTCAACGGTCTCAAGCGCGTGCTCAAGGATGCCGATCAGTTCGGCGTTACCCGAGACCCCACGAGCCGTCAGCGCTTCCAGGCCGAGATCGCGGCCAACGAGCGCGATCTCGAGGTCTACCGCAAGACGATCACGAGCTATCGCGAGGCGGTCGAGATGGGCACGAGCCAGATCGGCTTCGGCGACCAGCGCTACGTCGACGACGACGGATGCCGGCGCCGCTTCCGAGAGGTCTTCAATCGCGAGGTGGAGCTCGCTGCGGCGGGCGGGGACTCGTCAGCGCGCGGACTACGCGCGCGAGCATCCAGCCGCTTCTGCGGCGCGCCGACACCGTCGAGGACAGCTCTGGAGACGACCAAGAAGCAGGCTCGAGGCCGACGCCGAAGAGCAGGCTCGGGGCCTGAAGCAGCAGGTCGACCAGGAGGCCGACAACATCGCGAAATACGCGCGAGGATCTCGACGGGCTGGATCAGCAAGCCCGGATCCTGGTCGGCGAGATGGCGATGAAGAATTTCGGCCTGGTACGGGACCGATTGAAGAGCATCGTGCTTCGCGCGGACGTGGGCATCGTCCAACAAGCTTGGGAGGTCCGTGAAGAGCAGCTGATGCGCGTCCGGAACCTCCAGCGAGAGCGCGCGCGAGAAGAGCAGAACTTGAACGACGAGCTGCGCGAAGTGCTCGACGACGCCGGAGGAGACCTCTGATGGCGGGCTTTCGACCGACTCCGCTGTCCACCACTCTAGGCGGAGTTCTCCTCCTGGCACTCGTGCCGAGCGTGGCACTCTCGCAACCGGCGCCCGCGTCGAGCGCTGCGGCTCCCGAGCGCCAGTAGTGCTGCGCCGGCGGCATCGGGCAGCGCGGCGCCTGCGCCATCCACGTCGTCGACGTACTCGAGCCCGATCCCCAATGTCCCGATGCTGAAGATCAAGACGGGCGCGCCTCCGCCGCCTCCCCCGTCTGCCGCGCAGCTGAAGGCGTTCGCCGATCCTCAAGCAAGAGGCAGGGGCGTACGAGGCTGGGCGCCAAAGATTTTCGCGACACGCTCACGATGGTGGTGCGTCACCACTACGAGGAGCGCCGCCGTCGGATCCTGAACAGCCTCGACCGCGAGATCGCGATCGAGAAAAAGGGCCTCAAGGAAGCTCGCGAACGAGGCCATCAAGCGACTCGAGGAGTTCATCGCCCTGTACAGCGGCGCCAACGCTCATCCGTCGCGCGACGCCGGACGCGATGTTCCGCCTGGCCGCGCTCTACGAAGAGCGCGCGCGGGAATCTCAGGAAGGCGGATCTCACCGACCGGCCTCGAGCCCGCCATCGCCCTCTACCGGCGCATCATCGACGAGTATCCGAACTACGAAGAGCTGGCGGCGGTCCACTACTTCCTCGGACACGCCTACACGGATTCGGCCCGGCTCGACGAGGGCGCAGCAAGCCTGGCGCTCGTTGGCCTGTGCGAACAAGTACCAGGTGAAAGACGATCCCGACGACGCCGGCAAGATCCTGGTTCAGCCCCTCGAACAGGACCACGACGACAAGTTCTGGAACGATTGGTACAACCGACACCCCGTTCCGCTCGATCAGAGCCCATTCAAGGGCAAACAGCGCTTTGGTACCAAGGCTCCCGTCGCCAAGAAGGCTGCCAAGGGCGGTGAGACGGACGAGGTCCGTTACGTCGATCCGTATCCCACGGACTGCAAGCCGCTCCCCCAGGACACGCGTCCCGGCGAAGAGCCCCGCTACCTGGCTGAAGTGTGGTGGCAGATCGGCAACTACCACTTCGATCAGATCGATCTGAAGGGTGGGCCCTACAACCTCAACCGCGCCATCAGCGCCTACGATCACTCGATGGAGTACAAGAAGCCGCCGCTCTACGGCGTCGCCATGTACAAGCTCGCTTGGACCTACTTCAAGCAGCAGCGCTACCAGAAGGCGACGGAAGAATTCGTGAAGCTCCTCGCGCTACGCCGACGAGCAGGAAGCGAAGACCGGCGATCCCGGCGCCGACTTCCGGCAAGAGGCCTACACGTACATCGCGGGCTCACTCACCTACGTCGACTTCGAGGGCCGCCGCCCGGATCACCCGTACATCCCCCGCAACGATGTCCTCGACACCGAGCCAAACCCGCTCGTCGCCGAAGAAAAGATGGCGATCGCGATCGACGGGGTCCAAGACCCGCAGCTCATCCCCCAGGACAAGAAGTGGACCGTCGAGATCTACAAGTCGCTGGCGCAGGAATTCATCGAGATCACGCAGAACCGGAACGCCATCGCGATGCTCGAGCTCACGCTCAAGAAGTTCCCGATGGATCGCGACGCCCCGGTCATGCAGAACAAGGTCGCCGAGCTCTACGACCAGCTCACGCGCCTGGCGCCGGAAGACTCGCCCGCCAAGGCGGAGTATTCGTCCAAGGCGCTCGATGCGCGCACCAAGCTCGCTGCATACGTCGGCACGACGCCCTTGGACGGACGCGAACCGCGACGACCCGGAGGCGCTCGCAGCAGCCGAAGCACTGGTCAAAGGTGGCCTGAAGCGCGCCGCAGCCGATCACACGAACGCCGCTCGCGCCTTCTACAATCGCGCCATCGAGCTCAGCGATCGCAGGCGAGCAGCGCACGAACTCTCGAGAAGGCGGTCGACGAGTACCGTCTCGCCGAGACCGGTTGGGCTGCGTACTACTCCAGCAAGATCCCAACGCCCTCGACGCCTACGAGAGCCAGTACTGGCTGGCGGACGCGCGCTACTGGCTCGGTCGTGCTCAGATCGAGCTCGGCCGTCGCCGTCTCCGCAGGCGATCCAGAGGGCGCGGGAAGCGGCGGTCGACGTGCGGGACTCGAACGAGGACGACAAGTACCTGCAGCCGGCGGCGCTACTACGTGGTCTCGATCGCCGAGACAGGTGCTCGAGGACGAGTACCGCAAGTTCGAGGAGTCGAAGCGGCGCTGCCGGGCATCGAGAAGCGCGAAGAGGTGCAGTTCACCGGCGAGGGCGTGAGACACGCAAGGTGGTCAAGGATCCGATCCCGCCGCAGGTCCTGGACGCGATCAAGGCGCGCGACGAGTACAACGCGCGCGTTCCCGCTCGACCGCGATCCGAAGCAGAACGGTCTCCTCTACGCGTTCCAGGCCGCCGACTACTTCTTCGTCTACGGTCAGTTCGAGCAGGCGCGCGCGCGCGGTACCAGCCGCTCTACGACCAGTACTGCGGCAAGAACGAGTGGGGCTACAAGTCCTGGGAGAAGCTCATCAGCATGGCAACTTCGAGCAGCAACGCGACAGGCTCGCGCAAGCTCGCGGAGGGCAAGAGCTGCGCTTACGACGAAGAGACGAAGGTCGCCGAAGACGGTCTGCGCAAGCCGGTGATGCAGGGCGCGGCCTACCTCGACGCGCGCGAAGCTTACGAAGCAGCCGAGAAGATGCCGGACGGGCCCGAGCGCCAGAAGAAGTGGGCGAGGCGGCCGCGCTCTACAAGGTGGCCCTCGACGCGGCGCCCGATCGCGACGAGGCGCCCGAAGCGGCGATGAACGGCGCCTTCGCCTACAAGCAGGTCGGCGAGTACGACAAGGCCATCGAGATGTACGAGCTGTTCATCTCGAGATACGGCAGCGAGAAGACGCTGCAAAAGCTCAAGAACGGCGACCCGAAGGCGAAGCCCGCCGGTCACCGCCGATCCGAAGAAGTACGAGGAGCGAGTCGGATTCCTGAAGCTGGCCTACGACGCTCTCGCGAGCGCCTACGTGCTCTTCTTCGACTACCCGAAGGCTGCCCAGACGTTCGACAAGATCAGCAGCATCGAGCACTTCAAGCCCAGAACCAGCGTCGAGAAGCCGCCAAGCAGTCGCTCTCCCTGTACGCGAGCCTCGGCGACACGCAGCGGTATGCAGCAGTGCGCGCGATCGCTTCAAGGATCTCGGGGCTTCGCCCAAGGAGATCGCCGAAGCCGACTTCATCATCGCGCAGCGCGGACCTGAAGAAGTGGGACGAGTTCAGCCCGGACAAGGGCGCGAACGCAGGACGCCCGCAAGCGCGCGCAAGCGTCGATGAAGGCGTACTACGACGCCAACAAGAACAATCGCCGCGGCGGCCCAGTACGTGGTGCAGCGCCGCGTACTACGTCGCCAAGACCAAGACGGCGGCAGACGCGGGCGACACCAACAAGTGGTGGCAGAACACCATCGACGCCTGCGAGGCGTACAAGAAAGTCGCCCCGCAGAAGGACGGGAAGAACGCAGCGCTCGGCTCACCCGAGGCGGGCATGGCCGCCGAAGGCGAGTACACCTCCTCGATCGAGCAGATCACGAAAGCGTTCGACTACGAGACCGGACACCACCGCTACAAGGGCACGCCGGTCAAGGTGATCGAGGCCTACCGCAAGGACGCGACCGAAGCGAAGAAGTGGTACGACAAGCTCCAGATCGTCGTCGACAAGTACGTGTCGCCGGAGTGGGCCACCGCCGCCATCGCGCGCCAAGGCACGCTCTACGATTCGCTCCGCACGGGCCTCTACAACGTGCGTCCGCCCGAGCTCGTGATGTTCGACAAGAAGCAAGAGGCGCATGCTCAAGAAGGCGGAGGAGAGCGACAACCCCGACCTCCAGGAGAAGGCCGACGCGATTCGCGTCAAGGTTCAGCAGGCATGGCGCGACGCGCGCGACAAGGAGCTCAACGGCGCCGACGAGATCATGGTCGATCGCTACGGCAATGCCGTCGTGCTCGCGCGCCGCTACACCGTCTCCAACCCGACCGTCACCCACGGCCATCCGCCGTCTCGCGTTTTTCACCGACGTGATCGGCGAGGCCAAGATGAAGCAGTACACGGCGCAGGTGAAGGACCTGAACTACACCGAGGGCATGTTCCTCAAGATGCGCCCGGGGCAAATCACGGCACCCAAGCCCGACGGCATGCCGCAACCGCTGCCGGTGCTGTCACAATGAGGATCGACGATGATGCAGGTCACTTCCGCTGTGTTGCCGTCGGCTGCTCGGCCTCGCTTCCGTCGCTTGCGGCGGAGGCAAGGGCAGTGAGATGGCGGGCGCCAAGGTGCCCGAGGGCGCGAGAGTCGATCAATCCCAGTTCGGCGGTCCGGGAGCGGTCTACAACCAGCAGGGCCAACAGTTCGCCATCACGGACGCTCCGTCGAGCGGCGAGAGCGGGGCGAACCGCCCGAAGATGAACGCGTTCGGCGGCGAGTGCCTACGGCGCCGGAATGGAAGCATTCAAGAACGGCGATCTCGTCGGCGCCAAGACGCAGTTTTCCAAAGCCGTCGAAGCCGATGCGAACGCGTATCAGGCGTTCTACTCCCTCGGCGTCGTCAAAGAGCGTCTGAAGCGAGACCAGTGGCGCGCTGACCGCTTACCAAAAGGCGTACAGAGTCGTTCCCGATTACGAGCCCGCCATCGTTGCGTATGCCGTGCTCCTGGCGCGCACCGGCAAGCCTACGGAGGCGGAGAGCTTCCTGAACGGCAAGGCGCCAAGATGCCGAAGAGCGCCGCGGTCACCGCGGGGCTGGCGGAGGTGAAGTGCATCCAAGGCGACTCGAACGAAGCGCAGCAGTTGGCTCGCGACGCTCTCAAGAAGAACCCGGACTATCGCCCCGCGATGATGACCATCGCTCGCGATCACTATCGCAAGCGCCGGCTGGATCTGGCCGCTCTACACGCTGAAGGCCATCCTGGACGGATTCGGCGACGAGAACCCGGCACGCGACAAGAACACCGCTGAGGCGCTACTTGCTCCGCGGCTTGATCGAAAAAGAGCGAAACGACAAGAAGGCCGCGATGGATGACTTCAAGGCCGCCGTCGGGATCCGCCCGGATCTGGTCGAAGCCCGCGTTTTCCTCGCCAGCTATCTGCTCGAGAGCGGCAACGCCTCGGAAGCCGCGAACCTCCTGGAAGGCGCGCTCAAGTTCGACAAGTTGAACGTTCTGGTCCACCTCAACTTGGGGGACGCGTATCGAATCTTGGGTAGGGGCGCCGACGCCAAGAAAGAGCTCGAGTGGGTGGCGTCCAAGGACAGCTCCCTCTGCGCAGGTCCACTACAACCTCGGAGTGCTCTACCTCTTCAGTGACAACCTTCCGGGAGTCTCCGCAAAGCAAGCCATCGACAAAGCAATCGACGAGCTCGAGCGTTTCAAGAAGATGAAGCCCCAGGGTAAGGCGGGGGATCGCGACGACACCGACGAGCTCATCACCCGGGCCAAGACCAAGAAGGCACTCCTCGAAGAGAAGGAAAAATCAGCCTCGAAAGCGGCTGCCAAGCCCGCGGCTGCCAAGCCCGCGGCTTCGAGCACGCCAGCTGCAGGTGGCTCGAGCGGGAAGTTGCCGGACGCAGGAGCCAAAAAGAAATGAAGAAGTTCATCGCTCTGGGGATCCTTTCTGGACTTTTGTTGGGCCCGTCGCTGGCATCGGCACAGAGCAAGGGTCGAGTCGTCACCATCAGCGAAGTGACCATCGTTGGGCGCGTGCAGAAGCCCATCGCCGCCGTGGACGTGAGCCGCATTCAGCCGAAGCTGACGCTGGCGGAGCTCCGGCAGCCGTTCCTGCATCGAATCGAGAAGGCGCTCTACAGCGATCCATTCTGAGTGTTTCTCGCCGTCGGGGCCTGGGTAGTCGGGGGGCTTTGTGCGTGGGTGAGCGCGACACGCGCCAAGCGTCTGTTCGATCTCGAACAGGAAACGCGTGGGGCAGAAGGAATTGAGCGCGCGGGTCGGGAACGTCTTCTGGCGCGCCTCGACGAGGAAACCCGTTTCGGTCGCGCGCTGCGCGAGAGCCTATCGGCTCCGTCGCGAGCCTCTGGGGTCGCTGTACTGAACGAAGAAATAGCGGAGGTCGGCCGAGACCTCGCGGTGGGAGCGGACGTTCCGAAAGCAGCGGCCCGTGCTGCGCTGTTCGCGGGTGGTGCGGCCGCCATCATCGAGCTCATCCGCGCGCTCCCCGAGGCGCGGGATGGATTGGCGTTTGCGGGAGCGGCATTCGCCGGGGGTCTCTTGCCAGCCTTCGTCTGCCTCGCTTTCGGTCGCTCGGCCGATGGCAGCGCGAGCCGTATCCGCGACCGCTCCAATGCCCTGTCCCGCGCCGTGGGCCGGCTCCTCGAGGTCGATGAAACCCCACGAGATTCGAAAGGAAAATCCCGGCTCGGAATCGATGGTATAGTCTCTCGGAACTTTCAGAGACCGGGTGATGTCGAACTCCCCACGGCGCAAAAACCCCAGCCTCTAGCTTCAGGAAAATCGGGTCCTCATGACGCAGCAACAGCCCTTAGGACAATCAGGCCAGCAGCGACCCGGTCAGATGACCGCCGTGATGCGCGCGATCGCGCTCACGGGACCCAAAGTGCTCCGCATCGGCGTCGTGCAGAGTGGACGCATCGTGGAGGAGCGCATCATCAAGCAGCGCTCCCACGTCACGATCGGCTCGAGCGAAAAGGCGATGTTCGTGATCGCTTCGCCGAACCTGCCGCCGTCATTCCGTTTGTTCGAGCTGGTCGGAAACGAGTACTGCCTGAACTTCCTGGACGGAATGGCGGGACGCATTGCGCTCCCCACCGGCATCTCCGATCTTTCTGTCCTCAAGGGTCAAGCGCGCCGCACACCCCAGGGCGCGTATCAGGTTCGGCTCACCGAGGATTCGCGCGGCAAGGTCGTGGTCGGAACGACGACCATCCTGTTCCAGTTCGTCGCGCCCCCCCCGGTTCAGCCGAAGCCGCAGCTTCCGGTGTCGGTCACTCAAGGTGCCACCAGCATCGACTGGACCACCACGATGATCGCGGCGTTCTCGTTTCTGCTTCATTTCCTCGCGATCGGCGCCGTGTATTCCGACTGGCTCGATCCGGTGTTCGACGAAGAAGTGAGCGTTGCCGGCCTCGTGGATTCGATGAAGGCCATGCCGCCCCCGCCGGACATCGTAGAGCCCACCGATGGCGAACAGTCGGAAGACAAGGGCAGGAGCGAAGAGCCGAAGAAGGCGCAGCCCAAAGGTGGCGCTCCGAGCAAGGGCGGTCAGATGAGCGCTTCGCAACAAGCAGCCCTGTCCAAGGAGCTCGACTCCCTCGAGATGGCGACGCTCGGTGCTCTTTCGAGCCAGGGTCCCGCAACCCAGGGCGTTCTCCGCGGCGGTGAAGTTCCAACCAGCGCACTCGATGCGGCAGCCGCGAGCGGCGCGGGCGTTTCTGCCGGCGGCATTGGCGGTCTGAATCTCGGAAGCGGCGGCGGTGCGATTCGCCCCGGCATGGCAGGCGGCGGTCTGGCGGGCCTCGGCTCGACCGGCAAGGCTGGCGGCACGGGTGGATCCGGCGAAGCGAAGAAGGTGAGTGGTCCGAAGGGATCGGCGTCGGTCGGTGGCGCAGCGGTGAGCGGCGGCACGGTCAGCAACGCGAGTCGCGTGGTGGCGGCAATGCGCGCTGGCTTCCGCGCTTGCTACAATCGCGGCCTCGCCGAAAACCCGGATTCTCAGGGCAGCATTCGCCTCAGCATCAAGGTCGGCCCCGGTGGCGAAGTCCAGGGTGTGGGCGCTTCGCCCAGCGGAAATCTACCCGGCTCCGTGGTGAGCTGCGTGCGGGCTCGCGCTCAAGCCGCGCAGTTCGATCCCCCCGAAGGCGGAAGCGCCGTGGTCGTCGTCCCGGTCACCTTCGTGAAGCAGTAATCCGGCGCGAAAATACCCAGGACGCCGGGCCGAAATCGACGCGTTTTGGGCCTGAATGCGGCGGGTGAAGTTTGCACCGAACCACCGATGCGCGAGATCCAGCCGCGCAGTGCGTCAGGTGCCTGAAATGACGAAGAAAATCGTGTAGTACGCCGCGTTGACACCAGAAATTCCGGTGGCTATGCTCGGCCCCCACTTGGAGGGATAGCGAGGGTGACTTTGGGCAAACGGGTATGGGGGATTGGTGTTGCGGGAGCGCTGGTGTGCTTCTTCGGCGTCGCCGCGGCACAGGAAGCCCCCGCAGCCAACAAGACTCCCGAGGTCGCGGCCCAGCGCGACGTCAATCTTTCGCCGACGGAGATGCAAACCAAAGCGGAAGGCTACCTGCCCGAGATGGAGCGGGGTGCAAGTGGCGTACGGCGGCAATTGAGCGCCGCACGCGAGGCGCACGACGTCGTGAAAGTCCTCTGCTTGAACGACAAGCTGAACCAGATCGATGTGGCGATCCGTTCAGCGCAGGAGCGTATGCAGAACCTGCGCGCCGCCGTGAAAAGCAACGATAGCGATGTTTCTCGACACGAATTCACCGTAGTTCAGGTATTGAGGGATCGCGTACGGAGCCTCATCGCCGAGGCCAACCAATGCATCGGGGAAGAAGTGGGGTTCGTTGGCGAAACGGAAATCGTCGTCGACATCGATCCTACGATTCCCGAAGATCCGTCCGACTTTCCGGATGATCCCCTCCTCAGCCAGCCTCCCGTCATCAGCAGTCCCACCTTCTGATTTCCAAGCTCCCCTTCAACCCTTCTGACGCCGTCCGGGACCTCCTACACATGAGAATCGGTGCCTTCCTTGCGACGGCCTTAGTCGTCGTAACCGCCACACTATCCGCTAGCGCGCAGTCGACCGCGTCTACTGGCGTGCAGCCGTGGCTGAAGGATCGCCGTTACGGGGAAGGCATCGGGATCCGGACCGGAAACCTGGAGCTTCACCCGGGGATTTCGGCGGAGCTCGGCTACGACTCGAACTATCTCCAGCGAGCAGATGACGAAGACCCGCTCGCGGCGATTCGCTTGCGCAGCACCGGCTCCCTCTCGCTCTCGACTCTCGGTCCTCAGCGCCGGGCCGAGGGCGGGCCTGGCGAACCCCCGAAAGTGAACTTTCGCGCGGGGCTCTTCCTGACGGGCAACCTGCTGTTCCCGTCGGGCGCGAGCAATCAAGCCGACAAGGACACGATCACCAACCAGAAGAACGTGAGCACGGGGGTGAACTTCACCCTCGACGTGCTGCCTCAGCGTCCGTTCGGCTTCGACATGTACGGCGACTTCGTGAGGACGGCGGAGCCCTCCAACGTCGGCAGCACGGATCTGATCGTTCGATCGCGACAGCTTGCGCCTGGGCGCCGGCGTCACCTGGCGGCCCGGCGGCGGGCTTGTTCGAGTCACGCCTGGGATACGAGCTCGACTACCACTTCTTCGAGAGCGACGGGTTCAAGGACTTCAACAACGCCCAGCACTTCATCAAGCAGCGCAACCGCTGGCGCTTCCTGCCCCGCACCGCGCTGCTGTCCGACGCCGAGATCGGTTTCATCGGGTACACGCGACGGAACGGACATCCAGCAGAACGCCCAGACCATCAAGTCGCCGAATCGGCGTCAACGGCCTCATCACCCACAGCTTCGCGCTCCTTGCGATGGCCGGCTGGGCGGAGAGCTTCTACGAGTCGGCGGGCCCGTTCCCGCGCGCAACTACGACGGTCCCGTGGCGCAGGCAGAGTGAAGTGGTTCTTGCTTCCGCAGCCGGGCTCTCAATCCGGACGAAGCGACGGTCGGACTCTCGAACATCGCGCTCGGCTACGTTCGGGACTACGCGAACAGCTATCTCGCCAACTACTACCGTCGCGACCGCGTGTTACGGAAACTTCTCCTACTTCATCGCTGGCGCGTTCCTGATCAGTGTCGAAGGCGGCTACTCCCGCTTGACCCACGGCACGTCGTTCTTCCCCTCCGGCAACGTGCGCCGGGCAAGCTTCGGCGAAGATCGAGTGGACGCGACGCTGTTCGGCGAGTATCGGCCGAGCGACATCGTCGGCATCAACACCACGCTCCGTTACACGGCTTCGCTCAACGACGAGCGAGTTCCCGTCACTGAGGGCGCCGGCTGCGAGCGACAACCTCCAGTACTCCCGCTACGAAGCGTGGCTTGGCGCTCGCCTCTTCTGGTGATGTGCCCGCGGATCGAACGGCACGTCTCCGGCGGCAACCAACCCACCGAGCGCGCTGTCCGTTCGACGGTGCGGCTTCGTGATGTCGCGTAAATCTCCACGGAAATCACTGACTTGGGCCCAGCATCTGGCCTGGCTCTTGATCTGCGTGCTGCTCGTTCCGTTCCTGGGTGCGTGTGGCTCGAGCGTCGACAACAGCAAGGTGAACCTGGCTCCGCCCACGGAGAGCACGACCCTCGGGCCCGGGCGACGTGTTCCAGATGCAGATCGTCGGCGAAAAGGAGCTCCCCCAGGAGTACCAGATCGCTTCCGATGGGACGGTGGACCTGCCCTACATCCACACCGTGAAGGTTGCGGGGCTCGAGCCGCAGGAAGTGGCGCGGGTCATTCGCAAACACTTGATGGACGAGAAGATCCTCACCGATCCCAGCGTCGTCGTCAGCATCAAGGAATACAACTCGAAGCGCATCACGATCTTGGGCTCGGTGAACAAGCCCGGGAGCTTCCCCCTCACTCCCGGCCTGACTTTGATCCAAGCCGTCTCCCTCGCCGGTGGCCTCACGTCGATCGCGAACAAGGATCGCGTGAACCTCACCCGGCGCACGAAAGGGGGGCGTCGGACGGTCGTCTTGAGCGTGGACGCGATCACCGAAGGGCGATCGCCGGATCTTCCGCTACAGGCGGGGGACGCTATTTACGTCCACGAGCGGGTGTTTTGATGGCTGGCGCTGCTTCGGGCGTGTAGCGAACGACGAACACCAGGCGGAAGCGCGGGGTGGTCACTCCTGAAAACTGGTCCGAGGCGGTTTGGCCCGCTTCGGTGCGGGTCTCGCTGGAAAGCGGGATGCCGGTTCCGCCGCCCAGCTGGACGGAGAAGCCCTTGTCGCTGGTGGGCGCGGAGCGGAACGTGGCGAGCCACTCTGCGGGGACCAGGAGGCCGTCGCGCACTTCGGTGCTGCTCGAGGTCCGACCCGGCTGGGAGACGAGCACGGGCAGCATCCAGGCTTCGGCGCCCAGGGACAAGAAGTCGTCCGTGAGAATGTCGACACCGAGGCCGACCGCGGAGAACAGCGAAGTGCCGAGCCGCGCGGTCGCGAAGCGAGTCGCGGGGCGATAGCGCAGGCCGACCTCGGCCCCGCCGAACAAGATGCCGTGGTGGAATGAAGCGGCTACCGTGGCGCTTCCGCTGGGGCCTCGCTCGCCGGCGAAGTCGGCTTCGTCGCCGAACGGGATGGCGAGCTCGAGACGAGCTTTCGCGGCGAAGTGAGACGTCCTGGCGAAGCTTTCGGGGACGGGAAGCGACAGGCCCGCTCCGATCCGGGGATCGTGGACTGCGGTGCGCGCCAGGGGCGGACCATTCTGGGACGTGTACCCTTCGGCGCCCGCACCCGTTTGGTGCAACGTGAGCGGAGCGGCGAAGGTGACCTCGAAGCTCGACGTGGGCGCATAGGCCCACGCCGTCGTCAGGTTCAGCGCGTCGTTGACGACTCGGATTTCACGTCCGTCGGGATCCGGAGAAGGAGCGGACAGGACGATTGGGCGAGAGATGTAACCGAGCGATGCGGCAAAGGCGGTCGCCTGTTTTGGTGCGATTTCCCCGGGCGCGATCGACACGAAACGGGATGGCCCGGCGCTGAGCCAGAGGTTATCGGCGTCGAAGCAGGTGGAGACCTGGGAAGCGGGTTCGCAATCCGTCGCGAGCGCCGGACGCGAGCTGAGCGCGAGGCCGATCGCGATTGCGCAGGGGAAAACCCGGATCTTCACGCGCCCCAAACTTACTCCGCCGCGGGAGAGGCCCAAGCACATTCGTCATTCGTGATTCGTCGACGAGCCGGGGGTGTGGTAACTCCGGCCGGTGATTGCGCCGGAGACCCCACTCATATTGGGATCGGCATCGCCGCGTCGTCGAGCCATTCTGAGCGACCTCGGGTTGGCGATAAGCGTGGTGCCTGCGGACACGCCCGAGGAGCTCCTGCAAGGCGACACCCCAGCGGCGTATCTGGAGCGCGTGGTCGGGGAAAAGCTCGACGGCGTGTTTTCGAGGCTGGGTTCCGAAGCATTTGCGGGCGTGATCGTCGCCGACACGATCGTCGTGATCGATGATGAAATTCTCGGGAAACCTGCAGACCATCGCGAGGCAGCGGCGCTCGTTGGGCGGCTCGTCGGGCGGACCCACGTGGTTCAGACTCGTTACGCGCTGTCGTTGGCGACGGCGCCCGACGTCGTGGCGCTCGCACGCACCGTCGAGTCTCGGGTGACGATGCGGGCGGCGAGCGGCGCCGAGCTCGATCGCTACGCAGCGACAGGGGAGGGGCTCGACAAGGCGGGCGCGTATGCAGCCCAGGGCATCGGCGCCTTTCTCATCGAGCGCATCGAGGGATCGTACACGAACGTGGTGGGACTACCGGCGTGTGAAGTGATCCTCGATCTCGTGCGCGTGGGGCTCCTCGAGCGCTACCCGTGATCGACGCCCTCCGCCGCTGGCTCACCGAAGCACCGAGATCGCGGGACGCCTGGGTCGCGTTTGCGGCGGGCGGATTGGCACGGGTTGCGACGGTGATCTGGGGCGCTGGTCGCTTCCCGCCGGTCGAGGACGGCCACTTCTATCACGTGCTCGCCGGCCGAATTGCCGAGGGCCGCGGCTACACGTGGCTCTGGCCGGATGGCGTCGTCACGTACGTCGCGCACTATCCAGTGGGGTACCCAGCGCTCGTGAGCATCGTGTATCGGGCTTTCGGACCTCATCCAGGTCTTGCGATGGCGCTGAACGCCGTGCTCGGAGCCGCAGCGATCTTGGGCGTGCACCGCATCGCCAGTAGCGTGGCTGGCCGGGGCGGAGCGGCAATCGCCGCCTGGGCGGTGGCACTGCATCCAGCGTTGGTCCTGTACACACCGGCCCTGATGACCGAAGGAGTCGCCGCGGCATTCATCGCAATTGCTGGGGGCCTGGCGGTGGACGCACGACAGCGTCCCGCCGGCTCCCGGCGCACCGCGGCGCTCGTGGGACTCGGCGTGACGTTGGGTTTCGCGACCCTCGTGCGGGGACAGCTCGCGGTCCTCGCTCCGTTCTTTGCGTGGATCGCTTGCGGGGCGGCCCTGCGTCGGGCCGCCGCCGTGTGTGCGCTCGCGGCGCTGATTGTGCTGCCATGGACCGTACGCAACGCGGTTTCGAATGGACGCACCGGTCATCACGAGTGCCAACCTCGGCTGGAACCTGCTCATCGGTTCGACGCCGACGGCGAACGGCACGTTCGTCCCCATCGCTGGCGACACAGTCCCGGTCGAGTGCCGCACGGTGTTCGGGGAAGCCTCGAAGGATGCATGCTTCGCGAAGGCAGCGCTTCGGTACATCGGGAGATCTCCGGTTCGCTATCTCTCGCTGGTCCCCAAGAAGCTCGCCTACACTTTCGAGTACGCGGGGGCCGCGGGCTGGTACTTGAACGCCTCCAACCCGGAGGCGTTCCCGGAGCGTGCGAAGCTCCAGCTCGGCGTGATCGAGACGCTGTTCGAGCGCGTGCTCTTGCTCCTCTCCCTTTTCGCCGTCGCACGAGCCCCCGGACCCCGGGCTCGGATCCGGCGAATCGTGGCGGCGGGATCCGGGCTCTGCCTTCTCGGCCCGGCGGCTTGGGTGGCGCACTTGGGCCTCGTGCTCGGCGCGCTCCTCCTCGGAAAGGCGCTCGTGCGCCACCCGCCCGCGCTGATTGCGGCTCTCGTGGTGGGCGCCACGGTCGTCACCCATGCCGTGTTTTTCGGCGCGGGACGCTACGGTCTGCCGGTCTTTCCTTGTGTGGCAGCACTGGCAGGGTCGATCGTTATCAGGCGTTTTGACACCGGCGAGGACGGCGAGTGATACTTCGGAACGAAAGGACTCCGGAATGCCCCTGATCGAGACCGAGGAAGCAGCTCGCCGCCTGGCCCGTGCCATCGCCAGCGACCTTTCCCTCTACAACGAGGAAAAGATCGTGCGGGGCATCGAGCAAGACTCGCTGTTCGAGGAGCTTTCCGAGGAGGTCGAGGAAGGGCGAGCGCTCTACAAGAGCCGGGTCTCGCCCGAGCTCTACGCGCGAAACTTCTACGACCGCGCTCTGGTGGACATCCTGATCAAGTCCAAGGGGCACATCAAGAGCCGGATCTGGTAGCGGCGGCGGATGCCGCGCTTCGTGCTCGGGGCCCAGCACGCGGGACTCCGCGTCGACAAGGTGCTGAGCGTGCTCTTGTCCGATACCTCCCGCGCCACCTTGCAGCGCTGGATCGTCGAGGGGCGAGTGCAGATCGACGGTCGCACTTGTCGGGCGCGAGACCGGGTGCGAGCGGGGGCGGAAGTGACGGTCGAGCCCGGTCCTCCACCCCCCACCCGAGCCGAGCCCGATCCCGGCGTACCCTTCGAGATCCTTCACGAAGATCCCCATCTGGTCGTGGTCAACAAGCCCGCCGGCGTGGTCGTGCATCCCGCTCGAGGTCATCTCCACGGCACGCTGGTGAGCGGTCTTCTGTCCCGCATCGACTTTGCTGAAAGTGCACCGGATCCCCGAGACGCAACCGGTCATCTCCGTCCCGGGATCGTTCACCGGATCGACAAGCAGACGAGCGGAGTGCTGGTGGTGGCGAGGGACGAAGTGACCCGAGAGGGCTTGAAGCGACAGTTTCAGAGCCACAGCATCGAGCGCAGCTATCTGGCGATCACCCAGGGCGTCCCGCTTCCGGGGAAGATTGCGACGCTCCACGGGCGAGATCGCCGTTCTCGTGTTCGGTTCACTTCCCTGGTGCGAGAAGGCCGTGACGCCATCACCTGGGTGGAGATCGCCGAGGAGCTCGCCGGCCGACGTGCGGCCCTCGTGCGCTGCCGCCTGGAAACCGGTCGCACCCATCAGATCCGCGTGCACCTCTTGGAAGTGAAGAAGACGCCGATCCTCGCCGACCCGGTGTACGGGCGAAAACCCGCCGACGAGGATCTCGCTCGGATTGCGGAAGAGCTCGGTCGTCAGGCACTCCACGCGAGTGTGCTCGGCTTCGTGCATCCGGTGAGTGGGAAGGCGCTTCGGTTCGAATCGGCGTTGCCCGAGGACATGGCCCGGGCTCTCGCTCGACTACGCGATCTCGGCGTCTGAGCCGCCAGCCGGCGATCGCGACGAACACGCCGCACACCACGACGCCGAGCAGCATCGCCACAATCATGCGGCGTACGAATCTTCTCACTGCCCGCGGAGGCGCTGCTTTCGGTAGCGCCAGAGCACGTACACGAGGCCGACGGCGAGCAGAAGCCCGCCGAGGATGCCAATACCCCACGCCGGGAACGGGTACTTGCCGCGAGCCAGCCCGGGTGCCGGACGCTCGACGACCATGCGCGGGCCCACCGCTGGCGCAGCGGGTATGCCCGTGCTCGGCCCGGCGTCGTTTGCGTTTGCGCTTTCGGTTTCGGTTTCGGTTTCGGTGGGGAGCTCTTGCACGCGGACCGCGGGCTACCACGCGCGCTTCGATGCGGGCAACCACGATGGCAGGGGGGAACATGCTACGGTGCCCCCCTCGGCCGATTTGCTGGCTTGCGTGACCATGACCGGATCCCAGACCGCCCAGAATCTCGCCGTGAGACAGCCGGCCCCCGATGTCGAGCTCCTCGAGAGCACCCACCGGGGCTGTCAGGCGCTGAAAGACCAGGTCGCCCGTGTGGTCGTTGGTCAAGAGGCGGTCGTCGACGCGATGCTGGTCACGTTGCTGGCCCGCGGACACGCGCTGCTAGTCGGCGTTCCAGGGCTCGCCAAGACGCTCCTGGTCTCCAGTGTGGCCCAGGCTTTGAGCCTGAGCTTTGGCCGGGTCCAATTCACGCCCGACCTGCTCCCCGCGGACATCACGGGCACGGACGTGCTGAACGAAACGGACACGGGGCGTCGCGAAGTCCGATTCATGCCGGGTCCGATCTTCAAGAACTTGGTGCTGGCGGACGAAATCAATCGCACTCCACCCAAGACCCAGGCGGCGCTCCTGCAGGCAATGCAGGAACGCAACGTGACCGTCGGCGGCGCGACGCATTCGCTGCCCGATCCATTTCAAGTATTCGCTACGCGAAATCCCATCGAACAAGAAGGAACGTATCCGCTGCCGGAAGCCCAGCTCGATCGGTTCTTGCTCGAGGTACACGTCGAGTATCCATCGGAATCCGAAGAGCGAGAGATCGCGCGTCGCACGACCTCCGGGCGGATGCCAGAGATCGAGCCTGTCCTCAGCATGGAAGAGATCAGACGGCTCGGAGGCCTGGTGCCCCGCATTCCGATCACCGACGAAGCCGTCGACCTCGCCGTGCGTCTGGCGCGCGCCACGCGACCCGAAAGCGTGGACGCGACCAGCGAGGTGAAGACTTATGTCCGGTTTGGTGCGGGGCCGCGGGGCAGTCAGGCCTTGGTTCTCGCGTCGAAAGCCCGAGCTGCGCTTCGCGGCGAAGCGGCCGCGGATGTCGAGGACATTGCGGCGCTCGTGCTGCCGGCGCTTCGGCACCGCCTGGTCCTCGGCTATCGCGCAGAAGCGGACGGAGTCAGTGACGCGGACGTGCTCCGGGCCGTCGAGAAGGCAATCGGCCTCTGAGTCAGCGGGACCGAAAGGTCGCCTGGCGCTTTTCGCAGTAGGCCAACAGGCCCTCTCGGGCGTCATCGGAGGCAAACAGCTCCGCCTGGAGCTCTCGCTCGAGGGCGAGACCCTGATCGATGGGGAGCTCGAGGGCGGCCTGCACCGCACGCTTGATGCGCCCGACCGCGAGCGTAGCTTTGCGGGGCGGAGTGAACTTACCGGCGTACTCCTTCACTTTTCCGTGGAAGGCGTCGGTGGAATCGGTGTCCCAGAGGTAGTGGACCAAGCCCCACTCGAGAGCTTGATCGAGGGAGAAATTTTCGCCCTCGATCATGATTTGCATCGCGCGCGCTTTGCCGACCAGGCGAGTGAGCCGTTGCGTGCCGCCGGTTCCGGGCAGCACCCCGAGCTTCACTTCTGGTAGTCCCATCTTGAACGGGCCTTGACGAGCGATGCGCACGTCGCACGCCATCGCGATCTCGAATCCACCACCAACGGCGTGACCGTTGAGGGCAGCGATGCTGAGCTTGGGGGTTTCTTCCAACCGGCGAAGGGTTTCGTTCGCATGGAGGCAGAAGTAGTATTTGAACGTGGGATCGCTCTCGCGCAGCATGTCGATGTTGGCGCCGCAGCAAAAGTAACGATCGCCGGACCCCGACAAGACGATGACGTGAATATCCTGATCGAAGCGAGCCTCGAGGATCGCGTCGTCGAGCTCCTTCATCATCTCGTGGGTGTATGCGTTCACTGGCGGGTCGTTCAGCGTGATGAACGCGACGCCATGGTCCGTGTTGTATCCGACCAGATTATTGGCCATGAGATGCTTCCCGGGCGCGAAGGTAACCGCGGGCCGGCCCCCTGTCGAACCCGGCCGACGGGTCAGGCGCCCTGAAGATGCGGGCTTTGGCCTGCCCGGCTCCCGCGCTAAGCTCCGGGAGTCGGCAGAAGGGCCAAGCGAAGGCGACCGGAACCTCGGAAATCGAAGTGGATCGTCAGACACTCACCCACGAGCTGAAGGAGCTCATCGTCAAGGAGCTCGATCTTCGAGACAAGAGCGCCGCAGACATCGACGAGCAAGCGCCGCTGTTCGGAGAGGGGCTCGGTCTCGATTCCTTGGACGCTCTGCAGCTGGCGATGGCGATCGAAGAGCGCTTCGGGGTGAGATTGCCCGAGGGGGACGCCGCCCGGCCGATCTTCGCGTCGGTCGCTGCGCTCGCCGAACACATCGAGGGAGCCCTGGCTGCGTGAGCCGATGACCGAGCGCGCATCGCGCATCGCGATCACCGGAGTCGGCATCGTTTCCGCGTTGGGCGCCGATAGCGGGACCACATTCGCTAGGCTCGTCAAAGGCGACGTTGGCATTCGTCCGGTCGAGCTGTTCGACGTAGCGGGGCAACGCTGCCGGTTGGCTGCGGAAGTGTCGGGCCTCGAAGTGCGTGACGTGGCACCGAGCTCGGCGGCCGATTCCTGGTCACGTAGCGATGCGATGGCGGTCGTCGCGGCAGGGGAAGCCCTGACCCGGGCAGGCCTTGGGTCGAGCCCGACGGGCATCGGGCTCGCGGTCGGCGGCACGACCGGCGGCATGCGAGAAGCCGAGGAAGTGCTCACCAAATACACGGACGTGCTCCCGGCAGAATGCGCGAGACGTCTCCTCGGCTATCCGCTTTCTACGCCCGCGGAGCGAGTTGCTCAGCAAATTGGAGGAGTCGAACGCATCGCGACCCTGTGCAGCGCTTGCTCGAGCAGCGCCAATGCGATTGCGCTCGGTGGCGCGTGGATTTCCCAGGGAAAGTCCCGGGTGGTTCTCGCGGGCGGCTCCGACGGCTTGTGTCGGTTGACCTTCGCCGGCTTCAACGCCCTCGGGGTCATGAGCAGCGAGCCCTGCCGGCCGTTCGACGTGCACCGCTCGGGGATGAGCCTGGGGGAGGGCGCCGCCTTCCTGGTGCTCGAAGCGGAAGCGGATGCGATTCGTCGCGGCGCCGAAGTGCTGGGGTTTCTCAGCGGATTTTCCGTGGCGGCGGAGGCCTATCACATCACACACCCCGAGCCCCAGGCGGACACCGCCACGTGGCTCATCGAGAGTGCGCTTTGTCGCGCGGGGCTCACGCCCTCCGATGTCGACTACGTGAACGCCCACGGTACCGCGACGCCGCAAAATGATGCCGCCGAGGCTCGTGCGCTCGTGCGGGCTTTCGGTTCGGAGCTCCAGCGGGTTTGCGTTTCGTCGTCGAAAGGGCAGGTTGGCCACACGCTCGGCGCCGCCGGTGCGATCGAAGCGGCCCTCACGGTGCTGGCTCTCGGAGCGGGGATCGTGCCTCCGACGGCCGGGCTCGAGACGCCGGATCCCGAGATCCCTCTGCATCACGTGCTCGGCCGAGGACAGCCGCAGAAGATTCGTGCCGCCCTTTCCAGCTCGTTTGGCTTCGGAGGGACCGGCGTCGTGCTCGCGTTCGAATCGAGCGCGAGCGAGCCGCGATCCGTCCGCGCCCACGCCCATTCGATTTGCGTGAGCTCCGTTCGTGTGGCGGGACCGGCGGGCGACAGCGCGCTCTCCTACTTCGGCGCCGGAGAAAGCGAGGGGTCCCCGGAGCTCGCCCCGGAAAAATCTCTCGATCCGGCTCGGTCCCGGCGATTCGATCGCGTCTCGCTGCTCATCACCGAGGGTTGCAAAGAGGCCCTCTCCTCGGCCGACGTCGGGCCCGAGCGTGTCGGGCTCGCCGCGGGTACGGCATACGGAAACGTGCAGCGATCCGTCGAATTTCTTCGCCGTCTGTTCGAACGTGGGCCGCGTTTCGCGAGCCCCGCCGAGTTTCCGCACCTGGTGCCCTCTGCGGCAGCGGGCAACGCAAGCATCTATCTCGGGTTGAGCGGACCGGTCTTCGCCGTGAGCGAGCTCGGTGCTTGTGCCGAGGCAGCTCTCGGCGTGGCGCTGTCCTTTCTCGAAGCGGGCGTGGCGAATCGGATGATCGCCGGCGGCGCCGAGAGTCGCGACGCGATCGTGACCAGTGTCCTCGGTCCGTTGCACTCCGGTATTCGCGCCGATCGTCGGGGCGAAGGAGCAGCATGGATTGTCGTGGAAACCGAGGAAGCGATTCGGGCTCGCGGCGGCAAGCCCATCGCACGCCTCTCCTTCTGGGACGAAGGGAAGGAGCGGGTGGTGCTGCCCACGCCGTCGAGCCCCGAAGCTTGCGTCGTTGCCGCGCCCGGGCTCGAACATCTGCTCGAAGGCAGCGAGTGGGGCGCGCTCCCCCGCCATTGTCTCGGCGGCTGGTCGCTTCCTGAAGAAGTCCGCGGCGCATTTTTTCTCGCTGCAGGCGTTGCACTCATCGAATCGGGTCGCGCGCGAGAGGTGCTGGTGATGTCCGAAGGGAACCAGACCGTTCGCGCTTTTTGCTTCGTCAGGCCATGACCCCGGTCGAAGTGATCGCAGCCAGCGCGCTGTCGCCTCTGGGGGAGGGTGCCGCGGCATGGGATCCAGAGGCTTCGGCGTCGTGCGTCCGTTTGGATGCTGGGCTCGAAGGGGCTCGGCTGCGAAAGCCATTTGCTGCGCGGGTCGATCTCGCGGCTCGTGACACCGAGGATCGAGCCGCTGCTCTTCTCGTCCGCGCAGTCCGAAAGCTCCGCCTCCAGCTCGACGACTGCCTCGTGGGTTGGAACGAAGAGCGCGTGGGTCTCGCCATCGGAACGAGCGGTGGCGGAATGTCGAGCCTGACGCGGCTCGCGACGGGCGAGAACTTCACTCGCGAGCTCGCGCTGGGAGCGTTCTATTTCGGTCCCCTCGCCCCCGCGATGAAAGAGCTCGGCGTGGAGCCCGAGCCGCTCACCCAGGTTCTCGCAGCGTGCGCTTCGTCCACTTTCGCGATCGGGATCGGTGCCCGTTGGCTCGAGCTCGGCTTGGCGGATCTGGTGATCGCGGGCGGGTACGACGCGCTTTCCCCGTTCATCGCGGCAGGGTTCGAGTGCCTGGGCGCCACGAGCCGGCGTCCGATGCCGTTTCGCCGAGCGCGGGACGGACTGTGCCTGGGTGAGGGAGCGGCTTTGCTCGCGCTCGCTCGACCCGGCCGCGTGGATCGCTCTCGGGTGCTTGGCAGAGTGCTGGGCTTCGGCGCCTCGAGTGACGCCGTCCACGCAACGGCACCGGATCGAACGGGAAAAGGGGTGATTCGAGCGGGCCGCGCGGCGCTTCGAGATGCAGGCCGTTCTCCGAGCGACATCCAGCTGCTCTCCGCCCACGGGACCGCGACGTCGTTCAACGATGCAGCCGAGGCGTTGGCGATGGGGGAGATCTTTGGCGAAGCGGCCGCGTCCGTCGTCTGTCACCCGTTCAAGGCGGTCATCGGGCACACTCTCGGCGCAGCCGGCGCTCTGGAGTCGTTGGCGGCGCTGACCGCCATCGAGCGCAGAATCCTTCCCGCGGCTTTGGGCGAAGGGGAGCCCACGCCCGAGCTCACTCTTCGCTTGCTGGAGCGCGCAGAGCCCGGCGAGGTGTCCGCGACCCTCAAGCTCTCGTCCGCGTTCGGCGGCGCCAATGCGGCTCTCGTACTCGGAGACGCAGAATCGACCTCGCCCCCCACTCCCACCCACGCCGTCGGGATCGTGTGCGTGGGATCGCCCATCGTCGAAGTCGATCCCGACGAGATCGCCGAGCGACTCGGCATCGAGGCATCGCGCGTCTCGCGTCTCGATCCGGTTTCGCTGCTCGCGCTCGGTGCCGCGTCGCGTCTGGGACAGCGACCATCGAAGGACAGCGGAGTCGTCTTCGGCAGTATCGCGTCCACGCTCGAGCTCGATGCTGCCTTCGAGCGCCGCCGGCTCGAGCGGGGAGCCGAGCCACGACACTTTCCCGCGACCAGCCCCAATCTCGCCCCTGGCAACTGCTGCATCGCGCTCGGCCTCGTCGGGCCCTCGCTGTCGGTGGGAGCGGGTCCGGGCGCTCCCCTCGAAGCCCTCCTGGTCGGCCGCGACCTGGTCGCCTCTGGCGATGCCCCGGAGGTTTTGGTGATTGTCGGGGACCACGTGGGCCCGTTCGTCCAGCAGGTGCTCGCGGCGGCCGGTCTCGTTGCCCCCCCGTATGGAGCCGTCGCGGTCCTCCTGGGGCGGGGGGGCACCCCGCTCGAGCGCGCGGGTGTCTCCGCTCTGGCCCGGACCGGGGGGCTTCCTGGCGGCGAGGCGGGCTGGCCGCTGCTCCTTTCGGCCCTGGGCCGTCTCGGCCTTTTGGGCGGGGACTTGCCCGCCTGAAGCGCCTTTGGCAGTGTCCACCCGCCCGATCGGAATTCCGTCAGGCCGGCAGGCGTTCGGATCTCTGGATCGAAACCCCCCAATGCGATTCGTACCGTTCTTGCTTCTAGCGCTCGCCCTCTTCGGGTGTGCGCCAGCGGTCATTCCAAACACCGATGTCGAGGACACCGACTTCAACCGTCAGGTGATCGACTTCTGCGAGGAGTACCGCCGCGCCGTCGAATCCAAGCGCGTCGGGCTGTTGCTCCAGCTCGCCGACCCCTCGTATTACGAGGACGGCGGCAATACGGATGCGACCGACGATCTCGACTATGCGGGGCTGCGCGACTACCTCCAGGACAAGTTCGCCAAGACGAAGGCCATTCGTTACGAGATCCGCTACCGGCGCGTCCAGCAGGGCCGCAAGGAAGTGATCCAGGTCGATTACACCTACAGCGCGAGCTACAAAATTCCGACCGACGCGGGGGACATCTGGCGTCACTCGGTGGCGGAAAATCGCCTCGAGCTCGTGCCCCACGAGCAGACGTTCCGCATCGTTTCCGGCATGTAACTGACACGCCGCGTCACTTGGAAGTTGCTGTCTGGGCCGCGTAGGTCACAGTATGGGTCGAGATCCCGATGCAAAAACCCACGGTGGCGTTCGTAGGAACGGGGGGAGCAGCACGGGGGATCGCCCATCTGGGCGTCCTCAAAGCATGCGAGGAGCTGGGGATCTTTCCCCGCATCTTCGTAGGCGCCAGCGCTGGCGCGATCGTTGGCGCGACCTATGGCCAGGGCGTTCCCCTGGACGTGCTTCTCGATGGCTTCCGCTTGCCCTGGAAGCGAAAACATCACGGACCGCGCTTTCACATGTCGACGTTTTTCGGCCTGCCGCGCTTTCGGGACCTCTTCGATCCGGGTTACCTCTCCTCCGGGGTGTTTTCGATCGAGAGGCTCGAACGCCACCTCGCTCGGCACCTACCGTCGAACGATTTTCGCGATGTCGACAATCGCATCATCGTAACGGCCGTCGATATCGACCGGGCCGAGCGCGTTCTGTTCGGCAAAGGCTACGACTCGCAGACGCCGATCAGTCGCGCCGTTGCGGCCTCCTGCTGTGTGCCAGGGATGTTCCGGCCCTACGAGATCAACGGACGCTTCCATCTGGATGGTGAAATCGCGCGCACGCTGTCCGCCGACGTGGCGCTGGAAGCGGGCGCCGACGTGGTGATCATCTCCAACGTCTATCGGCCCGCCGGCGAGCGCGAGCCCCGAAGCTTTGCTCGGCGGGGCGCCCTTCAGGTCGTCAACCAGACGCTGAACATCCTGCTCACGGAGAAAGAGCGACGCGGAGTCGATCTCTACTCGCGGGTCCACCCCGGAGCGACGTTCATCGACATCGCGCCGGACATTGGACATTTCGGCTACTTGAACCGCTTCGCGGCCCGATCGCTGGTCATGCGCGGGTACCGAGCCGCGCTCCAGGCGCTCGCCATTGCCAAGGAACGCGGCGTGTTCGATTTCTCCCGGCTGAGCGCCGGCGGTCCCCTCAACTGAGGCGGAACTCGCTCAGGGAAGCTGAAAGTCCTCGGCCATCTCGATGATGGAGTAGCGACCGGCGTTCGGTCTCAGCACGAAGAGGATCTCGTCACCGAACAGGCGAGTCTTGCCGGCCCGAGGCGATACAATCGGCACCCGGACCACCACATCCTCCCCCTGCACGGCCACGTTCAGCGCGCGGGGTGGGCGCATCCGACCGAGATCGTCGGCCCGGTAGGTCTCCATTTCGCTGTCGCGGTAGATGGGGGTACCGGCAAGAGCGCCGTAGTCGAGCCGGTTCAAGCGCATCTGCCAGAAGCTCTGGGCGCGCTGCCGTCCGACCATCGCACCTGCCTGCAACCACGCCTCGTCATTGAGCAGTGGTTGGAGCTCGTCCCAGCTCGCGCTGGTCACGGCACGGAAGAACGCCCGCACGATTTCCCGAGCGGCTTCCGGATCGGCAGGCTCCTTCAAGACGACCAGCCCCTCGCTGGTGGTCGCTTCCGGCGACGGTGGTGGAGGCTCGAGGGTGGGGTCGACCGCGACGCCCGGAGCCCGTCGCGGGTCGTCCGGAAGCTCGCTCACCGTGGGGAAGCGTGGTGCTGCGGACGAGCTGCACCCGGCCAGCGCTAGTGCGAAGAGGAGGCTCTCAAAGCTTGTCGACGACCGGATCATCACCACGGGAGAGCGTGACGATGGCCGGACTCTCGACCGCTGTCCAGCGCTCTGGCGTCGTCTCGAGCTCGGAGCAAATCAGCGTGAAGTGGGTGCTCTCGACCGCTGGGATCCGCGTGTGCTGTCGCCGCTCCTCGCCGAGAAGCTCTTCCACGTCGTGCTTTCCCTTGAGGACGCGGTAGGCCATGCCCCCGTTCCGGTGGACGGCCAGCATCTGCTCGCCGTTGGTCACCAGGATGTCGCCGTGGTTCTCGGAGAAGCCCTCCTCGGCGGAGAGCCGATCGACGAGCGACATGGAGGAGCGAAGGGCCGAGGTCACGTGCTCGGACGAAACCGCTCCGTCGTGGAGGTGTCCGGCGTCGTGCAGGAACGAGAGGAACAGATGAAAGAAAATCTCGCTATCCGTGTCGCCGCGGACGTTGCGCCGCAAAAATTCCGGCAAAGACTCCAAGAGTCGCTCGCGCAAGCGGACGAACCCTTGAATCGTCCCGGTCTGAGCGAACAGCCAGGATCGATAGCGGAATGGATGGGTATTTTCGGTGCGTAGGCTGCCAATGGTCGGACGGCGAACGTGCCCGATCAGCACGTCCGTGCGAGCGCCGCTCGCGGCTTCCGACAGATCGATGACGGGGCGATCGTCGATGGGACGGCGGCGGAGCAAGACTTCGCCCGATTGATAGAACCCGATGCCCCACCCCACCGGGTCGTCGGGATTGGCCTTCACCCGGAGCGCGGCGGCATTGAGCTCCAAGACCCGCGCCCCGAGGTCGGAGCGATTGCCTATGAAGCCGAACATCCTTGCCATGGGTCTACGTCGTCTCGTCGAAAAGCGGTCTTCTCAATAGGATGTGTCGGCGGCGCCGACTTGTCACATCCGGCTCGGTCGTCGGCCCATTTCGGCTCAGGGTCAAGCATTTGGGGGTAGGGGGCCTCGGCCCACAGGCCAAAAATCCTTCTTTTTTCCGAACCGTCCCGGCACGCGTTAAGGAAACGCTGTGGAGATCGCCGGCTTCCGTGAAGAGCTGCTTCGTTTGATGGAAGCCAAGGACCACTGGGCGTGGTCGGCGTTCACGTCGGGCCTCGTGCCGAAGCATCGGCTGCACATCCATCTGGAGCAGGAATACGCAACGTACGTGCGCGATTTTCCGGTGCTCGTCGCGCGCGCATACGTGGAGTGTCCCATCGCTCTCGCGCGCCGCGAGCTCATCGAGAACGTGTACGAGGAAGAGACCGGGGGGCTCCACGCTGGCCGGCCGCATCCCGAGCTCTTTCTCGAATATCCCCGAGGACTCGGCATGGATCTGGCTCGCTTCGAGCGCGTCGAGCTCTTGCCGGCGGCGCAGCGCTATCGCGAGTACCTCGATCGGGCGACGCTCCGCGGAGGTTGGGCAGTGGCAGCAGCCGTGACGACCTTGTTCGTCGAGGGCACGCGCTTCGAGCGGGGCGAGCTCGACGAAGGCGCGCCCCGTCGTCCGGAGCCTCCCCTGGAAGAGCATCCACTGGTCCGCCACTACGGACTGCCCCTCGAACGGCTCGCGCTCACGCGCGCCCATCGTTCGGTCGAAGGATCCCATCGACAAGCCGCGTGGCGGCTGATCCTCAATCATGTTCCCGCTTCCGCCCGGGGACAGGTCGTCGGCGCCGTTCAGACAGCCCTCGCGCGCTGGCTCGAGTATCGTGACGACGTGGCCAACGCGGTGGGCATCGAGCGCGGAGCGGATGGCCTCCCGCGGCTTCGGGAGGGCGTTTGACGGCGTTCGTGGCGGGCGCCACGGGCTACACGGGTCGTGAGCTCATCCGCGAGCTCACGAGTGCGGGGAGGAAAACCGTGGCTCACGTCCGCCCCGACTCGCCACGCCTGGGTGAATGGCGGTCGCGCTTCGAGGCCCTCGACGCCAGTGTCGACTCGACACCGTGGGAGCCCGGCCCGCTTCGGGAGACCCTCGCTCGTGCTTGCCCAACCGTGGTGTACGCGCTCCTCGGAACCACGGCGGCCCGACGACGTTCCACGGGTGGCACCGACGACTACGAGACGATCGACTATGGTCTCACCCACTTGCTCCTCGAGGCGTGCCCGAAGACAGCTCGCTTCGTGTACCTGTCGGCGGCCGGTGTGCAGCCGAACGCGAAGAACCCGTACTATCGAGTCCGCGCACGCCTCGAGCGGGAGATCGAGGAGAGCGGGCTGTCGTACACGATTGCCCGTCCGTCGTTCATCACGGGTCCGGATCGCGATGATGGGCGCGTGGTAGAGCAAGTAGGCGCCGCGCTGGCCGACGCTGGGCTCACCCTTGCGCGCATCGTCGGAGGCAAGCGGCTGGCCAACCGATATCAATCGACTACGGCCAGCGTCCTCGCGCGAGCACTGGCTCGCATTGGTTACGATCCGGCGTTCGACAAGTGTGTGGTGGAGGCGGAGGGGCTTCGCTGAAGGTCAGGCTCAGTCGGAGGTGTCCGGCTTGCGTACGACATCCGATGCGATCGAGAGGCCCTTTTCGATCATTCCATCCATCACGATCGGCTGGATCACGTCGTGAACCGGTTTTCCGAGATGGCTGAGCTCGAGCCCTGCACTCAAGCTGATGGTGACCGCCTCGATCGCCATTTCGACTGCGGCGTGCTCGAACTGGTGATTCCCCTTTGCGATGACCCTTGCCTGGGAGGCCAGGCTTTGGGCCTGCGCTTTCATCTCCTTGACGCAAGCGCTCATCTCCTTCGAGTGCTTGGCCATGCCTTCGTAGTCACCGTTCCGAGCTGCGGACTCGTAACGGTTTCTGGCGTCGGTGTACGCCCCTGACGCCTGGAAGAACCTGCCAGCGGTCCGGTCGGCCGCGGCAATCTGGTCGGTGAGGTGTCCCAGCATCAGTCCGCCGGCAACCTCGGCACGTTCGGCGAGACCGTGGAGCGGTTCCGTGTTGCCCTTTGCGAACATCTCGATGGGTCCCATCGTCGTGCTTCCCACGAGCCCCGCCGCTGACCCGAGGCCGGCAGCGAATTCCGCCTTGCGATCGAGCTTGCCGATTTCATGCACCAAGTGGGTCACTTTGACTCCGAGCTCACTCACTTTTTTCGCCTGGCTACGAACGTTCGAGAGACTTCGGCTCTTGAGCTCGGCGGTGAGGTTTGTTCGAGCTGCCTTGGATTCGAATTGGACCGGCGCTACGAGCTCCTTGCGCTCGTCTTTCACGGCCGCCTCGAACCGGGCGCCAGACTTCATGATCCCGAGGATGTCTCCCCGCTCCTCTCGGCCGAACGGGTGCAGAGTGCGCAACGCGTTTTCGGCATCTGCATACTTGCGCAGGCCGGTATTGCCGCGCTGGGCGACGGCCAGCTTCACGATCTCGCGATCCGTCGTGCTGTGGCCCCGAAGGCGCTCTGCAATCAGGCGGTCCGCCTGTCCCGGATCCCGCGCGAGGGTGCTCTGGACGCTTTCGTAGGTCGTCGGCTTTTGTTGCTTTGCCAGGGCGGAATCGACCAAGGACTTTTGTGCCGGGCTACGCAGTTCACGGGGCTTGGGCTTGCTCGTCTGAGAAGCCTTCGAGTCCCCAGACGGAGCGTCCCAATCGTTCTTGATCTCGTTCGAGTGACGGGCATCTACACGGGTCATGGATTTCCTCGCTGTGCGAAAATGGGAAACGGCTCGGGCTCTCGTGCTGGAGTGGAAGCCAGGGCCTTCCACGCTGCCCGGTCCAAACTGTCGAGGTAGTGCAGCAGCGTTTTCGCCAGTGGGCGAAACTCCTCGCCTTCGGGAGCGAGGGCGGCGAAGGCCACCACGAGCGGCGGTGTGCTGGGGCCGAGGGCGGCTCGTACGGCCGCCAGGTTTTTGGGGTCGCGGCTCGCGAGGAGCACGAACGCCGAACCCGCGCGCACGTCGACGGGAGCGTCGAGCTTTCCTACGAGCTCCGCCGCGCGATCGAGATCGAAATGGGCTCGTCGGTACGAGGCGGCGTCCACGAACTGCAGGCGGAGCGCCCTCTGCCACTCGTCGAGCGTGCGGCCGCTTCGCTCGAAGCCGGAACCTTCCTCGCGCTCCACACGATCGACGCGCTCCGAGAGCGCGACGTAGAGCTCGGTTCGCGCCGAGAACCCGGATAGCGACCAGGCAGCGAGCTCGCGCTGATTGGCGCCCTCTGCGATCACGCGTCGCCCGTCGACCCGAACGCGCTCGATGGAAGAAAAGGGAAGGTAGCCATCCCCGAGCCCGGCGAATCCGTCGAAACGCAGACCGCCTTCGTCGAACGTGGTTTTGCGACGCGCCCATTCGACGAGCTCGAACGCCAACCCGGCGCCGATGGCCAGAGCGGGCAGCGGCATGCCCGCCACGGCGGCAGGGACCGCGAACACCGCTCCCCAAACCAAGGGCCGGAGGAATCTCCCCCCGCGTATGCTCGGCAACTCCACGCCGCACCCATCGCGGGCGGAGCGAGGTCGGTTGCCTGGTTTCCGGCTTTCTACGGCGAAAGGCGGTTCAGCATTCGCGGAAACGGAATCGTTTCGCGGACATGGGGCAGACCGCACATCCACGCCACGGTGCGCTCGACGCCGAGGCCGAAGCCGGCATGGGGGAAGGTCCCGTAACGGCGCAGGTCGAAGTACCACTCGAAAGCCTCGCGGGGGAGCTTGTGGGCTTCGATCGAGGCTTCGAGCTTCGCGAGGTCGTCCTCGCGCTGACCGCCTCCGATGACCTCTCCGTAGCCCTCGGGGGCGAGCACGTCCATGCACAGGGCCAGCTCGGGGTGTTCGGGGTCGCGCTTCATGTAGAAGGCCTTCAAGCTCGCCGGATAGCGGTGAACGATGACGGGGCGGTCGAACTTCGAGCTGATGACGGTCTCCTCGTCGCCGCCGAAATCGTCGCCCATCTTCGCGTCGTGACCGGCTTCTCTCAGAATGGCGATTGCTTCCTCGTACGTGATGCGAGGGAAGGGCGGAACGATCGCCTCGAGCTTCTGCACGTCACGTTCGAGGACGGCGAGCTCTGGCTTTCGAGTCGCGAGCACGTGGGCGGCAATCGAGCTCAAGAATTGCTCGGCGAGATCCATGTCACCCGCGAGGTCCATGAACGCGACCTCGGGCTCCACCATCCAGAACTCGGCGAGGTGGCGACGCGTCTTGCTCTTCTCGGCGCGAAACGTCGGGCCGAAGCAATAGACCTTTCCGAACGCCGCCGCTGACGCCTCCATGTAGAGCTGACCGGACTGGGTCAGAAACGCGGGTTGGCCGTGGTACTCGGTCTGAAAAAGAGTGCTCGTCCCCTCGCAGGCGTTCGGAGTGAAGATGGGGGCATCCACGAGGGTGAAGCCCCGCTCGTCGAAGAAATTGCGGATCGCCTGAATGATCGCGTGGCGCACGCGCACGATGGCGTGTTGGCGCCGGCTCCGGAGCCAGAGGTGCCGGCTGTCCATCAAGAAGTCGGTGCCATGCTCCTTGGGGGTGATCGGGTAGTCCACGCTCTCCCCGAGCAGTCGCAGGTCGCTGACACCGAGCTCGAACTCGTCCGGGCGTTTGGGATGGGCCCGGACCACGCCGGTGACTTCGAGGGACGACTCTTGGGTCACTCGGTCCGCGAGCGCGAACAGCTCCGGCGAGACGTCGCTTGACCCAACGATGCATTGGACGACACCGGAGCCGTCGCGCATCTCCAGGAAGCAGACCTTCTTGCTCGAGCGCTTGTTGTAGAGCCAGCCACAGAGCGTGACGGTCTCTCCCACGTGATTCTTCAGCGAATCGATGCCGACCTTCGCCATGGGCGCGAGATAGCAGAGCCTTGGCGCCGTGTGCTAGCCTCGGGCGCACATGTCGCCAGGTCTTTTGCGTTCGAGCGCGCTTCTCCTTGGGCTTGCCCTCGGTCTGGGAGGATGCGGGGCGGTCTACCCCGAGGTTTCGACGGCAGTTCACGCGCCGGGCCAAGGAGCGGAGCTCCGGCCCCCTCCGCCGAAGGACCTCTACTTTTTGCGTTTCAGGAGCGCCGAGATCCCGCCCAAGACCCGAGACGGGCGGGAGTGGGACGCCATCGGAGGCGCCGCCCCGGACCCGTTTGCCAAGCTCATGATCAATGACGTGGAGCTGTTCAGGACGCCCATTCAGTCCAATACGCTCACACCGACCTGGCCAGACGCCGCGAAGGCGAACTATCGGATCCCGAAAGGCAGCGTGATCAAGGTCGAGCTCTGGGACTCGAACCCGCTCAACAATCATCCCATCTGCGTGAAGATCCTCCGGGACTTCGCCCAGGAGTCTCAGATCGGGCAGGTGGGGATCGAGTGTGACAGCGGCGCGCGCATCGTTCTGACCACCGAACCGGCGCATGCCAGGGTTGGGCTCGGGTTCCGGTACGAATTCCGAACCCAGAGCGTGTACGTGACGCGGGTCGCTCCCGAGTCACCTGCGGCGAGGGTGGGCCTCAAGGCGGGTGACGAAATCACTGGCATCGAGGGCAAGCCGGTCCAAAAGATGGACGAAGCAGAGACTCGAAGCATCATCAACGCGAATTCCCCGAGCGGCCTGACGCTGTCCGTGAAACGCGCCGATGGCTCTTCGGTGGAATACACTTTGAAAGATGGGCCGATTTATCCCCTGCTCGACGACGACATGCCGATAGAGTGAACATGACCGCCGCAAGCAACGCCGCGCGCCGTGGCGCACTGATTGTGAGTGACCCGCAACGCAAGACGCTGGTCGTCACCGGGAAGGACCGGGTCGACTGGCTGAACGGGCTCTTGAGCTGCGACGTGCGCGAGGTGGCGCCGGACAAGGGGGTTCACGGGCTGCTTCTGAGCAAGAAGGGGAAGATCGTCACGGATGTGTACATCGCGGCCTCCAGCGACGCGCTCTATCTCGGGGTGTCGAGCGACAAGGTGACCGAGATCCGTGAGCTCTTGGACAAGATGCTCGTGATGGAGGACGCGGAGATGGAGGATCGCAGCGCAGAGCTCGCGTGGGCGACGCTGCACGGTCCGAGGGCGAACGAGGTCGCTGCGCGGGCATCCGGGACGGCTTGGGGAGGCATCGACTTCACTGGTCTCGGTGGCGCCGTGCTCGTCGTGCCGAGAGAAGAGTCGACCGCGATCATCGGGTCGCTCGCATCCGAGGACGTGGTCGTCGGTTCGCCCGAGGACTGGCTTTCGCTGCGCGTCGAACGGGGATTCCCGGAGTTCGGCGTGGACTACGGACACGAAGACAATCCCCACGAGGCATCGCTCGATCAGCGTGCGGTCTCTTGGACCAAGGGTTGTTATCTCGGTCAGGAAGTCGTTTGCATGCAAGGCATGCGGGGACGCGTGAAGCGCCGGGTGGTCGCACTGGTCGTCGAATCGGGTGAGCCCCCGGCCCCGGGAACACCGGTGCTCGACGCCGATGGAAGCCCGGCGGGCAATGTCACGAGCTCGGCCCGGAGCGAAGTCGTCGGAACGGCGGTGGCCCTCGCGCGCGTGAGCGGAGATCCCAAGAGCCCGCTTCGAGTGGGTCCGAGCAGCGCACGGATTGTGGAGCGTCCGGACGCGGCTTGAGGTAGCGTTGTCGCCATGGAATCCCGCCGCACCGCGAGTGGTTTTCGCGTGGCGGACGACGCGCTCGGACTGGTTGGCGCGACGCCTCTCGTCCGTCTTGGGCGGGTGAGCCCGTCCGATGCGGGAACGGTCTGGGCCAAAGTCGAGTTTTCGAATCCAGCCGGAAGCGTGAAGGATCGCCCGGCAATGGCGATGATTCTCGAGGCAGAGCGCACGAAGAAGCTCGCATCCGGCTCGACCATCGTCGAGGCGACGAGCGGAAATACCGGGATCAGCCTGGCGATGATCGCAGCGGTGCGCGGCTATCGATGTGTGCTCGTGATGCCGGAGGACATGAGCCTCGAGCGGCGCTACGTGCTTCGAGCCTACGGCGCCGAGATCGTGCTGACCCAAGCTCTGGACGGCATGAGCGGAGCCGTCGCCAAGGCGCTCGAGATCTTGGAAGAGACACCGGGGGCATTCATGCCCAGTCAGTTCGACAACCCCGAGAATCCCGGCAGTCACGAACGGACGACCGCGCAGGAGATCCTCGAACAGACCGATCGAAGATCGCGGCGTTCGTCGCGGGCGTCGGCACGGGAGGCACGCTCACGGGGGTCGGGCGCGTTCTCAAGAAAGAGATCCCCGGCATCCGAATCGTGGCAGTGGAGCCCCACACCAGCGCGGTCCTCAGTGGCAAGCCCCCAGGGATGCATGGCATCCAGGGTCTTGGTGCCGGCTTCGTTCCGGAGATCCTCGATCGAAAGGTGATCGACGACATCGTCACGGTCACCGATGTGGCTGCGGAGCGGATGGCGCGAAGGCTGGCGCGCGAGGAAGGCTTGCTCGTGGGTCCGAGCTCGGGAGCCAACGTGCATGCGGCGTCCGAAGTGGCCAAGGCGCACGCAGGCGGCACGGTGGTCACCGTTCTCTGCGATTCGGGCGAGCGGTACTTGTTCTAGGCCCTCGCTGTCCTGGTTCGCGATTCGTGCTAAAGCCGGCGCGCCATGGGCGCCTCGTTCGACATCCCTCACGCGATCCCGCTCGCCGAGCAGCGGGGGCAGACGTTTCCCCGGCTCGTGGAGCTGATGCAGCGCTTGCTCGCTCCCGATGGCTGCCCGTGGGATCGCGAGCAAAACTTCGCGTCTTTGCGCCGCTACGTTCTCGAAGAAGCCTGCGAGGTGATCGATGCCATCGAAGGCGACAAGACCGAGGAGCTCGTGGAGGAGCTCGGCGATCTAGCCCTGCAGGTGGTGTTTCTCGCCGAGCTCGGGCGAAAGTCCGAACGCTTCGGTCCTGACGATGCGATCCGCAGCATCATCGACAAGCTCGTACGACGACATCCCCACGTGTTCGCCGACGTGGACGTGAGCGGCTCCGACGAGGTCCTCCAGAACTGGGAACGCATCAAGGCGGAGGAGAAGCGGGGCAAGCCGCTGCTGGACGGGATCCCGCACTCGCTGCCGGCGCTCTACCGCGCCCAGCGCATGAGTGAGAAGGTGAGCCGCGTCGGGTTCGACTGGCCCGACGCCCGTGGCTCTCGGGAGAAGGTGAGCGAAGAGCTCGGGGAGCTGGACGAAGCCGTGGAAAGTGGGGACAAGGAGCGCGTGGAGCACGAGCTCGGCGACATGCTCTTCGCGCTGGTCAATCTCGCGCGGCACCAGAGAATCGACGCCGAGATGGCCCTCCGCAGAGCATCGGATCGCTTTCGGGCCCGATTCGACCACGTCGAAGCGCGAGTGAAAGAGCGGCACGGCGGCTGGCCGACGACGGAGGCCGGAAAGCCCGGACCGGGACTGTCCCTCGAAGAGCTCGACGGGTACTGGGAAGAAGCGAAGCGTCTGCCATGAGCGAACGGCCGGTTCATCCCATCGCGCGGCTGCCCGAGGAGTGGCAAGCGGAGGTCAAACGCCTCGGCGAGCGGCCGTTCCGCGCCGCCCAGGTGTTTCGCTGGATCTACGTGAAGGGCGAGCTCGATCCGAGGAAGATGACGGATTTGCCGGGGAATTTCCGGGACAAGTTGGCCGAAAGCGCAACGGGATTGCCCGAAGTGGGAGAGGTGCATCGCTCCGCGGACGGCACCCGGAAGCTCGTGATCGACCCTCGAGGGGGGCGCGCGCGTGGAGTGCGTGCTGATCCCGATGACCCGGCGATGCCGATGCCGATGTCTCCACCGGCGACGACGACGTGACGACGAGGAGACCGAGAACAAGGCGCCCCGCGAGCGAGTGACGCTCTGCGTGTCGTCGCAGTTCGGGTGCGCCATGGGCTGCGTGTTTTGCGCCAGTGGCCAGAGCGGTCTCTTGCGTGGGCTCCGCGCCCACGAGATCGTGGCTCAGGTCCTTCTGGCCAAGCGCTATCTCGAGCCGAACGAGATCCTTCGCAACATCGTGTTCATGGGGATGGGCGAGCCGCTGCATCACTACGAGGAAACCGAACGCGCGCTTCGGCTGCTGATGCACCCCGACGGACTCGGGATCGGTCCACGGCGGATCACGGTGAGCACGGTGGGGCTCGTGCCGGGTCTCGCTCGGCTCGGTGCGGACTTTGACGGTCGTATCGGGCTCGCCGTCTCGCTCCACGCCCCGGACGACGTGACGCGCAACCGCATCGTACCGATGAACAAGAGCTTTCCCATCGCGGAGTTGATGGCAGCTCTGCGGCGCTATCCCTTGTCGCCGCGGCGACGCATCACGATCGAGTACACGCTGATCGACGGAATCAACGATTCGATCTCTCACGCCCGGCGCTTGGTGAAGCTTCTCGGCGGTCTCCGGGTGAAGGTGAACCTCATCCCGATGAACACCATCGAGGCGTCGCCTCTCCGCGCGTCGAAGCACGAGCGGGTCGAAGCGTTTCGTGACGTGCTCTCTCGGGCGGGGTTTTCCTGCTTCGTCCGGACTCGGCGCGGCGACGATGTCGCGGCGGCCTGCGGGCAGCTCGCGCTGTCGAGCGAGCTCGTGCGCTCGAAACGATCCTGATCCGACTGGCCGGCAGGCCCGTCGAAAAACCCGCCAAAATGGAGGGTTGAGAGGGGGGCCATAGCAGTCCCCCAAGACGGATCGGCTATTCTCCGGGCGCATGTCCGTCGAGCCAGAAGCGTTGCCCGAGCCCGAGCCGTTCGTTCGAGCTCGGGAATGGATTGCCGCCGATCCCGATCCAGAGACCCGCGCTGAGCTCGAGGCGCTGATTCTGTCAGGCAATCAGGCCGAGGTGGCGGAACGAATGGCGGCCCCCTTGGAATTCGGCACGGCCGGTCTTCGGGGAGTGGTGGGAGCGGGGCTTCAGCGGATGAATCGCGCGGTGGTGATTCGCGCCACGCGCGGGCTGGCCGATTGGATCCTGGCCCGCGCGGACGGTCGCACGCTCCCGGTCGTGGTTGGGTTCGACGGTCGGCTCTCGAGTCATCAGTTCGGCGACGACACCATTGGTGTGCTGGTGGCGGCGGGCATCCCCGTTCGGTTTTTCGACACCCCGGCACCGACGCCGCTGGTCGCGTACGCGGCCCGTCAGCTCGGGGCGAGCGCTGCCGTAGTGGTGACCGCGAGCCACAATCCTCCCGAGTACAATGGTTACAAGGTCTACGCTCCGAACGCGGCGCAGATCATTCCGCCGATCGACGCCGAGATCCGGGCGCGCATCGATGCGGTCGGTCCTGCGAATCAGGTCCGCATCGTTTCGGGTGTGCTCGACTCGGGTCACGCGTTGGCCGAGCGCGTTCCCGACGAAATGTTCCAGCGCTACCTCGCCGAGGTGGACGCCGTCCGGCCCGCCATCGAGCGCGATGGGTCGCTCGGCATCGTGTACACGCCGATGCATGGCGTGGGGGGGCGCTACGTTCGCGCTGCGTTCGAGCACGCCGGGTACGCGAACTTTCATTCGGTCCCCGAGCAGAGTGAGCCGGACGGACACTTCCCGACGGTGCGCTTCCCGAATCCCGAGGAGCCCGGCGCTCTCGATCTCGCGACTGCGCTCGCGCAAAAGGTCGGAGCGGATCTCATCTTGGCCAACGATCCCGACGCGGATCGACTCGCTGCCTGCGTGCCCACGGCGACCGGGCGCTTCGTGCAGCTCACCGGGAATCAGCTGGGCGTTCTTCTCGCGGATTTTCTCCTGGCCCACGCCCTGAAAGCTCCGCGCGCTCTGGTGGGTTCCAGCATCGTTTCCTCGCCCATGCTGGGCAGCATTGCCGCGCACTACGGCGCCCGCTTCGAGCAAACGCTCACGGGCTTCAAATGGATCTGGAATGCCGCTCTCGATCTCGAGCGAGACGAGGGCGTTCGTTTCGCGTTCGGCTACGAGGAGGCGCTCGGCTATTCGGTGGGTCGAGTGGTTCGGGACAAGGATGGGATCAGCGCGGCGCTGCTCCTGGCCGATCTCGCGGCTCACGAAAAGACCCAGGGCAGGACGCTCCTCGATCGGCTCGAGCGCCTGTATCGTCAGCACGGGCTTTGGGTCAGCGTGCAAAAGAGCATCACGCGTCCCGGAAGCGAGGGCCTGGCCGAGATCGAGCGCGCGATGGAAGTGATCTCGACTTCCGCACCGGACAGCGTCGGAGAGCGAAAGGTGAGTCGGATGGTCGACTACCGATCCGGTGCCGACGAGCGACCGCGCTGGCTCCCGGCGACGAGCCTCGTCGCCCTGGAGCTCGAAGGTGGCGGTCGCATTTTGGTGCGTCCGAGCGGAACCGAACCCAAGCTGAAGATCTACGTGGATCTCTCCGCGGAGATCGGTGCCGGCGATCGCGTCGGTGCACGACAGGAATCGATCACTGCCGAGGCTCGCGCTCTCGCGGAAGCGATTGCCAGCCACGTAGGACTAGCTTGATGTCACGAAACTGAGGAAATGGAGGTCACATGCGAAAGTTGACGAGCACGTTGTTCGGGATTGCGTTTCTGCTCTCGGCGCCCTGTGCGTTCGCCCAGCTCGAGACCTTTGGCGAAAAGGGCACGGTTGCGTTTTCGGCGGATCGATTGATGGGCTTCTACAAGTCGGCGATTTCCATCGAGGATCCCAACGGAAACGACCTGTGCGATGGGCCAGGCAGTCGGGATTGCGATGTGACGGGCATCGGCTTCGGGATGGCGGCGGGCGCCGACCCTGATTTCGGGTTCCCGTTCAACTATCCGCGGTTCGCGTTCGATTACTTCGTGATCGACAGCCTCAGCATCGGTGGGTCGCTCGGCTACGCGTCCCAAGATCCGGGCTACGAAGCCTTCTTGTTCAACCCGCGCGTCGGATACTTCATCGGCCTCGGCAGCGTGGTCGGGTTCTGGCCGCGGGGCGGCTTCACTTATCACAGCGTCGACCCTGACGGCGGAAACAACAACTACCACGGCTTCGCGTTTACTCTCGAGGCCATGTTCGCAGTGGCACCGGTCGAGCACTTCGCCTTCATGTTCGGTCCGACCATCGACGTCGATTTCGCCGGCAACCGCGAATGCGGCGCGAACGATTGCGACAAATGGCGGCAGCGGAGCTTCGGCATCCAGGTAGGCCTGATGGGTTGGCTGTGAAGTCCATCGCGCTCGGCGTGGCGCTCGCTGTGACGATCGTCATTGCGCCACGCCGGGCGGAAGCCTGAGGTCTCGCCGCACCCGTCGGTCCGACGGGCTGTGAGGGCTCGAAGCAAAAGAGCGCGGGCGCATGGCAGCTCGGTGGGTCGTACGCGTTCACCCGGGCGAATCTCCGCTTCGACGGCGAGAGCAACTACGACATCGAGCAGCAGGCCGAGGTGGTGACGTTCGGCAGACGCTTCGGCGATCGGTTCACGCTGCTTCTCACGACAGGCGCCGTGCTCGAGGGCGAGCTTTCCGGCGAAGGTCACACCTACGACATCGCGCCGGGCTTCCTGGCCAGTCTGACCGGCGCTTACCGCGTGCTCGGAGGCCCCGGAAAGCTCGGGTTCGCGACGGTGACCCTCGGATACGGCATGTCGTTCGCGAAGACGCGGGAAGTCGGCGGGGCTCGGGAGCACGAGTCACTCTCCGCATCCGATGCTCGCCTTGGCGCCCTCGGGGGCGTGACGCTGTTCGATGCGCTCAGTCCTTACGCCGCGGCGCGGCTCTTTGGGGGACCGGTGAGCTGGCATCAGCTCGGACGCGATCGCACTGGATCCGATCGCCACCACTACGCGCTGGGCTTCGGCGCCTCGCTGGCGGTTGCGCCGTCTCTGAGCCTGAGCGCAGAAGCGATCTTGCTCGGCGAGCGGACGCTGAGCGCGGGGTTTTCGCTGTCGCTCTGACGCTCACCCGGCGAATGGGCGACGGTCAGTCGGCGTCGAACGGGATCACCTCGCTCGAGACGAGGTCGGGGATCGCCGCGCGTATATCGGCGCCCACTTCTTTTTCGGTGCCCACGACGGTCACGAGCAGGTTCTGATCGGAGATGCGGGTCTGGATTGCGGCGTTGACCTCTTCCAGCGTCACGGCGCGAACGCGCTCGATGTAGGACTCGTAGTACTCCGGCGGGAGCTCGTAGAGCTCGCTGTCGAGCACGAGGCCGACGCGCTTGCTGGCGGTGTCGATCGCGAACGCGTGACTCCGGACCAAGAAGCGCTTGGCCCAGTTGAGCTCTTTCTTCGTGATCCCCTTCTCTCTCCACTTCCGGAGGAGCTCGAGCTCGAGAGTGATGCACTGAGCCGCGTCGCTGGCCTTGGGAAAGACCCACATGCTGAAGGACTGGCGGCACCGATCGAAGGGGAGGCTCGAGTAGGCGCCGTACGACCAGCCGCGCTTGCTTCTCACTTCGTTCATCAAGCGCGCGGTGAATGCGCCGCCGAACACGGTGTTGCCGACGAGCAGAGCGACGTGATCGGGATCCCGCGGGTGGGTGCCGAGGCCGCCGATCAGGATCTGTGTCTGAGTGCGCTCGGGCTTGTCGACGAACACCAGGCGGCGCCCGGGCTCGATCTCGGGGTCGAGCGTCGAATCGGAGCGGCGCGGGCCCGCGGGAAGGGCCTGGGTGATGCGCTGAGCAACGGCTCGAGCTCGATCTTCGTCGATGTCTCCGGCGAACGCGAACACCAGATTTTCCGCGACCCAGGTGGATGTGTAGTGGGAGCGGACGTCGCTTTCGCCGATCGCTTCCAGCGTGTGGATGGTTCCCGCTACCGGGCGGCCGTAGACGTGGTTCTTGAAGAGCTTGCGACCGAACCAGCGGCGGACGAGCGCCCGGTCGTTGTCCCGGGATTCGATGATGTCGGCAACGGTTTCGCGCCGTAGCCGCCCGAGCTCCTCGGCGTCGAGGCCTGGTTTGACCATGACGTCGCACAGGAGATCGACGAACGCGTCCAGGTTTCGCGAGATCACGCTGCCATGAAACGAAGCCACGCTATGAGTGATCTCCGTCGACAGAGCGGCTCCCAGCGAATCCACACGTACGTCGAGCTCCTGAGCCGACAGGCCTCCGCCCGTCCGTCGGGCGAGCCGGGCAGCGAGACGCGTGAGCCCTTCCTTGCCAGCCGGATCGAGGCTCGAGCCGGTGCGTTGTGCGACCGTCAAATGCACGAGGGGAAGCGCTCGACTCGATTCGACGAGGATACGCCGCGACTCGGCGGTCTCGGACGATCCCGCTCCGAGCTCGGTCGCCGTTCGGTCCGGGGTGGGCATCGCCGAAGTCATTCTGCAGCCTCCCGCTCGGGGGTCGCTGCGCTCGGCCGCACCAGGATCACCGTGCGCCGCTCGCGTTCCAGGTACCGTCGCGCGACACGCAACAGATCACTCGCGGTCACTCGGGCGTATGCCTCGAGGCGCTCGAAGGCGGCGGCCGGACGCCCGACGACGGTGTCGTAAAATCCGATTGTCGAGGCCTTGCCGTCGACGGTGTCGAGGCCGGCGAGCAGTCCGAGCTCCATGCGCGCTCGGGCGCGGTCGATTTCGTCGGCTGCGATGGGCTCGTTCATCACTCGTGAAAGCTCCGCGTCGATGACGGCGAGGAGCTCCTCGGCCGTGTGCTCACCGCGCGCCGAAGCGAAGATCTCCATCAGGCCCGGGTCGTGAAACATCCCGAGAAACACCCGAACGTCCGTCGCCATCTCGCGCTTTCGCACCATCTCTTCGTGGAGGCGGCTGGCGCGTCCACCGAACAGCACCTCGGACAAGAGCGCCAGCGCGGGGTGATCGTAGTCGCCGAGCGCGGGGCATTTGTAGCCGAGGATCACCTTCTGGGTCGTCGTGGGTTTTTCCACTTCGGCGCGTCGCTCGTCGACCTGGGGAGGTTCGGGATGCGCGTCCTCGATCGGGAGCTCGGAGGGTGGGATTGCTCCATAAGCCAGCTGCATCCGAGCGAGGAGCGCGGATTCGTTCACGTCCCCCACGACCACGACGGTCGCATTGTTCGGAGCGTAGAAGGTCTTGTAGAACGCGCGGCAATCGTCGCTGGTGTACTGCTCGATGTCTCGCATCCAACCGATGGTCGGCCAGCGATAGGCGTGCCGGGCGAAGGCCATCGACCAGAGCTGCTCGCTCACCGCTGCTTCGACGTCGTCATCGACCCGGTAGCGCCGCTCATTGGCGACGACTTCTTTTTCGCTGGTCACCTGGGTGTCACCGAGAATCAGGTGCGCCATGCGCTCTGCCTCGAGGCCCACGACCAGCTTCATCTGATCCTTCGGTACCGCGATGGTGTAGTGGGTCCAATCGAGCCACGTGGATGCGTTGCTCTCGGCCCCCGCTTCCTCGAGCTTTCGATCGAACTCGCCCTCGGGCAGGTTCTCTGTCTCGCGAAACATCAGATGCTCGAAGAAGTGCGCGAGGCCGGTCTTGCCCTCCCGCTCGTGGCGCGAGCCCACGTGATACCAGGTGTGGTACGCGAGGACGGGCGCGGAGCGATCCTCGCAGAGCAGGAGCTCGAGGCCGTTTGCGAAGCGGAAACGCTCGACGGACAGAGCCGGTCCAAAGGAGGAAGTGCTCACGTGGAGCACCGTGCCAAAGCTGGGAGCCGTGGCGTTCAGGGCGTCGATGCGCTTTTGTCGCGCGCGAGAGTTCATGGACCGTCCATATAGCGTCGGCGGTCGGATTCGAGATGGGGAAAATTGGGGATTTTACAGGGAGGCGGAAGGGAGGAAGGAATTCGGAGATTTTTTGGAATTCGGAACTTGGTGAATGGGAAGTTCCCTCGTCGCTCCTCGGAGTCCCTTCGCATCGGCAGAGGGGTCGCGAGCTGGTCAGTCCTCGTCGATTTTCAGGATTGCGAGGAATGCCTCTTGGGGGACTTCCACGCTGCCGACGGACTTCATGCGCCGCTTGCCTTCTTTCTGCTTTTCCAGGAGCTTGCGCTTGCGGGAGATGTCGCCGCCGTAGCATTTGGCGGTCACGTCCTTGCGAAGGGCACGCACCGTCTCGCGACTGATGATCTTGGAGCCGATGGCGGCCTGGATGGCGACCTCGTACTGCTGGCGGGGCACGAGCTCTTTCAGCTTCTTGGCGAGGGCGCGCCCGCGAATGTAGGCGTTCGCGCGGTGCACGATGACGCTCAAAGCGTCCAGCGCTTCGCCATTCAGGAGCATGTCGAGCTTGACCAGCTCGTCCTGGTGATAGCCGATGAGCTCGTAGTCCATGCTCGCGTAGCCCCGCGAAACGCTCTTCAAGCGGTCGTGGAAGTCCAGGATGACTTCGGCGAGGGGGAGCTCGTAGGTGACCACCACGTGGGTCTTCGTCGCGAAGTGAATGCCTTGCTGGATGCCGCGCCGATCCTCGCACAGGGCCACCACCGGGCCCACGTATTCGCTCGGAGTGTGCACGGTCACCTTCATGATGGGCTCCTCGATGTGATCGAGATCGCCGACCCCGGGCATCTTGCTCGGGTTGTCGACGAGCACCATTTCACCCGTCTTCTTGAAGGTTCGATACACCACGCTCGGGGCCGTGGTGATGAGATCCAGGTTGTACTCTCGCTCGAGCCGCTCCTGGATGATCTCCATGTGGAGCAGGCCGAGAAAGCCACAGCGAAACCCAAAGCCGAGAGCGTCCGACGTGTCGGGCTCGAAATGAAACGAAGAATCGTTCATGTGGAGCTTGTTCAAGGCGTCGCGAAGATCCTCGTACGCTGCCGAGTCGGTGGGGAAGACGCCAGCGAACACCATCGGCTTCACTTCCTTGAAGCCGGGGAGGGGAGTCTTCGTGGGACGCGAGGCGTGAGTGATGGTGTCGCCGATCTTCGTATCCTCGGTGGACTTGATGTTGCCCGCGACGAAGCCGACCTCGCCGGGGCCGAGCTCCTCGAGAGCCACCGGGTGAGGGTTGAAGCACCCAATCGCGGTGACCTCGTAGCTCCTGCCCGTGGACAAGAACTGGATCTTCTCGCCCTTCTTGAGCACACCATCCATCACGCGCACCATCACCACCGCGCCGCGATAGCTGTCGTACCAACTGTCGAAGATCAGTGCGGCGAGAGGCTTTTCGGGATCGCCCTTGGGACGCGGGATCCGGTCCACGACCGCTTCGAGGATGTCCTCGACGCCGAGGCCCGTCTTGCCGCTCGCGAGTACCGCACCGCTGCAGTCGAGGCCGATCACCTCCTCGACCTGTTCTGCGGCACGATCGACGTCGGCCGAAGCGAGATCGATCTTGTTCAGAACCGGGATGATTTCCAGGTTGTTGTCCAGCGCGAGGTAGACGTTGGCGACGGTTTGGGCCTGCACTCCCTGCGTCGCGTCGACGACCAAGAGCGCGCCTTCGCACGCGGCCAGACTTCGGCTCACCTCGTAGCTGAAGTCGACGTGGCCAGGCGTATCGATGAGCTGAAGCTGAAACTCCTGCCCAGCACGGTTCTTGTACCGAAGCCGGACGCTCTGCGCCTTGATGGTGATGCCGCGCTCGCGCTCGAGCTCGAGCTTGTCCAGGAACTGCTCGACCTTTTCCCGCTCGGTGATGGCACCGGTCACGTCGAGGATGCGGTCGGCGAGCGTGCTCTTTCCGTGATCGACGTGAGCGATGATGGAAAAGTTACGGATTTTGCTCGGGTGGATCGGCATGAAAGAGCGCCGGCGCGGCGGCGCGTGTTTAGCCCGCGAGTCGCGCTCGGGCCAGCGAGAACCGCGAAATCACTTCTTTCCAGCGCGTCCGGTGCGTCGCCGAGGTTCATCTGTCCCGGCAGCGCGTGCTCGTAGCGCTTCAGCACCAAGTCGATCCCTTCACGAATGTAGACCGCCACCGGCACCTTCGTGCGGCTGTGCAACAGATGCAGCCGCTCGTTCTGCTCCGGCGTGATGTAGACCGTGGTCGAGATCTTCTTTCGGGACATCGGAATTTCGGGGAGCGGGAGGCAGGAACCGCCCAATCGGAAGGAAGAACAACTGCCAGCCGTTACATTAGATTCCAATACGTATGGTGTCAATCGAAACTCAGGCCAATGAACACCAAATTCCCTAATGAATTTGAGGCACTGCTGCTTCTGTTCCCGAGGGAAATACCGGTGGTAACAGGGGCTTTGGCCGAGCTTGTACCCCCCACTCACTGGTCCTACGATGGCCGCCCGCTGCGCGTAGGTGCTACCTCGTGGAGCGCTTGGATTGTGGTCTGGAGAATCAGCCTGTGACTTACCGGAATGGGGCAAAGACGCTGGTGCCGATATTGGCAGCGTTGTTTTTTCAAACAGGCTGCAGCGGCTCGGTTCAGAGCGATGCAAAAAATGGCGGGGACGGTCCGCAGAAGCGGGACACCACCATCACGCACGAAGACTGCAGCATCGACTCGGGGGAGAAGCTCGACGCCAATGGCGACGGCAAGCCGGATGTCTGGGTCGTGAGCTCTGGCGGCAAGGAATCCTGCCGCGCGGTCGACCTGAACTTCGACGGCAAGATCGACGCCTGGACGTATTTCGACAGCACCGGCCAGGTGCGTCGCCGAGAACGCGACTACGACCGCGACGGCAAGATCGAGGAGATCAGCATCTACCAAGGCGGCTCGCTCACGGAGCAGCAGCGTTCGACGACCCTCGCTGGAAAACTCGACACCTGGCAGTTCTACAAGAGCGGGAAGATCGCTCGTACGGAGCGGGACTCCGATGGGGATGCCATCATCGACCAATGGTGGGAGTTCACCACTCACGAAAAGTGCCCACTCATTCACTCCGACGTGGATGGTGACGGGCGACCCGATCCCGGCGCGACCATCGACTACTGCAAGCAGACCGGTTACGTGCCCCCGACCCGTCAGGGTCAGGAGGGGCCGAAGCACACCTTCGAGCGGCCCGGCACACTGCCCGAGGAGCTCGAGAACAAGGAAGCTCCGAGCGGCGGCGGCGATAGCGGCGAGGAAGCTCCGAAGAAAGAAGCGCCGAAGAAAGAGGAGAAGAAGTGAAACGCTTTCTTCTGCTGGGTGGGTTGGTTTCGCTCTGCATGGGACTCGGCGTGGCTTGTGGCGGGAGCGACAAGCAGCTGCCCAAGGCCGCCCTCGCAGACGGTCGTGCGGTGGACAAGCACAACCAGGACGACCGCTCCAACTGCGACTTCAAGGGTCGAAGTGATCGCGACGTTCAGGAGGTCACTGGGCCCGGCGCCGTTCAGCCGAACATTCGCCGAGTGTTCTCCATCATTGGCATGGGTGAGGATGCTCGGCGCGTCCTTCTGTGCCGCGAAGTGGACACCAACCTCGACGGCATCAAAGACGTAGTTCGCATCTACAACGACAAGGGCGAAGCCACGCAGGAGAAGGCGGACACGGATCTACGACGGCCGCATCGATACCTGGATCACCTTCGGCCGTGGTCGGATCGCGAAAGTCGAAATCGACACCACGGGTAGCGGCACTCCCAGCGAGTCGCGATTTTACGTCGATGGGCAATTGAGCCGAGTGCAGCGCGACACCAACAACGACAAGAAGCCCGACGTGTGGGAGATCTACGACAAGGGGCGCTTGCAGCGCATGGGCGTGGATCTCGATCACGATGGCCACGTCGACCGCTGGGATCGCGACGAAGAAACCGCGCGCAAGGAAGCGGAAAAAGAACGCGAAGAGGAAAAGGCGGAGGAGGCTGCGGAGCAGGCCGAAGCGGGCGCTGCGGGCGGGGATGCCGGCATCACCGACGCCGGCGTGACGGACGCACGCGTTTCGGCTCGTAAGCGCTGAACTTGAGCCAGGCGGGGAGCGCGTGGACTGGGCGCTTCGTGCGGAGCTCACCCACGCGGTAGGTCTCTCCTTCGTGCAGAGCTTCGCGTGGTCGCGGGACGAACCGACCGCTCGGCGTGTGAACACGTCGGGCTTTTCCGATGGCGCGCTCGAGAGTCAGCGTGGTTAGGGAGACTCGGCGTCGGGCATGCGCCCCAGCTACGCCTTGCTCGTCCCCTCTCGCCCGTAGGCGTCTTCGAGGCGAACCACGTCGTCGAGCTCGGGGGTAGAGACCTCGAAAACCCGCACGTCTTCCACGGCGATCATCCGGTGAATCGTTCCCGGAACGACGTGAAAGATGTCACCTGGATTCATGCGTCGAACCTCGAGCGCGGCGCCCTCGCCAATCTCCAGATCCATCGCACCGGTCTCGACCATCAGGGTTTCGTCCTTCACCTTGTGGTATTGGCGACTGAGCTTGTGACCACGATGAATGAACAGCACCTTGGCGACGTAGCGCTCGGTATGGGCCCAGATCAGCTCGTGGCCCCAGGGTTTTTCCACTCGACGCATGGCCCGGCCATAGCACCATGAGCGCCGAGCGTCTTCAGAAGTTCCTCGCACGGGCGGGGATCGCCTCGCGGCGCAAGGCCGAGGAGCTGATCCTGGCCGGCCGCGTGCGCGTCGAGGGGCGGACCGTGACGGAGCTCGGAACGCGCGTCGATCCCCGTCGCAGTCGCGTCGAGGTGGATGGCCGCCGAGTCGTGAGTGAAGACCTGGTCTACCTGGTCTTGCACAAGCCGCGCGGGGTGATGTGCACGATGTCGGATCCCGAGGGGCGCAAGACGGTGGCCGAGCTCGTCGGGGGAGCGGGGGCTCGTGTGGTGCCGGTCGGGCGGCTCGACTTCCAGACCAGTGGCGTGCTGTTGTTCACGAACGACGGCGACTTCGCGGCGGCTCTCGCTCATCCATCCAAGGGAGTCGAGAAGGTGTACGTCGTGAAGGTGGGCGGAGTGGTCGACGATCCCAAGCTCGACCGCTTCCGACAGAGCATCGTGATCGACGGGCGCCCGACGAAGCCTGCCGAGGTGCGGAGGCTTCGGGTGGAGGCCGGCAAGACCTGGCTCGAGATCACCCTGCGAGAAGGACGCAATCGACAGGTGCGAAGGCTGGGCGAAGCTGCGGGATTCGTGGTCATGCGCCTGGCGCGAATGGCTTATGCAGGGATCACCGCCGAAGGGCTTCGACCCGGTCAGTCGCGGCCACTCACGGTCGACGAGCTCAAGGAGCTCAAGCGCGTGTACGGTGTGCCCAAGAGCGTGCGAGCGGCGACTCCGGCCCTGGGAGACGAACGGCGATCGAAGCGTCCCGGCGTCAGACACCCGGCACCCCCTGCTCGGCCGTCCCGAAGCGCGTCGGGCGGGACGCAGCGCGGCCTTCGGGGGTCACATCCGGTCGGGCATCGGGACGCGCGTCGAAGCGCGGAAGGCACCCACTCCGTCGGGGATCGTCAAGCGCGGCCTTCGGGTTCGGGGGTCACGAAGCGCGGCCTTCGGGGGTCACGAAGCGCGCAAGGCGCGCCATCGACCGGTCGTGCCAAGCCGAAAACGAGACGAGGGAGATGATGGCGCCGATGATCGCGAGCAGCATGTCCCACTGCGCGTCCCACACGTCGCCCTGACTGCCGAGAAACGCGGTGCCGACATCGGGTGCCGCCAAGAGTGCCGTCCACCATTCGAGCAGCTCCCAGAATGCGCCGATCGCCAGGCAGATCGAGCACACGATGAAAAACAGCCACTTGCCGCGCTGGAGTGGGGAAGTGCGAAGCAGGATCTCGCGGGTGGTGAGCGCTGGAAAGGCACCAAGCGCCAGGTGCCCGATGCGATCGTAGTGATTTCGGGACAGGTGAAAAGCGTCCCGGGCCCAGTTCCCGAGGGGAGTCAGCGCGTACGTGTAGTAGCCGCCGTAAATCAAAATCAGGACGTGCACGAACACGCAGCCGTAGACGAGGTTCGACATCCGAAACCGCTTGTACGTGGCCACGAGTACGGCGACCCCGGCGAGACCGGGTCCCACTTCGAGCACCCAGCTCGTGCGCCCCGCGGCCGGAGCCCAGAGCGTCGCGGCGCAAATCGCCATCAAGAGCGCGAACAGCACGAGCGGGAGCTTTTCGGCTCGCATGATCCCGAGGTTACTTCTTCGGGGCCTCGGGATCGCGGGGATCGGCGGGAAGCTTCCAGCTTCGATCGAAGAAACCGCCGGCGACCACGTGGGCGTCCTTGCCAAGAACCTGCTCGCTGGCGGCCGGAGCCAGCGAGTCGTCGTACACGAGGAAGTCTGGCAAGAGTTGCGGCAGCGAGAGAGCGCGCCAGATCCCGCTCGGATCCGGCGCCGTGATCACCACCAGATAGCGCTCTGGCTCACGGGGGTTCGGGTAAATGAAGATGGCGCCCGCGCCCGAGGCTTGGTGGCGACTCCCTCCAAACACGATGGCCTTGCCGTCGCTCCGAATGGGCAACGCGTCCTCGAGCTCGCGAAGGAGGGCGTGATCGGCTGGAGTGCCCACGATGAAGAGCCCATTTTCGTGCTCGGTCTTCCGATCGAGATCTCGATCCGCCACTACTGGGTAAGAAACGTTGGGCCCGTTTCGACTGCGAGCAAAGGCTTCGGCGACCTCGCGATTGGCCCGCCGGGTCGTCTCGTCGAGGGAGCCGTAGACGAATACGAGAGGCTCGAGGAACGCATCGCGGATGGGCCCCTCGACCCGAGCGTGCTTGTCCGCGTTTTGATCCGGGCGACCGCTCTGCCAGCTGTTGTCCTTCTTCTGGAGCAAGATGGGCTCCTTTTTCGGGAAAGACACCAGCTTCTTGTCGACCAAGACCTCGACCGCACCTTGGCCGATGGGTGGTTTGCGCGCGAGCTCGAACGCGTCGACGCCCTGGGTTTCGACCTCGATGCGCGAGTCGCTCTTCGCCTTCGCGTCGACGAGACCCATGGGACCGGCGCTCGCGAACCGGGTCACTTTCACCCAGTAGAGCTCGGCAAACCGATACTGATCGGCCTTGACGATGACGTGATCCGGCGCGCTCGGACGACGCGCCCGGGACAAGAAGGGAAACAGTCGCGCCCCCGCATACGCCTTGGTCCACACGTTGTGACCCGTGTCGGGCCACTCGTCGGTCATCGAGTAATGGAGCTCCTTGTACCGATTCACGAGCACGCGGGAGTTTTCCAGGGGAAAGTCCTTGGTGCCGTGGGCGACCCACATCGGTAGGTACTGACCGCGTTCTGCAATGCTGGTCGGCGACCAGTGGGCCATCCGATCACGCTCCCAAGGCCTGAGTGGGCGATTCGAGGTGTCGCGGCGGACGAAGTAGCTCTGGTAGCCACACAGCGGCGCGGCAGCGCTGAAGCGATCTGCGTAGTAGAGAGCGAGGTGAGCGGTTCCGGTGCCGCCCATGGACACACCCGTTACCGAGACCCTATCGGGATCGATCGGGTAGCGACGGAGCGCCCACTCGAGCGTTGCCAGCACCTGTCGCTCGCCCGGGCCCCGATAAAACGCGTTGCCGTGGGCGTACGGCGCGATCACGAACCCATCGACGCGTTTCGAATCGAGGAACGCATCCAGGATCCCTTGCTCGCTGCCGTTCAGGCCGTGAAGGGCGATCACCAGCGGAAAGCGAGTCTTCGGATCGGCCTGGGCCGGTACCTGGATCAGGAGCGGGTCGGGCTCGCCGTCCACCACGGAACGGCGTGCGACGTGCACGATCCCGGGTGCGACGAGGACGTCGCGCTTCTTGTCGAGGTCGTCGAGCAGCGTGCCGAGCTCCTTCGAGCCGTCGGCGAGCTCACCACTGCTCTTCGCGTCGGTCAGGGACTTCTTGCGCCAGGCGAGCGTCGCTTGGAGCGTGTCTCGGTCGCGCTCCCCGATCTTCACGCTCTCGGCTCGGGAAAGCAGTACCGGTGCCTCCGCCGAGATGGATGCCTCGACGCTGCGGGACACTTTTCCGATCTGGGCGTTGACGACGAGGCGAGCGCTCTTGATCTCGCTCGGCACAATGCGGGGCAAGAGAACCTCGAACGGCGTCGCGCCGCGAGGACCGAAGGGCAGCTCACCCGCACGGAGCTTCTTTCCCAAAACATCGATGACCACGTCCGTCGATCCCCGGGGAGCGCCACGCCGGTACTCGATGGCGAGGCGAGGTCGATACCCGTCGGCGCCGAGGCCGGAAGTGAGAGAGACGCTTGCCAGATCGCCGAGCAGGCGGGAGCGGTCCGCTTCCGTGGTGGCCGGAAGGGCGAGGACTGCACCGTCTGGCGGAAGAAGATCCCGCGCATCGAGCAATCGGACCTCGATCGCCCACCATTGTCCCGGGTGCTCGCTCACCATCTGCAGGCTGTGGCGGCCCTTCGGGAGCGAGATGCGGATCGCGTCCCAGGACCCATCCCGGAGCCGCTTCACCGGACGCTCGAACACCCGGGCTCCGTCGATGAAGATCGCGATGGGTCCATCCGCGGACGAGAGCAGCCAGCCGTCGAGGGCACCCGTCAGCACGATCTGTCCGCCGAGCAGCGCCTTGGCACCCGCGGTTCGTTCCATCCCGAGGGTCTTTCCGAGATCGATGGCGCCGTCGCGGGCGGAGACCAGACGCCACGCAGGCAACGCCGCCGCCGGAGTCACGTCGCGACCCAATTTCATGGGTTTCGCGAGGTCGTCGTTGGAAGCACGGGTCGGTCCGGAAACCAACCAAGCACCGAGATGCCCGTCGCTCGACGGCACGATCTCGACGTCCGCTCGTGCGGCCCCTGCATACGACGCGAGCGCACAAGCGAGGAGCGATGCGATGCGTCGCATCCGCTCCTTGTGTCAGGTTTGGCCGTGCGCGAGGGTCTTCTGTCCGTCGCGGAACATGACACAGACCTTGTTTTGGTCGAGCACTTCGAGGACGTAGCCCTCGCCGAACTTCTTGTGGTTCACGAGCTCGCCGACCTCCAAAGTCTTGTCGATCGAGTAGCGCGTGAACGCGTCGACCGTCTGACCGGAGACCTTCTTCTCCCAATCCGTCACCCGGGAAAGCTCGGCTTTTTGCCGATCGAGAGCCCGCTGGGAAGCGGTGCGCGCAGGCTTGGGGGGTGATGTACCGCGAGTTCGAGCCACACTGGCCTCGCGCGCAGAGCGCGGGGCACGGTAGTTGTGCTCCGAGTTGCAGGTCTGGCAGATCACCCGCTTGGGTGCTTCGCCGACCATCGCGACGATACGATGCCCGAGGTCCATACGGCACCGCGTGCACCAAGAATCGATTTCACTTCCGGCCGTGAGTGCCTTCACGAGTCCTCCTTCGGCTCGTCCTCGGCTCCGTCGGGTTCGACGTTCCCGGGCTTGTCTTTCTTCACGCGAACTCGCGAACGAACATCGGGTTTGGGCGGCGCGCCCACCTTCGCGTCGTTGGGGATGAAGCGTACTTCCGTTTTGATCTCGAACGAAAGGGTCGTGAGCACTTTCGACAGCTCCTCCGAAAAGTTGGTATGTTCGAGGAAGTCTCGAATTTCCTTGGCAACTACCCGATATAGGCCATTTTTGGTCTCGTCGATCTGGGCCAGAATGAGGGCCAGGGCTTCTTTTGGAAGCTTCATCTCGCGGACGAACTCGCGGACGTTCTCGGGCCCTTCGCTGATCTTCTCGTACCCGGCTTCGACGATGCGCTTGATGATGTGGGGCAGCAGGCGCTCGAGGCGCTTGCGTTCGGTCTCTTTCTCCTCGGGCTCGTCGCCGTCCGGGGGAGGGAAGTCGCTGACCACGCGGGGGAGTTACCGTGGCGCAATGCGTCAGTCAACTTGCTTCGTCGCTCGTTTTGTTGAGATGCCGCAGAAGAACGGGGTATGCCCTCCGTGATGCGCTCTTTGCGAGCGGCCACCTCTTGCCTCACTCTCGCCCTCTTCGCGGCCTGCTCTCGCAAGGATCCACCGCCGGCTCCGTCGCCTCCACCCAGCGCTTCGGCAAAGCCCAGCGCGACGGCAGCTGTCGCCAATCTTTCGAGCGCACCCTCCGCTTCGAGTGCGCCCGAAGCTCCGGTTCCGGATGCCGGCCGTCCCGCGCCGGTCGGGGGCAACTGGCTCAAGTGTTACGCGAGCTTTCGACCGCGGACCAAACCGGAGCTGGACGTAACCGAGCTTGGGATGATGTGCGGGCCATCCAACGGCATGCGCAAAGTCGCCGCCTCGGGCAGCGCACGCATTGCGAAGGGCGACAAACGGGAGCACCGCTGGGACGCGGAGGCTGGCGACTGCTACCGGATCTTCGCGGTCGGCAGTCCCGATATCGAAGACCTGGACGTTGAGGTGTTCGATCCCGCAGGCAGCCAGATTGCATTCGACACGTCCGACGATCGCTGGCCCGTGGTCAAACCCGACGGGCCGTTTTGCGTGTGGAAGGACGGGCAGTACCGTGCGGTGGTGCAGGCTCAGCGTGGTGAGGGAAGCTACGCAGTCGAGATTTGGCGCCTGCGGTAGAACGGCGTCGGACGAGTTCCCCGAGCTGGTGCTAGGATGTCCGCGAAACCGATGAGCTCGAAGGCCAAAGAGTACGAGGAGCGCCGAAAGCGCGTGCTGGCAGCCATTGGCGGAGGGGCAATGATCCTGCCCGCCGCGCCCTTGGCGATCCGCAACAACGACGTAGAGCACGAGTATCGGCAGGACTCGGACCTGTTCTACCTCACCGGTTTCGACGAGCCGGAGAGCGCGTTGGTCTTGCGTGGCGAGCGGGACAAGCCCAGCGTGATGTTCGTTCGGCCGCGAGATCCAGAACGCGAAGTCTGGGACGGGCTGCGCGCGGGCGTCGAAGGCGCTGTGCGCGATTTCGGTGCCGACGCGGCGGAGTCGATTCACGAGATCGCTCAGAAGCTTCCCGAGCTCCTCGAGAACGTCACGCGCCTGTATTACCGCATCGGACGCGATCGTGAGTTCGACGAGATCGTTCTTGGAGCCATCGAACGGGTGCGAGCCCGGGCCAAGCTCGGAGTGGCCTGGCCGGTCGAGATCGTCGATCCGGCGACCGTCGTGCACGAGATGCGCCTCTTCAAGTCCAAGGACGAGCTCGATGCGATGCGACGCGCGGTCGACATCACCCGCGAGGCCCACATCGCCGCGATGGGTATGGCGCGTCCAGGCGTCTACGAATACGAGGTCGAGGCAGTACTCCGGGGCATCTTCCGCAAGCATGGCTCCGAGCGTCCCGCCTACGGTCCGATCGTCGGCTCGGGACCGAATGCCACGGTGCTGCACTATCGCAGAAACGACCGAAAGCTCTGCGACGGAGACCTTTTGCTGATCGATGCGGGTTGCGAATACGGATACTACGCCAGCGACATCACTCGGACGTTTCCAGTCAGCCGGCGCTTCAGCGCACCCCAACGCGAAATCTATCAAATCGTGCTCGACGCACAGCTCGCCAGCATCGAAGCCTCCAAGCCCGGCGCGACGCTCGAGCAAGTCCACGACGCCAGCGTTCGCGTCATTGCGAAGGGGCTGCTCGATCTCGGTTTGATCGAAGGGCCCATCGAGACGGCGCTCGAAAAGCAGACTTACAAGAAGTTTTTCATGCACCGAACCAGCCACTGGATCGGAATGGATGTTCACGACGTGGGTAAATACTTCGACGCGGGCAAGGCACGACCCCTCGAGGCCGGGATGGTGATCACGGTCGAACCAGGCGTGTACATCTCCGACGCCGAGACCAGTGTCGACGCGGCTTATCGCGGCATCGGCATCCGCATCGAGGACGACGTGCTGGTGACGCCCGAAGGCGCTCAGGTGATGTCGAGCGCGATCCCCAAGACCGTCGAGGACGTCGAGCGCGCTTGCGCATGACCTCGGGGCTCGCCGTTGCCGAAGCTCCGCACGCTCAGCTTTGTGTTCGCGCTGGCTCTCGTGGTCTCCCTGCGCGGAGCGCCGGCTCGGGCTGAGGAGCAGGCTCCCGTTCCCCCGGAGCTCGCACCGAACGATGGGCTGTACGTGCACCTGTTCGGCGCTCTCGCCATTGGCCGAGGGATCCGTTTCAACAATCCGTATCGACTCTCGACACCCCTCGGCGACGACGCGGAATCACTGTCGCTGACCTCGACCTACGCCGATCTTTCGGCGACTTCCGCCTTCGGCGACGCGGAGGGATTTCAGCACGGCGGCAGCATTCACCTATCGGTGGCGCTCGCGGGCATCCCACAAGAAGTGGCGACGCCCGGATACGTTCTCGTCTACCCGTTTCCTCCGAATTTTTTCGTCTACGGTCGCGCGGCTCTCCCCATCATCGTCGAGCCCGACACCAACGTGGGCTACGAGCTCGCAGCCGGTGGCGCGTGGCTCTGGACGGCCGGCATTGGCGCCACCGCGGAGCTCGTCGGGGACTTGTTTTACGGCGCGGCGACCCAGGACAAGGCAGTGAGTGCGATCCCGGTGCTCTCGTTCCAATTTGGTGTCATCGTGGACTACGAGATCCTGCCATGAGACGCGATCTTTCGAAAAGCGGGCTCGCCGGTCGTATCCTGCTCGCGCTCGCTCTGCTCTTGTTCTGCGCAGCGCCGACACCGGGGGATGTTGGTGGTTGTGGTCAAGCTCCCGACAATCTCGACGCCCCGACGTTCTTCGCCACCAAGAAGGCCATCGATTGCGGGCGCTGTGAGGATTGCGGGATCGTCACCCAAGGCTGCCTCGACGCATGCGACCAGCACGTGGGTTGGGAGACCGAGTTTCCCGCGGACTGCTACCCGCTCGTGCACGATGGAGAAGTGTGCCTGCGCGCGCTCCAATACGCCGGGTGCGGCGACTACGAGAGCTACATGTCCGATGGTGCAGCAACGACCGCCAGTGAGTGCAACTTCTGCCCACCGCGAGCTTCCCAGTGAAACGCTTCCTCTTGGCTCTGCTTTTGGTCGGATGCGGCTCGACGTTCACCGCCGAGCCGGCCGACTACGCGCTCTATCGAAAGACGCGAATTGCCAAGACCAGCGAGGCGCGTCTGGTGGCCAGCCACCGGTATTTGAAAGAAAAGCCCGATGGTCGCTGGCACGAGGAGGTGGGCGGGTGGTTTTCCCACGCCGAGCCCGTGTACTTCGCGCGCGCGAAGAGCTCCGAAGCAGGGCTTCGGGAGTACCTCTCGACGCTTCCGGATGGACCTCACGCTTCGGCGGCGGCGGAGCTCATCGAAGACATGACGCGTCGGGCGCGCTACGAGCGTGCGCGAAGCGAAGAAACCATCGCGGACGCCAAGGCCGTGACCGAGCGCCTGGAGGACGCCGATCTGCTCCGGCGCGAGGTGGTCACGACCCTCGCGCGCTGGACGGGATTGCTCAGCGGCATCTCTACCTGGGCAAGGCCCACGTCGGCTCTCGGAAGCGAGTTCATCTACCGATTTCGATTGGAGCGACCGAGCGCTCATTGCGACGACTCTCATTGCAAGAAGAGCATGGCGCTTCTGTACGCAGTGCCGGACGGCAAGAAGCTCGCGGCTCGCAAGGCCGTGTTCGACGTGGATCTCGAGCTCTACCGCGCTGGTGTGGTTCGCGCGCGCCTGATGGGACCCGAGCTGTTCAGTCGAGCCGGGGAAGCGAGCGAGGTGCGTGCGGTTCGCCCCGCGGACGCCCAGGCTCGCGCCGAGGCGATTGCGCGCGCGGTGCAAATCGTGGAAAACGCCCTGGATGCACGTTATCTCGAGCCCGAGTGCAAGAAGGAGCCGGTGAGCCCGGTGGTCTTGCTGCGCGAGTGCGGTGGCGTTCGGGTGCGAATGACGGCGGCTCCGAGCGTTGAAGAAGACGATGAGCTAGTCGTCGAGCCAATGAGTGCCCCTTGATGTCATTCGACCCGATGATCCCGTATCTGCACCTGCCCGATCTGGTGCTTTTGCCCCAGGGCGCACTGGGGGGCAATTTCCCTCCGGCTCCGTTTTCTCTCAAACCGTTCGGCACGCTCGTAGCAATCGGCGTCTACCTCGGCGCGTTCCTCGCCGTCCGGCAGGGGAAGCGCTTGGGGCTCGACGAAAAGAAGCTGATGAGCTTCATCGTTTGGTGCGTCGGGAGCGGGTTCGTCGGCGGACACATATTGGACACGTTGTTCTACTTTCCCGAGCGCGCGTTGCACGATCCGCTGTCACTGATTCGGTTGTGGGAGGGGCTGTCGAGCTTCGGCGGGTTCATTGGTGCAGCGTTCGGGCTGTTCCTCTGGAAGCGGCAGCATCACGAAGACGTTTTGCCCTATGCCGACACGGTCGCGAGCGCGTTCCCGGTTGGATGGATGTTCGGTCGCACCGGCTGCAGTTTGGCCCACGACCACCCGGGCTTGCGCAGTGATGCGTGGTTCGCGGTCCAGTACCCGGAAGGCGGCCGCTTCGATCTCGGCCTGTACGAGATGCTGCTCACGATCCCGCTGGTCGTGCTGTTCCTGTACCTGCGCAAGCGTCCGCGACCGTGGGGCTTTTACATTGGTGTGATGAGCATCGCGTACGCACCAACGCGGTTTGCTTTGGATTTCTTGAGGATCCACGACGGTGCAGTCGCGGACGCACGCTACCTCGGACTGACTCCCGCGCAGTGGTTCTGTTTTGCGCTGCTCGGAGCCGGCGTGTTCACGCTCTGGCGTGCGCTGAGCTCGGAGGGCAGCGAGCCGCCCGTCGTCGAGACTCCGAGCTGAGTCGTCCCGACCACGACCGGGATCGTGCGCTGGAACACCGTGCTACGCGCGGATCGCCAGCGCGCCCTTGGCCACGCGAGCCGAAAGCGGCAGCCGGCCTGGTGTCTCGCCGTCCATGTCGATCAGCACTTCGTAATCCTTGCGGAGCGGTTCCGCGTCGATGCGGGTGCCACGCTTCGTCGTCACGTGCTCCCGTCCGATGTGAGTGCCGCCATAAATGTGCTTCGAGAGCGCCACCGCGCCGGCGCGACCGAGGTCGCCCAGCACGACGACATCCAGTTTGCCGTCGGAAGGATCCGCATCCGGTGCGATCTGCATCCCGCCGCCAAAGTAACGACCGTTGGCGATGGCGACGTTGAAGATGGGACCCTCGGTGACGAGCTCGCCATCGACGCGAACGCGCACGGGAGCGTTCCGGTACACGAACATCGCGCGGAGCGTGCCGAGGAAAAATGCTGCGCGCCCCCCCATCCACTTGGGTGTCGTGTTGACGATGCGATTGGTGAGGCCGCCGATCCCAAAGCTGGTGATGTTGAGGAAAGCGCGGACGACCTCGTTGCCATCGTCGCCCACCAGGGTGAGGATCCCGAGGTCGAGGGGACGGGGCTCGCTCGTCCGGATGCGCTCCACGGCTTCGTCGATGTCGAGCTCCAGATGAAAGGTCTTTCGAAAGTCCCCACCCGTGCCCGCGGGAAGGAGGGCCAGGTCCGGCCCCGGCAGGGGGGACCCGTCGGGGGAGAGGTACGCCTGGCTCACCTCGTTCAGCGTGCCGTCACCACCCACGACTGCGATGCAGTCGACCGCCTCCCGCCGCGCCTCCTCGACCAGGCGCTTCGCATCTCCCGGCCCGCGGGTTTCCGCTACCTCGTGGGCCAATCCGGCCCTTTTCAGCGCGGCGGAAATTTCCGGAATGCGCCGTTTTGCGCTGCCCGCACCCGCTTTGGGATTCACGATCAACCGGAGGCGCATGGGTCCTCCTAACCAAGCTATCGGCCCGGCACCAGCCCCTCCGGTGGGGGAGCGCGCAATCGGGGCTGACGCGGCGGAAAGGACCGTGCGAGGATAGGGGACCGGCTTGAACCAAGGAACGCCGGAAGTTATCGTGTATTTCGGACTTGGGGGACTCTGAAAGGGCCGAACGAGGATCGCAGAGCATGTCGAACGAGGATGAGCGCAAGCTCTTTGTAGCGGGCTTGCCGGATTCCATGACCGAGGACGTGCTGCGGCAGCTGTTCGAAGCGACGGGTGGAACCGTCGTGAACGTAACGCTGCCAAAGCACCGGGATACGGGGCGTCCCCGCGGATTCGGATTCGTCACCATGGCCACAGGCGAAGAGGCGGCTGCCGTGCGCAGTGAGCTGGACGGCTCCATGCAATCGGGTCGCTCGATCTCCGTGCGTCCATTTCAATCGGATCCGCCCAAACGCGATGCCACGAGCGCTTCCGGCGTCGTCTCGAGTGCCGGCGGGAACACCGGCGATCGCACATTGTACGTGGGCAACCTGCCGTACGACGCGAGCCAACAGGAGCTCGAGACGCTCTTCAACGAGCACGCCGTGACTCCGGTCGTGCGCATCCACCTTCCGGTTGGCCCGGATGGACGCATGCGTGGTTTTGGTTTCGTCACCATGGGCAGTGCGGAAGCCGCGAACTCGGCAATCGTGAATCTGCGTGGCGTCGAGATGCGCGGTCGCGGACTGATGGTGAACATCGCGCATCCTCGTGGCGAGCGACCGGCTGGCGCTGGCGGTGGCGGCGGCGGCTACGGCGGCGCACCTCGATCCCGTCGGGACAACGGTCCTTCGAGCTTTGGCGGTGGCGACGGTCCTGATTTTCCTCCTCCGCCTCCCTCGCCGGACGGCCAGCCCCGAGCCCTCGGACCCGGAGACCGCCGGGCTGGCGATTGGGATCGCGATGGTGCTTTAAGGGAAAAAGAAGAAGAAGCGAGCCAAGCTCGAGGCGCCCAAGAAACGGGAAAACCGTCGTGATTGGAAAGACTGGGACGACGACTGAGAGGCCGGCCGGAGGGCCAATTCCGCTGATTGCGCCCGTGGGAGAGCGCGTGGTAACAAGGGCCCCCTGATCGTCCCCAGAGCCGGGTCGTCTGCATGGAACCGGCCTGGGTACGTGTGTCGGGCTATCACCCCCGTCCTGACCGATGATTTTCGACTGGCTATACGGCCTGTTCTCGAACGACCTCGCCATCGACCTCGGCACGGCGACGACGCTCATCTACGTCAAGGGCAAGGGGATCGTCAGCTGCGAGCCCTCCGTCGTCGCGGTCCAGCGGGACGCGCGAGGCGACAAGAACGTCCTGGCCGTCGGGCGGGAGGCCAAGGAGATGCTCGGCCGCACGCCGGGCAACATCCAGGCCATCCGGCCGCTGCGCGACGGCGTCATCGCGGACTTCGAGATCACCGAGGCGATGCTGCGCTACTTCATCGCGCGCGCGCACAACCGCCGCACGCTGGTCAAACCGCGCATCATCATCTGCGTTCCGTTCGGCATCACCGAGGTGGAAAAGCGCGCGGTCAAAGAGAGCGCGGAGAGCGCCGGCGCCCGCGAGGTCTACCTGATCGAAGAGCCCATGGCGGCGGCCATCGGCGCGGGCCTGCCCATCACCGAGCCGAGCGGCAACATGGTCGTCGACATCGGCGGCGGCACGACCGAGGTCGCCGTGATTTCCCTCGCCGGCATCGTCTACTCGCAGAGCGTGCGCGTCGGCGGCGACAAGATGGACGAAGCCATCGTCGCGTACATGAAGCGCAAGTACAACCTCGCCATCGGCGAGCAAACCGCCGAACGCATCAAGATCACGATCGGCAACGCCTACCCGCTCGAGCAGCAGATGACGATGGAAGTGAAGGGCCGCGACATGGTCGCCGGCATTCCCAAGACCGTCGTCGTCAACTCCGACGAGATCCGCGAGGCGCTGGCCGAGCCCATCAACGCCATCGTCGAGGCGGTGCTGCTCGCGCTCGAACGTACGCCGCCCGAGCTCGCCGCCGACATCGTCGACAAGGGCGTCGTGCTGACGGGCGGCGGCGCGCTGCTCAAGAACATCGACGTCCTGCTGCGGGAAGAGACCGGGCTTCCGGTCATGGTCAGCGACGACCCCATCAGCGCCGTCGTGCTCGGCAGCGGCAAGACGCTCGATCACATCGAGCTTCTGAAGGAAGTGACGATCGGCTGAGCGGGCTTCTGCCCGCCAGGGGTGCTCTGTCGGAATGAGCTCATTCAAGCGTTATCGCGACGTGACCATCGTCGTGGTGCTTTTGGCAGTGCCGTTCTTCTTTTTGCGGGCGAGCATTCGCCGGCCAGAGGAGATGAACGTCGTCGATCGCGCCATCATGCGGGTCGCCGCACCGCTCGAGTTCGCGGCAGCGGCCCTGGCCCGGGGCATCTCGTCCATCGTTGGCGACTACGTGTATCTGGTGGACGTGAAGGTGGACAACGACAAGCTCGCCTACGAAAACGCGCGGCTGCGCCAGGAAGTGCGGCGCTTGGGGGCGGCCGACGCGGAAAACGTTCGCCTCCGACGACTGCTGAATCTGCGCGAGACCGTTCAGCCCGAGACGGTGAGCGCCGTGGTCATCGGCAAGGATACGACCGAGTTCTTCCGCGTCGCGCACGTCACCCTCGACAATCCCGGTGCCCAGGTGAAGACCGGAATGCCGGTGCTCTCGTTCGACGGCACCGTCGGCACGGTGCTGCGCGTTGCGGGCGACAAGGTCGACGTTCAGCTCACCGTCGACAGCGGCTTCGGCGTCGACGTGGTGGTGGAACGCACCGGCGCGCGGGGTTTCGTGCGCGGCATGGGGGATCGCAGCAAGTACGGCGTTCGGGTGGAATACGTCCAGCGCAGCGACGAAGTGAACGTCGGCGATGTGCTCCTGACCAGCGGCGTCGGCTGTCGCTTTCCCAAGGGCATTCCGGTCGCGCGTGTCAGCAAGGTCCTCAAGCGCGACTTCGGCATGTACCAGGGCGTCGAAGCCGAGCCGACCGTGGATTTCTCTCGGCTCGAAGAAGTGCTGATCGTGCTCTCGGATGCCAAGGATTGCGAAAAGGGCGGGGGCGCGGCGCGCCGGCCCCGCGCGAAGCTGTGAGCTCGCCATGCGCAACGCAGCATTTCTCGCAACCGGCATCCTGCTGATTCTCGTCCAAGCGAACCTGTATCGTGTGCTCGGCTTCATTCACCTGAACGGCGCGAGCCCCAGCTTGATCCTGCCGCTCGTGATCTTCCTTGGTGTGCACGAGCATTCGGTCCCGCGCGGTGCGTTCCTCGCGTTCTTCTTCGGCTACTTCCTGGATGTGGTCGCCTCTGCACCGATGTGGCTGTTCACCTTCGTGTCAGTGGCGATTTGGCTCTTGTCGCGGGTGGCCGGCGTGCGCCTGACGGCCCAGACCATGCTGACGCGCATGACCCTTGGGTTCGGTTTTTCCGTCGTGGAAAGCTCGATGGTCCTGGTCCTCTTGGCCGTGTTCGGAGCCGATACCCGTCGCCCCCTCGAAATGGTGACCATCCTCTTGCCCCGAGCGATCGCCACGGCGCTGTTTGCCCCGATCGTCTTCCGCATCGCGCAGAAGCTCCACCAGAGCACGCAGGTCGTGCACTCCGGCGCGGAAAGCGCGGCGAGGTAGCGCTTGAATATCCTCGTTCAGCGCTCCGACGTCGGCGAGTTCAGGCGCCGCTATCGCTGGATGGTGGTGGTCATCCTCGCGACGTTCGGTCTGCTCATCGGTCGGCTGGTCCAGCTCCAGGTCGTCGAGGGCGATTTGCACCATGCCCAGGCCCGCAAGAACATCGTGGGTGAGATCACCCTCGCCACGACGCGCGGGGTGATACGGGACGCGTACGGCAAGGTGCTCGCCGCGAACCGCCCTTCGTACAACGTGTACGCGGTGCCCGACCTCATCGACATGGACAAGACCTGGCCTCGGGTCGTGCAGATGATGGGCATCGACGACATCGAGACCGACGAGCTCAAGAAGAAGATCGTCGACGCACGCGGTGGGCCGCGGGGCTCCCAGCAGATCTTGCTCAAGGTCGACGTCAGCCGAGACTCCGTCGCAGCGCTCAAGACCCACGAGGACGACCTGCGCGGCGTGGACGTGGTGCCGGTCCCGGTTCGCTACTACCCGTACGGGGAGCTTGGCGCTCATCTGGTCGGGTACATGCGAGAGATCGATCCGGACACGCTGGCGCGTCTGGAGGGCAGGGGATACCGCGCCGGCGACCAGCTCGGTGCGATCGGTGTCGAGGGCCGATGGGAGAGCTATCTTCGCGGCCAGCGCGGCTGGCGCAAGGTGCTCCGGGGCTCGAATCGGCGCAGTGGTCGCGAAGATCTCGAGCCCAAATATCTGGAAGAGCCCCGGCGACTCGAGCCCGTTCCGGGTCGCGACGTCTCCCTCAGCATCGACATCGAGCTCGAGAAATCCATCGAGAAGTCCATGCGCGGTCAGCTTGCCGGGGCCGTCGTGGTGGTGGACGTGCGCACGGGACGCGTGCTCGCGGCGCTTTCCAAGCCGAGCTTCGATCCGAACATCGTTTCCGGTGGAAGCGGCAAGGCAGCCGTGCGGGACGCGTTCCGGCACCTGTACACCGACCCGCTGAAGCCAACCCTCGACAAGACGATTTCCGCCGCCTATCCGCCGGGCTCGACCTACAAGCCGTTCACCGCGCTGGCGGCTCTCGCCGAAGGCCTTTTGAATCCCCACGCGCGGATCGACTGTCGAGGCGGATACGAGTACGGCCGTCGTTACTTCCGCTGCACTGGGGTCCACGGCTCAGTGGATCTGCACGAAGCGATCGTCCGCTCGTGCAACACGTACTTTTACCACCTGGGCGAGGAACTCAACATCGATCGCTTGGCGAAGGTCGGGCTCGACTTCGGGTTCGGCGTGAAGACGGGCATCGGTGTGAACCCCGAAGCACGGGGTCGCATGCCGACGCGCGCTTGGTACACGCGACGCTACAGGGGCTTCTTCCGCGGCGGCTACACGCTGCTTGCTGCGATCGGTCAGGGCGCCACCACCGTGAGCGTGCTTCAGCTGGCGCTGGCGTACGCCGCTCTCGCCAATGGCGGCACGCTTTACCAGCCTCAGGTCGTGCGCAGCATCGAGACCAGCGATGGGACGATCGTTCAGGAATTTCCTCCGCGCGTGCGCCGGATGGTGAACGTCGATCAAGATCAGCTCTCGATGGTGAAGTCGGGGCTCGTGGGCGTTGTCGGCGAGCGGGAAGGCACGGCGCACGAGGAAACCATCCACGGTCAAGACATGGCGGGAAAGACCGGTACCGCTCAGGTGAGTCACGTGACTCCCCGCGGAGTCGATCCCGACAAGGTCTGGTACTTCAATCGCGACCACGCCTGGTTCGCCGGATATGCCCCCACCAAGTCCCCCGAGATCGCCATCGTCGTTTTGGTCGAGCACGGCGGCGGCGGTGGCAAGAACGCCGCGCCGATCGCGTCTCGCATCGTTCGCGATTGGGAAAAGCTCGAGGAGAAGCGAGCCACGGCTCGCGCGTCTGCGTCCCGCAAATCCACGAAGCGGAGCACGCTCTGATGGCGCAAGGGGATCGCATTTCGTTTCGCGGCGGGGCCCGCATCGACACGCCGCTGCTCCTCGGCATCGTGCTGGTGGCCACTCTCGGCGTGGTGAACCTGTACAGCGCGACCAGCGTCTACCTCGAGGCGGGCCGTCGCGCGGGTCTCGCCGACATCTACGTCTCCCAGGTCTACTGGTTCGTCGTAGGAGGCATTCTGGGCTTGGCGGTCGCCGCCATCGACTACCGGCATCTCGAGCGGCTCGCGTACGTGTTTTATGCGGGCGGCATCATCGCGCTGGGGCTGGTGTTCGTGCTCGGCGCGGACATTCGAGGCTCGTCGCGCTGGATCCAGATCGGAACGTTCAACTTCCAGCCGAGCGAGTTCATGAAGATCCTCGTGATCTTGGTGGTCGCGAAGTACCTGCACGATGACCCGAAGACCGAGCCACGGGTCCTCTTCGATTTGGCCCCGCCCGCGGCGCTGACGGCGCTGCCGGTCGCGCTGGTGATGGCCCAACCCGATCTCGGGACGTCCCTCATTTACACACTGACTGCGGGCTCCATCCTGGCGATGACGAAGATCCGCACCCGCAGTGTGATCGCTGCGTTTGGTTCGGTGATCGTGGCCGTCCCGCTGGCGTGGCGGTTCGTCCTACTCGAATACCAGAAGGCTCGCATCACGAGCTTCTTGAACCCGGAGGCGGACAAGACCGGCGCCGGCTGGCACGCGTTCCAGTCGCGTACTGCCATCGGAAACGGCGGACTGACCGGCGAAGGATTCACCCAAGGGACGCAGAATCAGTTCGGATTCATCCCCGACCAGTTCTCCGACTTTCCGTTTGCGGTGTTCGCGGAAGATTGGGGCTTCGTCGGTTCCCTGGCGCTCCTGGCCCTGTACTGCTTCATCTGCATCTGGGCCGTGCACATCGCTTCGCAGTCGAAGGATCGCTTCGGGGCTGCGGTCGCCATCGGCGTCGGGGCGATGTTCTTTTGGCACACGGTGTTCAACATCGGAATGGCAGTAGGGCTCTTGCCGGTGGTCGGGATCACGCTCCCGCTGTTTTCCTACGGCGGCTCCAGCGTCGTCACGATGCTGGTCGGGCTCGGGCTTCTGATGAGCGTTTCGATGCGGCGCTAAATCGCCTCGAAAGCCCAGAAGAGAGGTGGGCTGGACGCCGCGGTTGTGATGAAGTCCGTCCGTGTCCGAAGAGGGCGAGCCGCTGACGGTAACGAGGGGAGCGATCATTGCTCTCCGGGCGTTCGACGCCTGCGACAACGTGATCCTCGCTGATGCGGAAAAGCGACTCGTGGCCGCTCGCGTGGCACGCGAGAGCATTCAATTTCGCCGAGCGCCGGCCCGCGAGCTCAGCGCACTTCGCGCGGCCGCGGCACCGCTGTGTATCGATCTCGGGCCGAGAGAGCTGCCCGCCGCCAAGGAACGGACCGCGTGCCACGCCTCGGCGCGGGTGTTCGACTACGGCACGATTTCCGTCTCGTTCGAGCTGCCGCTCCGGAAGCAGATCCGCCTCGAGGAGGTGTGGGCGCTGGCCGCGGATCTGGAGGAGTCCACCGAGTTATCAACTCTCGCTCAGAGCGAATACGAGGAGCTGATCGAAAAGCTCGGAGACGTTCTCGGCGGACGGCATGCGATTGGTGAAGTTCAGCACTACGTGATCGTCATCGTGGAGGAGCTCGCGTCGGGCGCCACGCCTTCCGACGTGCTCGGCTGGCCGGCGCTCCCGAAGCTGTGCGCATGCGAGCGAGATGCGCGCGCCGTTTCTCCCCAGCAGCGCGACAACGTCCTCCGCTACACGGATTCCTATCTCAATGACGACCTCGTGGTCATCGGAGGCGCCTGCGCGCTGCTCGTCGAGCCCAGCGGCTCCCGGGAGGTCGCGGAGGTTCTCGAGCTCGCGCGGGCTCAGGTTGCTCAACTGTTGCACTGGGACGACCAGCTCGATCGCGAGCTCGATCAGGCCTATCGCGATGTCGAGCGGGGCTATTGGGCGTTGGCGTTCGGCAGCCCGCTCGGGACCACGCTCCGCCGCCTCTCGCGCCGGCGCCTCGAGCTGTCGGAATTCACCGAGCGCATCGACAGCGCGTTGAAGGTCATCGCCGACGCCTACCTCGCACGAGTGTACCGAAAGGCACTGGAAAGGTTCGCCGTCCCTGCCCTCAAGAATCGGGTGGGACACAAGCAGCGCTTGCTCTTCGACATCTACACCACGCTGAAAGACGAGGTAGCGCTCGTGCGAAGCTTCATCCTCGAGGTCTTGATCGTGGTGCTGATCGTCACCGAAGTCGTCCTCGCATTCATCGGGAAGTAGCCATCGCCGCGCGCGGTACGAAGAACCAGAGTCCGCCGAGAGCCAAAAGTGCGAGGCCCGCGCCAATGCCGAATGCGGCGCCCGGCCCGACGCTGCCCCAGACGACCGCGAAGAGCGCGCTCGCTGGAAGCGTCGCGATGCCGACCGCGCCATGAAACCACCCGAATGCGGAGCCCCGGAGGTGGGCGGGAGCGAGATCGGCGACGATCGCGCGCTCGGTTGGCTCGACCGCACCGTAGTGAAGCGCGTAGGCCACGATGAGCACCACGATCCAGGTGGGCGAATCCACCCAGGCCATGCAGGCGTAGGACGCCGCGTACCCCAGCCAGCCGAGCGCCAAGAAGCGGCGCCGGTCGACGCGATCGGCGACGCGCCCGCCGAAATAGGTGGCGAAGGTTCGGACCAGATTGTGGGCCGCCCAAGCCAGTGAGACGCCGATCGGCCCGAGCCCCGTTTTGCCCAGACGCAGGAGCAGGAACATGTCGCTGGAATTGCCCAACGTGAAGACGACGATCACAAGGAGCAGCCGCCGGTAGCTCGGACCGAGCTCGGCGAGGGCGGCGTGGCGGCGCGGCTGGTGCTCGCGGGGCGCGCCCGCGGATTCCCTCACTCCGAAAACCAGCGTCACGATCACGAGCACTGCGGGCACCGCCGCACAGAAAATACCTGGCGGGTGGCGAACCCGAGTCCGAGCAAAGCGCTGGCAGCGACGGGTCCCAAGACCGCCCCCGCGTTGTCCATCGCGCGATGAAGACCGTACGCGCTGCCTCGCCGCTCCACCGGAGTCACGTCGGCGATGAGCGCGTCGCGAGGAGCCGTCCGGAGGCCCTTCCCGACGCGGTCGAGCAGGCGGAGAACGATCACCACTGGCCATGCCCACGCGAAGCCAATCAGGGGTCGTGCGGTACCGGAAACCGCATAGCCCGCGATCACGAGGGGTTTTCTTCGAGGAAAACGGTCCGCGAGGGAGCCCGACACGATCTTGAAAAAGCTCGCGAGCGCTTCTGCAGCTCCTTCCATCGCTCCGACGCCGAGAACTCCCGCCCCCAACGTCACGGCGAGATACGCCGGCAAGAGCGGGTAGATCATGTCGCTCGAAAGATCCGTGAGAAGGCTCGCGATTCCGAGGACGATGACGGTCCGAGGGAGGCGCTTCATGGGATTGCCCTTGGCATTCGGCAGCGACTTGCCTACATGTTGAGCCGCCATGAAGAAAGTTGCAGTTTTGGGATCTGGGGTCGTGGGACAAACCCTCGCCGACGGCTTTTTGAAGCACGGCTACGAGGTCATGCGGGGATCGCGAGATCCCAAAAAGCTCGCGGAGTGGAAGGCGGGCGCGGGAGACAAAGCTTCGGCTGGCACCTTCGCCGATGCCGCGAAGTTCGGCGAGATCGTCGTGCTCGCCGTCAAGGGGTCCGCGGCCGAGTCCGTGCTCGAGCTGGCCGGGGAGGGGATCTCGGGCAAGACCGTGATCGACGCCACCAATCCCATCGCGGACGAGCCTCCGGAAAACGGCGTGATCCGTTTCTTCACGAACATCAACGACTCGCTGATGGAGCGGTTGCAGAAGCGGTTCGCAAAGGCGCACCTCGTCAAGGCGTTCTCCTCCGTGGAAAACGCGTTCATGGTCAACCCCGACTTTGGGACCGTGAAGCCGACCATGTTCATCTGCGGCGATCACGGCGCATCCAAGGAGCAGACGACGGCGATCCTCACCCAGTTCGGCTGGGAGACGGAGGACATGGGAGCCTCGACGGCGGCTCGCGCGATCGAGCCGCTATGCATCTTGTGGTGCATTCCCGGCATGACCGGAAAGGGCTGGAACCACGCCTTCAAGCTCTTGCGAAAGTAGTGCGAGCCAAGGCCGGCGACGGCTTGCGCCTGACCAACCGAGTCCTTCCGTGGAAGCGCCCTACTCGACTACGCACGCGCCGGTGAAGAGAGCGACGAGGCAAGGATAGTGGGCCTCATCCGCCAGCGTATCACTCCTTGCGGACCCAGATTTCCAGGGGAACCGCACGGTTGCCAAAGCGCGTGACGACGCTGCGATCGAGGGTGTAGCGCTGGGGCAGGAGTCGATCGAGCACGGCTTCGGTGACGCGTGCGGCACCAACCTGGCTCTGTGAGAGCGGGAACATCTGTCGCCACAGAGTGCGATCACGCGGTCGAATCACGATCACCTTGGGAGGACTTTTTTCGAGCGTTTGGATGTCGTGCTCGGCGAGGCGATCCGGATACTGGTCCACGAAAACAATCGCACCCAAAAGCGGGGGACGGGGTCGATCGATGAGGGCCACGAGCTCGAGATCCTCCGGCAAAACCAGCACCGTTTCGTCGGGCCCCGCCAGCTCCTGCACGCGGAAAGCGGCTTGGACCACGTCGACGCCCTGGGGATTCACGCGCATCCCGGCCCAATCGGTGCCATGGCCCACCCAGGTTCGAGCCTGGAGCTGACGGTCGAGCTTGGTGGAAAACAGCGCGCCGATGGCGAGGGCAAAGACGACGAGCTTGAGCTTGGGGAGCGCTGCTCGCTCGAGGGCGATGAACAGGTACAAGAACGCCAGCGGAATGATCGGATTGTTGTCGTAGAACGGGTGAAAGGTCGGGGCGGACAGATTGTGGAGCAAGGAAGAGAGCGCCGCCACGATCAGAATCGCATTCTGACGGTGACCGCTCGCCGGCTCCACTCCTTCTCCGCGTCCGAGACCAAGATGGGTGACGAAGTAAAGACTGACGAAGAACAGTCCGACGTTCGGCACGTGGCGTAAGCGGTCGCCGTAGTAGACCAGCGCATCCGGCAGTCGTTCGACGCGCGCAGCGAGCAGGATTGACGCGCTCCCGAACACGACCAGCACGATCGCCGCGATCGCGATCGAGTCTCGTCGACCGAGCGCCGCGCCGGCGCTCGGCCTGAGCCCGTCGTGCTCCGAGAGGCGAAGGACCATGAAGCTCACGATGGCGATGATCACGAGGGAGCTCGGGAAGGATTCCGAGCCCATCGTGGAATTCATCAGGTTCTGCCAGAGCGCACGGCTGCCGCCCACGAGAGGCACCGCATCCTCGAGCACGGCCTGGCGGTAGGCGGAAAGCGAGCTCCCGAGGACGTGCAGCAGAATCGTCAGCACGGCCCCGCCGCCCACCGCGCCCAGGATCCAGGCCGACAAATCCCGGGATCGAACCCCGATCTCGCTGCGTTTCTTGGACCAATACCCAGCCAGTGCGAGGTATGCGAACGCGCCGAGCCAGCCGCTCACGACTCCGCTCGCAGTGCTCTGTTTGAAAATGAAGGTGCCAGTGGCCGCCAAACCGGCGGCGGCAAAAAGCCAGCGCCGCCGACGGTCTTCGACCGCAACCAGCGCATGCACGCCGAATGCGATACTCCCCCACGCCGTCAGCTGCGCCGTGTGATCGAATGCACATTCCCTGGGGCTCGTGAGCAGCGTGACGAGGGAAGCGAACGCGACGAGAATCGAAATCTGGCGCGACGTGAACGGTCGTACGATGACGTACGCCAGGAGCGCCATTGCGAGCTGGCAGATGGCCAGAAGCCACAGCTCCTGCAGCAAGATCGCTCGTCCCGCGATCTTCTGCACCAACGCGAGGATTGCGAAGCTGCCCGGCGGGATCGGGAGGACGAAATCGACGTACGGCGCGTCTCCGTGCGCGACCCGCTCGGCGATGGGTCCCGCCCAGCCGGTGAGCTCGAGATCGCCCACCAGGTTGTTCGTGAGTCGCGGGACGGCGAGCACGGAGAAAAGCGCGAAGCAGCCGACGAGCAGGCCGAGCAGAGCTCGCGCGCGGGTCCGTTCCCCGCCGGCAGGCGCCGCTTCGACCGAAGGTTCTTCGGCAGAGTCGGCTGTCGTGCTCGAGGAACCCACCCCGGCGATCGTGCCATGCCCAGGTGTTTTCGGCCGAACGAAGGTCCGATGCGTCCCACGCGACTGTAGGTTTCCAGTCTGAGGGGCCTGGATGACACCCCCGTCGAAAAACATCACGGGTGTCGGTGAATTTCTTTTCGTCGCGGGCCCAGAAAAGCAGTAGACTCCCTGAGTCAGCCGGCCGGAATCTTTCAAGGGAGGCCCGTCGTGCGCCAACTTGCTCGTGCATTCACCATCTGCTTCTTCGCATCCATTCCAACCATCGCCTGCGCGTCCAGTGGGGACGACGGCGGAATCGGCCCAGCGCCCACCAAGGACGCCGGCAAGGAAGCGTCGAGTGGTGGAACAGGCAACTCCAGCACCGGGGGCGGTGGCGGAACCACCGGCGGCACCGGCGGGGCCACAGGTGGCGCGGGCGGTAGCACTGGCGGCACGGGTGGTGGTGGTACGGGTGCTACCGGCGGCGGTGGAACCGGCGGCGGCACCTGCAACGTAGACTTCTGTCCGACTCCTCAGCCCCCAGCAACCAAGTGCTGCGTCACGGCCAACGGGCCTTGTGGCGTCGACTACGGTCAGGGTCAGGGTTGCCAAAGCGCCGGTGGTACCGGCGGCACTGGTCCCTGAGTCGTACAATCGCGACATTCGCGTCGACCGCGCCGGATGCGTTCATCCGGAACCGGATCGGTTCATCTGCAAACGGTCGCGAGTAGTCGTAAGACCACACGACTCATCCAAATCGATCGCGTCGTGGGCGACGGCGCCGTAGGACCGCGCCCGCTCCAGGGTCGCCTCAATGGCCTTGTGCTGTTTCATCAGCGCCACAGCGCGTTCGAGGTCGCCGTCCTCGATCTGCCCCTCGGCGATGGTGCGCGTCCAGAACGCGCGCTCGTCCTCGGAGCCGCGGCGGAACGACAGGATCACCGGCAGCGTGATCTTGCCCTCGCGGAAATCGTCGCCGACCGCCTTGCCGAGATCGGCCGGCTGTCGCCGGATAGTCGAGCGCGTCGTCGACCAGCTGGAAGGCGAGCCCGAGATTGCGGCCGTAGGATCTGCAGCGCCGCCTGCTCGGCGCCGGCGCGCTTGGCGATGGCGGCGCCCACCTCGGCCGCGGCGGAGAACAGCGCCGCCGTCTTGGCGTTGATGACCGCGAGATACTCGTCCTCGGTCGTCGTCGGTGTTCTTGGCGGCGGCGAGCTGCATCACCTCGCCCTCGGCGATCACCGCGGCGGCGTTCGACAGTATCTTGAGAACGCGTCAGCGAGCCGACGTCGACCATCATGCGGAACGCCTGGCCGAGCAGGAAGTCGCCGACCAGCACGCTCGCCTGGTTGCCCCAGATCATGCGCGCCGTCTGCTTGCCGCGCCGCAGTCCGCTCTCATCGACGACGTCGTCGTGCAGCAGCGTCGCGGTGTGCATGAACTCGACCGCCGCGGCGAGCTTGATATGGCCGTCGCCGGCGATAGCCGCACAGCTTGGCGGCCGCGAGCGTCAGCATCGGCCGCAGCCGCTTGCCGCCGGAATCGATCAGGTGGTGGGCGAGCTCGGGGATCAGCTCGACGTCCGAGACCGCCTTGTCGAGGATGATGCGGTTGATCCCCTCCATGTCGGCTCGACACGATGTCGAGCAGCGGCGCAGGCTCTTCCGGCGCGCCGCGGGCGGCTTCGAATGCTATGACGTGTCCCAAGGGCATTTTCCCGGCCGGTTGTTTTCGATTGGTGTATAGCGTTGTGGCGGCGGCGATCTTCATGCAAATTTGCCGCAAGGCGCTAGACCCTTGATCTTTTGGCCTCCGCACACTTCAGTAGTACGCGGCCATGCGCGACCTCGTCACGACCAACGATCCCGTTCTCCTGAACTATCGTGCAGGTGCTGCTGGAGGACGCCGGCATCGGCGTCGCGGTCTTCGACGGCAATATGAGCGCCGTGCAGGGAACGCTTGGCGCTGTGCCACAGCGGCTTGCGGTTCCGGAGCGAGAACTGGGACGGCTGCGCGCCGGCTGCTGGTCGGATGCCGACCTCGGTCAGTGGATCGTACAATGACTGACGGCCGCGGCAACACCTAGCTGGGACGAGCCGACCGACGACGCTTTTCTCGGTGGTGCGGTCAGATCCTGCAATCGAGGACGGGTACCGCGCTGGGCTCGACGCGGTGATGCTGGCGGCGGCCGTCCCGGTCGCATGGGACCGCCTATGCGCGTCCTCGATATCGGCGCTGGCGTCGGAACCGCGGGCTGTGCCTTGCCCGCCGCGTCGACCTTGCCGAGGTCACGCTTTTCGAGCAGCGAGCCGGCTACTGGCCGAACTCGCGGCCGAGAACATGGCACGCAACGGGCTCGCGCCCGCGTGCGCGTGGTGGACGGCGATGTCGGCCTGCGGGCCGCTGGCTTCGCGCGCTCGACCTCGCCGAGGAGAGCTTCGACCACGTTATCGCCAATCCGCCGTTTCACGCCATCGACTCCGGGACGCTTGCGACCCGACGCATTCAAGGCCGGGCCCACGCTATGCCGGACGGTGAGCTCGCAGGCTGGGCCCGCTTCATGGCGCGCATGACGGCTCCCGGCGGTAGCGCACCCTCATTCACAAGGCGGACGCACTGATCCGCCTGCTCGCCGTCTTCGAAGCCGTTTCGGCGGGCTTGAAATCGTGTCCCCTGTTTCCGCGCCAGGGTGCGCCGCCCATCGCGTGCTGGTGCAAGGCGTTAAGGGCAGCCGGGCCCGCTGCAGCTGCTGCCGGGCTTGGTGCTGCACGGCGACGGCAATGACTTCACCCCGGCCGCGCAGGAGATCCTGCGCGGCCGCCGCGCCCTTGCCTATGATCGCGTTGCGGGTGAGCGGCGGCTACGATACCAGCCGCCCTAGCCGCGGCGTCGCGATGGCGTAAAAGTGCGGCTCATCCCGGGCAGCAAAGCCTTCAGCGCGGCCCCGCATGTGGTTCTTTGGCCGTGGTCCCGTCGTTCCCGTGCTGCGCTTGAGCGGCCCCATCGGCATGGTGACGCCGTTGCGGCCGGGCCTCTCGATCTCGCAATGCGCCGCCGCGATCGAGAAGGCGTTCGAGATGTCGAAGCCGCCGACCGTCGCGGTCGTCATCAATTCGCCCGGCGGCTCGCCGTGCAGTCGAGCTTGATCTTCCGCCGCATCCGCCAGCTCGCCGAGGAGCATGAGAAGACGGTCTACGTGTTCTGCGAGGACGTCGCGGCCTCGGGCGGCTACTACCTCGCGCTCTCCGGCGACGAAATCTATGCCGACGCGTCCTCCATCGTGGGCTCCATCGGCGTGATCTTCGCGGGCTTTGGCTTCGACAAAGCGATCGAGAAGCTCGGCATCTCGCGCCGTGTCTACACGGCAGGCGAGGTAAAGGACGCGCTTGATTCTTTCCAGCCTGAGCGCCCGCAAGACGTCGAGCGCATCAAAGCGCTGCAGCGCGACGTGCACGACGTATTCATTGGTGTCGTCAAGGAGCGGCGCGCCGGCCGTCTCAAGGGTGCCGGATCAAGAGTTGTTCTCCGGCGCGTTCTGGTCCGGCCCGAAGGCGATGGAGCTCGGCCTTATCGACGGGATCGCCGATCTGCGCACCAAGATGCGCGAGTTGCACGGCAATAAAGTCCGGCTCAAGGTCGTCCCGTTAGATCGCGGTGGTCTGCTCTCGCGCCTGCGCCGCTTGCCGGGAGTGGTTGGTTACCAGGATTTAACCCGCGGACACCTTGCCTTAGGAGAGGATCTGATATCCGCTATCGAGACCCGGGCACTATGGTCCCGGTTCGGCTTGTGAAACTTGCCGTTGCGCATGCCATAGAGGGAGCATGCCAGAGAGGGAGTGTCGCCGATGCCCCAGATCGTGGCTGTGGTGCTCATTGGGGCCGGCATTGCTGCCGGCATGAAGTGGCTCACCCGGGAGATGGCGAGCGTGGCGGAAGCGGCGCGTATGGCGCACGAGCAGATGGCACGCGCCAACCCGTCAACGCGCCCAGGACCTAGGCGAGCTCGAGTGGGACGCTGAAGCCGGCGTCTATCGCCCGGGCAACCGGCGGAACGGCTGAGCCCAGTATCTCGTTCTCACCTCGTTGAATACACCTAAGCGACTGCCCCGAGAGGACATCCATGGCCGCCGATCCCACTGCGCTTGCTGAGCTCGACAATCGCATCTCAATCCTGCGTGACAATCTGCGTGAGCTGGTCGAGCAGGCAGCCGCCTACTCGGGCGCGGCCGACGAAAGCCGCAACGCGGATCGCATCGCCGATCAGCAGGCCAAGCTCGACGCGCTCCTCGCCGAGCGCGACAAGCTCGCCAGTAGCCGGCGCCGGCCGGCTGAGCGAAAAAACCGGGCGCGTAAGATCGTGGTTACGTCACAGGCGGAGGACGCCGTCACCATCGAGGTGGGTCGTCGTGAAGTCGGTTCTCATTTCCGGCAACGGCATAGCCGTTCCGGCGCTGCCTACTGGCTGGCGGCGGAAGGATTCCGGCCGACGCTTGTTGAGCGTGCTCCGCGCCTGCGGTCGGGCGGCTACATCATCGATTTCTGGGGATCGGGCTACGATGTCGCCGAGCGCATGGGGCTGCTTCCGGAGCTGCTGCGCCAGGGGTACGACATCCGGGAGTTGCGCCTCGTCGATACCTACGGCCACCGCGTAGGGGGATTCCGTGCCGATGTGTTCCGCGAGCTGACGTTCGGCCGGTACACCACCGTGGCTCGCAGTGACCTTGCTCGATTGATCTACAGGAGCGTCGAGGATCGCTGCGAAAGCATTTTCGGCGACAGCGTCAAGGTGATCGAGCAGGATGGAGAAGGCGTGCGCGTCGCTTTCGAGCACATGCCCGAACGTCGCTTCGACATCGTCATCGGCGCCGACGGATTGCATTCACCGGTTCGGCGGCTGGTTTTTGGTGCAGAGGACCGGTTCGAAAAGTACCTAGGCTATTGCGTCGCCGCGTTCGAGGTCGAGGGCTACCGGCCGCGGGATGAGCTCGTCTACGTCAGCTATGCCATCCCCGGTAAGCAGGTGGCGCGCTTTTCGATGCGCGGCGATCGCACCCTGTTCTTGTTCGTGTTCGCGTCCGAACGGCCCCCGACTATCGACGCGCACGGTACGCAAGCCTTCAAGCGCGTTCTGCAGTCGGAGTTTGCCGACGCCGGATGGAATGCCCGCAGATCTTGTCGGCGTTGGAGACGTGTGACGAGATCTACTTCGACCGCGTCAGCCAGATCCGCATGGATAGCTGGTCGGCCGGGCGCGTGGCACTGGTGGGCGACGCCGCGTTCTGTCCGTCCCTGCTCGCCGGCCAGGGTTCAGCACTGGCTATGACGGCCGCTTACGTCCTCGCCGGCGAGCTAGGGCGTGCGCGCGAGAACCCCGAACTCGCCTTTCGGCGCTACGAGCAGCTTCTGCGCGCGCCCATCCTCGCCAAGCAGGTCGCCGCCGAGAAGTTTGCCGCCGGCTTCGTTCCCGCTCGGCGCTCGGGCTCTTCATACGCAATCAGATCACTAAGGCATTTTCCATTCCGCTGGTTGCCAAGCTGGCGATGGGGCGGAGCCTCATTGATCGTATCGCTGTCCCCGACTACGGGCAGCCAGGTGCCCGGCTCACAAACTGAGCGCTTGCCGGCCGCCATTCGTAGCAAGCGCCGGCTCACGCCGCGGCTTCGCTTTGCGCCTGTGCGTCGAACAGCGCCTTGAATTCCGGCATGCCCAGCGTCGCGACCACGTTGAGGTCGGTATCGAGTATCTCGTAGACCGGACCCGTCACGTCGCGATTGCTGAAGAACGCGATGACGTCGATATCGCCGCCACCTTCAGTGTGTGGCTCGCCATCGGAAGCGGCGCTGACGTAGCTGCCGATGGGCCGCACCTCCTTCAACTCGCCGTCGGCGCGGTAGATGCGCAGCTCACCCTGCAGCACGAGCGTGCGGTAGGGCGCCTTGTGGCGATGGAGGGCGATCTTCTGGTTGGCTGCGAACTTGAAGAGGATGTCGACCGTGCGCAGGCGCTCGTCGACCTCGCAGATGTGGTACGCGAGGTGGTCGAAGCCTTCCAGCGTGAACCAGCGGATGTTGCTGTCGTCGAATTGGCGGTTGATCACGGTTCTTTCTCCCTAGCAGCTTGCGGTTCGGCGAAAATTTCTGCCGACCACGTTCAAGTCACTGCAATGTGAGTGGCTTTGGCCTCTCCTGGCTTGCCATTTTGCGCCAACCGCTCGTCTTCGCAGCATGGCTCGTCAAGCATGGCCGTCCGCCAATCAGGTTTCACCCGCGCCAGCTCGCTCGGCCCCATCGCCCATTTCATCGGCGGCCAGGGGGCCTCGATTATGCGCCTGTTGCAGGACGTCGATCTGCCGCCGGCGCTGCTCGACAGCCCCGATATGCTGCTGCCGTTGCGCGAGCAATTCAGGCTGCTCGAACGCGGCGCACGGGCCACAGGCGATGAGCACTTCGGCGCGCGGCTTGGCCAGCACGTGCAGGTGAGCCGGCTCAGTGCTTTCGGCAAGTGGGTCAGCGACGCGCCGAAGCTGGGCGACGCCATCCGGCGGTCCGAGCAGGGTCTCAACGCGATGCTGCAGACCGCAACGGACCTGCAACTCGTGCGTCGTGGTCCGCTGGCGTACTGGTCGATCGAGTTTCTCGATCCCGCATGCGATGGCCGCTATCAGAACGAGCTGCTCGGCATCAGCTACCTGATCGATTGCGTGCGCGCGTTCGCCGGCCCGCGCTGGTCGCCGAACCTTGTCCTCACTACGGCATCGCCCGGCACCACGAGTTCGGCCTTGAGGATATCTTCCGCGCCGAGGTGTCGACCGGCCACCGCGTCACGACGATTGAGTTCGACGCGCGGCTGCTCGACGCGCACAACCCCCGCGCCGTCGCAGGCTCCGTACTGCGCAGCGGCGCAGACAGGTGCTGCGCAACGCCGGCCGATGCGGACCTTGTCGAGGCGATCGCCGCCGTCGTGTCGCTGGCGCTGCAGGAAGGACCGCCGCGGCTCGAGTGGATCGCTGCCAAGCTCGGCCTGTCGCCGCGCTCTTTGCAGCGCAAGCTGGCGAACTCGGGAACGACCTACCTCGAGCTGCTCGAACGTGTCCTGGGTGAGCGCGCGCGCAGCCTCATCGGATCGACGCGGACGCCGATCATCGAGATCGCGCTATCGCTCGGCTATTCGGATGCCGCGCACTTCAACCGGGCGTTCAAGCGCTGGACGGGCGTGCTACCCTCCGACTATCGCAGGAACCTCGCCTGAAGGCGTCCCGTTCAAGGAAGGTTGAGCTGGTAGGTGTGCGCCAGCCAGCGATAGCCGCCGCCGTCCAATCGCTCGACGTAGCCGATCGACGGGAACGGCATGTGATAACCGCTCACCGGAATGCGCTCGGCTGCCGCCAGCCCCTCGTAGATGCGCCGCCGCGGTTCCCGCGCCCTGCTCCTTGTCGACGTCGAACGAAGCAGTGCCACTCGGGCCGCGCCAGCGAAGCCACCTGGTGATGCGCGCAGTCGCCCCAGAACAGCATGCGCTTGCCATCGCTCTCATGTCGAACGCCAGGTGCCCCGGCGTGTGGCCGTTCACGCTTCGCGCGCGCGGATGCCCGGTACGACGTCGTCGCCCGGCTTGAGGAAGGTGATCTTCTCGGCCAACGGCACGACGTCGGCGCGGAACAGGGACGCCAGCTTCTCCACCTCGCCGGTGAATTTTCCTGTCGGCGACCAGAAGTCGTATTCAATGGCGCCGATCACGTAGCGCGCGTTAGAGAACAGCGGCTTGCCGTTCTCCATCACACCGCCGACGTGGTCGGGATGGCCGTGCGACAGCACCACGACTCGATCTGCTCCGGCGTGATGCCTGAAGGGCAAGCTGCGTCGCCAGCCAGCCGCCCGCCGGGCGCGGCACGAAGCCCTTGGCGCCGTTGCCGGTGTCGAAGATGACAAGCTGGCGCCGGTGTCGATGATCATCGGCGTGAAGCCGGCTGGTACTTGTCCGGCGGCAGCAGGTTGTCACGCATCAGTTGCTCGACCTCGCCCTGCGAGGCATTGCCGCCGACGATCGGGAACGGCCCAGGAATGAATGCGTCTAAATCCGACGTCATGGTCAATTCGAACGCGCCGAGCTTGAAGCGGCACCAGGTCGGCTGCTTGGCGCCCAGCAGGGCCCCCGTGGCGCGCGCCGCCGTCGGTAGCAACAGGGCGGGAATTCCCGAGGCGAGCGGAGCTGCCGCGAGCGCCGCACCCGCGCCTAGCATGCGCCGCCGCGTCAGCGCCGGGCCGTCCATCGATCCCGATTGGGTATTGCCGTTCAGTCCCGTTGCCACGTCGCCTATCCTCTGCAACCTTGCGCGCGCGCTTGCCCCAGAGGTAGTGGATGACCGACCGCCGCCCCTTGAATGAACGTGCTGCCAGGTGCGCCGCGGGGCGCCAATTCGCTGTGGCACGTCGATCCGGCTGGGCCTTCTTCGCCGGCCCGCTCGGGCACAACGACAGCCACGCCGACAGCACGGCCGTTTATCTCGCCGGTCTCTACGGTACCTTTCGTCTGCGTGTTGCCGGCAGCGCCTGGGTGTCGTGCCGCAGCGCCGTCATACGCGCCGGAACACCGTCTCAGTTCGACATCGGCGGCGATCCGCTCGGCGTCTTTTATCTGGAACCGAGATCGACAGCGCCGATGCGCTGGCTCCGCTCGTCGGAGGTGGCGAGGAGGTGCCCGGCGCGCTGGTCGGCAGCAGTGACGGCTCGCCGATGCGCGTGCACTACGAGCGGCGGTTGGACGTCGCATCCATGCGCGCCGGCATGTTCGACATCATCGATTTCTCGCAGCGCATCGCGCGCCGGCGGATCGACCAGCGCATCTGCCGCGCCGTCGACGAGATGCAGGCGCGCGCCGCCAATGCATTGTCCGTGACGCAGGCCGCGGCCTCGTCCCGCCTCTCGGCGTCGCGCTTCCAGCACCTATTCACCCGCGAGGTCGGCGTCCCGTTCCGTCGCTACCGCACTTGGCACCGGCTGCGTGCCGCCATCCGCGAGGTTACCCAGGGCAGCAATCTCACCGCCGCGGCCCACATGGCCGGCTTTGCCGATCAGGCGCATTTCACCCGCGAGCTTCGTCGCACCTTCGGCGCCCCGCCCTCGCGCGGTTTTATCGTGCAAGGTTAACTAGACGTGCCTCCTCGGTGAGGCATGAATTCGATTGCCGCCGGCTTCAACGGCCGCTTACATCGACGGGGTTTATTCCGTTGCAGGGAGCGGACCAATGATTTTGCGTGGTGTGCGTACGGCAACTGCCGCCGTTATTTTATTGGCACTCTGCAGCCGGCAATTTCCGCCGATTGGTGGATGCTGCAGAACTCCGACGACGGCCGCCAGTGCGGCCCGCCGCTCGAAGCCGACGGGGTCGTGCTGACCCCGGATGAGATCCTCAAGCGCTTCGACGAGTGTAGCTGATGGACGAGACGCCGTCGCTGGAGCTCAACAACGTGATGGTCGCCTGGCGAGGGTAGCCTCAACCAGGTCTTCATTTTCACCAAGACCAAAAAGAAGGGTTGCGAGGCGCTCGCCGAAGAGTGAGTCCGTCCGCACGGCCAAGCCAGACGATTGTCGAGTTACCATCGCCGCCATTCGCGCCCTTCACCGCGCTTTCGGCGCCCCACCGTGAGTTGGGCTCAGGCATTCCCGTTGTCGGCTATGATGTGCGGCAGCTGCGAGTCGCTGAGTTAGCGAAGATCGGCGTTTAAATCAATCGCAGCCCAATCCATCGGCGTTCGCGAACCAGCGATGAACGTTCCCTTAATGAAGTCCATTCGCTAGCTTTGCCTGCGGCAGCCCTTGCGGAGGGTATCCGCCATGGAACTCTTGAGGGGGGATCGACTTGCTTAAACGCGCTTTTCGCCGCGTCGCCTCCTTCTCGCCCTAGCCATCGACCGCCGCTCCTGATTTTCGGTGACGCCTTTATCACTGTCGCCAGCCCCCTCCACTGACGGTTGCCACGCCATATACACCGCGGCTACGACGTCCGGTCATGCGTCGGGCCTCGTGCGCCATGGTCGAACGGATTTGCCGTCGGTAGCCAACTGATCCATTTCACCGTCAGCGCCAACGGCGGCAAGCTTATCGGGCTGTCGGATCCAGTACTTATATCGACGACCCTCAATTCGGCCGCGAAGGCGTGTACCTACGTCGTCGGTCCTCTGGCTGAGGTCGGCGTCAGAGCACGCCAGCTTCGAATACGGTGGCAGCCCGACCATGACCGTGACGGCCGGTTCCGACGCCTTCCCATCAGGCAAGGATGCCTCGCAGGCCGTTGCGAAGGGCTTCCTGCTCAGCCGCATCAACGGCATCCTTTTGAATGATCCTGGCGCACGAGCTTGCTCAATCGCGGCTCCGGCCAATCCGGGCCGATGACGATGGCGATGGCCGGCAGCGGCACGACGAATGTCGCGAGCGGCGCTGCCGCTTTCGGCAACGCCATGGGTCTCGGCGCCGGGCTCGGCCGCAGCACGGATCGCTTGGCCATCCCGGCAACAGCCATTTCGACGACGAAGACACCGGAACAACGGATCGCAAAACATCCATTCTCGGGCAGCCTGTCGAAGATGCGGCGTGAAGCTGCACAGGCACAGATGAGCAAAGACCGCATGGCGCTCGGCGCCGGTGATGGCGGATCGCTGCCTCTCGCCTATGAGACAGCGATCTCCCTGGGACATCTGGGTGGAGGGCCGCTACTCGGCCTTCGATGACGATGCCGGTAACCTAGATCGCGACGGGCACGTCGGTGTGCTCTACGTC
>CAWAHB010000026.1:0-309335 GCA_963781505.1 uncultured delta proteobacterium | reverse complement strand
GATGTATTGCTCGAATCCCCCCATCGTCATCACGAGCGAGAGCCAGCTTCCGTATGTGCTGCGAATGCCGGCCAATCCGGCGGTCTCGTGGGGTGGATGTTGCGGGAACGGTCCTATCTATCGATACAATATCTACGTCAAGATCATGGGGCAGTCTCCACTCGATCTCCGGTCCGAACGGGCGCTCCCTGGTTTGTGTCGGAAGGCGGAAACCCTGGGGGACTGTGCCCCGCGCAAGGCCTGCAAGGCTGCTACCCCGGTATCTACGGCACGACGGGCGTAACCGCAGGTTTCACGATATCGACCACGTACAGCGACGCGGCCTCGCGGAAATGTGTACATCGAGAAGAAGGGCTCGGCGCCGTGCCCGACCTGGCAGACTTGGCCGTGACGAATCGGTCTTCAAGAGGATGACCGCCCGCGGCCGTTGAGCTCGGCGGACGCATTCATGCGCCAGCAGCAGTCAGCTCAGGCGCATAGACCACGTGCGCAGCGCATCTGCGGTGCAGATTCGTGCCCGTGGTGTCCAGCATCCTGGCTGATGGCGATGGCCGAAGTTGGGCATGGCAATCTCCCTGCTAAGTTCGTCCCGAACATGAGCTGGATGCTGGCACCGCAGGCTCGCCGCCTCAAGGGAGCGCTTTGGCCGAGCCCATAGCGTTGCATGAAGACCGACTGGAGCTTCGTTGTGCCTGCGTTTAACGGCAGTGTTTCGTCGCTCCGTTGTTGCGACTCGTACAGTCTTCTCGAGTTCCTCGGCTGGGAGCGCTGTCAAACTCTGCGGGTGTCCCGAACCACGAATTCCCAGCGATCGCTGTTCCGGTCGTCTGTCTCGTACACGGTGAACCTTGCGTCATTTTGCACTGGCGCGCGAAGAATGTCGGTCAAAGAGTCGGCGTACTTTCCTGCCCAGACGATGCGGTTGAACCGCTCCCCGGTGACCACGATCTCGCCGTATTGCTCCTCGCCCGACCAACTGGCTTTCAACAGGTGGGGTTTGGGAGCTTTCGGGTCGTACCAACCGTCGTCGCTGAGCGGGACGTGAAGCGTTATCCACCGTCTGGGGCGACCAAGTGTACGCGGTAGCAGCCAGCTTCCATCGGGACAATGGTTGCGCGGGCTGTCGCCGCAGGCAAGACACCGTGGGACCTTGTCTGTCCGAGCATCCTCTCTGGCGGGCCGAGCGCTCACGAAACTCCACCGGATGCCGGGAGCCAGTGCCTCCGCGGATCTCGCAATTGTGCTGCGCTTCCAACTCAGCCGGCCACGATGTACCGTCGCTCGAGATAGTCGAGCCACGTCGTGGCCAACAGGTCGGTCCCTGCAAGCTGCCTGCAGCGCGCGATGAACTCCTCGAAGGTCGATGTGATGAATGGCTTGCGCGACCCCCGCGTCATCAAGCGAGCGTGCTCGATGCCAGCCTTCTCGTAGTGCATGTTGCCCACCGGATACAGGAGTAGCGAGGTGAATCGCTCGATTCTGAGCTCTGCTCTCTGGAGCAAAGTCTCACCCAGGAGTTGATTGCGCCAGAGTTGCTTGAGCTCGGGGGTGCGCAGCGCGCTCAGCGCGCCGTCGACGTAGAGCTTCGATCGCCTGGTGGACCTGATGATACAGCGAGCCGTCATCAAACATGCGGGCTCGCTCGGTCTTTCCCCACGAGTACGGGCCTTCTGTGTACTTGACCTCGATGCCCAGCGCCGCCCGCCGACCGTCCGCGAGTACGCATTCGACGTAGGTGTCGAAGGAGGTGTTGTCGTCGAGGTATTCCGTCCTCGGCTCTGGTGCCCACTCGATGGTGATCCTCGATACCTCTACTAGTTCGGCCCCGAGCCATTCGCTGAAAAGCTGTGTGCCCAGGGCTGCTCCCGCAGCGGGACGAATAGGTTGAACGGGATGTGTTCGCTTCGGAGCATGTCAAACCAGAGGGGCTGTCCGATCGGCCGTACGTTCCGACACCGCATCGAGGACGGCGGGGGAGTCGTAGAAATTCTTCCCGGCAAGCGCGTCGTTTTCGGAAAGGCGACTGCCGTAGTTGCGGTACGTCGTGAGGCCCGAACGACGGCACGAAATCGGGAATGATGAGAGACGAGCTCGCGCCTTGAAGGCGTTGTCGCGACCATAGGGCGGGCCGAGTTCAAGCTCTTGGAGATTGGATCCATCTATCCGGTGGCAAACGATTCGCAGGCTCGTGGATTTGCCGCTACTGGCAGAAGGTCTTCGTAGAATAGCAGCGTTGGTCGTCATCCGGAGTGGCTGTTCGGTTTCGGAGGATGACGCCGAGGCGCTCGAGCCGGCGGCGGACGCAGAGGCTCGCGGAAGCGTCGGAAGGCAGCGGCGTGCTACGGATAGGGTCGAAGCCCTAAACGTCTGAGACGACGACGCCGAACATAGCGCTGTGCGTGGCAATGATCCGCTCTTCACGGTGATCGTCGGACTCGACTGCGAGGGCTGCGTCCCACAAACCCACGTGCCGCAGGACGACCTCTCCGATCACAGTCCCGAAATGCACGCACTCGCGGAAGATGGTTGAGTCGAATGAGGAAAGATGTCGAGGCCAAGCTTCGGGGGGATGAAGCGGAACGCTCGGAGGTAATCTGTCGGCCGATCGTTCAAATCCGTCGCGTAGCGCGGTGGGTACGCGACGTTTCAACGTCACTCGCAGGCTCGCCGCACCTTGTGGTGCGCGAGCCCAGTCTCTATCCGTATCTTCGAGTGGCAAATTTCGAGCTTCAAGATGATCGATTCCCCGAACTTCGCTGATGGTGTTTGGTATCCGCTTCGCCGCGACGGAGCGTGGCTCAACGCCGACTATTGGGTCCAAGACATGCGCATTCTTCGGCGTAGCGACGACGGGCTTCGCGCTCTCGATGCCCTCCGATCCCTGTTCACGCCACGCTGGTCGCAAGGCCAGCGGGGACTTGCGACTTGCACTCGGTCGTTGGGGACTCGATTACGCCTGGTGGTCGGCACCGTTACTCGAAGTTGGATTCGATGCTCTCTCGCCTGCCCGAGTCGGCTCGGAATCGCTTCCGGGATCGCCTGCTTCAAAAGGACGAGTACCACGCGACATGCTCCGAGCTGCGAACCGCGATGTGGTTGGAAACGCTCGGGGCGAGTGTCGAACACGAACCGGCTGGGCGCAAAGGACCGGACTGGTGGCATCGTGGCCTTCCGGCAACCTCGGCATTGAGGTGAAGCAACCGCAAACGAGCACACGTGCCCGGCACCGACAACAAGTTGGGCAAGACTTCTTCGCCGAGTTCGTTCGGTCTGCCACCGAACCGCCACTCCCTGTCGACACCGGCGTGTGGCTCACGCTCCAACCCACCGAAGCTATCCTCGTCAAGTCGGCGCTCGGGTCCCCGGATGTCGAGGCGGTTCGGGCACTCGCGCGCGAAGCCGCAGCGGCCGTGCGCGAGAACATGCCGCGACCGACCGGTTGCCGGAGAATTTCCAGCGGGGCGCGCAGGTACGTTCAGAGTTGGCCTCGGGCTCGGTGACGAGCCCCGCGTGCAGTTCGGGATGACTGGACTCGTGTGTGAAGACGAGCACGAGAGCCAGCGAGTGTTCGAGAGGGTGCAAGAAGCTGCGCGCCAGCTCAAAGAGGTCGACGCGCCCGGTCTCGTTGTGTTGGACGCGCGTCGGGATTTCGGCGTCGTTCACCACGTTGCGGGAATGGGGAAAGCGCTCCAACGTGAAGGTTGGGCGCGACATCTCGTCGGGGTGGCCTCCGCTCGCCAGTACTTCATGGTTGACGAGGAGATCCACTGGAGCCGGCCGCACGACATCTTCGACATCGTGCCCGGCGCTCGCGCCTCCGTGCTCGAACGAACGCTGCTCCCCCGCCTGCGTGTGTGCGATCGGTCGCACCTCCACGTAGATCCGCTCGTCGACCCAGCGGAATGTTGCTCGGCTCTGTTCTAACTAACTAAGCGCGCGGCCAGATCCGGCGCTCTACGTTGTGTTGCTCTCCACTTGCTGTTGGCATGCTGCGATGTGCGACGGCGAGGGGACCTCCAAACGAGTGGTCGGATCTGACCACTCGTTGGCCGGATCCGACCATGCCGTTTGAGCGAAAGGGAGCCTAGACCGAGTAGTTTCGGGCTCATTCACTGGGCGCAAGAATGGCACGATTCCTGCTCCCGCAAGTCTCGACGACAGGTTGTGGGGGTGCATCATTCCCGCGCTTCGGAAAGGAGTCAGGCCATGATGATCGATCAGCGACTACCAAAGACTCTCCTGCTCTGCTCTTTGCTCTGCGCCGCCTGCAGTTCCGAGTCAACTATCGAGCCGACGAGGAGTCGAAGTAGCCACACCAACCCGAGCTGCGCTTCTCCGTGCGAATCCAGCTGCTTCGGTGTTGTGGACGTTACGAATCTCAGCAGCATTGACAGCGAGTATGTCGATGCGGTTGGCGACGGAGTAACGGACGACTATCCGGCGCTCAAGCAGGCCGCGGAATACGTCTCGACCCACGGTGGGAGCACGCTCGTGTTCCCAGCGGGGACGTACTTGGTCGATCGAGTACAGAGTCACGACGCCGAACAATCAACAACTCCCGGCGAACGGAGTTGAAAATATCAAGTTCGAGAATCTTGACACGTCCAAATCATCGGGTGCGGCGCGACCATATCCGTGAAGGGGGATTTTCATCGTAGCGATGATACCGGTACGCATGTGAGCCACATCAACGCCGTAGTGCCCTTTGACATCTGGGATAGTAGTAACTTCCACATTCGCGGCTTCGACGTGAAAGGGAATGTCGACCAGATGACTCGAGATGCGGGAGTCGTGGAGGGAGCCAATCACGGACTGCAAACGAGTAACTGTCGCGACTACTCAATCACCGACATGGATTTCGAGGGCTTTTCGGCAGACGGAATCATGCTTGGTACGGGGAATGATGGCGATGGCGCTCCGTACGCAGCCGACCAGAACGCCTACCTACAGAACATAGACTCAAGCAACAACGCTCGGAACAATCTTTCGGTGATTCAACTGGCTGGTGGAGTCTTCTTGGACTCCTCATTCGTCGAGGCCGGACACACGGAAGGGAGCGGTAGTGGATCGTACGGCTACCACTCGCCAGCGGCGGGCGTCGATGTGGAACCGAACTACGTCGGCGGGTCGATCGATGTTGAAACGGGTGAACTCCTTTTCGACAACGTCGTCATCGAAAACAGCGTTGGCAGTCAGTTCGCGTCTGCAATGGGCGACAAGGTTCACGGGATTACGATCTCGAATTCCGGCATCGACGCTTCGAGCTCCACTTGGGCGTATGCGGTAATCCTCACCGTGGAGCATGGCCTGATCGAACATTCCACGATCGATACGGGGTTTAGCGCGGGTGGGGTTTACGCGGCCTGGTCCGGGATTACTTCTGGAGATACGACAATACGGGACACGCAGATTGCTACCGAAGGCTACGGCCTTGTCGCGACCAACAACAACGTGAATGTCGTCGTCGAGGGTTGCACGTTTCAGGGGCGGGCGTCGCAGGCGCATATTCCGTATGTCACTTCGACGAACGCGAGTTTCGTGGACAACACGATTTTTGTGCCAAAGGAAGCGTACTACAATCCAAGCGGGACCTATTGCGTCGCATCGCTGCTCCAGAATGTCGAGCTCTCCTCTGGAAACACCTTCACAACCGATCTCGTCCCCGGTGAGTCGATCGTTAACGGGGAGACCGTTCCGGCGACGGCGTACTTTGCTGCCTCCTACAACTTCGCTCTGGTGGCGGTGGACTGGTTCGAGCAGGGATTCCATCCCGCGTACAACATCACGACGTGGGATCCGGAAGACCCGTATTCCCAAAGTCCGTAGCCTCTCGGAATCCAAAGGATAGAACCGCGACGAGAAGGAACGAAGGAACCACAGCGGACGATCGTTATTGAGCACCCCGCTCAGCGGCCGGACGTCGCGTATAGCGTCTCGCCTGAGGGCGCCCGAGGTGCCCCACGGAACGAGGGTAGTAGCCGCAGCTACTGCGCTACTGCAGCACGAAAGTCGAAAGCACCTGCGCCGCGTCTTCCTTCGCGAGGGGATCCCCTTGGAGCTCCGGATTCACTCCGACGCTTCCCTTGACCAAGTAGCCCTCGGTCAACGTCGCCCCCAAAGTACCAACCCCACCACCAGATCCCGTGGCGGAGCGCCTCGGGGGAGAAGCTCGTCTGGGCGCCGGCTCGACGACGTGAATGGGGATGGGCTCTCCGATCTCGTGCAGGTGCGATTCAGCGAGGTCGATGTTTGGCTCAACGTGGATGGCGCTGGTTGGACCCAGCGGCACGTCATCAAGAACACGCCACCGAGCCCGTCGTATGCAAACCGCGTGCGCCTAGTGGACATCAACGGGTCGGGGACGCGCGATATCCTCTGGGGCAACTCTAGCAAGTATCAATATATGGATCTCGCTGGTGGCGAGCGGCCGTGGATTCTCACGCGCGTGGACAACGGGCTCGGGAAGACGACCGATCTCGAATACTCCACCTCGACCGCAGAGATGCTGGCTGCTGAGAAAGCCGGTGATGCGTGGGCGAGTCGTGTGCCGACGGTCGTCCATGTCGTGAAGCGCGTGATCGACAGCGAGAACGTCGCGATTGCCGGAGTCGCCGGGCACACGTACGTCACCGGATACGCGTATCGCGACCCGGTGTACGATGGGCGGCAGCGTGAGTTTCGAGGGTTTCGCAGCGCAACCTCGACTCGGATCGGGGATCAGAATAGCCCGAGCGATGTCACGGAGAGCACGTTTCTTCTAGGGGAATGCGTGGATGAAACGGCGGACTCCATCGAGAATTGCAGCGTCAAGGAAAGCTGGCGGGACAATCCTCGCGAGGCTCTGAAGGGCCTACCAGTCCTTTCCGAAAAGCGAGACCAGAGCGGCGTCACAATTTCCACGGATCACACGACCTACACCTTGCGCCATCTCTACGCGGGGCTCGATGGTCGTGAAGTCCGTCACACGTTCGAGTCTGCGAAGGATACCTACGTTTACGATGTCGCAAACTACGTCGCGGCAGCCAGCACGGTCTCGCTCGCGGACGTGAAAGTCGAGCTCGACGATAGCGGTCCGGTCTCGGGCCTCCAGATGTCGTCGATGTGCGCTCCGGAGCACTTCCGGTCGGGCGCGCATTCAGTCTCAGAGCGTGGTCGACTTCTTCGGCAACCAGACCGAAGCAATTGCGCTCGGCTGCACGGAAGGGTGTCCGGCCACGGATGAGACCATCACGACGCATTCGGTTCCGACCCGTCCGGACAACGAACCCACAGGCTGGCTCTGGAGGACGGGGCGTTCGTACGTGGAGGGTAGCGAGTACTTCCTCGGCAATCTGAAAGACACCGAGTTCGACTACGACGAGCAGGGCGCGCTCGAGACCACGACGTACACACTGAGCGATACCGTTGCGCTGGATCGGTTTCACGCCACTGGTGGAAGCGTTGCCGCCACGCCGTCGGACGCGTCAGAGGACGGTACGATCAGCTACTCCGAACTACGTATTCTGATTTCGGAAATGTCACACGAGAGACGGGGCCGGACAGTCGATGTAGCGACCTGACATACGACGAACTCTACGAGCAGCTGCCGGGAACGGAGACCATCTACACTGGGGGATGCGGGCAGAACGGGCTATCGACTGGCGCAGATTACGACCGTGGGCTTCGGCCTGGTCGCGATGGTGATCAACATGCAGAGCCAGCCGACGAAAGTCGAGTACGACGGGTTCGGCCGCATGGTCGCGCTTACTCGTCCCGATCCCGACTCGATGGCGCTGTCGTCGAAACCCGCGTCAAGTCGAGTACTTCCTGCCGCCAGACCTTACCACGAACCCGTCAAGTCCCGCTCGTTACTCGATCATCCACACGATGACGCAAGACGCCGGAGGACCTCGGGGACGAGGAGTACCTCGAAGCTCGCTACGTGGACGGCATGGGGCGTACGCTCGTGACGCTGTCGGAAGCAGAGACCTCGGGCGACTGGGTCGTGAGCGGTCAGGTCGCATACGACGCAAAGGGCGCGGTTCGGCGGAAATTCCTGGAGTCCTATTACACCGGCAGCGCGATGGCGTTCCCTTTCGGAGCGATGCCCAGCACTCCGTTCGGGTCGCAGGTCTACGACGCGTTCGGCCGAGCAATCATCACGACGGACCTCGACGGCACCGTCACGCTCTACACCGCTTACCACGCCCTCTCGACCGACATGTGGGACGCTGCCGATCTCGAACCCGGCCCGCATCAAGGTACCTTCGCCACCGAGCGCAAGGACGGCCACGGTCGCACCGTCGACGTACCGAGCGCTTCGAGCGACGGAGCGACGTCGCGACTACGTTCGACCGAGTACCTTCCGACCGGCGAGCCCGAGTGATCTCGCGCGAGCTCGAGGCGACGAGCGAGAAAGTGTCCGCTGGATGCGCTACGACTCGCTCGGCCGGATGGTGCTCAACGTCGAGCCGAACACGAGCGAGAACTTCACGACGACTACGAGGACCTGCCCGAACGACCTCCAGGCTTGGCGCTACGCCTACAACGACGCGGGCGATCTCGTCGGCACGAGCGACGCCCGCGGCTGCGGGGAGAACTTCCAGTACGACGGCGCCGGGCGGCTGCTCGGAAGATTACTCGCCGTGCGAGAGCCACGATCTCGACTATACGGAGCACCGAATCAGGCGCAGTGGACAACATCGAGGTTCTTCTACCACTACGACACCGATCCCGACATCGTCCGAACGACACGCCGACCAACTACTTCTCGTCGACCCCTTCCGCTTCCTGAAGGGCAAACTCGTTGCCGTCTTCGACCAGGCAGCGATCACCGTCTCGAACTACGACGGGCGCGGCCGCGTCATCGAGTCGGCGCGCAAGTCGCGAAGCCCGGCATCTTTCAGCGATCTCTCGCGACCGCTACGCGGAGCCTGGTATCAGAACGACTTCGGCTTACGACAGCGCTGATCGCGAGATCGCCCGACCACCGGCGCCACGCACCAGCGAGCTGCTCGGAAGTGGCGGCGAACACGAGCGCGACGACCTACTCTCAGCGCGGTACCGTGCTTAAGCGGGCGGGAGCTACGGCCCGCTCGTGGCCAGCACGACGCGCGCCGCCGACGGGACTGATCGAACAGATCCTCTACGGCGACGCCGCCGACCACGACCGACTTCTCCTACGACGACCGCCGCCGCCTCTCGACGGTCCAAACTTACCGCGGCCCCCCGGCGGGCTGGACCGACCGGCGGACCCCGAGCTTCGCAAACCAGCCCTCCAAGATTTGACGAGCTCACCTACGACATGTCGGCAACCCGACCGAGATCCACGACTGGCGCAGCCCCGACGAGTGGCCCGACGGCGCGAAGCCGGTCTACCGACGCATGCAGTACGACTCGCTCTACCGGGTCAAGCGAGTCGACTACGACTACGCGGAGGGGGCGGACAGCTGGACGTCGCCGCTCGACGCCGACGACACCGGGCACGGACGCGCGCGCGCAACATGACAGCAGCCGCAGTTCTCCGAGCGCCTCCAGTGGCAGAAGTACGACTACGACTGGCTCGGCAACACGCGATCGAGCGACGACGACCAGCACGGCTTCTACGACCGCTCGGTGGGCACCGTCAGCAACGGCACCGCCACCGCGGCCCCTATCAGCTCGCCGCCGCCACCAACGAGAGCCCCACCCCCGGCAACAAGGAAGGCGCCCTCGAGGCCCAATACGACGCAGCAGGCAACCTCTCGAGCCTCAACGTGCGCCGCCGCGGCACCTGCAAGCCTTACGCCGGGCAGCTCTGCAGCCACAAGTACCGCTACGAGTGGGACGAGGTCGGCCGCCTCACGCGCGCCCGCCGCTGGGACGTCGCGACGAGCATCGACCTCTCCGACCACTCCATCCCCACGACCGCGGTCAAGGCGGACATGCGCTACGAGTACGACGAGAGCGACTCGCGGCGCTGGACCTTCACGAACGACACGAAGGCCGCGTCGAGCCGCTACAACCTCTACATCTACGACACGCTCGAGTGGCGCCGCGCCACGCTGTCCAGTGGTGACTACCTCAACGATTCCTATCGCGTCTCCCCCCAGCTCGTCATCGGCGGTCAACCTCGGCCGCATCTACTGGGACGCGAACGACCCCAGCTTCGGGACCGGCAGCGGCGAGAAGCACATCTTCCTGAACCTCCCGATCACCTCGGCTCGTCCGCCGCGGTGATCGACAAGGCGAGCGGGGAGCTCGTCGAACGCAGCACGTACCAGCCTTCGGGGCGCACGAGAGCGACTACCGGCCGGTGCGGTGGCAGGGGTCGGGAGGACAAGAGGTTCACGGGGAAGGAAGAGGATGTCGAGGTCGGGCTCGTCACTTCGGGAAGAGGTTTCTGTCGCCGTATCTGGATGAAGTGTGGTTTCGCCGGACCCCCTCACGGTGCATGGGCTGGGCGCAGACCCGAACCTGTACGTACGTACGTATCGGGGCGCGCTCTACAAAGCAACGGATACCGCTTGGGCTCGACCACGAGGAGCCCCCGGAACAGGCCAAGGTCCGCCATGAAGGGAACGCGGAAACTGGAGAAGTCGAATACGACGGTCACGTTCGGCGACGCCACGATTCACGCGAAGCCTCCGCGGCCAGCGGTGACCGATGTCGACAAGATCGCGGATGGGTTGGGAGTGCCTCGTCCGGAGATTCAGCAGGGCGCGCCTACACCTGATGCAGTGGATCGCGCGAGCATGGCGCTGCCTACGCGCGAACGAACCGACAAGACCCTTCGTCCGCTCCTTGGTCCGGCTGGAATCAGAGCGTGGACGACGGAGAGCGGCGGGACGCGCCGGAAGTACTCGCTGACCGGCGAGGCGGTTGGCTACGCCGGCGAGAAACCCGTTGAGCCCACGATGTCACCCATCGACTTGGTGGGGGGCCCAGCGGCTCGTGGACTGTGGAGCCTGGGCGGTCGGTCTTTGCAGCTCGGACGGGCGGGCCTTGCGCAGTGGCACTTTCAGCGCACAGTGACGCGGGCTGTATCGGATCTCACTGAAGCGGATGCAATTGCTCTTACAAGTGTGAGAACAGCACGGGCGGCCGCGGGCGGAGACCCAAAGGCATACGGGCGAGTTGTAGAAGCTGCGACCGGAGACAAGCTCGGCAACAGTTGGCTTGGCAGAATGCTGTACCGGCCTTCGTCGGGTAATTGGCTTGCGCCCGGTCGCGTGCGAGGGGCGGACGGCAGATTCGTATCGAGCCCAGATTTTCAAGGACAAGGCGCCTTCAGGGGCCTAACCTTCGACGTTACCACCGCCGCTCAGGCCGACGCACACAGAGCTACGTATCCGGGCGTGTTGCTTGGCGTGTATTGAGCATGTTTACCAAGAAATGCACGAGTCAGCATTTGCACGGCTTGCGCGTGAATTCGCTGGCCACCGGGCGTCGCCATTTGCTTTGCGATGTTTCGCTTGACGACTGTGTTTTCGACTCCGTTCTGCTGGCAGAAACGGACACGCATCCTTGGAAACATCGCCACGAATTTTACGACGTTCGTGCCTCGGAATGTTGCTTCCGCAACTGCTTGATCAAGGGAGCCCTGTTGGAGCGAGTTGCTCTGGTGCGCTGCAGGGCGCCCGACGGCGGGCTGGTCCTGTGGAAGTGCGTTCTCGATCAGGTGGTCTTTGATGGATTCTTCGAGACACTACGCGTGATTGACCAGAAAGTTATCGCTACGCTGGGAATTCCGATTATGCAGTCGACGTGCGTGGCGCACGATGCTGTGAGGTGGAGATCTGTAGGAATTCCACCGCAATTGGTGCGATACGACCCCAGCGTCGGGGGCGTTCTCTCCCGACGAGTACTGGAAGCTGCAGGGTGGCCAACGGACGAAGTGAGCGAGTACTTCGGGGGGATCATGGTCAAGTTCAAGTCCTATGGCGGGGAAGCGTCTGTATACGTTGTTCCCACGGAGGCACCCGAGGCGCCCGACTTGCTCGAGGAATCGCTGGCCTAAAGGCACGAGGATGGATCCAGGGTGACGAAAGCACGGCGTACAGGTGACCGTCCGCTCCAACGACGGGGTTAAGCTGCGGGGCTCGCAGATTCGCGAGACGATGGAGCGAAGCGGAAGCGACGAGGAGGGCTCGGAGACGCACCCGTCAGCTTCAACCCATGGTTGGACGGCCGCGTGCAGAAGGAATGCGCGAGGAGAATCGCGGTCAACGCGAGTGGGGGGCAAGCGTTAGCGGGCTCAGCGCTGATGCTGCTCGACGACAGTCGCGACGAACTTGGCGGCGCGCTCCTGCTCACGCCTGGGAGGAGCAACGGCCTGCTCGAAGACGCGCAGGAGCTTTTCGGCGTGCATGGGTCTCGGGTCTTTCCGGTCTTCCGAGACGAGTCCTCCAGTTGCAGACGCGCGGCGCTCCTCCAACTGGTTTGAGCTTTTGACGACCAAGCCGATGGTCATCGCCCATCCGGCTCGACAACCACCTCCCGTTCAGCCTCGCGATGCCGCGTTCCACGACGAATCGCTCCGCCATGACCTTGGTGTAGGACGGGGCGGCTGGCGTAGCAGGACGCTTCCTGGCGCCCGGAGAGCTGGCCGCGGTCGGGCCGTCACGCCGAGAAACGACTACTGTAGTGAAAGCCAACGGATCGATGGGAGTCCTACCGTCCCACCACGCTTTCCCGTTCCAGCTCGTTTTGTGGGCCATGAAGGACTTGAACCTTCAGCCAACGGATTAAGAGTCCGCTGCTCTACCAATTGAGCTAATGACCCGTCCCGCCACGTGCGCCGTGAATCAGGGAGCCCGCTCTTACCATGGCGGGATTTCGCGTCAAGACCCTCGATCTTTCTCCAGGCGCGTCGGCCCGGTAGGCTTGCTCGGTGAGCGACTATCGCGACGATCGGCCTGCGCTTCGGCAGCGGATCGAGGCGCTGGAAGCGGAGCTCGAGCGCTCGCTTGAGCGTGCGGAGGAGGTTGAGGGGCGCGCCGAGCGGGCCGCGGAGCTCGAGGCGGAGGTGCGAGCGTTGCGGGTGCGGCTGGAGCCTCCAGTACCGCCGCCAGCACCAGCACCAGCACCTGAGTCGCTGAAGCCCGCTGGCGTGCCGAGCCGCCCGACTTTGGGACGCTATCTTCTCGTGGTTGGAGTCGCGTCGGGCGTCTACGTGTCCTGGGTGCTCTGGCCGAGACCGAGCACGCCGAAGCCCGTGGCGCCGGTTGCGACTCGGAAGCGCTCGCCGAGGGCGCCTCCTCCCCCACCCGAGCCCTCTTCGCCCACCCAGGCGAGCGGTTGCGCATGCGAGACGTTCGGATGGGACCCGCGTGGCGCTCGACTACTACTCGAATGGATCGCGGACTCTCGGAACCAGAAAGACGCACTACCCGACGTTCGGTCTCGAGGTGTCGAGCAACGGGCACGAGCGGCATTTCGACCTGGAAGCCGAAGTCGAGACCGCTCCGCCGGATGAGCTCGCGGGCGGAAACGTGGAGCTCGTCGTGGGCTGTCTCGATGATCGAGTGGTGTTCGCGTATCAGCAACGAGTGAGCGCCTGGTCGTACGCGACGGGAAAGCGTTTGTGGAGTGCGACGCTGCCCGCGCCGGTCGGTCATACCGAAAAGGGCGCTCTGCACGTGAGCTGTACTTCGGCGCCGGTGAAGCAGGGCAAAGTCAGCATCGCCCACGCGGGCGGGAAGACCGTCTTCGACGGCTTGGACGGGTCTGCGAAGACGGGCCACTGAGTGTAGGCTCGCGGTGTGAGCGACTATCGCGACGATCGGCCTGCGCTCCGGGACCGGATTCGAGACGCTGGAAACGGAGCTCGAACGGGAACGTCGCCGTGCGAACGAGGTCGCCGAGCGCGCGGCGCGGGCGGAGGAGCTCGAGGCCGAAGTGCGGGCGCTCCGCGCGCGGCTCGAGCCTGCTCCGGTGCCAGGCTTGCAGCCGGGTCCCACACGGGTGGTCGCGATTGCTCTCGCCATCGTCGCGGTCGCCGTGGGGGTCGGCGTCTTCTTCATGGCGCGGGCGCCTGCTCGTCCGAGAGCCGCGCTCACCGTTCCGAAGCCGCGAACCGCTTCCCCGCGCGCGCCGAAGAAGGCTGCGCCGACCTACACGCCGACGCGAGCGGCCGGGTGCGCGTGCACCGGGGAGAACGGCAAGAGTGCTTGGCTCGATTACTACTCGAGCGGGATGATGTCGCTCGGGCGGAGTCAGACCCACTACGCGACCTTCGGGCTCGGTGTGCTCGAAGGCACGAAAGAAAAACATTTCGATCATCTGGCGACGGATGTCGAGACCGCTCCCCCCGACCAGCTGCCGGGCGGAAATGTCGATCTCGTCGTCGGGTGCCTCGACGATCGAATCGTGTTCGCGTATGGGCAGCGCGTGACCGCCTGGTCGTTCGAGACGGGAAGACCTCTGTGGAATGCCACGCTGCCTGCACCCGTGGGGCAGACCAAGAACGGAAGCCTCCATGTGACCTGCAGCCGGGAAAAGGCGAAGGTGAAGGACGGCAAAGTCACCATTGCCACCGCCGCCGGGAACCTGGTCCTCGACGGCAAGGATGGGTCCCGGCTCGAGAAGTGACTCGGCGCGCCCTGCAGGATTCGAACCTGCGACCCTCGGATTCGAAGTCCGATGCTCTATCCAGCTGAGCTAAGAGCGCGTGGGGCCGGAAAGCTCCCGCGCCGCAGGGCCTTCGTCAAGCGCCGTTTGCCGCGGGGGTGCGCCATGGTCACGGAACGCGCGTTGTTCTAGCGTGCGCCCATGCCGAGCGCGTCGGTCCCGCCGCCGGCGGAAGTCATCCAATCGGAGCGCAATGTCGATCCCGATGTGTGGCTGTCGGTGGTTTCGTGGATCGTGGTCGTGCTCTCGATCGCGCAGATCGTGCTGTTCTCCTTCGGACGGGACCAGAGCATCTACGCGGTCGTCGCTGACGGCATCGTGCACGGTCGAATGCCCTATCGCGACGTGTGGGATTTCAAGCCGCCCGGCATTTATTTGATCTACGCGCTCGCGCAGGCCCTGTTTGGCAAGACGATGCTCGCGCCGCGGCTCCTGGAAGTCGTCGGGCTCGTGGGCAGCGTGTTCGCTCTGATGCGGCTGGCTCAGGAGTTCTTCGGTCTGAGACGTGTGGGTCTCCTGGGCGGTGCGCTCGCGTGTCTGATCCACGCCCAGCTCGAGTTCTGGCACACCGGACAACCCGAGAGCTTCGGCGGATTCGTGACCATCTTCGCGTTGGTCCTCACGGCTGTCGAAGGCAAGCGCTCGCGTCGTGTGGCGCGCTGGACCGCAATCGGCGCGCTGTTCGGGTTTGCATTTCTCTTGAAGCCTCCGCTCGGGGGCGGAGCGATCGTGTGCGCTTCGTTTCTCGCGCGGCGCGAATACAGTCGAAGCGATTCACGACTCGCGGCGCTGTGGCCGTTCGTCGTGATCGGGCTCGGAAGCCTGTTGCCCATTGGTCTCGTCGCGATGTGGTTTCACGCGAAGGGTGCGTGGCCCGCGCTTTCGTGGACGCTGTTCGAATTCACGCCGGGCTACACCAAGCTCGGCTGGACCGATCGCGGAGCTGCGGAGATGTTCTATTGGGGTCTCGAAGAGCTATTTTTCCGCTTCTCCGCCCTGGCGGCCCTGGGATTCATCGCAGCCCTGGTGATCCGTCCGATGCACACGCGGGAGCGGGAGGGGATCTTTCTCGTGGCGGGCGTGCTCGCGATCCATCTCGCCGGGATCGCCATGCAAGGGAAGTTCTTTCAATACCACTACGCCGCATCCCTCCCGCTGCTCGCGTTTCTGGGCGGGCTTGGGCTCTACAAGCTCTGGCGGAGAACCCTCGCCGCGGGCACCGTCGGCGTTCTTGCGTACGTGTCGTTTCTGTTCGTCGCCGCATCGATGCGCACTGCAGTGCGCGATCTCGGATCGTTCTGGGCGCGAAGCGAGATCCGTCTCGGCTACCTCTTTCGGACCGGTCCGATTTACAGCCGCGAGATCCTGGATCGGGAGCTCTATCGCGTGGCGGACTACAACCTGGATGCCGATCGCCGGGTCGCGCTCGAGGTGGCCCGTCGCAGCAAGCCGGGGACGCCGATCTTCGTATGGGGATTCGAGCCGGCCATCTATTGGCTCGCCGATCGCCCGGCCGCGAGTCGCTACATCTACGACGTGCCGCAACGAGTTGCCTGGAGTCGTGAGCGTGCACGGTCCGAGCTCATGGCGGATTTCGACAAGACGCCGCCCCAGTGGATCATCGTGCAGCACGGTGATCGGTTCCAATGGGTGACCGGTGACGATCGCGATTCGGCGGACGCGGTGTTCGTATTTCCGGAGTTGGCGGAGCTCATCGAACATCACTTCGAGCTCGTGACCACGATCGAGGACTTCGAGCTGTACGAGCGCAAGCCCTAGGTTCGACGCCGGCTGTCTTGTACATTCCCTGAATGCCGAAAGCCTCCAAGAAGCTGGTTCAAGCGCTCACCGACGCGACCCGGAACGCTTTCAACGAAGTTCGGGAAGCGCATCCCAAGGAGCACTTCTACGTTTTCGCGCTGTTCTCCGAGACCGGAGAGGATCTTCAGCCGACCTGCAACAGCGAAGAGGGTCTCGCCTTCTCACCCGACGGCGCCAAGCTCGCTGCTACCGACGACGACGGCGCGCTCCTGTGCTGGGACACGGTCAGCGGTGAGTTGGTGCTCGACGTTCGGGGCAAGCACGAGGGCCTGAGTGCCGTGACGTTTCTCGACCAACGACAGCTCGCTGCGGGTGGACGAGACGTGGACGAAGGGGCACCGGTGAGTGTTTGGAAGCTGCCCGCCAAGACGCGGAGCCGGCGGTGATCGAGCGCGGGGGTTCGGTGCTTCTTGCAGCGCTCGCTCTCGAGTGTGCGCCGGCGCCACCGCCCGCCGCCCAGCCGGCGCCGGCAGCCAGCTGGCCCGCGCGAGGCGAAGCGCTCGAGCGAAGGGTTATCGCACTGGAGGCGGAAGTTCACCGCTTGAGCAGTCTGTCACCCCCTGTGGAAGCCTATGCCCCGGGCACTGAAACGTCGCTCGAGGAGGAGGTGGCCAGAGCGCGAGCCAAGTTCGACGCGGAGCCACGTGATCCGAGCTGGGCTCCCGTCGCCGAACGCGACTTCGACGCGGATTCTGGCGCGCATCGGCAAGCAGGCCGGCTTTCACGCCGCCAAGACATCCTGCCGGACGCGGACCTGCATCGTCGAGCTTCAGTGGCCTTCCTATGCAGACTCATTCCATGCAGGCGCTGTCGTGCATGGCGAATTCAAACAGAACTGCATGCGCACGGTCTTCCCAGTCAGTCCCAAAGGTTTCGCCGCTCAGCCGTATAGCCACTGGGTGTTCTTCTCGTGCGACGAGCGGTAGCTCCCACCTCCATTGGTCGAGGCTCGGCTACGCGACGCTCGGCGGAGCCGGGTGGGTCAAGAGCGCGATGACTTCCACCGTCACATCGCATCGGCAGGAGGTCTTGTCGTGGACGCGGGACGCGATTGTAGCGGCCAGCGTATTCGGGACCTGGCCTCCGAAGTGACGGCGAACGATCACGTCGATGCGAGCTTCACGCTCGTTCACGAGTGTGATGTCCACGCTGCTTCCGACCGAGATGAATCCAGGAACGACGTCCAGCGTTTCGGCAACCACGTTGCGGATGCTCTTTTCGAGGTCGAGCAGTCGGCGACGAACGCCCCGGATCATCAAGATCGCGACGCTGCCAACGAGGTCGAGGCCAACGACGTTGAGCAGCATCAAGTAGAAAGCGTTCACGCTGTAGCCGGGGAGATTGAGCGCCAGACCAATCCCGACAACCGCTGCTGGCGGAACCAGTGAGATCGCGATCTCGACGCCGATGATCGCGTCGATTACCTGTCCCCAGGGCGTTTCGACGATGCGTGGCTGGGTGACGAGGGCGAGGGAAGCGGCTGCGCCCGCCGCCACCGCGATGATTGCGCTGAGCGCGACGTTCTCGAGGTGTCGGCATCGCTCGGAGCAGGATCTCGGGGGTAATCGCGATGCCCGCCACGCTGTGTTTCAAGACCGTCGTGATGACGATGGCCACGCCCGACCCAATCACCAGAAGGCCGACGAGCTGTTTGACCAAGCCGCCCGCGAACACACGCCAATTGCGGAACAACGCGCCCATGCAGACCGCGCGTGAGGGCGCCATGAAGGGAGCGACACACATCGAGCCGATGACCGCCGCGGCGCTGTTGAGCAGAAGCCCAGCCGTGGCCATCGCAGCGGCGACGACGACCATGGCCAGATATCCACCGGTCATCGTGGCGCCGGCGATCGCTCGCTGCTCCAGCGTCGTGTAGTAGTTGCGGACACCCCACACTCCAACCGTGTGGACGGGCGTTTCCTCGCGGAGAACTGGCCGAGCCGGTCCCGGTGTCGTCACCAGCGGCGCGATACACCTCTCGGCTTTGCGGGGTCAAGCGCACGTGTGGCGCGTGATTTGCGTCGAGCGCTCTTCAGCGACATGCTGTGCGCGTTCCTCAGGCGGAGGTCGGCATGCGAAGGATTCTTTGGGCGGTGCTGGGTGCCGCCATGGGTTTGGCTTGCGGGGGCTCGACGTCGGACGACGGGTCGTCGGCGGGTGGTGCGTCGAGTGGCGGCTCGGGTGCGCTCGGCGGCAGCTCGGGCACGAGTGCGACCGGAGGCAGCTCGGCCGGAGGCGCCGGAGGCACTGGCGGCAGCTCGACGGGCGGTGTTGCCGGCAGCTCGACGGGTGGCACGGGCGCGCTCGGTGGAAGTGGCGGTTTTGGCGGAGGCAGTCCGTTCGAGAAGTTTGCGGGTACGTGGCTCATCGGTTGGGCGGGCAACCTGAATCACTACTCGTGGGTACGGTTGGACGTGGATGGCACTGCCAGCTTTCTCGACGGAGCTCTGCTCGCGATCAACGCGCCCTTTTGGGACTGCAGTGGCATGGGTAGTTGGATCCCCACGGCGAAGATCGACACCGTTGGATTGACCTTTCCCTCGAGCTGCAATCTCGGCTTCGAGAGCTACACGTTCACGAAGATAGAACCGGCGACGGGCCCGTTCCCCAAAGGTGCGATCGATCACGCGACACTCGAGCCGCTCACCAGCACACAGCTAGTCGAGGGCTTCCGATTTCCGGATTCGCAATGCGACGCAGCAATGACGATCTGCACTGATCCGCTGCTCTAGCGCGGGAGCTCTGCGCTAGAGCCAGCTGGCGATCGCTGCGGGATCGACGTACCCTGTCCCTTGCAGCATGCGTCGCGGTGCACTCCTGTTAGTGGCGGTTTCGATCGCGGGTTGTTCCGTCGATCTGGCTCCGCTCGAGAGCGGCAAGTCGACGCCAATCGGTGGGGCCTCGGGTACCGGCGCAGCGGGCAATGGGGGAAATGGTGGATTCGGCGGGCTGGCTGGGTCGGGCGCGGCGGGCAGCGGTGGATTCGGCGCGACCTCCGGCGGTGGTGGTGGTGCCGGTGGAGTGGGTGGTTTCGGCGGCGGCGGGACGGGTGGCACGGGAGATCCCTGCACTGACTGCATCGCGCAGAACTGTCCGGCCGTCGCCGCCTGCACCAACTCGACCACGTGCAATGCGCTCGAAGCGTGCCTCATGGGGTGTTCGGAACCCACCTGCCAGGTCACTTGCTACAACAAGGATCCCGCCGCCTACGACCTCTACTGGAAGAGCCAATCGTGCGTTTACCTGTCGTGCCCCGCAGAGTGCGTGTACGGCGCACCGTGTTCTAGCTGCGAGGACTCTCTGTGTAAGATTCCGAAAGATGCGTGCGTGTCGACGGACTACTGCCTCGCGTACTGGGACTGCCTCGACCTGTGCAACGATCAGGCATGCTACGACCTGTGCGACTACTATTGGTACGCGGCTGGCGGCCAGTTGTACGACAATTACGCATCGTGCTCCCTCGCGGGCTGCAGCGGCGTCTGCCAGTAACAGGATCAGATTTTGCCACGCAAAGCAGCGAGGCGAAGCTTCCACACCATCACGATCGCCTCGCCGAAGATGCGCCGACTCATCTTGCTCTGGCCCGCCCGTCGGTCGACGAACACGATGGGAACTTCCTCCACGCGGAGGCCGCGAAGGAGCGCGCGATACGTCGTTTCGATCTGAAACGAGTAGCCGTTGGAGCCAACGCTCGAGAGATCGATGGCGCGAAGAGCATCGGCCGTAAAGCCCTTGTAGCCGGTGGTGAGGTCTCGCACGCCAACTCCGAGGATCAGACGGGAGTAGAGCGAGCCACCTTTCGAGAGCACGTGGCGGCCGAGTCCCCAGCCTTCGACTCCACCGCCCGGGATGTTGCGGGAGCCGACCACGACGTTGGCGCCCTCTTCGAGCGCGCGGAAAAACTCCGGAAGGTACTTGGGGTCGTGGGAGAGATCCGCGTCCATCTCGAAGAACCAGCGATAGCCTTCACCGAGGCCCGCGGGCGAACGCCTGAGTGTAGGCCGTGCCCAGGCCGAGCTTGCTGGCACGATGCAGCACACGGATGCGCGCCTCGTTCTTCGCGAGCTCGTCGGCGACCTCGCCGGTGCCGTCGGGTGAAGCGTCGTCCACCACCAGAATGTGCGCCCCGGGAGCAACGGCGAGGGTGGCCTCGACGAAGCGCGGAAGATTGTCGCGCTCATCGTACGTCGGCGTGACGATCAGCGCTCCGGTTCCGAGAGGTTCGGGCTGGCTCACGCGGCGACGACTACTACGGACGAAGAGCCGTCGCTATTTCTTGCGATTCGCCCAGGCGTCGTTGAACTCGCGGATCGTGCTCTCGGTGCGCGGGTTCCACAGCATCTTACGCAGGATGGCCGGTGGGACGGTGAGGATGTGCGCGCCGTCCTGGAGCGCTTCGTTGACGTCCATCATGTGGCGCACGCTGCCGACGATGATCTGGCTCGCGAGCTTTTCGCGGTCGAGGATGGCGCGAGTCTCGCGAATGATCGGTCGCACGTCGTAGCCCATGTCCCGAACGCGACCGCTGAAGATGCTGATGTAGGTCGCGCCGGCCAGCGCGGCCAGGTACGCCTGGTTGAAGCTCATCATGCAGGTGACGTTGGTCGCGATCTTCTTCAAAGCGAGCTGATGCAGCACCTTCATCCCGGTCTCGCTGAATGGCACCTTGATGCACACGCGCTTCGCGATCCCATTCGTGGTAATCGCGCCGCTTCAGCGAGCATGTCCGCTTCGGTCTCGGTCGTGAGCTCCACCGACACGTGGCCCTTGCGAAGCAGCGATCACCGCTTTGATGCGCTCCTTCGAGATCCGCGTTGGGCGCTTCGCGGCTGATGATCAGCGGATTCGTCGTGACCCCGGAGATCACGCCCCAGCTGTAGATCTCGGCGATCTCCTTCGGATCGGAGCTGTCGAGGAACAGGGCCATGGTTCGGTTAGTTACCTTAGCGCGGCTTTTCCGTCTGGACCAAGCGCATCTGGTGGCGATCAGCCGTTGTCGGCGGCGATGATCGCGCGCGCGACGTTGTCGAAGCGCGAAGCGAAGAGGTCCGGCCGAGGCGACGGCCCGTCCCGAAGAGGACACAGCTCGCATCGGTTTCGAGCGAAAACGAGCGCTGCGCGCAGGTTGGCCCGGTGCGCCGCCTCGATGTCGCTCGGGGCGTCGCCGATCATCCAGGTCTTGTCCGGGTCGAGGCCGGCATGCTCGATGGCAGCGAGCAGGAGCCCGGGTGCGGGCTTTCTGCAATCGCAGGCTCGGACCAGCTCGGGGTCCCCTCCGGGGCCACCATCCGGATGGTGGATGCACACCTCGACGGAGGAAATTCGCGATCCCGCTTTCGCCCAGCTCGGCGACCAGGGCCTCGTTGGTCGCGGTCACGGCGGCGGCGGAAAACTGCCCCTTGGCCGGGCCCGGTTGGTTCGTGGCGATGCAAATCGAGTAGCCCGCGTCCGCGAGTGCACGCAGCCCGTCGATGACGCCCGGCAGCAAACGGATGTGACTTGGATGAAACGCGACGCTGATCGCGCCGGTCTCTTCGTCGCGCACGACGTCGATGAGCGTCGCATCTCTGTCGACGATCACGCCCTTGCCCATTGAGCTCGCCATCGAGGGAACGCGCGGACCCTAGCGCGTTCGTTCGACACCGTCGACCGGGGCCCCAATTCGACCGATGAGGCTGGCGGCTGCGGCGCCCGCACGAACTACGGCGCGGGGCGCCATGCCGAACGCGAACACGAGCAGGAGTGGAACGACGAGCGCGATGCGTTCCCTCATCAGAGCATCGATGACCACGCCACGCGCCGCGGGTCCGTGGAACAGGCAGGTGAACGTCCGGAAAACCGTGAAGCCGTTGGCGGCAACTGCGATGAACAGAAAGAGTCCCAGATACGGATGCGTTTCGAGGACCGCTCGCAGCAAGAGATCGTTGCTCGCAAAGCCGAGGGTGCCCGGCATCGCGACCAGCGCCAGACCCGAGGCGAGAAAGACCCAGGCCAAAAACGGATTTCTTCGGTAGAGCCCTCGAGGATTTTCCAGCGCGAGGGGTCCGTAGCGGGACTCGAGAGACCAGGAGACGAGGCCGAGTGCCGTCAACGCAACCCCCGCGGAGAGCCACAGCACGATCGCTCCGACGGTTCCTGCGCGGCCGCCCGCTTCCAGCCCGATCAGCACGAGGGCGGATTGGCTCGTGGCGAGCCATGCGACCACACGAGAGAGCCGCTTTTGTACGAGCCCGAGCCCCGCGGCGTAGAGAGCCGTGAAGAGGGCGATTGGACCCATGAGCGCGAGGGGCCTTCCCATCAAGAGCGGATAGAGCGGCGTTGCGATCCTCACGAATCCGTACGCGCCGAGCATCGGCGCCACGAGCAAGAGCGCGGGACCCATCGAGCGGGATGCGAACACCGGCGGCAGCCACGAATGGAAGGGGAAGATGGCCTTTCGAATCAGTACGGCGAGCACGACGAGAACGAAGCCGGTCCACGAAGCCCGATCGCGAACGGCGAAGCCCTCGAGCCTCCATCCCGAGCCGCCGTCACCGGCTCCGATGAGAACCACTCCCGCAACGAAGGCGATTGCCGCGAGCCCCGAATAGATGGCGTAGATGCGCTTTGGTCCGTGCTCGCCCGCTTCTCGGAGGCCGAGGTACGCCGGCGCCAGGGATGCGACCCACGCCACGCTCAGCACCCGGAACGTCCTGGGCCAGAAGGCAGAGCATGGTCACGGACTCTCCGCCGAGAAGCACCGAGAGCGCCCGGGGTTTGGCGAAGTCACGGGGCGCTGCGAGAACGACCATCCACGAAACGAGTGCCGTCAGGCCTGCGATGGCCGCGCTGAGCGCGTCGGCGGCGAGCCACGCTCCCGCTCGAGTCGAGTGGGGAAGAATGAGTCCGCAGGCAAGAAGAAGAACCAGCGTCGAGACGACGATCGCCACGCTGCGTGCCTCACGCTCGAAACGCCGAACCAGCACCGCGCCGAGGAGCGGAAGCGCGACGAGCAACACGAAAACGAAATCGATCACGAGTCGTCACCGGAGACGAGCGTCAGCCAACGCCCTTCGAGATCGTCCAAGCGGCGCAGCAGCCACAGGCACGGAGCCACCACGTAATGCAAGAGAATCGAGTCGTGATAACCCCGCTCGAGCGCAAGTCGATAGAGCCAGCGTTGCATGGGTCGCGGCAGCGCCCGCTCGTAGTGCACGCCAGTGCGCGCCGTGTGGTGGCCGACCGCTGCCTGGATCGCGTGATGCTCGTGGAGGAGAGACGGAGCCCGCAAGAACTGGAGCGAACGCAGGCAGGCGTGACCCACCACGTGCGCCAGGGCGAGCATGTGCAGACCGAGCCCGATTTCGGTGACGATGAGGCCGACTTGGGTCATGGCGGCGTACGCCAGCGCGGTCTTGATGTCGGTCTGGGTCCTGCCCACGAAGGTGGCGTGCACCGCCGTGAGCAGGCCGACGGTAACCAGCACCGTGCTCGCGACCGGCGATCGCTCGAGCACGGGTGCGGCTCGAAGAAGCACGTAGGCACCCGCGTGCACCGAGAGGGCTCCATAGAAGATCGCGCTCGATGGCGTCGGTCCTTCCATGGCGCGGGGCAACCATCCCGAAAACGGGACGAGCGCAGACTTTCCAGCAATGGCGAACACCAGCGAGAGCGACACCACCGTGGCTGCACCGGGTGACAGGGGCGCGTCGCCGCCCGGCCAAGGGGCGCTTCCATAGAGCGTCGCGTAGTCGGAGCTGCCTGCCGCGGCGTGGGCCACGATCGCCGCAAACAAGAGGCCGACATCCGTGGCGCGATACACGCCATAGGCCCAGACTGCGTGCGTGATGGGGTTCTTTCGTTCGTGAAAGAACACGATCAAAAGCACGGAGGACAGCCCGACGATCTCCCAGCCGGCGAACGCCACGTCCAGGCTGCCCGCCATGGTGAGCAGATTGATGCCTCCGGCGAACAGCAGGAGCAGCAGCATGAAGCGCGCGTGCCCGGGCTCACGGTGCAGGTATCGACTCGTGAACGCGCCCACCGTTCCGCACAGCACCGCGGTAAAGAAGAGAAACGGCACCGAGAGTCGATCGCAAAGCAGGCTCCAGTGAAACGCGTAGTCACCGACGCGAAACCACTCGCCGAGATCGACCTGGATCGAGGGTTGGTCGGCGAATGCGAGGGCGCCCACCACGCCGGCGGCCGCCAGCACGTTCAGGGAGAACACGGCGCCGACGGTGAGACCGAGCGTCCGCTCCCGAAGCTTGCGCCGGAGTCCGTACCAAATCGCCAGGCCGAGGAACGCTACGAGGGGCGAGAACACCGCCGAGATCGCCAAGCCGTCGACGGGGCTCATGCTGCTGGTCCATCGATGATGGCGGGAGCGAGATGGTCGCGCTTGCCGCGGTACCACTCGTGAGAGCTCGCCGCGCGGGGAAGCCTTGGCTCTTGGCACACGTGGCGCTCGAAACCGGACCGGCCCCGTATCCAGAGCGTCTCCGAGTCGGGATCCGCCGCCACCAGCCGGACCCAGGAGTTTTTCACCAGCCGGCGCATGCTCTCGGACGTTTCGATCACGCTCTCGAGGCGCGCGGGCGTTGCTTCGACGATGCACAGGAGTCGCACCGGCTCGTGGATTTCCACCATTTGCCACGGGAGCCCGGTTCGAAGATCGCTCGAATGGCCGTCCATGACGCCGAGCAGACCCGTGATGTTGTGGGGAAGCTTCGTCCCGCAGCCGTAGCGCACGGGGTCGACGAACGAAAAGTAGTACTCGAGGTTGATGCCCGCGCACACAGAGCCGGCAGACTCGAAAATGCGCGCGAGCACCTGGCCGTCGGGATCCTGCGTCGGATCGTAGGACACGAGAAACGCTCGGCGGTCGAGGTAAAGCCGTCGGGTCCGCGCGCGTCGTCCGATGATGCACACGGCGTTGGTGGCATGTCCGTACTCGGGACGAGGCTGCGCGAGATCCTCTGCGCGGCCCTCGACGTGGCGAAGCGCAGCCGCCGGCGTCAGATTGGGGGGAGCATTGTCGAAACGGCGGCAGCGTTCCTGGGCGTCGAGCTCCCGCGCATTCGCCAGCGAGCTCTCGAGATCGTGGAGCTCGTCTCGATGAGACGCCGGAACGCGATCGGCATCGAAGACCTTCAGCGAACAACTGCAGGTGTCGTAGTGCGCGCCTACGAACGCTGTTTCGATCGGGATTTCGATTCCGCGCGTCGACAGGCGTTCGCGAACCATTGCGTGGTTCGCCATTTCGGCGAAGGCGCGGGCGTTCGGGCCGCCGTGTCCCCCGCCACACGCGCCGCAGTCGTGAGCGGACTCGTGGGGATTGTTGAGGCTTGCCGAACCGTGGCCGACGATCAGGACCAGACGTGGGAGGCGACCGACGAGACCCATCTCCTCCAGAACGCGAGCTACGATGTCCGCCATCTCGTCGACCTGAAAGCCATGTCGGCGCCCGGTGGATGGGTGCGGTTCGCCTCCTTCGAGGGCGAGCCGCGTGTCGACCTGGGACAGGGCGGCGTCGCCAATCGCCTTTCCAACGCGAGCCGACATGCGAGGCACGAGCACTCGCGCGACGAGGGGGATCGCGGACCAGAGGCCGATCGCCGATGCCCAAATCGTTCCCCGTACGAAGGTCCGCGAACCGACCGAAGCACCGTGGGCGAACTGTCCTCTCAGTTTACGCTGGGCGCTCCGCCGCCGAAAGAAGACCGACTGACCCGCCGCGGGCAGCTCGTGTACCTCGTGGTCCGGCACGATGGTGATGGGGCAGAGAGGCGCGGGGACCGCATCATCCAGACCCTTGTAGTACATGGCGATGCCGAAGAACCCGGCCGTCCCATATGTTTGGACGTCAGGACGGAGCTCCTCGATGTGCCGCCGGAGCGACTCCATACGCTCGTCGATGCACAGCACCACGCTCGCGGTCGGAATCGACTCCTCGGAGTCGTCTTCTGCAAAGCGCTCCGCGAGCGCGTCCAATATCACGACCAGGTGTCGTCGCTCGTACGCGAGGTGCCACAGGCGTCAACGTCGCAGGTCGTCGAACGCGTCGAGCTCCTTGGCGATGGCCAGAGCGTGCTCGGGCCCGAGCTCGTCGATGACGCTCGGCTCGATCCCCGCAGCCTTCGCGATCTGAAACAGGTTGAAGGCGGCTCTGTCGACGGCCGCAACGCTGTGCTGCTCTCCGGCTACGCTTCCGGCGAGCGTCTTGCGAAGCTCGGCCAAGGACTGGGCGCCGCGCCCCGCCTGGGCCGCGACGAATCCCGCGGCATGGGCGTCGAGCACCAATCGGAGCGCGAGAAAGTCCATCAGTCGGGCGGGAGGCGCATGAACCGGTGCTCGGTCGGGTCGGAGCTCGAGCTGATGGATCATCCCCGCCCAGCCGGGCAGCGCCAGAAGGGATGCCGCCAGGAGCTCCTCCCATTCAGCCTCTCGGGCCCCCTTCTGATCGAGACACGCGAGGATCACGTCGGTCGAGTCGTCACCAGGAGGAAAGCTCTCTCCGAGGCCTTTCCGCCAAGGGTCTGGTTTGTCGAAGCGTTGGCGAAGGAGATCCCGCGCTGCGAGATAGAGGCCGCGCTCGATGCCGGGCAGTCGCCAATAGGCGATTCCTTGATCGACGAATGCAGCGACGAGCCGCTCGAGAAACGGACTCACGAGATCGTCGGGATCGCCGAGTCCCGCGCTCACCAGCAGGTCACGCAGACGCATGGAAGGCAATCGACGCGACGGAGGGTCGGGCAAGTCCACCGAGCGGGTTGCTTGCACACAAGCGGACCAGAGCTTCGCTTCTCCGGCCGGGAGCTCGGCGATCCTCCAGGCGAGCGCATGGGGATCGTCTTCCTCCTCCACGGCGAGCAGAGCCAACTGTCGAAGCTCGAGACGAGTGAGCCCGAGCGCGATGACGCCCTCGGCGGAGGAACCGAGATCCCGCAACAACTCTGCCCGGAGATCGGTGTGAGTGATGCGACCGACGCCGAGCTCGCGACGAAACGCTTTCTCGGACAGAAACGGTTCCGCCCCATGCAGCCGCGCTGCTGCGAGGACCGCGTCCTCGAAGGGCAGTGCTTCGAACGCGTGGAGCGTGTTGTGATGCACGAAGCGACCGATGGGGCCCTGTGCCGGCAGCAGGCGCGCGGCGCGGGAGAGCACGGATCGCAGGCGCTCTTTCCGAGGCTCAGGCGATTGCATTTAGGCGCAATTGAGGTAGTTTTAGGTAAATTGAAGTAAAACAATGTCACTCAGCGCGGACACGGTCAAGGACGAGGGCTTGCTCACGGTCCGGGAGCTCGCCGGCTACCTGAAGCTCAATCAACGCACGGTCCTCAAGCTCGTGAGCGAGGGAGCGATCCCAGGGGTACGCCTCGGCAACCAGTGGCGCTTCAAGCGGGCGCTCATCGACGCGTGGCTCGACGATCGCATACTCGGCGTTCGCGACGCCGGCACCGCGCTCTCGCCAACTCTCGAGTCCTTTGGGTTCGACGAGTGCTTCAATGAGCGCCACATCATCGCGGAGCTGGGCGCACCATCGATGCCCTTCGCGCTCGGGGAGTTGGCTCGCCTCGCTGGTGAGCTCGGGCTCGTGCGTGACCGGACCTGGTTTCTGGGTGCCCTCCTGGAGCGAGAGAACGTCTTGCCGAGCGCAGTGGGCCACGGTGTTGCGTTTCCACACACGTTGCGTCGCCATCCAGATCAGATCACCCGTCCGTTCATCTTGCTCGGACGGGCTCAGCCCGGGGTCGACTTCACTGCACCCGACGGCAAACCAGTCCGACTCGTGTTCGTGATGGGTCTTCGCTACGAGGAGCTTCACTTGCCGTGGCTCGCCAAGCTGTCGCGGCTCCTGGAAGACGATCGAGTACGAAAGGCACTTTTGTCCGCAGCGGATGCGGCCACGCTGTTCGCTCGCCTGCGCGGGTTCGCAGCGAGCTGAGTCGGCTCATTCGTTCGGCGCGGGAGGTGCGGGTGCGGGTGACGCGGATGGCACGGTTGCGGTCGGCGGTGCGGGCGGCGCCGGCATCAAGACTCCTGGCGCAGGCGTGACACCGGGCGGGACGACGCCGGGTGGATAGCCGGGCGTGGGAACCGCGTAGCGGCGCAGTAAGCGCTCCTCGGCGTGGTCGTTGTAAATGTTGATCGCGTCCCAGTGATACGTCTGGCCGGAAGCCGCCAGGATGCTTCCGGCGATCATGCCGGTGATCGCGCAGGCGAGCGCGCCCGCGGCGACGCTTGTCCGACTCGTCGAGCGATCACTGGAGCTCTTGCCGACTTCGGGCGCGAGCAGGATGAGACCGCCAATCGCGCAGAGCGCGCCCACTCCCACGAGAACAATGCCGGTCACCGTGCGGCTCTGGTAGGTTTCTGCTGCTTCGCGCGCCTCGGCATCGTCGCCGACCGCCTCGACCAAGCCGCCACCTGCAAAGCCCGCCGGGAACTCCTGGCCGTCTCGTACGTAGACCGGCGAGCCACCGGACATCGTGATCGAAACCCGAGGGCCGGGTCGCGGTTTGTACTGCGTGGCGCAACCGGCGACGAGGAGGACGATCGATAGCAGGCTGACCGGGCGCAGCATCATCTCGGCGATATCATCCCCTCCGGCGGAGCGCCAGATGACGCTTTTTCAATGCCCGCTTCGGGTTCAACTGCGGTGCATGTTGGCGACAATGCGGGCGCCGTCGAGATCGAAACGGAAACGCAACGGCCGGAGCCCCCGCGCGACCATCGCCTCGTACACGCGTCGCTTGTCCGACGGGCGGGTGTAGAACATGAAAAAGCCGCCGCCGCCGGCACCCATCAGCTTTCCTCCGATGGCTCCCGCTGCTCGCGCTGCGTCGTAGTGCTCGTCGATGCGCTCGTCCGTCATCTTGCTCGCGAGCTTGCGTTTGTGGGTCCAGTGCTCGTGCAAGAGCTCGCCGTAGCGGTCGATGTCTCCGGAGACGAGCAAGTCGTACACTTCTCGGCCGAGGGCCTTGATGCGATGCATGCCCTCGATGGTCTTCTCGTCGCTCTTTTGCACCCGCGTGCCCTGCTCTTTGAGCACGCTGCTCGCGGCGCGTTCGATGCCGGAATACATGATGACGAGGTTGTTCTGGAGCTCGTCCAGAACCTCGTTGCGCACGGGGACCGGCTCGACGGACACCTCGCCACTCGTGTCCACGCTGATCGCCGTGACGTTGCCAAAGGCGGCGATGTACTGGTCCTGCTTGCCGACCGGCTCGCCCAGTCGAATCATCTCGAGCTCGCAGGCTTCTTCGGCCAACTGGCGCGTCGAGACGAACTCGCGTTTGTACGTGTGGAGCGCGTTCAAGAGTGCGACCGTGAAGCTCGAGGACGAGCCGAGCCCGCTGTTGGCGGGCACGTCGCCGACGCTCGTGAGCTCGATGGAGCGGGTGATGTCCGTCATGCGCAGCGCTTCGCGGAAGATCCGGTGTTGGATCGACTCGACGTTCGGCACGATCTCCGTCTCGGAGTACGCGAGGCGAATGTCGTCGTAGAAGCGCTTGTTCGCCGTGATGTAGATGTAGCTGTCGATGGCCGCACTCACGACGAACCCGCCGAAACGCGAATAATAGCTCGGCAGATCGGTGCCCCCTCCGCCGAGTGAGAACCGAACGGGTGCGCGTGAAATGATCACGACGGGCGGAACCTTTCACGGGCGGGGTGCCAAGGCAAGCCCGCCGAAACTCAGCTGGATCCGAGCCGGGCCTCGAGTGCGCGGAGTCCTTCTTCCGATCCGATCTCGTAAAAGCGTTCCGGTGCGGAAAGCGCCCGCAGCCGACCGCCAAGAGCGAGCGCGCCCTGAATCGAATCGAGCCCGACCACAACGTCTGGTTCGAGCTCGGCGATCACCTCACGACGCAGAGCGATGGCGCCGTAGTCGATGTACTCGGCCGCTGTGTCTTGCTTGTCGTAGCTCGTGACGAGGTCGCCCATGACCCGCGTGTTGCTGGTATCCCAGCGTCCTTCGTTTTGGAACACGCTCATCGTTCCGAGAGCTTCCGGATGCGCGTCCAGGTCGCGGAGGGGAAGCGAGTAGTCGAACGACAGATAGCTGTCGCCGTAGGTCACGAGGAAGCTCGGGGACAAGAGGTCGAGCGCTCTTCGGAGCGCCCCCGCCGTTCCCAGGAGCCGCGGGCCGTCCTCGGAAAACTCTATGGACAGGCTGAAACGAGAATCCGTCGCCCACGTGGTCTCGGATCTGCTCGCCGAGATGTCCGATGCAAAACAGCACGCGCTCGTAGCCGGACCGGGCGATGGCTTCGAGCTGCCAATCGACGAATGGGCGTCCCGCTACGTCGAGCAGCGCTTTGGGTATCGTGAGCGTGCGCGGGCGCATGCGGGTCGCGAGACCCCCGACGAGAATTACCGCTTGCACGCGGGCCTCACCCGGACACCTGTGCTCAGCGGACGCTCTCCCACTTCATCGCGCTCTTTTGCAGCTTGGGATGCGAGACGATCAAATGCCAGACCACCGCCTGGAACGCTTCGGTGTGAGGAGTGACCGCTGCGGGGTTGACCGTCGGGACAACGACGCAAGCGTCCGCCACCTGTGCGGTGTATCCGCCGTCGCGCCCGACGATGCCGCCAACCGTAGCGTCCACTCGCTTGGCGAGCTCGAGCGCCCGCACGAGATTCGGGCTGACGTTCTTCTCCAGGTTGCCCCCGCCCACTGAAAACACGAGCAGCATGTCGTTTTTGCAGAGGCGGCTGACCTCGAGCCAGGCGCTGAACGTGGTTTCCCACCCGTCGTCGTTCACCCGCGCCGTGAGCTCGGAGACGTTGTCGGTTGGTGCATACGCCTCGATGCCGCAGATCTTTCGGAAGTCATTCACGGCATGGGACGCATTGCCGGCACTCCCGCCAACGCCCAGAACGAAGAGTCGTCCGCCCCGAGCCCGGAGCTCCACCAAGGCGTCGATGAGCGCGTCCACCGGCGCCACGTCGATCTGCTCCAGGATCTGGATTGCTTCTTTGAAATACCCCTTTGCGTACGACATCCTACGAATGGTGTAGCGGGGGGTCGTCCGAACCGCTAGCGAGAGCGTTCGGCCCGTCGCTCAGCGGACAAAAGAACCACGGCAAGCTCGGACGGGGGGGGAACGTCTTGAGCCTGCCGTGGAGTAGAGGACACGGCATCGCCAGCGGAGGGGGGGATTGCGCTAGCGCGCCGTGTGCAGTCGTTTGGGATAGAGCAGGGTCCATGCCAGGACACACACTTGAAAGTTCCATGGGTTATGAGCGGTGAGCGGCACGAAACTTTCAGAGTTGCAATTTCGCAGTGCGTCGATGAATGCGTCATGGGCTCCTGGGTGCTGCCACGGATTCCCGGTCATATCGACTAACAGCTCGAATTCGCTGGGCTATCGATACAGGAACGCCACCGATCGATATCGATCCAGCGTCTCGGGCAGCCCCGGGCCCACCTCCAGAGTGAGCTCGAGGGCCGAATCGAAATCAATCGCGTCGCTGAGCACGTGCCAGCGACACGCGCTGACCTGGCCTCCGGCCGGGCTCGAGCGAATCGCCCACACCTGCGCGAAGGGCGTCGCCGCAGGTCCGTCGTCGAAGAAGAACGAGCTGTTGAAGTAGTCCTCCGTGCCCGTACCGGAGAGCACCTTGCCGGAGTCGACGACGAGCTTCTCGTCCCCTTCGAGGAAGCTCATGGGATGACCGCGGTGATCTCCCTCCACTCCACCGTGACCGTGCATCGACAGGCACGCGCCCACGAGCCGGCCCCGCCCTGTTTGCTTCGCGATCGGGTGGGCGCTCGGCCCCGCGCTGTTGGTTTCGAAGCGCTGCACTTCCAGATGTCCCCACGAGCGCGAGGGAACTGTCGAGGTCACGACGAGCGTGAGGTCTAGGTCGGCGGGAGCTTCGCCACGATTTTCCAGCGTCCACACTGCGTGCTTTCGGAACGGCATGGGCAACGCCAGCCAGAGCTCGACCGCCCCGTCCACTCGACGGGATCCGAGAAGCGAGCTCGACGGCTCCGGGGCGGCGTCGAACGCGGCGAAGAGGGCGAGAATCGGAAGCTGAATCGCCGGCGTCTCGGAGTCGTCCCAGTGTGCTTCGAGAAAAACGTCGCTGAGGGCGGCCCACCCGGGCTCTGCTACGCGAAGCGACGTCTTGACGATCGTGCCAGGACCCGAGTGCTCGAAGACCCGAGCGGTCTCTCCCTTCGCGAGGGTCCAGTGTCGCGACTGCTTCGAGCCCGGGGCAGCCGGCGGCGAGCGCAAGGTTTGGAGCGCTGCGCTGCGCTCGGGCAACCGCGAGCTGGGTATAGGTCTCGCTTTCGACGAATCGACAACGACGTCGACCTGGTGGAAGTAGAGATCGTCGTCCCCCAACCCATCGATTGCGACCACGAGCTTCTTCGAGAAGACGAGGGGGTAGTACCAGGCCATGCGACGCGTGCTTCCGTTCCCGAAGGGCGGAGCGAACATCTCCCCGGCGCTGCCATCCATCGCTTCGCGGAGCGGCACGTCCACGATCGGGGTCGCTGCGTCGTCGATCCAGATCCGCAGCACTTCACGATCTGGGGGCCGATCGCGAAACGATGCTGCCGTGAGCCAGAGTCTCGCCAAGCGTCCGGGGCCGTCGAACCGCCCCAGGATGACGCCGTGCACATAGGGCTCGGTGCACTCCGGCTGATCGTAAATGAACGGAACCCGGCTCGCGGGCGCATCCGCGTCGGCGCTTCGGCACACGAAGTTGTTCATGTCCCGATTGCCATGATCCCAGAGCGGGATCTCGGGTCGCGCCCCCGTTTCACGATCGGCGGTCGACTGCTTTTCTCGGCGTCCCTGCCGGAACAGTGGGAGCTCCTGCCAATTGGCGAAGAGCGCCAGGGATTCGTGATCAGCGAGCTCGGCGGGCAAGACCTTTCGTGCCGGCGTGGCGTCCGAGCACAGACGCGTACACCCGATCGAAACGAGTCCGAGGAGCGCGAAGCTCGCCGATCGAAGGCGACTCATCGAGAGCGACGATATCACCCCTCCGTGTCATCGGTCGCACTGGTGCAATCGGAGTCTTGCAGGTCGATGACGCCATCTCCGTCGTTGTCGATCCCATCGTTGCAGGCTGCCGACGTGTAGTTGGTGTCGACGAGTCCCTGGTTCTTGTTCCCGGAAGAGCTCTTGTCGTACCAGCGATTGTCCCACCACGCGCTGATGCCGCCGGGCGGGCTCTGGTTGTTCACGGCATAGCCGAACGAGCCGCAATCCGGATTGAACTCGGTGGAGAAACGATTGTGGATGATCTCGAAGTTCGAGCTGACCGGTTGCCAGCCATACATGCAGTAACCGGCGTCGGCGGCGATCAGATTGCCCTCCACGAGCAGCCCGTCGTTGACGCCGAAATCCTCGTACCAAGAGATGCTCGAGGAACAGTTGGTTCCCGGTTCGCAGCGGAGCGTGTTGAATCTGCCCGTCACGTTGTTGGTTCCGCCGTTGCTCTTGAACGCAGTCGTGTGTTGATCGTTCGCGGTGGGGTTCTCCGCGCGGTTGGCGTTGCCCCCGACGAAGCTGTATTCGACCAGGACGTTTCCTCCATCGGCTGCGATTCCGGCCTCCGTATGGTGGACGAGCGCGCGTCGGACCGTCATGGACGCGGACGTCGCCTGGTTGATTGCTCGGGTCGTGCAAGTCGGGCACCAGGTGGGGTCGACCGGCGGGGTGATCGAGCCGACCTCGGTGTCCTCGATCAAGAGGTTTTCACCGGACTTGTGGTTGATGACCCAGGTTCCGTTGCCGTCATCGCAGCGGACGCGGCTGCGCTTGATCGTGACGTTCGCGGCCGTCACCGTGATGCAGGTCGTGATGTCCATCGAGTCGATCGTGGTTCCATCAGTCGAGATCGTGCTTGGCCCGGTGTAGGCGCTCAGGGTGACGCCCGTCGGCTCCCATCCCGTGGTTGCTTCGGTCGGGAACCCGTCGCCATCCACGTCCTCGGTCGAATCCATCGGCGTGTTGCATTCGAGATCGAGCGGGTAGTCGATCTTGCCGTCGTTGTCGTTGTCGACTCCGTCGCTGCAGCTCGGCTCCGCGCCGCCGCCCCCGCTTCCGCCCGTGCCCACTCCGGCCGTGCCTCCGCTGCCACCGCCACCACTGCCCCCGACACTTCCGCCGGTGCCACCGGTGCCCGCGCCACCGCTGGCGCCCGCGCCACCACTGCCCCCTGTCCCGCTGGCGGAGTCATCGCCGCAGCCTACGAGTCCCAGCACCGCGACGCACAAGACCGAGCGTAGAAAGAGCGTCATCTGTGTTCTCAATTCGGTGCAGCAATCGGATTTCCGATTACGAGCTTGCCGTTCTCGATCGTGCAATCGTTCACGTTCGTCCACTCGTCGATGAACCACCCCGTGGTGGTGTTTCCGCCAACGCCGCCATCGATGAGCATTTTCCCAAAGCCGAACGGGCCGACGAAGCAAACGTTCTTCATCTTCAAGTGGGCGTTGTCGTACCCGTCGGCATGAAAGCGCACTCCGTAGGGTCCTCCCCAAATCACCACATCCTCGAGATCGATGAGATCCGGGCGCCACGCGTCGGCGATGAAGATCCCCGCGGTCGCAGCGGTGTCGTGCGCAACGATCGTAGTGCGGCGAAGGATCAGCGACCCGTTGCTGTTCGGCGAATAGGCCTGGATCCCGTCAGCGTGGTCAGCACCGGTGCCGGTCGCTTCGAGGTACGAGTCCTCGAGCGTTATGGTGTTCTGGATGATGCGCAGCGACTCGCGCGAATCCACACGAACTCGGGTCAGGGTGCAGCCTCCCGAACAGACGATCGATGCGTCACCGCTGAATTCCACGATGCTCTTGTCGACGAGGGAGCCACCATCGGCAACGGTTTGAGGCCCCACCTCGGTGACATTGGCAAAGCGCGGATCATCCCAGGAAAGAGGTGGCCCGTCGGGGTTCGCGCTTCCGGCTGAGCCGCCGCTTCCTGCAGCGCCGCCGCCCACGCCGCCAGTGCCGCCGCCGCCCGTGCCGCCGCCACCCGTGCCGCCACCGCCCGTGCCGCCGCCGACACCGGCACCGCCCGTGCCGCCGCCACCTGTCCCAGCAGAGTTATCCGAGCAGCCCACCAGGCAGAGGAGCAAGAGCGAGACTTCGACGAAATGGAGCTTGGACATGTCTCTCCTCGGGTTTGAGGGCGATCGAAACGAGAGTAACGCGGGAGAGCGCCGCGATGGACCGGCAAGTCGCGTGCCGCGCACAAGGCTCGGTTTTTGGGGGAAACGTGACGGTCGGGGACAGCGTGAAGCCTTGACAAGCTCACCGCGGGACCGCGAAAGTCCCAACAGATGACGTGAAGTCCTCGCGTCGCGCCAAAGCCAAGACCCCACGATCGACGAAGCCTCGCCGGGTCAAGAAGTACGCGGAGACGGCTGAGCGTCTTCTGAAGGTCCGGCGACCGACGCCGTGGGAGCTCAGCGCGACACAAGCGGCCGAGTACGCCGACGCTTGTCGATTCGCTGGGCGCATCGAAGAGAGCGAGCGAGTCTTCTCGGATCTACTCGCGCTAGCCAAAGGCAAGCAGAACCGATCCGTCCTGTGCGTGGCGCGAACAGGGCTCGGCAACGCCTTGGCCGCGCGTTCCCGCTGGGACGATGCAAAACGACAGCTGCTCCCGGCACTGGCGGATGCCAAGGCTTCTCGCGATCCGGTGATGCGAGCTCGCGTCCAGTGCGTGCTGGCTTCCGTGGTGTTCAATCAAGGCGAGGTCGACGAGGCGCGGAAGCTTCTCCAGGAAGCGCTGCGGACGGCCCGGGAATACGAGGCGCTCCCGATCCAGGTCTCGGCGCTGACGAGCCTCGGCATCACGAGCCTCACCGTCGATGAGCTACCCGCCGCATTTACCTGGCTCTCCCAGGGCATCGGTCTCGCAGAGCGCACGGGCAACGATCACTGGGCGGTGATCGGGCGCTCGTATCTTGCCATTCAAGCCCAGCTGTCCGGCCAGACGGAAATGGCTCGGGAGATGTACGAGCTCAGCTTGTCGGAGCTCGAGTCACTGGGGATCCGCCGCGCGCTCGGCGTTTGTCGCTTCGCGTGCGCGACGTTGTTCATGCAAACGGGACAGTGGGATCGCTCTCGCGTCGTGCTCGAGCAGGCGATCTCCGAGCTCGCTGTCACTTGCCCAGACTACGAGCCGCTGATCCATGCGGCGCTCGCGCTCGTCGATCTCGGCTCGGGGAGCCGAGGTGCGCTCCAGCGCCTCGCCCATGCACGCTCGCTCGCCCGCGGCGACGCGCGATTCGCGGCGATCATCGAACGCGTCGGCGCGCTCGATACGCCCGCCAAGGGCAAAGCGAAGCGGAGTGAGCGATCCATCGAGGGCCTGCTCGTCGATCGAGTCTGCCAAGCGCTCGAGAGTCGGCAGGCCGCGAGCACTCTCATCCTCGACGAGCAAGCCTCGCTGTGTCGCGTGAGCGGAGCTCCGAGGGTGATCGATCTCTCGAGGCGCTTGCCCTTGCAGCGGCTGCTTCGCTCGCTGGTGGATGCCCACTTCGTGGCCCCCGAGCGCTTCCTCGGCGACGACGAGCTGATTCGCGAGGTGTGGCCGGGGGAGCGCATCGCAGCGCGTGCTGCGCGGATCCGATTGCACACTACCGTTTCGATGCTACGCGCCAAGGGGCTCGGCACCTTGCTCGAGCGGTCTCGCCAGGGGTACCGGCTTCGTCCAGAGCTGGAAATTCGGCGAGTGAAGCGCGATTCGCGGGATCTTCGTGGAGACGACATTTAAGCGGTTTTAAGCAGGGGGCTGGCTAGCCTGAACAGCATGAATCGACTCACTCGTACTTCGATCTTCGCTTTCTGTGCCGCGATGGCGGGTTGCTCGACCGCTGGACCCGAGCGGGCAGAGCGTCCCGACCCGACTCCCGTACCAACGCACAAGCCGACACCCAACCTCCAGGCGACGTGCACTTCGAACCAGCTCACGGCAATGGGGCCCACTCAGGGCCAGGACGTTGCGTTGACGTCCCAGTCGCTGTTCCTGGCGAAAAATCGTGCGCTGTTCCGCCGGTCGAGCGCCGGACTCCTCGAACCGGTGACGGGATTCCCGGAAGAGCGCGGGCCATCGTCGTTGGCGGTGCTGGACGACACGCTGCTGGCGACCGTGCAGTCGAGTTGCTCTGGCAACGGTTTCTGCAAAGCGAACCGTGTCCTCGAGAGCGACGACGATGGTGCATCGTGGAGCGATGTAGCCGATGGCTTCCCGAGCGAGGTCACTGGGGCACTGACGCTCTTCGCGAGCCCCGAGCGCCTGATCGCCACCGACTATGCGGGCGCGACCGCGAGCTACGAGCCCGGAGACGCGACCTGGACCCTCGTCCACGCCGACGCTCCCCCGAATACGCCCGGCGATCACCTGGTAGTCCACGTGATTGGCCTGGATGCCGGTGCCATCGTCGCAAGCGACATCTACAACGGTGGAGTTGTCGAGTTGCCGCTCGGCGCTACGCAATGGCAGCGCGTCGAGGGCCTCGGCGAGTGGGGATACACCGGTTTCGTCACCCGCGGCGCGACGAAGATCACTGCCAACGGCGGTGGGATCTTCGCCACGGTGGACGGTGCATGGTCGAAGACGCTGGAGCTAGAAAACGGCGGGCTCACCTTCGTCGATCTCGGTGATCGATTCGTCGCGGCGGATGCGTTTGGGAAGCTCTTTTCCTCCAAGGACGGCGTGACGTGGTCGCTGGAGCAGGAACACACAACCAGCTATCTCCAAGCTCCGCAGCTCGCGATGAACGCGAAGGAAGTCGTGTGGCTCGGGCCCGGACTCCTGGTGAGCCAGAACAACGGCGATTCGTGGAGCGAGGTCGTGGCCGCGACCGAGGACGTGACCGAAGTGCACGCCCAGGAGGGCGGGGTGTACGCACAGGAATCCTACAACTGGCGCTTCGGAACCGACGACGCATGGTCGGCCGCCCCGTGGGGCGAAAGCGTTCCCCGGCTCTCGTTTCACGCAAACGGTGTCCACATCTGCGACGAGAGCGAGCTCTACTGTTCGTTCTACGCAAGCGGCGCCAGCGTGCCCAAGTGGACGACGAACCTCGATCTCGCCGGGGAAAGCCTGCGAGGGATCTTCGGAACTTCCCAGGATCTCTTCGCGATCACGTTCGAGTCGTGGAGCTTTGCGTGCAACGCGGCGGATCGTGCTGGGCTTTCCAGATTCGATACCGTGTCCGGAACCCTCGAGCCGTCCTGGGACGGTTTGCCCTACACGGACGTGTCGACGTGCCGCCTGTATTGGCTGGTCACCGAGGTGAATGAAGCCGGCGGCGTCCTGTTCGCATCCGTCCAGGACGACTTCGACACTCTGGCGGAAGAAACGTACCGCTCGACCGACCGGGGAAAGACGTGGACGCTCGTCGGTGACGAAGCGTTCGTCACGGTGGTGGAAGACGCGCGGGGGATCGTGGCCCTCACCCGGGCGGGAACGCTCCTCCGCTCGGCCGACCAAGGCGCATCGTTTTCATCGATCCAGAGCCCCCCCGGTGAGGAAGCCATCACGCGTCTCGTGACCTTGGCCGGGAGTCTCGTGGTCTCGCGGAAATCAAAGACTGAAGCGGAGCTGTGGACCACGCGGACCGATGCGAAATGGACGCGGATCCAGATCGACTCGACACCCAGCGTCGGTCCGGTTCAGGACATGGATGTCCACGACGGCAAGCTCTGGCTAGCCACCAGCACCTCGGGGGTCTGGGCGATGTCCGCCGGGTGCCTTTCCGGCGGTTGAGGTCAGAACGCGGTCGCGCTCGCCCAGTCTTTCTCGAAGGTGGAGAGAATCGTCGCCACCGCGGGGGACTCGGTGAGGATCGCGCCGACTTCACGGTTCTTGTTGAGGGACGTGTACGACAGGTTCTCCGAACCGGCGTAGGCGCGGACGCCGTCGGCGACGATGGCCTTGACGTGGACGCTGGGTGCGCCGAGCCAGCGCGCCTCAATGTCCTTCGAGGCGAGGAACGTGGCCGCGGACTGGTTCGAATCGATCCAGCTCGGAGACGCGAGCAAGACTCGCACGTCGACTCCAGCAGCCTTTCGTGCGGCGACAGCGTTGCGGACGGAAGTATCGGCGAATTGCATCGATTCGATGACCAACGAGGAAGTGGCCCCGTTGATGAGGGATCAGGATCCGTTCCTTGGCGTTGATGGGCGAGACCAGGAGGCGCGTGCAGTCGAGGCTCGGGGAGAGCCGGTTCCAGTCCGCTTCGAACAAGCTCGTGAGATTCTCCATATCCCAGGGATCCCGATCGGTGACGACGAAGTTGCGCTCTTTGAGCATGAAGCTCTTCAGGTAATTCCCGGTGGAGATCACGGCGGTCGAGCCGTCGACGAGGATGAGCTTTGCGTGCATGTACGTGAAGCCCGAATCACTCCATTCGACCTGTGCACCTGCGGTGGTGAGGGTGTCGTAGTACTTCTGGTTCACGCTCTTTTGCGACACGTCGAGGATCACGCGAACCTTCACGCCGTCCGTCGCCTTTTGAGTGATGGTGTCGAGCACTCCGCCATAACCCATCTGGTAGACCATCACGTCGATGGAGGAGGTCGCGGTAGCGAGCACGCTGACGAATGGTGTTTCGCCCGCGTCGGGGAGCACGGCGACCTCGGCGGGTACGGTGCGGGGATCGAGCTCCGAGCAAGCCGGAGTGATGGCCGCATCGGTTCCCGCGTCCGCGCTTCCGGCCGAACCCCCGAGGCCGACTTCACCAGCGGCGCCGCTCGCTCCCGCGACGCCGCCCGTTCCGCCAGGAGCCCCTCCACCAAAACCGTCGGCCTTGCCCCCGCCGCCGCCGTCTGGGATGACGGTGGACGATCCACCAGATCCGTCGCTGGTGTTTGCATCGACCGTGCAGGCGAGCGCGGCGAGCGCGGACAGGACGATAAGGGAGCTTTTCAGTTTCATGGCCCCGGAGAAGTCGCCCCCAGCCGGGAAATGATCCCGAAGCGCGGACGATTTCCGCTAACCCTTTGCTTTCACTCAGCTCTTTTCGACCAGCTGAGACTCCGCCAGGGCCGCTTCCTCTTCGGGGGCGAGCTCGGCGAGCACCTTCCGGAGCTTGTCTCGCGCACGCGCCAACCGGCTGCGCACGGTGTTCTCCCCGATCTCGAGCACGACGGCGATGCTCGCAGTGGGAAGGTCCTCGAAATACATGAGCTCGAGGGCGATCTGATCGTCCAGCGGGATAAGGGAGAGGGCTCGCTGGAGGAGCTCGCTCTCTTCGCGACGTGCTTGATGCGTTGCCGGCCCCGTTCTCATGTCGGTGAGCGAGCACGCGGAGAGATCGACGAGAACCAGCCGCTGGCTCTTGCGAAAGTGATCGGCGAGGCGTCGTCGCGCGACGGCAAAGAAGTAGGCCTTCACGTTGTCGCCCTCGATGCGATCGCGTCCTTCCACGCAGGCGAGGAAGGTCTGAGAGATCAGATCGGCGCTCTCGTCTCCGACTTTCGAACGGAAGAAGCGAGAGATGCTCGACCAGTGGCGCTGAACGAGCTCTTCTCCGGCGCTTGGCATCGCCGGCGCGCCAGCTCTCGAGCAGCTCCACGTCGGCGCGCATGAGTCGACGGTATCGGAAAAGGCCCGCATCGGGCTGCCAATCGTCGTGTGTTAGGCTCCCCGCAGAGAGCGCGGCGCAGCGACCGATGTCCGACCGAGACCTCATCGACGAGCTGCTCCAAGCAAAGGTCAAGTCCCAGCTGTTCGGAGGAGAGCACGCGCCCCGGCTCGGTCGGCTCGTGATCCTGGAGGCTCTCGGCAGCGGCGGGATGGGCACGGTCTTTTCTGCCTACGATCCGCGGCTCGATCGCAAAGTCGCGGTGAAGCTCGTCCGCGGTCGTGGTGATTCGAGCGAACGCGTGCTTCGCGAGGCGCGGGTGCTCGGCAAGCTCAATCACCCGAACGTCGTCGCGATCTACGACGCGACCGAAACCGACGGAGTGATCTCGATCGTGATGGAGCTCGGGCCGGGCGAGTCCTTGCGCCGATGGATCGGTGAAAAGAAATCGTGGCGCGAAGTCCTGATCGTGATGCGCCAGGTGGCCCAAGGGCTCGTCGCTGCGCACGGCGCGGGCATCATTCACCGGGACATCAAGCCCGACAACATCGTCATCGGACCTGACCGCGCGCGACTGGTCGACTTCGGTTTGGCGAGCGCGACCTCGTCGACCGATGGGGATGAGCTCGAAGGCTCTGGGACACCGAACTACATGGCTCCCGAAGTGCTCGGCGGCGGAGCGGCGAACGAGGCCTCCGATCAGTGGAGCTTCGGTGTCACGTTGTTCGAGGCGCTGTACGGCGTGCGTCCCCACTCCGCCGCCACTCGACGCGAGCTCGAGCGAGCCGCAAGCAAAGCGGGCGATGCCCCCGCGCCGGATGGGAGCGATGTCCCTCGCTGGCTCCACCAAGTGGTGATGCGAGCCCTCGCCGGTGATCCGAAGGCACGGTTTCCTTCGATGGAGGCCCTCACGGTCGAGCTGGGTCGCGATCGGCAAAAGCGCCAGCGCGTACTCGTCAGCGTCGTGGTGCTGGCGATCGCGGTGTTTGCCATCACCCGCCAGTACTCGACAAAACCCGCCGACGTGTGCGGCGACGGAAAGGCTCGGCTGGCTGCCGCCTGGCCTCCCGCGAGCGTCGATAACCTGCGCCACAGCCTCGGCGATTCGCCGTGGGCGAAGAAGGCCGCCGACGATTTCGTCGGGCTCACCGTCGCGTGGGAAGGAAGTCATCGCCGAGTGTGCGAAGCAACTCGAGTTCAGGGCGGACAGACCGAGTCTTTGCTCGAGCTTCGCATGCGCTGCCTCGACCGCCGTTTCGAGCGCATGAACGCCCTCGGCGCGGCGCTCGGCGGGTCGCTCGATCCGGAGGCGAGGGAGAACGGGAGCGAGGCGATCGCGTCACTGCCGCGGCCCGAACGCTGCGAGAGTTTGGTCGACGCTTCGGAGCTGGCCTTGCCGGACGAACCCGAGAAGCGCACCCGGATCGAGCTGGCGGAGCGGGACATGGATCGGGCGTGGGCTCTCTACGTTCTCGGCCGCTATCGAGACGCGCGCGAGATCGCGATGACGATCGAGAAGAGCACGAGCGACCTCCAGTTTCCTCCGTTCCGGGCGGCGCTCTGGCTCCTTTTGGGCTCGCTGGAAGCGCGACTCGGCAGAGCGGAGTCAGCGCGCGTCCGGCTCGAAGCCGCGCTTGGCGAAGCAGCCGCTGCCCATGCTGCGTCCATCGAGCTCGAGGTGTGGATGAAGCTCTTGAAGGGCGAGCTGTTTGGGGGAAATCCGGCGCACGTTGCCGAGTGGACTCCATTTGCGCGGGCGGCGGCTGCGCGCGCGGGCACCGGCACCGCCGAGATCGATGGCATCGAAGCCGAAGCCCGGCGCGACTCCGGCGAGATCGGACAGGCCCGGAGGCTCCTCGCTCGAGCGCTGTCGAGCAGCGACGAGCTCCGCGGCGATCAACGGGCCCTCCTCGAGATGAACCTCGGATCGGTCGAGATCGAGAGCGGCACGCCGGATGCCGCCCAGGCAGCGTTTGGGCGTGCGTTTGCTTTGGCGGAGGCCGCGCTCGGCAAGGGGCACCCGGGACTCGGCCTGTATCTCGACAAGATCGCCGTCGCCGATCGCGCGCGAGGTCGCGTCTCCGAAGCCCTGGCTCGTCACGACAGCGCCCTCGAGCTCCGCCGCAAGGTCTACGGGGACGGAGACCGGTCGGTGGCAACGACTCTGCTCCGCCGCGCCCAGACTCGAATCGAAGCGGGAAAGATCACGCTCGCGGAAAGCGATCTCGAGCGCGCCCGGGAGATCCGCGCGCGGGCTCTCGGGTCGACTCACCGCCGCCTGAGCGAGCTCGATCTCGCCCTCGGCGATGCAGCCGCGGCTCGGGGAGATCGCGACAAGGCCATCGGGCTCTACCGGCATGCTGCGGAGCTCGACCCGTCCGTCGACGTGGCGACCCGACTGGCGCAGGTGGGCGTCCCCGGTCGAGCCGAATTCCCTGCGGCCTCGGAGTGGCGAAGGGGAGCTCTCCCTCGACATGGCGAAGCGAGCGGCGATGCACATCTCTCGACTCCGAGAACGTGGAGAGCTCGACGCAGCCCGAAGCGAAGCCGAACGACTCCTCTCCGCTTGGCGGGCTCGAGGCAAAGGGGTTGCCGGAGCGCTGTCGAACGACGTGGCGCTCGCCGAGCAGAGCCTGGGCAACGACGACCAGGCAGCCCAGCTGTACGAAGCTGCGCTCTCGATGTTGGCGGACGAACCGAGCCGCGAACGCTTGCGTGCGCTCGTCGGGCTCGCCGAGTGCTCCGACGGAGCCCGAGCACGAACCGCTGCTTCGCAAGCCCTCGACCTGCTACGGGCGATGCCCGAGCTCGATGCTCGGATTCGGCCAACGCTCGAACGCATCGCGAAGCGTTGAAGGGCTAAGTCGTCTCGATCTGGAATATCCGGGGGCAGCGTGCCAGGATGCGCCGAATTTGAAGCTGCCCAAGGCTCTGTTCGTCATCGTACCGCTTCTCGGGCTCGGCGAAGCAGCGCTCCACCTCTACCAAGCGCATCGCGCCCCAACGCTCGCGGACTGGGAACAGGTCGAGCCGAAAGTCGCCGAGATGCGCCAGGGACAGGAGCTGGTCGTGCCCGCTCCGTACTGGGCGGATCCCCTGGCGCGTCACGCCTTCGGCGATCGTTTGATGCCCCTGCGCGACGTTGCTCGACCCGACGTGAGCGCGTACACCGAAGCTCTCGAGGTCGGCATCCTGGGTGAAACCTCGCCGGAGCTCGGTGGCTGGCGCGAAAGCGAGCGGCGCGATGTTGGCCGCTTCCGCATCCGTCGGCTCAAGAATCCGAATCCGCGAGCGGTACGCTTCGACTTCGTCGAGAGCCTGGCGCCCGGTCGCGTGCGCGTGACGGATGGCAACGGCAAGCCTTGCAACTGGAACGCGAACGCGCGCGTGGAGACCGGCGGACTTCACGGACACATCGCGTTTCCGCCTCAGCGCTTCGAGTGTGGCGGTGGCGAGTTCTTCTTCGTTGGAAACACCGTCGTCGACGACCAGCGGTATCGACCCCACCGCTGCATCTGGGCGCATCCCTCGGGCTCTGCGCCGCTCACCATTCATTTCTCGCAAGTGACGCTGGGCAGTGCGATTCGCGGCTACGCGGGCCTTTCGTACTTTCTGTTTCGCGATGGACTGGGCACGCCCGTGGAGCTCGAGGTGCGGGTCGACGATCGCTCCATCGGCCGCTTCGTCTATCACTCCGAAAACGGCTGGGCGCCCTGGGAATTTTCCGTCGGGGATGCGGCGGGCAAGACCGCTGATGTCGAGTTCCTGGTTTCGAGCGCGTCGGCCCAGGATCGTCACTTTTGCTTTTACGCGGACACTCGATGACGAAGATCCGCCAGAGCCGTCTCGTTGATCCGTTGATCGCGGTGTCGTTGGCGCTCGCCTACGTGGCGTGGCTGCTCGCCAGCGTGAAGACCATCGGCTACGCCCGAGACGAGGGCTTCTACTTCGGAGCAGCCGCCAGCTACGAACGCTGGTTCGTGCTCCTGGGAGAGTCACCGAAGGCCGCTCTCGCGCGCGCTGCCGTGGACTCGGCGTGGAGCGCCAATCACGAGCACCCGGCACTGATGAAGTCGCTGTTCGCGCTATCGCACCACTTCCTGTACGAGAAGCTTCATTGGCTGCCCGATGCGGGCACTGCCTACCGCTTTCCGGGCATGGTGGTGAGCTCGCTCGCGATTTCGACCACCTACTTGTGGGGTGCTCGCACCCTCGGTCGCAGCGCGGGTGTCGTGGCCGCGTGTTTGCTGGGTCTGATGCCGCGCGTGTTCCACCACTCGCATCTCGACTGTTTCGACATGCCGGTGGCGGCCATGTGGTTGATCACGACCTACGCCTACTGGCGTTCGATCGAGAAGGGCGGCTGGTTCTGGCCCATCGCGACGGGCGTCTTGTACGGGTTACTGCTCGATACGAAACACAACGCTTGGCTCTTTCCGGGCGTGCTTCTCGCGCATTTCGTGCTGTGGAAGGGTCGGGGTCTGTGGCGTGAGCTACGCCGCGGACGCGTTTCGGTCCCCATGGCGTTTCTCGCCATCGTGACCATCAGCCCCGTCGTGTTCTACCTGACCTGGCCGTGGATCTGGTTCGACACCGGGAAGCGCTTGAGCGAGTGGTTCGCGTTTCACGTCGGGCACGAGTACTACAACATGGAGTTTCTCGGTCAGACCTACTGGAAGCCGCCGATGCCGCGCCTCTACGCCTGGGTCATGACCGTGGCCACGGTGCCGGGTATCACCCTGCTTCTGTTCGGGATCGGGTTCGTCGAGCGTGTGCCGTCGATGCTGGCGCCACGCTTTGTCGACCGCTGGGTCCTTCCCCGCGGCGCGCCGCCTTCGGATGCTCTCGTGCGCGCCACGGATCTGCTCTGGGCGCTGGGCATCATCGTCAGCTACGCCCCCTGGCTCTCGACGAACACACCGATCTTTGGCGGGACCAAACACTGGCTGACGGCGTACCCGTTTCTGTGCTTGTTCGCTGCGCGCGGCTTCGTCTTGGTATCAGAGCGCGTTCGCGAGTGGCTTCCGGAACGCATGCGGCGCTTCGAGTGGCAGAAGTTCGCCATCCTCGTGTGCGTGTTGATCGGGCCGGCGATCATGACGGCTCGATCCACGCCCTGGGGTCTCAGCTTCTATTCGCCGATCGTCGGCGGTGCGACGGGTGCGGCGTCGCTCGGGCTGAACCGCTCGTTCTGGGGATACACGACCGGTGCCATCGCGCCGTATCTGAACGCGCACGCGCCGCCCAATTCCGTCGTGTACGTCCACGACACCGCGCTCCAGAGTTGGGACATGATGCAGCGGGACGGTCGCATTCGCAGCGACTTGCGAGGCTCCCTCGACATCGCTACCTCGTCCGCGGCGCTCTACCATGACGAAGCGCACATGGCGCGCGTCGAGCAGGAGGTGTGGATCGCGTACGGCACGGTGCGACCTGCGACGGTGGGCGTGCAAGATGGCGTGCCGGTGGTTTGGCTCTACCTTCGACCCTGACGTTCCGGACTAGGATGCGACGGTGCTTTTGCTCGTGCTTTCGAGCCTGCTCGTGCTGGCCGCAGCCGCGTTCCTCGCGACACGAGCGCGCTTGGGATCCCGTGCGGAATTTCTGCTCGCCTGCACGGTGCTGTGGAACTTCCTGGTGCTCGTTCCCATCCACTTCTTGGGCCTCGTCCATCGACTGACGGCTGGCTGGCTGGCGGTCTCGGTCTTCGTCGAATGCGCGGCGTGCATCGCTGTGTCCTTCGTCCGGGTTCCATGGCGCGAGCACCTCACCCAAACTCGAGAGTCGCTTCGGGGGGCGCTCTTGCTCCCGTTCTCGGCCGTCCGCGAAACGTGGAACGCTCGAAGCTTTGCGCTCATCGGCGTGATCGCTTGCGGCGGGATCATCGCGTACACGATCTGGCTCTCGTACCTCTTGCCATCGGATTCATGGGACGGGCTCTGGTACCACGAGCTGATGATCGGCTACGCCATGCAAAATCATGGCTACGCGTCGATCGCGTTGCCGACGAACGTGCCGTTCCCTGCCAGCATGATCCAACAGGCCAACGGGTTTCCGCGCAATTGTGACATGACCAACCTGTGGTTCGTCATCTTCTCCGGGCGCGACCTGGTGGAAGTCGTCAACTCGTTCGCGCTCTGCCCGTTGATGCTCGGCACGTTTTGCTTGGCCCGTCGCGTGTGCAAGGAAAACGCCGCTGCCCTTGGTTGGTCCGCTGCCATCGCCACCATCCCGGCGGTCAGCATGCAACTTCGGAGCACATACATCGACGTGCACGTGGCAGCGCTCTACTTGGCGGCGCTCCATCTCTGCACGCGACCCGGGATGCGCCTCCGCGACGCATGGCTCGGCTCGATTTCGTTGGCACTCTTGATCGGCGCAAAGAGCATGACGCTGGCCAGCGTTCCCGTGCTCTGGCTCGCTCTCGCGGTTCTCGCCACGCGCCACAACTGGTCTCGCAAGGCGAGGCTCTCGGGCACGCTCGTGGGCGGTTCGCTGGTCGTGGTGGCCATGGCCAGCGTTTGCTACGTGCGCAACTGGGTGCTCTTCAAGAACCCGCTCTGGCCCATGAGCTACGAAAAGAAGAGCTTGGGCATCGACTTTCACGGCCTGGCTTCGATTGACGCCATCATCAAACAGCAAGGGGAGTTCACGCTGGCCCAGACCTACGCGAGCATCACGGCGTTCCACCCACCGGGAGGCGACTACGCGGACACCGGAGCGTGGGCCTACGGCGATGGCGTCGCGTTCGTAGTCGTGCCCCTCGGGCTCGTTGGGTTGGCCGTCCTGCTCGTGGCGATCGTGCGTCGGCTCGTGGATCGCCTCGGAAAAGCGCCGCCGCGACCCGACGGCGACACGGTATGGAATCTGGCGCTGGTGTCCCTCGTGCTGTTGTTGATCGCCGCCGGTGCACCCAAGCTCTGGTACCCGCGCTACAACGTGCACCTCGCCGCGGGCCTGATGTTTCTCACCGCGTGGTTGATGCGTCGTCCACGCTTCTCGGATGCGGTGAGCGCTGTCGTGCTCGCCAGCAACCTGTTGTTCTTGTATCGAGCCAAGCCCGGCTGGGGTGTGGAGCTCAAGGACTCGCTGGTGTACGCGGCGCGAACGGCCGAGGAGCGAGACGTTTACTCACCCAGCCCCTGGTCCATCACGCCTGAAGTCGCCCGGGCGCGCGATCACGAGCTCGTGGCCGGTACCAAGGTCGCCTTCGCCGCGGACGTGGTGTTCGTGTTCGTGGCGCAACTTTGGAACGAGCACTACACGAACCAGCTGTTCTTCGTTCCGCCCGCGTCGACCGCGGAATTCTTGGCCGGTGCGGACCGCATCCGGGCCGCGTGGGTCGTCGTGGGGGAGAGCAGCAGCATCGCCCGCGATCTGAAGCAAAGAAGTGGGGAGTGGCAGCAGATCGGAAAGGTCAGCCGCGGTTATCCGTCACTCGCGTTTCGACGAGTCCATCGCTGACTCGACCGGTATTGCCGTCGGTTACGAACCCACGCCAGAGCGGCTTTCAGAGACATGGAACGAAATCAGGATTCACAGGAAGCGCGACCCGCTTCGAGACGACCCTTGGAAGTCCCGACGGGGGACAGCCGAAGGACTCGCTTCGAGATACCCAAGTGGGTGGAAGTCCGGAAGTTCAGAATTCTTTCTTTGAGGGGCTTCGAAACCGTATGGATGACCCTGCGGCAGTCCTGACCGATGTTGCGTCAAACCTGCTACCCGCGACGTAGCTCATCGCTTCCGGTCTTCGTCGAACGTACGTCGCTCGTGCCCCATCGCGAACGGTGAAGTCCCGCTTCTTCCGACAACGCTCCACGTACCTCCGCCCGAACACCCGCTCTGCTTCGCCCTGATTGTGGGCGCGACACAGGACGCGAACGTTCTCCGCCCCGGAGCTCCCACCCCGAGCCTTGGCCTGCTCGTGATCGAGCTCCAGAAACCCGCGCGCCGAGCAGCGCCGACCTCGGGCATCGACGAACGCGCATCGGAGTCCGTCTCGCCGGGCCACTTCGCGCTTGGTCGCATTGGTGACCCGCGATGGTTTGGCAGCCCGCGATTTGCGAGCGCGCTCGGTCTGTCCGAACTTCTGTTTCATCCGCTCGGCAATCAGGAGATCCACCGCAGCTTCGACGATGGTCGCCAGGTCGCCGCTGGGATTCTTGTGACTCATGAGATCCCGCGCGAGCCTGAGTTTTTCTTCCAGCGTTCGAGACGCGGTGAATTTCACGAGCACGCGCTCCGCAGACAGTGGTGAGACGCGACCGCGATCTGCTGGGCGTGGCGGAGCTTCGTGTTTCGCGGGCGGAGCAGCCGGAACAGCCGGAACGGGCGCCTGCGTCAACTCGGGCGGCCCGTTCGTTTCGACTGTCAGCGCGTGCGGAGTCGGTACCGCCGGTCGATCGGGCAACTTACGAATGCTGTCCGCCACGTCGGGCTTCGGAAATCGCGCCGCGAGCACCCGTTCCGCCTCGCGGACGCTCTTCCCACTCACCGCGTCGAGCAGTTCCTGTGCATTTTCCTCGGTCAAAACGCTCTTCAGACGCCCGAGCACCGAAAGCGAAACTCGACCCGTCTCGAGCCTGTCGTAGATGCACGGAAACCGGCGAGCCAAGCGTGCCGCTTCGATCCGCCGACACGCTTCATCCTCACTGAATCCGAGCCGCTCGGTGCAATACGCAAAGAGGGACGAGCACGCCTCCCGAAGATGAAGCTTGCGCGCCTCCATCTCGGCGAGGTGCGCGACGAGCTCCGCGGTCAATCCCCGGTGTGCCCGAGTCACCCGATGAAGCTCCGAGAGAAGCGCGCCATCGGTGAGCTTCCCCAACGAACTGAAATCAGCACTCTTCATTCCCAACGTCCTACCACGGGGATTTTTGTGTCCCACAATCGCCCGAGGACGCGTTTCTGGCGAACGACCCGGCGCAAAAATCATTTCTTTCCCGGGCGCCCGTCACGCGCCGCCGAGGTGCGAGGAACGAACGCTTCTGGCGCCCGTGGTCCCAACGAGCTCGCCACCCTCGAAAATCCTGTCCACAAAAATCGACGGTCCAACGCTAATCCGCGTCTTTTTTTCAGCACTGCGAACAGCGGCGTCGCTCGGTCAGCTCGGGCAGACGATGGGTGGAGTCGTGCGCGATCCGCGACAGTCGCGGGTGAATTCGGTTGGCGCTGTACGACTGACGCGGAGGCGATCCGCGACAGCCGCGAGTGAATCATCGCTTCAGCAATGAGGAAGCGGAGGACCGCCCACGGCGCCATCGATCGAGTGCCAATGGGTCAACGGGTCGACCGGATCCAGCTTCGAACGCGGAGTCATCTTCTCGGTGTGAGGGTTCCGGAACCCACACGGTGCGACGACTCCACGTCGACGAAGGCCGGAAAAGGACGCGCCCTGCCTACAGCGGCTTTCAGAGACATGGAACGAAATCAGGATTCACAGGAAGCGCGACCCGCTTCGTGACAGCTGGCTGTCTGGCGCCCGTCGTCCCAACGAGCTCGCCACCGTCGAAGATCCTGTCACGAAAATTCGACGCTGGTCCGCGTTTTTCAGCACTGCGAACAGCCCGCGGCGGCGCTCGGCCAGCTCGGGCGGACGATGGGTAGAATCGTGCGCGATCCGCGACAGTCGCGGGTGAATTCGGTTGGCGCTGTACGACCGACGCGGAGGCGATCCGCGACAGCCGCGAGTGAATCATCGCTTTCAGCAATGAGGAAGCGGAGGAACGCACTCACGGCGCCCCGTGAGACCTCCTATTCTGGTCTCCCGAACGTTCACCTTCGGCTCGCGAGATGTTCCAGGCCATGGAAAGACGCTGTAGGGTCCAGCTCGAAATGGAGAGCGTCGATTGAGCACGCGATTCTTCGTCGCAGGCGGAGCCGGTTTCATTGGCAGCCATCTGGTCGATCGACTCGTGGAGCGCGGCCCGGTGACCGTGTTCGACAATCTCTCGGTCGGAAAGCGTGATTTCATTGCAGATCACCTGGCGTCGGGCGCGGTCACGCTCGTCACGGGCGAGCTTCTGGATCTCCCGGCCGTTACCGCCGCGATCGCCGGGCACGATGTCGTGTTTCATCTGGCCGCGAATCCCGAAGCGCGATGGGGCCTCGAGAACCCGCGACTGGATCTGGAGCAGGGCACCATCGCTACCTGGAACGTGCTGGATGCCATGCGACAGACGGGGGTGAAGCGGATCGTGTTCTCTTCGTCCGGCACCATGTATGGCGACACCGCCGAGTCCTGCGCCGAACAAGACCTCGGCAGGCTTCCGATTTCGCTGTATGGCGCCAGCAAGTTCGCCTGTGAAGCGCTGGTGAGCGCTTACGTCGAGTGCTTCGGGTTGCAGGCCTGGATCTACCGCTTTGGCAACGTAGTCGGTCCGCGGGGCACTCACGGTGCCGCCCTCGATTTCATGAAGAAGCTCAAGGCGACGCCCGACGAGCTGGAAGTGCTGGGCGACGGCAAGCAAGCCAAACCCTACGTATTCGTCACGGACTGCGTCGACGGCATCCTCTTCGGTCTCGATCGCGCCGCGGAGCGCCTGAACGTGTACAACATCGCACCGCCCGACTTCACCTCCGTGCGGCGCATCGCGGAGCTGTGCGTGGCCCAGTCTCCCTATCCGAACGCTCGCATCCGCTACACCGGTGGTGAGCGAGGCTGGCCGGGGGACGTGCCGCAATCGCGGATTGACCCCTCGAAACTCGAGGCGCTTGGCTGGAAGACTCACTTCACGAGCGATCAGGCCGTGACAGAAGCCGTGAGCGCGCTGGCCAAGGAAGTGTTTGGGCCCTGATCCCGTCAGCGCGCATCTAGCTTGCCCCAATTCCTGTTCGGGACGCGGGGCGAACCGTGGCGCGGCGGGTCATCGTCCAGCGGCTGAAAACCGTTCCGGAAGAGGTAGGTGGCTCCCGTGCCCGGACCCAACGATCCACTGATGCCATCGATGAAGGAGTGAATGTGACTCACGTCCGCGGCGTATTTCCCGGGTCGGAGAGCGATTCGACAGAACTGCGCCGTGCATTTCAGATCCAAAGCGTCACCCAGCGGGCCGGTCCGTGCCTCGAGACGCGCGCGAGCCGCCGCCGTGAATCGTGCGTCCAGATTGTCGGCAACTAGCTGAGCATCGAACCACTGAACCTGCCGGACCAGCTTGCGATGCTCCTCCAACTCACGTTTGCACCGGACGTGCTCCGCCTGCAGACATGCACGACCTGCAGGCGTGGCGCTCGCGTCCTGCAGCGGCTCCGTCTTGCCCCACTCCACGCTGGCATCCGGCGAAGTCCTTACCTTCACTCTGCTGCTGGCTGCCCGCTTTTGGCAAACTCGATCCGCGTTCGCGAGACAACTGCCGCCGTCTTCGTCGAAGAACGCCTCGGCCATCGCGTCGCCACTGACGATTGTAGTGTGGCGAGACTTCTCTTCGACCGTCATTGCCAGCGAAGCGTCCGCGACGGATACCCCCGCGTCGGACGCACCGAGAGCGGCCTCGAGCCGGGCGATGCGCGCCTCGAGCGCTGCTAGCCGATCGGGTGTCTCGCTTTCGCGGGAAACACACGCCGCGAGCAGTGCCAAAACCGCCAACGCGCTCGCGCCCCACGCCATCCGCTTTGTTTCCCGGGTCATTGGTAGATCCTCTCCGGTTCTTTCACGACCACGACGCATCAGCGTCTTGGATCGGCTCAGCCATTTCCCACGCCCCTCGCACGGTGCTTTAGCGTCCCGCACTGGGGTAGGGGTTTTTGCGCGGGTCACCTGATTCCACCACGCCCCAATTCGTTCCTGGGTGGCGTCGTGGTCGGAGCGCATAACCCCTTGTCGGCGCGTACCAGTGTTCCCCGTCCATCATGTAACCGCTGAACTCGTCATTGAGCACACCCATGGAGGGCGCGCCCCCGTCGGTCAATCGGCTACTCGGTCCGAAGCGGCAGAAATGAGTCGCGCACACGATGTCCAAGCTGTCGACCGGCGCGCCAGTCTCTTTTGCGACGCGCGCTCGGATCTGGTTCGTGAGCTCAACGTCTTTCTTGTCGTCGATGAGCTGTGCGTCCAGCCACGCCGACAGCTTCTCTCCCTGTCCATTGGGCTCGACGACCGCCTCGCGCGCGTCGTCCGGAGGTACGTCAGCAGCAAGACCCGCGTCAGGTGAAAGCAGAGATTCCAGCCGAGTGATGCGCGCCTCCAGTGCAGAGAAGCGCTGCGACGAGTCGGCGCTTCCAGAGGCGCAGGCCAGAGCGATCATCGCGGACAGAAGCGAGACTTTCCCGAGCAACTTCATGCGTCCAGTGTAGCTCTGCGAGCAGCGCTAGCAATTCACTCCGCCCGAGAGCGATTGCGGGTTTGTGCCCGGATTTTGCGAGGCATCCGGGCTTGAATTCGTGGCGGGCGTGACCCTCGCGCGGTGGGGCTCTAGAGTCCCGCGCCGTGGATCCGATCCGAGCTCGACGCGCGTTGTATCTGGGAGTGGCGATCGTGTCGTTCGCCGTGCTCGTGCTCCAGATCACGCTGACTCGCCTGTACTCGGCGCTGTACGGAAACCATCTGGCGTTTCTCGCGATCTCGCTCTCGCTGTTCGGGGTCGGGCTCGGTGGCGTGCTGGTGTTCGTGTTCCCGCGCATGGCGGAGGAGCGTCGATTCTTCAGCCGGATGTCGTTGCTTTCGGTGATCGCGGGAGGATCGGCCGTCTCGGCAATCATCTACCTCCTGAACGCCAAGCCCATCGAGAAGCTCAACGCCGAGGTCGTGTCATCGCTGGCCTGGCTGTACGCGGTGTCGTCGTTGCCATTCGTGTTCGCCGGCATCATCGTGGCGGCCTCGCTTCGCTTTGCGGCCAAGGACGTGAGCCGCCTGTACCTGTTCGACCTCTTGGGAGCGGCTCTGGGCGGAGTGGGCGCGATCCTCGCGCTTCGCGCCGGTGCGCCTCGGGCGTTCTTGATCGTTGCAGTTCTTCTCTGTGTTGCGGCCTGGGTGTTCGCTCGGGCGGGACGCAGCGAGGGCTCGAGGCATTCGAGCGCCGTCGCGCTGATAGGACTCGCGTCCGCCGCGCTCCTGCTCTTTTCCGACGTCCAGAATCCCTGGCTCAAGCTCCCCGCGCTCCGCTGGGTGCCGATGGACAAGGTGGAGTTCCAGAAGTGGAGCGAGATGTCGCTCATCACCGTGGACAAGCCCGAGGGCGGATTGGCGTGGATGCGCATGGACGGCAGCGCCGCTACCGCCATTTTGACGCCGGAGAGAACACCGCCACTGCACCCCGACGAGATGGCGTACGTGCTGCACGAGAGTCGAGGCCCCGCGCTCGTGATCGGCTCCGGTGGTGGGCGGGACATCCGTGCGGCGCTCAAGGCGGGCCAGACGGAGATTTACGGCGCCGAGATCAATCCGACCATCGTCAATGACGTGATGCTGGACCGCTATCTGAACTTCAGTGGAGGCTTGTATCGGCGACCCGAGGTCCACGTGTCGGTGGCCGACGGCAGAAGCTTCGTTCGTTCTTCCGATCGGCATTACCGCAACATCGTGATCTCGCTGGTCGACACCTGGGCGGCAGCGTCGGTCGGCGCCCTCTCGCTCTCGGAGAACAGTCTCTACACCGTGGAGGCGTTCCGCGATTTCATTCAGCATCTCGTCCCCCAGGGCACACTGATCGTCAATCGCTGGGATCCCGAGTTCGAGCGCTTGCTGGCCCTCGGCGTCGCTGGTCTTCGCGCCGCCGGAGCCGCGGATCCGGTCGGGCACCTGTTCGCGTGTGGATCGTCTCGGTCGACCTCGCTCCTCGTGAAGCGCACTGCCTACACACCCTGGGAAATCAACGCTTTGCGTGAGCACTGCCGAAAGCACCATTTCGCCGAGCAGTTCGCACCCGACAACCCGAGGACCGAGCTCCGGCGCCGCATCGCGAGCGTCCTCGACGCACGGACCGCCGCGCCCGATCATCGTACGGATCTCGCGCCGCCCACCGACGATCGCCCGTTTTTCTTCTACACCGTTCCGACCCGACGACTCGTGGAGGAGCTCCGGAACTACAAGGGCTTGGAAGCACAAAACCAGGGACTCTTGTCGCTCGTCGGTCTGCTCCTGGCGAGCATCATCGTGAGCGTCCCGCTGACCTTGATTCCGCTGTTTCTGGTTCGACGCCGGCTGAAAGGGACGGTCCGACGGGTCAGCACGGCGCGCTCGCTGCTGTTCTTCAGTTGCATCGGTGCGGGCTTCGTCTTCGTCGAAGTGGCGCTGGTCCAAAACTTCGTGCTCTTTTTGGGACACCCCATCTACGCGCTGTCCACGGTGCTGGTTGCGCTTCTCGCGTGGACTGGCGTCGGGAGCTGGCTCACGTCGAACATCGCTCCTCGACTCGCCCAAGATCACGCGAGGCTGCGCTCCCTCGCGTTGGTCGCCCTGTTGATTCTCGGAGCGTTCGGGCTCTCCAAGTTTCTCGGCGTCGCGGTCGGGGCACCGCTCCCGATCCGCTTGCTCATCACGTTGATCCTCCTCGGGCCCATGGGGATCTTGATGGGGGCCCAGGCGCCACTCGCCATCCGTCTGCTCGGAGAAGGCGCGGGAGGGCTCATTCCGTGGTGCTGGGGTCTGAACGGCCTCTTCAGCGTGCTCGCGACGGCGCTCGGAACGCTGCTCGCGCTTCACCTCGGGTTCAGCTCGCTGCTCCTGGCTGCAGCGGCGGTCTACGCGCTGGGGTTCATCGTGTTTCCGCGGCTCTTGCCGGTCAGTCGAACTGAAGCGTGATCGCCGATGCAGCCGGAAACGTGACCGTGGTCGTCGCTGTCAAGCTTTCGCCGGAAACGAAGATGCCCGCTTCTGGGGCCGAAATGTAGACCGGATCGAGACACGATCCCTCGGCCGACGGGACGCAGGTGCAGCCCGGACACTCGCTCCCGGCCGCTGACATCACCGAGTAGGTTGCGGCGGCGGGCACCTGCATCTGGTCGCACGTGGAGGTCGACGAGCCGTCGAGATAGCAAGACTCCGGCATGCTGCGCTCCACCGCGTGGAGCCCGTTCCAGATCTCCTCCCAGCTGCCCCCGGGATCGATGCGGACGATGGGAACGAAGGCGATGCCCGCGTCGCAACCGGCATACCCGACGCCCAGGATCTCGCAGGTAGCGTAGCCACAGTAGGACGAGAACAGTCGCAGCGGCGAGCCGCCGGTGTCGTCGGAGATCACGAAGTGCAGGTTGGGTTCCCAATCCGCTGCGCCCTTCACGAAGATCGGGGTCGAGCGATGATTCTCGTACTTCACGGTGACGCTCACCGGATCTTCGTCCGCGTAGTCGTTGCATCCAGTCGCTCCCGATTCGGCGTTGCCACCGTCACCCGGAGAGTCTGACGGCGACGATCCGCTACAGGCAACAACGACGCCTGCCGCGATCCAGACTGCTAGCCACCATGGATTGCGACGCTTGTTCCCAGTCATTCCAGGGACGGAGCAAGCGTCATGCCAAGCCGCGGGCTCAATCATTTCGACCCCTTGGCTTCGATCTGCTGAGCCACGCTGTGCCATAGGTCGCAGCATCATGAACGTCAGCGTGTCACTCCGTCAGGACGAGCACGTACGCATCCTGCAATCCCTGGCTCGTGAGGTTGCCTCCGCCAAAGTCGACCTGTCCCTCGAAGGAGCCCGTAACGGAAATCCCCCCGGCATTGTCGACGGCGATCCCGTTGGCGTCGTCGGCCGCCGTGCCGCCCAGGCGGTGGGACCAGCGCGGTGCCCCGGTGGCGGCCGTGTAGCTGGCAACGAAGAGGTCGGTTCCCCCCGCGCTGGTCAGCGTACCGGTACCAAAGTCAGCGCTCTGGCCGAAATAGCCAGTGAGAAAGACGTTTCCAGCGGAGTCGACTGCGACTCCGCGAGCTTCGTCCGTCGCCACGGCGCCGCTGGTGCGGGACCAGCGATAGGCGCCAGTGACATCATAGCTCGCCAAGAAGCTGTCGTACGAACCTCCGCTCGAGACCGAGCCTGCGCCGAAATCCGTAGTGTTCTGGAAGAGGCCCGCGACATACACGTTGCCCGAGCCATCAGCGGCGACACTGGCAGGGCGATCGTTGACGGTCCCGCCGAAGTGCTTCGACCACACATGCGCGCCCGTTCCGCTATCGAAAGAAGCGAGGAACACGTCCGCACCTCCATTGCTCGACAGTGCGCCCCCGCCATAGTCGGCCGAGCCGAAATAGTAGCCGGCTACGTAGACATGCCCGGCGACATCTGCGGCGACGGACGTGCCACCGTCACCACTGCTACCCGGGTCGCCAAATGCCTTGGACCAACGATGAGCGCCGTTCGCACCCTGGTAGCTTGCAACGAAGATGTCGGTCCCCCCGGCGCTCGTCAGCGGTGTCCCGCCAAAGTTCACGGTTTGGCTGAAGTAACCCGTCACGTACACGTTGCCCGCGGGATCGACTGCGATCCCCGCGGCGGCGTCCGAGCCGATGCCTCCTAGCGGCTTCGACCAGCGATAGGAACCGGTTGCCCCGGTGTAGCTCGCAATGAAAGCGTCTTGCCCACTGCTCGTCACGGCCCCGCCACCGAAATCAGCCGTCCCTCCGAAGAATCCACTGACGTAGACGTTCCCGGAGCTGTCCACGGTCACGCTCATGCCTTCGTCATTGGAGCTTCCACCGATTTGCCTCGACCAGCGATGAGCGCCCGTCGTGCCGTCGTAGCTGGCGACGAAGGCGTCGAATCCCGAAGCCGAGAACGTCGATCCTCCGAAGCTGACCGCGCCCATGAACTTGCCGACCACGTACACGTTCCCGGAAGAGTCGAACGCGATGGCGTGTCCAGCATCCCCCAAACTGCCACCGAACCGTTTGGACCAGCGATGAACGGGAGAGCACTTTGATTGATTGCATGCGTTGCCAGCGGCACACGCCTTGGTGCAGTCGCCGCACTGCAGAGGATTGGAGCTCAGGTTCGTTTCACAGCCGTCCGCTGAGGTCGTGTTGCAGTCGCCAAATCCCGGCAGGCAGTCGAAGTCGCACGCTTTGCTCGTGCACTTTGGAGTCGCATTGGGTATCGACTGGCACACGTTTCCGCAGCTGCCACAGTTCGCAACGTCCGACAGGTTCGCTTCGCAACCCGTGCTCGAGATCCCGTCGCAATCTCCGAATCCAGCGTTGCAGGCGATTCCGCAAGTGCCGTTGTCGCACGTGGCCGTGGCATGGGACGGCGACGAGCAGGACACGAGGCACGAGCCGCAATGGCTGGGGTCCGTGGTGAGGTTCACCTCGCAACCATTGTCGGCGTTGGAGTCGCAATCCGCCGTTGTCGATTTGCAGTCCAAGCCGGTGCACACCCCGCCGGCACAGTGCCCGGCTTTACAAGCTGCGCCATCGCTGGCTGCCAGCGCGGCACACTTGCCGTCGAGTGGATTGCAGACCCCGACGCTGCATTCATCGTCGAGCGCGCTGCAATCGACTCCGGTGCAAACCGTACCAGAGTCACCCGCATCGGGTTTGCCGGAGGAGCTCGACTCCGACGAGCCGCCACATGCACCGACCACGGCAACGACGCCGAGAGCGAGCCCCACCGCTATCCACCGTTGATTGCGCCCCCGTTTCCCAATCATGGCGATCCCTCGAACCCCAAGGCTAGCAGAAGTCCGTGCTCGAAGGGCCCGCTCCTTGGGGCGTATGATGTGCATCAGAACGTAGGGATCGTTCGTTGTCGGTTTCGCGTGCCGCGTTCCGTTCGGCCGACCCTTTCGACGCTCGGTCGCGTCGGGTAGCGGCTGCGCTACGCCGACATCGCGCGCCGACCACGACGCCGGAACGCGACGATTGTGAACCCAAGGACAACGAGCCAGATATCCGGCCTCGGTCGCTCTGCGCTGCCGACTGTGCAATTGCAACCACCGCTCGTGCCAGAGCCAGCTAGCTTCGCGCCGCCGATCCCCGAGTCGCTCGCCGTCGTCCCGCCTTGACCCCCAGGTGGCGCTCCACCGATCGCGCCGCTGCCGCCGGATCCAATTCCGCCAGTTCCGCCAGTTCCGCCGGTTCCGGAGTCGGGCTTGAACCCACAGGGCGATGCGCAGAGGTTGGTGTCCCCGTTGGAGAGGCAAAGGCAGCTTGCGCAGACATCCGCGCCGCAGCTGCATTGCGGATAGATACAACCCGGCCCCGCATCGAATCCGCCGATGCCAGCGCCCCCATCGAGGATTCCGCCGAATCCGCCGAAGCCCGCATCGAGGATTCCGCCGAATCCACCGAAGCCCGCATCGAAGCCGCCGAAGCCCGCATCGACGCCGAAGCCGCCGAAGCCCGCATCGACGCCGAAGCCGCCGAAGCCCGCATCGAAGCCGCCGAATCCGCCGAAGCCCGCATCGAATCCGCCGAAGCCACCGGTGCCTGCGTCGAAGATACAGCCCGAAACGGGCTGCCCTTGGCACACCGCCTGATTACACGTGTCGCCCGTCGTGCACGGGTTCCCGTCGTTGCAAGGGTTCGTGTTCGGGACACCGATGCAGGCACCGCTATTCGGATCACAGGTATCCGTCGTGCAGACGTTGGAGTCGCTACAGTTCTTCGCAAAGCCGGGGACGCAGTTTCCGTTTCCGTCGCAACTGTCGGATACCGTGCAGGCGTTGAAGTCGTCACACGACGAGCCCGAGTAGTAGGGGTACGTCTTGCAGACCTTGGCGTTCAGCATGTCGCAGGCGCTGAAGCTGCAACTGCCAGCCCCGTATGGGCAGCTGCCGACGCCGGCGTCGGGGAAGCCAGCCTCGGGGATGCCGGCGTCGGGGATGCCGTACAGCTGGCACTCCATCCCGCCATCGTCGGCAGGCTCGCACGAGCCTTCGCATGTGCTCGCAAAGAAAGCGGGCTTGCACGCCGTTCCCTGTTTGGCTGGGATCGCCACGCAGGCGCCATTCAGGCAGGTGTTGTTGCACGACGTTCCGTCGGTGCTGCCGCAAATGCGACCGTTCATGTCTTGGGTCGTCAGTCCGACCGACTCGATCGCGACGCACGCCATCTGCCCGCCGGAGAAGGCCCAGCAGACTCCCTGGCACTCGTTGGCTTGTACTCCCGCGTCGAATGGACCCCAGGCACCAGTGCAGGGTTGACCGAAGGTGCCCTCCGTGCAGCTTCCGACGAGCGCTTCGCCCAGCGCGGAAGTCGGAGCCTTCGGTCCGTCGACCACTGGTTCGTTCGAGGATGAGCACGCGATGACCACGGCTGGGACCAAACAGAGCCAGGGTCGGAATCGCATGCGTCAGCATAACACGCAGTCATGACAGCTCTCGTGCGGACGTCTTCTTCCGTCGCTTCCGCCACCAAAGCGGCACTCCGATCGTGAGTCCGAGGGTCAGGAAGAAGAGCGGGATCGACGCCTTGAACGTGCGGGGGAAGTAGCGGAACTCGACGCTGGTTTGCCCGGGCTCGAGGTGTGCGGCCACCGCGTTCTCGAATCTCTCCGCGGGCTTGCCGTTGGCGCGCCAGCTCGGGTCCCAGTTCATGTTGTACACGACGAGGGCGCCCGGATCGGCTCCGGTCACCTTCACTTCGGCGTGATTCGGTGACCACTTCACGACCTCGGCTTTGCCGGGACCCTGGGGGAGCCAGGCGCGGCCGGGATAGTTCGGCTTGTCGGCGGCGATGGCGCCAATGCCTTTGAAATCAGGGTCGATGCCGTAGCACTGAATCACGCCGGTGTTGGCCATCATGCTGAGCAAGATGGGCGCAGCCCAATCCGGTCGTTTGTACGCCACCGGCGGCGCGGTCTTGTGCTCGAACATCTCGGCCTTCGGGATTCGATCGGGAGCTTCCATCCAGAATGCCTGACCGAACGGGCGCTGCGAAACGCGCGCGATGTCGACCCCAACCAGGTACACGAGAGCCAACAGCGCGATGTCGATCCAGCGCCGATTCACCAGCACTCGATCCAGATAACGGCCAGCGAACGCTGCGAACGCGAGGCCGAGCATCAGCACCATCGGATAGTGGAAGCGTGACGGCACGTGCTGGGAGCTGAACACCGGCAGCTTGTGCAAGAGCGCCCACGGCGCGTTCTCGTGAAATGCCCCGAAGCCCAGCAGGAGCAAGAGAGCGCCGATGAGCCGCAAGGCGTTTTCACGCACGCCCCGCGCAAAGAGCAGCCCGATGGTCAGGACGGCCACGCCCACGAGGCCGACGTAGATCCCCCACTCGTGCCAGTTGTAGGCCGGCACCCGCACCGGAAACTTGCCGTACGCCTGGGTGGGATCCGTCATCATGACCAGGAGCTCCGCCAGCCCGATGGTCTCCTTCGACTCGATCAGACGCGGTGCGCGCGTCATCGTGTCCGCAATCGCGAAGAGCTTCGGCGCGGCGAATCCGATGGCACACGCGCCCGAGACCGCGAGGGTGAGCAGGGGCCTGAGCTTGCGGGATCCAATCGCGACGATGATCGCGTACAGGCTCAGGATGAGCGCGGATTGGGGCAGCGGATAGATGCCGCCGAGAAAGACGATCAGAGCCAAGATGGCCCCGGCGTAGATCGACTCGTGAAACTTCCCGCGCTCCTGGGAGCGATCGTAGAAGTAGAGCACCCAGGGCAGCCAACCGTACTGCAAATGCCAGGTGTGACCGGTCGCGGCCTGAAGCGCCCAGCGACCATTCAGCGCGTAGAGCACCGCGACCAGCGTGCGCAGAGCCACACTCTTCGTGAAGCGTCCCGCCAGGAGATACGTGCCGAAGAGCGACGTGAGCGCCCCTCCCAACACTTCCAGGCGAATGGAAGTGCGGATGTCCGCGAGGAGATACAGGGGTAGATACGGCGAGATCAGGTTGCTCGCGCCTTCGACGTGCCCGAATGCGGGAAAGCCGCCGCAGAGCCAGGGATGCCACCAGGGACCTTCGCCGTAGCGCTTGATGCTGACGACCGTGATGTAGCGATACGCGGTCTCCACGTCCCAGTCGTGGAAACCGTAGGTGTGAAAATCGGAGAGCATCGGCGAAAGCACGCTGATGGCGAGCACGACCATCACCCCGGAGGCGATCAGATGCAGGGCAAGCGCCATGCGACGCATCCGGATCGCGCCAGGTCTCTCGCGCACGCTCGCGGAGCCAGGACAGGCGGAAGAGCCTCGCGATGCGATCCCGGTTCACGGCGGGCGGTTCTATCACGAGGGGCGTTGCCGGGGCGCCGAGCACGTATTATCACGCCGCCGAGGAAGCTCGTGAAGCGCTGGCTGGAAACCCTCACCGACCCCGTGCTCCTGCGCCGCGCCGAGGCCAAGGCCAAGGGGTATGGCGAGGAGCAACGTGCTCGGATCGTGACCTTGCATCGGGCGGCGAAAGCCCGCGCCAACGCCGCCGCCGAGCTGCGCAGCGAAGGCGAGTCGCCTGCGGCGCTGGCCCTCTTGCGTGAAGCATTCGCGCTCTCGAGCAGCATGGTCCTGGTTTCGCGCGGGGAGCAGGAACCCGATGCGCCGGTGCTCAGCGTCGAGACCGCATGGCAAACGATGGCCGAGACGCACCCCGAGCACGCCGCGCTCGCCGAACTGCTCGGCAATCCCGACCTGCTCGCTCCGGACGCTCTGGACGCAGCCGAAGTCGAGAGGCTTCGACCGCTGTTGGAATCGCTGACGAACGAGCTCTTGAAAGAGGTCGAGCGACGCTCACCGCGTGCCATCAAAGTGCAACGGGTGGTGCGAATCGTGGCCGTCGGTATCGCCGTATTGGTCCTGCTCGTCGCATCCGTCGCCTGGGCCGCCCGCCCCACGAATCTGGCGCGGGGAAAGAACGTGAGTACCAGCAGTCGGTTTCCGGGTAGCCCGGATCCGGCGGGCGTCGTCGATGGCAATCGGAGTGCGGCCTTCGGAGCTCACACCAACATCCAAGACGATCCCTGGATCGAGGTGGATCTGGGAAAAGCACGCGCTCTCGGCAAGGTCGTCGTCTACCACCGCAGCGACGGCTACGAGAGTGAGTCGCTACCACTCACCCTCGAGCTGTCCGAGGATCACTCGGTATGGACCAAGATTGCGACACGTAGCGAGCTGTTCACCGCCGCCAAGCCCTGGATCCAGCCCCTCGCTGGACAGCACGCGCGCTGGATCCGCCTGAGGCTCGAGCGCCACGGGTACATCGCGCTCGGCGAGATCGAAGTGTATGAAAAGTGATCTCACGTCGCCGGGCACCGACGAGACGCGCGCGTTCTACGACGACGTGTGGCAGAAGTACGGGCATCTGGACGCGAAGAGCCCGGCGGCCTTCCACCGGCGTCGGCTGGTGGTGGAGCTCGCCCAGGGAGCCGCTCCGGTGGGCACACGCCTCTTGGACGTGGGTTGTGGTCAAGGTGAGCTGATTGGCGAGCTCGCGCACGCGATGCCCGGAGCCAGGGTCGACGGCGCGGACGTTTCACAGCAATCCCTGGACGACACGCGCAAGCGAAGTCCCGCCGCGGATCTGTTCTTGCTCGATCTGGCCGATCCGGCGTTCGAAAAAACGAACGCATCCAGGCTCGGGCGCTACGATTTGGTCGTGGCCAGCGAGGTAGTCGAACACATCCCGGACGATGCTCGAGCCGTGAAAAATCTTCGATCGCTGCTCACCCCGGGCGGAGCCCTGGTGATCACCGTGCCGGGTGGCAAGATGAGCCGCTTCGACGAGCTGATCGGTCATCAACGCCACTACGATCCGGATCGGTTGAGCGAGCTCTTGAAAAGCGCTGGCTTCGAGGTGGAACGGGTCCTCGGCTGGGGTTTTCCGTTTCACAGCATCTACCGCACTGCCGTGCGTATCGCATCGCGCGCGACGATGTCGAAGGCTCCGACGCCCGCGTCCAAGCCGAGTGGCATGAGCCGGGTGCTCGGCAGCGCCTACTCCCTGTTCGGAAGTGGGCTCAAGCCTTTGTTCGATTTGAACCTATCGCGCTGGGGCGAGCAGATGTTGGCGGTCGGTCGCAATCGCTGACTTCATCCGTTGATGGTGAGCAGCGTCACCGCGGTCTTGCCAGCGACGGGCACCCCGCCACGAGAACGCGAGTGGAAACTCCCACGGAAACGCTCGATTTTTGCCGGTCGCGGTCGGATGTCGGTGACCGAGTCGTAGAGATAGCTCGCCTTCCACAGCGACGTTGGCAAGTCGAACGGCATCCCGACGGTGTGAGCGCGCGTCGACGCAGCGACCAATGACCATGTCTTCGGCGCCTCGACCGTCGACTCGATGTTGTAGCTCACGTCGGGCGTGATCGGGCCCTTCGCCTCGAACAGCACGTACAGCTTGTCGGCCGCACCGTGTGTGAAACGAGTCCCGACGAGTCGCGTTCCGTCCGAGTAGGCGGTTTTCGATTCCGTTTCCAGCTCGCGCTCGAGCTCCTGCCGCAAGCGACTCGCCAGCGCGAGGTCGCCGCCAGCGATGGCGATGTTGTGGGCGATGCGTCGCTGCTCGAAGGTCGTGGCCGGCTCGGTCGGCTTTGGGTTCGGCTCTTGCCCGAGGTGGTGGCGCAGCTCCCAGGTCACGAACGGATCGGGCACCACCGTGTAGATCGGATCATTGCCTTGCAAGAAGTACCACTCCCACCATTTGGGCTCACGTTCGCTCAGCGAGTAGCCCACGACGGGCCCCTTCGGCTGAGCGCGATCCACGAACAGGACCGGTCCCACTGCCTGCACTTGAAATCGGTCTGCCAGGTCCTCGAGATCCACAGCCAGTAGAAAGCGCCGATCCGCCAAGTAGTACTGGTTTTGGCCCGAAGCCGACCCCTTGGGCACGGGCGCGGCGGCAATCGGTTTTCGCAGTGCCCAGTCGACGTGCCAGGACCACTTCATGCCTTCGTGGACCAATACGCTGGTGCGACTCTCCATGCGCTTCGCGATCCACTCGAGCGCAGCGACCTTGTCGATGTCCTGATGGATCAGATGGCCCTTTTCGTCGAAGCGACTGCCGGTCATGCGCGCGTACTTCAAGCCGGTAATGCCGTCCGGCAAGATCAGAAGCGGTATGGGGAGCGTCAGCGCCAGCGCGACAACCGCCGGCACGATCAGACCCTGGCGACCGAACCGAATTGCGATGAGGCGTCCGATGCCGTGGACGGACGCTGCGATAGAGCCCATTGCCAGCGCGAAGTAGGGCGCGAAATAGTGCGGCCAGAAAATGTGGACGTCGGCACCCTGCTTGAACACGACGTACTGCACGAACGCCATCACCCAGATTGCGAGGGGAAAGATTTCGAGATCTTTGCGCAACAGCAGCAGACGAATCACCAGCAACGGCAGCGCTAGCTTGCCAAAGAAAATTGCGAGCGGCGTGAAGCAGAGCTCGATCCAATGCGCTCGCGACTCGAGCACCTGCTCCAGGGGCAGCTCGCTACCCGCCGAGCGAGTGGCGCCCTGCTGAACCAGATGTGCCATCTGACTCGCCGCCGAGAAGCGCCACACGTAAAACAGCAGAACGCCCACGGCGACCGAGCTCATCAGGGCCCACCACTGGGCAAAACGCCTGTGATCGACCGCCGGGTACCAGCGGCCGTTCAGCAGCAGCCCGCGCCCCAGGGCAAACACCAGGAGCGGCGCAGCGAAGAAGTACGCGGCCCAGTCGCTGTTCATGGCGTGCAGGAGCCCTGCCACGCTGACCAGCATCCAGCGCAGGCGCCAGCCGCGCAGCATGTTCAGGTAGCCCCAGATCGAGACCAGAACGCCGAAGATGACCGGCACTTCCAGTGCGTTGAAGTTGCCGAACGCGAGCGCGATGGGCAGGACGACGAAGCTAGCGCAAGCGATCGCACCGGCGACCGGTCCCCACATGCGGCGGCCGATTGCGTACAGCAACGGCGGTGTGAGCGCACTCATGAAGCACGCGGGCAGCCGGCATACGAAATCGTGATGACCGAAGATCTTCACCAGGACGGCTGTCGTCCAGAAGATCCCCCACGGATGGTTGCAGTAGAAGTCCGCGTTGGTGGGCGCGTCGAACGAGTAGTTGAGAACCGGCGCGATGATGTGCCACTTCCACATGTTCTCGCCGGCCACGCCCATCGACAGGCTGGCGGTGACATGACCGTTTCCGAACGGACCGAACATCTCCCAGCACACGGCGAGCGCGAACCATGCGCTGGCCGCCACGGCGACGATCTGGGCAACGCGCTCGATGCGGGGATGAACACCGCTCGGCAACGGCTCGCGCCGGATGCGTCGGAGCGCGCCCAGGAGCGCGGAGCGGAATCGGCCCACGTCAGTCGCTCCGGTGGGCCGCTGCAATCTCGGCCACGCATACGATCTGGAAGCCCAAAAGCTCGGGCCAAACGCGACATACACCCGCTTCCACGGGTTCCACGAAGCGGCGATAGGCGCGGAATGCGCTCGACTCGCTGAGGGAGAGATGATCGCCCTCCGCCACGTCGCGTTCGAATAGCTTGCGCAACACCGGAGCCGCAGATTGGACCAGCGACGGCGTACAGCGATCGGTCACCAAGCGAAAGCCACAGTAGGCGAGCAGCTCGCGAATCGATCGACGCGTGAAGAAGCGGAGATGCGTACGATCGTACAGGCCCGACCAGTTGTACTCGAAGCGACCAGCCAGCGTGCGCAGGCGGTTGTACCAAACCGCGTAGTTCGGCACCGATACGATGAAGCGCGCATTGGCCAGGGCCGTAGCCTGGGAAAGGTTTTTCAGAAACGCGACCGGATCCGCGATGTGCTCGACGACATCGGAGAGAATCACGGCATCGAAGTCGGCACTCGTATTGTGTGCAAACCACTCCTCGGCGGTGCCCGTGAACACCTCGCTGAGCGCCCCACGGGCCAGCTCGGCCGCGTGGCTGTTGGGCTCGATGCCGATGAGTGTTGCGTCGGGGTAGGAGACCCGGAGGGCACGCGCGTTGGCGCCCGCGCCGCAGCCGATGTCGAGCACACGCGCGCGATGATTCTCGGCGAGAACCCACGTCTCGAGCAGTGAAAGCAAGACCGAGTTCGGACGCTCTACGTAGGAGTAGGCCGTCTTCTCCAGATCGAGCGGAATGGGGCGATCGTGCGGCATGACGACCAGAAAATGCGAGCGCTGCCGCCTAGTAGCATGGTCAGCGGGCATCGCACCACGGTCGACGGCCTCTGGCGGACGCGCTAACGTCCGCGCCCTCACGCGATGGCCTCCCAAGATCTGAGCGAAGAAATCAATGCCGCCATCGCGTCGCTGATCGGGCGTCCCGGGACGGTGCTGGAAGTCGGTGCGGGCGCTGGCGTGCACGGCATGGTCGCACGCATGACCGGGGCAAAGGTCACGGGCGTGGAACGTGACCCCGCCCTCGCCGCGCGCGCCAAGTTGGCCCTCGACGAAGTGCTCGAGGTCGATCCCGATGACGCGGACGCGCTGGGCAGAGCGCTGGGAGATCGCCGTTTCGATCTGGTGCTGGTGCCCGATCTTCTGGAAAAGAGCTCACGCCCCGCTGACCTGGTGGCCAGCATCGCGCGCTTCATCGCGCCCGAAGGCCGGATGATCGTCTCGGTGCGAAACCGCGAAAGCTGGCCGATGCGTTTCGGGCTCGCGAGCGCAGACATCGGTTTCGACAAAGGTCGCACGTTTTACTCGCGCAACGAGATCGAGAGCTACGTGGAGAGCGCCGGCCTCACGCTGCTTCAAACCGACCACAACCCGATGCTGATGAAAGCCGCGCGGCGCCTCCTCGACGAGAGTACGTATGTGAGCGCCAAGCACGGTGAACAGGTCTCGAGCGGCTTCCGCGACCTGAGCGCGTACCAAATCTATCTCCAGCTGGTCCGCCCTGTGGAGCTCGCGATCACCCGACTCGCTCCGCGCCTCTTGGCGTACCAGCACGTGGTCGTAGCGCGCCGTCCGCCGCGCCCGGGTCCCCTCGACATCACCGTCGGCATGCTCACCATGGACGAGGAACCGAGCGTCGCCCGCATGATCGACGAGATCCACCGCCATATGCCGGATGCCAAGATCCTGTGCGTGGACAGCTCGATGAAAGATCAGACGCCCGTCATCGCCGAACGCATGGGCGCCCGGGTTCTTCGCCAGCTTCCGCCGCGCGGTCACGGCCCGGCGATGGAGCTTCTCATGTACGAGGCGGCGAAGCAGAGTGACGCGCTCATCTATCTGGACTGCGACTTCACGTACCCGCCCGAGGTCCTGCCCGCGATCCGAAGATCCTGGAAAGCGGCGTCGACCTGGTGAACGCCGCACGCATTCGCGAAAAGCCGGACGCGATGCCGATTCCGAACTACATGGCGAACAAGACTTTCGTCTACTGCTCGCGTTTGATGAACGGAGTCCCAGTTGCCGATCTCCACAGCGGCATGCGTGGCTACCGATCCAGCCTGATCCGCGCATTTTCATTCAGCGGGGAAGGCGACGCGCTGCCAATCGATACGCTGATCTGGCCGGCGCGATCGGGTTATCACGTGGTCGAGATCCCCATCGACTATCAAGAGCGTGTCGGAGTTTCGAAGCTGAGGAAGCTCGCGGGCACGGTGTGGACCTTCATTCGGCTGGGCAAGACCTTGGGAGTTGGCGCGCGTCGCAAGGACACCTACGAGGTGTGGTCCAGCCTGGACGAGCCATGAAGCCTCACTCACGAGAGTGAGATCAGAATCGCGCATCCGCCGAAAGCAGGAACGTCCGTCCGCTTTGGGGGATGGTGCGCTGCAGGAACTCCGCGCTGGCGGGCAGGGAGTACCGCCAGTCGAACGCGTTGTAGACACCTGCGGCCCAGCGAAAGCCCCAGTGGGACTCGTAGCCGGAAAAGACGACATCCCACACCACGAACGGCTGCGTGTGGCCCTGGGCGGGATCGGTGTCCAGCTCGAATCTGTCGTACATGGGTCCTTCGAACGAGATCCGAGTGGCGGCTGTCACGTTGCGTCCGATCAGCGGCAACGCGCCCTTCACTGCGGCAAGGTGCTCCGGCGAGTTGGCCACATGTCGATGATCTGGGTCGTCGTTGACGCTCGTTAGATCCGACAAGCTCGTTCCGGCGAGGTAGATCGGGTGCTGGAAGGAGTAGCTCGCCGCTACCATCCAGCCCTGACGCCATTCCCGCCGAAGCTCTGCTTCCGCCCCGAGAGAAAGCAGCGGCGTGGAGGTGTTCTCGTACACCAGCGGATCGGCCGCGTCGCCGTTGCCACGGATGTCGATGAGATTGGTGGCGTAGTTGCCGAACGTCGAGATGGTGGCGGTGACGGTCGGGGAGAAGCGATGCGTGAATTCGATCTCCGCCGAGTAAATGCTTTCCGGTTTCAAATCCGGGCTGGCGATCTGCGTCGCGCCGCCGTCGTTGTAGTAGAGTTCGTAGATGCTCGGCGCGCGGAACGCTTTGCCGCCGAAGATCTTCAGGTTGCCGTTTTCGTAAGGGCGAAACAAGAGCGCAACCCGGGGGTTCACCGAGCTGCCGAAGGTCGAGTACGCGTCGATGCGCGCGCCTGCGTTGGCGTGAAACGCGGGTGTGATCGCGGCGTCGGCAGAGGCGTAGCCGGCGAATACTTGGTAGGGCCGTCCGTTTCCGCCGGTCTCGTCGAGAAACGATCCGCTGTCGTCTTCTGCCGTTTGGTCGACCTGGTAGTGGAGCTGGCCCTCACCACCCAGGGTGAAGCTCAGCTTGTCGAAAGGCGACAGGACCACTCGTTGCTCGAGACCGACCCAGGAGCCGTGAAACGTATCTCGCTCGACGCCGCCGTCGGCCGCATCCCGGGCATACTCGCCGAGGAAACGATACTGGTTCCAGTGCACCCGCGAGAACAGCGACACCTGGTCGGAGAGCTTGGGCGAAGCCGTGGCCTCGATGAACACGCGCGTGTCGCGTTGATGTGTTCGATCGTCACCGAGAAGAGTGTCGTACTGGCCGGTGGGGATCTCCTTGTCGTGCCGGTGGTAGGACCAGGCTACGGCGATCGAGCGCCACCACGCGCGCCCCTGCACGCCGCCCGCTTCGAAACTGATCGGCGTCTCGGGAGTTGCCAGCGACTTCCGGCGGAGTCGTCGCGACGTACTCCGGAAAGAAGAAGTCCCGCCCGCTCGAACGCGCCACCCCCACCGAGGTCCACATTCCGGCATCCCGCGAAAGCGTCAGGTTGGCGCGCGCCCGCGCTCGCGCCACGCCGTCGAGGTTCGTCCCCACCGCGACCTCGCCCCCGGTTGGAACCCCGCGGGAGCGGGTGACGAGGTTGATCACGCCCGCGACCGCGTTCGTGCCGTACAGAACCGACCCCGGACCGCGCACGACCTCGATGCGCTCGATGTCAGCGAGATTGGTGCGAGCGTCGTACCCCACGTACGATGAGCCGATCCAATCGTCGTTGATCGGTTCTCCGTCCACCAGCACGAGGACACGGTTGCCGTAACTGCCAAGGCGGCCGACGCCTCGAATGCCGATGGATGCGTAGGAGCGATCGTCCCACACGTACACGCCGCGAACTCCCCGCAACGCCTCCGCGATCGTTGGATACTGGAGCACTGCCAGCTCTTTTTCGGGGATCAGCGTGACCGAGCCGGGTGCGTCCTCGACCTTCTGACTCGAGCGCGACGCCGCGATCACTTCTTCGGATTGGGTGAGCGTCTCGTCGATCCGCGTCTGCTGATTCGCACGCGTACGACCACGTCCCGCTCGACCTGGCGAAACCCTCGCAATCCCACGCGGATACGGTGAGGACCGACGGGAACCGACACCACCGCGGGTGTGAAGCCGACGGGTCGCTCGTCGACCTCGATGAGGGCACCCGGCTCGTCGGTGCTCACGACGATCTCGCCCTTGAGCGCCTGCACGTCAGGCCGCACGGTCTTCACGCTCTTTGCTTCGACGTTGACCGCAACGACGGCAGTGCGGAAGCCCCTCTGTCCGACGAATAGCGTGTGGGGACCGGGGGGAGCTGCAGCGTGCAGGGCACCTGGCACTCGGACTTCGCGCTTTCACTGTCCGCGCGCACCTCGGCGCCCTCCGTTCCTTCCACACGAACGCTTCCGAGGATCTGCTTCAGCTGCAGGCGAACATGGCGCGTCTTGCCGAGGGCGAGCCCCTTGAGCTCGGCTTCGGCGGGCTCGTATCCGGCGCGCGCGACGATCAGTTTGCAGCTGCCCGCTGCAAGCCCGAGACGCTGCGGAGTTTCACCGCGCGGCCCGAGATCACGTCGGTCGACATAGATGGTTGCGCCGGCGGGCTGCGTTTCGACCTCGACCACTGCAACGTTCTGGTCGATGTCCGTCAGGGCTTGTTGGATCCGTTTCTTTTGCGCAGCGTTCTTCTCCGCGGCGAGGGCTTGGGTGAAGTACCGATAGGCTTCCGGGTATCGGTGAAGCTTTTCGAATGTGCGAGCAATGTTGAACACGACGTTGCGATTCCGAACCAAGCGGTTCGAGGCCAGAAAGTGCTGGAGAGCGTCCTGGAAGTCCCCACGCTGATACGACTCGGCGCCCAGGCGAAACTGCAGATTTGCCTCGTCGGCGAGGTCGTCTGCGGAGGCAGCAACGACGCAAAACATTACGAGAAGGCTCCACAAAGTGGAGAGAAGCGTGCGTCGCAATGCTGTCATCAGCGTTCGAGCCGGATGTCCGTCCCTGGCTTCGGACCCTTACCAGCCGGCTTGTCGTGCGTCGAGGGTTTGGTCCAGGTCCGCCGTGGTGTCGGCGCGGGCTCACTCGATGGAGGACTGCTCGGCGTGGGCTCGGGCTTTTTCACGAGCTCCGCACGCACGCGGACATCCTCACCCGCCATGCCCTGTTCCAGTGTGTAAGGTCGATACCCCGATTGCTCGAGTGTGAAGATCCGTGGCGCGCTGTCGACGCTCTTGGACTCGACGCGCACTTCGAGGGGCGTCTTACCGAGCACGCGCTCCCCTTCGAGGACATCCGCACCCGAAGGTACCGACTCGATGCGAAGGAGGAAGGAGGTCTCCGCTTGCATGGTCCCGGGCGCCTCTGCCGGTGAGCTTCGCCAGGGTGCGAGGAGGAGCATCGCGATTGCGAGAGCGACGAAGAGTCCGCCGGCGACGAAGACGAGGAGCCGGCGGCGGGAGCGTTTGGGTTGGCGACGAATGGTACTCGGCGTCCGGAACGCAGCGGTCTCCTCGTTGCGATTGAGGTCTTCGTCTCCCGGACTCGGGCGCGTTGGCGACAGAGCGGGTGCGTTGCTGACCGCAAAGGAGGGCGCCAGCTCGCCGGTCGCCAAAAAGGAATCGCGCACGGAGATTGCCGGAAGGTCGGCCGGTGGTGGAGGGACGGAGGGCACGACTTGCGATGGTACGAACACCGCGAGCGCCGCTTTCAGCTCGGCGACGCTGCCGTATCGCGCGCGAGGATCCTTCTCCAGGCATCGAAAAATGGCACGCTCGAGCTCGGGGAGTACGTCGGGTCGGTTGGGCAGAATGGGCGGAGGTTGGTCGCTGACGATTGCCGCGCAGATGGCCGGCAACGAGTCGGCGCGGAACGCACCGTGGCCCATGAGCAGCTCGTACAGGATGGCGCCGAGGGACCAGATGTCAGCTCGCTCGTCGACGTTCTTGGCATCCCGTACCTGCTCGGGGGACATGTAGCGCGGGGAACCAATCATGGCGCGCGATGTCGTGAGATCGACATCACCGAAGTCGGCCAGGGACTTCGAGATCCCGAAGTCGAGTACCTTCACCAGCGGCTTCCCGTCGCGTCTTTGAGTCAAGAAGAGGTTCGAAGGTTTGAGATCCCGGTGGATGACGCCCAGCGCGTGAGCTTCTTCGATGGCATCGGCAGCCTGGAGGACATATGCCACCGCCAACTCGACGGGCTGCGGCCCCTGCTTTTTGATCACGCGCCGGAGATCGTTGCCGCGGAGTAGCTCCATCACCATGTAGGGCAAACCGCCCGCGAGCGTATCCACGTCGTAGATCCGTACGACGTGATCACTTTCGAAGACCCGCTGCTGCTCGTGCCTCGCGCAAGAATCGCGGGACGGATTGACTGTGCTCGTCGGCTTCGCTCGGCAGGAGCACCTTGATGGCAACGTCTTGCGCGAGCGCCTCGTGTCGAGCCCGCACCACGACGCCCATGCCGCCCACCGCAATCAGGCGATCGACCCGGTACTTTCCGGCAATGACGTTGCCCGGTCCGATGGGCATCCCCGGCGGAAAAGGCTTCGTCGAGGCTACGCTGCCCGAAGTCATGTCATCGAGGCCTGTAGAGCCTACGCAAAAGCGCCGGAGCCGTCCACGACGCGGGTGCTTCTGCGCGATCTAGGAAGCAAGCCGTCGGAGTTCGAGCATACGTCCCTGATTCACCATCGCCGTCTGCTGGACTCAGGAAGCGGACGAGTGCGAGCCGAAGTCCGTCGCGAGGCCCTCGACCATTCGCCGTGCCACCTCACCGTGCGCGCGGAGCTTGGCGGCGCTGAAGGCCTCGGTGGGGAGTGGAGCGAGGCGGGTCGCGTGCATCTTCGCCACTTCGATCAACTTCTCCGTGTCGGTCACGCAGTCGAGAAATCCCGCATCCACCGCGGTCGATGGTGAATAGATTTCCGCATGGATCAGCGCCCGCTGCAGGTGACGCTTGGAGAGGCGAAGCGTGGCCAGCTCGACGAGAAAGATCGGAGGCGTGAGTCCAATCGCGACTTCGTTCAGTCCAATCTTGGCCTCGACCGAGGCGCCGACGCGATAGTCGCTGGCGAGAAGCAACATCGCTCCGGCCGCCAGCGCGTGTCCCGTACACGCGGCCACGATGGGGCGCGGATGGGTCAGCATGCGAGCGAGGAGCTTGCAGCCTTCGCTCACCAGTCGGGTCATCTCCTCGGGGCCCCCTCCCATCACGTTCATGTCGAACCCTGCGCTGAAGCGACCCGGCCGGCCGACGAGCAGCACGGCGCCTGCCTCTTCTTCCAGGGCGCGGTCGAGGCATTCGTGCATTCGCCGGATGAGCTCGAACGAAACGACGTTGGCTTTGCCATCGTCGAACGAGAGCCGACAGATGCGATCTCTGGAGCTCGTACTCGAGGGGCGTGCCGGTCATGTCGCCTGGTTTGCGACGGGCCAAAGCTCGGCGCAAGCGGCAAACTTGCAGAGGCGGACTGCCGAGCTGCAGCCAGTGGACGGCGGGCAGGCCTGGCATTAGCGTATCGCCTTGGTGACGACCTTCTCTCGATTCGGGACCGGGTTTGCGCTCACGGTGGCGATCGCGAGCGCGACCGCGCTGTCGTGTGGCTCGAGCGACGACGGCGGCGGCAAGGTCGCCACGGGCGGCACGAGCTCTGGCGGAGTTGCGGGAAGCGTTGCTGGCGGCGGCAGTGCGGGCACCGGCACCGGTGGCATTGCGCAGGGCGGTAGTGCCGGGGTTGCGAGCGGCGGCTTTGCCGGTGTGAGCAGCGGTGGCTTTGCCGGACAGAACAGCGGCGGCTCGGCGGGAGCAATCAACTGGGGTCCCTACCCAGCGGGACCGTATGGTCACGACGTGGGCTCGACGATCGCCGACCTGCACTGGGAAGGTTTCGTCAACGAGACGGGCGGCGTCTCCTCCGATCAGTTGCCGATCACCGACTACGGGACCGATGCCATGCGGAAGAGCGGGAAGCCGTATGGTTTGATACACGTTTCCGCGTTCACTTGACCCGGTTGCAAGCAAGCAGCCCAGGTCTTGGGCGCTGAGGGAAAAGCGGCAATCGACTCCGGGGCGCTGGTCGTCGACATACTGTACGCCGGACCGATCGGTCTGCCTCCCAGCGATACCGAGCTCGCCGCTTGGGTTCAGGCCGAGGATCTCCACGTCACCGTGGTTCGTCCCAAGCCGGGCGATCCCTCCCTCACCGAGCTCCAGTCGCGGGAGTGGACCTACATCGTCGATCTCAACACGATGAAGATCGTTTGGACGGGTTTTGGCAGTTACATCGGCCTCAATCCGAACAGCATGCACGTCGCTCTCACGCAGCTGCACGCTTTCCTCGGCAAATAGCGAGGGAGGGGGGGGGGGGGGGGGCCGGAGTTGATGGGAAGAGGTGGAGGTGGAGTGGGGGGTAGACGAGATTGTGAGTGGACGTGACGAGAGTTGATTCAGGCGGAGAGAGCGGCCACGATGGCCAACGAGAGCTTCGCGTCATCGAGGCGATTGCAGGCGTAGTCCCGGGCGACGTGAAACTCCCGCTCGAAACGCCCGCGTCCCCGCGGATGCTCGCCCGGCTCGAGGTGGAGTCTGCCGCTGCCAACCGGTGGATCGGCGCTCGCGAGGATTTCGAGGACGAGCTCGCGGGGTTTGGGTGCAGCGGACCAGCCGCTCTCGAGCGAAAACGCGACGTGGGTGCAGTACAGTGGGTCGTCGGTCTCGAAGCTGACGAGTCGGAACGTGTCCCCGTCGTCGACCGACAGCGCCAGGCTTCGGCCGTCGGGCGCGAATCGCAATTCTAAATCGGGTTTGAGCATTTGCTGGAACGTCGCCGTGGACGTATCGCCAGGTCCCGGTTTCAGCGTCCCGCTTCCGAGATAGTCGTCCAGCTTCAGGATCCGAGTGCCGGCCGCACCCTCGAGCACGAGCGAAAGGTCGATGCGTGCCGAGGCGGTGGAGTGGCTGCCCGAGCGTCGCGGGTGATAGTCGACTTTCGCCGTCGCCCGCTGCCACGGCGACCCCGCCGGCGCTGACGCCGTTTCCGAGCTCCTGGTGTACGGTTTGCTCGGTCTGCAGGCGAGCAGAGCGAACAGCACGGCGCTTGCTGCCAGCAGCCGAGACATGTCCATTCGACACGAGCCTACCCGGCGCGGCGGGAAATGGGTCGAAAATCGCGGCGCCTGCTGCCTATCGCTGACTTGACCCAAGCCCGCACGATGCAAGACTCCGCGTGCATGCTCGGGATCGGTCGGATCGTGATCCTGCTCGCGTTCGCGCTGGCCTCATCTGCCTGTGCGACGACCCCGCTCATGCCCCGCACTCCGACGCCCGGTGCGGTCGTCTACTCGGTGGCGAGTTACAACGTCGAGTGCGGCAAGCACCGCGATCGGAGCATCATCGACGCCGTGGGTGCGGGGAATGCGGACATCGTGTGTCTGCAGGAGACCACGCCTCAGTACGAGGCGGTGCTGCGACGGCGTTACGCTCGGCGCTACCCGTACCAACTCTACCAACACAATGCTCCGAACAGCGGTGCGGCTGGTCTGGCCGTGCTGGCGCGGTTCCCAATTACCGATCGCGGACACCATCCGGCCCCCCACGGTTGGCATCCGGCCTGGTACGTCGATGTCGAGACGCCGAGCGGCCCGATCCAGATCCTGAACGTTCACCTGCGCGCGAAGCTCAGCGGGCACAGCAACGATCTCCTCGCGCTCCTCTCCGTTCGTGGGGATCATCTGCACGAGATCCGTCATTTTTTGCACTGGTCGGTCCCCGAATTGCCGACCCTGGTCGTCGGGGACTTCAACGAGGAGGCGGATGGCGCGGCGGTCGGTTGGCTCGAGAAACGGGGCTATCGAAACGCGCTGCCACTATTCCGACCCGATCAACACACCTGGCGGCATCCGCTTCTCGCTTGGGAAATCCACCAGACCCTCGACCACATCCTGTTCGATCGCGCTTTCCAGCCTCTCGATGCTCGGGTCTTGGATGTTGGGCATTCCGATCATCTGCCGGTGGTAGCTCGCTTTCAGGTGGCCCCCGACGCTCGCTGGGGAGTCGAGCGCGCGTCGCACTGAAACGACGTACCAGGCGTACCAGGACTGGGCCATGCACAATCCCGCACCCATCGCAGCTCTTGTCGCCGTCGCGGCGCTCGGCCTCGCCGGCCCGGCCGCCGCGGAACCGGTTCAATTGGGGCCCGAGCAAGACCCCGGGGTCGCGGTGTTCGACTCAGCCCCCGCGCCAGACACCGACCTCGACGAAGTGCAGACCGCCTTCGATTTGCCGTGGGTGCCGAGCGCGCCGTCATCGTCGCGATCAACCCAACCGATGCTTCGCTGTACGTCACCACCGTGTCGCACGGCGGCGCTGTGGAAACGCCGGCCGAGCTCTTGGCCACCTACCAATATGGTTACGGCACCGTCAGTGTCGGCTACGGGGGCGGGAAATACCTCGTGGTCGCAGGCGCGCTCAAGGTCGGAGGCGAAACCCACACGTTCGTGCTCGACGAGGCGGGAAAACCGACCGGTACCCAGAGCGTTCTGCCTCTTTGCGATGCGCGGTCGTTCGCGTTTCGTGGAGGAAGCTTCGTATACGGTTGCGATCACTCCGTGTTCACCTTGGATCCCACGTCGGGCGCGTCGGATTTGCTTTTGCAATTCGGAACCTCGACGACCTTTGCGGATTCTTACCCACCCTGGGTTGCCTGCCGAGGCGACGAATGTGCGGTCGCAGGAGCCACTCAATTCTCCGGGTTTCCCCAGGCCCCGGCGGGCACGGTCTTTCTCCAGAGGTTCGATTCGGCCGGTGTCGGAGCGCCACCCATCGAGCTCGGTTTTCGTGACGCCAACGCTGCTCGCGTGGCGCTTTCGACGGCGGGAGACGGCTACATTGCGGTCACGCGCTCCTTCCTTTCTCCACCCGGACAGGGCGCTGACGACGAGCATCTACACGGCTACCTCATCACCGGCGACCAGGTGCAGCCCCTCGACAACCTCGTCTCCCAAACCGACGTTCGGGGGCAGTGGCTTTCCACGAATGGGCAGAGCGTAGCGCTCGCGTGGCTTCGACTCTCGGATACCCCTTTTGTGATGGGGCTTTCGCTTTCGGGGCAAATCCAAGCCGAGCCCACGGAGCTGGCTCCGCTGCGCGCCGCTCGTGTGCGCGTTTTCCCGACGCCGGCTGGATCCTACCTGACTGCCTACGATCAAGCCGGTCAGGTGAAACTGCGCAGCGTGAGCTTCGGAGACGTTGTTCAGCCGCCGGTCGATGGCGGAACGGGTGGCGGAGCGGGCGCCAGTGGAACGGGCGGCGCGAAAGCCAATGGGACTCCAGCGTCCGGATCCAGCGGCTGCGGTTGCGAGGTTCCGCGGCAGACACCGAGCGAGCGCGGAGCAGAGCTCTGCTTGCTGCTCGGAGCTGTCTACTTCGTCCGCCGTCGCCGTCGTTCCTAGAGCGTGCGACCGCCGATTTGGAGAGATCTCTCAGACCTCGATGGGCGCTGTGATAGAGCTACGCCCGACAATGAAGCTCTTGCATCGCCCGGATCTCTACGGTTGGTCGCGCTTCGACGAGTCGAGGAACATCGACTTTCACAGTGTGCTTTGGAAACGGCCGGACGGGAACGTCGTTTTCGATCCGCTACCGCTCACGCCTCATGACGAGGCTCACCTGCGCGAGCTGGGCGGCGCGTCCCTGTGCGTGATCACGAACTCCGATCACGTGAGGGATGCCAAGCGACTCGCGGAGCTCACGGGGGCTCGAATCGCCGGGCCCAAAGCCGAGCGTGACGGCTTTCCCATCGCGTGCGATCTCTGGCTGGGAGACGGCGACGAGCCGGTGGTCGGACTCTCGGTCATCGAGTTTCACGGCTCCAAGACACCGGGTGAGCTCGCGTTGGTCTTGAATGGCGACACCCTGCTCACGGGCGATCTCGTCCGCGCTCATCGCGCCGGAGGGCTCAATCTCCTGCCGGACTCGAAGCTGTCCGATCGCGCTGCGGCCGTGGATTCGGTTCGGCGCCTGCTCGATCTTCCCGATGTGAAAGCCGTGCTCACCGGCGACGGTTGGCCGGTGTTTCGCGGCGGTCATCGGGCGCTGCGCGAGCTCTGCGCGGCTCTCGACGGTTGAGGGCTATCCTCGCGTCGGCATGCGCGTCTCGCCCGCATGGGAAGCGGTCTTTGGTGCATTGGCGCTGGCCGCGGCGCTGCCACTCTTCGCGGTGACCCATCCCCCGATCCAGGACCTGCCCCAACACCTGGCCGCCATTCGCGTCCTCCACGATTTCTCGAACCCGGCGTTTCACTTTCGCGGACTTCTTCGAGCTCCACTTCGGTCGGACGCAATACCTCACGTTCTACCTGTTGGCGGACCTCCTCTCGTACGTGCTCGGAGTGCTGCTCGCCACGAAGGTCGTGGTGGCCCTCGGCATCGTGGCGCTCCCGTACAGCATGCGCTCGGTGTTTTCTGCGTTGGGGCGGGACGAGCGGCTCGGGTTGTTCGCGCTGCCCCTCATCTGGAACGTCCACCTGATTCTGGGTTTCTTCAACTTCGTCTGCGCGATCCCTCTCGCGCTGTACGGGCTCGCGCTGGCAGTTCGCTTGCGTGCCGATTGGTCCAATCGCCGCGCAGTACTCCTTGCCGTCGTGTGTCTCGCGACGTTCTACACCCACGTCGTGCCGTTCGGATTCCTCGCCCTCGGCGCCCTCGCAATCGCGGTCGGAGACTCGCTGGACGCCACGATGCGGAGGCTTTTGCCTCTGGCTCCTGCAGCTCTCGCTGCTGTGTGGTGGGCGCGGCACAATCCTGCGGGCGGAGCGCTCAGCGCGGTGTTCCTTCGAAACCGAAACGTTCTCGGCCCGAGCCCGGAGTTTCAGTCGTTCCGCGCGGCGCTCGCCTCTCCCGCCCGCTGGCTCACCGACGTGCTCCGTTCCGGCGCCGACGAAAAGCTGTTCGTCGCCTGGGCCGTACTGATGTTGCTGGTGGTCCTGGCGGGGATGCGATCGGGTCCGAGAGCCGACCCCAAAAAGGTGCGTTGGCGCCTGGCGATTCTCGCGCCGTTCGCCCTGGTTCTGTACTTCGTCACCCCCGTTTCGTACGACTGGATCTGGCCGATCAACGGGCGCTTTCCCCTCCTGGTTTGCGTGTTTTCCGGCTTGCTCCTGCCCGAGCCGCGCCCGCGCTTCGCGCGTCTGCTCTATGGCGCGGCGGGGATCGTCTCAGCGGTGGGCTTCTTGCTCGTGACCACTGCGTTTCGGAGCTCGGAGCGCGACGAGCTCGGCGACATCGATCGGCGCTCCGCTCGATTCCCGAAGGACAGAAGGTCGCTGGGCTCATCTGGGAGCACGACTCTCGCTACGTCGAGAGAAGCCCGTTCGTTCACGCCGCAGCGCTGTATCAAGCGAGCCGCGGAGGCGCGGTGATGTTCACGTTCGCCGATCAGCCCCAATCCCCGTTTTCCTTTCGACACGACAATCGACCACCGCGGGTGCCTTTGGGTTGGGAGTGGTCGCCGGAGAACGTGGACCCGAGCACGGATCTCGCGTGGTTCGATTGGGTGATCACCCGAGGCGGTCCCGGAGCCATCCGTGCGACGCGCGCCTTCGAGCTCCACTACGAGAAGGAGCCGTGGCGCGTCTACCGGCGCGTCAAGCCGTGACCGCTGGCGGAATGCTATCCGCGGCTTGGAGCAGCACGTCCTGGTTCGGCAGCTGTCCGTTCATCACCTGGCGCCAGCCGTTTGCATGCCAGTCGATGAGGTCGGGCACGCGAACGGCGTCCACGAAGTAACCCAACGCGCGATCGTTCTCTCGCCAGGCCGGGCCGAGCTTCGTGGGCGTTTGACAGTAGAGCTCGTGGTCGAACCCCGCCAGATCGTGAACGGCGCCGTCGTGAACGTGCAACGTCGGAAAGAACAGCTCGCCCGGGTCTCGGCGGCAAAACGCAAATGCCATTGGGTGCACGCTCTCGGGCTCGGTCTTCGGCCGGAGCTGGAACACCGCGAAGCCCCAATCGGCGTACTGGGGCAATCGCAGCCAGATCTCGGGGCTCAATTGGAATCGCGGGTCGAGACGCCCGAAGTCGGCAATCGTTGGAACGAACGAGGCCTCGAACGAGCCGACTCGATGGACTCGGAGCGGCGCCGGTGGGGGAGCGAACCCCGGCACGGCACCGTAGGACATCGCCGCAAATTCGGGCGGAAACGCCTTTCGCAGATCCCCGAAGAAGGCCGGATACTTCGAGAGGTCGATGAAGCGGAGCGCGTCCTCCCCGGATCCTTTCGCAATGGGCACCGGCAAGATCATCGCCAAGTCGCCAGTCGCCGCGACGTCCATCGAGTAGACCAGGATCTGCTCGGCAGCCACTCCGCGCGCATAGATGCAGGTCTTGGAAACGTGCTGGACGGGCTGGCTGAAGATGCACATGGACCTCAGCCTCCAATGTAACTCATCTCGATGCGCCGAAGGCTCTTGGTGCTTTCGGACCGAAGCTCCGAATACCGGTCTCCGCGGACGCGCCAGACATCTTCGAGCTTGGCGCTGGATCTCTTCGTCGGACGCGCCGCTTCGCAACCGAGGGCCCGCAGATCCGTACCTTGAGTGGCAAAGAGGCACGTGTAGAGCACTCCCTCACTCGACAGTCGCGCGCGGGAGCAGTCACCACAGAACGGTTGGGTGACGCTGGTGATGAAGCCAACCTCGCCGCTGCCGTCCCGATAGCGCCAGCGCTTCGCCACCTCGCCTCGGTATTCGGCGACCACGGGCTCGATGGGGAGCTCACGCTGGATGCGTTCCACCATTTCCTTGCCACTGACTACGGAGTCCAGACGCCAGCCGTTCGTGATCCCCACGTCCATGAACTCGATGAAGCGCAGGATGTGGCCCGTTCCCTTGAAATGGCGTGCCAGGTCGATGATCGCGTGGTCGTTGAGGCCTTTGCGCACGACGCAATTGACCTTGATCGGGGACAGTCCTGCCTTCGCAGCAGCTTCGATGCCATCGAGCACGTCCCGAGCCGAGTACTCCGCATCCGTGATCTTCTTGAACAGCTCGTTGTCCAAAGCATCGAGGCTCACGGTCACACGACCGAGGCCCGAGTCCGCCAATTGGCCAGCAAGTTTCACGAGGAGCGATCCATTGGTCGTGATGGCAACGTCCAAGCCCTCGATCTCGACGAGCATCGCCACGAGCTTGGGTAGATCGGTGCGAAGCAGCGGCTCTCCGCCGGTGAGGCGCACCTTCTTCACGCCGAGCCCCGCGGCGATTCGCGCGACCCGGGCGATTTCCTCGAAGCTCAGGATCTCACTTCGCGGCAGAAACGCGTGATCGTTCCCGAAGTGCTCCTTCGGCATGCAATAGCGGCAGCGAAAATTGCAGCGGTCCGTCACGCTCACGCGAAGGTCGCGAAGGGGACGGCCGCGTGGGTCCTGCACCCCGCAGATCTACCACCCGGCGGGGTTCACTTCACCTCGGTTTTCGCGCTGCCGGCCAGCGTGGCGATGGGAACCAGTGCCTCCCCGTCGAGGAGCACGCGCTCGACCTTGGGTGGGTGCATGTCCGCCGTCACGCGGACGCTTTTCGGTAGATCGCTGGCGAGTCCTTCCACCATGGCTTCGATCGCGTTGGGTGCGCTTCCGACGTCCACCGGGAGCGCGACGGCGGCGTTGTCCTCGAGCGCCCGAAGCACGCTGTCGCTTTCGTCGAAGCTCGTCTGGCCGGGAGCGAGTCGCGCCTTCCGAAGCCGAACCCGCGAAGTTCTTTCGTCGAACCATGGCTCGGCGACGAACCACGCCGTGCCGCACACGCTTCCGGTGAGGGTGGATTCGAGAGCGACCGTGTTGGCTCCGTCCACGGCGACTCCGCGTGCTTCGACCTTCACGATCCGCACGCTGCCCGCCTTTGCGTTCGAGACACTTCGTGAGATGGCGGCCGACACGTCCGACCAGCTGATGTGGATCGGGACGTCGAGCTTCACTCCCTCCGGCACGTCGCCGGTTTCCAGCGCTGGGAGAGGTTCCGGCTCGATGGGCGCGTCGGGATCCTGACAGGGATCCTCGATGGCCAGGGCTCCACTCGCGGAGATCCGCGACTTCAGCGTGCCATCCTCCAGGCTCGGGTGAGCTTGGGTCATGGCGGATGGGGCGATGCGCAGGCAAGTCGAATCGACCGAGGGACACGGGAACGTGGAGCAATTGCCAAACGCTTTGCACGTAGGGTCGCAGCTTGGGCACGGCGCCGTCGATCCGCGCTTGTACGGTGCCCCGCTGTTGTCCGGCCGCGCGTTGGATTTCGGGAGTCGCGTCGAACCCTGCGATCGTGCAGCCCCGGGTGACTCCGATGGCCACCCTGCTTTTCGGAATGCCGTAGTCCGCGTCGAGGAGCGCTGGGATGGCGACTCGCGCGGCGAGCCGGGGACTGCAACGGCCGTAGGTTGGGCAGAAGGGTCCGAGGGGTTTGCAAACCTCCACCTCGACCGAGATGGGTACCGTCACGTCGAGGCGATCGCCGTCGAGCTTCATCTCGAAGCGACCGCGATCGACGACGTAGCTCGCCACACCCGGCGCGCCGATGGGCATGTTTCGAACGCTCGCGAGGCGGCTGGGGACTTCCTCGAGAATCTCGCGCTCGAGAGCGGCGAGGCGCGCTTCGAACCCGACCGTGATGTGGGAGGGTGGCGCGTGCATCGGCTTGGCGTCGGAAAATTTCGGCTCGAAGCTCGCGAGGCGCGTGTCGCAGCTTCCGCCGCCGATGTCGGTGCCGGCCGGTGCGCGGCGTGCACTGGGCGGCCAAGGCCCCAAGGCAGAGAAAAAGGAAGGGCCGAACGGTCACGTGCACACAGTATGGTACGCTCGCGCACATCGTGAAGCTCTTCGCGTTCGACGATGCAGATGCTGGGCTCGAGCTCGTCCCGCTCGCTGCCCGGCGTGCGCTCGACGAGGCGGAGCTCAAGCTTTCCCTCGACGGCTGGAAGAGTCTCTCCATCGAGGATCGTCGGTCGCTGGCGGAAACCGGCTCCCTGGACGTGGTCGACATTCCGCGCGCTCGCTCGATTGCAGAGCGTGCCTCGTCGCCGCCCAAAAGGATCGGTCCGCCCGCCCCCGTGAGCCGGGAAGTCGTCGAGCGAGCCCTGGATGAAGCGCGGCCCCTCGCCCTCGCCGTGTGGGACGCGCTCTCGTCAATCGAACGCTACGTTCTCGTCAAGGTAGCCCACGATGTGGAACGCGTACGCCGCGCCTACGACGAAATCGTCGGAGCCCGAGCCCATTCCACGCATCTCGATGCGAAGGGCAACGTGCACATGGTCGACGTGGGCTCGAAGTCTCCCACCGAGCGCCGCGCGGTTGCCGAAACCCATGTCGAGCTCGGAAAAGAAGCGCTCCAACGTTTGGTGAGCGGCACGGCGGCGAAGGGTGAGGTTCTTGCCACCGTGCGCCTGGCCGGCATCATGGCGGCGAAACGTACTCCGGAGATCGTCCCGCTCTGTCACTCGATCGCGTTGACGCAGGTGTCCGTCGAAGTCTCGGTCGACGAGTCCCAAAGCAAGGCGCGGATCGTCGCGAGTGTGAGCACGTTCGATCGAACCGGAGTGGAGATGGAGGCGCTGGTTGCTGCGAGCGCCGCCGCGCTCACCCTGTACGACATGCTCAAGGCATACGACCGCGGGATGCAGATCGGACCCACTCGCTTGCTCGAGAAGAGCGGGGGGCGGTCGGGAGATTTTCGTCGATGAGCCTGTTCGATCTGCGAAGCGAGACCCTGTCCGTCGATGAAGCCATCGCTGCGGTGAGTCACGCGGGTGCTGGAGGCGTCGCCCTCTTCCTGGGCACCGTTCGTGATGAAAGCGAGGGCCGACACGTGACGCGCCTCGATTACGAGGCGTATCCGAGCATGGCCCAGCGCGAGATGGCTTCGATCGCCGACGAAATCCAGAAGGAAATTCCCGGAACGCGTCTCGCGGTGCTGCATCGAATCGGCGAGCTACGGGTCGGCGATCTCGCGGTGGTGTGCGCGGCCAGCGCTCCGCATCGTGGCGAGGCCTTCCAAGCCTGCCGAGCGCTCATCGATCGCATCAAGGAGCGCGTTCCCATCTGGAAGCGCGAGCACGGACCGGAAGGACCGTACTGGGTAGGGTGGCAAGACGCGCGCTGCTTGGCCGATCATCACGACCACTGACCCCTCACTCCCCTGGGCGACGCACCAGCGCGAGGTGGACCCACTCGGTCGCCCACATCAGCTCCTCGAGGTGCTCGCTGAATGCGCGCCATTTCTGTGGATCGATCCCGCTTCCATCCGCGAGGCGCATCTTCGTCATCAGCGCGTCGAAGTGGGCATACGACTGATCGACGGTGCGGTGCGAAAACACGATCGATGTCGGTTCGTGGCGTCGTAGCGCGCGAGCCATGCGCTCGAAGTCGTTGCCGATCTCTTCACACCAAGCGTAGAGGCGACTGAGATACCCGGCGAGCGGACCATCGAGGGCGAAGAGCGGCTTGAGCTCCGGATCGGCACGCTGCTTCTGCACGCGCTCGAGCGAAGCTTGTAGCTCCGTCAGCGCGCGGGCGTAGCTGTGCAGGCGGACCACCGACGCCGCTGAAGCGTCTTCTTTCGGCACCGCATCGAGCGCCTGGCTCAGCCACTCCACGCGCACGCCGAGGTCGAGGAATAGGTCCGCCCAGAAATCGGATTCCGTCGATACTTTGCGCATCGTGGACGACGACGGAGGCCGGGGAACGGGCGGCAGGACACGCTCGGACGACATCGCGACGAGTGTACAACAGGGTCGGCGGACTAATCGCCCGCGATCAATTCGGCAACAATCTCGTAGGATCGCAATCGTGCGGCATGATCGTGGATCTGCGAGACCACGATCAGCTCGTCTGCAGCGGTCGCTGCGACAAAATCGCGAATCTCGGCGTGAACCGTTTCGGCCGAGCCGATTGCCGTGCACGCCAAGAGTTGATCGAGCTGTGCTCTTTCGGCGCTCGTGATGTCGAGCTCGGCGTCATCGACTGGCGGAGCGAGGGGCTGGGGTTTCCCCCGACGCAGATTGACGAACGCTTGCTGGAGCGAGGTAATGAGCCGATGCGCTTCCTTCTCGTCATCGGCTGCAAATACGTTGAGACCGAGCATCACGCGGGGCTCTGCCAGAGTCTCGGAAGGACGGAACCGGCTGCGATACGTTTCCAGCGCGGCCATCAGATGCGTGGGAGCGAAGTGGGAGGCAAACGCGTACGGCAACCCAAAGCGTGCGGCGAGCTCCGCCCCGAACAGACTCGAGCCGAGGATCCAGACGGGTACCCGCGAGCCGGCGCCCGGCACTGCGCGCACGGGCTTTTCCGCTCTTGCCGGGGCGAGATGAGAGATGAGCTCTTGGACGTCGTCGGGAAAGCCATCCGAGTCGTTGGTCAGGTTGCGGCGCAGGGCGCGGGCGGTCAGTGGATCGGTACCCGGCGCACGCCCGAGGCCGAGATCGATGCGGCCCGGAAACAAGGCCTCCAGCGTGCCGAACTGCTCCGCGATCACGAGGGGCGAGTGGTTCGGCAGCATGATGCCCCCTGCGCCAACCCGGATGCTGGTCGTCCCGGCGGCGACGTGACCGATGACCACCGAGGTGGCCGCGCTGGCGATGCCCGGCATGTTGTGATGCTCGGCGAGCCAGAAGCGGTGATAGCCCCACGTTTCGGCGTGGCGCGCCAGGTCGAGACTGTTCGCGAGCGCCTGCCGAGCACTGCCACCCTCGACGATGGGTGCGAGGTCCAGGATCGAAAGCGGGATCATCCACTACACATAGTGCGCTCCAGGACGATTTCCCAAGTTGGGAGTCGAAAGATTCTTCGAAAGCGGAGAGCGCCTTGTACGCCGTCGCGGGACACGTTCGGTGACTCTTCCTGGGCGCGGATCAGGGCGGCCAAGATTCTCTTGATCGATCCCCGTGTCTCCAGGGCGACCCGGTCAGCATCGTGCGTCTCAAACCAGGACTCATCGGCAGCGATGCGGGTTCGCGCTTCGAGCAGGCGCAGCAATCGCGGTGTCGCCCCCGACGAGCCCACACGCTCTTCCTCAGGGGTGGAGGTCGCTCGCATGAGTGAGACGATGTGCAATCCACATGCCGAGATGTTCGAGCCCTTGTCCTGCTCATCGCTCGTGTGCTGACGAGGCCGTAGGGAAAATCACCCGCTCATTGCACCCCGCGTCCGGACCCTTTCCAGCGTTCGTCCAATCCGTCCAAAGCAGCAGAATGTTGCGCTGATGGCAGATCCGCCGCGCTTCAGCCCCACATCCGACCGATCCTCGACGCCCCTTCGGGCGACTTACGCCTCATGCGCCGATTCGCTGCGGTGGTGTTCGTGGGGTTTTTGGTTGGGTGCGGGGGTCGCGTCGACCAAACGAGCGAGCCCGTCGTCGCCGCGGACGGCGATGGGGGTGATGGGGTGGACGATCCCTGGGCGGGGGCGCCGCTCGGTGCGTGCAAGCTCGGCCATCCCGTCAAAGCCGGCGAGCCGTGCCTCTGGCAGAGCGCCGGCCTCTGCTACTCGAGCAAGCACGACGCCTGCAACTGCGCTTGTCCCCGAGACCACGACAGCATCTGCTTCAGCGACTATCCCGAGGACGGCTCCCCGGTCGAAGTGTCCTGCTTCTGATCCTCGGGCGTGTCCCAGTCGCGAAGCTCCCGCTCGTCGACCGATAGCGCCTCCGCGTCGAGGCGATCGATCACCGAGTGTAGGGCGCGCTCACCCGAGGCGAGAGCAGCGCGCGCTGCCGCGAGCGCAGGCTTCGTTCGATAGCGCGCTACGAGGGGCTGCCAGATGCCGGTGCTCTGTGGAAGCACCACGTCCCGCTCCGGGGCGGCGACCAGCTGTTCCAGGAGCACCTCGCTGACGAAAGGCAAGTCGCAGGCGAGCGCGAGGGCCGATGGCGCGCCGCTCCGATCAGCGTAGGACAAGAGTGCGATCAAGCCGCCGATGGGACCGACGCCGGCGGGTTCGTCCGCCAGGCTTTTCAGACCCAGATCGGCGTACGCCTCGGCTCTTCCGATCAGGACGATCTCCGCGTCCGGCGAGACCGCGCGGGTGACCCGCACGAGTCGCTCGACCAGGGACTCCCCGTTGGTTTGCAAGAGCCCCTTGGGCTGCCCGCCCATGCGAGTCGCCGAGCCGCCGACGAAGATCCCGACGAGCATCACACGTCTCGTAGAGAGAGGACCTCGACACGCGCCCCTGCCTCGAAACCCTCGGAATCCTCCGGCACCACGACGAGGCAATTGGCCCACGCCATCGACGTGGGAGCGCCGGATGACTGGTTTTCGAGGACCGTCACGTCATCGCCGTCGAGGGTCGCTCGATGAAAATCCCTTTCGCCCCGGCTTCTGATGAATTGGCCGAGTGAGCGTCGCGCTGCGATGGCGGGCCACGGGCGCGGCATCTCCTTGCATCGCGCGAAGCAACGGGGCGCCAAAGAGAACGAAGGTGACCAACGCCGATACTGGATTGCCAGGCAGTCCAAGGACGCGAGTGCGGTCGCGAGCGCCGAAGATCAACGGCTTGCCGGGTTTGATCCGAACCTTCCAGAAGTCGAGGGTGACCCCCGCGGCTTCCAGCGCAGGGCGGACGAGGTCGTGATCTCCCACGCTGGCGCCGCCGACCGTGATCAAGAGATCGCTCTCGGCGAGAGCCCGCTCGATACTGCGCGCGGTCTCTTGCTGCTCGTCCCGAGCGTAGGGTGCGACGCCGGCCGCACCGCCGACGGTTTCGACCCACGCTGCCAGAGCCACGCCATTGGATTCGGGAATGCTGCCCGGCCGGGGTGGACTGCCCGGCGCGCGCAGCTCGTCGCCCGTACACACGATGTGAACCCGTGGGCGCTTTGCCACCAACACCTGCGGGATGTCGAGGGAGGCGACGAGCCCGATCTGTCCCGGTCCGAGGCGCGTGCCCGACGGAAGTGCGACGGCGCCGAGAGCGAGATCCTCTCCCGCGCGCCGCACGTGCTGCCAAGCGCGGGGAGCGGACGAAAAACGTGCGCGCTCCCCGTCGCGTTCGACGTCTTCTTGCATCACCACGGAGTCGGCGCCTTGAGGAAGCTCGGCTCCGGTGAAGATCCGGCAAACATTTTTGGGCGCCAGGATCCCGGGCGTTCCCCCAGTGCGGCTCTCGCCCACGACGGGGAGGACGAACGGTCCACTTCCTCCGAAATCGGCCACGCGCGCCGCATATCCATCCATGGCACTGGTATCGAAGGCGGGGATCGGCGCCTTCGCGGACAGTGCCTCACGCAAAACTCGCCCGTGGGCGAGGGACAGATCGACGGTTTCGCTCTCGACCTGGGGCACGTCGAGAAGGATTTTCCGCTCTGGCTTCGTCGAACTCGAGCATGCGACTTCACTGTAATCGAACGGGATGGTGGGAGCGGAAGCTGTCACCTTTCGACCACGCCCATCCGTTGACACCCCTCCCCGTCGCGATCCGACGATTTCCAGCAACCTACGGGACATATGACCCGAAAGTCCCCCGTTTCCCCTTGGGTACGCCGGTTGCTAGCTACGGTTCCGAGAGGCATGATTGAGAAGATGCGAGCAGAGCTCAAAACCCTCGTCATCGGCTTGGCAGCGAGCGCCATCGTGACGCTCTGTCCCACGGCAGCTCGGGCTCAAACGCCCCAAGAGCTCCAGTGGGAAGAGGCGCCCGCCGACGACGCGGCTGGGACCGATGGGCAAGCGGCCAACGTTGCCCCCAGTGATGAGACCGCGACCGATGGCACGACCCAAGCTCCGGAGTATAACGATCGCGATCCGAGCGCGCTCAAGGACTTCAACGGGGAGCTCGCGCCCTACGGCAACTGGCGGAACGATCCCACCTACGGCACTGTCTGGGTTCCCGATCAGCATGTCGTCGGTACGGATTTCGCGCCGTACGTGACCTCCGGTCACTGGGCCATGGCGGACGACGGAAGCTGGCTTTGGGTCAGCGACTATTCCTTCGGCTGGGTCGTGTTCCACTACGGCCGCTGGGTGTGGATCAACAACGTCGGCTGGGCTTGGATCCCCGGGCGTCGCTACGCGAACGCATGGGTCGTTTGGCGCGTGGGCGATCCCGGATACGCCTACGTGGGTTGGGCTCCCATGCCGCCGGACTACTATTGGGTCGATGGCGTCGCGGTTGGGATCTGGTTTGGTGTTTACACCTCGTGGGTATTTTGCCCGAGCGTGTACGTCTACGATGCCCACGTGCATCACTACGTGATCCACGATCATGCTCACGTGCACGGAGTCGCAGCTCATTCCCACAGGTACTCGGCCGGCGGCGGCGCCAAGGCGTTCCGCGGACCGCCACCCAAAACCGCGCACATCCCGGCGAAAGCCGTCCCGAAGAAACACACGCCGGCCAACCCCAAAGCCATCGCCGCATCGCGGGACAGTCGGCCAGCTTCCGCCAAGGTAGCCCGCGGTGGACAAGGTTCTCATCCTGCCGCCACGCGAAGCGTGCGTCCCGCGCCTCCGGGCACCCGGCAAGCATTGCGTTCATCTCGTACGCTTCCGGGGACGTCGTCGGAGCCACTTCGTTCGGCCCGCCCGAGCTCGAGCGCATCTCTCATCCCTCGCGCGCCGGGTCCCACTCGTGGTGCCACTCGAGCGCCCTATCCGTCGCGCACTTACGCCCCGCCGTCGCGCACCTACACTGCGCCGCAAAGCGGTACGCCGTCGCGAACCTACAGCGCACCGTCGCGCACCTACACCCCGCAACCTTCCCGCTCGAGCCCGCAGCCTTCCCGCTCAGCGCCGTCCCGCTCTTCTTCCGGCTCGCGGAGCTATCACCCGGCGCCATCCCCTGCGCGCGCTGCACCCCCACCTCCCCCGCCGAGGCCGTCCGCCCCGCCCACTCGCTCTCGTGGTGGCGGTGGTGGTGGCCGTCGTCGGTGATGCGAAAATCGAGAATCCCATGACGACTCGAAAGCTCATTTTCTTGGTCCCTACCGCTGCTTTGATGTTGGGCTGCACCTACAACGACGGCCCCAACTGCACGACCGATTGCGGCTCCTACGGCCCCACCGAAAACTATCCCAAGGTGGAAAGCTCCGTCATCGATACCGGCGCGACGCTCGCGGAGATTGAGCCCGGTCAAGGTGCCGGAGCGTTCGTCGAATACGCGGGCGCAGGCTCGTGGCACGTGTTCGCCGCGTGTGACACGGAGCTTTCCAGTTACTCGTGTGGCTGGGACATCATCGTTTCTGGAGACGCTAAAAACCACATCGACGACTTCGGCAGTGATCGAATGGAGTCACCCGATTGGATTGATTGGTACGACGCCAACTCGGTTCGCTTCGTGACCGACACCTCGTACGACATCGACGGCTTCTTCGTGGATGCGCAACCTGGTGGCACGCTGCGTGTCGACGTATTCCTCGACGGGGGGCCGGCGCATCGCTACATCTACTGGGTCGGAAACGGTGGCTTGCACCAAGGCTCACCGACCAATCCGATCGATCTCACACCCACCGAGCCCTGAGCTCGAAGCTGGCCCGAGCGACGGCGCTCTTTCACTCGTAGTAGCGGCCCTTGCGCTTCTTTTTTTGCTTCGCGTTCTTTCGCCGGAGCTTCTGGACTTCCACCACGGGTGAGGGTGCTGGGGCCAGCTGGCGCGCGAGCAGGGTGTCGGACTCTCGAGCGCGCTCCCGGGCGGCCTCCATGAAGTGAACCTGACTCCGGATCGGAGGCACGTCCTTTTCGGCCGGGACCCGGCTGTAGAGCCCGTCGGGTCCCAGCGACCACGCTTTGGACGAATCCGCCCACATCGTCCCGAGGATCCCGTCGAGCACGCGGCGCTTCAGTGCTTCGTCCATGACGGGCCACATGACCTCGACTCGCCGGCGGAAGTTACGCGGCATCCAGTCGGCGCTGGCCAGGTAGACCTCGTCGTCGCCACCGTTTTGGAAATGGAAGATTCGAGAATGTTCCAGAAAGCGATCGATGACGGCGTGCACGTGGATCGTTTCGCTGGCGCCTTTGACCTGCGGGCGCAAGCAGCAGATGCCACGAATGAGAAGGTGGATCTTCACGCCAGCTTGGGACGCTGCGTAGAGCGCGCTCATCACGTCTTCATCGACGAGCGAATTCATCTTGGCGGTGATGCGTGCAGGACGCCCGGCTCGAGCATGTTCGGTCTCGCGAGTGATGAGCCCGAGCACCGCTTCGTGAAGGCCCAAAGGCGCGACCAGCAGGCGATTCCAGCGCGGCGGCGCGCTGTAGCCAGTCAGTAGATTGAACAGCGCGCTCGCGTCCTCGCCGAACGATTCATCGGCGGTGAAGAGCGATAGATCCGTGTAGAGGCGCGCGGTTTGCTGATTGTAGTTGCCGGTTGCTACGTGCACGTAACGGCGCAGACCCAGGCGCTCCTTGCGGACGACGAGCAGCACCTTTGCGTGGGTTTTCAGTCCCATCAGGCCGTACATGACGTTCACGCCAGATCGCTCGAGGGTGCGTGCCCAGGTGATGTTGCTCGCCTCGTCGAAGCGAGCCTTCAGCTCGACGACCGCCGTGACCTGCTTGCCGGATTCGGCAGCGCGTTGCAGCGCCCGCACCATGGGAGATTCGCCACCCGTGCGATACAGTGTTTGCTTGATGGCGAGCACAGCCGGATCTTCAGCGGCCTGAGACAAGAAATCGACGACAGCCTCGAACGACTCGTACGGGTGATGGAGCAGGATGTCGCGCTCGCGAATGGTCTCGAACAGATCGTCGCTATCGCGAAGCGGTGGTGGGTACACCGGGGAGTAGCTCTCGTCCCTGAGCTCACGCCGGTCGTCGCCACTGGTGACCTCCAGCATGTCTCCGATGTAGAGCGGGCCGTCGCAGTAGTAGACGTTGCGCTCGGGATCGATGCCGAGATTTTGGCACAGCCATTGAATCGATTCGAGGGGCGCGGCTCCACTCACGCTCAGGCGCACTGCGTGGCCGCGCTCGCGCCGCCGGAGCTCCGCCTGAAGACTGGCGAGCAGGTCTTCGGCTTCGTCCTCATCCAGCTCGATGTCGAAGTTTCGGGTGACGCGGAACGCGTACTGACCGGTGACCTTCATCTGCGGAAAGATCATCGATCGCTGGCGCAAGATCAGGTTTTCCAGGGCCACGTACGCGCGTCGCGTTCCCTTCAAAGGAACGCGGATCAGGCGCGGGAGCGTCATGGGTACCTGCACGACTCCGAACGTGGGCCCGGTGCCGTGCAAGAAGTTGTCGAACATGAAACCGACGTTGATGCTCTTGTTGCGCACGTGGGGAAACGGATGCGCCGGGTCGACCACGATGGGCGTGAGCACTGGGAAGATGTCCTGGCGGAAATGCTCGTCGAGCGCCGCCTGGTCCTCCGGCGCAAGCTCGTCGGGTGTCACCAGCGCGATGCCCGCTTCGCGTAGGCCGGGGCGCACCCACTTGTTCCAGATGCGGTAGCTCTCGGTGACGAGCTCGTGACCTCGCTGCGCGATGGCTTGTAGCTGCTGCACCGCGGTCATGCCGTCGGCGGGGACCTCGCCGATCTCGCCGAAGATCTGCGCCTGGAGCCCAGCCACGCGCACCATGAAGAACTCGTCGAGATTCGAGGAGAAGATCGCGAGGAACTTGAGTCGCTCGTAGAGGGGAACGCGGTCGTCGGCGGCTTCGAAGAGAACCCGTGCGTTGAACTCGAGCCAGGAAAGCTCCCGATTGATGAACAAGCTCGGATCGTCGAGGCGCTTGCCCTTCAGCGAAGCTGGCTTTTGACTCGGGAGAATTTGATCCATGGTCATGACAAGGCGCGCAATGGGGAGCCGCTCATCCTAGGCGTCTGGGCTCTCCATTCCGACCCCTTGTCGCTTGTCTTCCAATCGTCACACAATTTTCAATATTGTCGCGGTGTTGGCTGTCTCGACCGAGGCGTGGCGCGTTTGGCGGTAGCCTCGAGCTGGATGGGTCCCAGAGTTTTTGCCGTCGCGCTCGGCGCTGTGCTCGCGATCTTCGCGGCCTGCGACGGCAGCGGAAACCCCGACGTACCCAGCTCGGGAGGAGGCGGGTCCGGAAACGCGAGCTACGGAGGCAGCGGTGGCAGCGGGACTGGCGGAGACGACGACGGTTCGGCGGGAACGGCGGGAGACGCGTCCATCCCCGATGCGCCCCAGAGCCCCGTTCAGGTCGGAGTGCTTCCCGTGCCCAGCGGCGTCGGACCCGCCGAAATCACGCAAGCCGAGATCGAGACCATCTCCATGGGTTCCCGCGCCACGAGCTTCGTGCGCCGCTGGGATGAGCTATTTCGGCAGCCCAACCACGCCAATCTCGGCAGAGTGGGACGCGCTCGGCGCAAGCTCGTCGTTCTACGCGTCAGCTGGCCGAAAGGTGCTCGTCTGTCTCGCTCTGGTCGATCGCACCGAGAGCGCGCGTCCGCTGGGTCTTGCGGCTTGGAACGACGCCCAGGCGGTGGCTGCACTCGACGCTCTGGTCGATCAAGCGTACGCGACCTTTGGTGACGAGCTCTTTGCTCTGAGCTTCGGCACCGAAGTCGACCGCTGGCTCGGTGCAGCCAAAAAAACCGAGAGGGCGGAGCTCGCCTCGCTTCTCGATCACGCCATTGACTACGCCAAGAATCACCCGGCTCGCCCGCCAGCGAGCGTCGTGGGGATCACGATCAGCACCGACGCGCTCGATTCGATGCCCGGGGAGCTTCCGCCGCTTCTCGACAAGAGCGACGCGATTGTGGCGGTCTACGAAGCGGTGGACTCGAGCTTCGCCGCTCGGCCTGCTTCGTCGGCATCGGGCGATCTGGATGCATTGGCTGCGCTCGCGCAGATGGAGGCCGGATACAAACCGATCCTGCTCCAGAGCGTTGGCTATCCGAGCGCGCCGGAAAACGCCAGCTCCCCCGAGCAACAGCAGGGTTTTTACGATTCGATGTTCCTCGCGCTCGCGACGCGCCGTGACCGGTTTCCCCTCGTCGTGATCGATGGTCTGTACGAACGCGAGTCGAGTGATTGCGTCACGCAAGCAGCTCTGCGTGGTGCACAAGACGACCCCGCGGCAGAGGCCATGTATTGCTCCTTCGGCTTGAAAGATACGAGCGGTACGGCCAAGCCAGCGCTTGCCAGCGTTCTCGACGGGCTCGCCACGTTTTCTTCGCCCTGACTTGTGTCGACTGGCTCCTCCCAAGGGGCTATGCTCCAAGCGTATTTCGCACGAAAGGGAACCATGACCGACAAGACCTTCACCACCGCGAGCGATCAAGGCGTGCGCGATGCGCGCAGCATGGTGACTTCGATCGCTTCGATGCAGGACTTCGACCGCTATCGCGATCTGGCCTGGGACGGCAGTTTCGAGGACTACCTCCAGATCGTGCGCGAGCGGCCGCAGGTGTCGCGGAACGCGTTCCAGCGTCTGTACGACATGGTGATCTCGTACGGGACGGAAGAGTACATCGACAACAAAAAGAAGCTCATCCGCTACAACTTCTTCCGTGACGAGATCGATGGTGGGAGCGACGCCGTGTTCGGGCTCGACATCCCCATCATGCGCTTGATGAGTGTGCTCCGAGCCGCCGCCGAGGGTTACGGTCCGGAAAAGCGCGTCATCTTGCTCCATGGCCCGGTGGGTTCTTCGAAGAGCACCATCGTGCGTCTGCTCAAGAAAGGCCTCGAGCGCTATTCGCACACTCCCGAGGGCGCCCTGTACACGTTCCGCTGGGTAGGGCTTGCCGCTTCGGGGCTCGAAACCGGGGGCATGGATGTGTTCGACTCCCCGATGCACGAGGAACCGATCAAGCTCATTCCCCTCGATTGGCGCGGCAAGGCCATCGAAAAGCTCCACCTCTCGAACGACAAGTTCAAGGTCCGTGTCGATGGCGAGCTCGATCCTGCCAGCCGCTTCATCTTCCGGGGCCTTCTCGAGAAGTACGACGGGGACTGGGGAAAGGTGGTCGAAAACCACATCCGCGTTCGGCGCCTCTTGCTCTCGGAAAAGGATCGCGTCGGCATCGGTACTTTCCAGCCGAAAGACGAGAAAAATCAGGATTCGACGGAGCTCACCGGCGACATCAACTACCGAAAGATCGCCGAGTACGGATCCGACTCCGATCCCCGCGCGTTCAACTTCGATGGTGAGTTCAACATTGCCAACCGCGGGATCGTCGAGTTCGTCGAGGTGCTCAAGCTCGACGTGGCGTTCCTCTACGATCTGCTCGGAGCTTCGCAGGAGCATCGCATCAAGCCGAAGAAGTTCGCGCAGACGGACATCGACGAAGTCATCGTGGGGCACACGAACGAGGCAGAATACAAGCGCCTTTTGAACAACGAGTTCATGGAAGCGCTCCGCGATCGCACGATCAAAATCGACATTCCGTACATCACGAAACTCTCGGACGAGATCAAGATCTACGAGAAGGACTTCGGCCAGGTGAAGGTGAAGGGCAAGCACATCGCCCCGCACACCCTGGAAGTGGCTGCGATGTGGGCCACACTCTCGCGCCTGGAGGAGCCAAAGAAGCACAACCTCCAGCTCATCCAGAAGATGAAGCTGTACGACGGCAAGGTGCTCCCGGGGTACACCCAGGACACCGTCAAGGAGCTCCGCAAGGAAGCAAAGCGCGAAGGGATGGAAGGCATCAGCCCGCGCTACGTCCAGGACAAGATCTCGAACGCTCTGGTCAGCGACGTGGGCGAGGGCACCATCAACCCGTTCATGGTGCTGAACGAGCTCGAAAAAGGCCTCACTCACCACTCGCTCATCACCAGCGAGGAGGGACGCAAACGCTATCGTGAGCTCATTGGCGTCGTGAAGCGCGAGTACGAGGAGATCGTCAAGAACGAGGTCCAGCGAGCCATCAGCGCGGACGAGGAAGCGATCGCCAAGCTCGCGGCCAACTACATCGACAACATCAAGGCCTACGCGCTCAAAGAGAAGGTCAAGAACAAGTACACGGGTCAGGATGAAGAGCCCGACGAGCGGCTGATGCGATCGATCGAAGAGAAGATCGACATTCCGGAAAACCGGAAGGACGACTTCCGTCGCGAGATCATGAACTACATCGGCGCGCGAGCCGTCGAAGGCAAAAAGTTCGACTGGCAGTCGAACGATCGCTTGCGCCGCGCCCTCGAGCTCAAGCTGTTCGAGGACCAGAAGGACAGCATCAAGCTCAAGACCCTGGTCTCCACGGTCGTCGACAAAGAGACCCAGGAAAAGATCGACATCATCAAGTCGCGCCTGATCAAGTACTACGGGTACAACGAGGTAAGCGCGACGGACGTGCTCAACTACGTCGCATCGATCTTCGCTCGCGGAGACGCGAAGAGCTGATCGGGCCGATCCGCGTTCGCCCAAACCGCCCGCGTCCATCGCAGGGTCGTGGGGCGTCGGCGGATCCCGGCAAAAAGCCGCCGTCCCCCCGGCCCGTTCCCACGGGCCCCGGGCTGGGCTAGCGTCCCGCCCTTCTGGAGGCAGGCAGATGAGGAAACGTGCGCTCGTATTGTTGATTGGGCTCTTGCTGGTTCTCTTGGCGTGCAAGAAGACCAAGTCGTACCCGGAGACGCCCGAAGGGCTCAAGCAGCTGGCGACGGATTCTTCGGCAGCGAGCGGCGACGACGCGAAGAAGATGGGCGAGGCCTTGGCGCTGCCAGAGCCCGACAAGTGGTACACGGCGACCTTTGGGCCCGAGCTCGGGCCGAAACTCGCGAGTGACTACGCGGTCGAGAAAGTGAAGCTCTCGAGCATCGGGTCCTTCTTCATTTTGGCGAAGGCCAAGGGTCGGAGCGAGATCCTGATCGAGAAGCACACGAGCCCCGATGACGACGGCGAGAACGGTCTGCAGGAAGCTGCGATCCGCGCCATGAAGGCGCCGGTCCCCATCTACACCATCAACGCCGTCGAGCCGGGCAAGACCATCGGGCAGAGCCTGTGGTCATTCGCTTACGTCGACGGAGCATTTCGCTACATCGGCAAGATGAAGCCGGTCAAGGCGGACGCGAGCCCCCTCGACGAGCTGTCCAAGAAGGATCTGAAGGACGCCCTCGGCGGCAACTAGCTCACGGAAAATCCGCTTTGCAGGCATCGACTCCCGCAGGGTCGATGGGGGGTTCTGCAATCGTCGGGACGTCCAGGTTCGGCGGTGCGTCGAAGTCGAAGAAGTCGAGCATCGCGTCGGAGTTGGCGTCCCGTCGAGTGAGCGCCGGCAAGTTGAACTTCGCCTGAACGAAGCGCAGGATCGACGTGTGGCTGTGAACTTCGTGAGAGACGAAATTTCGTTTCGCGTAGGGTGACAAGACAATCAGCGGGACTCGGAAGCCCAGGCGATCGAAGGTCCCGAGCTCCGGGTTCTTCATGGGCGGCGTATCGTCGGGTACGCAGGCGGGCGGCGGCGGAACGTGGTCGTAGAGGCCGCCGTGCTCGTCGTAGGTGATGAAGGCCGCCGTCTCCGGCCACTGCGGGCTGTGGAGCAAGGCGTCCATCTGTTCCCACACCCAGTGCTGGCCGACTTGCGCGTTGGCGGGGGGGTGCTCGTCGGTTTGTTCCCACGAAGAGGCGATGAAGCCGGGATCGACCCACGCGACCTGGGGCAAGGTTCCCGCCTCTGCGTCCTTCTTGAACTCGCTGATGTTGACGATGCGATCGGAGAACGCGGGGTCGAACACCATGTCGACGAAGATCGTCGCGCTGGCGATCGTGGTCCGGTAAATCTTCCAGTCGACGTTGGCAGCCTGGAGCTGTCGAATCAGATTCGGGGAGCCGTTGGGCGCAAGGATCTTGATGTCGGTCGTGACGATCCCAAACGAGGTCCCCGCGAGAAAGAAGTAGCGATTCGGGTAGGTCGGGCCAAGCAGTGAGCAAAAGTAGCGATCCGACGTCGCGAAGGTCGAGGCGAGCTCGTAATAAAACGGAAGGTCCGTCTGGTCGTACCAGCCGAGGGCTCGGGAGCCGGTTGGATCGCCGCCGTTCTCGTTGGCTACGGCAAAGCCATCGTTCTTGCCGTCGGCATATTCTTCGTGGCTGGCGCTCCAACCGTGGTCGGTGTCGTCTACGCAGTATTTGGTTTCGTGATGCCATGCGACGGGTGCTCCCGTCGAATCGGGGTTCGTCGTGCTTTCGGGTGCCACATCGACGTCGTCCTGTCCGTGTCCGGGAAGGTGACCGAAGTACTCGTCGAACGAGCGGTTCTCCTGCATCAAGAGCACGATGTGCTTGACCGGGATTTGCTTGCCCGAGCAATCGCCGATGCTCTTTCTCGGGGAAACCCCCGACTGGAACTCGCAAGCGTCGCGATTGGTTGCCAGGGCGGGATTGGGTCGGCAGGGACCCGGTGGGGTTTCGGTCTCGTCGCTCGAGGAAGAGCAACCCGAAAGGCCGAGTACCAGGATGCCCCAAGCGACGGAGTTGAGCGTCCGCATGGAGAGAGCTTTGCAATGCTTTCTGTCTGGAGCAAGTGACGATGCTGTGGGGCATCGCGCTTGCGCAAATTGCCGCAACCCGGTAGCCGTTCGAGAGGATGATCGGAGAGGGAAGCGTCGTGAAGCTCGCAGGCGTCGTGCGCCTAGCCCACGACCAGCCTCTCCGATCCCAGCTCAAAAACAAGCCGGCGGTTTGCTGGGAAGTGCGGGAAGGCCTTCACGACCAAGCCAAAGCTCGGGAGGGCCAGGACTTCTGGGTGGACACCGACCAAGGTCCGGTACTAATCGTCGCGCAGCATCTCCAACTCGATGCGCGCGCGGAGCGCTCAGTCGAGGTCTTGGCGATTGTCGACGCGGAAATCGATGACGTTTCGAGCCGGCTTCGGGAGATCAAGAAGGAGAAACGCACCAAGGCTGGGCCGGGGGCTGCCGAGCTCAACCGCGAGCAAAAGCGATTGGCGAAGGTCGCAACGCTCTTGTGTGCCATCCGCGCTCAAGCTCGGGGCAGAGTCCACCTGTCCGGAACTCTGGCGAGCCAGCAAGAATGGATCCGGAAGAACGCTCACCTGGCCCAGGGAGGCCCGGGAGGCTCGTCGGCCCAGCTCGCCATCGAGGGCTGGGAGATTGCCATCGAGGAAGGGCAATCCGTCGAGGTGGAAGGCATTTGTCTGACCGAGGCGATCCCTCCGGGGCTGGCTTCGACTGACGGCTACCGATCTCGATTGACCGGGCTCGTCATGCGTGGAAGTGAGGACTCTCCGCTTCGAGTGATCGGTAAAGGAGCGATTGCGGCGTCGCTCACGGAGCGGGGCCCGCGGGAGCGAGTTCCCGAGCCGCCCCTCGTCGACCCGGGCAAGTCCTTGCGTTGGACTCTGGGTGTTGGGCTCGCGCTCGTGGCTCTCCTGGTTTGGGCGCTCACCCGCTGAACGTTCTTGGCCGTGATAGCGTGGCCACGTGCGTGGCGGTCTTGCACTCGTCATCCTCGCCCTCTTCGCTTGTGGGGAGGCGTATCCATACGTGGACGTGCGCCTGAAGTTTCCGGCGGCGCTCGCCCTCGATGAAACCAAATTGATCCTCGAAACGGACACCTCGACGGGGAGCAAGCCCCCGCCGAAGCTCGTGCGCGAAACCGGATTTCAGTTCAAGAAGACGAGCGATAGCTTCGACTTGCATCTCGGTACTGGCATTGGTCCGACTCAGTACCTGTATCTTCGCGCGCTCTACGACGTGAATGGGAACGGGAAGAAGGACAGCGGGGACTACGAGGGAACGCTGGTTCCCGCTCCATTCGAGGCGCACGATCGCGGGTGTTTGAAAGGAAACGACAATCGCGCGCCGGACGTGATGATGACTCTCGTTCCCTGAGTCACGCGGGAAGCGCGACCTCGAGGAGCTCGGCGTCGTCGCTCGCTCGGGGAATCCCGTAGCGCAGTCCCCTGGGGATCGTGATCGAGTCGTTGGGCGATAGGCGTTCGCTCTCCCGGCCTTCGAGGGAGAACGTGAGCTCACCGGAGAGCACGAACACGAACAGGAAATCGGAGCCTTGCTCGTGGCTCCCTTCGGGAATGGTTCCCGTCTTTCGGGCGACCTCGGCGCGAGCGAGTCCGCCCGTCGCCCGAGCGATCCCGAGATCGCGAGCCTCGAATCCCGAGATGCGCCAGGGTCGGTAGACGGCGGTGGACGCTTGGTGCCGGACGAAGCGCTGGCCGCCAAAGTCCCGTTCCGGATCCAGACGCGGGGTAGGGAGCGTCAGCTCGTGCTCCACTCGCGTGACGTGATCTGCCGGGCAGCCGATTTCGACCACCTCCGTTGCCGGCGCGCACTCGAGCACTCGATGCCGGATTTGGGGAGGCTGGAGTACGGCGTCCCCGGGAGCGAGCAGGAACGGAGGTCCCTGGTCCTCGTAGACCACGCGAACCCAGCCGGCGTGGCAGTAAATCATCTGAAAGAAGACTTCGTGAAAGTGGACGTAGTCCGGGACCGGACCGCCTTTTTGGATCTCAATGTGCGACGCAATGAAGCGACCGCCCTGACGATCGGGCACCAAATCCCGGTAGCGCATCTCGGCGCGTCCGAGCTTCCAGTCCGCCGCGCCCTGCCGGCTCACCACGAGCGAAGGCGCGAGCGGGGGGAGCACGAGGGCCGGCGAGCTCGGGACGAAGTCGACGCGCGTGCCGTTCGGCGCCGTGATCGATGTGGGCTCGGTGCAAGAGTCCTTTCGAATGCGGATCGCGGGAGCCGAACCCGACGCGAAGCGTTCCAGTCGGAGCGACAGACCGTGACCGGAAAGGAGGGCAACGTTCGGTTCATCGGCGGGAAAGATCGCGTCCAGTCGAAAGCCCAAGCGATCGGTGAAGAACGCGACCGTCTCGCCGAGAGCGGGAGCCGGAAGTACGATCTCGGCCGCAGCCATGAATGCGAGGATACCTCACGATCGCGACAGCGTGAGCTTGGCTCTCGATCGGGACAGCGACGGATCGAGCTTCTTCTTGCCGGGCAGGAGCACCCGTACCACTGCGCCAGCCCCTTCGCGGTTGCCGAGGCTCAAACTGCCGCCGTGGGCGTCGACGATCTCGCGGCACAAGGCCAGGCCCACGCCGGTCCCATTTTCCTTGGTCGTGTAAAACGGGAGGATCGCGTCCGCGAGGGCTTCGGTGCTGAAGCCGGGGCCGCGATCGAGAACCTCGAAGCGCGTGGCACCATCCGGATCGAGCTCGACTGTGAGCTCGACGTTCTTCGCCGGCGCTGCCGGTCTCCGTGGCGTTCTTGAGCAAGTTGATCAGCACCTGCTCGACCTGCACCGGGTCGAACCATCCAGTCTCGCTGGGGCCCTCGGGGAGCCGCACCGTGGGATAGAGCGCGCGAAGGTGCTCGAAGAGCGCGGTCCACTCCACCCGACGGGGCTGAGGCTTGGGCAAACGCGCGAGCCCGGCGTAACCACCGATGAACGAGTGCAGGTGCTGGGTGCGCTCTTCGATGGTGTCGAACACGCGAGCGAGCTTTTCGTGATGTTCGGGCTTGTCGGCGATCATGCGCGCGGAGTGAACCAGGGACGCGACGGGAGCCAGGGAGTTATTCACCTCGTGGCTCATGACGCGGACGACCTTTTTGAGGACGTCGACTTCTCTTCGGGACACTTCCAGCGTCAGGTGCTTGACCACGAGGAGGGTGGCGATCTCCCCTGCGATCTCCAGATTCCGGCGGGTCAGGTGGTAGGTTTCGTTCTGGCCTTCGACATCGACGTTGAACAAACGATCCGACTCGCCGAGGAGCGCTTCCCGAAGGGTTGGTGGCGCCTGGCGAATGATCCCGAAGAAGTTCAACCCCTGAGGATCCGTGCCATCGAAGAAGAGATCCCGCGCAGCGGGGTTCGCGTACAGGATCATTCCTTCATCGGAGAACAGCATCAACGCATCGGGGTGGAGCTCCGCGAGCAGATGGGCGGCGTCGAGGATCTTTCGGGCATCCGGATGCAGACGAGACGAATGGGGCTCCTTGAGCGAGCGAGTGCGGCTCGCGAAGAAGATCGCCAGGCCCCCCGCGATCGCCGACAGAGCGACGCTCACGACCGAGCTTTGCCCGATCGTGAGCAGGGTGGCAGCGCTCACTACCGTGATGACGACGGCGATCGTTGCCACCCGGACGCTCATTCCGCCGGGGAGGATAGGCTTGCGACCATGTCTCCATCCAGCTCCGCGATTTCGCGCTCGATGACCGCGCGCTTTTCGCTGTTCCCGAAGCGGCGGCGGAGCCAGCCAGAGAGGTCATCGAGGAGCGAGTAGGCAACCGGCGTCGCCAGGAGCGTCAGGAGGAGAGACAGCGTCTGTCCGCCCACGATCACGCCGGCCGTCGCCCGGTTGAACGCCGCGCCGATGCCCGTCGAGAACGCCAGCGGAAGCATTCCGGCGACGAATGCCAGGGTCGTCATCAGAATGGGGCGGAGCCGGTCGCGATTGGCTTCCAGAATCGCCCGATCGCGGTCCATGCCCTGTTTCCTCAACTGATTGGTGTGGTCGATCTGCAAGATCGAATTCTTCTTCACCACACCGAACAGCACCAGCAGACCGAGCATCGAGTAGATGTCCAGCTGTTGCTTGAAGAGCAGCAGCGATACCAACGCAAAGGGCAGCGTGAGCGGAAGCGCCGTGAGGATCGTGATGGGGTGGAGCCACGATTCGAACTGCGCGGCGAGCACGAGGTACATGAACACGAAGGAGAGCGCGAAGGCCATGAGGAACGCCGTCGCGGTGCGCTGCATCTCGCGCGACTGACCGACGGCGGACGTGGCGTATTCGGGCGGCAAGCTCAGGGACTGGATCTCCTTCTGAACTCCCGCCATCACCTCGCTCTGCGCTGCGCCGGGAGCGAGGTTTGCGGTGAGCATCACCTGGCGACGGCGATTGAGTCGGGTGATGCTCGCGGGTCCCGAACCTTCCTCCGTCCTTACGACATCGAGCAACGGGACGCTCCCGAGCTTCGCCGAAGGAACCGTCACCAACGACAGCCCTTCGAGGTCGGCTCGGTGATCGGGGATGCCTCGAACGAAGATCGCGTAGGTTTGACCGTCTTCCTCGTAGTTCGAGACCTCCGCGCCGCCGACGAACAGACGCAGGGTCGCCGCCACATCTGCTGCCTGAACCCCGAGATCCGCAGCCTTTTCTCGGTCGATACGTAGGCTGAGCTCGGGTTTGCCGGTGACGTACGTCGAGTTCACGTCGACCGCGCCCGGGATCTTTCGGACGCTGTCGACGAGTTGGTTCGAGTAGCGCTCGAGCGCCGCCAGATCCGGCCCGCTGATCTCGTACTGAATTTCGGCGAAGGTACCGCCGCCGGAGAACGTGGGCACGTCGGACACGTCGATGCGAAGCGTCTTCGACTGCTTCGAGACGATGTCTCGGCGAACGACCTCCATCAGGTCTTTCTGGGACGGCTCCCGCAGATCGGGATCGTCCAGCTTGACGAAGACCTTGGCCACGTTGGGCGACTTGTCGTTGTTGTCTCCGATGGTCGTGACCGTCGACTTGACGTGGGGCATGCTTCGGATCTCGCGCGCGATGCGTTCGGCCGTGAGACTCGTGGAGTCGAGGCTCGTGCCTTCGGGTGCTCGCACGTTGACCTCGAACTGGGCGTCGTCGCTGCGGGGCAAGAAGCCTTTGGGAACGAGCTTCATCAGTGGAACGATGGACGCCAGGGCGAGGACCGAGGCCGTAACGACCACCCAGCGGTGCCTCATCACCCAGGAGAGGAGAGTCACGTAGCCCCGCTCGATGGGCGAATAGGCGCGGTCCACGACTCGCTCCAGGAGGGACTTTTTCCCTGGGCCCGAGCCGGCCACGGGACGCGCAGACTTCAGCCAGCGCGAGGAGAGCATCGGCGTGAGGGTGAAGCTCACGATCATGCTGACCACGATCGAGAACGCCATCGTCAGGCCGAAGCTCTTGAGGAAGCGGCCGACGATCCCGCTCATGAACGCGATGGGCGCGAACACGGCGACCAGAGACAGCGTCGTGGCCAGAACCGCGAGCCCGATCTCTTTCGTGGCGAGGACCGCCGCCTTCACCGGGGACAGGGACTTTTCTTCGATGAAGCGCGTGATGTTCTCGAGCACGACGATGGCGTCGTCGATGACGATGCCGACGGCCAGCGCCAGAGCCAAGAGCGTGATGGTGTCGAGCGAGAAGCCCTGAGACCACATGAGCGCGAAAGTGCCGACGATGGAGACGGGGATCGCGATGGCAGCGATCACGGTGCTCCGCACGCTACCGAGGAAGAGAAGCACCACGGCGCCCGCAAAGAGCGCGCCGAGGATCAAGTGCTCTTGCACCGAGTGAACGCTGCTGCGGATGGTCGCCGTGTTGTCGCGGATCACGTCCAGGGAGTAACCCGCCGGAAGTTGGGGCTGGATCTCCTTCATGCGAGCGCGAACTTCGTCCGCCATGGCGACGCTGTTGGCGCCGCTCTGCTTGCGGATCGAAAGCACCACCGCCGCCTGGCCATCCCGGATCGCCGCGGTCTCGGCTTGCTCGACCCCGTCATCGACCTTGGCTACGTCCGCGACGGTGATGCGACGCCCATCGCCCTCCCGCACGACGAGGTCGGCGATTTCCTTCGGCTGGCTGACGCGCCCACGCACCCGGAGGACTTTTTGATCGGGTCCGGTTTCGATGCGTCCGCCGGGCACGGTGAGGTTGGCACCCCGAATCGCGTTCTGGACGTTGACGGCGGTCAAGCCGAACGCACGCAAACGTGCCGCGTCCAGCTCGATGTTCACCTGACGCTTGGTACCGCCGAGGACTGCGACCTGGCCCACGCCGGCAATGCTCTCCAAACGGCGGCGGACCTGTTTGTCGGCGACTTCCGTGACCTCGCCGATGGGTTTTTCCGCGTTGACCGCGATGTAGAGCACCGGAGTGGCGTCTGCATCGAACTTCATGACCTGAGGCGGATCGGTTCCCGCCGGCAGATCGGCGATCACCGTGTTCACCTTCTCGCGGATCTCCTGGGCGCCTACGTCGATGTCCTTCTCGAGCACGAACGTGACGATGACCTGCGAGACGCCCTCGCTCGATGTCGAACGAAGCTCGTCGATCCCGCTGATGGTGTTGACCGCCTCTTCGATCTTGTCGCTGACCTCGGTCTCGATCTCTTCTGGTGCGGAGCCCGGAAGCTTGGTGATGACCACTACGGTCGGAAAGTCGACCTTCGGGAATCGATCCACCCCGAGTTGAGAGTACCCGGCGATGCCCAGAACACAGATCACCAAGACCAGCACGGTCGCGAAGACCGGGCGTCGCACGCTCACGTTGGCGAGCCACTGCATGATGCCATCCCTTCCTGAATCAGTTACTTGACCGCCACGCCGTCGCGAATTGCCGAGCTCGGTGCGCGAACGACGCGCTCCCCCTTGGCGAGCCCCTTTTGCACCGCGACGAAGTCGCCGTCGCGCTCGCCCGTCTGGATCACGCGCTCCTGAACGTGTCCGTCTTGCACCACGAAGACCCGGCGGCTGGATTCGATGCCGGTCAATGCGGACAGCGGAATCGCGAGCCCTCGAGTCGTGCCCGTGATTAGTCGAGTGGTCGCGAACATTCCGGGTCGGAGGCGCTGATCCTCGCTGTCGATCAGGGCTTCCACCCGCAGGTTGCGGCTTCGCTGGTCGAGCACGGGGCCCAGGTAGCGAATGGTGGCTCCGAAGCTCTCGTTCGCGACCGGCGCGACCGAAAACCGGAGCTTTTGATCCATTGCGAGCTTGCCGACGGCGGACTCGGGCACGTCGAGCACGAGTCGCATCGGATCGCGCTCGACGAGGGTGGCGATCTTCGCGCCCGGACCCACGAACTCACCGACGGTCACGTAGCGTTCGACGACCACTCCCGAGAACGGAGCCCGGATCAACGCGTCGGACACTTCCTTGGACGCGCGAGCGGCGCGTGCTCGTGCGGCCTGGGAAGATGAAGTCGAGGTCTCGCAGCTCGTCTTCATGCGGTCGTACTCGGAGCGGCTGATCGCGCGCGCACCAAACAGTTGCTCGGCGCGGTCGCACTCGAGACGAGCGTTCTTCGCCTGTGCTTCAGCGGCCGTTGCCGACGCGCCGGCTTCGGCGGCGGCCATCGCCGATTCGCTGGCATCGAGTCGGGCGAGAACCGCGCCCTTCTTCACGATGTCGCCGCGCTCGACGAAGGTCTTCACGACCTTGCCGGCGGCGTCCGATGCGACATCGGACTCTCGACTCGCGGCGAGGGTTCCGGTGAGGAGCAACGTGCGTGGCATCGAGCGCTCCACCACCTCGGCAGACTGGATGTCGATGGCGGGAGCTTGGGGCTCGGGGGATGGGGCGGCCTCCGCGCGGGCGCAGGCCGTGATGCTGGGGAGGGCGGCAGTAGCGAGGGCCGCGATGAGGACAATTCGGGTCATCAACGACCCCAGTGCATGCCCTGGGCCACACGAGATCTCGGGATATTTGCGCGAAACACGGGACGCTTGTCCGAGCTCCGGACACCTGTCCGGCCCCGGACGCGTCGCTTTTCAGGAAATTCCCCGACTCACGTGCTGGCACGACTCGTGAAGTCGGCGTGGGTATGAAGAGGATTTTGAACCGTGTGTCCTTCGTTCCGGCGTCGGTGATTATTTTCGCGGCATCCACCACGCACGCAGAGCCTTCGAGCTTCGAGCAGACACTGGATCGCGAGCTTGGACATTCGGCGGGCCTCACTTCCGATCAAGTGGCTCGGCGCGCCAGCGCCACCAGCTTCGACGTCAAAGCGCGTCGCGCGGAGCTCACCGCGGCGGCGGCGGATGTCGACCGCGCACTTTCCGGCTACATGCCCAAGCTTTCCCTCAGCGCCCGCTACACGCGACTCAGCGACAGCGGATCGTCGGACGCCGGCAGCATCGTCGTGGCGCCCGGTGCTCCGCCAGGACCGCTTGCCGCCGGCGCTCCCCTCGCAAACGTGCCGCTGTCGTTCGAGACTCTGAAAAACCAGTACGTGTTCCAGGCCAGTCTCACCGTTCCCGTGTCCGACTATTTCACCCGCACGCCGGATCGGCACGCGGCGTCCAAGCTTTCACGAGATTCCGCTCGCTCGAACCTGGAAGCGACGAAACGCCGCGCGGCCGCCGACGCGCGCATCGCGTACTACACCTGGGTTCGCGCCAAGCTCGGGCTGATTGTCGCCGAGCAGGCACTCTCGCAGACCCAAGCGCACCTCGCCGACGCCAACGCGGCGCTCGAGGCCGGCACTGCTTCTCGAGCGGACGTGCTCCGAGTGGAATCTCAGGTTGCCAAGAGCGAGCTCCTGGTCGAGTCGTCGAAGAACCTCGAAAGCCTTTCCCTCGAGCAGCTTCATGTCGCGATGCACGATTCCGGCAACGGCTCGTACGCCGTGGGCGAGGACATCCGGGTCGATCTTCCGCCCCTGGGATCCCAAAGCACACGCTCGCTCTGGCAGCGCGCCGTCGGCAAGCGACCCGAGCTCGAAGCGATGCGCCGTTCGGCCCGTGCGCAGAAGAAGACAGCGGCGGCAGAGCGAGCGGGATACCTCCCGAGGATCGATCTCTTCGCGAACGGGTACTACTCGAATCCCAATTCGCGAGCGTTCCCCCAACGCGACGAATTCTCGACGAGCTGGGACTTCGGAGCGGTGCTCACCTGGACGCCCACCGACATTCCTCAGACCAGCAGCGCCAGCCGAGGCGCCGAAGCCCGAGCCGCTGCCATCAGCGCCGACGAGCGCAACCTGGCTGATCACATTCGTCTCGAGGTGGTCCAGGCCGTGCAGGACGCTCGGGAGCTCGACCTGTCCGTGAAGACCGCCGCGCGCGGGCTGGCTGCCGCCGAGGAATCCTACCGGGTGCGCCGTCTCCTGTTTCAGAACGGCAAAGCCACCAGCGCCGAGCTCCTGGACACGGAAACCGACCTCACTCGAGCCCGGCTCGAGTCCCTCGATGCCCGAGTCGATTCTCGGGTCGCCCGCGTTCGGCTGGCGTACGCTCTGGGCGATGACGTCCGGTCGACCCAGCAGTAAGTCGATGCCCCACGTCCTGATTGTCGATGATCAAGAAGCAGTGCGAACGGCACTCGTGCTGCTGCTCGAGATCCACGGCATCCCCGTGCTCGCGGCCGCCACCGCTGTCGAAGCGTTGGATCACGTGCGCGAATCCGACGTGGGTGTGGTGCTTCAAGACATGAACTTCAGCCAGAACACCACGAGCGGTGAAGAAGGAATTGCGCTGTTCCGGGAGATTCGACAGCTCGATCCCGACCTGCCGGTCGTGATGATGACCGCGTGGACGTCCCTCGAGGCCGCCGTGGCGCTCGTGAAGGACGGCGCCGCCGACTACATCGCCAAGCCCTGGGATGACCAGAAGCTCGTCGTCACGATCCAGAATCTATTGCGTTTGCGAGCTGCGAATCAGGAAAACGCGCGCATGCGCGGACGGGCGGAGCGCGATCGCCGAGAGCTCGCCGAGGAGTACGATCTGTGCGGCCTCATCTATCGCAGTGCGGCGATGCATCAGGTCGTCTCGCTGGCCGTGCGCGTCGCCCGCGCCGATGCGCCCGTGCTCATCACCGGGCCGAACGGCTCCGGCAAGGAAAAGCTCGCCGAGATCGTTCACGCGAACTCCAATCGTCGCGGCCAGCCCCTGGTGAAGGTGAACGTCGGTGCGCTCCCCGATACCCTGCTGGAAGCCGAGCTCTTCGGTGCGGAGCCCGGGGCCTTCACCGGCGCGCAGAAGCTCCGTATCGGTCGGTTCGAGGCCGCCAATCGCGGGACGCTGTTCCTGGACGAAATCGGAAATCTTTCACCCGCTGGTCAGATGAAGCTCCTTCGCGTGCTCCAGACAGGCGAGTTCGAGCGACTCGGCAGCAGCACGACGCGCAAGGTCGATGTGCGCGTCGTGAGCGCGACCAACGCCGATCTGCGAGCCGCCATCTCTGCTGGAACGTTTCGCGAAGACCTGTACTTCCGCCTGAACGTGATCGAGCTCCGCGTCCCATCCCTGTCCGAGCGAGTGGAGGACATTCGCCCCCTTGCTCGACACTTCATCGACCATCACTGTCGTGACGCACAACCCAAACCCGAGCTCGAGCCCGCCGCTCTCGCTGCGCTCGAATCCTACGAGTACGCAGGCAACATCCGGGAGCTCGAAAACCGCATCCAGCGAGCGCTCCTGGTCTGCAAGGACGCTCGGATCACCGCCGCGGATCTCGATCTGACCGCCGGTGCGTCGCGCCCGAGTCTGGAGCCAGCCGCGAGCACCAACCCTCTGTCGGAAGCCGAGCGGCAGGTAGTGGAGGCAGCGCTTCGCCGGGCCAACGGAGTCGTCTCCCGCGCCGCCTCGGAGCTCGGTCTGAGCCGGCAGGCGCTCTACCGACGCATGGAACGGCTGGGTATCGAGATGGAACGCCGTCCGAAGGGCTGATTCGCGCCGTTTTGCCCCCTTGCTGCGCCCTGACAGCAATTAAGCTCAATTATATTATTGAGTTATGTGGCACAAGCTCGTGGCGTCTTGACAGTCCTTAATGAAAATGAAATTCATTATCACCTAATGGCTCTTCGAGAATCACGCCTCGGTCCCGTCCCCTCACTCGTCGTCGTTGCCCTCCTCTTCAGCATCGCTTCACCCGCTGGAGCTACGGATCGAAGCTTCACCTACACCTACGAAACACCGGTCGCAGCGCCCGGGCACGCCGAGCTCGAACCGTGGGTCACCTATCGGACCGGCAAGGATCAGCACTTCAATCGCTACGATCTTCGTGTGGAGTACGAGGGTGGCATCGCACCCAAGCTCCAGACAGCGCTCTACATGAACTTCACCGGGATCTCCCAGGACACGATCGACGAGGTCACCGGACAGACCGTGCGCTCTCAGGAGTTCGCGCTCGAGGGCGTGTCGAACGAGTGGAAGTACCAGCTCAGCGATCCGGTTGCGGACGTTCTGGGGAGCGCGCTTTATCTGGAAGGCCGCTTTGCTCCCGCGGAGACCGAGGTCGAAGCGAAGGTGCTCCTCGACAAGCGCGCCGGCAGTTTCGTCACGGCGTTGAACTTCGTCGGTGCGTACGAATGGAATTACGAATCCAACGCCGGAACGGAAAAGGCTCTGGAGCTCGCGGTCGACGCCGCGGCGGGTGTCGAGGCGTCGCCGGGTCTCGTCATCGGGGTCGAGGTCGACGCTCCGGCTCACATTCCCGACGAGGGCCGGTCGAGCATGGTCTTGAACGCCGGGCCCTCGATTGCGGGACATCTCGAATCGATGGTGGCTCGCGGCCACGTTCCTGATGCAGGTCACCGCCCTGAAAAACCGCACCTCTGGGAATCTGAACCTCGACGAGTTCGAGCGCTTCCAGTTCCGGACCGTCTGGGGCTTCCACCTCTGAGACGCGGCTCGGCGGGTCCGGGAGCTGGCACGCCCTGTGCTATTCTTTCCGATCGGCGAGGAGGCCTCATGCGTTTCAGCGGTATTTCTCTGGCACTGTTGACTGTGGTTCTCACTGGGTGTCCCCGGGACAAGCAGCAGAACAACAATCTCTCCCTTTCCGAAGCGGCTCAGGCCCTCGACGAGGCGTCCGTCGCGGGGCAGGCCGAAGCCCTCACGTCGGCGTCGGTGGAGATCACGACGAGCTTCACGATTGGCGACGCGGTGCAGCAGGCCGCCCAGGAGATCCGAACCTTCGTCAGCAGCCAGCTGCCGTGTGCGGAGATCACGCTGGCGGATGCGACCCTGACCATCGAGTACGGCGTCAATCCCGGCAACTGCACCTACAAGGGTCACACGTTCAGCGGATCGCAGTCGGTGACCGTGGCCAAGAACGATCAGTCCGAGGTGATTGTCACCCACAAGTGGATGGGTCTGTCCAACGGCATCGTGAAGCTCGACGGAGATGCGACCGTCACCTGGAACTTCCAGGAAAAGACCCGTCACGTGGTGCATACGGCTGACTGGACCCGGATTTCCGATTCCTTCACCGTCACCGGGAGTGGCGATCGCACGCAGACCGTCCTCGAAGGCGGGCTTCTCGAAGGCATCCAGGTCGATGGCAGTCGATCGTGGAAGAGCAGCCAAGGCCAGTGGGATCTCGCCATCGACGGCGTGCAGATGCGCTGGGTGGATGCGGTGCCCCAGGCCGGCTCCTACACCCTGGGTACGCCGAGCGGAAAGTCCCTGAGCCTGTCCTTCACGCGCGTCAACGACAACACCATCCGGGTCACGGTCTCGAGCGGCAATCGTGCCTTCAATTTCAACGTGACGACGATCGGAAAGATCTCGAACGCACCGGACGGCGCGGCCTGATTTAGCCCTCGAGCTCACGGCGCCCGAGGGGGGGGCGCGATCAGCAGGTGGCGCTCACGACCCCGTGAGCCTACATTGCATGAGGATGAGCATTCTCGTCGGCATCCTCGGCCTCGCCCTGCTCATGGTGATCCACGAGGGGGGCCACCTGCTCGCGGCCAGAGCGTTCGGAATGCGCGTCATCCGATTCAGCATCGGCTTTGGTCCGGCGCTCTGGAAGCACCAGCCCAAGGGCAGCGACACCGTCTACCAGATCGCGCTGATCCCCTTTCTGGCCTACGTGCAGATCGCGGGCATGAACCCGTTCGAGGAAGTCGACGCGACCGACAAGGGCAGCTACGCAAACGCCTCCTTGATGGCTCGTATTTCCGCGATCGGGGCCGGGCCCATCGCCAATTACCTGTTCGCGTCTCTGTTCTTCTTTGGTGCGTTTCTCCTGGGCGGGGAGCCGACGAAGGTGCGGGTTCTCGAGGGCAGCGCCGCTGCGAAAGCCCACCTCCAGGACGGCGATCGCATCGTCAGCATCGGCGGAAGGACCATCACACGCTGGGACGAGATCCCGGCGGAGGTCGAGCCGAACGCGAACCAACCAATCACGATCGTGGTCTCCCGCGATGGGGAGGAAAAGACCCTCGTCGTCACTCCGGAGCCCAAAGGCAAGAACGGCGTGGGACTCATCGGCGTGAGCCCGTCCGCGGCGGTGCCTCGGCTGGGTATTCGTGCGGCGGCCGTGGAATCCGTCGAGTACCCGGCCAAGGTCGTGGGCGCACTCGTGGTGGGGCTCGTGCGAATCATCACGTTGCAAGAGAAGGCCGACGTTACCGGACCCGTCGGTGTGGTGCGCGCCACGAGCAAGGCGGCTCGCGATGGGATCGCAGAGTATCTGTACTTGCTCGGAGTATTGAGCGCCTACCTCGGAGGGTTCAACCTGCTGCCGCTGCCGGCGCTCGACGGTGGGCGCTTGATGTTTCTCGGCTACGAAGCGGTGACGAGACGGCGGCCCAACGCGAAAGTGGAGGCCCAGATCCACGCAGTGGGTCTGCTCCTCATGCTCGCGCTGATCGCCATCGTCACGATTGTCGATATTCGACGCCTGTGATCCAAGACGAAGACTACTTCTTCGACTCGAGGTCCAGCGACGCGCTGTTGATGCAGTAGCGAAGGCCCGTCGGCTCGGGACCATCTTCGAAAACGTGTCCGAGATGGGCGTTGCAACGCGCGCACTTCACCTCCGTGCGGCGCATTCCGTGGGAAGTGTCCGACTCGAGCTCGATGGCGCTGTTCTCCGCCGGCTTCCAGAAGCTCGGCCAACCACTGCCGGAATCGAACTTTTCGTCCGACCGAAAGAGCTCCGCGTTGCAGCACACGCAGCGGTACAGGCCCGGGTCTTTCGTGTCGTGGTACTTGCCCGTGAACGCGCGTTCGGTTCCCTTCTCGCGCGTCACTCGATACTGCTCGTCGTCGAGCTGAGCTTTCCACTCAGCTTCGGATTTTTCGATCTTGTCCGCCATGCGTACTGGGCTCGATCAGTGGGGAACCAGGGAACGCTCGTTGACCGTCCCGGGCGGCGGACGCTCCGGTTTGGGACTCGGAAGGTCGGCCTGGGGACGGCTCGATGCGACGGCTCGATCGGGAGGTTCGCGCGGATCGCGATCTTCCCGCTGCGAGCGATGGTCGAGCTCGAACCATCCTCGGTCGAGAAGGGTTCGGCGGTCGGGGCGAAGCGTGCCGGGGTTCTTCCGCTCGATCTCGTAGGCGTAGGCGAGCCAGCGCCGCGCATTTTCAACGTCCCCGAGCACGAGCAGCGTCATCCCGCGGTACAGGCCATACTCGGCCTGCTCACGCCTGCTCGAGGCGGTGAGCCGATCCTCGGTGCGCTCGAACACTTCGGCCGCTTCGATGTAGCGACCGTCGGCGTAGAGCGCGCTGCCTCTGCGCACGTAACCTTCACACGCAAGCAGGGCGAATGCGACTCCACACACGAGAAGGAGGCGAGCGGACGGCACTCCTTCGAGGGTACCTCCGAAACGGCCCTTTGGCCATCGAGAGGGCACCCGAGTTTCCTCGGTGATCCTTGCTCTTTGGGCGCGGTCGGCCCTAAATGACCGCATGGGCATCAAGGACGAAGTGAAGAAGCGCGGTCTTCGGCTGATGAGCGATCCACGCGTGGGAAAGCTCATGCAAAACGAGCAGTTCATGCGCGCGATGATGGCGGTCGTGCAGGTGCCCGGGAAGGTCGAGACCTTCACGACCGAGCAGACGGAGCGTTTCGCGAAGATGATGCGACTGGCCACCGCGGAAGAGGTGAAGGACCTCAAGCGGCAGGTGAAGAGCCTCGAGGCGGACGTGGCTCGGCTGAAGAAGAAGGCCGGCTGAAGCGCGACGCAGGGCGTCAACCGAGGTCGCCGAACAATTTTTCCACGTCGAGCTCGATGGCATCGAAGGGCTCGAGTCGGGCGCGCTCTCCGGGTGCCACCGTAGCGACGATGAGGTAGCCATCCGGATGGTATCTGAGCACGCTGAGTAGCGGCGCTTCGAGGTCGAGGATCCAATAGTGCGGGACCTTCTGCTCGTGGAGCACTCGTCGCTTGTCGACCAAATCCTTGTTGCGATTCGTGGAGAGGATTTCACATACCCAATCCGGTGCGATGGTGACGCGAGGGCCGCTCGGGCGCTTCGGTATGCGAGACTTTCGCCAGCCCGCCGCATCATGGCGAAAGATCTGGGTTTCCGCATAAAGAACATCCACCTCCGTCGCGATCCACCAGCCCCCGCCACCCGAAGGTCCGTCGCCTCGAAATCGGGACTTGAGCTCGCCTCCCAGCGAGACCTGGGCGTCGCCATGCTCGAAGCTCGTCATGGTTTCGCGAACGAGCTGGCCGTCGATGATTTCCGCGTGCTCCTCTTCCCCGAGAGCATCCAGTAGCTGTCGCGGGGACAAGGCCTCGGCTGGATTCGACATTTCGGTGATTATACCTCGTCACGCCCGGAGCTCGGCCCGCTCCGTCCTTCGACCGAGCCACGACTCGAGTAGTGGCCAGGTGAGCTGCGGCGCGTCGCGTCCGATCAGGAGATCGACGTGGCCGAACGGAAGCTCGCGGTAGGTCTTGTCTCGGGAGCGGGAGCGCTCGAACGCCGGTTTCACCGACGCGGGGGGTGCGAGGTCATCGTGCTTGCCAGCGACGACGAGCAGCGGAATGCCGAGGGACTCGAAGCGCTCCGCGTAACCGAAGAGACCGTCAGGTCCGCTGCCCTTCGCTGCCTCGGCCGCCCAGGCGAACATGCCCCGCATGGTGGCGATGCTTCCGCGTTCCATGGCGAGGGCCATGTGCTCGGAAAGGATTTCCGGCTCGGTCGCGCCCCGGCGGAAGCCCCGGAACGGCAGGGGATACAGCCGGCTCTCGACCACGCGCTGCGCGCTCCGCACGAACTTGCCGTAGGCGCGGGTCGGGACCGCCACGTTCGGAAACTCGAAGCGTCGATCGAGCTCCAGGAACACACTGCCGAGAGCGCCGAGCCAGCGAGACCCCCGAGCGAAGTAGTACGGCGCTCCCAGGGTGGCGACGCCAGCGACCCGCTCCTTCTGATCGACCGCGGCGCAGTACGAGACCACTCCTCCGAGTGAATGGCCGATGAGGTAGACGGGCTGTTCGCCGATGAGCCTGCGGATCTCGTCGAGCGCGGTCGGCACGTCTTCCTGAATGAAGTCGAGCACCGAGCGGGGCCGGCGTGCTCCGAGGTGGGCGCTCCGCCCCCGCCCCCTCAGGTCGACGTTGAACACGTCGAATCCGGCCCGTGCCAGATAGTTCACCATGCTGCGGCTCGGCAGATGAAACGCGTGGCGATTCTGTCCGTAGCCATGGATGAGGAGCAGAGGCGCGCGGGTGGGGGCCGCAAGACTCCTCGGATCCGTGCCCGCACCGCCTCCGCCCACTGCCACTCGTTTTCGGACCAGAGCGATGGGCATCGGGCCTCGGGCGAGCACGAGCTCTTTCACGAAAAGACCGCGTTCGCCGACATCCACGGCCTGCTCGATGACCTGGCTATGAAGGATCATCCGTGGCTCAATCCGGCACTCGAATTGTCCCAGCGCCAACCGGGCTTTGCAAGCTGGCACAGTGCCATGGCACAATCCGCCCGGCTGGCACGCATGGAGGGCACACATGGGAAACTGGCGGGCTTCTTGGTTGGCGGCATTAGCGCTCAGCGTTTGGGCAGGTCCCGCGCTGGCACAGGGTGACGACGCTGCGGACGCTCCCGCAGACGAGAGCACGGAGAAGGCGGACGACACAGCGGGCGGCGGCGAGGAAAAGGCGAGTGAGGCACCCGCCAAGACCGAGGCCGCACCGCCGGCTCCCGACCAAGCGGGCGGTGACTCGCCGGTCGAGGTTCCGGGACAGACCTACCGCTTCGTCGGACTTCGCTACCGCGGGATCATCGTTCCCAAATTCATGATCAACCTGTTCGGCGACGGTGGACGCACCGTGTACGTGCACGGGTTCGGTCCCGAGTTCGCGATTCGCAAGGACGCGTTCGAGTACGTGTTCAGCCTGTGGTGGGCCGGCTACCACATGAAGGACACACCGTTCAAAGCGAGCTCCGACGGCGCCGACGCGTGGGAAATCGTCAAGAGCAACATCAACATGATCTACCTGACGAGCGATTTTCTCTGGAGTCAGGAGATCAGTCCGGAGTTTGCGTTCAATTACGGCATGGGCGCGGGCTTCGGTATCCTGTTCGGAAGCCTCGAGCGTACGCAGGCGTACCCCACGAACAACGATCTGAATCAGGATCCCTACGATTGGGAGAAGTGCACCGCCGTGGGCAATCCCAATCCGGCCACCTGCGGAAACGACAACACTCACTACGACGGTTACACCGAGAGCTCCTGGGCCAACGGCGGCTCCAAACCGGTCATTTTTCCCTGGCTCGTGTTCCAAACCGGCTTCCGGTTCAAGCCCGCCAAAGAGTTCGTCGCTCGCCTGGATCTCGGATTCGGCACCAGCGGCTTCTTCTTCGGCTTGGGCGCCGACTACGGCTTGTGAGTGGCGCGACTCGAGCTACCGCCGCGGTATCGACCCATCTCGGAGCTCGGCAAGGGGGGCGGGGGCGAGGTCTGGGCGGTCGAGGACCGTCACGGTAAGCAAAACCTCGCGCTGAAAGTGCTGGCCGAGGACGCGAGTGCCCGAGAGATGGCGGCGCTCGTTCGCGAAGCGGTGGCTCTCTCGGGTCTCGAGGGTCTCGGCGTTCCTCGCGTCATCGGTTTTGGCCGACTTCCGAAGAGCGGACGGCCGTACATGGTGCGGGAGCTCGTCGAAGGGAAGAGCTTGCAGGATCTAATCGAGGAAGGAGCCGCGGCGCGCTCCCTCGATGCGCTCGGACGCGCCGCGGAGCAGCTCACGCTCGTTCATCGAGCCGGGCTCCTCCACGGGGACATCAAGCCCGCGAACATCATCGTCGAACCAAGCGGTCGCGCGACGTTGGTCGATCTCGGGCTCGCGGCTCCCTGGCGTGAGAAGGGAACTCAGGCTGAAGGGCTCACGCCCAGGTACGCAGCACCCGAGCTCATGGCGGGCCGTCCCCTCACGGTGCGCGCCGAAGTGTATGCGCTGGGTATTGCCCTCGCCGAGCTCATCGAAGCGTCCCGCTCGCTCCCGGAAGCGACCCGGGCTCGCCTCGAAGCCGTGGCGGATCGGGCGACCAATGACGAACCGAGCGCCCGCTATCCCTCGGCGGACGAGTTCGCGAGCTCGCTTCGTCATGCGGCGGGCCTGCCAGCACCCGAGCCTCTGGCGGCCGGCGCGGCGCTCTGGCCTGTGGTCGGCATCGACCAACCCGCGGCCAAGCTCGGCGAAGCGATCGCAACCCTCGAGCCCGGCGCGCTCCTGCGCATCGATGGTCCGCCCGGTGCGGGACGCAGCGCGCTCCTCCGCCGCGCAGCATGGTCTCTCGGAGTCGAGGGCGAGAAGGTCGCGTGGATCGACGACACCGCCACCGATTCGGCGGGCGCGGTCGAGGCAGAGCTCGCCGCTCACGCACCCGAAGGGCTCACCATCCTCGTCGACGACGCCGATGCGCTCCTCGAACCGAGCATCGAGCGGATCCGATCCGCTCGCGCCGAGGGAGCGCGAGTCGTCAGTGTCGGCGGCGTTGCGCTCGGTGAGCCTGCGGCGGTGTTCCATGTGACGCCAATCGACAAGCGTGCGGCTCAGGATCTCGTGCGCCGCGCGATCCCGTCGCTCACCGACGCCATGATCGATCGCGTCGTGGAAAACACCGGCTGTTGGCCGGGCGAGCTCCGGCGCGCCGTTCGCTCGATTGCCTCCGAAGCCGTGGCATCGGTTGGGGACGTTGATCGGATCCTTTCCGCGGATGCTCGCGCCGTGGCACTTCCCGGCGATCCCCTGGAGCGTGCACAGTATTTCTTGGATCGCGGTCGCTTCAACGACGCTCGCGCCGCGCTCGACCTGGTAGGGGAGGCCGAACCCCTGCGGCGAGCGGTGGCTCAGGCTCGATTGGCGGTGGGTCTCGGCGATGCGGCGGGTGCTCTCGAGGTGCTGGCCGAAGTCGAAACGATGGCGAACGCGCAGCCGGATTCGCCCTCGGGCAAGGCGTGGCGGCTGTACAAGATGCGCGGACACGTCGGACTCGCCGAGTACGCCAAAGCCGTCGAGCTGGTGGAGCCGATCGCCGAGGACGAGACGGAGCTCGGTGCCGAGGCACTGGCTTTCAAAGGCACGGCGCTACTCTTTCTCGGGCGCCAGGAAGAGGCTTACGAGCTTTTGCATCGGGCCATCGAGCGCGCCAAACACGTGGCATCTCCTCGCGCCGAGGCGCTCGCGCTCACTTGCCTCGGGTTCGCTTTGCAGCGTCACGATCGCACGAGTGAAGCGGAGGCTACGTACAAGCAAGGCATCGGAGCTGGCGAGCGAGCCGGGGATGCGGGGGTCCTCGGCACGTTGCAGCTGAACCTGGCAGGGCTTCTCAAGGTGAGCGGCGACATCGCCGGAGCCATCCAGCACTTCGAGGCGGCCGTGGACATGGGGAAGCGCTCCGGTCGACGCTCGACCACGCGGCAAGCGCTCTTGAACCTCGCCAACACGGATCTGTATCTGGGCCGGTTGGCCCGCGCTCGGAGCAGCATCGAAGCTCTCGAAGCGCAGCGCGCGCACCTTCCCCCCGTGATGCGCGCGCAGCTCTTTGGCTTGCAAGCGGAGCTCGCTGCTCTGTCCGGGCAACCCGACAGCGCGATCCGCGCGTACGATTCCTGCGCAGCGGCGTACGAGGCCCTCGGTCGGGGCGTGGATGCTGCCGAAGCGCGACTCGAGGGTGTGCTCTTGGCGTCCCGGGGGAGTCGCCGGATCTCCCGACCTTCGCCGACAGCTCGCCCGGGCCGAGCAGGAGCTCGGCGACGCGTCGGCGCACCGCGCGCTCTACAACCTGGCTGCTGCGCGCATCGAATGGATTGCGGGCGACGACGTTGCGGCCCGGACGCTGGTGGACGAAGCGCTCGCCGCTTCGAAGAGCGCCGGTCAACGGGAATGGGGCTGGCGCGCCCTGGAAGCGCGAGCCGACATCCAGGAAGCCGGCGGCCAACCCATGAACGCTCGTCGCGATCGCGAGGAGGCGCTCGCGAGCCTGGAAGACATCGGCGCCCGACTCCCACGGGATCTGCGCGAGGTGTACTGGAACGATCGGCGACGGCGCCAACTTCGCGCGCTGGTTCAGCACGAGATCGGCGTATCGGCCACCGCTCACGTTTCTGCCGCCGTTTTTCCCGTGCCCGCGCGGGAGCGAAATCCGGCTCTGTCGCCCATCTCGTCGTTGACCTCGACTCCGTTCGAGCAGCGTTTGGCGCGGATCCTGGAGGTGAACAGCGTGCTCGTCGGCGAGCTCGACTTCGATCGGCTGACCGCTCGCGTCACCGACTACGCGGTCGAGCTATCTCGAGCCGAACGGGGCTACGTCATCTTGCAAGAACGCGACGGTTCCCTCACCGTGCACACGTCACGCTCGCGGACGGGGGACGAGCCCCACGCCGAGTTCTCGCGCTCGATCGCAGAGAGCGTGATTGCTCGCGGCGAGCCCATCGTCAGCGTGAGCGTGCCGGACGACAAGAGGATCGCCGGATTCGCGAGCGTGCATCAGCTGAGCCTTCAATCGGTGGCCTGCGTGCCGATCCTCGCGCCCAGCGGTCGGCCCATCGGTGCGCTTTACGTCGAGACCCGCGTGCGGCCCGGCTCGCACTTCGAAGAGGAGCTGCCGTCGCTCCGTGCGTTCGCCGATCAGGTGGCGATTGCCATCGAAACAGCACGCTTGATCAACGAAAATCGGCGCCGCGCCGACGAGCTCGAGCTCACCAATCGGGAGCTCGAACGCGCCCAGGATCGCTTGCGAGAGCTCCTGGGCGACCGCACGGAAAAGTTGAAGGTCGCGCGCCGCAAGCTGCGCGATGCCCGGGAGACCCTGTACGGCCACTTCGGATATCATGGTCTGGTCGGCACGAGCTCCGCGATGCGGCGTGTGTATGCGCTGGTCGACCGCATTCGCGACACGGACGTACCCGTGCTCATCACCGGCGAGAGCGGGACGGGCAAGGAAATGGTCGCGCGCGCGGTGCACGAGGCCTCTCCCCGGGGCAAGGCGAAGTTCTTGGGTGTCAACTGTGGCGCCATCCCCGAGCATCTCCTCGAGAGCGAGCTGTTCGGTCACGTGAAGGGCGCGTTCACGGGAGCCGATCGCGAACGCAAGGGACTGTTCCGCGAAGCAGAGGGCGGCACCGTGCTCCTGGACGAGATCGGTGAGATGCCCCAGAAGATGCAGGCGGGGATGCTGCGGGTGCTCCAGGAGCACAAGGTGCGTCCGGTGGGTGGCTCCACCGAGGACCCGGTGGACGTCCGGATCATCTTCGCCACCAATCGCGATCTCGAATCGATGGTGAAAGAAGGGAAGTTCCGCGAGGATCTGTTTTATCGAATCCACGTCGTCGAAGTGCACTTGCCCGCGCTTCGCGAACGAATCGATGACATTCCCCAGCTGGTCGATCACTTCTTCGGCATCTTCGCGGCACGCTACAAGCGCGAAAAGAAGGCCCTCACTCGGAGTGCGATGCGACGACTCGCGGCGTACGGCTGGCCCGGCAACGTTCGCCAGCTCGAGCACGTGCTGCTGAACGCCTGGGTCCTCTCCGAGCGACCGGAGCTCGATGTCGATGACTTCGACATTCCGGATGGTCGCGTTCCGGCCTCGCGGCGCGACATCACGACCACGAGTCACACGCCCGCGGAGCCCTCGCGCTCCACCACCACGAGTCAGACGAGGCGGAGCTCCCACAATCGCAAGAGCACGCTTTCGCAACATCGCCAGGACGAGCGGGAGCGCATCCTGAAGGCGCTGCAGGCGTGCAACTGGAACCGGGTGAAGGCTGCCGAGCTCTCGGGCATTCCGCGGCGGACGTTCTATCGCCGACTCCGCGAGTACGGGATCCAGTGACGCCGGCGTAGCCGCGTCGCCTACTTCACTGTTCGGCTGGATGACACGACATCGTCCGGTGTCCCCTGTTTCTTGTCGGGCCCGGCAGAAGTCACACTGGCTCCGCTGTCGTCGCACGTGATTGCGTACGGCTCGCCCCAGGGGTCTCGCGTTAGCTCCGGTTGCATGAATTTCTCCCGCACGAGATCATCGAGGGTGGGACAAGCGTCGGAGTGGCTGGCCTGCCACTGCAAGATCGCCGCGCGGATCGCGAGGCCGTCCGTCTCGGCCATTGCTCGATGAGCGCGCTCCGGGCTGGATGGCTCGTCGGGTGTTGCCTCCGACATGGGAGGTTCGTTCTCTTTCGGTGCGCTCGCCTCGGTGCCGGGGGCTGGTGGAGACGCAGCAATGTGTGCCGAGTTCCCCGGCGAGGTCGAGGAAGGCGGAGAGCCGCAGGAAGAGGCGACGAAAAGGAGGATAGCGGCCTGACGCGTGGTGGGCACGCTCACTCGCGCTCTCTGCCCTTGCGTGGTCGACGAATGTTGTAGGCATCGAGCTTGTACAGAAGTGCACGGCGCGAGATGCCGAGAAGCTCGGCCGCTGCGGCCTGAGTTCCGCACTGCTCGAGCGCATCGAGGATTCGGTCTCGTTCTGCCTTCAAGAGCTCTGCTTTGAGATGCTCGGAGCGGTTCTTCGAGCCCTTGTAGCGGGTGGACACCGAGCGCGTGCTCTTGGGAGGCCGATCGGTGCCGCGGCTCGTTCGTTGGGGAAAAGAGCTCGCCGGTGGTCGTGTACTGTCGTGACCGGCCGTGGCCGTTTCGGCTTCGCGGTTTCCGAACCCCACGTCGATCTGGAGACCAGCCGGCTCGATGAGATCGCCGTGACAAAGCAGCACGGCGCGCTCGAGCACGTGTTTCAGCTCGCGCACGTTGCCCGGCCAGCGGTGATTGACCAGCGCTTCGCGCGCGTCATCGCTGAGTTGCGGCACACTGCGAGAAAGTTTTGTGAGCGAATCGCTCGATGAAATATTCGGAGAGGGGCAGGATGTCGTTCTGACGTTGGCGCAACGCCGGAACCGTCACCGATACCCCGTTCAGCCGAAAATACAGATCGGACCGAAATTCACTTCTCGCCGACAGCACGCGCAGGTCGCGGTTCGTTGCCGAGATGATACGCACGTCCACGTGCCGCGCTTTGTGGGACCCAACGCGGGTCACCTCGCCAGTCTCGAGCACGCGCAGGAGCTTCGCCTGCGTGGCCGGGGAGAGCTCACCCACTTCGTCCATGAACAGAGTTCCGCCATCCGCGGCCTCGAACACGCCGATCTTGAGGGCATGGGCCCCGGTGAACGCTCCCTTCTCGTGACCAAAGAGCTCGCTGGCCAAAATGCCTTCACTCAGCCCCGCGCAGTTGATTCGCAGCATGGGTTTTTGAGCGCGCTGGGAGTAGGCGTGCACCCGTTCTGCCAGGAGCTCCTTGCCCGAACCGGTTTCCCCGAGGATCAGGATGGGAATCGAGCTCTGCGCGATCACACCGAGCTGCTCGTGAAGCTCTTGCAACGCTTGATGACGCGAACGTGGGCCCCAATCCCGTGCCTTGGTGGTCCCGGGTGAAGTCCTCTCGCTTTCCGGCTCGTCCACTTCTTCGTACGAACCCGTCGCGGTGCGAATGAAGATCTTCGAGTTTCCGATGGCCACTACGAAACCCACGCGGAGCGGAACGCGCTCGTTCGCGCTGATGGAACTGCCCTGCACGGATGTGCCGTTTCGACTGCCCAGGTCTTCGACCGCTGGGGGATCGCCTCCGTAGAAAACGGCGTGCTGGCGCGACACCAGGGGATGATCAATCACGACGTTGAGCCCCTCCCTGCGCCCGACGCGTACTACCGCCCCGAGCGGAAGCTCCACACTTCGGATTCCAGTTTCCGCAACGAAAAGCAGATTGTGGCCGTGCCTTGGAGCTTCGGCCGCGCCCCGCGATTCGTCGACGGTACTGGACAGCGTCTCGTCGGTCATCGCCTCGCTGAGCTCACGGCGCGCGATTCGCGCGCCCGTCGCAACATGCTCGGGTCAACGACGGTAACATGACGCTACGGATTCGTGGTAGCGTTCCGCGGTTCTTTTTCCTAACCGGAGGGCGAAATGAAGCGATTTCGAGCGGTAGCGGTAGGTTCGGTTTTTGTTCTGACCGTGGGCGCATTTGCGGCGTGCGGTGGGGATGACGACTCCGGCGGGACCGGCGGGAAGAAGGGGACCGACGCGGGGAAAGGCGGAACTGGCGGAACCGGCGCATCGGGCGGAACCGGCGCATCGGGCGGAACCGGCGCATCGGGCGGAACCGGTGCATCGGGCGGAACCGGCGCAACGGGCGGCGTTTCTGGTGGCGGTGGCTCGGCGGGTGCGAGCGGCTCCGCAGGCGCCAGTGGCTCCGCGGGTGCGGCCGGTACCGACGGCGGATCGGACGGCGGTCCGACATTCGGCACGTGTGCCGAAAGCTGCTCGACCGATTCCGACTGCAACGACGACGGCGGCACGGCCAACCTCTGCGATCAATTCAAGCGTTGCCGCGACAAGGACGGATACTCCGAGATCTGCAACGCGGATGCGGATTGCACGGCCGAAGCGAGCGGGTGGACGAACAATTGCACGGCAGACTCGGACTGCGCGGCTACTACGGATTCCGTGTGCGTGAACATCGGGGGCGGGATCGGCAAGTGCGCGCTCCTCTCCACGGCGACCTTCTGCGTGATCCAACCGGATACCTTCACGATGCCGAAGATCGACGGCTCCGGTAACGCCACCGTCTGCGGCGACCAAACAACCCTCGGCTGCCGGCAGTCGAGCAAATCGTGTGAGACCAAGTGCTCTGCCAACACGGACTGCCTCATCGTCCCGAACGCGACTGCGTGTGTCGCGGGGTTCTGCGGGTGTTCCGGCGTCAGCGAGTGTACGAGCGGCGTCTGCAGCTCGACGACGGGGCTCTGTGGATGTGCCGCCAATACGGATTGTCCGAGCAGTAATCCGGTCTGCATGAACAGTGAGTGTGGTTGCAGCGGCGCGAGCGATTGCACGCAGGCGTTCCCTGGCACGACCCTCGCTTGTCAATGAGGATATGAAGCGCGAAGTCGGGGCCGCTCGCTCAGCATCGAGTGGGTTTGGCCTCGGCTTCCCTCCCAAGATCCAAATCGATTGCAGAGCGACCGTTGCGGGCTCATGATTTCGAGCCCGTGGTGGAAATTGGCGACATTCTCGCGGGTAAGTATCAAGTCAAAGAGGTACTCGGCCGCGGTGGCATGGGCTATGTCGTGGCAGCGCTTCACACGCAGCTCGGGCAGCACGTCGCCGTCAAGTTCATGAATCCGGAGCTCTGCGATCGCGAGGAGCCCGTGACCCGGTTCCTTCGCGAGGCGCGCGCGGCGGTGAGGATCCGAAACGAGCACGTGGCCCGCGTTCTCGACGTGGGGACCCTCGATGACGGCATTCCTTACATGGTGATGGAGTACCTCGAGGGCCACGACCTTGCGGAAGAGCTCGACCAACGACTCCAGCTCCCGACCTACGCCGCTGTCGATTACGTGCTCCAAGCGGCAGAGGCCATCGCGGAAGCACACGCCCTCGGGATCGTGCATCGGGACCTCAAACCGGCAAACCTTTTCCTGGCCAGGCGGGTCGATGGGAGTCCGCTCATCAAGGTTTTGGACTTCGGGATTTCCAAAGCGCTACTAGACGAGGAAGGGCAGCCCGCTTCGAGTCTGACCGCGACCCAGGCGCTCATTGGCTCTCCGCAATACATGTCGCCGGAACAGGTTCGAAAGCCGAAGACCGTGGACGGGCGATCGGACGTTCTGGGCGCTCGGTGTCATCTTGTACGAGCTCCTCACGGGTCGTCAGCCCTTCGGCGGGGACGTTGCGATGAGCGTTCTTGCCGCGGTGGTTTCGGATCCCACTCCCTCGCTGATCGAGGTGCGTCCAGACGTTCCGCCGGAGCTCGAGGCGGCGATCTTCAAGTGTCTGGAAAAGCGGCCCGAGAATCGATACCAGACCGTTGCCGAGTTCGCGGTCGCCCTCGAGCCGTTCGCCCCGCCGAGTGCCGTACCCAGCATCCAGCGCATCTCGGGCACACTGCGAGCGTCGACGCCCATCCGAATTTCGGGAGAGCTGCCCACGCTGGAAGCTCCCGTAGGTTCGACGCCGCCTGCCTTGCGGGACGCGGACACCGTTCAGGCGACGCCGGATTCGTTTCCCGTCAACGCCACGCCCGAACTCTTGCAGAGCTTGCGCGCGGACAGCAAGACGGCAGCGGAGTGGGGCAAGTCGACGAAGTCCGAGGAACGCGGACGGAATCGTAGGACCATCTATGTCGCTGGTGGAATCGTGGTCGGGGTCGCTCTCGCCGGTGTTCTGGCAACAACCACGTTCCGCAAGATCTCCGCCGTACCCGATGGAGAAACGCAAGGCTCCGTAACGACGCCGGTTTCGCAGGCAATACCCGCCGCCAATTCCGAGGCGGACAGCGGCGTCGAGGTGACGGCAACGGCGTCCAGCGCTCCCGAGGTCGAGTCCGAGCAGCCTGTCGCAGTCAAACCTTTGGTGACCCGCACACCCACGCACCACCCGCCAAAGCCGCCCAAACCGCCGGCGTCGGCGCACACGGCGGAGCCCCCTCCCGAAAATACCACCGTTCATCCTCTCGAGGGCCGGCGCTAGAGATCGGTCGTGACCCAGAGTCCTCCAGAGCCCGGCAGAAGCCACGGGCTCACGCGACTCGTTTTCTTCACTTCCGGACGGGTGAAATAGAGCAAGCCCGTCGCTGCCGCACCCACGATCGCACCGATGGTCAGCGCACCGTTGACGACTCCCAGCGTGTGAGCTTTGTCGCGAGCGTCGGATCTCGTTTTGGGCGTGCTCCCGGAATCCGCGTTCAGCTTGTCGTAGGTCGACTTCTTGTCGAGGTAGAGAGCGCCGGTCACCCCGGCTCCTATCCCGACAACCACGGTCGCGCCACCGAGCACCCACACGGACGTTGGAGTCGGTCGTTCGGTAACGCCGCGATCGGGGGGAACCGGGATCCCCGGCTGGGGGCTCGTGGATCCGGGAGGTGGCAGGGCCGGTCTAGGCGCGTTTTCGAGCAAGGGAATCGAAATGGTCTTCTGATCAGCATCGGTGATCTGGAGATTTTGGGACCACGTCTTTCTCTCGGGCGCGGATGCTTCGATGATGTGCTGACCCGCGTCTGTGGGTGCGGGCACGCCCCAGGCAGCGCGACCAAGGAGAACGTTGTCCAAACGGATCTCGAGCCCGTCGACCTCCGCGTCCGCGGGAACGCGGATCGTCACCCGCGCGAGCTTCGGCTCGATCGCCGTGATTCTGTCGCGCGCGTAGGTGACGCGGTCCTCGCGCTGATCACGCCGGGCTGCGACCATCGCGTCCGTGTATTGCGCCCACGCGCTCGCGAGCTTGCCTCGCGCCTCGTTGCACGCCGCGAGATTCAGCAAGGTTCCCGTCGCCGGATCCAGACGCTGGCTCTCGGCGAACTTCCTGCACGCCTCGTCGAACTTCTTCGCGTCCATCAAATCCTTGCCCTGCTGGTACAGCGTTTCAGCGAGCGCGGTATCCGTCTGTTGGGCTCGGGCGGGCCCAGCCAAGAGGACAGAGAAGAATAGGCCCGCACCCAGGGTAGCTTTCCGCATCAGTCCGTTCCTCCTCCGTCATCGGCATCAACGTCCGAGTCGCTCATTCCTGCCTCCGCAGCGTCCGTTCCCATTGAGCCATCCGACCCGTCGACCCCGCCGTCGGCGCACGCAGAAAACGTGTAATCGGCGGTGGAAGGGTTCGTGATGGCGCTCTCGGCCAGACACGTGAGGGTGGTTGCCAGCTCCTTTTCGTAGGACGGCGGGAGCTGCAGGACGAGCGTCATCCGCTCCACGTAGAGCTCGACGAGAATCGCTGCATCGGCCGCCGAAAGCTCCGTCGCACCGTCCATCAACGCGAAGTCGGAGACTCCGTCACCAGAGCATCCCCAGAGCTCCAAGTTGAATTGAGTGAGCGCATCGCCGAATGAAGCCAGTGATGGATGCTCGTCCACGAGCTTCGAGATCCGACAGTCCGCGTGCAAAGCGCCAAAGAATTGCGGCACGATGCTGGAGCTCTTGAACGGAGCGTCTTCGGCACTGACGATCACCGAGCACCAATCGAACTGGTAGAGCGTTCCCGCAGGCGGGCAGGTTCCCGCATCGGCGCCGGCGCTTCCTCCGGCTGCACCTCCTGCCCCGCCGGTCGACCCCCCCGTGCCTCCTCCGCTCGGGGATCCCGCACTCCCCCCCGAGCCGCCACTGCCTCCCAATCCGGAATCCAGCGTATTCCCGCCGGACCCCGCCGTTCCCAACTGGATTCTCTTCGTCGTCTCCACAGCCGACCGCCAGAGCAAGTCCAGTGATGAGCATCAACGCGAGCGTTCGTGTCATCAACGTTTCCTTCGTGAGAGCCCGAAGCCCAACACAAGCCAAGTGACGAGCATGGATCCAAGGCCGCTCGGCAACGCGCCCGTTCCGACCCAGCAACCGCTCGCGCTGCCATCTGACTTCGAGTCGCCCGGTGAGCTCGGAGAACCCGCGCCACCCGCCGCCCCACCAGCGTCATCGGGGATGGGCTCGAAGTTCGGTTCTGCCCCGGCGGCCGCGAACGCTTGTTCGCTGAGAGACGCGAACGGTGTCGTGTGCGTGTAGGTGAGCTCGATGGATGAGCCGAGCAATCGCTCGAACCCAGAATGCTAAATACTCCCACGACCGCACCGCTTTCCCCAAGGGCAGGTCCGCCACTGTCACCGGAGCAAGCGGAGGGACCGTGCAGGAGGATGGTGCGCGGCGGCGTGAATAGGATCGGCTCGTCGGAAGAGTCGGGTCCGATGTCCACGATCGCCTGGTTTTCCAGGCGTCTTCGCTTGAGATCCTGGTACGCGAGCTGCTGACCGGTGCCGTTCGCTCCATATCCGACGAGGGTCAGCTTCTCGGCCTTGCTGGTGGCAATCCCCGCGCGGATGGGAAAGGTGGGAAGATCCAAATCGCGATCGAGCACCAGAAACGCGATGTCGTTCTTGCAGATGGTGTCGCTGAGCGTGGAGACGACATTGGTCACGAGTGCGGCAGGCTGGGTTCGATCCTCTGCCGTGTAAAGCTCGATGGTTCCCGGAGGGAAGTCCTGTCCCAGCGTTCCCCCCCCGAAGGCGTTGGGAATGAGCTCGCCGGTTTCGCTGCAAAGAAACTGGGGAGGGCCTGCGTACGCCACGCAATGCCGAGCCGACAGCGCGAGATTCGGCGCGAGCAGAGTGGCCGAGCAGAGTACCTCGCCATCTGCCGTGGCTCGCAGTAGGAGCACACCGTCGTCGGGGCCGGGCGGGGAAGGGTCGCCCCCCACGATGCCTTGCGACGAGGTGTTCCATCGTTCCCCTGGCGAGGAGCATCCCAGGGTCGCGGCGAGCGTGACGCATGCGAGGACTCTTCGTTTCACTGCGCGGGTAGTCCCAGCCAGTCGAGGCATGGCAGCGCCTTGGTCGTCCCGGCGTCGTTGATGTACTGCTTGGAGACTCGCAGGTGATTCGTGTCGTAGTGCCCCACGTGATCGAACAGCACCAGCTCGCCGTTGGTTTGTTCTGAAAAAGCAGTCGAGCTGCCCCGTGTTTCGCCGTACGCCGTTTTGATCGAAGTCAGGAGGACCGAGGGTGCCGTTGAGTCGGATCTGCGCATTACCGCCCTTGAGATACCCGAGCACGTCGGCGATGTTCGCCGGACCAACGTCGTACGGCGGGCTCGAGGCTTTTAGCGCAGGCATTCCGAACTTTCCCATCTGCAGCCCGGAGGGTGGCGCCGTGCCGCTCCCCGCCCACATCGAGTATGCGAGGAAGTACGTGGCGTCGTACAGGTTCTCGGAGGTCACGTCGCCGACGTTGTGCGATAGATCGCTGAGACGCGTCTTGTACGCCGTCAGCAAGTCGGTGTTCTCGGAGCCCGCCACGTTCACGAAGATGAAGCGCTCGTGGAGCTTCTCGTACTCTGGCTTCGGTTGTGCCTCTGTCTTGACGATCCAAGTCACGAACCCCGCCACGTCCGCCAGATCGAGAGGCGACAGGAGGTAGTACGGCTGCCATCCGCTGCCCTGGGCCTTGTCGGAGACCACGACCGTGCCAGACCCGGTCGAGATGACGACGTGTGGCTTGAAGTCCGCGATCTGAAAGATCGCGTCATCCAGAGAATCCGTGTTGAATTCCACCAGAACGTCTCGGCCGTTCCCCGCGCTCTGATTCTCCGAGAAGCTCTTTCCGTTGAAGTGGATGCCTTTCGTCGGGTCCTTGATCGCGATGGTCAGGTCCTCGGAAAAAGCATCCGGCGTGTGGAGAATCATCAGTCGCACAGGGCCGGTGCTTGCGTCTGCTCCAGCGTCGGGTGCTCCACCATCCAGATCAGGATCGACGACGGTGGTGAGTGCAATCGGGGCGACCAGGTCCAAAAGAGCGACGTAAGTGGGGACGAGGTCGCTCGGCAACCCCAACATGTGCCACGCGAGGTCTTGATCGTCGGCTGTGGCGGAGAACGCCTTGGTCGGACCGTTGGGTGTGAGAAAGAGCGTTCCGTTCGCTGCAGCGATCGGAAACGCGTCGCTCATGTGTCCCGGGTCGAGAAACGCCAGGACTCCCGGCACGTCGAGATCGTCCACGAGATGATGGGTCGCCTTGAGGACCGATTCCTTCGCCTGGTCCGAATTCTTCAAGCCGTTGACGAGTTGCTGAGCCTGATTGTCACAGACCACGAGCACGAGCTTTCGGTTGGTCGAGTTTGGCCCGGGCAGCCCACCAACGTTCTCGGAGTTGAGCTCGGTAAGCGCGAGTCGGTAGTTCCAGGTCGCTGACTCGTCGCACACGTCGCCTGTGGTATTCAGGGGTGCAAACGCCGCGACCAAGATCGAATCGTCTCGCTTCCAAAACTCGTTGCCGGCGGGATCACCCAGCGTGGGTACGCAGGGGCATTCCGTCGACTTCAACGCCTGGCAAACGCCCTTGACGCAGCGTGCGGGCTCATCGAACTGGCTGCATTCGACGTTCGTGGTGCATCCCACGCTACCGCCCGTGCCCTCTTCCCCTGCATCCGAGCTCCCGCTCGAACCACCGGTAGCTTGCTGCTCCTTCACCTCGTCGAGGGGTGAGACCACCAGGCAGGCCGCCGTGATTGCAGCCGCAAGAACCGAGATCGTGTGCCGCCTGAAAAAGGAACGTTTCATGGAAAGCTCGAGTCGGCGAGCAAGCAGTATACCGTTCGGCGTTTCCTCGGCCCCGTGGCTGCGCGTCGAGCGATCCGATCCATCCTTGAACGGAGCGATGTGCAAAAACGCCTGCTGAAGCGCAATTTTATGCACAAAAATGTACGATGTGATTCACATGTTTGTGCAAAGACTACATCCTCGTACATTGTTCTAACTCGTTGAAAATACGTGTGCTTGGGGACAAATGCGGGTTGGCAAGGACCTTGCTTTAGGGCTCGATCGGAGGATGACGATGATGACGCGAAAACTCGGCCTTGCTGGCGCTGCTCTCACGATCGCGACGCTCTCTGGCTGCGCAATGCAATCCGGCGATGAGGGCCAAGATCCTCAATCGATCGAGCAGGTGGGCTCCTCCACCGAGGCCCTGAAGGGTGCTGAGTTCGATTCGCGCGACTCGCTGCTCTCCGCTCTCGGAAGCGCGACCATCGACTGCCTCGGAACGGTCGATCCCCACTCTTACGTCATCAAGGGTGGCACGTTGGTGCGGACGTTCCAAGGGTGCGTGAAGGGTGCGTCCCACACGGCGCTCACGGACATCGATGCAATCTTGGGCGTTGCCAACTCGGCGCAGGGGAAGAAGGACCAGCTCGCAGCCTACTACGTCGCGACCTGGAAAAAGTACCTCGATGGCTTCCCGAGCGGCATCGAAGTGTGCCCGACCTGGAAGCGTTCCGCCGTCCTCAATCCCCCAACGTTCGAGAACGTGAAAGCGGCGATCGACAGCGGGGAGATCGGCAAGGAAGGCTACCTCTACACCGTCACGGACCTGAAGCAGTGCAAGGGCAATCCGTCCTGCGAGGTGAAGAACGCGCTCGCCTGTGCCGGTGGCTTCGGAAGCCAATTCCTGGTCTCGGGCGATCCAAAGAAGGGCACCGTCACGGTCGATCCGGCGTGGTGGCTCACGCACTACGAGTACGTCAGCGACGAATCCAACCCCTTCATGATGCCGGGTTACTACCACGCGATGTCCTACTACGGCACCCTCCCGGGCTCCGTGTACGGCGCCGTCGAGCGTGCAGGGGAGCGCTGCAGCCAGTACTCGGCTGGCAAGCACTACACCGACCGCAAGCTCGTACCAATCGACTGTGGCGGCGGCTGGAAGTGCATGTCCTACTGCATGTAGTTCCTCGACTCCAACATCCTCCCCGCGACGAGAGCGGCGCCTTCGGGTGGCCGCTCTCGACGCGTTCGGGCACCGACGAAGCCTCCCCGTGCGTGGGGTGCCGTGCCCCACTCCGCTGGCAGCGAACCGCGCCATCGTACCCCTTGCGTCGGAGCGAGTTTGGTCAAAAGCTCGGGCATGACCCGCTTCGCGCTCGTGTTGATTCTCCTCGCTGTCGGCTGCCAGAAATCATCGAAGGGAGAAGCGCCCGCAGGCTCGGCCGCCCCGGCGGTGGCCACCACTTTGCTGGCTGTCGGAGCGCCCGCACCCAAGCTGGTAGCCACCGCTCACAATGGCGAGCGTGTCGACCTCGAGAGCTTTCGCGGAAAGCCCGTGGTCGTTTACTTCTATCCCAAGGACGACACGCCCGGCTGCACCGTGGAGGCCAAGGGAATTCGCGACGAGTGGAAGGATCTCCAGGCGGCCGGGGCGATCGTGATCGGAGTTTCCACGGACGACAACGAGTCTCACAAAGCGTTCGCCGACAAGTACCAGCTGCCATTTCTGCTGATCCCGGATCCCGATGCGAAGATCACGGCGGAGTTCGGAGTGCCCCTGCGCCTTGGACATGCCAGCCGGGTGACCTTCGTCATTGGCAAGGACGGCAAGATTGCCAAGGTGTTTCCCGACGTGAATCCGGATGGGCACGCCCGGGAGCTCGTTGCTGCAATTCGCGAAGCGGGCTGAGCGACGCTTTGGACATCGATCCGGACATCCGTCGCGCGCGAACGCCCGCCCAGGCGTTCTATCGGGATCCGGAAATCTTCGCGCGCCAAGTTCGGGAAGTGATCCGGGACGGTTGGCACCTCACGCCACGGTTTGATGCCGTGCCGGGCAGCGTGCAACCGTTCGCGGTCTTACCAAAGCTCGCGGAGGTTCCGCTGGTGCTCGCCTGCGCTGAAGATGGCAGCGTGCGGTGTTTGTCCAACGTGTGTACGCATCGAGCGAACCTCGTGGTCGAAGCCGCGGCCACGAGCCTCTCCGGTCTTCGCTGCCGCTATCACGGGCGCCGCTATTGCCTGCGGGGGCGCTTCGAGTCGATGCCAGAGTTCGACGAGGTGGAAGGCTTCCCATCGACCGAGGATCACCTGCCCGAGGCGCGGCTGGGCCGCTTGGGACCACTGTTCTTCGCATCCGCCGGCTCGGGCGTCGACTTCGACACCTGGCTCGCACCGGTCCGAAAGCGAACCTCATTTGCTGCGTGGGACGAGCTCGAGCATGTCGCGAGTCGCGAGTACGACGTGGGCGCCCACTGGGCGCTCTACGTCGAAAACTACCTGGAAGGCTTTCACATCCCGTACGTGCACGGCGGGCTCAATCGAGTGATCGAGTACGACGACTACCGAACGGAGCTCTTCGAATGGGGCAGCGCACAGATCTGCTCGCCGAAGCCCGGCGAGGTCGCGTTCTCCGGCGAAAGTCAGCAGATCGCAGCACTCTATTTCTGGCTCTACCCGACGACGATGGTGAACGTGTACCCCTGGGGCGTCTCGCTGAACGCGGTCGAGCCCATCGCCATCAATCGCACCCGGGTGCGCTTCGAGACCTGGTGCTGGAACGAAGCCTTGCGTGGGCAGGGCGCCGGCGCCGGCCTGCACCGCGTGGAGCTCGAAGACGAAGCGGTCGTCGAAAGCGTCCAGCGAGGCGTGGGCTCACCGCTCTATCGTCGGGGTCGCTACTCCCCCAAGCGCGAGCAGGGCGTGCACCATTTCCATCGAATTATGCAGCGAGCGCTCGGCCTCGATCACGGGCGGATCTGAATCACCAGTTTGCCCCGGGTTCGCTGCGACTCCTGCGCTCGATGAGCGTCCGCGATGCGCTCGAGGGGGAACACTTCGGCGATGACCGGCTGGATGCTGCCGCGGTCGACCAACGCGCATATCTCCGCAAGGGTCTTGCCATTCGGTCGTCGCACGACGGTCGAGTACTTGATGCCGTGGGCGATCCGCGCCGAGATCGTGGAGCCCACGATCCGGAGTGCGACCGCCACCACGCCGAGCGTGGGACCGTAGCGATCGGCAGCGGCGGGCAGACCGGTATTGATGCTCGTCAGATGCCCGCCACGGCGCAGGACGCTGAGGGAGCGCTTGGCGATGTCCGGACCGAGGGACTCGAGGACCGCGTCGTAGTCCGAAAGCTCTTCGTCGAATTCCTGTTGCGTGTAGTCGATGACCACGTCGGCTCCGAGCTCCTTCAGAAAGTCGACGTTCCGGGTGCTGGCGGTGGTGGCGACGGTCGCGCCAAAATGCTTTGCGATCTGGATGGCGATGACGCCGACTCCGCCGGCTCCTGCGTGAATCAGCACCCGGTCGCCGGGAGCGACGTGGGCCTTTTCGACCAAGCAAGCCCACGCGGTCAGACCCACCAAGGGAAGCGTGGCGGCGTGGTTGAAGTCGAGCTTCTTCGGCTTGTGCGCGACCTCGCGCTCGTCGATCGCCACCCACTCGGCGTAGGTCCCCGGACGACGATGGCTGGGGCTACTCACGACCTCGTCTCCGACGGCAAAGCCTCGGACCGACTTGCCCACCTCCTCGACGACGCCCGCCACGTCCAGGCCGAGGATCCACGGCAAACGAAGGCGTACCGCGCCCTGCTGCGATCCGGCGCGTATCTTCGTGTCGACGGGATTCACGCTGGCGGCGTGGACGCGCACGAGCACGTCGCGAGCGCCGGGTGACGGTTTTGGCACTTCGTCGACCGTGAGTACGTTCGCCTCGCCATACTCGTGGATCCGGGCTGCTCGCATGACGAGCGGGAGTGTAGGTCAGGCGTGTCAGCAGGTGTCAGGAACCGGCGGGGCCGGATTGGGCATACTCCCGCCCATGAAACGGGTCGTTTTCGTCACTTGGATGGCACTATCGGCGTGCAGCGCCAATTCCGCGGGTCGGATAACTGGTGGATCGGCGAGCTCCGGTTCCGGCGGTTCCTCCGCACCTCACGATGGCGGTGGAGGTGTGACGTTGCTCGGAGGTTCGACCAGCGTCCATCTCGACGGAGGGAGCGGCGCCACGGACGGAGGAAACTACTTCGTGGGCGACCCGGCTACCTGCGAACAAGCGGCGAGCAACAAGAGCTACGTTGGCTGCGACTTTTGGCCGACGGTGACAGCCAATTCCGTGTGGCCAATCTTCGACTTCACGGTGGTCGTTGCGAATACTCAAGACACTGCTGCTCAGGTCAGCATCGAGCGAAATGGAAGCGTGATCGGACAGGGGACGGTGCCGGCGAACGGTCTCCAAAAGTTCTTTTTGCCTTGGGTCGACGCACTCAAGGGGCCGCCGGTGACGTCGTGCGGGTACCTCGAATCCGTGCTCGACACGTCCGTGCGGGCGACCGGCGGCGCGTATCACTTGACGAGCAGCGTGCCAGTGACGGTCTACCAATTCAGCGCGCTCGAGTACAAAGGCCAGGGCGGACCCGACGGGAAAGATTGGAGTCAGTGTCCGGCCAGCTCCTGCCCGGGTCTCAGCTGCCTCTCGTACTCCAACGACGCATCGCTTCTTCTGCCGACCACGGTCTTGACCGGCAACTACCGAATCACGGGCATGCGCGGCTGGCAGTACGGACAGGTGCCGCCCTACTTCGCCGTGACCGGTACGAAGGATGGGACCAAGGTGACGGTGAAGGTCTCCGGTAGCGGACAGGTATCGGCGGGCAACGACATCATTGCGACTGCGTCGAACGGGATCTTGGAGTTCTCCTTGGACCGGGGTGACGTTGTGGAAGTCGTCGGGACGGCGACCACGGATCTCAGCGGCTCTCTGTTGCAAGCTTCCGCACCCGTTCAAGTGATCGCGGGGATGGCGTGCGTGTATCTCCCGAATCAAAACAAGGCCTGCGATCACATCGAAGAAAGCGTGTTCCCTGCCGAAACTCTGGGCAAACACTACTTCGTCCCGCGTCCCACCGGACCGAACGGCGACACGCCCGGGCACATCGTGCGCATCTACGGCAACGTGGATCAGACGCATCTCACGTACTCGTCGAAACCCCCGAACGCCCCCGACATCGTTCAAGCCGGAGACGTGTTCGATCTCGACGTAGTGACGCAAGACTTCGAGGTTTCCGGCGATCACGAGTTCGCCGTCGCGTCGTTCGAGCTCGGCTCGTCGGTCGTGGATCCGCTGACCCCGTACGAGCTTCAGAAAGGAGACCCCGCCCAGAGCCAGCTCACCGCGGTGGAGCAATTCCGGAAGAAGTACGTCTTCCTCGCGCCCGACGACTACGACGTGAGCTACGTCGACATCGTGCTGCCCGACGGCGCGAGCCTGGTGCTGGATGGACAATCCATCACGCCGGTGAGCGCGACCGATTTCCAATGGCTACTCCGTGGCTCGAGTGAAGCTCGGTCCAGGTTCGGAGGGTGCCCACGTGCTCACGAGCGACCAGGCCGTGGGGATCCAGGTCATGGGCTACGGCTGGCAGACCAGCTACCAGTATCCCGGTGGCTCGAACCTGCTCCTCATCGCGCCGCCACCACCTCCGATCAAGTGATCAGCGGATTTCGATCTGCGCTTCGGTGTGCGCATCCACTTCATCGCGCGAAAAGTACATCGTGCGATAGGTGCCGTCGGTCCACGCGGTCGTGAGGTCGGAGGAGTGCGAGCTCGAGGGATCTGCGATGTTTCCCAGGGGAAAGTTGAACAGCATGTGGGGTCGGCCCCCGGCGTCGAACGAGACTACCAAGCGCAGAATCGGTCCCATCTGGCTGGTCCAGCGCTGGGAGAGCGAGTCGCCGTCGAGCCAGCTGTGGGGCGAGACGTTGACCGTGCATTCGCCACCGTCGGTCGCTGCTTCCCCCCACGAAACGCCCAGTCCCAGGGCGTCGTCGAACTTCGTCACATGGAGGTCCCCGTACTCGTACAAGGATGGATCGACACCGCCGAAGCGTGGCTCGAGAAACTCCGTGGCCGTTCGCTCGAGGGCTTCGAGCAGCAGGTGGTCCCGGCCGCCCAGAACCAAGTCGGCGGCGGCCGGAAAGTCGCCCCGCAGAGCTTGGAGCGCGAACTTGAAGATGTAGATCTTTTCGAGATCGAGGATGGGCTGATAGAGCAAGCCGAGATCGTCCGCGAGGGTGCTCTCCGAGAGGAAATGGGCGAACGCCGTGAACACGACGGCCCCGGACGAGCTCCGTACGAGCTTTCGATCCCAGTCGTCGAGCGCCTGCATCAACGTGGTGAGGCGCGGATCTGCGCGATACGCGGCGAGAGCGGGATCGCCTTCAGTGTGGGCCCACGCTTCGTCGAGTAGCGGCAGGACATCGTCGGCGAGGTTGTCATGGACGTCGAGCTGGAGCGCTTGCATGTCCGCGACGCTGACTCCGCCCTGATCGGCCAGTCGCCCGAGCTCGGTGTGAAGTCGGTTCGCACGCCATCCCGGGTCGAAAAACGCGCCGTAATACCAGGGGTCGTCGTCGAAGCGACCGTTTTGGGTGAACCCGAACGGATCGTTGTTCGCGGTCGCGATCCATCCACGCTCCTTTGCGCGACCGTGGGGCAGGTACTCCCGGGGCAAGATCTCGCCGTTCCACAGGGCGCTCGGGTCCGAGCCGTCCATAACCTTCCACGGCGAGTGAGCGGCCGCATCACGAACGGGAACGTCGACGCCGACTCGATAGGTGATCCCCTGAGCGTCCGCCGCGAGCATGTTGAAGTTGAGGGCGGTTTGCTGATCGACGACCTGGTCGAAATCGTCCAAGTGCTGCGTGCGATTGAGAGATGTGAGGCGGCTGGGACCGGTCACGTCGAAGCCCGTCCACGCGAGCAAGAGTGCGTTCCCCGGTTTTGCCACTGAAAGCGGGGCGATGTCGTTCGGTAACATCACCCCGTAGCCCGGCGCGGTGCGCACCTCGTAGCTCACCTCGTTTCCGCTTCCGACCGGGTCGCCGTCCGTTCTCAGAATGATGGTTTCCTCGTGGGTGACGAGGGGTACCGATTTTCCTCCGATCAGCGCGGTCGCTTCGTCCGGAGTCGGGACTTCCCAGATGTCCATCACGTCGGCAAACGCGGTCGTAGGCGACCAGGCGAGGGAATCGGTCTGTCCGATGGAGACTCCGGGCAGAAACGGAAACGAAAAACCAGCTGCGTCGAAGCTGCCGCCTTGGTCCTTGCTGTTGATGTGCAGGGCGTAAAACAATCCGGGAAAATCAAAGGACAGATGAGGATCCCCTGCCAGCATCGGGCGACCGCTGTCGGTGAATAGCCCATCGATGGCGAAGTTGTTGCTCCCCCCGACGCGCAGGGACGCAAGGCTCTTCCACAAGCGACTGGTATGAAGAACCGGTGCGAGGGTCGTGCTCGCGTGCGCGCCGTGAATGACCCGCTGGCTCTTCGCGATCTGCGGCAAGTCCTCGGGCGGCACCGTGAATACCGGATGCGCTGGCATCGACAAGGGGATCTTCGGAATCAGATCCGGCAGCAGCCGTTCTGCCAAGCTCACGAAGATTTCGAAATCGAGGGACAGATCGTTCCCGAAGCCGACCATCTTGGCCATGATGAGAACGTCCTCGTCGTTCCAGCGTTCCGGAACGAGACCCAGATCGGAAAATCCGTACGGCAACGGGGCCTCACCGCTCAGCACTTCGTCGATTCGTCGATCGAGGCCGGCAACCCACGCTTGCATCAGCGACCATTCCTCTGGGTTGTCCAACCGAGTGCGCTCTGCGGAGCGCCTTCCCGCGCCCTTCCAATCGAACAGCCGCGCGAGCTGATCGTCCTCGAGTCGTTCGTTGCCAAAAACTTCGCCCAGGCGTCCAAACGCTCTGCGCCGCGCCATTTCAATCTGGAGCAGTCGGTGGCTCGCGATCATGTATCCGGCGCCGTAAAATGCATCGCGGTCGGTGGCCCCGTAGATGTGGGGCACGCCGTTGTCGTCGAGACTCACCTCGACGGGCTGTGACGGCAGGTCTCCTGTGGCGGAAACCGCTTCGTCCGTCCCGCAACCCGACGAAAGCGCCAGAAGCGAGAGCGCGATCCCGACGCAGCGCATGGATCCGAATATACTCCCGATGTGCCGGTCACAGTATCCGACGGAGTCCAGATTTCGTACTCGATCGAGGGCAGCGGTGACGAGACCGTTCTCCTCGTGATGGGCCTCGGGGCGCGCGCAGCGGATTGGGGAAAGCGTTTCCCCGAGATGCTCGGGTCGCGCTTTCGCGTGGTGCGATTGGACAATCGCGGCGCAGGCGCGTCGGAAAGCCCGACCGACGCCTGGGCCCTGGAGGACATGGCGAAGGACGTGGTCGCAGTTCTCGATGCGGTCGGGGCTGAGAAGGCCCACGTCGTCGGGCTATCGATGGGCGGAATGATCGCTCAGCTCCTCGCTCTCGATCACGCATCCAGGGTCAATCGCCTGGTCCTGATCTCCACTCACTTCGGCGGATCGAGCGTGGTGCATCCCAATCCGGAGATCTTCTCGGTCTTCAACCCACCCCGGGGCACCCCACCCGAAGACCTCATTCGCAACGCGGTCCTGCTCATCACAGCGCCCGGTTTTGCGGACGCTCACCCGGATGCGATCGAGGAGCTCGTTGCTCTCGCGCGTGCCCAGCCCACATCGAAGCGCGTCTTCGCGACGCAGCTCCAAGCAATTCTCTCGAGCGACCGCTCCGAGCGCGTGCGCGAGATCCAGGTTCCGACGCTGGTCATTCATGGGGATCGGGATCCGTTGATCCCTTACGAGAACGGCAAGATGCTCGCAGAGCGCATTCCCACGGCGCGTCTCGAAACTCTCGCGGGCGTGGGTCACATCGCCCCGTTCGAGGCACCCGACGCCTTGGGCGAGCTGGTCCGGACCTTCCTCTCGAACTAGCGACGATGGGTACCGACGCAATCGTTCTCTACGTCGAGTGATCGCTAGGGCGGCTTCGGAGCGCCGCAGTCCGAGTCGTTGCACGAGATGTCTTCCACCGGTTCGTCGTTCACGACCGACGAGATCCAATCGACGAGCTTCGTTCCGCCGACCTCGACCGTGTACAGCTCCGGGTACGGTAAGATGCAGTGCTTGTAGTCAGGCGCGAGGTAGTAGCGAAACCCCGGTGCGCTCGCGCTGATCTCTGCCAGATTGGCTTGCATCTTCGAGGACCACTCCGCGGCGTCGCCGCCACCCATCGCGCCATAGTACGAGTGCTGGGTTGCATCGTAGACGGTGTTGTACTGCGCCAAGAACGTGTCCGGGTAGGTCTGGCCGAACGCGATGTAGAGCTGGGGCAGTCGGGTGAAGCTGGCCGGATCGATGCCCAGAGTCGTAGGAAAGCTGGCGGTTGCGTTCCACGCCGGAAAGCTCTCCTGGAAGAACGTGTCCGTGATGATCCCCGCAGCACTGTCCGCGAGCATGTAGATCTTCGACTTCTTGTAGTGCTCTCGCACATGCGCCGCCCAGAGGGCCGCACCGTATCCGCCAGCGCTGCACCCGGTGACGAACACCTTTTCTGGATGCCGAACGTTCGCGTACACCCAGTCGAGGGCGGCCTGGGCGTTCACGGCGCCACGGTGGTTGATCGTCGTTTCGAGGGTGCTGCCCGCGCCATAGGTCTTCGTGTTGTTGCCCCAGTGAACGTCACCGGTGCAGTACGCGATGTTGATGTGGTGCCAATCCTTGAAAGGATTGTCCGCGCGGTCGTGATCGTAAAATCCTTCCGGCGCGGCTCCGCCGTTCATCCACGGCTCGGGATTCGCTTCCGGCTCGAACAAGGAGTCGCCGACCGCGCAGGTCAGTGTGTTCCAACACGCGCCGCCGCCGCGAAAATCGATGACGACGCGATTCACCGTGCCTTTGCGCACCCAAAAACGGAACGGCTCACCCTTCGAACAAATCGTCTCGCCACCCGGCTCGAACTGGTTCCAACCAGGCCCCAGTGCGAGGATCGGATCGGGTCCTGGGTCGGTCGATTCGTCGGAGGAATCCGACCCGCAGCCGACGAGCCACACCACGCACACGCCCACAGCCCACTTCTCTATCCTCATCGCGGCCACCAGCGCTTCTTTTACACCGGGAGGGCGATCAAGGCACGCCAGAGTCGGTTCTCAGGCCGAGACTCAGCGTTTGGCATCCACCGGCTGGGGTTTCGACGGCTCGGGTGCTTCCGGCGGCTCTTCGGGAGCGACGGCGACGCTGCCCATGACCGCCGGCGTCTCCTCGATCTGGGACACCGGTTCGATCGCTCCCATCCGGGCGCTGGAGGTCCACGAAACAGCCCCGGCCGCTGCGCTGGCGGCGAGGCCGACCGCCGCCACGATGCGCAGTCGCTTGCGCCGCACGCCGACCGGGCAGTTGCTGGTGAGGATGGTCCCGTCCTTCCGACGAAAGAAGCGAGCGCAGAGGTTGCCTTCCGTCTCGTAGATCAGAGCTTCGGCCGCGTCCTCCGTCATGGCGGAGATGTCGTAGACGTTCTTCGAACACCGATCGCAGAAGCGAACCTGGTCGTTGCCGCGCATGTCCTCCCAGCTGGCGTTGCAGGGGCTGGCGATGCGGACTTGACTCAGCATCGGGAGCTTCCGCTTCGCGACCTCACTCAGGTCTCGCTCGACCGCTTGGAGCTCTCGCTCGACCTCGCCCAGCCGGCGCTGGGTCGGCTCGAGGGAGGAGAGGGACTCGTCGAGGGCGGCTCGCTCGGTTGCCAGTGCTTCCCTCCGCGCGCCCAAAGCAGTCTTCAGATCCCGATACGCCATGAAGGGACAACGGGCCCGGGAGGGATTTATTAGGGCGCCGGGCGGATTTTTAAAAATATCAATGAAATCAACGGGTCAGCGACATTCGGGGTACGACGTCGCCATGAGCCATCTCAGCATCCAAGCGTCGTACGAGATCGGGGCGCGCTCCGAGATCGTCTTTCCGCTGCTCTGCCCCGTTCGCGAAAGCGAGTGGATCCCCGGCTGGGAGGCGCGGGTAATCCATTCGGACTCGGGCGTCGCGGAGCTCGACGGCGTGTTCTCGCTGGACGAGGCCCACGGGGGCGCGCTCTTCGTCGTCACGCGTTACGAGCCCAACCAACGCGTCGAATTCGTGATTCTTCAAACCGACTACGTCCAACGTCTCGCGATCACCCTCGAACCAACGAAAACTGGAACGCGTCTCGAATGGGTCCGTCATTTCACGGGACTCCGTCCCGCGGGGGATGACTGGATCCGTGCCAACGTGCCCGACGTGGCGCGTGCACGTGTGGAAAGCCTGATGGAACTTCTGGCACGCCACCTGGGGGTCGCGTACTCGGCTAGCCCCGCGTCTTGAGGCTCACCCGCTCGAGGGTGCGTCGCAGACGTTGGAAGACCGTCGAGCGGCGCAAGCGGCGGATGAACAGTGCCCGTTGGACCGCGAGAGTCCCGACGCCCGCAATCAGTACTGCCGCGATGTTGACGCCGAGCTGGAGCGCGGCGCCCGAGAGCTCGTGAGCGTCCGAGTAGGCGGCGGCGACGCCGACATTGGCTGCGGCCGGCACGGTGGTGACCGAGATCAGCACACCGACCAGCGCACTCGACTTCGCGGTGGACAGTGACAGCATGCCGGCAACCCCGGCCAGGAGTGCGACGAGCACGCTGTAGGCGTCCGGATGCGAGATGAACAACGTCTGATTTCGCGCCAAGCCCGCGGGAGCCAGGCCCGCGGCGTGCAAGCCGATCACCAGCCACCACGTCGCGACGATGGCGATTGGAAATCCAATCACGAGCGCCACGAGAGAGCGCCAGGCGAGGGCCATGCGGCGCTGGACGGCGGCCACGCACACTCCGGCGAGCGGTCCGAACTCCGGTCCCACGACCATCGCCCCGATGATGAGCACCACGGAGTCCGTCAAGATCCCGATGGCGGCAATCAAGGTCGCCAGCGTCAAGAACATCAAGAAGCTCGCGTTCAGCTCCGATGCATCCGACGTGTTGGCCTCCACGCCTTCCCAGATCACCGCGTCCGCCGGTGCTCCTTCCGCCGCTTGCTCGGCGGCGATCGCGGCATCGGAGATGGAGAGGCCGATCGGGTCGACCGCGATCGAGCCCGAGCGATGGACTCCCAAGCTACGCAGCTCTTCGAGCAGCACGCTGGTGTCCTCGGTCGCGATGTCACAGGTGAGCACGTCCCCTGGCGGCTTCAGTGCGACGCCCGGCCAGTGAGCCACGTTGATGATGGAAGCGTGCTCGGTGAGCACCGCGAGCACTCGATTCGAGCTCTCCGCCGGGACGACCAATCGCAGGTGGTGCATGCCGCTCAGCGTTTCGCGGGTTCCGCTTCCTTACAGCAGCGGAATCCGACCTCGTAGCCGAGATACGTCTCGTCGTGAGCCATGGTGATGGCTCGACACCGGTTCCGAACGGGCCCCCACCATCCGCCTTTGATTGCGGCGCGCTTCGGGCTGTCTTTCCACGGCATGCTCACCCATTCGTTGACGTTGCCGTTCATATCGAAGATGCCGAATGGTGAACGACACTCGGGGTTTTCATCAGCCTTCTTACGGCCGTCGATGCGCTTGAAGTCGGCTGCGCACCACTTGTTCTTTTGACACTTGTCCCAGGGCAGCATCTTCGCAGTGGGAGTCAGGTAAGGACGGTCGATGTTGCATTTGTCCGGTTCGCGCTCGAAGCCGGTCGCATAGGGACGCATTTCTTCTCCTTCGCAAGCGAAGGAAAACTCACTCTCCGTGCACAGACGCTTGCCTTCGGCTTCGCAAGCTTTGGAGGCGTCGGACCACGACACGAGGGTGATGGGTCGATCGTCGCCCTTCGCGGTGAACTCGTAACGATCCATGCAGAAGCGCATCGGGCGCAGTGAGGTTTTGCAGATCGATGGACGTTCGAAGCGCTCGCAGCGGGACTCGTCCTCGGCGCCCGCGTCTCCCTTGTGCAAGTATTCGAGGCAGCGCTGCTCGACAGCGCGGCAAAAGTTGCCGTGCACGAGCGCCATCTCGTCCGGGCAAGCAAGCTCTGCTTCCGGCTTCGTTTTCTTGGCCTTCGTCGGGCGCTTTTTCAAGCGCGCGCTTCGAGTGGGCCGCTTCTTGGCAGGCGCCCGCTGTGGGGGAGCGGCTGCGGGCTCGTCGGTCTTCGCCAGCGGGACCGGGTCCGACGTGGTCACTTGGCACGCGGAAAGAGTGACGAGGCCAATGGCCAGGGTGGTAGCGACTCGACCCATGCCGCCGGAACCTATCCATTGGCGGAGCTTCGGCCGAATTTTCGGCGGATTTCCCCTAGCGAAGGCCCTCAGCCAATGCCCAGTTGCCGGAGCTTCTTGTGCAATCCCTCACGCGTGATGCCCAGGGTCTTGGCTGCGCTCGTCTTGTTGTTTCCGTGCTCTCGGAGTGACTCGAGGATCAAGAATTTCTCGACCTGCTCGACCATCTCTTTGAGGGTTCCCTTCACGGTGCCTGCCTGGGAGATCACGCCTTCCAAGCGTCGCACCCGGGGGCTCAGCATCTCCGGAGTGATGAAGCTGTCCAGGTCTGCCTGGATCACGACTCGCTGGGTCTCGTTTTCGAGCTCGCGCACGTTGCCGGGCCACTCGTAGGCCATCAAAAGCTCCATGGCGCCTTGGGAAAAGCCAGCAACGGGCTTGCCCATCTCCTTGCTGTAGCGCTCCAAAAAGGCGCCCGCGAGAAGTGGGATGTCGTCTCGGCGTTCGCGCAAGGCGGGCACTCGGAGCGGGAAGACCTTGAGCCGGTAGTAGAGGTCCTCGCGGAATCGACCTGCTTCGACCTCTTTCTCGAGGTTTCGATTGTGGGCCGCGACGATGCGCACGTCGACGTGTTTGGTGTGAGTGGCGCCGACGGGGCGGATCTCGCCTTCTTGCAGGACGCGCAGGAGCTTGGCCTGGAGGGGAAGCGGCATCTCCGTGACTTCGTCGAGAAACAGCGTTCCGCCGTCAGCGATGTCGAACAGTCCGCGCTTCTCCTCCGTCGCGCCGGTGAACGCTCCCCGCTTGTGTCCGAAGAGCTCGCTTTCCAGGAGATTCTCGGGAAGGGCCGCGCAGTTCTGGGCGACGAAGAGCTTGGCCTTGCGGCGCGAGCGATAGTGAACGGCCGAGGCCACGAGCTCCTTGCCAACGCCAGTGTCGCCCTCGATGAGCACGGTCACGCGGGTGTCGACGACCTTGTCGACCTGCTCCATGAGCTCCTTCATCGCCTTGCTCTGACCGATCATCTCGACGGCGCCCGTACGTGCGCGCTCACGCCCCTTGAGGAAGCTGTTCTCCTTTTGAAGCAACTCTTCCGCCGAAATCAGGCGTCGGACGAGTCGGGCGTTCGCGACGGCCAGGGACGCGCTCGCCGCCAGAACACCCAGCGCGTCGAGATCACCAGCATCGAACATGGCCGGTGCGTCGCGGTTGTCGAGCTGGAGCACGCCGAGGATCTCGTCACCTTTCCACAGCGGGACGCCGATGGTGCTGCGAATGCTGGCTCCGAGGAGAGACTCGGAGCTGAACGTTTCGCTGGGTGCGTCCGCAGCCAAGACGGCGGCGCGCTCGCGGACGACCTTGCGGAACACGCTGCGCGTGATGGGGACGGCACCTTCTGGAGCCCGACCAGTGCCATCGGAACCACGCACGCGTGTGAGGACGGGAACGTATCCGACTTCCGGACGGTCTTCTTCAGCGTCCAGGTCGTCACGCAGCACGATGGTTGCGTGGGTCGCGGAGCGAACCAGCTCGAGGGAAGCGTCCGTGACCGCGGAGAGGACAGTGTCCAGGTCCGTCGCTCGCCCGATCGCTTTCTCGACGCGGTAGAGCGTCTTGAGAACGTCCGTGTTGCGCTCGAAGGAGGGCGTGTAGCCGCTGATCTGATCAATGGGTCGGACGGAGACCACGTGAGCGGGCTCTTCCTCCTCACCGATCGTCACGCGAAGCACCGTGGGTTCGGCGTCGTCTTCGTCACCGCCCAGCTCCAGGAGATCCCCCGACGCGAGCTCGACTCGGTATCCGCGCGAGTCGTTGACGGCGATGCGCTCGCTGCCTCGCGCAACTATCGTCCCGTTCGTGCTCTTGAGATCCTCGACGCTGACGTGATCCGCTCCGATCACGATTCGGGCATGCTCTCCCGAGACGTGGAGGGCCTCGAGCGCCAGATCGCAATCCGGCGATCGTCCAATGCGCACGACATCCGTGTCGGGCTCGAGCGTCCGGCCCTTGTCCGCACCGGAAATCACCTCGAGCCTAACGCTGGACATCTCTCGAAAAGGTCCTCGATTCGCCCGTCGCGGGCGCTCCGCTCACTCGCGGGCTTCGATGCGGTACATCACCTGCTTGAGGGGATAGTCGGCCTGGATCTTGTTCTGATCGCCGCCCTCGGCGTTCTTGTCGATGATCGCTTTGATCTTCGCGGCCGCGTCTTTCGAGCCCTTGGGCGTCAGATGGTCGATGGTCTGAGCCGCCACGAAGCGAATCGCGGGATTGTCGAAGGAGTCCAGGCTGCTGATGATCTCGTCGCGCAAACTCTCGTTGCCGAAGATCGCGGCCATGTAGCCGGACTTGATGGCGACGAACTGGTTCTTCTGCTCCTGGTTCGCGCTCTTCTCCATGGCGGCCAGGTAGCAAGCGGCGCCCTCTTTACAGTCGTTCTCGAGCTTCTCCGCCTGAGCGTAGAGATCCTTCTCGAGCTTGGTGCCCCACTTTTCGGCGGACTGCTTGGCTTTGTCGAGCTGGTTCGGCTTGGCGAGCTTGATGATGGTGACCGCCAGGGTGTTCTGGAGCGTCTTGAGATCGTCCCCGCTGCCCTTGGTCTTTTCGGCGCGCTCCATCAACCAGTCGATCATCTCTGGATCGTAGAACTGCGCAGCCGCTTCCGCGAGCATCTGCAATCCGTTCGTGCCCGGCGGAATGTTCGTGTCGATGGAGATCGACTCGAAGGCGGACTTGAACGCCTCCTTCGATTCGGTAGAGACCGGCAGCTTGGTGATCTCGCGGGCGATGACCGCCTTGTTCACGTCCTTGTCGGCCTTTTTCAACGCCTCGAGCATCGGTCCCACGGAGTCCGAGCGCCCGATGGTTCCCAGGATCAGCGCCGCAGTGCGAACGTGCGGAGAGTCTTTGGGGTCTTCCTTCGCCTTGGTCACTTCCTTGATCCGGCGATTCGAGAAGGCGACGAGCTTGTCGTCGGTACCCGAGAGCACCTTGACGGTGCGATCGACCGCGGGCTTGCCGATCTTGACCAGAGCCAAAATCGCAGTGAGCTGCACGTCGGCCTTGGACGGATCGAGCATGCACTTGAGGAGCGTCTCCACGGCTTCTGCCGCTTGGAGCTCGCCCAGTACCTGGGCAGAGGTCGTCTGCCAGAAGAGCTGATCCCGATACGGATCGATCTTGTCCTTGTCCTTGTCGGTTTCGGGTCGGACGATTTCGGCGTCGAGAACGGTCATCAGCGGTCCGACCCAAGCCTTCTGGGGGATCTTCACCATCGCTTCGTTGAAGTCGCGGTAGGTGATGCCACCCAGCATCGTACTGGCCCGGAGCTTGAGGAACGCCTGAAGCACCGCATCGCCGAGGGAATCGAGCTTGAGCTCCCCTGCTGCACGCACTGCCCACTTGATGTCGGCGTCGTCCTTGCTGGTCGCGGGCTTCTTCGCGAACTCATCGAGCGCCTTCTTGAGGGCGGGCTCGGTGCGCTTGTCGCGGAACGCGCCGATCAGCTTGATCAGCGACACGCGAGTTTTCGTGTCCAGGTCAGCGTAGTTGTCGACGTACGTCTTCGTGAGTGGGTCGACGATCTTGTTGAGCAAGGCGACCACTTCCGGGGCGTCGTTCTTGGCGCCGGCCTTGGTGCTGGCATCCTCGAAAAACTGCTCGAGCCGCTTGATCGCTCGAGGCCTCCAAGAGGAGTCGCTCAGCTTGTCGACCCAGTATTCGGGCTGGCTCTCGTCCTTGCAGCCAACCAGGGTGGTCGACGCGGACGTCACCAGAAGCACGGCCGGAGCCGCGGTGAAAACGAGCGAACGAATGAGAGACGCGAGGGCTCGCGAGGAGCGAATCATTCCATGCCTCCAGCGGTGGTGTCTTAGTGCTGCCCGTGGCCCGGACTCCGCGAAAATACGGTGAGTTTTCCTGGTCCAGACCCCGACGGACCGTAAGCCGGGACTTTCCGCGGTGTCAACGACCCGTTCATTTCGGCAAAGTCCCGCCTCAACCGATGATCATGCCTTCCGAGAGCAGGTTTCCGGTCTCGAATCGCCTCAGGTTCCAGCGATCGAGCATTGGGAGCTCGGTCCCGTCCGCAATGTGTTGAGCCAGGAGCCGGCCCATGACCGGGGCCATCATGAATCCGTGGCCCATGAAGCCACAAACCAGGAAAAACCCATCGAGAGCGTCCACCTTGCCGACGATGGGGTTGGCGTCCGGGGAGATGTCGTAGAGGCCGGCCCACTGTCTCAGGATTTTCACCGAGCCGAGCAGTGGGCAGGCCCGAAGGAGGGCTCGGGAGTAGAGCGCCAGAAATCGGTGCGATGAGCTCTGATCGGGGCCTCCGGGGACTTTCGCATTCGAGACACCTCCGACGATTTCGCCCCGGGTGGATTGGGAGAAATAGAGGCCATCACTGAGATCCGCCACCAGCGGTTTGAGCCAGGGCTTCAGCGGCTCGGTCGAACAGATTTCGTGCCGGTGTGGGTGGTTGGGGAGCTCGATGCCCACCAGGCGCGCCACCTCGGGGCTGTGGGCACCCGCCGCGTTGACGACCACGCTGGTCCGGATCGCTCCCTTGTCGGTGAGGACGCGCTGGATCGTTCGACCTCGCGTTTCGATTCCGACGACGCGTGTGAACGTGCAAACCTCCACCCCGTTCTCCCGAGCGCCTTCGGCGTAGCCCCACACGAACGGCCACGGGAAAACCACGGCGTCGTCCGGATTGTAGCTCGCGGCAAGCACGCCCTCGCTCGACAGCTCCGGCACGACGCTCTGGATCTCACGAGGCTCCAGCATGCGCGTGGCCAGTCCGCATTCGTTTTGCAACGCAACGCTCTCTTCGAGCGAGCGACGCTTCTCCTCGCTGCGAACCAAGAACAGGTATCCGCCTTGGCGAAACCAAGTATTGATGCGCCGCTCCCGGGCGAACTCGCGACACAGCGTGAGCGACTCTTGCATCAGTCGCACGTTGGTCTCACTCGACCACTGCGCCCGCACGCCGCCCCCGTTGCGACCACTGGCACCACCGCAGAGATACGACTGCTCCAGGACGGTGACCCGCTTCAGGCCATGGTTCTTCGCGAGGTTGTAGGCGATCGCGAGGCCCATGATGCCTCCGCCGACCACCACGACGTCCGCGGCTTCTTGCACGCCGGCAATCTACAGCGGGCGCAGAGCAGCGGCCAGATCACCCTCGCGCGCTCTTGGGCTCCGCGATGGGGTCGCGGTCTTGGCCGCGGCCGGAGAAAAAGCCGGCCAGTTTGTCGAGTGCTGCGATGGGTCCTTGGGGCGGCCGGAGCGCGTGGACCGACGTTCCGACGCGACGTATCCACGCCATTTCTTCGGCGTCGAGCGGGCCTTGGTCGAGCGCCGCCATCGCGCCTTCGAGCTCCTCGCCGTTCTTGGGTCCGGCCAGGGATACGTTCACGTGAGGGTTCGACAGCACGAAGCGGTAGCAATCCGTCGCCGTAGGCACCCGTTCACCCGGGGGCACGTAGCTCGCGTCGAGGAGCGTTCCCCAACGCGTTGCGGTGAATGCCAGCACGCCGGGAGGCTCTGCCGTCGTTTTCAGATGCGGAAACACCTCGCGCTCGGCGCCGGGATGCGCGGCGTTGTAACGCAACATGACGGCGTCCAGACGCTCATCCGCAATCAAGCGGGCGAAGCTCGGGCGGTGATGGCACGACACCATGAGCTTCTTCACTTTGCCCTTCTCGCGGAGCGCCAGGCCTGCGTCGATCATGCGCCGGGGCGGGACGTCGTTCCACCAGCTCAGGGTGAGCACATCGACGTAGTCGAGCCGAAGCTTGCGAAGCGCCAGCTCCACCGATGGCCGAACCAGGAGCGCTGACCGCGAATAGGTTTGGATCGCGATGCAAAGCTCCTCGCGGCGCGTTCGTGCAATCGAGCGGATCCCCCCGGCGAAGCGATCCGTGCGCCGGAGACCCCAGAAGAAGAAGTTGACGCCGCGCTCCCTCGCGCGCTCGAGATCGCTGCCGCCGACACCGTAGCTCGACCCAATGGCGAGCCGGCTCACGGAAAGACCGGAACGTCCGAAGTCGACCTGGTTCCAAAGCGAGCTCGTCATCGAGGGAGGAGTAGCATGCGGATCGCTGGCGACCAGCTACCTGATCAGGCGCTCTCGGGACTGGATGCTGGCTCGCTTCCATCCGATCGAGGCAGGTACACTTCGAAGGTGGTGCCCTCGCCCGGCTTGCTCGACACGGAAATGTGGCCTCCGGCCTGGGACACGATGCCGTGGCACGTGGACAGTCCGAGTCCCGTCCCCACCCCCGCCGGCTTGGTCGTGAAGAAGGGCTCGAAGATCTCGGTCAGTTGATGGGGCTCGATGCCCACACCATCGTCCCTGACGCAGAGTCGTACGTACTCACCGGCGGGAGTGGCACGAGCTCTGTTGGCGGCGAGTGTCCGGTTGGCGGTCTCGATGTCCAGCCGCCCGCCCGCGTCCATCGCGTCGCGAGCATTGATGACGAGATTGACGATCACCTGTTCCAGCGCGCCGGCATCGATCCAGACCGTCCACAGGTCACTGGCGAGGTCGGAGCTCAGCGTGATCTGATCCCCGATCAACCGTCGGAGCAGGGGCGTCGTGGAGGCTACGGCTTCCGAGACATCCAGGTGGGTCGGTCGAATCGGCTGGCGTCGGGAAAACATGAGGAGCTGGCGCGTCAGGTCGGTGGCGCGCTGAGCGGCTCGCAGCACTTCGTCGAGGTCGGAAATGCTCCCGTGGCCGGTGGGCAGGCTATCCCGTGCGAACTGGGTGAAGCTCAGGATTGCGGTCAACATGTTGTTGAAATCGTGGGCAACGGTGCCTGCCAATCGGCCAACGGCTTCCATTTTTTGCGAGTGACGCAGGCGCTCCTCCAGCTCCCGTTCGGCACTCACGTCCCGCAGCACGACCACGGAGCCGCGGACCTCACCCTGGGAGTCGACCAATGTCTCGGCGCTCGTCACCACGGGAATTGATACGCCCTCGCTGTTTTGCACGAGCATGCGTCCGATGGGGATTCGATCGTGCTCGAAGCGGAGCAACTCGCCGCTGTGTTCGGCCCACAACGAAAGGACGGATGCCAGCGGCTGGCCCCGGACCTCGCTCGACGCGCTGCCGAGCAGCCGTTCTGCAAACGGATTCATGCGAGCAACGCTTCCGCTCACGTCCGTCGTCAGCACGGCTTCGCTCAGACCGTTCAGGATGGCGGCAATCTCGTCCCGACTCTCCGCAAGGGCGAGCTCACGGCGCTTCTCCTCGGTCACGTCGACCGACAAGATAACGATGCCAGTTTCCACCGGGCACACGCGGAGCTCGAACCAACCCTTCGTGCCGTCTTCGTATTCGAATTCGTTGGTGAGCTTTTGGGGCTGGCCTTCGTACATCGCTCGTTCGAGCGCCCGGAACATGGGCGTTTCGTCGATGCCGGGGTACGCGGTCATCATGGTATTTCCCAACAGCTCTTGTTTGGGTCGACGACCGTGTAGCGCGGCTATGTCGTTCAGGTACAGGTAGCGCCACTCGCGGTCGATGACCTGCAAGCCCTCGAACATCTTGTCGAGGGCGACAATGAAGTCGCTCGCGGGTGCGCGAGGGACCTTGTCGGGAGATTGGCTGTCCGGGGTGCTGTCGTCCACGTGGGGGGGAGGATCTCGGACTGCTGCTCCGGATGTCAACCCGAGCCGTTGGCCTCCTCGAAGACTGCGACAATCTGTCAGTCGAACGTCCAAGGATGTGATGATACCGTCAGTATTGGTGAAGCTGATCTCGACGGCTCGCGAGTGCTAAAGCCCGGTGTACAAGTGGACTTTGCTGCCGTCCGAGAGAATGAGATTCAGGTCCGTCGAGGCGTTCGCCAGGGAAAGGCCCACATCTTGGCCGTCGTTGCGGCTGGCCGTGTCGACCAGGATTTCGATGTTGCTCTGGTCGCCCAGGCACTTCAGGACCCGATCCGGTCCCTGCTCGTCCTTGCACGGATTTTGCTCGGGGCACTTCAGGTAGACATCGGCGGTCACGTGATCGGCTACGGCGTCGTATTGCCAATTTGCCGAGTCAGGACTCACCGGGATGTACACGCAATAGATCGACGCAGACGATTCGGGGTTGATCCAGGGGTGGTCGGCCCCTCCATACTCCCAGGCGATCTCGGGAATGACGGGACGCTGGTCGGGTCCACACCACGCCAAAATCTCCTGCGCCGCCGGATCCGCGGCGATCTCGGCGTCCTTCTTGGCGTTGATGTCCCAATCCTTGCCGCCATTTCCCGGGTTCTGCGCCTTGTAGCTCGCGACGAGTGCCGGAACTTGGTCGCAAGCTCGACGCGCCCCCAGTGCCGGAAGCGCCCGCGGCTCCCCCGGCGCCGCCAATTGCGCGAGCCCGCGCTGCCGCCGGTTCCAGAGCTCCCGCCTCCGGCCGCGGTGGAGTCACTCGTGCTGTCGCTGCCACACGCGGCGGTCCCGGCGCCCAGGAGGAGCAGCGTCCCTATCCAGACGAGCTCACGTTGCATCCCCTACCTCCCCATCGACGTTACCCAGGCACGCGACGATCTCGTCGTGCAGGAGTCCGTTGGAAGCGATGAACCCCTCGGTATTGATGAGGCTCTCGCTGCGATAGTCGATCGGCCGCCCGCGGGCGTCCGTCACTCGACCGCCCGCCGCCTCGATGATTGCCTGACCCGCGCACAGGTCCCAGCGACTGCCGGCGCGTCCGGGCGCGACGTACGCGTCGGCCGCTGCCGGAGGCGACTTCCGCGCACTTGAGTCCGGCGCTCCCGAGCGCGTCCACGCGGGCCGCGCCGAGCGAATCCAGCGCACGCACGACGATTTCGCTCCTGTGAGAGCGGGTCGAAACGATTCTGGCGGCCGAAAGCTTTTGCGTGTCGCTCACTCGAAGGGGCGATCGCTACTTGGTCTCGAACGCTGAGCTGCCTCGCTCTCCGGCCCAGGCGATTCCGCTGACCGGCGCGTGGATCACCCCGCGAGCGGGCCCTGCGTCGTCGATGAGCCCGATCATCACGACGAACTGGCCGTTCTTTTCGACGAACTCCCGAGTACCATCCAAGGGGTCGACGAAGAACACGTGAGTCGATTCTCTGTATTCGGCGAAGCTCGCCGGGTCGCTTTCTTCCGCGACGATCGGTACGTCGGGCCAGCGATCGCGCAAACATTTGCAGATGAGATCGTTCGCTCGGCGATCCGCCAGTGTGACTGGATCTCGCGGCGACTTGTAAGAAACCGCGAAGTCCGTCGCGTACACTTCGAGGATGATGTCCGAGGCCTCGCGCGCGACGCCGAGGAGGAAATCGAGGTCGACGATCACGTTGCCACTCCGACCTGGTCCAGGCGGTTCCGCAGTGCGGCCAGAGCGGTATCGGCCAGGTACGGCGGACCCCGACCGGCTTCTCGCACGAGCTGGTCGAGCTGGACGGAGCTCTTCGGTCCGAGGAGCGCCGAGCTCACGCTGCGATTGGCCAGCACGAATCGCAGTGCCACCGCACGCAACGTCAGAACGTCGCCTCCTACCGCCGGGCGCAACGCGTCCAACTGTCGAATGCGTCGTCGCAGCTCGTCTTGAGTCCAGCGCTCGCCCCGGTGATCGCCTTCCGGGAACACCTTGTCGGCACTCCAATGACCGCAAAGAAGGCCGTACGCCAGAGTGGAGTGAGCCAGCACGCCGACTTCCTCGCGTTCGATCTCGGTGGCGAGCTCTCGGAGGTCGGTCTGGTGAAACGCGTTATGCGCCAGCGAGAGCACCTGAGCGCCCTTTTCGATGGCGAGCCGAGCCGTCGGCACGTCTCCGACGCTGACACCCCAAGCGCGCAGCTTTTTCCCGGCAACGAGATCGCGGAGCGTCCCGGTGGTCTCGTCACGGGCCAGGGCTTTTCCCGACGGATTGTGGAGCAACACCACGTCGAGTACTTCCCGCTTCAGGCGCTCACGCGAGCGCTCGAACGCGCTCTTCAGAAACTCCGCGTCGAAGCGCTTGCGGGCAAGGGGCTCGTCTCGAAACGTTCCGATCTTGGTGACGATCCGAATGTGCTCGTCGCGGGGAAGCCGAGCTCCCAGTCGCTCTTCCATGGCGCCGTGGGCGTAGCTGTCGGCGGTTTCGAACAGCGTGATGCCGAGGGCCCGAGCCCGATCGATGACGCGATCTTGCTCACTCTCGGCGACGGAAAGGTGGCCTTCGCCCGCAAGCCCCCAGGTGCCGAGGCCGAGCTCGCTCACGGTCATTCCGGTCTTGCCGAGGGGACGGCTCCGCATGGCGGGCCGTATAGCATCAACGCCGGCTGGGTGCGCAGGCCCCGCCCGACGCGGGGCCCGCCGAATCAACGACTCTGGGCGCGCACACCGAGGGGAAGCTCGAGTCCCGCGCGGTCGAGGGTGGCTTCGTCCAGGAGCAGCTCGGCGGCCGGACCGTCGGCGACCAGCTTCCCCGCCGACAGCAAGATGACCCGTGCTTCGAGCTCGAGGACTGCGTCGAGATCGTGGGTGGCCAGGAGCGTCGTCGAGGTCGAGCTCTCGATCGACCGAAGCACGTCGCGTCGCGCCCTCCCGTCGAGGCTCGCCGTGGGCTCGTCGAGGAGCAACACTTCCGGACGGATCGACAGCGCGGTGGCAAGCGCCAGCCGGCGCTGCTCGCCCAGGGAGAGTGAGGTCGGCGCGCGCGCCTCGAATCCGGAGAGCCCGACCTCACCCAGAGCCTCGCGCCCTCGCTTCTCGATTTGCTCGGCGTCGAGCCCGCGCAGGCGCGGTCCGAGCTCTACCTCTTCCTGAGCCGTCCGCAGAAACAGCTGATCGGCGGGTTCCGCGAACACGAACCCGACCCGCTCCCGCACCCGTTCGAGGGTTCGCGGTCCGAGCTCGAGGTCTCCGATGCGGATGTGTCCGTCGAACGGCAATGCCCCTACCAGCGCCAGGAGCAACGATGTCTTTCCGGCGCCGTTGGCTCCAACGAACGCCACGCGTTCGGCGGGAGTGATCGTGAGCGACAAGCCGCTGATCACGACGCGCCGTTTACGCTCGAAATCCTGATCCCGATACACGGAGACGCCGGACAGCTCGATGCCGACGGCCATCAGCGCCCTCCACGGGCCAGTAGGTGCAGTCCTACACTGACCGCTCCGCACGCGAGGGCCCCGAGGACGTCCTCTGCCCCGAGCCCGGTTCGCCGGTTGGTCGAGGCAGAATGCGCGCCGCGTAAGCTCATTGCGAGCTCGACCCTCTCCGCCCGGGCCGTGGAACGAAGGAAGAGCTCCGCCAGGATCTCGGGACCGACCACGCCCCGTACGCCGCGGAGCTTGCGAGCGAGAACCAGACGGCGACCCTCCGCCGCAACATTCGAGAGCTGCCAGAGCATCGTGGAGATCGTCGACGCGAACACGGCCGGGACGCCCAGGGCGCGAAGCGCTGGCGAAAGCTCGCGGAGCGGAAGGGTCGAGGCGAAGGCGAGGGCAATCAGCGTTGCCGCCGATGCACGAGCGCCGACTTCCAGCGCGTGCTCGATGTCCCCGGTCACGACCCAGGGGACCATCAGTGCCGCCACCGCGCCGATGGCGAGGAGTCCTCGGCGCCAGAGCAGCCCAAAATCGGGTCGAGTCAGGGCGAACGTCGCGATGAGCACGAAACCGACGGCCAGGCGCACCGGGGTGTGGTGGAAGGGAACGGTCGCCACTCCCACGACCAGCAGCATCGAGCACAAAACCCGGCCAGCGGGAGAGAACGGCTCACGGGGTGTGAACGAAGGCGAGCACGTGCTCGAGCGCGTCCGGGCCGTGCGCTGGCAAGGGGCACGAGTACGACGGCGAGCGCGAGCGCAGCCCCGGCCCAGATCAACCCCGAGCGTGGAACGGGTGTTCGATCCCGCGTTGCCAACAAGCGAGGTGCCTTCTTTGCCAGATGAAGCACGGCGGCCGCGGTCAACCCCCCCTCGACGAGCCCTGCCAGCGCCTGAACGCCGACGAGCCAGAGCAACGTGGTTTGGGCTGGTGCCGCGGCGCCGACAACCAGCGCGCCGGACAGGCACAGCGCACCGCCGACGTTGCCACCGAACGTTCCGAACAGCGCTGCCAGAGCAAGACGACGCGGGCTCTCGCCGAAGAGCCGCCGACAGGTGTGGACCGTGATGACGGGGATGACCGCGATGGTGAGCGCGTTGAAGCCGTACACCGTGATGCCGCCATCCGCGAATAGCAGGGCTTGAGCCGCCAGAACGGCGAGGAGAGCCATCACGGCGTAGGCAGGTCCCAGGGCAAGGGTCAGAAGCCCCGCGCCGATGACGTGCGCGCTGGCTCCCGGAACGAGGGGAACGTTGACGGCTTGGGCGGCCAAGACGAACGCGCCCAATGTCCCGGCGTAGACCGAACGCTCGGTCTTGGCGAGCCGGCCCCGCAGCGTGAGCGCGACGGCGGTCAATCCGGCCGCGTTCAGCCCGATGAGGAGCCCGGGCTCGATAGGACGCCATCCGCGAGGTGCACGCTGGCAGGCTAAGACCGAGGCTCGGGCCGTGCCACAAATTTCTGCGAGCGTGCTACGGCTTTCGCGCCGAAGGGGTATTTCCCGGCGGAAAAGACCAATAGTGGAGCGACGCAAAGCTCTTCCCGGCCGGCGGAGCCACCTCCACGACATGCCGACCAGAGGCGAGATCTTCCGGGAAATCCAGGCTGGCTTCATCCCACGTGGACGCCGCGAGGGAGAGCTTGCCCACGTCCTGCCCGTCCACCCGCACCCGAAGCTCAATCGGTTCCTCGCTCACGAAGCGCCCCAACAAGACGCCCTTGCCAACGAGCTCGAGGGCAAAGCGATCGAGGGTGCGCGATCGACGGCCTCCATCAGCGCGATTCGTTTCGCGGAAGCCCTCGAAGACCACGCAGTCGTTTTGCGTCGCCCAGAAGAGCTCGTAAGCGTGAGAAGCTTCGCTTTCGAGGTCGGCCACGTCGAGGCAATCGAGGCTCTTTCCGCGATTGACGGCAGGGGCTTCTCCCGAGCCGAGCGTGGCGTAGTCCGCGCGGTTCGCGGTCATCGTCGTCCCGCCGAGGATCGTCGCGTTGACGTAGCGATGAGTGAGCTCTTCCCCGAGGAGCGGGTCGATTCCCATCCACTCGCGGTACACGATGAAATGGGTGGGCAGTGCCGCGCGATCCATGTGCTCGTAGTGCTCGAAGCGGGAGCCAGCGCCGCCGACCCAGTAGCGAGCTTCTCCCCGGGTCGTGAGCCCTACGATGTCGAATATGGGACGCTCGGAGAAATAGGCGACAGCACCGGTATCGTTGACCCCGATGACACTGCCGGGGGGCAGCGCGTCATGGGCCCAACGTCCGAGCGAAACTTGCTGCTGACGGATCGCGTCGGAGCTCGCCGCCAGATCGTCGATCGAGCGCGAAAGCTGTCCCGCCAGAGCAGCCCACCCCGCCGCCGGCCAGCAGCAGGCCGACCACCTGGAAGTCCTTGCGCCAGCGTGCTGCCGCGTCGCCGAGGCCCTGGGCCAGCGCCACCACCGCCACGAACCACCCGGGCGCGAAGGGCCAGAGATAGCGCAACCGATTCCAGAGAAAGCTGTCGTACGTCGTCGTGATCAGCATGCCCAGAGCGATTGCCAGTGCCAGCCCGCCGCGCCACGCAGCGCGCCGCTGCCAGGAAACGATCGCGAGGGCCGGTAAGGCAACCCACGCCACGTAGCGCGCACCGGCGGGAACGAAGAGTGCGCTCCACTCGCGGCCATCCAGGAGCGTGCTGAACAAGAGCTCGATGTTCGAGCCGATTGTCGACCACAGGCGTGAGCCGGCTTGGTACGGGCTCGACGGCAACCATTTCACCACGACGGTGGTGCTCGCGGCTTGGCCCGTGCCGAGATAGTTGAGCAACGGCACCGAGAGCGGCCCGACGATTGGTAACGCCGCCCATGCTTGCTTTCGACCACGAATCAACGCGGCGATGACGAAGCAGGTTGCGAGCACTCCCTCCGGACGGAGCAACGGGGTCACGATTCCGAGAGCCACGAGCTCGACGAGTCGTCGTCTGGAGACGGACTCCGGACCGTCGACTTCCGCGGCCACGCGCGCGCTTCGCGCCAGGAGCCAGGCGAGCGGCACGACCTCCATTCCGCTTCCCGCACACCAGACGAGCCCGCCAAACGAGAGCACCATCGCTCCGGCGGCGACCGCGAGGGGCGTTTCCACGATCCCGCGAGCGAGGCGGAAGGTTTCCACTGCGCACAGGCCGAGACTCGTGAAGCCGAAGGCCCAGGCAATCCAAACCAGCAGGCTGCCCTTGAACCCGATGGCCCAAAAAGGTGCCAGGAGCAGCGGCCAGAGCAGGCTCGTGGCGCCCGGGCTCGGACTGGCCCCTCGCGTGTAAGAAAAAGGATGAAGCTCCGCCCACGACCGCGCGTACTGAAAGTGGATGTAGGTGTCGTCGAGGGGGACGGCGGGCTCCCCACCGGTCAGCGAGAGGATTGATCGCACCGAGACCCAGGCCACGAGCCCGGTCGCGAGCGTAACGAGGCCGGGGATGGCGAGCAGTTTCGCTCTTCGAAGCCAGGGTTCGTCGGCCAACAGTCCTCTCGGGGATCCATCTCACCTTGCGGCGAGACGAGATTCAAGCGCTCCCCTCGGGAGACTCGGATTAGATCGCGGGATGCGGACCGACCCGTACGCGGATGCCCCGCGACTTCCGGACGGAGCCATCGACCCCCGGTCGCTGCTCGCCGCGGCCCCCCAGCGAGTCGAGCTCGAGATCGGTCCCGGACGTGGTTGGTTCTTGATCGAGCGCCTGGAGTCGGATCCCGAAGTCGGACTCATCGGTCTCGAGATCCGACGCAAGTGGGCGACCATCGTCGATCAGCGGCTTGCGAAGCGGGGCTACAGTGCACGTGCACGAGTCTTCGCGGAGGACGCGCGTTCGGCGGTGCAGCGCTTCGGCGATGCTTCCCTCGCGGCCGTGTTCATTCACTTTCCCGACCCTTGGTGGAAGAAGCGTCACCACAAGCGATTGCTGGTCACCCGGGAGTTGGTCTTCGAGCTCGCGAGGGTGGTCGAGCCCGGGGGCGAGCTCTTCATCCAGACCGACGTGGAGGAGCGGGCCCGGGCGTATCGGGAGGTGGTCGAGCTCGAGCCCCGGTTCACTCCTTGGGAAGAACAGGCCGAAGTAGCGGACAATCCCCATGCCGCGAAAAGCCCCCGCGAACGCCGGGCCATCGCCGATGGCCTGCCGGTTTTGCGCCTTCGCTATCGCCGCCTTGATTCGGCCGGACCGGTGAGGCTACCCTCGCCTCCGTGATTGGGCGCATTGCCTGTGTGCTCCTCCTGGCGTTTTCGGTCGTGGGCTGCGCCACGTACCGCGAGGATTTGAACCGCGGACAGCGCTTCTACGAGGAGAACGAGTACACCCACGCGCTCGCGATCTTCCGAGTGCTCGAACCGGACATGGATTCCCTCGAGCTCCAAGATCAGGCCCGGTACGCGTACCTCCGCGGCATGACTGGCTATCGCCTCGGGTTCCGTCCCGACGCGCGTCACTGGCTCGCACTATCCAAAGCGATCGAGCAAGAGCATCCCGGCGGGCTCAACCCCCAGTGGAAGCAGCGTCTCGAAGAATCGCTGACGGATCTCAACAAGGACGTCTACGGCGGAGCGGACTCGATGGGCAAGAGTCGGTCGACCGCTACCGAAACCACGAAAGCTCCCCCGGCCGACGAGCCTTGTCCCGGCGGTTGCCCGGATGGACAGACGTGTCAGGCCAATGAGTGCGTGACTCTCTGACGCGAGTCCCCGCGAGACTCGTGTTCGGCTTCGAGATCGCGACCGGAGCTCCCGCTTCCCGAGCGCGATCGATCTTTGGCGAGATCAGGGTGGCGCTCGATACGATCGTCGGTCTGCTGGCTCGAGGTCTTGACGTTCTTGTTCCAATGCACGCGTGCCGAGCGCAGGAACCCGGTGACCCGAGGTTCGACTGCCAAGTAGACCGCGTTGCCAAGGGAAATCCCGGCCGCTATCATCATACGGGTGGATGACGAGGCGCCGGAGACTCCTGCCTCTTCAGCAGATCGCTCCTGGGTGCCCAAACCAGGCGACGTGATCGCTGACCGATACCGCGTCGAGCGGGTCATCGGCGCCGGTGGGATGGGCGCCGTGGTCGCTGCCAAGCACATCGCTCTCGGCGACGACGTTGCCCTGAAGTTCTTGCATCCTCAGTTGCTGGAGGATGCGTCGTTCATCGCACGGTTCGTTCGCGAGGCGAGAGTCACGGCGCGCATCAAGGATGAGCACGTGGTGCGCGTCTTCGACGTCGGGACCACCGCCCAGAACATCCCGTTCCTGGCCATGGAGCTCCTGGACGGAGAGGATCTCGGCAGCATCGCGGCGCGCGGTCCAATGCCCGTGGAGCTGGCGGTCGACTGCTTCCTGCAAGCTTGCCTCGGATTGTTGCGCGCGCACAAAGCGGGCGTGGTGCACCGGGACGTCAAGCCGTCCAACCTCTGGCTCACCCGCAAGGCCGACGGAGCTCCGCTGGTGAAGGTCCTGGACTTCGGTATCTCCAAGGGGGCGGATGGGACGGAGGGTGATCACCGCCTGACCGATACGCAGTCGGTGTTTGGCTCGCCGAGCTACATGTCGCCCGAGCAGGTGAGAAGCGCGCGCAACGTCGATGCCCGCACGGATGTCTGGGCGCTCGGCGTGGTGCTGTTCGAGCTCTTGACTGGAGGGCTCCCGTTCCGGGGCGAGACCGCGCCGGCGCTCCTCGCCGCAATTGTCGTAGATCCGCCCGTTCCGCTGCGCAAGGTGCGCGCCGACGCTCCCGCGGAGCTCGAGGAAGCCATCATCGGGCTCCTGCAAAAGACACCCGGGGAACGTGCTTCCATCGAGGATACCGCGCGGCGAGTGCGACCGTTCGCGTCGCCGGTGGGTCAAGCCGCAGCGGATCTGATCACTCGCAGCCAGATGATGGCCGCCTCGACGGTGCCGGTCTCCTCGGCGCTCCGGATCTCGAGTCCCACTGCGATGGGAGACACGCTTCCGCAGCTCGTCACTTCCACGACGCAAGCGCCCGTGCGAAAGAGCGGCAGAGGTTGGCTGTTCGTCGGCGCGGGCGTGGTCGTGGCAGGGGCGATTGGCCTTTTGGCGATCGTGAGACACGGGGCATCCGCCGAGGCCCCTGCGGAGTCGCCAGCTTCAGCCGCAAGATCCGTCGCGCCCGCGGAGCCCATCGCGCCCGCCGCGCCGCCAGCAAAGACCACCGAGCCCATGGAGACGACGAGCGAGGTGCCAGCGGAATCCTCGACGAAGCCCGCCACGCCCACCGCTCCAACGCACGGGGCGCCTCCGCGTGCGTCGGCCGCCAAGCACCCGCCGTCTCCCGCTCCGTCCGCGACCCCGACTCCGAGCGAAACAGCAGCTCCCACTCCGTCCCCTGCTCCGAGCCCCAGCAAGCCTCCCAACATGTCCCCCGAGCGCCAATGATGCGACTTGGCGGGATGGGATTGGTGCTCGGCGTCGTTTGCGTGCTGTCGCTTCCCGCGCACGCCGCGCCGAAGGCAGCGCCGGCCGCGCAGAAGCAGGCCACTGCGGAGGAGCTCTTTTCTCGGGGAAATGCCGCCATGAAGGCGGGCAGGACGAACGAAGCGTGCTCGCTCTTCGCCGAGAGCTATCGCATCGACAGGGCCGGGGGCACGCTGCAAAACCTCGCCTACTGTTACGAAACCGCGGGTCTTTGGGCGAGCGCGTACGCGCGATACCAAGAGCTGCTCGCTCTCGCGAAGGTGTCCGTTCCTCCCCGGCCGGATCGCGTCACCCTTGCCCAGGAGCACATTCAGACGCTCACGCCGAAGCTCTCGCGGGTGAAAGTGCTCGTCCCCCCGAACACTCGGGCCGCCGACCTCACGGTGACGATCGACAACGCCAAATACAAACGAACGGCTTGGTCCACGGGTCTCTTGCTCGATCCGGGCGACCACGTGGCCATCGTGAACGCCCCCGGAAAGAAGCCGTTCAAGACCATGGTCAGCGTGGTCGAGGGTCGCGACGTCAGCCTCGTCGTGCCCAAGCTGGAAAACGCACCGCAAAAGGCCCCTCTCGATCCCCATCCTTCGCGCGCCGCCGGGGTCGTCATTGCGAGTGCCGGTCTCGCGGTTCTCGGTGCGGGGTCCGTCTTCGGAGTGCTCGCGCTGATGAAGAACGACGAGGGCAAGAAGGCTTGCCAGTTTTCCGAAGGCAAGGACCCGGAGCAGTTCGATGCGTCGGGCTACTGCTATCGGAACTCGGCCGCGTACGACACCGCCAACGACAAAAAGTCCGGCGCGAAAACCTACGCGAACATCGCCAACGTGGCGGTCCCCGTTGGCGCGATCGGGGTCGTCCTCGGTGGATATCTGTTCTTCCGCGGCCCCTCCAAGCCCGAGAAAGGCGCGCGGCTGGTTCCCACACTGGGTGGGGCCTCGCTCGTGGGAGCGTTTTGATGCGCGCGATGCGTTCGGTCCTCGTCGTCGTTTGCGCCGCAGTCGTGCTCGGAGGCTGTCAGCTCATCGGTGGCATCAAAGACGAGGAAGGCGCTCCCGTCCCTCCCGATGCGGGCTGCGGAGGTCGCCGGCCACCAGACCCACTCGTCGAAGCCGGCACGGGGGACAACTCCCTCATCTCCACCTTCGCTCTTCGCAGCATCCAGCTCGATGGCGTCATCGGCTACAACCTCGACTGCCACGAGACCTCCGCCGACGGCGGAGGGCAGCCGTGTCCAGGTTCGCCCGAAGACGACGACGGCGGCGTCGACAGCGAGATCAACCTGCTCTTGGCCAGCTACCTGGTCGGAGTCGATCCGGTCGGCACCCACTTCACACAAGAGATGGCGGCGGGTTCGGAGTCGATGCTCCTTCAGATTGCCAACGCCCAGCCGCCGTTCGAGGCCAACGTGAACGGGCTGAAGGTCGCGCTCATCAGCACGAACGGCCTCCAGTACGTGAATTGCAACAACGACCAGGTCGACGGCAGCGTTCCGCCGAACTGGGACGGCTGTGACAGCTGGCGTCAAAACACGGACTTTCAGGGCAACTTCACCAACAACGCCTACATCCGAGACAACCAGCTCGTGGCCTCTTACCCAGCCACGGGTCCGGTGCTCACCATTTCCTGTCGGGCATGAGGCTCAAGTTGCACGAGGCGATCGTGACCGCGCAGATCGTGAATCATCCGGGACAGGCGGCCGACGGTGGCGATCTCACGACGCTGGAAAACGGCGTCATCGCCGGTCGCGTCGACACCCCCGAAGCCGTCATGGCCGTCATCGAGTTCCGCGACGAAGGCAAGAAACCCATCTGCGCCTATCAGGACACGTACAAGCAGATCACGAACCTACTCTGTCCCTCCCGCGACATGCCGAAGACGGGCAGCGGCGGACACAACGCCGTGTGCGAGAGCTCGTCGTTCACCGCCGGGTTCCAGGCGGTTCCTGCCAACGCGGTCAGCGGCGGCACGCTGGACTTCGATGCCGGCTGCTTGCCCTACGACCCGACCTGTCCACCGGGTTCGTGAGCGGAGAGACAGCTTCTGGAGCAGGGATCAACCCGATTCGGGAGCGCGATCCAGCTCGGCCCGCAATGCGTCCAGGTCGTGGAACAGCTTCGACATTCGCTCACCCAGGGCGAGCAGCTGCTCTTCGCTCGGCCCGTATGCGCTGAACATACCGGCCTCGCAATCGAGCTCCACGTCTTCGAGCTCCATCTCGTCGATCAACAGCGATGCGAGCCCGCCCCACGCGTACCCACCCGCATCCCGGCCGAGCTCCTCGAACACCGCGGCCACCTCGGGCGTCACTGCTCTATCGGACAGGATCAAACTGAACGAGCTCTCGTGCTCGACGATCTGGAAGGGATTCATCGCCCCAGCATACCGCCACTCGCTGCCGGTTACTTGGCTTTGACGAGCCCATGGCGGCGGAGCGCGTCGTCGAACTCGGCTTCGCCTTCCTGACCAATGAGGAGCGTGTCCTCCGTACCACCGTGGGTGAGCTTCATCTGCTGGCACTCGAAGCAAATCACGAGGTCGACGCTGTCGCCCTGCGCGGAAATGGTCAGACCATGGTGTGGGTTGAAACACAGCGCGGCTTGCCCGTTGCCCGAATCGAGCGCGTCGCGCGTGGCTTGGATCAAGCGGGCGCGTTCGTCGCTAGAAAGTGTGGAGCGTCCGAGGATCCGGTAGCCATGAAATTCGCTGCCAGGTTTCTTCGGTTGGTGGGTATCGGTGGGGTACGGGTCCAGCGAGTAGAGCTCGGCGTGATCGGCTCGTTCGAGGACCACGTTCTCTGGCGGCTGGAGTTGTTGGCTCGCCCCGCAGCCCGACACGACGACGAGCAGGCTGACGACCATGAGTACGCGCCGCATGCACCGACATTGCCACCACCCGGAAGCCGGAGGTAGCTCGAGCATTCTATCTCGGAGGAAGCTGCCGAATGCCCGGCGTCGATGAAGCCAAGCAGGAGGAGAGGCTGGGGCAGCTGGAGGCGCTCGAAGCCGGAGTCCGGTCCGGCGCCGTCGACGTGTGCAAGGTCACTCTCGACGCAGAGTAGCTACGGCGAGATCACGATGTTTCGCTGAGCGAGCTCGTTCGCGTCCGGCGTGTACTGTCCGCTCGGGCCATAGAAGCGGATTTCGGGCAGGTTCTTCGACTGCGAGAACGACAGGTCGTGCGCGCCCGCTTGAATCGAGATGTGTGCTGTTCCCGCGAAGTCCACGCTGGAAAAGCTCACGTGATCGGTGTTGTCGTAGATTTCGATGCTGTCGACCGCGATGCTCCCGCCGCTGAAGCTGAAGTTCTGGAACGGGAGCGGGTTCACCCATTCGTCCGAAGAGCCGCCACCCAGCATCAAGCGTCCGCCTTCGAACCGGTCGTTCGTCGACGACCCACTCGTCAGGCCGTAGATCCGAAACGCCTTCACGTTCGCACGGTACGTGGAGCTCTGACTCGTCAGGCCATGAATGTAGCCGCGCACCGAGTACGAGTCGCCGCCGCTCGGCGAGGTCGTGACATCGACGTGATCGAAATTCGCGGACTCGCAGTCGCCGAGATAGATGCCGTAATTCACCGAATCGATCGTCACGTTCGTGAGCGACAGCGTCGTAACCGACGTTGCATTCCCGCCTTCGATCCCCTTGTCCGGCGAGGTGATGCAGAGATTTTCGAGCGCGGTTGGACCGTCGGACAGGACGATGGGACCCGAATCGGTGCAGGGCGGGGCGCCCGCGGAGCCGCCCTGAGCTCCCGCGTCGGAGCCCGCGCTTCCGCCCGTGCTCGCGCCTCCCGCGCCGATTCCCCCCGTGCCGCCCGTCGTTCCGCCGGTGCCGGCGCCGCCTCCCGCGCTCGTTCCGCCACCCGCCGACGCGGGATGGTTCGACTCGTCATCCCCGCCGCACGCGATCATGGTGCCGGCCAGCGCGAGAACAGAAGCGACTTGCAGCAGCGCCCTCATCGGAACCTCCGATGTTAAGCGAACGCGGGGCCCGGGCAAGCGGTCAGTTCACGAGAGTGCTGGAGCACGCACCGCCGACGACCGGTTTTCCCTGCGACCCATCGTGGCAGAGTACGAGCCAGGCGTCGTCGTAGCCCGCGTGGTCGATGACGAAAGCGGAGTACACCTGATCGGCGGCAACACTCACACTCGTCGATCCGATGGCAGTGCCACTGCACGCAGGGCTCGTTGCCTCGCGGAGCGTGAGCGGTCCATTCGTGGGGGTGACGGTCACGTAGGATCCGAAGCCGGACGACGATAGCGCTTGTGCCCACGCTTCACTTCCAGAGCAGACATCGAGCCCTCCGGGGTGCAGGCCCCCGAGATGGCTCGCGCTGCTCACGACGCGCGTTCGACTCATCCCGATGGGCGGAGCGCCGAAGTCGTCTTTCAAGGCGCGGACTCCGCTGAAGCCGGTCTTGGTGGCAAACAGCGTGTAACTCTCTCCCGAGCCCAGAGTGAACCCCGTCGTGCCGCTCGATGGGCTGAGGCACGGTTGGCCGACGTACGGCCACGAGTCCGCCTTGTGAGCTCCGAGCGTTGCGTCGAGGTAGCCACTGGTCCATGTCTTTCCGAACACGAGATCCAGCTCCGGACCGAACTTCGTCCCGTCGAGGCAGATCTGAATCGACGCGCCGTCGACGCCGGTAATGGATCGCAGCATGGTCTTGCCAGGAGCGGGCTGGCTCACGCCGTCCTCGGTGCACGTATCCGGCAAACCGTCGCCGGTTCCATCGGCCGTGCACCCCATCCCGCTCGGGCACTCGAGAGAGCCGTCTGCGAGAGCCCCACAGTGGATCAAACAGAACTTCCCGTTGGGTCCGGTCCCGGTGCAGCGGGGCACCCCTGGCCCGGAGTAGTTGGCGCTGCAGTCGTCGTCGCTCACGCAGCTCGTGGTGCAAAAGCCATCGGGCGTCGTGCTCTGGTTGATCTGGACGCACGTCGCGTCCGCCGGGCATGGCGTGTAGAAGTTGCACTCCTGTCCCAGCGGTCCGCTCGGCGTGCCGTTGCCTCCGCTTCCACCCCCGCCGCTGGTAGTGGAGCCCCCGTTGCCGCCTCCACTCGAGACCGCTCCCGATCCCCCGACCCCGCCCGAACCTCCGGCGAATCCGGCCGCTCCGCCCGCGGCCGCGGATCCACCATTTCCCCCGGCTCCGCCGCAGCCACAGGTCCCCACGCCCGCCAGAGCGATCGAAAGCATGCAGTTGGTGATTCGCACGTTGGCCTCCGTCCGAGTGCTACGGGGCCACCCCCCGCCGCTCTCCCGAGTCGGGCGGGGTTTTCATTTTCTTTCAGGCGGTCTTGACCACTCGCACCATCAACCGCTTCGGATCCGCGCCCTCCTCGATCCAAGGCGCGGCGGCTTCTTCAGCGATTTGAGATTGGCTCGCAGCATGGCCCACGACCTCGAGGGACGCGTCGAATCAGATGGGCAGTGCGGTGCACTCGCCCGTTTGGGCATCGATGTGCAACGTGAGACCCATTGGCGATCCCCGGGGCTGCTCCTCGGGGAAGTGAACGACATCCCCCGAGTCGTCCGAGTGTTGGACCCGGCCGCGCTCGAGAATCAAGTGACTGCCGTGGATGCCCCGGCTCATGTGCGGTTCCTCTTGTGCGCAGCGTTTCGCCGCTTCGAGCGCGCGGTCTTGGCGCGTCGGAGCGTTGGGATGCGAGCCGCAACCAAGCACACAGACACCGAGCAACGGGACCATCGCCAGCGTGCGAAAGGCAATCATGGATTCATCGCCATCTTGCCAAACAATTGGCTCGCTAGGGAAGACTCGACAGGGCGGCCGTGTTCGAGGGGTCGGCCCAGTGAAGGCTGCGGCCGCTCCCCGCTTCCGAGGTCAGGTCGTCGACGGAACGCCAGCCGGGTTTGAAGTACCAGATGTCGGCCGCGAACGCCGGAGTGAGCGCTTGGAGATCCTGGGCTTGCGCCAGGATTTCGTCCTCGGTGCGTGCCGAGGCTTCGATCATGAGCTCACCGAACAGGCCGCTCAGCCGTTCGTGCTGGTAGCCGGGATACCAGGGGCTGTCGCCAATGGTGAGCTTGGGGCTCGGAGGGAGCGTCTCGGCGATGTCCCCGCCGGTACCGGACGTCCATTCGAGTACGTCGACGGGATCGAGTGACGGCAAGTCGGTGTAAAACGTATAGGTCTTCGAGGAATTGCCGTTCTTGATCACGCGCAAGGCCTGAGTCCGCCACACGTCGTAGACCACGTCCTTGGATGTGTCGCTGCCCGCGCGCGTGTCGAAGTAGTCGCCTCCAGACGGTGCCGCGATCTCCCAGCGGTGCGTGGTGCCAGTGTTGTTGGCCACTTTCGGATAGGGATGGCCCCCGACGTACTGTGCGCTCGGCGTGAAGTCGCCATCGCCTTCCGACCACCAGAGCGTGACGTAGTATCCGGTCTGGGCGCGCTGATTCACTCGCCAGACGTAGGTCACGCCGGCATCCCCCGGCCCCGCGAACGGCAAGCCATCGAAGTGTGGGTCGTCGAACTGGAGCGCGACGAACGGCGCGGATTGATCGGCTCCCGTCACGTTGCTGGGAAAATCGAGGGCGAAACGATCGCCCCCGGCAGAGCCGCCCGTGCCCGCGCCCGCCGTTCCGCCTTGCGCGGAGCCGCCTTGCCCTCCGCCGCCGGACCCGGCCGCGCCCTGACCTGCACCGCCGCCCGCTCCGGTCGAGGACGACGCCGAATCGCTGCCACCGCAAGCCAGCAAGAACAGCGAAGCAATGCCCACGAGCGCGTATCCCAGCTTCATCAGCTGGCCACAGAGTATCACCGCGCTGGGCCCGAGGTCTTGCGCGAGGGCCACGATGTACCCGCGCCTCGACCCTCTCGAACGAATCCGCACAAAATGCAAAAGCGCGAGTCGTCATCGACCGCGCTCTCGCAAGTTGTCGTTTTCGGATCCGAGCTCGGATTAGAGCTCGCGCTTGATGAGCGCGATCTGATCTTTGGCGAGCAGCTTCTGCTTCTTGAGCGACGATATCTCTCTCTGTTCGGGTGGCGTCAGATACGCTCTTCGTTCCAGGCGTCGCACCGCCGTCTTGAGGTCCTGATGCTCTTTTTCCAGTTCACGCACGCGTTCGACCGCCATCGTCGGCTCACTCATTCTGACCTCCTCTGGGTGGCGGAATCGGACGACTCGAGGTCCCGAGAATCGGCGTCCCAGACGATCCCACTCACGAAATCGAGCGTATGTGCGGAGCCGCCACCGTCAACCATTTTTCTCGTTGTTTTTCCTTAATTTTCCCGGGCGAAGACCGTGCAATAACGGTGCCCGTTTCCAAGCTCCCGAGTCTTCGGGAACTCTGGCCACCCGGGGCTACACTGAATCAACCAGAGTGCACGCATCCCGATTCCTTTGCCTCGCGATATTTCTAGCGGCCTGCGCTCCTCGGGAGTCCTCCGCCCCTGAATTCGCGGGAAGCTCCCCCACCCAGCCGGGCCGCGAGGTCGTCCCCCGCCAGATCGTCACTCCCGAAGGAGCGACGGATGTCGAGGAGTTGTTTCGCGAGGCGGACGCCAAGGCCCAGAGCGGCGATCACGCGGGAGCCGCCCGGGGATTCGACCGGCTTTTGCGGCTCGATGCCGACGGCCCCCTGATTCCCGAGACCCTCTATCGTGCGGCCATCGAGCACGAGCAGGCAAACGATCGCCAGACGAGCCTCACGCGGTTCGAAGAGCTCGCGCGGCGATTCCCGAAGCACGCGCGAGGCCGAGAGGCGCTCGTGCGCTCGATTCGCTTGCTGTGCTTCCTCGAGCGTTGGCAAAAATGCGGGGAAGCGAGCGACCAGCTCCTCGCCCGCTACAGCGATCTCGATCCCATCGAGAGCATCGTGGGGCTCAGCGGCAAGGCCCTCGAGCTGGTCGCGCAAGGGAACGACGAGAAGGCGAGCTACTTCATCGAGAAGGGGCGCACCATCCTCGAGGACCACCAACTCGATCGCGCGGGCAAGGTCCCGCGAGATCTCGCTCAGCTCTACTACGCCCTCGGCGAAACGCGTCGCATGCGCGCCGAGCGCATCAAGTTCACTCCCGTCCCTCCGAACTTCGGTGTCGTACTGGAGCAGCGCTGCCAGCTTCTCCTCGACTCCCAGAGCGCCTACTCCGACGCGATGCGCGCCTACGACGCCCACTGGTCCGCCATGGCGGGATATCGGGTCGGAGAGCTCTACCAGAGGCTCCACGAAGATCTGATGGCCGTTCCCAAGCCCGAGCACGCCGATACGGATGCTCGAAAGCTCCTGTTCGAGGGGGCGATGAGGCTTCGCTACAGCATCCTCCTCGACAAGGCGCTGGCGATGATGGAGCACACACTGTCGATGTCGAAGCGCACCGGCGAGCACTCGGCGTGGGTCTCGCGCGCCGAAGACGCCAAGCAAAAGATCGAACGCAGCGTCCAAGCCGAGAAGGACGCGATCGACAAGCTCCCCTACACGCGAGCGCAGTTGCAAGCGGCGCTCGACGACTTGGCGAAGAAGGCCGACGAGAAAGAGAAGAAGGCGAAGCGCTAGGCGGAGCGAGCCCTTCGATCACGAACCTGATCGGGCGGCGGTGCTAAGCTCTTGCCATGGCGGGATCGCTTGTGCCTTCGGTAGTGTCGGCCTTTGCGATTCTTTCTGGAATCGCGTGGCTCGGAGTCACTAGCTGCGGAGGCCAGAGCGATGACGGTGGCGGCTCCCAAGCCCTCTCGCCCGACGCGAGTCCAGACGGTGAATCGGCCTGTGGTGCCAAGCCCAAAGCGTTCTGTGTGCCCCAGTGCGGGGGAGACGTTCTTGTTTCCATGGAGTGCGTGGACGGAAGCTGGGTCTGTCCTCCGCCGAGCAAGTGGATGTACGAGTGCCCACCCGGAACCTGTTTTCACGGTCCCACCGAGGCTTGCTGCGCGCCGGACGGTACGAAGTACTATCCAACCTGTCCCGATTACGCTGCCCCGGTCTGTCCCGCCGGGACCGAGCTAGTGCTCAATCTGGGCGAGCCCTGTCCGGGTGCGCCTCCCCCAGCGCCGGGCTGCGAGCTGACGGGTTGCGAAAGCACCGAGGTCTGCTCCTTTGCTGACTGGTCGTGTGGCTCGACGGTTGGCGATTGCCGCCCGAAACCCGTCGCGTGTGACGCGATCTACGCCCCGGTCTGCGGATGCGACGCGAACGTCTACGAAAACGAATGCCTCGCGCATCTCGCAGGAGTGGATCTCGGCACGGATTGCAAGGCACCCAGCGGCTATGCGCTCTGCGGCACGAGCTACTGCCTGGTGGGCACCGAATATTGTCGCGTCACGGTCAACGGTCCGGGTGCGGAGAGAGTGTGGGTATCCGAATGCATCGGGCTGCCCTCCGGTTGCGGCACGGCGCCGAGCTGCTCTTGTCTTGCGGGAGAGCCCTGCGGAGATCAATGCTCGGAAGGGCTTGGTGGCGTGCCCAAGCTTTCGTGCACCTGAACCACCCAAGACCTGCCGGAAGCTCGAGCCTCGAGCCGACCTCCTCGAACCATTTCCGTTGCCGCGCTCGACCACCTAAGCTCGAAGGCGTGTCCGGCGCCCGCTTCGTGACCTTCGCCCCACTGATCGGCGCATTGGTGATCGTGGCGATGTTCTTTGGCCCACCATGGTCCGTGCTCCGCATCACGGGCCTCGCGGTCTGCCTCGTAGGGATGGTCTTCGTGACCTGGGCTCGGTTCGAGCTCGGCGAGTCGTTCTCCGTGCTGCCGAAAGCGAGGCGCCTGGTGACGACGGGCGTCTACTCGCGAGTGCGCCACCCGGTGTACGTCTTCTCGACCCTTGCGCTGGTGGGTCTCGCGCTTTACGTTGACCGGCCGCTCTTGCTCTGGGGCCTCGTGGTCTTGGTCCCCGCTCAGGCCCTCCGAGCATTCCGGGAAGAAACAGTCCTCCGGGCCCGCTTTGGGGAGGAATACCGGCAATATCGCCAAGGGACCTGGTTTTGACTTTTCCCCCATAATTACTGACCGTTGGGGGTCGGTACGAATTGTGCCTTGACTCCCTCCGGACCTGGCGCTACCACGCCGCGGTCGTCCTCGGGTCCCTCCCGCGCGCCATTTCTTCTGAAGCAGGTCTCGACCGGCTTTGGGGTGGCGAGGGAAGGGTGTCCCCTCCGTAATCCGAACTCGGTTTTGCCCACGAAAACCGTGATTGGCCGGAGTCGCCTCTCAAGACAGGAGTCTCTTCTGCTTTCAGCCTCAATCAGCTCGCTGGTGTAGCTCAGCCGGTAGAGCACCTGTTTTGTAAACAGGCGGTCAGGGGTTCGAGTCCCCTCGCCAGCTCCGGGAAACGGTTGGTTCCGACGACAAAGCCGACCGCTGACGCGAGCAAGCCGCCTGAAGAACGACGCGACGAAGGACGACGACAGGAAGGAATTCAGTCACCAGGAGTTCTATCTCGAATCGATTTCAGGAGGGTTGCCCGAGTGGCCAAAGGGAGCGGGCTGTAAACCTGCCGGCTTATGCCTGCGTTGGTTCAAATCCAACACCCTCCACTGGAACACGAAGACGACACGACACAAGACATCCAATCGAAGAAGGCGGGAGTAGCTCAGTTGGTAGAGCGTCAGCCTTCCAAGCTGAACGTCGCCGGTTCGAATCCGGTCTCCCGCTCAAGGAAAACGACACGAGAAACACTACGAGATCAGGCCCACCTAGCTCAGTTGGCAGAGCGCGTCCTTGGTAAGGACGAGGTCACCAGTTCAATCCTGGTGGTGGGCTCGAAGCAAGAGACCGACAACTCGAGCAACGCCCCCAGCATTCAAAAGGTACAGAAGAGCGATGGCCAAGGAGAAATTCGTACGAACGAAGCCCCACGTCAACGTGGGGACGATTGGTCACATCGACCATGGCAAGACGACGCTGACGGCGGCGCTGGTGAAGGTGCAGTCGAAGAAGAATCTGGCGAAGGAGATCAAGTACGCGGACATCGCCAAGGGCGGGATCGTTCGCGACGAGACGAAGACGGTGACGATCGCGGTGAGCGCACGTGGAGTACGAGACGGCGAAGCGTCACTACGCGCACGTCGATTGCCCGGGCCACGCCGACTACATCAAGAACATGATCACGGGAGCGGCGCAGATGGACGGCGCGATCCTGGTGGTGAGCGCGCTGGACAGCGTGATGCCGCAGACGCGTGAGCACGTGCTGCTGGCGCGGCAGGTGGGTCTGAACCACATCGTGGTGTTCTTGAACAAGTGCGACGCGGTGGAAGACGCGGAGATGCTGGACCTCGTGGAGATGGAAGTTCGCGAGCTTCTGTCGAAGTACCAAGTTCCACGGGCGACGACGCGAAGATCGTCCGGGGCGCGGCGCTTCCGGCGCTGCAACGGCGACGAGAAGTGGGCCAAGACGGTGAAGGAGCTCTGGACGCGCTGGACACGGAGATCCCGGAGCCGCGCGCGACGTGGACAAGCCGTTCCTGATGGCGATCGAAGACGTGTTCAGCATCAAGGGTCGCGGCACGGTGGCGACGGGCCGAATCGAGCGCGGCAAGGTCAAGATCAACGACGAGGTCGAGATCGTCGGCTTCGAGCGAGACAAGAAGACGGTCGTGACGGGCGTCGAGATGTTCCGCAAGCAGCTGGACGAAGGGCAGGCCGGCGACAACGTCGGCTGCCTGCTCCGCGGCGTCGAGAAGGAGGAGATCGAGCGCGGCCAGGTTCTGGCCAGCGCCGGGCACGATCAAGCCGCACAAGAAGTTCATGGGCGAGGTGTACGTGCTGAAGAAGGAAGAGGGCGGGCGCCACACGCCGTTCTTCACCAACTACCAAGCCGCAGTTCTACATCCGGACGACGGACGTGACCGGGAGCGGTGAAGCTGCCCGAAGGCGTGAAGATGGTGATGCCGGGAGACAACATCACGATGGAAGTCGAGCTGCATCACGAGCGTCGCGCTCGAAGAGCAGATGCGCTTCGCCATCCGCGAGGGCGGCAAGACCGTCGGCGCGGGCGTCGTCACCAAGATCATCGAGTGAAGGAGATTTGAGCACGAAGTGGCTACGACCGGAAGATCCTCGAAGCGAGGGCGATTCCCTATCGCTCTGTGTTGCGAGGTCTGCGGCGCGCGAAACTACAAGACGACACGAACGCGCGTTGACGGCGCGGAGCCACTTCGTCTCAAGAAATTCTGCAAATCCTGTAACGGTCACACGCTGCACCTGGAATCGAAGTAACGAAGAAGCACACGAGATAGCGGCAGACCCGAAGGGGTGTAGCTCAGTTGGTAGAGCAGCGGATTCCAAATCCGCAGGTCGGGGGTTCGAGTCCCTCCGCCCCTGCTGAGACCAGTCGATTAGGAACTTTCATGGCACGCAAAGACGACGACAAAGACGACGAGCTCGACAGCGACGAAGAGTCGCTCGAAGGCGAAGACGCGTCCGAGAGCGAGCCCGGGGATTCCGACGACGATGATGCGGGCGAGGACCTCGAGGACGAGGACGATGATGCGGACGAGGACGACGAGGACGAGGCCGACGAGGACGAGGCCGACGAGGTCGCGGAAGCTCCGGAGTCCGTGCGGGTCGCGGAGCAGGCCGAGGAGCTCGCGGCAGAAGCTCGCCAGCTCGCGCACCAGGACGACGTGGAGGGCGATCACATTCCCGCGCAGCTCGGCGCCGTTCGATACGTGCATGCCGCGTTCTTCGCAGCCGGCATCCTGGTCGCTTACCTTTCCGGCAAGCTCCTACGTCAGCGGTGGAACTCCCTCGCGGATTGGCCGCCTGCCACCCGCGCCGTGCCGTTCCTTCTCCGCTTCGCCGAGGACGACCGCGCCACCTACATGCATGGGCGTCGGAGCCATCATCGGAATTTTGGCGGTGGTTCAGACCTACCGCAAAGAAACGATTCACCGCTGGGCCAACGAAGTCGCCATCGAGCTCAGCAAGGTCACCTGGCCCAACAGAGAGACCGTTCAAAACGGCACGTTGGTCGTGATCGTCGCGAGCGCCATCGCCACGTTCTATGTCGCGGTGCTCGATCGCGTTTGGAGTTTTCTCACTCACCTGGTGTACGGAGCATGACTGAGTCCGAAGACGATGTCGTCGGAGTCCCCGGAAGTGCCGTCCCTCGACACGCACGAACCGGAACCGAGCGAACCGGAGACCGCGGTTGCGGCGGACGCAACATCCGCGGAGGAAGCGCCGCCTGAAGCGGAAGCCCCTGCGGCAGACGCTGGGGCAGAGCCCGCGGCGCCGGCCGCTGCGTCGCAGCGAAGTGGTACGTCGTCACCACCTACTCGGGGTACGAGAACAAGGTGAAGGTCGCGCTCGCAGGAGCGCATCCGGCAGCACAAGATGGAGGATCGCTTCGGCGAGGTCCTCATCCCGAGCGAAACGGTCACCGAGCCGGCCAAGGACGGCAAGCAACCGCATCAAGACCAAGACCAGCTTCCCCGGCTACGTGTTCGTCGAGATGGACATGAGCGAGCACACCTGGCACCTGGTCAAGGACACGCCGAAGGTCACCGGATTCATCGGCAACCAGCGGCCCCAAGAAGTGAAGCCTCCGCAGATCGAGGATCTCCGCAAGGGCATCGTCGAGGGCGCCGTCAAGCCGAAGCCCCGTCATCAGTTCCAGGAGGGCGACGAGGTCCGCGTCGTGATCGGCGCGTTCGCGAACTTCTCGGGCACCGTTCAGGAAGTCAAACCCGACAAACAAAAGCTCAAGGTGATGGTCTCGATCTTCGGTCGACCCACCCCCGTGGAGCTCGACTTCTCCCACGTGGAGAAGCGCTGAGTCCCCCTTCGGGGACCCCCAAGCGTCACAGGAATCGTCATGGCAGCCGCAAAGAAAAAGATCGCCGCATACATCAAGCTCCAGCTCCCGGCCGGAAAGGCGAATCCTTCGCCGCCCGTTGGCCCGGCGCTCGGCCAGCATGGCGTCAACATCATGCAGTTCTGCAAGGACTTCAACGGCAAGAGCGCGCAGCTCGGCGACACGATCATTCCGGTCGTGATCACCGTGTTCGCGGATCGCACTTACACGTTCGTGATGAAGTCCCCACCGGCGAGCGTGCTCGTCAAGAAGGCGGCGGGCCTGCCGACATCCAAGAAGCCGGGCTCCGGCTCCAAGGAACCGAACAAGACCAAGGTCGGCTCGCTCACCTGGGATCAGGTCCGAGAAGTCGCCAAGGCCAAGATTCAAGACATGAACACCACCGACATCGAAGCGGCTGCTCGCAACATCGCGGGAACGGCCCGCAGCATGGGCGTCGACGTCGAGTGAACATTCACTGGAACGGGGACGGGCGGCTTCGCCCGGTAACCGCTCTCCAGGAGTCGAAAGACGAAACGGACAACGAATGGCAAAAATCGCAAAAAAGAGAACCGAAGCGCTCGCGAAAGTGGATCGTGACAAACGATTCACGGTCGAAGAAGCGGCCGCCTTGGTGAAGAGCGCAGCGTACGCGAAGTTCGACGAGAGCGTCGACCTCGCGGTGCGTCTCGGGCGTCAATCCCAAGCACGCCGATCAGATGGTGCGCGGAGCCATCATGCTCCCGCACGGCACCGGCAAGAGCGTGCGCGTGCTGGTGTTCGCCAAGCGGCGAGAAGGAAAAAGAAGCGCTGGACGCAGGCGCGGACTTCGCCGGCTCGGACGACCTGGTCCAGAAGGTCCAGGAGGGCTTCATGGACTTCGACCGAGTCATCGCCACGCCGGACATGATGGGCGCGGTCGGCAAGCTCGGCCGCGTGCTCGGTCCGCGGGGCCTGATGCCGAACCCGAAGGTCGGCTCGGTGACGCCGGATGTCGCCAAGCGCCGTCAAGGACGCCAAGGCCGGCAAGGTCGAGTACCGCGTCGACAAGGCGGGAGTCGTCCACTGCCGCGTCGGTCGCGCCTCGTTCGATGCGCCGAAGCTCGCGGAGAACGCGCTGGCGCTGGTGCGAGAGCTCGTCCAGAAGAAGCCGTCGACCGCCAAGGGCATCTACCTCCGGAGCATCACGCTCTCGAGCACGATGGGCCCGGGCGTTCGAATCGACCCCGACTCGGTCGCCGGCGAGCGAGGAGGAAGCCTGATGTTGCGCTCTCGAAAAGAGGAAGAAGTCGAGATCATCAAGGATCGCTTCGGGCGCATGACCTCCGCCGTGTTCCTGAACTACGCAGGGATGACGGTCGAAGAGGTCTCGAAGCTTCGCGACATCTTTCGCGACAAGGGCGTGGAGTACAAGGTCGTCAAGAACACCCTCGTCAAGCACGCGCTCAAAGACGAGCCCTGGATGGCAGAGCTCGGCAAGTCGCTCAAGGGCATGACGGGCGTCGCGTGGAGCTACGAAGAGCCGAGCGCCGCCGCCCGCATCGTCAAAGAGTTTCGCCAGGGACATCGACAAGCTCCAGGTGAAAGCCGGGCTTCTCGAAGGTCAGGTGCTCGACGCGAAGCAGGTGGAGAACACCCTCGCGACGATGCCGAGCAAGGACGAAGCTCGCGCGATGTTGCTCGCCACGATGATGGCGCCCGCACAACACATGGTGATGCTGTTGAACGCTCCGGCGAGAAACTTCGTCGGCGTGCTCGCAGCAAAAGAACGAAAAGGTTGACCGCCGAGGCGCACGCCGAGGCCTTAGATAACAACATGAAACCGTGGCGCCGAAAGCGTCCCGGCGGTTTGTAGGAGCAGAAAATGGCTGAGATTTCCAAGGAGCAGGTCGTCGATTATCTTTCCAACCTCCCGGTCATCCAGATCGCGGAGTTGGTGAAGACGCTCGAGGAGAAGTGGGGCGTCAGTGCAGCGCCGGTCGCAGTGGCAGGTGCCGCGGCTGCCGGTCCCGCCGCCGCAGCAGCGGAGGAGCAGTCGGAGTTCGACGTCGTCCTCGCCGATGCGGGCCCGAGCAAGATCAACGTCATCAAAGCGGTTCGCGAGATCACGGGTCTCGGTCTCAAAGAGGCCAAGGATCTCGTCGAAGGCGCGCCGAAGGCCGTCAAGGAAGGCGTCGGCAAGGACGAAGCTGCCGAGGTCAAGAAGAAGCTCGAAGAGGCAGGCGCCAAGGTCGAGGTCAAGTAGTCGATGTTTTTTGGCCGTGGGTCCTGTCTCCGACTACCGGGGCGGGACCTAGGCCGTCGATCTCTTTGATCGCAATCAATGCACCAAAGTCGTTTTTCAACGCGCGATACGCGCGTGGGTGGATAGCTCCGCCCACGCGTCGGCGTTTTGTCTCGTCCGAGTCTCCCAGGCGTAACGCTTCGGCGTAACCCCTCTTAGCTTTGCCCGTCGCCATCCGGCGCGGGGTCCCTGTCCAATCGAGGAAGCACGAACCACCATGGCGTCCAAGGTCCAATCGAACTTCCGCCACCGCAAGAACCTCGGTCATGTCGCGCCCGTCGTCGACATCCCGAACCTCATCGACATCCAGAAGTCGAGCTACGACAAGTTCCTCCAGTCGGACATCTCGCCGCGCGAACGGCGTGAGGTCGGGCTCGAGAGCGTGTTTCGCAGCGTCTTCCCCATCAAGGATTTCGATGGGACGAGCGAGCTCGTCTACGTCTCGTACAACCTGGAAAAGCCCAAGTACGACGTCGACGAGTGCCGGCAACGCGGCATGACGTTCGCCGCTCCAATCAAGGTCACGACCCAGCTCATGGTCTACGACACCCGCGAGGGTGGCGAGCGCATCGTGCGCGACATCAAGGAGCAGGAAGTCTACTTCGGCGAGATTCCGCTGATGACCGAGACGGGCACGTTCATCATCAACGGCACCGAGCGCGTCGTGGTGAGCCAGCTCCATCGGTCGCCGGGCGTGTTCTTCGATCACGACAAGGGCAAGACCCACTCGAGCGGCAAGCTCCTCTACTCCGCTCGCGTGATCCCCTACTCGCGGCTCGTGGCTCGACTTCGAGTTCGACCACAAGGACATCATCTACGTGCGCATCGACCGCCGCCGGAAGATGCACGCCACCGTGTTGCTGCGCGCTCTCGGCTACTCGACGCAAGAGCTCCTCAACTACTTCTACAACACCGAGGTCGTGTACCTGGACAAGGGCGCGAAGTTCTCCAAGTCCATCGAGTTCGATCTGCTTCCGGGTCAGCGCTCGACGCGCGACATCAAGGTTGGCAGTGAGGTCGTCGTTCGCAAGAACACGAAGTTCACTCGCGCAGCCATCAAGAAGCTCAAGGAAGCCAAGATGGATCGCCTCCCGATCGAGGTGATGGAGCTCATCGGCAAGGTGAGCGCTGCGGACGTCATCGACAAGGAGACCGGCGAAGTCCTTCTCGAGTGCAACGAGGAGGTCACGGAGGTGACTCTCGAGCGTCTGCGTGAAGCAGGCATCGACGAGTTCAAGGTCCTCTTCATCGACGGCCTGAACGTCGGCCCCTACCTCCGCGACACGCTGATCGCGGACAAGGTCAAGACGACGGAAGACGCCATCATGGAGATCTACCGGCGTCTGCGGCCGGGCGATCCGCCCACGCTCGAGACGGCGAAGCAGCTGTTCAACAACTTGTTCTTCAACCCGGAGCGCTACGACCTTTCCGCGGTCGGCCGTCTCAAGTTGAACTACAAGTTCTACCGAGATCTTCCGGAAGATCAGAAGCCCGGCCTCGATCAGCAGATCCTCTCGCCCCAGGACATCCTGGAGACGGTGCGACATCTGATCGAGCTCAAGAACGGCCGCGGCTCCGTGGACGACATCGACCATCTCGGCAACCGTCGCGTTCGCGCGGTCGGCGAGCTGATGGAAAATCAGTATCGCATCGGCCTCGTGCGTATGGCTCGCGCCATCAAAGAGCGCATGAGCGTCTCGCAAGAGATCGACACGCTGATGCCCCACGATCTCATCAACGCGAAGCCGGTGGGCGCGGTGGTCAAGGAGTACTTCGGAAGCTCGCAGCTTTCGCAGTTCATGGACCAGACCAATCCGCTCTCCGAGGTCACGCACAAGCGCCGCCTGTCGGCTCTTGGACCTGGCGGCCTCACCCGCGAGCGAGCCGGCTTCGAGGTGCGTGACGTTCACGCCACTCACTACGGCCGCATCTGCCCGATCGAGACGCCGGAAGGTCCCAACATCGGCCTCATCGCATCGCTGTCGACCTTTGCCAGGGTGAACGAGTACGGCTTCGTCGAGACGCCGTACCGCAAGGCGGTCGAAGGACGCGTCGCGGACGAGGTGTCCTGGTTCTCGGCTCTCGAAGAGGAAGGCAAGTACATCGCGCAGGCGACGGTTGCCTACGACGAGAAGGGCAGGTTCCAGGGCCCGCTGGTCAGCGCGCGCTTCAACGGCGACTTCCGCATGGCGGCGCCGGACCAGATCGAGCTTCAGGACGTGGCACCGAACCAGATGGTGAGTGTCGCCGCTGCGCTCGTTCCGTTCCTCGAGCACGACGACGCCAACCGCGCTCTCATGGGTGCGAACATGCAGCGCCAGGCGGTGCCGCTGGTTCGCAGCGAAGCCCCGCTGGTCGGCACGGGCATGGAGAACCGCGTGGCTCGCGATTCCGGTGTGTGCGTGATCGTGAAGCGCGAAGGCGTGGTCGAGAGTGTCGACGCCGAGCGCATCGTGGTCCGCGCGACTTCGGGTCACGGCGACGAGGTGCCGGACATCTACCCGCTGATGAAGTACCAGCGGAGTAACCAGAGCACTTGCTACAACCAGAAGCCGATCATCCGACCGGGTGAGACGGTGAAGGTGGGCGACGTTCTCGCCGACGGTCCCGCGACCGACATGGGTGAGCTCGCGCTCGGACAAAACGTGCTCGTCGCGTTCATGCCCTGGCAGGGTTACAACTTCGAGGACTCGATCCTTCTGTCGGAGCGCCTCGTCAAAGAGGACATCTACACCTCGATTCACATCGAGGAGTTCGAGTGTGTCGCTCGTGACACCAAGCTCGGCAAGGAAGAGATCACGAAGGACATCCCGAACGTCGGCGAAGAGGCCCTGAAGGACCTCGACGACGCGGGCGTGGTTCGCATCGGCGCCGAGTGCAAGCCGGGCGACATCCTGGTCGGGAAAATCACTCCCAAGGGCGAGAGCCAGCTCTCCCCGGAAGAGAAGCTCCTGCGCGCCATCTTCGGCGAGAAGGCCGGCGACGTTCGCGACAGCTCGTTGAAGGTTCCGCCTGGCGTTTCGGGCATCGTGATCAACGCTCGCATCTTCAGCCGCAAGGGCACGGAGAAGGACGAGCGAGCCCGCTCCATCGAGGATCAGGAGCGCGCCAAGCTCGAGCGAACTCGCGACGAGGAAGTGAAGATCTTCCGCGATTCGTTCTTCCAGAAGATCAAGCGCGTGCTCACCGGGAAGGTCACGACGGGCAAGCTCGTCGACGACAAGGGCAAGGTTTTGCTCGCCAAGGGCGCCGAGCTCACCGTCGAGGCGCTCGACGGCGTGCCGCGCAAGTACTGGGGCGAAATCCCGCTGGAAACCGGCTCCGATCAGGTCGCGCAGCTCCTGACGGATCTCGAGGACTCGGTGCGAGCTCGGGAGGAGCACTTCCGCGAGAAGATCGAGCGCCTATCCCGTGGCGACGAGCTTCCGCCCGGCGTCATCAAGATGGTGAAGGTCTACATCGCCATCAAACGCAAAATCCAGGTCGGCGACAAGATGGCCGGACGCCACGGCAACAAGGGTGTCGTTTCCCGCGTCTTGCCGGAAGAGGACATGCCGTACCTCTCCGACGGAACGCCGGTCGACATCGTGCTCAACCCCCTTGGCGTGCCGAGCCGAATGAACGTTGGTCAGATCCTCGAGACGCACCTCGGTTGGGGTGCTCGCGAGCTCGGCCGACAGCTCAACACCATGGTCGAAGAGAAGTACGGCGGCGACAAGATCAAGGCCCGCCTAGCTCAGATCTTCGACGGCGAAGAAGCCATGGTGAAGCTCGTGAAGTCGCTCTCGGCCGAGGAGGCCACCGACCTCGCGAAGAAGTCCAAGGGCGGTATCTTCTTCGGAACGCCGGTGTTCGACGGCGCTCCGGAAAGCGCGATCAAGAAGGCTCTCGAGCTCGCGGGGCTTCCCCAGAGCGGACAGGCCATCTTGTTCGACGGCCGCAGTGGTGAAGCGTTCGATCAGGATGTGACCGTCGGCATCATGTACATGCTGAAGCTCCACCACCTGGTCGACGACAAGATCCACGCTCGATCGATCGGCCCGTACTCCCTCGTCACGCAGCAGCCGCTGGGTGGAAAAGCCCAGTTCGGCGGCCAGCGTCTCGGCGAAATGGAAGTCTGGGCGATGGAAGCCTACGGCGCCGCTTACGCGCTGCAGGAGTTCCTCACTGTAAAGAGCGACGACGTACAGGGACGAACCCGCATGTACGAGTCGATCGTCAAAGGCGAGTACGCCCTCGAGGCGGGTTTGCCGGAGAGCTTCAACGTACTCATCAAAGAGCTTCAGTCCTTGTGTCTGAACGTCGAGCTCGTCGAAGGGCCTAGCGTCAATTCGCCCCCTTCGGCGGCGGAGGAATAAGGAGACAGCCATGCGTGACATTTTCAGTTTCTTCGAGAAGCCGAAAGATCCGCTCTCCTTTTCCGCGATGCGCATCTGCCTCGCGAGCCCGGAGAAGATCCGCGAGTGGTCGCACGGCGAGGTCAAGAAGCCCGAGACCATCAACTACCGGACCTTCAAGCCGGAGCGGGACGGCCTCTTCTGCGCGAAGATCTTCGGCCCCGTGAAGGACTACGAGTGCATCTGCGGCAAGTACAAGCGCATGAAGCACCGCGGCATCGTGTGCGAGAAGTGCGGCGTCGAGGTCATCCAGTCCAAGGTGCGTCGTGAGCGCCTCGGCCACATCAACCTCGCCACGCCGGTCGCGCACATCTGGTTCTTGAAGAGCCTTCCGAGCCGCATCGGCAACATCCTCGACATCACGCTGAAGGATCTCGAGAAGGTCCTCTACTGCGAGGCCTACATCGTCATCGACCCCAAGGAGACCGGGCTCGCCGCGGCGAGCTCCTCTCCGAGGAGCGCTACGCGCAGCTCCTCGAAGAGTACGGCGACGACAAGTTCAGCGCCGGCATGGGCGGCGAGGCCATCCTCGAGATGCTCAAGCACGTCGACGTCCACGCGCTGGCCGAGCAGCTCCGCCACGAGATGCGCACGAGCACGCAGCGAGGCGAAGCGCAAGAAGATCGCCAAGCGCCTCAAGGTCGTCGAGGCGTTCCGCGACTCCGGCAACCGCCCGGAGTGGATGATGCTCACGGTCATCCCGGTGCTTCCGCCGGATCTCCGTCCGCTCGTTCCCCTCGACGGCGGCCGTTTCGCGACGAGCGATCTCAACGATCTCTACCGTCGCGTCATCAACCGCAACAACCGCCTCAAGCGCCTGCTCGAGCTCAACGCTCCGGAAATCATCATCCGCAACGAGCGCCGCATGCTCCAGGAAGCGGTCGACGCCCTCTTCGACAACGGCCGCCGCGGCAAGACCATCACCGGTCCCAACAAGCGCCCGCTGAAGTCCCTCAGCGACATGCTCAAGGGCAAGCAGGGCCGCTTCCGCCAGAACCTGCTCGGCAAGCGCGTCGACTACTCGGGCCGCTCGGTCATCGTGGTCGGCCCCGCGCTCAAGCTGCACCAGTGCGGTCTTCCGAAGAAGATGGCGCTCGAGCTGTTCAAGCCGTTCATCTACAACAAGCTCGAAGAGCGCGGCTACGTCAACACCATCAAGAGCGCGAAGAAGATGGTGGAGAAGGAGCGTCCCGAGGTGTGGGACATCCTCGAAGAGGTGATCACCGAGCACCCGGTGCTCCTGAACCGCGCGCCCACGCTGCACCGTCTCGGCATCCAGGCGTTCGAGCCGGTCCTCATCGAAGGCAAGGCCATCCAGCTTCATCCGCTCGTCTGCGCGGCGTTCAACGCCGACTTCGACGGCGACCAGATGGCGGTCCACGTGCCGCTCAGCGTCGAGGCGCAGATGGAAGCGCGCGTGCTCATGATGAGCACGAACAACATCCTCTCGCCGGCGAACGGTCGCCCGATCATCAACCCGACGCAGGACATCGTGCTCGGCCTCTACTACGCGACGCGCGATGCGCCGCTTCGCGCACGGCTGCTACCGCGAGCTCGCTCCACTACGACGAGAAGTCCGGAACCATCGAAGGCTACCTGCGCGGCGTCTACGCGTCGCCCGCAGAGGTGCGCATGGCCTACGACAACGGCGCGGTCGATCTCCACGCGGGCATCAAGGTCCGCGTCACGGACAAGGACGAAGAGGGCAAGCCCCGCACCCGCATGGTCGAGACGACCGTCGGCCGCGTGCTCATCAGCGAAGTGCTCCCGCGCCAGATCCCGTTCGACTACGCGAACAAGGTGCTGACAAGAAGGCGCTCTCGGCGCTCGATCGACGTCTGCTACCGCAAGCACAAGAACAAGGAGACCGTCCTCCTCGCCGACCGCCTGCGCACGCTCGGCTTCGAGTACGCGACGCGCGCCGGCATCTCGATCTGCATGGATCACATGGTCATCCCGGACAAGAAGAAGGAGCTCATCGGCGCGGCGCAGGAGGAGCTCGCAGCGCGTCGTCGATCAGTACCAGGAAGGCCTCATCACCGACGGCGAGCGCTACAACAAGATCGTCGACATCTGGGCCGGCGTCGCCGACCGCGTCACCGACGAGATGATGAACGTCATCGGCAAGGAGATGCTCACCGATCCGGAGACCGGCAAGAAGAGCGAAGAGCCGAGCTTCAACCCGGTCTACATCATGGCCGACTCGGGCGCTCGAGGCTCGACCCAGCAGATGCGCCAGCTCGCCGCCATGCGCGGTCTGATGGCCAAGCCGTCGGGCGAGATCATCGAGACCCCGATCACCGCGAACTTCCGCGAAGGCCTCACGGTGCTGCAGTACTTCATCTCGACGCACGGCGCCCGCAAGGGCCTCGCCGACACCGCGCTCAAGACGGCGAACTCCGGTTACCTCACCCGTCGTCTCGTCGACGTCGCGCAGGACGCCGTCATCGCGCGAGTTCGACTGCGGCACGCTCGACGGCATCCGCGTCACCAAGCTCGAGGAAGCCGGCGAGGTCATCCAGCCGCTCGGCGATCGCATCCTCGGCCGCGTGGCGCTCGAAGACGTGGTCGATCCGCTCACCGGCGAGGTCCTCGTCGACGGCGAACACGGAGCTCGACGAGGCGCTCGTTGCGCAAGATCGAGGACGCCGGCATCGAAGAGGTCGTCATCCGCTCGGTGCTCACGTGCCAGACGCGTCGCGGCGTGTGCGCGATGTGCTACGGCCGCGACCTCGCGCGCGGCTACCGCGTCAACATCGGCGAGGCCATCGGCATCATCGCGGCGCAGTCGATCGGCGAGCCGGGCACCCAGCTCACGATGCGCACGTTCCACATCGGTGGCGCGGCGGCGCGCGGCAAGATCGAGCAGAGCTCGCTCGAGGCGCGCACCGAAGGCACCGTGCGCCTGCGCAACGCGCAGCTCGCCAAGAAGAAGGACGGCACCATCGTCGTCATGAACCGCCACGGCGAGCTCGTCGTCATGGACGACACCGGCCGCGAGCGCGAGCACCACCGCCTCGTGTACGGCGCCGTGCTCAAGCATCAGGACGGCGACAAGGTTCAAGGCCGGCACCATCGCTCGCCGAGTGGGACCCGTTCGCCATCGCCGATCCTCACCGAGGTCGGCGGCATCGTGAAGTTCGGCGACCTCGTCGAAGGCGTCACCGTCATGGAGAAGGTCGACGAGGTCACCGGCCTCTCGCGCAAGATCGTCATCGAGTCGCGCGCGGCGGATCTCCGCCCGCGCATCACGCATCATCGATCCGGAGACGGGCGACGCGATGAAGCTCCCGGACTCGCACGCTCGACGCGCGCTACCTCCTGCCGGTCGGCGCCAACATCGTCGCGCAGGAAGGCGAGACCATCAGCCCGGCGAGGCCATCGCCAAGATCCCGCGCGACACCACGAAGGTGCAGGACATCACGGGCGGTCTGCCGCGCGTGGCCGAGCTCTTCGAGGCTCGCAAGCCCAAGGATCACGCCATCATCAGCGAGATCGACGGCGAGGTTACCTTCGGCAAGGACACCAAGGGCAAGCGCAAGGTCGTCATCACGCCGTACGGCACCGACGGTGCACCAGCTCCCGGATCAGGCGCGCGAGTACCTCATCCCGAAGGGCAAGCACATCCAGGTGCAGCCGGGCGACCGCGTGCGCGCCGGCGACCCGCTGATGGACGGCCCCGCCAACCCGCACGACATCCTGCGCGTGAAGGGCGAGAAGGAGCTCGCGGCCTGGCTCGTGAACGAAATCCAGCAGGTCTACCGCCTGCAGGGCGTCACCATCAACGACAAGCACATCGAGGTCATCGTCCGGCAGATGCTGCGGCGCGTTCGCATCAAGGAAGTCGGCGACACCAACTTCCTCGTCGACGAGCAGGTCGAGAAGCACATCTTCGAGCGCGAGAACGCCAGCGTCCTCGCCCGCGGCGGTCAGCCCGCCGTCGCCGAGCCGATGCTCCTCGGCATCACGAAGGCCTCCCTCTCGACCGAGTCCTTCATCAGCGCCTCGGCCTTCCAGGAGACCACGAAGGTCCTCACCGAGGCCGCCATCTGCGGCAAGACGGACGACCTCCGCGGCATCAAGGAGAACGTCATCATGGGTCGCCTCATCCCCGCGGGCACGGGCCTGCCGGCCTACAAGCGGCTCAACCTGGTGGTGGACGACAAGGCCGCGACGTACGCGCCTCCGGTGCAGCCTCGGGTGGTACCGGCGGAGCTCTCTAGCGCCGTGGGCGAGGAGTAGTCACAATAGAAGGGATCCAGTGAAGGAGATCCTGAAGCGCTTCGACCAGTTCGAGAAGAAGCTCGAGTCTGAGGTCGGCACCGTTCGCACCGAAGTGACGGGCTTGCGTGCCGACCTCCTGTCTCGAATGGCCGAGCTCGAGATGCGCGTCACGACCGCGTTGCTCGACGCCGTTCGGTCGAATCAGGAGCTCGCGTCCGAGCTTCGTCAGAATCGACTCGCGAAGGACGAACGCATCGAAGCCCTGGTCAAGCGCATCGAGGCGCTCGAATCCAAGGTTGGCTGAGAACGACCGCTGTTCATGACTGCGACGCCAGCGCCGCCCGAATGGCAGCGAGAGCAGCGGGCAGGTCCTGACCGAGGAGACGACCGAGTAGGATGCAGGGAGACAGGCTATGGCAAAAACCATTGTGGTGTGGGCAGCGGTGTTTATCGCGACCCTGTCGTGTTCTTCTGAGGAGACGGGGAACGCCGATGGCAACATTGCGAATGCCGTTCCGTGCATCCACACCACGATTGAAGATCCAATGCGGCGGGATACGGACATTCTTCCGACTGGTCGCTGCGTCGAGGATCCCAATGAACCGGTCTGCAAACTGATCTTGAGAGATCCGTGCCCATGCACCAACGTCGTACCCCCAAAGAAGTGGTATTCCTGTTCATGTGCAAACAACACCTGGGCCTGTGAGCTCACCGCGCAGACGAAGGGTGTATGTCCAGGCCCCGGCCCGTGTGTGCTGGAAGACGGCGGCGTTCTAGACGGGGGCGAAGGTGGATCTGGGTGAGCGACGGGCTGCCCGGACAGGGAATGCTCGGGTTTGCGCCCCTTGTCGCGCTTCGCGTTGCACGGGCGCCTGAAAAGGGCGTGAAAGAAACTCCCATCCGCAGCCTGCGCGAGTTTGCACCCGCGCGCGAATGGGGCGTCGCAGTGAGACGCGGCCGCACGCGGTTTTTCGGGGGCGAGTGGATGGTCTCGCTCTTGCTACCTCGGGCGACATGGCGAGATCACTCTTCGTTGCGCTGGTCGTTGTCGTCTCCGGGTGTGCTTCGCACGGAGCTTCGGGTGGAGACCGCGGGGCGTCGACGGCAACCCAAGCTCTCCGGCGAGGCGATCTCGACCACGCGAGCAAGGAGGCCGGTCGCGTTCTGGGTGCGGATCCCGAAAACTCGCACGCGGCGGCGGTGCGCGCGCTGTCGCGATACGAACGCGCGATGCGCCAGCTCGCCATCGACGTGCGCACGATCGCGGTGAGTGGAGCTGCCTTCGGTGGTGTGAATCACCGCTATTTTCGCAGTGCGCTGACGGAAGGAGAACGAGAGCTAGCGCTCGTCGACGCGGATCTGGCCATCGTCGATCGCGACGAGCGGTGTGCCCTCGACCTTTGTCTTGCGTGCTGGGAGCGCGACTGGAACGCCAACGGCCGGATCGACGAGAGCGATCGACTCTTGTTTCAGGTCGAGCGCGACGCTGACGGAAATCCCATCCCGGAAGCGGATCCTCGGCGAAAGCCGACCTTTCGATTCGATCACGGGGACGTATCGTGGGCTCGGGCCTTCGTTGCCTTTCAGCGCGCAATCATCGATTTCGTCTTGGCCTACGACGGAGGCGATCTCGACGGCGTTCTGGCGACTGGCTCGAAGAAAAGGGTCGTGCGCATCCGACTGCTGCATCCCGAACGCGTGCGAGCGGCCCGCGAGCAACTCTGGATGGGCCTTCGCCGTTCACGGGCAGCGCGCGCAGCGTATCTCGCCGAGACCGATGACGAGCGCGAGTGGATGCCGAACCCTCGCCAGAAGAACCATCCGCTGCCGATGCCCGTGGACGACGCCCTGTACGAAACCTGGGATGCCGTGATCGGTGACCTGGAACGGCTGCTGGACAGTCGAGAAGGTCTCAGCGTGGCAGAGCTCCAAGCGCTGGATCACGGTCGATCTTCACCGCGGGCCAAGGGCTATCTGGACTTCGGTCGGTTGCTTTCGGATCCCCGAGACATCGTGATCGATCTCGATGCGCTGGAAGCGGCAGAGAAGCGGGGAGCCGTCGACGGGATGATGAAGAGCACGTTCGGGCGGAGCTACGTGCGATCGATGCGTCCTTCGCCCCTCATCGGCCGCCTGCGGCGCATGAAGGGAGAGGTCGACCGAGGCGACGAGTCGCTCGAGCGGAAGCTTCGGTATCTGCTTTGGATCAACTGACGAGCTCCGCTGTAACCAGCTGACCGTGCTCTCAGGGCGTTCCCGCGTCCACTGCACACGGCGTCGTCGTCACCACCCACACGTCGGCCGAGCACGTTGCCTTCGACGTTGCGCCGGTATCGGCGCAGTCGAGCCATTCGCATTCCTGCAACGGAGGGATGAAGCAAGGAGTGCCATCGAGCGGCGCTTCTGCTGGGCAGACGGCGCACGCGGAACCGCTGCTGATATGCCAGCTCGTTCCCGAGCAATCGTATTCCACCGAATCCGTGCTGCCGCACGGGTCGGGAAACCAACATTGGCTTCCCCAGAAGTAGCCGAAACAAGAATCGTCCGTGGGGCACGCGGTGCCGAGCTCGGGAGGTGTGCCCGGACACGGAATGCTCGGAGGGTTTGCGCCGCAGCCGCCGAAGCCGCCGGTGTCCCCACCGAAGCCGCCGGTGTCCCCACCGAAGCCACCGCTCGCGCCGATACCACCGCTCGCGCCGATCCCGCCGCTCGCACCGAGGCCACCGGAGCCTCCTCCGCCACTTCCCGCTTGCGCCCGTACCGCCGGCCGAGGTTTTGGGATCGTTCGATGTCGAGCCACCACACGCTCCGCTCAAGGCGGCAAATGCAACGGTCACGACGAACGGGCTTCGAGTACGAGAACGGTGTCGCGTCATGTACTTCAATCTCAGCAAGCTTCGTGCCTGCCAAAGTGTGCCGCGGGGGGAGAGCGTTCACACGAGAAATCCCGCAAAAACTCCCAAAAGAAACAGAATCGCTCCGATCACGAGACAGATGGCCCCCGCCATGATCCCCTGCTCGGAGGTGGCTTGTCGCGAGTTGGACATGTGCGTCTGGCCCCAGGCGTCGGTGTGGATGTCGGAGATCACGAGGGATGTCGGGCGCTGAATGGCCTTCACTCCGAAGGCGACGAGAAACGCGCTCGTGAGGAGAGGGACGACGTTGAGCAGAACGCCGCCCTCGGCGACGGCGCCTATCGTGGCGAGAGCGCCGAAGCCGACGAGGGCCAAGAGAAAGAAGATGGCGAAGGGGATGACGTAGGTGTTCCGTGCCAAAAAGCTCTTCTGCCCGTGCCCGCACTTCTGGCAGCCATGCTCGAGAGTGAACAGGTCATCGCCGCACGCCGGGCACACGGCAGGGTCTACGACCTCTGGGGCGATGGGGACGTTCGCAGCAGGAGCGCGCGCTCGCGAGCGCACGAATTCAGCCTCCAATCGCTTCAGCTCGTATTCGCCCCGCGGCTGGCGCTGCTGGCACGCTGTGCACGTGACGTCCGTTTGACCCAGCGTCAGCTGGATCGAATTTGGGGCACCGCAGCGATGGCAAGCCAATCCATTCAAGAGCGCTCGAGCTCCTTCACTGTTCGACGTGCTTGGTCAGATGAAGAAGCTATCATTTGATGCGTCGTGGCAGCGGGAATGGCGAAATTCGGACGAATGGATGGCATTGGGGCTCCGCACTGGGATTTGCGCCAAATCGCGGAACTACCTGGATCGGTTTCTGGCGGTTGCGGCTCGCGGGAACTCAGAAGCTCGATGCGCCGCGTAGGTCACTGCTTCGAGCAGATCAAGCTCCCCGCCTTCTCTGCGCCCGAACAGGAGGAGCTGGCGCCCATCTTGCCAGTGAACGAGAGGACGAGCGTCGAGTCGTTGATGGCGAGCGATCCGCTGGTGATTGGCAGCGTCGCGGGAATGGGAGGCGGCGGCGGAGCGCCAATCGAGATGGGAACCTCGCAGGGCGCCATCAGGTCTTGGTTTGGCGTGGCGTTGGCCGTTGTCTCCGTCGTCACGCTCATTTGGATGGTCCCCGCCATGAACGAGTCGCCGCTGTACTCCGCGGTGACCTCGGCGCCGGCTTGCGTCAGGGTGAGTGTCCCGTCTTCTCCGCCACTGGCGACGAACTGTTTCAACCCGTCGCTCTCGTAGAACGTGGCGATCTGGGAGAGACACGCGTAGTCGCCGACCGGGAGGTCGGGGACGGGGGCCGGCGGTGGTGGGTCGGCGGGCTTTTGCGAAGAACCTTCCCGACACAGGATCCACGAGGTCGAGGGGGAAGACTGCAACCCGCACTCCTCCGTCTCGCTTTCGATGACCCCCGTGAGAGAGATGAAAACCGTTCCGGAGTCGTAGGTCAGCGCGCCAGCGTTTGTGTTCAGGGTCGCCGGGGAAAACTTCTCGTTCGACACACCGATACCGAGGACGCAGACGCCCGTGGAGCCCAAAACCAGCTGGCTCCCGGGAGCGAGGCTCGCGGATGCATTCGTCGTAATGGCAAAGTCGAACGAGCTCGTTTCACCGTTCTCGTCGACGTACGCCGTCGTCACGGTTTGCTCACTCTGTGTCACCGTCAGAGTCGCGTCGGGCGCGAAACCGACGGAATTGAAGAAGAGGTTATGGTCCTGGTTGCCCAACCCTTGAACGCAGTCCTCGTAAGTCCCGACTGGAAAGGACAGCGCGCTGGAAGCGTCGGGCGCTGTTTCGCCCCCACCGTAGTCCGCCGCCGTGCGGCCACCGCAGGCGCTGACGAGGATCGCGAGGAGGAGCGGTCCGAGGGCCCGTGCTCGCGTTTCGCCTCCGAAAGAAGCCAATTCGGGTGAGCGCGGAAGCCGATCACGCTGCTGCTTCGTATCGATGAACATCTATCCCGCCTGGCGGTGTGAGGCTCCGCTGCCGTGGGGATGCTAACGCATTTGTCACCGCTGCACGCCAACTGGCTTGGTCCAGCGGGCTTACGACGAGCAGCTCGCGGCATTGGCCTCGCACCAGGTGGTCGTGTGCCACACTCTCGCCACTACGCCAGTACGTGATGTTCGACGCGCCCGAGGTATTCTTCGAGAACCTCGATCGGTTCTTGGCGGCGCGTGCTGGCTCGTGACGAGCTTCCACGGTGCGCTTCGCGAGTCATTGCGAGTCAATTGGACGTGGGGATCCACGCGGCCCACCAGGCCCAGTTCCAGTAGTCGTCGCAATTCGCAGTTTGATACGAGCGCAGGTTGCGAACGTCGAAAGGCCCTGGCGCGTACACCGTTGCGGTTTGGCCCATGCCGATCGTCGTCCCCGGATCTCCCGGGCCGACCGTGAAGACCAGCGCGTAGTCGTCGGGTGGGAGCCCACCACAGCCGGGGCTTTCGTCGCAGCCGAGTGCGACCTCGGTCACCGCAAACGGCGAGTCGAGGTTTTGGACGGTCCGGTCGGTACCAGCGAAGTAGACGCTCGAGCCCGTGAACGCGGGGTTTTGCTCGCCGCCCCAGGTCGGGACATTGCGAATGCTGATCTGGGTGGTGCAGCCAGCCCACGCCTGCGTGAGCACGTACTTGACGGCCACGAACGCGTCTTGCGGGATCCAGAGCTCGAGTCCCTGAGCCTGGATGCCGACCGTGGTGAGCAGCGGAATGCAATCGGCGTCCGGCGGGCAGGTGTCGAATACGAAAGTATTCTTGTCCGTCGTGATCACACGACCGGTCTGTTCCCAGATCAGCGGGCTTTGAGCTCCCGGCATGCAGGTCGGGGCCACCTCGCCGGCGCTGGGCTCGATCTTTACCGAGAGCCCGTCGTTGGTCCGTCCGCAAGTCGGAGCTCCGCCATCACCCGCGATCCCGCCGCTGCCGCCAGTGCTTCCTCCAACGCCACCGACGCCACCAGTGCTACCGCCGACGCCGCCAGTGTTGCCGCCGACGCCGCCACCTCCGGCGCCAGCACTCCCCGCGCCCCCAGTGCCGTTCTCGCCATTGACCGATCCACCGCATGCCGCCAAGAGGACACTCACGAACACAGCGCTCCACTTACAGGACATTCCCTTCACCTCGCTCGAGTCGAGGCGAGCAAGAGACGTGCCGGTGGCGATCGGCCTCGGAATGGCGATCACGGGGGATTTTCTGGGTCAGGCTGTGCCAAGGGGCAGGGTGGACTCTGACGTCGATCGATCGGTGGCGCGTCTCGTCGTCGGGCAGCGTTTAGAACCCCGGGCCAGGCCGGCTCTTCACCGCATCGATGGTTTTTCGAAGCTCCTCGCCTTCACGCAGACATGGAAAACAGTCCTCTGCCTTGGAGGGCCCGCAGCCGCGGCGAAGCGTGAGCTTGCCGAGGGGGCGCAAGCTCCGACGATCGCCATGCTCTTGAACGCGGGCGAGAAGCTCACGCATCTTTTCGCAGTCGGTTTCGGTTCGCAGATCGAGGAGGGCTGCCAGCGCGGGGGAGGCACGCTTTCTCACGTCGGCCGTGTACACGAGCGCCTCGGCCAGGCGTGTCGCCTCGGTGCGACCTCTCGTTCCGGTCCACACCTCGTAGAGTAAGTCGACGGCGATTGGACTCTCTTGCTTCGCCATCAGTTGGAGCGTCTGCTGCGCCAGCGTGGCGTCACGCGCAGACTCGAGCAGCTGTCGCTGCACTGGGCGTTGCTCCATGAGCGCTGGGTCCTGCGCCAGCTTCTTGCCCAGCGCGTCGAGGTCGGCGCGTTTTTTCGCGAGCCAACCTTGGGAAAGAGCCAACGCCTGCTCGGTCGTTCGTTCTTCAGGAGACAGCGACTCCAGCTCTTTCAGGGCGGCCGGGTCACCACGGCGCGCTCGTTCGATCACGCTTTCGGGTTGCGTCATCGCGGTGGGTCCGCTCTCGGAAGCCGACGGGGTTCCGGATGGGACGCCGCTCGAGGTCGCCTGCTGCGCCGCGGTCTTCGGTGTAGACGAAAGGTAGAAAACGATCGCCGCACCGAGGAGCAGTACGCCGACCACGCTGACCACGAGTGCCCAAGCCGGCACGCGCCGCCCAGCGACGGGTTCTGCCGTGAGGTCCGGCTCGACGCTGGTCGAACCGGTCGCCGCGTGCTCGTCGGGAGGATGCGGGGGCGGTCGCAACGATTGGGGCACCACATCGCTCAGCGCGACGGGGAACAGCGAGGGAGCGATCGGCGGCTCACCTTGCAGGTGCTCGAGGATGTCCGCAATCTGGCCGAGGTGGGGCGTGCCGTCGGCGACCTCAATTGGCGAAATCCTGACGCGGCCCGAGCGCAGCACCAGCATGGCCGACAGCGCCGAGGTTCCTTCGAGCTGCAATGGCTCCGGATCGCCTGCCGAAACGCCTTCGCATCTCACGAGGTCTCCGGCATGAAGCACGAGGTTGATTCTCGCGCGCGGATTGGCGAGCTCCACCTTGAGGGGACTCTCCACGCTGGCGAGCGCGCGCAGTAAACGCGCGCCACCAACACTCTCGAGGCGCACGTCGAATACTGCTCCCGATTTGGCGCGTTGCGTGGCGCTGCGATCTGGCTCCGCGAGCGCCGCAATGCTCCCCAGCAAGCCTTCGAGGCGGGCCGGTTCTGTTTCGTCGGGCCAGATCTCACCCCAGCGGACGACCAGCAGCGCAGCCCAGCGCAGGCGATGGTCGCTCCGCAACTGGCTCACCAGATCGTAGCCCGCGCCCGACAGATCGGCTTCCCCGATCACCACCATCATGGGATCGAAGCGCTCGAGCCGATCCATTCGTGCAGCGTCGGGCAGAAAGCCCGTCAATTGGATCTCCGCGCCCTGGGCCCGAAGCGTCTGCGCCAGAGCATCCGCCGACGCCGGGTCTTGACCAGCGATCATGATTCGCACGCCGGTAATGTCGTTGACCGATAATGAGGGCATCGGAGGGCGGGGTTCGAGGACGGACACGGTCCCTCCCGCTCGCTCGTCGAATTCGAATTGCACGGGCTCCGAGCTCAGCACCAGCGCGTTGACCCGGTCGACGAAGTCCGAGACCGCCGCTGCCAGTGGCTTGCCGCCGCCGAGTGCCAGTCGCAGCACCTTGCCGGGATCTGCGGGCCCGTAGACGGATAGGATCCCGCTTCGCACTTCTTCGGACAGCGCGCTGATGAGCTCCGGCAGCGTTGCTTCACCGAGCGTTCCGACGCTTTCTCCGCTCCGTTCCGGGATGGCTTTCGCGAGCAGAGAGAGCTCGGAAGCCGCCTTCTGCGCGCCGTTTGCGAATGATACGGCAGCGGCTGCACCGTGGCGGAAAGCGGCGAGCCGCGCCGGAAGCTCGTCGTCTTCGGACACGACCGCGACGGGCACGACCGAGCTCATGGGCGAGCTACCGAGATCTGCCAAGACGGCCGTCAGCCGATCGCTGGCCGCGTCCCCCACCAACACGACCAGATCGGGCGCAACGGTCACGACCGCCTGGTGAGCGTCCGCGACAGATGACAATTCGACGTAAACTCCCTGACTTCCCAGCGCCTGGACGAGCTCATCACGATCATCGAAACCATCGCCCACGACCAAAAGCGTTGGCTCGAGCTCGGACGTGAGAGAGATCAGTGGCGTGCGGGCCGGCGCTTCCACGGCGACAACGGGTGAAGCCGGAGGCGGCTGGCGACTCGGCGGGGGTGGCGGAACCGGAAGCTTCGGTGCACCGGGCGGTCCTCCCGAGAACGGCAGCGTGTGTTGCGGGGCCCGCGGTGCCGCACGTAGGACGAGATCCCCTGGCGAGCGCGGGTAGGCGTCGACAGCTATCTTTGGACCCAGGGGCTCGGCCTCCACCGCAGGTGTGAGCTCGTCGGAGATCCGTACCGACGAAGACTCCCGCGGCGGGCTCGGTAGCTTTGCCGGTGGCCCCGGGCGCGGAATTCGGAGCAGTGGTCGCGGTCGGAGGGGAACTCGTCGTGGGGGAAGAGGGGCACGAGCCAAGCGTTCCTCGGAGCTGGACGCTTTCGCAGTTTCCTCGGCAGGCCGGGCGCCGGGAGTCGACTTGGAGTCAGCGTCGGATTCCGAGTCTGGCACGCGGAAAGCCTACCGCAGCCCCAGGTCGGAAAGAAGCAGACCACTTCATCGACAAGCTTGCGTGCGCAAGTCGTCCTCGAAGTCGTGTTGGATGAACGCGACTGGCCATGACACTCTCGCTCCGACAGCGAGCCGCGAAACCGATTCAGCGGTCTGGAAGCGATAGCCGCGTGGCCTGGCTCGCCTCGAGCTCCAGTCGACGGAGCGATTGTAGATAGTCCGCCGGAAGCCGGGTGTAGCCGTCCGTTCCGAGCGCCTTGCGGACTACGGTGAGGTCATTGCCTCCGAGGTTCAGAAACCCTTGTTCGATACGGGCTCGAAGCTCTTTGGAAAGGCGGTTTGCAACGACGATGCAATCTGCGGGAACCGTGCCGGCGTTGATCACCATTTGCACTTCCTCTGCGCTGGTTGGCTCTATCTCGGTCCATCCCGCCTCCACGGTGGCACGCAGGCCCGCGGAGAACAGCGCGAAGGTTGCACCCGCGTCGACTTCGCGCCGAAGCACGGCCTGCGCGACCAGCCCATGAGTGCCGAGGAAGCTCTGGCGGGCGAACAGCTCCTCCGCGGCGAACCCGTGGTCGCGTAGCCAGACACAAGGAACGACGTAGCCCGACGCGCTCGTTCTATCGACCCACGCGATGTGTTTGTGTCGCAGGTCTTCGGCTCGACGAATGCCGGAGTCACGCCGGGCGAAAATCACAGCTCGGTATTGGGCCGAGTTATCCCGGCGAGAAACCGCGATCGGTTCGGCGACGCGGTGGGAGGCGAGGCCCGCCGCGACCAAGGGAGGAGCCCATGCCAGCTCGATCGAGCCGGCGGCGATGCCGTCGGCGAGCTCCGCGTAACTGCGAGCAACTTGCGGATACACCACAGCACCAATTCGACGCGAAAGCAGCTCGCAGGCATTCTTGAGCCACACCCGGCGTGCGGGATCGCTCGTCACCATCCCGAAGGCCAGCGTCCCCTTGGTCGATCGCTCCGTCACCCTCGAGCCTGAGCATAGCAGAGCCCCCCAGCGCGACCTCGGCGCGACGCTGGAGCGCGCGATGTCGAGGTGCGCTCAAATCGGCCCGAGATCGAGGCTTTCATTTTCTTTCAGGGGGCACCGAAAGGCCGCGCCCGTAGCACTCCGCATGGTGCCAGGATCGCTCTTCAGGTCGATATCGTTTGGCAAACAGCGCTGCTTCGTCGCGCTCGCCGCGTTGCTCATGTCTGCCGCCAGCGGGGGATGCAGCAGCGGAAGTAGCGGGGGCGGGAGTCTCCCTGACGCGGGAGCTTCCGGTAGTGGAGGATCGTCCCCGGGTGGCGGAGGAACGGGCGGCGTGGCGGGAGGCGCGGGCGGCACGGCGGACGGCGGTGCAGCCGGTGTGGCGGGAGATGGCGGTGCGTCCGGCGCAGCGGGCGGTGGCTCGGCCGGCGCGGCTCCAACGTGCACGACCTCGGTGGACTGTGGCGAAGCCGACGTCTCGTTTCCTGGCAACACGGCCGAACCCAGTCCGACGCCGACGGAGTGCGTTGGTCAGTGCGGGCTCGTTACTGCGTACAGCGGTGCCTACAAAACGCCCAAGACACCACGCTCGTGCACCGAGATCTGCGCCGCCTCGACGTACGAAGGACAGCCGATGCAGTGCTCTGTGTCGTGCTCCAAAAAGACGGTGAATGGTTTTGGTGACCAGGGCCTCGTCTACGACGATGGCACCGGCTCTCCGGGCTCCCTTGCCGGGCTGGTGACCTATCAGTTCAGCCCGATTTCCGGAGCCTACAAGTTCCAGGAGGTGAGCTGCTCCGAGGTTCCCAAGAGCAAGTTGATCCAGGGTTCCAACAGCTACACCTATGTGAGCCATCACTGCTGTTGCGTGGCGCCTTGATGGATTGGGTGCCTCGACTCACTTGCGTGTGAGCGTCTCGTAATCTTGCGAAGAATTGGGGTTTCGACCGATCAGCCACAGCCGGACGGATACCAAGGCATTTCCTGCTCGATCAAACTGCACTTGGACGCACAACCATTCGCGCAGTCCTTGCCACCGGTGGGTTGACCCGCGCAGCCCTGTTGCGGAAGTACCCAGCAAACGCCGACGCCGGTCGGACCGCAGGCAGCCGCATTGGGGAGCTCGAGGCTGCAGTAAGTCCCCACCGCGCACGGTGTGGCGATGGGGTCGCAAACCACGCCCGCGGACGGGGAACACGCTCCCAACGATTTCGCCGACATGCCGTGATAGGCCGCTTGCGACGCGTTCCAGTACGTCAATCCATCGCAGCCGCAAACCGCATTCAGTGCAGTACCCGGGCTCGCGACCTTGGGCATGCAATTGCCCGAGCCGCAGCCCGGTGCGTTACAGAATTCGCTGCCCGTACAGGTTGTCGATCCCGAACTGCATGGCTGGCCGGCACTTCCGGCTACGCCACCGCCACCGCTGGGAGCACCACCGCCGCCGGGACCACCGCCCCCACTGGAACCGCCACCCCCACTAGGAGCGCCGCCATTGGGAGCGCCGCCATTGGGAGCGCCGCCATTGGGAGCGCCACCGGTCGGTGCACCGCCCGTGCTGGCGTTGCCAGAGCCACCGGTGTTCGCGTTGCCGGATCCGCCGGTGCTTGCGTTGCCGGATCCGCCGGTGTTCGCGTTGCCGGATCCGCCGGTATTTGCTCCACCCGACCCTGTTGTGAACTCGTCCCCGCTCGAGCACGCGAAGACGAGCGAAAGCGAAGCAAACACACCAGCCCATTTGAGCATACGGTCAGTTTACGGTGGAACGGAGCCCTCGCCAAACCGGGACGCGCGTTCATGGCCAAACCGCCGACGACAGGCGTTGGGCCGCTACTCGTGTGGTCGATGTTACTCTACGCTCCCCGGCAGGAGCACCATCCGGGCACGATGATCGACTTCAGCGGTTGGTGGTACAACTGGGAATGGTCGGGTGAGGAGTTTTCAACGCCTCCGAGCTGGTTGCGGATCTGCGCAATCACCGCAGGAGGCGTCGGACTCGCGAGCGTCCTAGCAACGTGGTGGATGATGGCTCTCCCAGGACCGGCCTGGGCGTTCGCACTAATGGTGCCCGGGCTCGTCATCGAAGCGACCACCCATTCGGTCGTCGGCGAGTGGCGAAATCTACTCATTTCGTATGGGCTCGTATTGTTCATCGCCGGCGTGTTCGCCCTCATGGCGTTCGAGCTCCCAAACGAAAGTGTTCGGTCTGGCTTCGCAATGTTTGCGCCCTGTCTGACGATCGGCGTCGGGCCACTCACCAGTCGCACGGTCGAAGCAAGTCTCTTTTCCCTGAGAATGGTAGACCGCGTGAAGGACCAGCAGGAGCTCGTGCGCGCAGCACTCGCGGGCGAGGGGAGCGCGCTGGTCGTTCGTGTCGAACACAGTGATGACGACGAAGCGAAACTTTTCGTTTTGGGGGAAGCGGGACAAACCCTCCGCGCCAGGTGGGAGATGCTCAATCGGCGGCCATTTGCCTACTCCGGTGTGCACTTGTTGCTCCAGGAGCCCGAGATTGGAGACATGGAAGCCGGCGAGGACTATCGGGGGAACGTCCGACGACTCGTCGCCTGCAAGAAGGTCGCCTTCCTCGGTCGGAAGCCGAGTGCTCTTTCGTCGAGCGCGTATTTCGACGAAGTTCGTGCCGCGCTGATCGTTTTGGCGCTGGAGCATGCGCTCGTGGCCATCGTGGCGCTGAGTCTAGCCTGAGGCTGCGAGCGCCATGCGCGAGATCACGACGTCGAATCGATCGGCTCGCAAATCTTCTCAGTCGAAAATTGATGCAGGTTGGGTCGGCCGATCATACCGTCCCCCCGATGGCCGAAGAAGAGTGGGATTTCTACTACTGCCGAGTCGATGATGCTCCGGCATCCATCTTCATGAACTTCCAGTATCGGGAGGAGCGGCCGGCGGGACTCGAGACGTTGTACTACGTCGGTCTCGAAATGCTGGAGCCCGGGGAGCACGGTCTCGGTGTCGATGATGACGTTAAGCTGCTCTGGGCGCTCGAAGACGTGATCACCACGGCGGCAGCGGAGGCGGGGTTCACGTACGTGGGACGATTGCGCACAGGCGGCGATTGGCAACTCACGTTCTACGGCACGGGGGGCAAGGAGCCGACGTTGGAGGAGCTGGTGGTGAACGCTCTATCGGAGCCGGAGCGCGGCTATCGTATCGGCAGTCAGGAGGATGCCGATTGGGAATACTACGAGGAGTTCTTGATGCCAGATGCCGAACGCTGGCAGTGGATCATGGACCGACGGGTGGTGCAGCAGCTCGAGAAGGCGGGTGACGTGCTCGACACGCCGCGCCCCGTCGATCATTTCATCGGGTTTCCGGACGTTGAACGCCGGGAATCGTTTCTGGTCGCCGCTCGGGCGAAAGGGTTTACCGCCGAAGCGGGTGTGACCCACGAATCGGGCGAAAAGCCCTTTTCGGCACAGTTGATACGCTCCGATCCGGTGGAGCTCGAGCACATTCACGACGTTGTGATGGACGTGATCGAGCTCGCCGAAGAGCACGATGGTGACTACGACGGCTGGGGCGCTCCCATTGCCGCCGCGGGCGATCCTCAGCCGAACTGAATCGCCGCGCCGTGCCGTGCCGGTGTTTGCAACCCGCGAGGAGCTGCTCTACTTGGCGGGGATGACCCGAGGTCTCGACTCCCACTGGCTCGGGCAGCTTCCCGTACCGCGGCGCGTTCGGGGTCGCGTCACGACGAAGCGGACTTCGTTTCATCTCACGATGCGCGACGGAGTACGGATTGCTCTCGACCTTCACTTGCCGACTGGTTCGGGCATACCCGAACGAATGCCGAGCATCCTTCGGCAGACGCGCTACCTGCGATCCCTCGAGCCGCGTTGGCCGTTTGGAACCCGGGTGGCCGGGGTCTTCGACTTGTACGCGCACACGCGGCAGATTTTCCTGCAGGCGGGATACGTGTGGGTCAACGTCGACGTACGCGGTACGGGTGCGTCGAGCGGTAGTTGGCCCAGCCCGTGGTACTTGGATGAAGTTCGCGACGGCGCCGAGATCGTCGATCACGTCATCACGCAGCCGTGGTCGAACGGTCGCGTGGGTTCCCTCGGAATTTCCTACGACGGAACCTCCGCGGAGATGTTGCTGATCAATCGGCATCCAGCCGTCCGCGCAGTGGCGCCGATGTTCTCTCTGTTCGACGTGTACGCCGACGTTGCGTTTCCTGGCGGCGTTCAGCTCGAATGGTTCACCCGAGCCTGGGCGGAATACAACGCGTTGCTCGACCGCAATGCGTTTGCGGAAGCTTGGTCGATGTCTCTGTGGTTCATCGGCCGTGCGGGCTTGGCGTCTCCCACACCGCGCGGGCTCGAATGTGTGTTTGCACCCCTGGCGAGCGCGGGACGTGAGGCGTTTACGCGAAGAGTGGGCGGTGCTTTGGGCCGCATGATTCGCGGCGTTCGCTCCGTGGACAGCGACGCCGATCGCACGCTGCTCGAGTCGCTGCTTCCGGAGCACGCGGAGAACCAAGACGTGCATCAAGGAGCGCAGAAGATGCGGTTCCGCGACGACGTGGGCATGTCCCACGCCATACCCGACGCGGCGATCGACTCCTTCAGTCCCCACGCGTACCGCGACGAGGTCGAGGGCTCCGGCGCGGCCATCTACTCGTACAGTGGGTGGCGCGACGGGGCGTATCAGCGGGCGGCCATCCAACGCTTTGCCTCCCTTCGCACCCCCGGCTCGAGGCTCACCATTGGGCCCTGGGTGCATTCGGGAAAGCTCTTCGTGGAGCCATTCGAGCTCGCGCAGGGCACTGCGTTCGATCACGATGCGGAGCTGCTCTCGTTCTTCGATGCGCATCTCCTCGGCGAGCCTCTGCAAGCGTTCGGGGATGGTCGGTCAGTCCACTACTTCACCACGGGAGAACGGCGTTGGAAGGCGAGTGACGAGTGGCCGCCGTCGGGAGAGGCGAAGGTCTTGTTTCTGGAGTCCGAGCGAAGACTCAGCGAGTCGTCGGCGGCGACGGCAGAAGCGTTCGACACGCATCTCATCTCGGCGGCTCTGGGAAGCGGCGAGCGCTCGCGGTGGCGTTCGTTGCTTTCGCTGGTGCCCGGCGACTACCCCGACCGTCGAGCGCGCGATGCAGTCCTTCTCACGTATGACACTCCAGCCCTCGACCTCGACATGGAGGTTACCGGTTACCCAGCGGTGCGACTCTTCGTCTCCTGGGACGATCCCGATGGCGCACAAGTGATCGCCTATCTGGAAGAAGTTCGACCGGATGGCGAGGTGGCGTACATCACCGAAGGGATCCTCGCAGCGCTTCACCGGAGTCCGGAGAGGACGTTTCGCCGTGAGCACGCGGCGGAGCTGAATGCGGATCAGATCGTGGAGATGGCGTTCGAGCTTCTTCCGTGCTCGCACCTATTTCGGCGAGGGAATTCGATACGGCTCTCGATCGCGGGCGCGGATGGAGACCACTTCCGCCGACCAAGCGCCCGATCGCTGCAGGTCCATCGCTCGCAGCGATTTCCGTCTCGGCTCGAGCTACCGGTCGTCTAGATTGATATCGCCGTAGCGTAGATCCTGAACTCGTCGAAAGAACCGTTGGCGACGTTCGCGTTGTTGGTTCCGATGGCCCCGATGAACAGGTTGTCACCATCATTCAGCGTCGGAATCGTGGCTGGACCATTCGGGCCAGAGGATGGCGCTTCGGCACCGTCGAACCAGACCCGGGCGGCCTTCCCGGTAGAGTTGAGCTCCCACGAGACGGTGACTCGTACCCACTTTTGGTCCACGAATGGCACGTCGCTCGGGGCCACGGTGAGCGCGATTCCGCTGCTCAGACCAAAGGTGAGAGCGCCCGAGGACTCGAGCGTGAGCTGGAACTTGCCCGGCACGGTGAAGAGATGATGAGTGCCACCGTCGCCCGTGTTGTAGTTCGGTCTGAATAGGAAGTCCGCCGTACCCGACTGCGCAACGAAGTTTCCTTGGGCGGGGTACTGGACGAAGTGGCCTTGGTCGTGGATTTCGAGGCCGCCGCCGCATTGGCCGCTGACTCCGTTGCCGGCGAAGACTCCTGGGCCGATGCCGATCGTCGGCGTCGTAATGTCGCTCGGCAGGTCGAGCGTGGTGTACAGGATCGGCGTCGCGCTCGTGATGAAGGGTGCACAACCCCCGGAGCCTCCGCCACCGGTTGGAGCCCCCGCGCTGCCGACGGCGCCTGTCCCCGCCGCTCCACCGCCGCCGATGGCTCCGCTGCCCGCGCCACCACCGTTTGGCGCGCCTCCCGACGGGCCTCCGCCGCCGCCCGGTGAGCCACCGCCGCCCGTGGAGCCACCGCTAGCCCCGTTTCCACCGCCGCCCGAAGAGCTCCCGAACTCGTCGCCGCCGCACCCGACTACCGTTGCGAGCAAGCCGGCAAGGAGCCAACCCTTGCTTCCCATCCTTTCGACGATAGCACGAGATGGCGATCGCATCCGGAGCGCTGACTACGCTCCCGGACCGTGTTAGCGAACGAGCTCTCATGCGTATTGCCACCTGGAACGTGAATGGTCTGCGTGCGCGACTCGATTTCGTGCTGCACTGGCTGGCCGCGAAACAGCCTGATGTGGTCGGGCTCCAGGAGCTCAAGCTGACGGACGAACAGTTTCCGCACCTGGAGCTTCAGGCGGCGGGCTACCACGCAGTTACCTACGGACAGAAGAGCTGGAATGGCGTTGCGGTGCTCAGCCGCAAGCCAGCCCGAGAAATTCAACGAGGCTTGCCCGGTCGAAACGAAGACGGTGCCCGCCTGCTGACCGTCGAGATTGGCGAGCTTCGATTCACTTCGGTGTACGTGCCGAACGGCAAGACCGTTGCCCACGAAGATTTTCCGAAAAAGCTCGCCTGGCTCGATTCGCTGGTTGCGCACGTCGGAAAAAACCTCGATTCCGCCAAACAACACGTGATTGGCGGCGACTTCAACGTCGTGCCAGCGCCCATCGATTCGTGGAACGAGGAATTGCTCACCGGACAAATCTTTCACACCGAGGCAGAGCGACGGCGGATCGCGGCGCTGTCCGAGCTCGGACTCGTCGATTTACTTCGGGCGAAATACCCCGACCTCCAGACGTTCTCGTGGTGGGACTATCGCGCGGGCGCCTTTCACAAGCGCCAAGGCCTACGCATCGACCTCTTGTTCGGGACGCCCGCGATCCTGGAGCGAACCCGAAGCGTGGAGATCGATCGCGAGTATCGCAAGAAGAAAGACGGGCTCACCGCGAGCGATCACGCACCGGTGATCGCGGAGCTCGACGACTGATCAATTGCCGAGCAGGCAGCTCGTCCAGCAGTAATACGGTGCGGGCTTCGTTGGCCAGCCCGCGGGGAGCGCGCACGCGGTCGTGCCGGTGGGACACTCCCAAGCTTCTGCGGCGAGGGGGAGCAGCTGGCACGTGCCGGCGATGCAAGCCTGGCCCTTGGCACAGTGTTTGTTGCAAGCTCCGCAGTTCGCCGGATCGATGTCGGTGACCGTGCAGTTGTCGGCGCACGAGGTGGTGTTGGGGGGACATCCCACCTTGATCTTGCACTGGCCGTTGACGCAGTCCTCGTTGAAGAGGCACTTCGTAGTGCAGGATCCGCATGCCGCCCAATCGGTGACCAGATTGTGGCAACCGTCGGAACACATCTGTTCCCCGTAGGGACACTCCGGAGTGAAGCACGTACCGTTGCAACCCTGGCCGTCGGTGCACTTCAGGCAACCATCACCACAGAACTGCGGGTCCTTGCTCCCATCGACGCAAACGATTCCGCTGCTCGTGCTGCACTGCTTCAGATTGCTTGCGCACTGACACTTGCTAGAGTCGCAGATTTGACCCGTAGCCCCGGTGGGCGGGGCTCCACAAGCTGTGTCGCAATCACCGCAATGTTTGGCGTCCTGAGTGGTGTCGGCCTCGCATCCGTTGAGCGCATTCGCGTCACAGTTGTCGAACGGGGCCTTGCATTCGAGAGCGCATACGCCGCCCGCGCAAGTCGAGAGGGCGTTCGGCTCTTGCGGGCAGCCGACTCCACAGCTTCCACAATTGTTGGGGTCGGTGTCCGTATCCGTGCACTTCGAATTGCACTTGGTCTCGTTCGACTTGCACTGTCCCGGGTCGCCGGCGTCACCGCCGCTGGCACTTCCTGCCTGGCCACCGGTTCCGCTGCCGCCGTCCTTGGCGCCAGTTCCCCCGGTCGAGGGATTTGGTTCGAACGAATCGCCCCCGCAGGCCGAAACGACCCCGAATCCCCCAATCAACACGCATACCAATGAAGTTACGACCCTCATGACTCCCGCAGGGTAGCACGTACTCGCGAGAAAAATATCCATCGGATTTCAGCGACGAACGTGCTGGCGAACCTGAATCGACGCTTCTTCAGCCGCCGTTCGTGAACAGGTCCTGGCAACTGCCCATCGCTCCGCTCGGGTCGACCTGGCATGCGCCGAGCGCAGGCGTTTCACACCCGATGGCGGGACAGTCGATGTCCGCTCCACACATCTGAGCGTCCCACTTCCCTTGGAGCTGCTTCAGAGCGTCGAGCGCGCTCGTGTTCCCCGGATTGACGAACGTGGGACCGCACGGGCATATGAGCGCGTTCTCCACTTGAAGAGTGCACTCGTTTTCGTCGATGAATGGATCGCAGAGCTTGGCAGTCGCCAGCATGTCGGCGTACCCTTGGGCCAGCTCATCGCAGGGCGTTCCGCCCGATCCCCCCGACCCACCCGTAGCGCCACCGCCGCTCCCGCCACCGTTGCCCGAAGTGCCACCGCCCGAGGCCGCGCCCGTCCCACCATTGCCGGCGCTGGCGCCCGAACCACCGGAGCCGCCGGTCGTGGACTTTCCACCGCAAGCAATGACCGCGAGCAGGCTCGCACACCAGACAAAGCGTGCATTCATGAAGGAAGTCTAGACCGCAGCGTGGCCTCACGCATCCGAGTCGTTTCGTCGCGGATCGAGCAGTGGCGTGAGAGCCTGGACCATCGTTTCGAGCCCTCTGTATTTCATTCGCGCTCGGCGCAGCGCCTGCACGCTGCCAAGCACGACGAACAAAGTGGCAACGATCGGACCGGAGCGGCTTTCGGGGTGCGCGACCCAGAGCCATACGGGAGCGGAGAAGCCGAGGACCGTTGGTAGGTACCGAACGAGCACTCGACGCTGCTGCTTAGCGAGCTCGGGCTCGAGTAACTTCTGGAGCGAAGTGGAAAAGTCGGACACCAGAGCCTTGTCTCGGTAGCCCACCGCGCCTCCTTCCGAAGTCAGGGCCGAGTCGCGAAGCTCGAACGCCCGCCGGGCGAGCTCTGATGACGTCGAACGAGGGAATACTCGCAGCATCTTGTGAAACCGCTCGTGCTGGCCCGTGCTCAAGAGCTTGACGAGTACGGCCGTGAGCACATCGATGGCTGGCTCGCCATCGACAAGGGCGCCCACGATCCAAAGTCCCATGGGAAGCCCGAGGACCGCGAGGCCGACCCAAAACACGGTGGTGCCCATCGTCAAGGAGCGGTAATGCTCGAGCGCAGAGCGTGGAACGAAGGCCCGGTGTAGGCGAGCTCGTGCACCACATAGCCGAGGGCCGAAGCGCCTTCGCCGTAGGAGCAGGCGCCGGTGAACCGCTGGTCGGAAGAGTCGAGAACCCGGGAAACCACGGGTGCACCAGCTGAATCCCGAGAGACCGCGGCTCCGCCGGGCTCGAGATCGAACAAGAAGCAGCCGCGGTAGCCCGGTTGGTCGAAGCCCGGAATTGCGCCGGCGGGTGTCGCCAGGAGGTACGATTTTCCCTGCGCAAAGAACAGATCTGCGGCGTTGATTTGGGCAACGCTTCCCCCCACGCAAAACGAATCCTCAGCCTCGAGCAGCCGTCCCGCGTACTGAAACGTCGCGGCATGATCGAAGGACCGCAAGAGCTCGATCCGGATGTGTACATCGGGAGTGAGCGAGGCACAGCCCACGGCGAGATCGATGATGCCGCCAGGTCGCCAGAGTGCGCCGGGTTCGGTGAGGAGCACACAGTCCGAAAGCTGAGAGATGTCGTTCACGAGCGTCAGCGCGCCATCCGATGAGAACGTGCTTTCCCCGTTCCAGCCAACGACTTTGCCCGCGAACGTCCAGGGCTGGATTGGTTCCGGCGCCGTGTACAGCCCGAAGTAACCGAGGTCGTAGAAGAGCTTGTCGCCAGCGCCCACCAGGTACGTGTGGGTAAAGACCTTCCAGCGCCGGGTGGCGTCCGGATCGTCTGCATCGAAAATCAGGGACGACACCTCGTGAATCAAGCGACCCGAGCATGCGTTCCCCGGGCAACCCTTCACGGAGCTCGGGGCGACGTTCACCGTAAAGTCTTCGGACTGGTTCACGTCACCCACGTAGGTCCAGGTCGCACCTTGATCGGACGAGACGGCGACTCGGGTCGAGATCGAGCTCGTGGTTTGGACGGCCGAGTAACTGAGGGCGCCACCCGGTGCGCCAGCTGGATACTCGATCGAGAAATCGGAAAATGCCTCGAGGTGCGCCGGGGTCGCCTGCGATCACGACATCCGGGGCGGTGCCGAGATCCACGACAGTGGGGGCTGGAAGTGTGGGAGCACAGCTCGGAGCTCCTCCACCGCCGGCGCTTCCGCCCGGGTCGCTCCCCGCAAAGCCGCCACTGGCTCCCATTCCGCCAGCGCCTGCATCGCCACCCGAGCCGCCGCTACCACCACCGCTCGAAGCGGTGTCAGTCCCACTTTCTCCGCAGCTCGTGAGGGCGAGTGCGAGCAAACGAGGGGGAAGGAACGCATGCGGTCCAGAGTAGCTTGCAAGGTTCGAAGACGCGAGGGTGATACTGTCGGCGAATGAGGGTGGCGATTCCTCTGGTGTGTCTGGGGATGCTCGTAACGTGTGCACCCAAGCCCCGCGCCGTGCCCCCGAGGAGTCTCATCGTCGCAACCGCCCGACCGGAGCCGGAGCCAGCTCCCACACCGATTGCGACGGGCGGCAACTTGAGGGGAGACATCGACGAGACGTTTGGGGACGGTGGCAGGGCGCTCCTCCAGCACGAGCCGGGAGAGCAGCGCTTTTCCGCTCTGACGTTGTTGCCCAACGGTTCCATTTTTGCGGTGGGATATTCCGGGTTCGGTGGGACTTCCGACATTGCTGTTGCGCACGTGCTGCCCGACGGCGCGCTCGACCAGCGCTTCGGAGACCGAGGATTCTTGCGAGTCGGGAACAAGAGAGGATTTGGGCAGGCGATCACCCACGACGCAAAGGGTCGCATTGTCGCGGCCGGTTACTTCTCTGCGCGACCCGGCACCGACATGCTGCTCGCGCGCTTCGATGCGCAAGGCAAGCTCGATCCGAGCTTTGGGCAAGGTGGGATCGTCACTCACGATTCTGGTCCGAACGATCAACCCCACGCCATCTTCGTCCAGCGGAACGGACGCATCGTGGTCGTCGGATATCATTCTGGGCAGAAGAACGGTGCGCTGGCGTTTCACGAAGATGGAACGCCGGACGAAACGTTCGGGGAGCAAGGAGTCGCGTTGTTTGGAGGCAGTTCGCCAGGATTTGCCACGACGGCCGCGATGGCTCCGGACGGCAGCATCGCCGCAGGCGGCTACCTTCCTCACGAGCACCGAGGATTCGTTGCGCGAATCGATGCCCGCGGTCACGTCGACCCGGCTTTTGGGAAAGACGGATTCGTGCTGCTCGAAGCGCCGAGCATGTCGAGTGCCTGGGCCGTGGCCGTCGATGGTCGCGGGCGCGTTCTGCTCGGTGGCCACACCGTCGATGGCCCGGCGGCGCTCGTCCGCTTCGAGGTCGACGGCGAGATCGATCGACGTTGGGGCAATGGCGGAGTCGCGATCGTCGATGGCGAGGCCGACGACCAGTTCTATGCGTTGCTCTTCGATCGTCAGGAGCGAGTCGTCGGCGTTGGATTTCGCGATGCAGGGTCGGATGCGCGGGTGTTGGTCACACGGTTCAGTGCCCGGGGCGCGCTCGACACCGGATTCGGTCGAAACGGAACGCTGCTCTTGTCAGTGGGAAAGGCAGGCACCTTCGCGTTCGACGGGGCTTGGGACTCCGAAGGTCGTCTCGTCGTCAGCGGCGACGCGTGGCAAGGCGACCAGAGTCAGGCACTGCTGGCGCGCATCCGATGAGGTTCGGCGCTTGCGGCCCGGCCGCCGAGATCCGCTCCCCAGGGCTCGCTTTCCAGGAGGCTCTGTGCATCCCGGCGCAAGCGCGCGTCGAGCTCGCCGCGGAAAGCGTCTGCCAGCGTCGAAGCAAATGTGACCGACGAGGCGAAGCGTCGCTCGCGGTCCTTGGCCAGAGCCAGCGCAAGCACGAGGTCCACGTCGGCTCCCAGCGCAGCGTGATCGGATGGCCGCAGCGGTTGACGATAACTCACGTTGTACATCGTTGCGAACGCGTCCTCGCCGGTGAACGGCGGGCGACCGGTCAAGATGCGATACGCGATGACGCCGAGGGCGAACACGTCCGCACGGTGATCCACCGCTTCCCCTCGCGCTTGTTCGGGAGCCATGTAGCTGGGAGTTCCGACGACGCCATCGCGAGTGAGGCTCGCTGAGCTCCCGTCGATTCGCGACACGCCGAAGTCGAGGATCTTCCACAAGCCGTCGGGCTCTACGCGAAACAGGTTCTGCGGTTTGAGATCCCGATGAACCACCCCGGCGTCCCGCGCCGTCAGCAGCGCGCCGCCTATCTGAGAGAGCAAGTCGAGGGCTGCGCGCCGTCCAAAACGGGGCGTCGTTCGCAAGTGTTGCGCGAGGTCACGCCCGAGCAGACGTTCCATTACGAGGAAAGGCGAACCATCCGTTGACAGTCCGCTGCCGTACACCTTGACGATGTTCGGCGAGTCCAGTGCGCCGCAGATCCTGGCTTCACGCAGGAAGCGTTGGCAGGAGGATTCGTTCTCGGCGACGTGGGGATACAGCACCTTGATCGCGACCGGAAGCCCGTCTTCGCTGCCGTGACCCGCGTACACCTCTCCAGTCGCTCCGCGACCGATCACCCCCTCGACCACGTGGGTTCCGAGCACCTGACCGGTGAGTCGCCCTGCTCCCGGCGCGGCCAACGCGCGATCGAGGTCGGCGCGGGCTTCGTCGAGCAAGGCCTGCCGTTGATGGATCTGGCGGCGTGCGGTTTCGAGTTGGAGCATGGCGCGGAGGGTGGCTCTGCGGGAGAGCCGCGCCAGCCAGAACGTCATGCTCAGCATGAGGGTGAGGAATCCGGTGAGTGCGCTCAAGCCCCAGGGCTCCCTTCGTTCGAGGGGCACCATCGCCCGGCTCACGTCGATGGCACCCGCGATCGCCAGGACGCCGAGCACGAGATAGCCGCCCGCCGCCAAGACGAAGATGGTCCAGGAGCGAGCAACCGAATCGCCCAAGCCGAAAAAGTAGATGCCAAAGAGCAGCACCATGGGCACCGGCGAGAAGATGCCTACGTGGTACGTGTTCACGAGCACCGCCAGCACGACGACCACGCTCACCGCGAAGTGGCGCTGTGCGAGCCTTTCAGCCGTAATGTTGCGCGAAGTGGCCAGCGTCAGAGCCGCCACGAGCGCAACCGCCAACACCGAAGCCGTCGCCGCGAAATGGCCCGGCGCTCTTTCGCGGGGCAGTTGGAGCGCCACGGCCGCGAAGGTGCCTCCCACGATGCCCATGTAGAGGAGCGCACGATTTTTTACCTCCTGCTCTTCGACCACGACGTTGGACGCCGTGAGAGTCTGCAGGCTGGTTCCGTGAGACGACGAATCCCCCGCGCTCGGTAACTCGCGGTTATCGACCAGGGTTGGCTCGTCGCCGCCTTCCGTCACCCCTGGAGCCTTTCAAGGGGCGATGGAGCCGTCAAAGCTTTCGTTTGCGATGCCCGAGCAGGGCTAGAAGCACCGCGAGGGAGAGGAGGCCATGCGCGCCGGAGGGTGTGCTCGGTCCCATCTGGCAGCCCGAATCGTCGGCCGGCGCCGCCGATGTCGGATCGGGATTGGGGTCCGCCTTGGCATTCGCGCCACCCGTTCCTCCGGTGCTCGGGCTCGTTCCGGCATCATCCTTGGAATCATTGCCAGCCTGCCCGCCGGTCGAGCTGGCACCCGCTTCGCCTCCCGTTTCGACGCATGCCCCGTTCTTGCAGCCCTGTCCCGACCCTTCGCAATCGAGCGTCTGCTTCGCGGTGCAACCACTGCCGTCGCAGACGACGCCGTTGCATTGATGGTCCACGCACCCGCAGCCGTACGTGCCACAATCCGTGGTCTCCTTCGCAGTGCAGCCCGTGCCGGGACAAAAGCCGCCGCTGCATTGATGGTCCACACATTGGCAGCCGAACTGAGCGCAATCGTTCGCTTCCTTTGCCGTGCACCCAGCGCCGGGACAGAACCCACCATTGCACTGGCCGTCGACGCACTGACAGCCGTACGCACCACAGTTGGAAACGTCCTGCGCGGTGCAGCCGGATCCTTCGCAATATCCCCCGCTGCAATTCCCATCGGCGCAGTGACAGCCGTAGGCGCCGCAAGCGTCGGCCTGAGACTGAGCGCAGTTTTGCGGGGTCGTGGTGCAGGGCCCGGTTGGCGTCCCGTCGGGAACCGGCGACACATCGACGGTGAAGCACTCACCCCAGCCACAACCGCCGCCGAAATAGTCCGCGACCAGTGGTGATGCATCGATGATTGCCCCGACGCCGCACTTCGAGGCAGCGTTGTCCTCCACCCAGCCAGCCGGACCGTTGTCCTCGACGTCCACGACTACGCACTTTCCGTCTCGCTCGAGCTTGAGGCGTGCACCGCAGTAGAACGCTGCTCGCTCGGTCGCGTACCACCACTTGCCGTCGGCGACGGGTCCGCAGCTCGTGGAGTGCCCGCATGCGCTCGGATCGTAGTGAGCGCCGTCGCACCCACCATAGCAAGTGAGCACGTGCTTCCACGGCGCTGCTCCCGAGTGGGAGCTGTGGATTTCCGAGCGAACGCTCTCTACCCGCTCAGCCTCGCCCACGTCGGACGAGCAACCCGCCAGCGCGATGCTTGCGAGGGCGAGAGCAGTCGTGAGAGCGCGCCGCATTCCGAGCGAAAGTGCACGTCGCATGCCGTGGCACATCTCGCGGAAATGGGCGCTCCATGCCTCGCGCCCAGGAACGCATGGGCTCCTGATTCGCCCACGATTTCAGGTGCTTACAGGTATCGGCCTGTTCTCGAACACCGTCCTCAAAACGGTGCGTGTTCCACGATGGCGCCCGCCGTCCGCGTGGGTGCTGGTGGTGCTTCCGGAGGAGGCTCGGCGGACTTCTTCGTGTCTGGAGTCTTCCCTGGCGTCTTCGCCGTCTTCGGGTGCATCACGTCGCTTTTTGCCGGCGTGGACGCGTCCGGTTTTGCGGAGGGAGTGGGTGCGGGCGTAGCGGGCTCGTCCGTGGAGATCCCAGGGGCTGCGATCGGAACGGCGGACGCGGGTGCGGGCGGGAGCTCCGCGGAGGACTCGCCACGGGTGTGGATGAGGAACCAGGTCGTCACGCCCGCTGCCAGCGTCATGGTAGCCGCAGCCAATGCCGCCAGCCGCTTCCAACGCTTTCTGGGGATCCCGATGTCGTCGCTGGTTGCGGGATGCGCGAATCCGTTGCTCGAGAGGGCTCCGAGATCGCTCGGAAGGGGTACATCGATGTGACGCGCGCTTCCGAACGAGATCGCTTCCACGCTCGCGTAGCGTTTCAAGATTTGGTAAAACTCCCGCAAATCATTGGCTCGTTCTCCGGGATCTCTCACCAACATGCGCGCGATCGTTCGGGAGATGTCCAGGGGAAGGTTGGGTGCGACGGTTTCCAGGGGCGTGATCGTCCCGGTGACGATCTGCTTGAACAGCTGTCCAACGTTTTCGCCGTCGATCGGCCGGTTTCCGGACAGGCACTCGTAGCTCAAAATACCGAGAGCCCAGACGTTCCGCGCGATGATCGATGTCTTTTTCGCCGAAGACCTGCTCGGGCGCCATGTAGTACGGCGTGCCCATCACGGCGCCGGTGGAGGTGAGAGCAGAAGTTGCTGCAGCGTCTCCTTCCGTCCGTGTCAGCTTCGCGATGCCGAAGTCGAGAACCATCGGTAGCACCGTTCCGTCGGGCCCCTCCGAAAGGAACACGTTGTCCGGCTTGATGTCTCGATGGACGATCCCCATCTCGTGCGCCGAGCCAATCGCGGAGACGACGGGAAGTATCAGCCGAGCGAACTCGTCGAGCGGGATGGCTCCTTCCCGAGCCAGACGCGAGCTGAGGGGCTCGCCATCGAGCATGTCCATGACCATCACGGGGCTTCCATCGTGGTGCAGGATGTCGTGAACCTCGACCACGTTTGGATGCTTCACGGCGCTGGCGGTCCGCGCTTCGCGCAGAAACCGTCGCATCGCCGCTTCGTTGTTCGGTGAAGCTTTGAGAAACTTGAGTGCTACCTGCTTGCGCGTGAGCACGTGGGTCGCCGACCACACCGAGCCCATTCCGCCCTCGCCAAGGTGGCGAACGAGGCAGTATCGCTCGTCGATGACGAGACCCTGGGCCAGCTCCACGCGATCAATGATGCGCGTGTCGCGACACCGCGGCAACGGCTTGTCGACCTAGAATCGCGCCCCCGCGGGGCGTGCCACCCAATTGGTATTTCCCCCGTCATAGGGTGGAGGTTCCGGCTCGGGACGGGTCAGGGCATACGTCGCGAGCGCCCCGCCAGCGACCACCGCGACGGCCGCCGTCCAGAACCACCACTCCTTCGTGATGGGTCGCGACTCGGGCTTCAACTTCGCCCGAAACGTGATTTCCTCGCCCGCGCGCACCGAAACGCTGCCTTCGTAGTCATCGTATCCTCGTCGAAAAACCACCACAGGATAGGTTCCAGCGGGACGATGCACATCGATGGGCGCCGGACCCATGTCGATGCCGTCGACTCGAACCAGTGCGCGGTCGACGTTCGAAGACACTCGGATGGTAGCGGGCAGTTTCGCCAGCTCGAGGCTGAGCTCCGTTCGCGAGCCCGCCCGGAAGCTTCGATTCACGACTGCCTCGCCATAGCCCTTTCGACTGAGCGTGAGGATGTGAACACCCGGGTTCAGGATGAGCACGAAGCTCTTGGCCGGCGGGGGCTTTCCGGGCCCAGGATTCAAGACCCCAGCGACAGCGACGGGCTTGGCTCCGGAAGCGGAAAACGAGAGCGGGCGGCCGTCGACAGCGATCGCTGCGTTGGGCGGATCGAGCGTGACCTCGGCGCGAGCCAGCGCCTGATCGATCTGGCTCGAGAGCGCTTTGGCTTCCGCGACCAGACTCCCCGACAGTTGGTCGGGATGCTCGCGAGCTTCGCCGAGTGCTCGCTCGAAGGAGCGTTGGGCTCGCGTGTACTGTCCCAGTGCTCGCTCGCAGGCAGCGATGTTGAAGGTCGTCGTGGCGTGGGGGCGAGCCTGGGTGGAGCGCTCGAATGCAGCGAGCGCTTCGGCCCACTCCTCGCGCTTCACGTGGCTGACACCCTCGAGGAAAAGCTTGCGGGCGCTCTCGAGCTGGGGGTCGACTGGCTCAGGCGCCGCGCCTGGCTCTGGAGCCGGCGTACCGGCTTCTTGCGCGTTCGCGCTGCCGATTGGCAGAACCGAAAGCACAAGAAGCAGAGCGAGTCCCCGAAGCCCCATGCCGACCTCGAAATATCACAGAGCTGGGAGGAGAGAAACGCGCATCAGCCTCCGAATTCCACGCCGCCAGCCAGGTAGAAGATGGGCGAAAAGGTGACGTTCGTGTCGCTGTTGCCACCGGCAGGCTGAGAGATGAAGCCGAGCTCGAGAGGAATTCGGATCGCGCCGCCCGTCGGGATCGAGACCTCGAGCAAGCCGCCCAGGTCGACACCCTTCACGTCTTCGAGCGTCGTGGACGATCCGGTCGAGGCGATGATCTGATAGCCAATCGCGAGGCCGGGTCGGAATTGGATGCCATCGAGTTGGCCGAAGCGCCCCTTGATGGTCCCTCCGAAGGTCGTTATCGCGGCGCCGTAGTCGTCCCCGAGAATCGTCACGGTAGGGCGGGCATGCTGCAGGAACGCTCCCAGCGAGAGGCGGCGGGCCACCATGGCGTCGAGCGATGCGACAAGCAAAGGTCCCGTGCTGGTATCGAAGCTCTGATCGGCAACCTCGACGTAGACGCTCCCCGGTAGCAGCACCCCGGCCTTGAGGGCGAGGTCCCAGGATTGCTCGGGCTCCTCGGCGGGAGGTTGGGGGAGCGCTGACGCGGCAGCGTAGCTCTGCGGGACCGGTGCAGCAGGACGGGCTGCTGGGGCAATGGGCGCGGGGGCCGCAGCGGGCGGAGGCGGCGGCGCGGGCTCGGCGGGCGCCACTGGTGCCATCGCCGGTTGTTGGTCGGGCGGCGCCGCCGGATCGGCAGGCTGTTGTGCGAGAGTCGGCGTAGCAAAGAGCAGAGTGGTCAAGAGCGTGTTCTTCCAAATCGTCATTGAATCGGTGTTCTCCTGTTGATGGGCATTCCGTCGAACGTTCCGAACGTCTGAAGAGAGAGCGGCGGCTCCGGGGGGAACCGCCGCTCTCTGGGCGCGCGCTGCTGCGACGAATCAGACGCCGCCGCTGCAGTCGTACGAATCCGTTCCGTACTCGCAGTACTCGCCTTCGTCGCAGTAGCCGTCGTAGGCGTACTCGCAGGAGTTGCTCCCCGAGCTCGACGACGACGAGCTCTGCATACCCAGCTGGGCGTCGATGCAGCTCTCGATGTCCGCGCAGGCCTTTTGCAAGCATGCTTCAGCGGCCTTCAAGGCACCGTCGCTGAACTGCTTGGCCGCCTGGAGGCACTGGGCTTTGTCACTTCCCCCGCCACACTTGCCCGCCGCCGTCTCGATTTGATTGCAAAAGCTCGTTCCTTCCTGCGTCGGAGCGAGGGCAGCCGCCGCTTCCTCCGCGCACTGTGAAGTTGCACCGCCGCTGAGTACGGTCGCGCAGTCTTTGGCTGTCACGCAGTTTTGGAGCTTGCTGACGTACTCGGCGCGGAGCTTGGGGCCCGTAGCGGCAAAGTCGTTCTCGCAGCTGGCTGTGCAAGTCTGGAGATCCTCCGACCCGTCACATTGGTGAAACTTCCCGCACACCGTGGCGCAGTACGATCCAGACTGGGCACTGCTGTTGCCCGCAAAACCGTTCGGGTTGCCGCCCCCACCGCTCGTTCCCGACGAGCACGCCCACAGAGACCCAACCGCACACAGCAATGCAAAACGACCGATATTCATGTTTTCGTAACCTCCGGTCTCCGTAGAGCAACCGGCGTGCCGTCACGAAATGCCGCAAAAAGGCGCGGCTTACCCCGGTTTTGAACCGTTCAGGGGCGAGCGAATACGGTTCTCAATCGATACCGAGCTCGCGCATGCGGAGCTTCAGTCCGCGCTCGCTCACCTCGAGCTCGTTGGCCATGCTCGCCGCGTCGCCCTCGAATCGATCCCTGCACGCGAGAATTTCTTCTCGATTGAGGTCACGAGCTTTTCGGATCGTGCTCGAGCGCTCCATCAATTGGTAGAGCGTGTTCTTGGAGATCCCGAGGGCTTTTGCCGTCGCGCCGATGCGCCAATCATGACTGCGCAATGCGGACACCAGCTGCTCGTCGTCGATGGGTTCCTTGCTGCGCTCGGCGGGCTTCGGGACGTCCGAGGCTCGCTCCGAGGGAGCAGCGAGCTGTTCCACGCTCGGCAGCACGGAAGAAAAGCTTCTTCCAATCCGCAGGGCGGGGAGCCCGCGGCTCGTTTGCACCAGCTCCCGCACGAAGTTCGAGAGCTCCCGTACGTTACCGGGCCAATCGTGAGCGAGAGCGCGCAGCACGATCTCTCGGCCGAGCCAAGGTCGAGGCCAATCCGAGCTGTCCGGTAGGGTTTCGCCGAGCAGATAGAGCTCCCGCTCGATGAAATGCAAGAGCAGTGCCCCGAGGTCGTCCCGGCGTTCGCGAAGCGGCGGAACGACGATGACGTGTCCGCCCAGTCGCTGCAGGAGTGGAAACCGGAAGCTTCCCTGCGCCGCACGGTCTTCGAGCTTCGCATCCGTGGCTGCCACGATGCGAACGTCCACTTGCCGGGACCCCTGCCCGCCAACGGGCTGTACCTCGCCCGACTCGAGCGCGCGAAGCAGCATTGGCTGGATCGCGTCGGGCGTCTCGCCGATTTCGTCCAGGAACAGCGTTCCCCCTTCAGCGCGTCCAAACCACCCACCATGACTCTCGGACGCGCCGGTAAATGCGCCCTTCTTGTAGCCAAAGAGCTCCGCGGCAGCTGTCGACTCCGGAATGGCCGCAACGTTCACCGAAAGGTAGGGGCCTTTGGCGCGGGGCCCCGCTTCGTGAATCGCGCGCGCAACGAGCTCCTTTCCGCTTCCCGACTCGCCGCGCAAGAGCACCGGCGCGTTGTGCGAAGCCGCGCGCTCGACATCGGCGAGGAGGGACACGAGCGCGTCGGAGCGCCCGACCATTCCATAACGACGACCCAAAACTGGGCCCGGAGAGCGGGTCGTGTGGATGAGCAACACGACTCGGCCCGCCAACTCCAAGGAGACACCCGGTTCCAGCTTGGACAGCTCCACCCAGGTCACGCCGTCGACGATTTCCTCCATCCACTACGACGGACATCGACGTGCTTCGACAATCGATTCGTAAGCCACCGGGATCGATCGAAACGGTCACCGCGTCGCGGCTCAGATACGCGTCACGGAGCGGACCTTGCTCTTCCCCGTCCGACGCGGCGAAATTTGGCTCGACTCGCGATAACGGCCGAGGCTTCCCTCGCGCGAGCTCCCCGAACAGTGCACGGTCCCCGATGCGATCCATATTCGGATGACTCACGATCGTCAGAGCAACGAAGCGTCGAATGGATGGGACACCCCCCACGCTCGCTGGGTCGAGCGTGGTCCGATTCAGCGTCGAATCCGTTTTCGAGCCCGTCACGGCTGCCGACTCTACTACGAGGGGTGTAGGAAGCCGCCGACATGGCGCCCCCACCCAGCCATCGGACTCTCGCCAGCCGACGGCGAACGTTCGAAAGCCCAGAAAAATGAGGAGGTCTCACAGGAAGGCGGAAGGGCCGAAGAAAATCCCAAATATTTCAGAAAATTTTCTTAGCTTCCGTACTTCCGTCTTCCTGTGAATCCCGATTTCGTTCCAAATCGCGGAAAGCCGAAATTGAGCGGCACCCATGTTGCATGTACGTTGCAACGCGAGCGGCACCCCTACGGGTGTATCCAACACGAGGGTGGAATCATGAAAAAGCTCGGGCTCTTCTTGGCGGTCGCTGGGCTCGCGACGACAGCCACGACTCTTGCGCACGCTGCGGTCACGGAGGTGGGGCCGAGCGACGACGTGGAGGCGGCGATGAACGCGCTCGGGCCGGGCGACGAGCTCGTGCTGGCTGGCGGCGACTACACGCTGACGGATGCCTGGCACATCACGATGCACGGGACCGCCGCTCAGCCCATCGTGATTCGGGCCAAAGATGGCGAGCACCCGCATCTGGACCGACCGGCTGTCGATCAGAACATCATCGACTTCGACGACGTCGAGTACGTGGAGATCCGCGGCATCGAGTTTTCCGGCGGCTCCGCCGGACTTCGTTTCATCACGGCGAACTTCGTCACGGTGCGTGATTGCGAGATCCACGACACGGACGACGTGGCGATCAGTGCGAACGAGCGGCGGTGACTACGAGGGTCTTCAGATCCTCCACAACCACATTCACACACCGGTGCCACGGGCGAGGGCATGTACATCGGCTGCAACGACGATGGCTGCCGAGTGCACGACAGTCTGTTATCGCGGGTAACCACATCCACGATACGAACGGCCCGAGCGTCAGCCAGGGCGACGGCATCGAGATCAAGGAGGGCAGCTACGGCAACGTCGTGCGCGACAACGTGATCCACGACACCGGGTACCCGTGCATCATCACCTACAGCACGGTGGGCAACGGCGCACCGAACGTCATCGAGCGCAACGTGCTCTGGAATTGCGGCGACCACGGCATCCAGTCGGCCGCGGACGCGACCATCCAGAACAACATCATCTTGGGTCGGCCGCGGATGGAATCGCGAACCAGCCCCATCAAAGCGGAACGCCCTCCAACATCCAGATCCTGCACAACACGATCCTGCATCCGCAGAACGACGCCATCGCCAGCACGGGCATCACCGGATCGGTCGTGATCGCGAACAACGCCGTGTACTCGGCGCAGGGCAACGCCATTCGCGTGGCGGGTGCTCTGGGTCAGGTGACGGTGGTGGGCAACGTGGGCGAGGGATCTCTTTCCGGTGTTTCTTCGGGGCTGGCCAGCGGCAATCTTGCGAACGACTTCCTCGGCGCAAGCTACAGCGGCACGGTACCGAATGACGTTTTCCCGAAGCCGGGCTCTCAGCTGATTGGCGCTGGGGATGCGCAATACGTCGTGGCCGATGACTTCAACGGTACGTCCCGGGGCGGGGTGGTCGACGTGGGCGCCTACAAGTTCGACGCGAGTGGCAATCCCGGTTGGACGCTGGCCGCGGGTTTCAAGGACGAAACGCCCGTCACGGGAACGGGCGGGGGTGGCGGCGGCACGTCCGGTGGCGGTGGTACCGGCGTCGGAGGTGGAAGTGGCGGGGGCGCCGCCGCCTCGGGTGGTGCGAGCAGCGGTGGCTCATCGGCTTCGGGCGCCAGTGGTGACGACGGAGGCTGCAGCTGTGGCATCGCTTCACCCGTGCCGATGAGCGGCTGGCTTGCGCTGGCGCTCGCGGCGTTCGGTGGTCTGGTCCGTCGCAGATTGCGCTGAACAAAACGACGCGCCCCGAGCCGAAGCCCGAGGCGTTCGTCGCATCCGTGCCCGGGTTCAGCCGCCGGAGCAGGGACCCATGCCCGCCGCATGGGGGCAATGAGTGTCGGGATTGTTTTGTGTTTCAGCGAAGCCCAAGTGTTGCACTACGCACGCAGCGCGCGTGTCGCTGTAGCCGTTGAACTTCGCGATGCAGTCGTCCTGGCTCTTGTAGTGATCCGCCGCATCGCTGAAGCCGCAAACCGTGGAGTACTTCTCGCAGAACGCCTGGGCGGTGGTTCCGGTGCCACCCGCCGAGCCGCCGGTCCCGCTGCCCGCTGAGCCGCCGGTCCCGGTACCTGCCGAGCCGCCCGTGCTGGTGCCTGCCGAGCCGCCGCCCGAGCCGCCGGTGTTGCCGCCACCCGAGCCGCCAGTGTTGCCGCCACCCGAGCCGCCGGTGTTGCCGGCACCCGAGCCGCCCGAGCCGCCCGAGCCGCCGCCGCTGTCGTCACTCCCACAGCCGATGAGGGCCGCCGAGGAGATCACTGCCGATGTGAAAAGAAACCGAAAGAGTCGATGAGCCATCAAGCCACCTCCAATCGAAAAGCCTACCACAGGCCAGATTCAGCGTGAATTGGCAGCAATTTCGTTCAGGGGACGAGTACTGTCGCCGCATGTCCGACAAGAGTTGGTCCACCAAGTTCTTGCGCAAGCTCGGCGTCCCGCAGGGCGCGGAGGTCCTCGTTCTCACCTTCGGGTTCGTGGGTTTATTGCTCCTCGGAATGGGGGCGTACTGGGTCGGTGAGAAGATCCGCGTTGCTAGCGGAGGAATGCCGGACGACGCCTACATCGTCACGAAGTGGGATGGCGATGCCGCGATCGGCGTGGACGTGAACGGCGACGGAGTCGAGGACGTGGTCGGCATGTATGCCGGCAAGGGACCCGGTGGGATCTACTTCGGCGCGTTCAACGGGAAGGACGGAAAGATCCTGTGGCGGATCGGTCCGCTTTCGCAGCTCTACCGACCCATGGGAGGGGGTCAGCCTCAGTTTGGAAGACAGAACGATCTGATTCTGATCAATCAGCAGGGCAAGGGGGTCGTTCTCGGGCTCAAGGACGGAAAGAAGGTGGGAGACGTGGCGCTGCCTTCAGGCCGTTTGGTATGCGCCGGCCCGACCGTCGGGTCGCCTCTCATCGTGGCCACGTCGCTGGCGGAAGAGAATCTCAGAGTCGATCTCGCGACACGTCACGTCGAGCCCCTGGCGGGACGCCAGCCTTGCAGCCGCACGATGGCTCGATCGCGTTTTCTGGACACGGCGGGTCTGACGGCCCCGAACACCCTGCAGTTCGCGGCGCAGGACGGCTCGGACATCGCGGCCATCTCGGTGGACGCGTCCAAGAGCGTGGTCGTGCACGGCTACGTGCCGGGGAAAAATGATCCGACATGGAGCGTGCCCCTCGACAAGCAGTCCCTGACCGCGGGGGACGCAAGGGCGCTGGACATCGCCAAAGGGCGAATATTCTTGGGTTATTTCCAGGCTACGCCCGGAAAAAATTCCGTGGTCGCACTCGACGCGAAGACCGGGCGCGAGGTCTGGCGCGTGCCCGTCGACGCCCCGGGGCAGATCTGAGCCTGAGCGCGACCGACCAGCGCGTGTACGTCGCCGTGGGTCAGTACCTCGTGGTTCTCGATGCGGGGACTGGGAAAGTGGTTTTGGATCTCGGTCAGGGCGAAGAGTGAGCAGGGCTACGGGGCGTAGGCGCCCATACTCGTGCAGGGGCTTCCGGCCTGGAGCGTGAAGTCTCCGCCTGCTGGATCGACGAGCATGGGGTCGGCGTTCACCGAATCGGTGTCGAATCCGAGTCCTTGCCAATCACTCAGGGCATACTGGTTGCCCTTCGATCCGTAATTGCCGCCGTTCGCAGCGAACAGCGCGAAGGAAAGAGGTCCACTCGGATTGAAATAACAGTTGGAAGTGAACGAGAGCTCCGGGAGCGTCTTGTCGTACAGCGCATCGGGGCCATACGTGCCGATCACGATGATCCCATTCTCCTGGCTGGGCTTCGCGAGATCGTGGACCACGATGTTGCTCGAAAATTGGATGTCCTTTGGATCGTCGAAGGTCGCGTCGACCCAGTCGTCGGTGGGATTCATTCCGAGCCCGCCGGCCATATAGATGGTGTTGTGATCGAAGTGTTGGTCCGTCTGATGAGTCGGACCGCCGAAATCCCGGCTGACCAGGCTCGAGCCGCCGTAGATCAGGTTGTGGTGCACGTGTGTGTGCTGAGTGCCGCTCCCCACTCCGAAGAACTTGCAGCTCGAGATGTCGTTGTGGTCGACCTCGAAGCTGCCATCGGCCACCGAGGCAGCGTGCTTGTATTTGATGCAGCCGCCGGTCTTGTCCGAGCTCGGCGCGGGGGATTGGTAGACCCGATTGTGGTGAATGCGGATGTTGCCACCTCCGAACGCGACCACATTGCTGCTGTTCTCGGTGGCAGTGCCGCCGGTGTCTGCATTTTCCCGGTCGTAGTTGTCGTGAAGCAGGCTGCAGGAGACGTCCACGTTCTCGGCGCCGACCAAGTACAAGCCGGCAATGTTGTTGTTGTCGACGCCGTCCGTGTCGTGGATGTGCATGTGGGACACGGAGACCTGGTCCGTCTCTTCGATGCGCAGACCGGTGCCATAGGCATTGGCGATCTCGATGCCCGAGATCTCCCAGTAGCTCGACTGGGCGAGGACGATTGCCGGGGCACTGCCTCCGGGATCGAACACTGGCTTTCGACCCGGGTAGGCCTTCAAGTGGAAGCGAGCCGAATCCGAGCCGTTCTTGGTCCGGAAGCGCGCGATCTGCGTCTGCCCCTGGTAGTTATAGAGATCGGAAAGCGTTCCATCGAGCAGGTATACGAAGTCGCCGGGTTGGAGATCGATCGCAGTCGAAGGCTTTGGCGTACTGCCCTGTTCGCCGGGCGTGCCGTAGTAGGTGACGACATTCGCGAGAGTGCGCCAGGGCTTCGCGTAGCTACCGTCGCCTGTGGGGTCGTCGCCGGCGCTTGGGTCCACGTAGAAACAGCTGGCACCCGCGCCCGCCTCGCACACGGGATCCGCGGGAGGTGTCGCAAGCTGGCACTCGGCGGCATTGGGCCCGATTTCGCCACCCAGCGAGCCTCCTGACCCAGCTGCACCCCCGCCGCCCGCCGCCCCTCCGGTGCTCCCTCCACTCCCTCCGGTCGCGCCTCCCGATCCGGCTTGTCCGCCGGCTCCGCCGGATCCCTCTGCCTTGTCGTCGGAGCCGCACCCAGAGAGGGCGAGCAACAGACAGCACACTGGCAATCCCGATGTTCTCACGGTCCTCCTCGCTGGTCGACCAACGAGCACGATAGCATGTGCTCGCGTATAGTCGTGCACCTCGCCCGCGAAGCGCTGGGGGAAGCACTTGGCGTCCAAGAAAAATCACGAGGACTTCAGCACGAAGGAAACGTTGGCGGTCGTCGCCAGCGAAGGGCCAGCCACGGATCACAAGTCGACGCCCACGGCTGCTCCGGAGCTGCTCGCGGGGCGATACCAGAATCTTGGGACTCGTGGGTCGGGGTGGGATGGGCACCGTATATCGAGCCAATGACATCGAGCTCGAAGAGACGGTTGCGCTCAAGGTGCTCAAGCCCGAGCTCGGGAGCCCCGCTTTCATCGAGCGCTTTCGACGAGAGGTGAAGCTCGCGCGGCGCGTGACACATCCAAACGTCGCTCGTATGTACGACATTGGCGATCATGACGGGACGCGCTTCTTGACCATGGAGTTCATCGATGGTCACTCGCTCACGGAGATCCTACGCAGAAACGTGAGAATGCCGGTTCCGCGCGTGCTCGACATTGCGACTCACGTGTGTGCCGGGCTCTCGGCTGCACACCGCGCCGGGGTCGTGCATCGGGATCTGAAGCCCGACAACGTGATGATCGCGCGCGACGGTCGGGTCGTCATCACGGACTTCGGGATTGCTCGTGAACCTCTCGGCGATGCCGGCAAGCACACCCTCGGGGGCATCGTGGGAACTCCGGCCTACATGGCGCCGGAGCAAATCGAAGCGCGGCCGGATATCGATGGGCGCGCGGATATCTATGCACTCGGTGTGATGCTGTTCGAGCTCCTGACCGGTGAACTGCCTTGGAAGGGGGATTCCGCCTTGGCGCTTGCAGCGGCACGTCTGTACACCGACGCACCCAATCCATGCAGCCTGCGATCCGATCTTCCGGCGTTGGTGGGCGAGGTCGTGCTTCGCTGCATGGCGCGGGAGCCGGAGCAACGGTTCGTGGATCCATCGGATGTCGCCCAAGCGCTCGCACGGGCAACACCCACGCTGGCCCAGGGGTCCCAGTCGCCGACTCCAACGCTCCCACCGCGGAGCACGATGGACACGGGTCGCGCGGACAAGACGGTCGCGGTGCTGCCGTTCCGAAATCTGGGAGCGCCCGAAGACGACTACGTGGCCGACGCTCTCACCGACGAGCTCATCGACACTCTCAGCATGACCCCGGGGCTTCGGGTTCGGCCCCGAGGGGCCATCCTCCGTTACAAGGGAGTCGATGCCGACCCGCGGCAGATCGGCCGCGAGCTCCAAGTCGAAGTCGTGGTGGAAGGCTCGGTACGGCGGGCTGGCGAGCAGGTTCGGCTGACGGCAAGGTTGACCAGCGTCGAGGACGGTTTCCAGCTCTGGGCAAAGCGTTTCGATCGCCCGGCCAACGATCTGCTGGTGGTCAGTGACGAGACGGCGCGTGCCATTGCCGAAGCGTTGACCGTTCGCGCGGCGCAAGGGGTTTACGTCGCGCCCACTGACGCAGTTGCGATCGATCTCTATTTGCGAGCACGCGCGGAAGCTCATCAACTGGGCGCGGATCGCTTGATGAAGGCCATCGAGCTCTACCACGCCGCCCACGAGCGAGCTCCGCACGACGTGAAGATCCTGAGTGGGTATGCGCGAGCCTGCGCTCGGGCCTGGTTCTTTCAGGGAACTGCACCAACGGATACCGCGGAAAGGGCCCGCAGCCTGGCCCGCCGCGCCACGGAGGTCGCGCCCGACGATCCCGAGGCGCTGCTCGCCCTGGCGATGGTGCATCTCATGGATCACGACGGGCGCTCGGCAGCCGAGTGCTGTCGACGGGCGCTCTCGCGTGCCCCATCGCACGGGGAAGCTCTGGCGCTTTGCGGCCGGCTTTTGCTCGAGGCGGGTCGGCCGGAGCTCGCGATCGAGCGATTGGAGGCGGCTCTCCAGGTGGACTCCACCCTACGACCCGCGCGACTCGAGCTCATTCGAGCTCACGCGCTCCTTGGCAACGTGGACCGCGCTGTCGAGCTCCTCGACGCGGCGATTGGTATGCCCGACTACCAGGGGGACGCAGTCGCGCGCGCCCGTATGGCGCTGTGGTCGCCGGAGTTTCTCGAAAGCCTGTCGAACGTCTCGGTCCCCGAGAACGCATCCCCGTCGTCGCCGTGGCGCCTGGTGATGTTGGCGCAGAGCGTCGCGCGGGGCGAACAACAGGACGAAGCCATCGTGGAGCTCAGCACTCTCGCCAACCGAGCTCGAGGCGCTTCGCGCTTCGCTACCCTCCTCTATCAGATCCTGACGGAGCTCACGACGCATCTCGGTCGACTCGACGATGCGTTCGGCTGGCTCTCACGTGCGGTCGATTCGGGGCTCGTCGACATCGCGTGGCTCAATCGCTGCAACGCACTGGCTCCGATGCGACAGGATGGCCGGTTTTCCGAAGCTCGTATCGCAGTCGCCGAGCGTGCGGCGGGAGTGCTCGAAGCGCTCGGCGTAGAGTGAGGCTCCCGGCCGGAAACACGGCGGCACGAATCCTCTGCTTGACCCCCACGCAAATCCCTCGAAAGTAGCGCGGCGGCGGCCGCTCCATGCCCGAGCCTGAACCTCAGAAGGACGTATTGAAGCTCGCCGGCGAGCGGCTTGGGCCTTACGTCGTTCTCGAGGTCTCGACCGTTGGTGGCGTCGCGATCATCTATCGCGGTGAGCACGAGACGCTGCACAACGAAGTTGCGATCAAAGTGCTCACTCCCGAGGTGGCCAGCGATGAAGCGCGCTCGACCCTCGAGCAACTCTTCATGCGCGAAGCCCAGATCCTGAGCCAACTTCGCTCCGAGGACATTCTGCGAGCGCACGACCTCGGAAAGACAGTGTGTCCGAGCGATGGCCGCGAACGACCGTACATGGTGGTCGACTGGCTCCGCGGGAAGACTCTTGCAGAAGCGATCGATCTTCGAAGTGAGCATGGCGAGCCGCCGTTCGGGCTCTTGGAGATCGTGGAGCTCCTCGACCCCATCGCCCGTGCATTGGACTACGCCCACTCGAACGGCATCGTTCATCGCGACGTGAATCCACGAAACATCTTCTTGGAAGAGAAGGCCGACGGCACGATTCACGCGAAGCTCATCGACTTCGGCTTTGCCAAGGACGTGGCCAAGACGAACCTGACGATCCAGCGTGTGGCCGGCACGCTGCTGGCGCGGAGCCCCGACTATTCGGCGCCCGAGCATTACGATCGCGAGAAATACGGCGACCTCTCGGAAATGACCGACCTCTACACGCTGGCGCTCACGGTGGTGGAGGCGCTCACGCTCGAGCTTCCGCTCCGCGGCGCCACGCCCGAGGCGCAGATGATGTCCACCTCGGATCCCAACCTCCGCCCCACGCCGCGGAATCGTGGGGCACAGGTGAGCGATCCCGCAGAGGCGCTCTTTGCTCAGGCCCTGGCGGTCGATCAGTTCGAGCGGCCATCCTCCACCCGAGAGTGGTGGGAGGCACTCCGCGAAGCTGCTCGCGCTCCCGTCGTCCCATCGGCGGCGCCGCCGAAATTCGAGCCCCCGCCCGAGATGCAGGTGGTCGTCGATTCCATTCCTCCGCCTGCCCGCGCGCCGCGCCGGGGAGTCCGGATCATCGGTTGGCTCCTGGCGGGTCTGGTGTTCGTGTTGGGCGTTCTCGGTGTCCTGGCGCGCTTCCTGCCTTGGCCACTCAGCTGTCCCGCCGACCGTGGTGACTGCAATCAGCTGGCCTACGACGCCTGTGAAACCGATCTGGGATCGGATGACGGGCACTGCGGAGGCTGCGGCAAGAAATGCGCTGCCGGCAATGCGCGAGCGCTTTGCACGGATGGCCAGTGCAAGATCGTTTCCTGCGTCCAGACCAGCCACCGCGATTGCAACGCGAATGCTGCCGACGGTTGCGAGATCGACGTGGAGTCCGACACGCGAAACTGTGGCGAGTGCGGCAAGACCTGCGATCCCATCGGCACGAAGCGCGCCGGCTGCGTGAACGGGAGTTGCGAGGTGGTATGCGCGCCCGGCTTTGGCGATTGCGACGGCAAATCGGAGAGCGGCTGCGAGACGAAGCTTCTGGACAACGCCAAGCATTGCGGTCGCTGTGGATTTGTTTGCCGAGATGGTCGCTGTGAGGACGGGCTGTGCACGCCCAAAATCGTTGCGAGCGTCCAGAGTGCGGAGCACCTGGTTTCGGCAGGTGGTCGCCTCGTGTTTTGGGATCGCGATCAGAAACAGCTGAAAAGCAGCGTCGATGGCGGCGCGCCCAGCGTGCTCGTTCCCGCACCGGGCGTGGTTTCCGTTGCGATGGGCAAAGACATCGTGGTCTGGACGACCGACAAGCCAGCAGCTGTGTGGGCCATTTCACTCGCTAACGACAAACCCACGCCCAAGCAGGTCGCCGGACCATTACCCAAGCCGAGCCCCCTCGTCGTGGACGCCACTCATTCCCGAGTCTCGTGGTGGGCCGTTCCCGCAGGCTCTCCCATCGGTCCGCTGACGAAGCCAAACAGCGTGACCACCGCCCCGCTCGACGCGAGCCTTCTGTCAGGAGCTCCTACGCCGAGCGATTGCAAGACCACCCTCGCTGCGTTTGCGGGAGACGAAAACGGTCAGCTCTTTTGCGCACCGGCTGGACCGCTGACAGCGCTCGAGTGCAAGGGCAGCGTGTGCAAGCAGCACCGGTATCGCGTGAAGTGTGCAGAGAGCATCACCGTCGATGCCAGCTATGTGTACTGGGTCCAAGACGTGCGCGTGATGGCGCTCGATCGCAAGAGCGGCAAGGCTCGACAGATCGCCAAGCACGGCAAGCCCACGCGCGAGCTTTCGTTCGACGCGGACTACGTGTACTGGCTCGAAGGGGAACCGGACGCCGATGTCTTGCGGGTGAAGAAACCGCAGCCGACGACCACTGCGCCCGAGCCCGAGCTTCTTGCACGAGCGCAAGCGGGCGCAGCGGAGCTCAGCGTGGACGAAAAGGGCATCTATTGGACCCGGAAGACCAGCGATGGGGTCGCTATCGTGCTCCTCGCGAAGTGATCGACGGCTAGCCCGCGGATCCGCTAAGCTTTTTGCCGAGGGCCGGTGGCCAAGGACGGCAAATTCGGCACCTTCAGCGGCGTCTTCACTCCGAGCATCCTGACGATCCTCGGCGTGATCATGTATCTCCGACTGCCCTGGGTGGTCGGCAGTGCAGGGTTGTACGCGGGCCTCGGCATCATCCTCGTCTCCCACGTCATCAGCATCAGCACGGGGCTCAGCATCTCGTCCATCGCGACCGACAAAAAGGTCGGTGCCGGAGGACCGTACTACATCGTCTCGCGAAGCCTGGGCCTGCCCATCGGCGGGACGTTGGGCGTCACGCTGTTTCTCGGGCTCGCGTTCAGCGTCAGCCTGTACGTGATCGGTTTTTCCGAAAGCTTCCTCAGCTCCTTCAACATCGAACGCACACCGACCGCGATCCGCATTTGCGGGACAGCCACGATCTTGCTGATCACTGCCGTGACGCTGATCAGCACGGCGTTCGCGATCAAGACGCAATACGTGATCCTGGGATTGATCGCGCTGTCGCTGGGATCGATCTTCCTGGGTTCGCCAGCTTCCAGCGCACCGGTGGAAAACCTCGGCGTGCACCCGGGCGCGCCGTCGATGGCCGTGCTGTTTGGCATCTTCTTTCCGGCGGTCACCGGCTTCACCGCCGGGGTCAACATGTCCGGCGATCTGCGCAACCCGAAGCAATCGATCCCTCGCGGCACGATGCTCGCGATTGCCGCTGGTATGGCCGTGTACGTCGGGCTTGCGGTGTTCTTGGCCAAGCGCGTCCCCGCCCAGCTCTTGGTCGACGAGCCGGACATCCTGGTGAAGACCGCGTGGATTCCGGTACTCGTCGTGGCCGGCATCTGGGGAGCCACGCTCTCGAGCGCCCTCGGCAGCATCATGGGCGCGCCACGGATCCTCCAGGCGCTCAGCAGTGATCGCATCACTCCCCGCTGGTTTGCCCGGGGATATGGCAAGACCAACGAGCCCCGCAACGCGCTCGTGCTCGCCTTCGCGATCGCCGAGGGCGGCATCTTGATCGCGGAGCTGGATGCCATCGCCCGCATCGTCTCGATGGTCTTTCTCGCAATGTACGGCTTCCTGAACATGAGCTGCGCCATCGAGAGCTGGGCCAGCCCCGACTTCCGTCCCGCGTTCCGCATTCCGCAGAAGCGTGAGCATCGTCGGCGCCATCACCTGCATCTTGGTGATGATTCAGCTCGACATCGTGGCGATGGCTGGCGCCATTCTGATCATGGTCGCGCTCTTCGCTTACCTGAAGCGCAAGCAGCTGGCCCTCGACGCCGGCGACGCCTGGGCCGGGATCTGGTCCACGCTGATCCGCTCTGGACTGTCACGCCTCCGCCACGAGAGCGAACAGAAACGGAATTGGCGGCCGAACATCCTGCTGTTCCGTTCGCCGGATTCGCCATCTCGTGATGCGCTGCATCGCATCGCCACCGCGCTCATCGCCGAGAACGGGATCGTGACGGACTTCAGTCTGTACGATCCCGACGAGAACCCGGAGCCACCGCCGAAGACGGACACCGAATCGAGATTGGGGATGTTCACCCGGAGCATCGCCACGCGCGACCGCTATGCGACGGTGGAGAATGTGTGCCGCTATCACGGCTTTGCCGCCCTGGAGCCCAACACCGTGCTCTTGCCGTGGTCGGCACACCGCCACGATCCGGAACGCTTCGCCCAGCTGGTCGATGCTGCGGCGGAGATGGACCTCAACTTGCTCTTGTTCGCCGAGGAGACGGTCGAGAAGCACAAGGAGCCGCGCATCGACGTCTGGTGGCGTCCCGACGCCGGAAATCTGAGCCTGAGCTTGGCGCTCTTGCGCTTCATCAGTCGCGTCGACGAGTGGGAGCGGGCTTCCGTGCGCTTCATCTTGCTCTCGACCGACAGCTCGATGAACGACCACTTGCGAACCATCACGCGCCGCATGTTGGTCGACGCGCGATTCGATGCTTCGATTCGCATCATCAACGACGCGCTCGAGGATCGGGATCTCGAGCAGCGCATCGTGGACGAGTCGCTCGACGCCGCGTTGGTGATTCTCGGTCTACCGAACGAAGCGGGTCAGGTCGATCCGAAGTTCCAGGAGCGCGCGGACAAGCTCGAACAGACGTTGAACCACGTGCTGTTCATCCGGGCTTCTTCGGTGTTTCGAGAAACGCTGACCGTGAGTCGCGAAGCGGCGGTCTCGTTTCTTCCACCGACCGACGCGGAAGGTGGCGTCAGCTTGCCCGAGCTCACTTTGCCCGAGACGCCGGATCTCGCTCGGGAGGTCACGGCATTTGCTGCTGATCATCAGCGATGGGTCACCCGGTTTCACGAAGACTGCATCAAGCGCGTTCACGCTCGACACGTCGAGCTCGTGCGCGGGGTGATTGCGAGCGCCGAGCGCTATTACGATGAGCTCGCGAAGGCGGCTCAGAGTGCCAATCCCCGGCGCATGAAGAATGCGCAAAACCGAGCGCAGAGCAGCTTCTTGCTCGAGTGCACCCAGGCTCTCGAGGAGTTCGAACAGACGCATCTTCCCGAGCAGCAGGGCATCTTGGCGGAACGGATCGATGCGTTCCTGGAGCACGGGCGCTCCGACGAGCGCGCGAAGGATCGCGATCTGGTGATTCATCGAAGTCGCAAGGACTTCGCGGCCGCTGAAGGAGACTCCGAGTACCTGCAGAGCTTCAAACGCTGGCGACGCTTCGGCGCGTGGATCCGCCGCACCGACGAGGTGCGCTACCGAGTTCCCGTAGGACGTTTGCGCGACCACTACTTTTACGCCGCCGTGCGCGAGGTTCTGAAGGGTGCCGTCCGCCAGCTGGAAACCGACACGCATCAACTCGCCATCCATTTGGGCAAGATCCTCAATTCATCCAAGGTGGATCACGAATCCGAGACCGTGGGCGCGGCCGTCGAAGAGCAGAAGGAAAAGCTCCTGGCCAGGCTCGAGGATCTGGTGCAACACAGCAAGCAGCGAGTCGGCCGCCAGCAATGGTCGATGCTCGTTACGTCCCTCGAGCTAGCAGAAAGCTACGCGCGGGACATCGAGCGCCTCGATGTGCGACCCTTCGTGAAGAGCGTGCGCTCCGTGCCCAAGCACGCTCAGGTGCTCCAGAGCGAGCTGCGCGAAATCCCGGAGCGCTGGCTCCAGAATCAGCGCCAACTACTCAGCCTCGCCACGCTGGCTCTTCGGCTTTCGAGCTTCCAGCACCGACTGGCGGCGCTGACTTCCCGCGAACGCGACGCCATCACGCTCGACGTCAAGAGTGGAGTGCTCAGCCAAATCCACGAGCTCGAGGGCGCGCTCGGCAAGCTGTCGCAAGACGTTGCCCTGAGCGGTCAGCAGAAGGTCGCCCTCCGCGTCCACGTCGACTTCCGAAAGCGCTTCGATCCCAAGCCCTTCATCGATGGACTGATTCGTGAAACCGGGGAAATCATCGGCTCGATCCCCGAGTCGGTCCAGACGCTGACCGAAGACTCGGTCCAGGCACTGGAAGAGGGCAAGAGCGACGCGGTGGAGCTCACGGAGCTTCCGGTGAGGAGGTTGGTGCAATTCTTGGTCGAGGCCGAGCTGATCGGTCGAGTCCAGGAGGAGCTCGAGCGAGTTCCCAAGGCGGAGCAACGCGCCGCGGGTGTGGCGCAGGACGTTCTTCGATTGGTGTCCTTTCAGATCGGTGAGCTCGAAGCGGGTGAGGGCGACGAGAAGAAGCAGGCGCGGGAGCAGCTCTGTCAGGTCGTCGACAACGGCCTGGAGCGCATTCAGGCAGAAGCAGCGGAGCTCGAAGCCATCGTGCCCGCTTTGGGCGAGCACATCGACGAGCGACTCGGAGCAGTGCTCGACGGGACCAACGCGTACGATCTCGGCAGCACCGCGGCGAATCTCGAGCAGCACATTCGCTTGCATCAAGGTCGCATTGCGGTCTCGGGAGCGCGGGGGCTCCTGCGTCGGGGCCTCGTTCTCGGCCGACGCGTGCTGGTCGACCTCATCTATCGCAGAAGTGCCGGTCAGCTTCTGGCTCGACAGCTCGAGCGCGAAGCGGGGGCCAGCACCGAGCTTGGGGATCGCGTGGTGTCACTCGTCAGCGAGAACACTCCACGGCCCGAAGTGTTGAGTGAGCTGCCGTTTTACTATCGGCAGCTCTTCTTCGGGCAATCCGCCCTTGGCGAATCGTTTTGGGTGGGGCGAAAGGCGGAGCTCGCCAAGGCCAAACGGGCGATCGGGAGCTTCGAGCGGGGAGCCGACGGCGCGATCTTCGTGACGGGGGAGCGCGGGTCCGGCAAGACGGCACTTTCCCAACGCATCGTGAGCGAGCTTTGCGACAAACGTCGGATCGTGCGCGTACACCCACGACCAGGAGGGTGTGCCGACCCCTTCGCCTTTCAAGAGGCGCTCGAGCGAGCGACCGAGAGTAGCGGAAGCCCCAGCGCCGTCGTCGACCGCTTGCCGGACGGCTCGGTGATCGTCGTCGACGATCTCGAGCTCTGGTGGGAGCGCTCGATCGAAGGCTTTGGGGTGATCGACCTCTTGATCGATCTCATCGAGCGCCACGGGCGCCGCTGTCTCTTCTTGATCGTGGCCAGCCGTCAGTCCTTCCAACTGATGAATCGATTCCGCCCCTTGGCAGACCACGCCCTGTGCATGCTCGAGTGTCGTCCGATGTCGGCGGAGGCACTGAAAGCCATCGTCACGTTGCGGCATGGCTCCACGGGGGTGAAGTACACTCTCGGGGCTCGCTCCGAAGGCGAGCTCGGCGACGTCCGACTGGCGCGACTCTTTTCCAGCTACTTCGACTACTCGGGCGGACAGATCGGCGCGGCGTTGCGCGCATGGATCACCCACGTCGACCGCGTCTCGGGGGACACGCTCACGATGCGAGCCCCGCATCAGGAGCGCTGGCACGTTTTGGACGACATGAAGCCAGAATGGGTCGCGCTTTTGCTACAGATCTTGCTCCACAAGCAGGTGAGTCTGTCGCGCCTGGCTCACGTCAGCCCCTCGGACGAAGGGGCGCTGCGCCGGGACCTCGATACCCTCTCGCGTCTCGGGCTCGTGGTGGAGAGCCGGCAGCGCGTTCTCGAGCTCAATCCGTTCGTGCAGCACATACTGCTCGATCGCTTCGCCAAGCGAGGGCTCATCGCATGACCGGCGACATCGCAGCTCTCGCTTTCGATCTGGTGATCCTGGCGCTCTTCGGCGCTCTGCTGGCGGCGCTTGTCTGGGGAGCTCACTGGGGGGTGTCTCTTCTGCCAACCAGCAAGGAACGGCGCTCCCAGATTTCGCGCGCGACGCCCGTCATCGCCACCGTCGTCGCGCTCGGCTACGTCCTGCTCGCCGCTCGCACGCTGTTTCGCTCCCATCCGGCTTACTCGCCCCTGGTACTCGCGCTCGTCGTGGCGGGCTTCGTGGGCGCGGCTTGGCCGTCGATGCGAGATTTTCTGGCGGGCGTCGCGCTCCGCTCCAGCCGAGTTTGTCAAACCGGCGACTACGTTCGCATCGGAGACCTGACCGGTCGAATCACCTCCATGGGTTATCGAGTGCTGTCGATCGAAACCACCGGCGGCGACGAAGCCATCATTCCGTACGCCAGCATCGCCCGCGACGCCGTCATTCGAACGCGCTCCCTGGGTGGCGTGTGCCCCCACCGCTTTCGCATCAAAGCTCCCCCCAAGCTCGCTTTCGCCGATGTTCGCGAGCGCATCGCCGAGGCGGCCATGCTCTGCCACTGGTCGGCGTTCGTGCGGGAGCCGGAAATCACGCCGGACGCCGACGAGCTCGACATCACCGTGTTTGCCCTCGATAGCGCTCATGGCCCCGAGATCGAAGCGTTGGTGAGGAAACGCCTGCATGTCGCGACCCCGCGCGACAAGCAGAGCGAGCTGGCGCGCCCATCGTGATGGCCCCGAGAGTTGACGATGTCCCCGCCGAGCGCTAGGCGTGCCGATGATTTGAAACGGCGCGCCGTTCTGCTGTTCGTCCTGGCTCTAGCCGCAGGTGTCTGCGTCGTCCTGGCGATCGTGATGCGAGGCCTCTCCCGGCACGACCCCGATTTCGCCGCCGACAAGTACGCGTCCGGGCCTCGCTCATCCGCGGACGCACTGCCTGTGCTCTGGAAAGCGCCGAGCTTCTCGTTCCCCGATCAGCACGAGAAGAAGCTCGGGAACGCGGATCTCGCTGGCAAGGTTTGGATCGCCGACTTCATCTTCACCCAATGTACGACGGTGTGTCCGCGCATCACGGCCCGCATGGCGGTGCTTCAGCGCAAACTCACCGACGAACGCCTTCGCTTCGTCTCCTTCTCGGTCGATCCCGAGCACGACACCGAACAGGCGCTGGCGAAATACGCAGGACAGTGGCGTCCGAAGGAGACGCGCTGGGCACTGCTCCGTACCGAGGCCGGTCCGCTCGCCGAGATCTCCCGGGGCATGCGGGTCGCGCTCGAAAAGAGCGACAGTGTCGACAACCCCATCGTGCACACGAGCATGTTCTTCTTGGTCGATCGAGAGGGCTCGGTGCGTGGCGTATACAACAGCGAGGACGGAGCGGCGCTTCAACGGCTCGTTCACGATACGAACGAGCTGCTCGGGGAGTCGACCCAGCCCCGAGCAGTGAACGCAAACCTGAGCGGGGAAGAGATCTACCGGGAGCTCGGCTGTGGAGCGTGTCACGAGCGCCCGGCGCTCGCTCCAGCGCTGGATGGCATCGCGGGTCGGCAGATTTCACTCCAAGGCGACAAAACGGCTGTCGCGGACGCCGCCTACGTGCGGGAGTCGATCCTGGAGCCTGGCGCAAAGATGGTCGCCGGGTTCACGAAGCTGATGCCGAGCTACGACGGACAGCTCGAAGATCGTGAGATCGCAAACCTGGTTGCCTACGTGATGGCTCTCCCGGCCACAGGCGATGCAGGGTCAGGGGCTCCCACTCCGGCTTCGAGCCCGAGGCCGAGCGCGACCGCTGCCGAGCCAAGCCTCGCGATCGATCCGGTATGCTCGATGGAAGTGAAGGTCACCGACGAGACCCCGCGCGCGACGCATGCAGGGCATTCGTTCTACTTTTGCTCCGACTCTTGTCGGGACCGTTTCGAAAAAGCGCCCGACGAGTTTCTCGACGGCGGGAAGCACTGAATCACCCCATGCGTCCGCTGCAAATGGTGCTGCTCCTGGGTGCGGTGGCTTGCGCGCCTCCGCCTCCCGCCCCACCGCTCGTCGAGCCCACTTCGAGCGTCCCGCCGCCGGTCGAGGAAGAGGAGGCCGCCGATGCCCCCGATGCCGGGCCGGTTCTCACGTGCACCGACATGCTTTCGCGAGCGGAGAGTGATTTCCAGTCCGCGGGGTTTCCCGACGCGAAGCTCACATCGGAGGAGCCCGACCCGCGCTGCGCCGGGGGTGACTGTCGCTGCGTGTTCGCGGTGCAGTCGAAGGATGAGCTGACCGGCACGCTGTTCGTCGAACCAACGTCGAGCGATCAGAGGTTCGAGCCGGACGACGGGCGCGGCATGCGCTGGAAACCGCTCGAATACCGCACGCATCTGGATGCCGAAGCGCGCGTGATCTCTCTCGTCGTCGCGCTTCCCGAGGTGAAGACGTATTGCAAGACCGTCGTTGCCCAAGGACGTGGCTGCTTGAGCTTCGTCGATTCGTTTCCGGACGCGGATTGCAATGCGGCCTGCGTTTGGCTGGTTTACGTGGGCGAAGCCGTCCCAGACTCGCACTCCAGTCGCCGCTACACCTTCCACGTGGATGCCGAAGCGAAGCGAGTGGTGGCCGTTTCCGGCCTGACCGGCGAGCCGATCCCGCTGTCGCGTTGGCGCTCCCTCGGCCGCCCGTAGCGTATGCTCGGTCGCGTTGTCCGAGGACACCCCGTACCGCGAAGCTCCCCGTCCAGGGGCGCCGAGACCTGCGCGCCGGGTAGCGTTCTTTCACGCGCGGATGAGCTACGCGGCGCTCTTCGCGAGCTTGGTATCGTGCTTCGCGGTCGCCCTGGTCAAGACACCGAGGTCGTTCCAGGCGCGATGCATTCCGGACCCTCTGCCCGCGCTCGATTGCATCACGACCGAGCGTTCATTTGGGGAGAGAAAGAATCGGAGACGGTTCACGTCTCGGCACCGGAGCAGACCGCCCTGGAGCGTCTGACGAATCCATCCGAGCCCCCAACACTCCGTGACGTGAAAGTCTTCCTCGGGCGCACCACCGGCGGCAGTACCCGCTGCTTTCATTTGAAAGCGAGCATCCGAACCGGCCAGAGATCGCTGTTTTCGGTGTGCGCTTCCCGACGACCCGAGCCCGGCGAGCTGGCTCGGTTTCGTGAAGGTTTGCAGCAGGGAGAAGCGAGGACGTTGAGCTATCGCACCGAGTGGAGCGGGCTGTCTTCCACCTGGGCGCTCGTGGCATTTGCAATGTTCATCGTGTGGGCCGCGTCGGGTCGCACTCGCGTGAGGTTCGACCCAGAGACGGGTCGCGTCGACGCTGCGAGCCAGCAGTTCTTCTTCGGAGCGTGGCAAATGCAGAGCTTCGCTCGGGACGACATCGTCGAGGTGCTGGTGAGCGGATCCGAGGCGGGAACCACGAGGCCGGTGTATCGGCCGGCATTTCACCTGACGACGGGGGAAATCGTGCCCCTGGGGATGCGGGGACACTCGAGCGCCCAGCGTGCTCGGCACTGGGCGGGTCAGCTCGAACGACTGCTCGCTACCGGACAGTGAGCGGGTCATGCATCGCAAGCGGGATTTCGATGTGTTTTCGGAGTAAGACAGCCCCATGAGAGCTCATCGAGTGGTTTGGGTCATCGCATCCATCGGCGGCTTGATTGTCCTCACATCCGCGTGCGGCAGTGATTCCAAGACGGGTGCCACCGGGGGCAGCGGAACGGGCGCCGCCGGAGGCACGGGAGCTACGGGAGCCACTGGAGGAACGGGAGCCACTGGCGGAACGGGAGCGACCGGCGGAACGGGAGCGACCGGCACGGGCGCCACGGGAGGCAGTGGTGGCGTTGCCGGTTCGGGCGGCATCGCTGGCGCAAGCAGCGGCGGAAGTGCTGGAGCCGCTGGCACTGGCGGCGACACGTGCGGCGGTAAGGCCGGCATCGTGTGTGAATCCGGCAAGTGGTGCGACTTCCCGGGCGACGGTTGCGGGCTCGGCGATGCGGTCGGCGAGTGCAAGCTTCCCGACTCGAATTGCTCGACCACCTGCTCGCCAGTCTGCGGTTGTGACGGCAAGGCGTACTGCAACGAGTGCCAAGCCAACCTCTGGGGCTTCGACATCACCGGCAACTTGGTGTGCGTCGAGGGCAATGGTCTGGTTGGCGCCCCGTGTGGCGTCGACACCGATTGCCAGAGCGCGCTCAAGTGTTGCCCCGGCTGTGGAGCCTTTGGCTGCCCGCTTCAATGCAGCACGCCGACCAACGGTCAGTGTCCGGCGCTTCCCTGAGATTCAGTCCGGAGTCAGCAGAACCTTCCCGACGTTCCTGCCCTGCTCGAGCTCCGCGTGAGCCTCGGCGGCCCGGGAAAACGGGAAGCTCTTGCAAACGTGGGGTCGGATCTGTCCGCGGCGATACAGCTCGACAATCTCGCCCATCTCTTCACTGAGCAGCGCGACCTCGCCGAACAGATGCCCCATGTTCACTCCGGCCACACCGCGATTGTGATCCATCAGCTTCATCGGGTTGAAGCGAGGCACGCGCGCGAGTTGCCCGAGAACGTGAAACAGGCTGCGACTTCCGCTCCCGGTGTTGGCGTTGGCGAGCCCGAACGCAATCAGTAGCCCAGCAGGCGCCAGGATGTCGTAGCCCTTGGTCCAATCCCCACCGCCGAGGGCGTCGAGCACCAGATCGACCCCGCGTCCTTTGGTGAGCTTGCGGATCTCTTCGACGTAATCCTGGGAGCGGTAGTCGATGGGGTGATCGCAACCGTGCTCACGGATGTAGTCGTGCTTGCCCGCCGATGCAGTGCCGTAGGTCACGACCCCCTTCACCGTGCGGCAGAGCTGGAGCGCAGCGGTCCCCACTCCCCCAGCCGCCATGTGAACCAGCACGTGCTCCCCGGGGAGAATGCGGGCGACGCGAAATAGCATGTGATAGGCGGTGAGATACACGACGGGGATCGCCGCGGCCTCCTCGAAGCTCATCGAATCGGGGATCGGAAATATTTGATCCTTCGACGTGCAAACGACGCTTGCATGTCCGCCAAATCGGCACAGGAACAGCACGCGAGTCCCCTGTGCGATGCCGGTGACGCCTTTCCCGACCACGTCGACCTCGCCGGCCCCCTCGTAGCCGACGATGCACGGAGGTTTGGGCGCGTCGGGATACAAGCCCTTTCGGGCCATCACCTCGGCGAAGTTCAATCCGGCAGCATGCACTCGCACGCGCACCTCGCCGTCCTTGGGCTCGGGATCCGGCGTCTCCCGCACCTCGAGAACTTTCGGTCCTCCGTGCTTCTTGATCCACACCGCTTGCATGTCGTTTCTCCGCGGCGAGGCTAACCGCGACGAGCGAGCGAGTCACTCGCACATCGTCCCGATTTCCTGAAAAGCGAAGGAGGCCCACGAGCCGACACCGGGCTCCGGGAAAGCGAGCGAACGTGAACGCCGATGAGTCGTCACGCATCCCAGCGGACGATGCGAATTTCGAGACTAGCGTTTTCGGCAACCATCCTCTTGCTCGGCTGCTCGAGCGGAAGCGGCGGGAGCGGGGCATCCGGGGGCGCGGCGGGATCGGGAGCCGGGAGTGGCGCCACGGCAGGCGGTGGCGGCGCCGGCGGAGGCTCAGGCAGTGGTGGCTCGGGCGCAATCAATGGCATGGGCGCGACTGGTGGCACGGGTGCGACGGCGGGAGGCGGCGGAGGGGGAGGCGTTGGCGCAACCGGTGGCAGCGGTGGCGGCACCGGCACCGAGAACTGCGGCAACGACATCGACGATGACGCCAACGGTTACAAGGACTGTGACGATTTCGCGTGCTTCGACGATGCCTCGTGCATCACCAAGGAGATCGCCAACGAAAACCTCTCCGACCACACGCCCTGCGGCAAGCCAGTGACGTTCACGGCCTCGGAATCGGACACCACCTGTCAGGCGTACTCCTTCGGCTTTTTCCAACAGAAGTGTGGCTTTGCGGACTTCACGGGCAGCGTGACCTTCTACTGTCCACCGGCACCCGCTGCCGGAGCCAAGGATTCGGTCCTCGTGCGCTGGAAAGCTCACGGTCACGTTCCGTCCGAGTCCACGGCTGGCGGGCCAGTGCTCTACGAGCCGCTCGGGGGCGAGTACTCCTTCGGCAATGGCGGCGGCAGCAGCATCAATCCGTATCACTACACCTTCGATCTCATCGCAAACACGATCGAGGCGGACTTCGTGGGCTACGAGAAGCTCAGCATTCCAGCCGGTCAGAATGGCGGCACGCTTCAGGAATGGTTCGCGATCTACCCCACCGTCCTCAGTGCCGGTGATCCGCGGATCGGCGGTGGTTTCAGCGTGGCCATCGACATGCAGAAGCTACGTCAGGGACTCTGACAATCAGTATTTTTACGAATCGCCGATGACGATTCGCCTCTCACGAGAGTGTCTCCGCCAGCTCGGCGGAACACATGGTCCGAGCGCCGAATCGATTGCTTCGGCATCCCTGACCATCGTATGGTCCGCCGTCGCGAAAGCGCAAAGAGCGCGGATCGGGGGACGAGATCATGCGGAGCTTGACGAGTCGGCGAAAGATGGGAGTGACGGGCGCCGCGGCCTTCGTCGTCTTTTCGACCGCGATCGCCAGCGCCCAACCCGCGCCATCTGCAACCGGGTCGCTTCCGCCTATCGGGCCCAATCCGCCCGCGCCGGCGGGACCCGCACCCACGGAGCCAGCACCGGCCCCCGTGCAGCCAACGCCCGTGCAGCCGGCACCCGTGCAGCCGGCACCCGTGCAGCCGGCACCCGTGCAACCAGCCCCGGTGCAACCGGCACCGGGTTCCTATGGCTACGGGCCCGCTCCGCAACAACCGGTCGAACCCCAAGTTCCTCGCGCCGGTGTGTGGGTCGGCGGTTTCGTTGGCGTGGGCGGTCCGTTCGGGGCCGATACCGCAACTGGCAATGCGGACTTCAAGCAGGGCGTCGGTGCGATACTCGATGCGGGCTATGCATTCGTCCCGAACTTCGGGATCGGCGCCTTCTTGCATTACAACGCGTCGAAGCTCGAGTTCGGTGACTCGATGAACAACGAGCTGGACGAAAACTCGGGACACGTCTTGCTGTATGGACTCGAGGCACGGGGCATCGTCGGGTCCGGGTTCATGCTCGGCTACGCATCCATTGGAATCGCACTCGGAAACGGGTCTCTGAAGCTGAGTCAGAGCCAGTCGGCCGGTGGCATCACCGCCAGCGCGAAAGAGGACGATTCGATCGACTTCAACCCGATGCCGGTGCTCGGGTTCGGCGCCGAAGCGGAGGTCGTCTCGGGTCTTGCCGTCGGCCCCATCTTCCGTTGGTACATCGTGAGCGCGAAGGAAGCCTGCAGCGACCAATCCGCGAGCTTCGGCGGAACGACTTCGTCGAACAGCGACTGCACCAAGGACTTCGGGAACTTCAGCGTGCCGGACATCGTGTTCGTGGGCGTCGGCGCGACGTTCCGCCCGTGACCCGCCGATCAGCGTGAGACGAGCCGGCGTCGCCGCCGGGATGCGACGAGAGCCATCGCTGAAGCGAACGAGAGGAGAGCCAGGGGAGACGAGGGAGCTCGCCGGGGCAGGCGACATCCGCAACCTCCGCCATCCGATCCGCTTCCGGAAGCTCCGTTGCCCGCGCCGCCTGCCGCCGACGAGCCGGAGCCGCCCCCGGTGCCCGAGCCGCCGGAGCCCCCGGTGCCGCTGCCCGTGCCCGCGGAGCCTGCCGTGCCGCTTGCGCAGGGCGAGCTCTCTGGCCAGGCCAGCGGGTTCTTCGCGTAGTCCGCGAGGCGCGTGCGCATGTCGGCCGCGGTGCCGCCGGCATCGGACGACGGCGGCGGGATGGTAGCGAGGGCGGAGCTCTCGAACGCGCGAAAGTCATCGGGGTTGCCGTTGCCTCTCAGATCGAAGAGCACGCCAGCGAGCCCTGCGTCCGCGAAGCGACTGAGCTCCGTCGGGTCACCGTCGAAGAAGTGATAGTCGGTCGTTCCGATCTGCGCCTGCCAGAGCAGGATTGGCAGATGGCTCTTGGCGTTGACCTCGCTGAACCACGCTACGTTGGTGTCGAGGCGCGCCTCATCCCACGGATCCCACCAGGTGGATTCATTCGCTTCGAGGTGGGGCTGCTCGGTGAAGATCACGTCCCATTCGCCCAGAGACGAGTAGAAGCCGGTCACCACCTCGGGGCTCTGACCGGCGCGGAAGTTCGATGCATGCCATCCGAGGCGTACCGACGGTGCGTACTGATCGCGCAGCGCCAGGAGTGCTTGCCCGAGCCCCGACGCATTGTTGGGAAAGCCTCCGACGTCCGGGTGGCCCGAGCTGGCGACGGACACGGGGATGGACGTCGCGTCCGCGTTGCCCTCCACTCCCATCGCCCACATCATGAATCCCCAGGAGTCGGGCTCGACTTGCACGATGGTCGGCGCGCCGGCCTTTTCTGCGGTTTGAACCAGAAACACGAAGTCGTCGAAGTACGCTTTCATCAAAGCGGGATCGGCGAGCGTTGCTTGTACGACTTCGGGCTCGGTGCCGGTGAGTCCGCTCTGTTGTCCCAGCTGGAGCAACTCGTAGAACGTGTAGACGGGGATTGCGCCAATGGACTTTGCGAGCGTCGCCTTGCCGAGAAGAAACGACTCGACATCCGGCTTCGGATCGCTCGTCGGAACCACGTACAGATACAGGAGCTTCCAGTCGACTCCGTATTGCTGCTCGGCGACGACGGGCCAATCCCCGGCCTGGGAGAAGCTCGAGATCCCCACGGGCAGGGTCGGTCCGAGGTCGGCGCAGACATCGTGCTTGGGGACAGCGCCCGCGAGGTCTGCGCCGAACAACGATGCGGTCAGGAGCAAAGAAGCGGCGAGCGTTCGCACACCCCATGAGAGAGCGGAGTCGACCGAGCGTCAACCCATCGCCCTCTCGCCTCCAAGGTGCATTCAGGCTGCGGTCTGGCGAGCCTCGTCCGTCACGAAGTCGACGACGCTCGAGAGAACGCTTTCGTCTCCGAGAATGCGCGTGTGACCCAAACCCTGAGTGATCTGCAGATGCGAACCGTGCCAGGCGGCCGCCAAGCGCTTTCCCTGGGAAACGGGAACTTCGCGGTCGTCTTCATCGTGAACCACGAGCAAAGGTGCGGACAGAGAGCGCGCCAGCGAAGGTGCATACAGCGAGCTGAGATCGGTCGAGAAGCGCGCTTCGATGCGCTGTCGGAGCAGGAGCTCCGATTCCGGTCCGAGGGCGACGAGCTTCGAGAAACCGCGGACGAAATCCCGAACGTCGATCGGGGGTGCGATGAACGCGAAGCGCTCCACCGGCAGCGAGTCCCGAAGCGAGCGGTCGATCTCGATGGGGTTTCGTGAGCGAGCGCGGCTCATCGCGATCACCGTGGACGGTCCGCCCATGGAGTGCGCAACGATCCCGCGAACCTTGCCGAACACCGGCCGCACGGCGTCCACCGCGGATTCGATTGCGCCGGCGAAGTGCAAGATGGACGCACTCGAACCGGGACTTTTGCCATGGCCCGGTGCGTCGAATGTCACCACGCGATGCCCGGAGCGCGCCAGCGGCTGAACCAGCTTTCCGAGCTGGCTGCCGCGACCATTCCAACCGTGCACCAAGAGGACCGTGGGCCCTTCGCCCCAGCTCCACGCAGCGAGATCGCCCCACGCCGATGCGATGCGGAACTCTCGCCCGCTCTCGAGAAGCTCGCGTTCCCATGCAGGTGCTGGCCGACGCGTGGTGCGGAACATCAGCTTCTCACCCAAGAGGGCGGCGAGCTCCGGCGAGGTCTTCGAGACGGCGCTCAGTCCTCTGCGAACTGCGCGAAGCGAGGGAGACTCTCGACGGGTTGTGTCGTGCTGTTGCATGGCTCATTTTCTCCGTGGTTTGTGAATAAAACGACCGGTCGTGCTATTTTAGAAGGTGAGAGAAACGGACGGGGCTCATCGAGCTCGGGTCAGTGCTTGGCTCGAGAACGCTCGATGAGAGAGTCGAACGCCTTCTGCGCGCGGGACTTGGCCGAGCGATCGGCGAGGAGGCGCCGATAATGGTTGTAGGCGAACAGGATCCCCTGCAGCTCGAACGCGAACTGATCGCAGTCGAGCTTCGAATCGAAGTGTCCCTCTTCGATGGCGATGCGCGCGGCTTTGGCGACGGCGCTCAGCAGGACCGTTTGACCGGCGACCAACACGTCCCGGGGTGGGCCTTGTCGATCGTCGAGCTCGATGGAGGCGGCCATGAACAAGCAGCCGCCGGGAAGGCTCGGCTGATCGGTCCAGGCGATCCACGACTCGAACAGCTTCCGGATCCGCGGCTCCCCCCGGGGAGCGCGAAGGGCTCGCGTCCAGACTTCCGCCTCGAACTCCGAGCGGGCCTGCTTCAAGAGCTCGACCTGCAGCGACTCCTTGGACTTGAAGTGAGCGAAGAGTCCGCTCTTGCTCATCCCAATTTCGTTCGCCAGCATGGACAGACTGAGCCCGTCGAGCCCATCTCGGGCTGCCAGTCGGAATGCCTGGTTCAGGATCCGTTCTCGGGTTTCTGCGCCTTTGCTCATGGGCTCCTCAATTAGTACGACCGGTCGTTTTATTTGTCAAGAGGGGTGGTATTTGGCGCCATTTTCAACCGCGCAAGCTGCCGAAAGGGTGGCGCCGAGGATGGGGAGAAGGATCTCCCGTCCCAGATCGATTCCAAAGCCCACCGCGTAGGACTCCCCGCTGACGCCGATGAAGTCCCGCCGTGTGAGCGCCCAGCCGTGCAGACCGCTCAGCACGTAAGTAGCGAACGCCCCCCGGCGACATTCGACCGCTTCGAGCAGTGGCAGGTAGAACGGATAGGCTTCCGCACGCAGCCCGACACCGAAGCCGGTGAGATGGGTGGTGTCGTCACGACTTTGCCAGATTGGAGCTGCCGTGGCGGAGAGCGTGAACGCCGGAGCGTGATGCGGCGCGAACAAGAGCCCGGGTCCCAGCGTGGTTGCCAGGAAACCGCGTCGTCTCGGTTCCTCGTCGAAGGGGCGCTGGCCGTCCATTCCGAAGACCGCCGTCATCACCGTGACTCGCGACAGACGATGGATTTGGATTTGATCCTCGAACGAGATCGAGAGGATGCGAGAGTGCAAAAGGTACGAGTACCCGAGCCCGACTCGCACCGACCCGATGGCGTCGATGTCGAGCCCGCCCGGCGCTGGAGGCTCTTCGGGCGGAGGCTCTTCGGGCGGAGGTGGATCGTCGCTGGCGATCACGAGCTCCGCGGCGAGCGCCGGCGACGGCACCAAGAAGAATCCCGAACGCGAGGAGGGCGAGTCGTGGCACCTGGGCGGATTCCTACGGCCCACGGTCCGCAATCTTCCTTGACGATAGTTAATCTAGACGTTAACTATTGCCCCTTCCCCGCGAAAACAAGGAGTGTTCGATGAAAGAAACCCCGCCCGGGTGGCCGCGCATCTCTTCGAGCTTGGTGTACGACAATCCCGCCGCCGCCATCGATTGGTTAGTGAAGGCATTTGGGTTCGAGGTTCGGCTCCGGGTCGAAGGCGATACAGGGCGAATCGAGCACGCCGAGCTCAGCTTCGGTGATGGGCTCATCATGATGGGATCCGGCAGGCCCGGCACGACGCATCGCAAGAGCCCCCAATCCCTCGGCGGGGCGAACACCCAGGGCCTCGCGGTGTATGTCGACGATGTCGAAGCTCATTGCACTCGCGCTCGCGCCGCAGGAGCCACGATCGCGACCGAGCCCATGACCAGTGACTACGGCGACGACTACTGGTCCGATCGAAACTACGAGGCCGTCGATCCCGAAGGCCATCATTGGTGGTTCATGCAGCGCCTTCGGAATCCCAAGAAGTGACGCCATCGGCCAGTCTCGACCGTACGTTCGACGCCCTCGCCGATCCGACTCGGCGGGGTGTGATCGATCTCCTGCGCAAGAAGCCCCGGCGTGCGGGTGAGCTTGCTCAGGCCCTTTCGATGACGCCACCGGGCATGAGTCGGCACTTGCGAGTGCTTCGTCAAACCGGTCTCATCGCCGAAGAAGTGCTGGCCGAGGATGCACGGGTGCGCGTGTACCACTTGAGGCGGTCGCCGTTTTCCGAGCTTCGCTGTTGGCTGGAGCAGGTGGAGGCGTCCTGGAGTGAAGAGCTCTTGGCCTTCCGGGCCCACGCCGAACGAACCCGCGGTAGGAAGGGAAGTGGCTGAGCGTCCCAGCGGGGATCAGGCCTCGGTGATGGTGACCGTCGGCGTATCGGTCGAGGACGCGTTCGAGGTCTTCACCGAAGAGATCGATCTGTGGTGGCGCCGCGGGCTCCAGTTCCGTCCGTCAGGGAAGAGCGTGGGAGTGCTCCACTTGGAGCCCAAGGTGGGCGGCCGTTTGTTCGAGTCCTACGAGGTTGGAAAGGAAACGCGACTCGTGGAGGTGGGCCGCGTCACGATTTGGGACCCTCCGTCGAGGTTGGTATTGGAATGGCGAAATACCAACTTTGCCCCGGACGAGAGCACCGAGGTCGAAGTCCTGTTCGAGTCGCTGGGGGAAGCGTCGACGCGAGTCACATTGTATCATCGGGGCTGGAGCGCGCTTCGACCCGATCACCCCGCACGACACGGCAACAGCGGTGCCGCCATGAGCCGCATGATTGGAATGTGGTGGGGCGACCTGATGCGCTCCCTCGCCGACTACGTCCGCGAGCGGCCCTCGTCGCCCTAGTCCTCCTCGCCGGGTGCGCGCCCGATCCGATCGAGTCTCCACACTCCGGCGCGCCCATCACGCAGCAAGCGAGTCCTACGCCGGAGCTCCCGCCGTCGCCGCCCTCATCCGCAACCGAAGCGGCGGCGCCCGTGCCCGAGCCGCCCCCCCCACCGCCGCCAGACCCCGGGCGGGCCAACAGCGATCCCGATGACGACGACGTGGTCGCGCCTCCCGAGCCCATCGGCGATTGCGAACAGCGATTGGCCCAAGCAGGAGTGACGTTCCGTCCAGGGAAGATCCCGGTGCGCGCCCATGCGGGGTACTCCTGCGGAGCGCCGCAGATCGTGATCTACGAGCAGGGCCCGACTCCGCTCGAAATGGAGTCCGGCACCCATGCTCACCTGTCAGCTCGCTCTCGGACTCGCTCGCTTCGAGCACATCGTGATGGAAGAGGCCGAAAAGCGTCTCGGGCAGAGCGTGACCAAGATCGTGCAGGGGGGGACCTACTCGTGTCGCAAGATGGCGCGCTTTCGCCTCGTCAGCGAGCACAGCTACGCGAACGCCATCGACATCCGCAGCTTTCGACTCGCGGACGGAAGCGTGATCAGCGTGAAGAAGAATTTCGGAAAGCTCGACACGGAGCCGACCGAACCGGAGTCACTCTTCTTGCGCGCTCTGGCGCACCGCGCGTTTGCCGAGGACGTATTTTCCGTCGTCCTCACGCCCTACTGGGACAAGCTTCACGCGGATCATTTCCACGTGGACCAGGCGCGCTACCGCACCGACGGAACTCGACGCTGATCTCGGGGCCGAAGGGGGTGCCAATCGCCAGCGGTTGATCGTAGGCTGAGCCGATGCGGATCCGACGCTTTACCTACGCCCTGGCCGTTCCACTTTGGCTCCTCGCTTGCTCTTCCAGTGAGAGCGATCCGAGCTCGAACGGGGGGTCCGACTCGAACCCGTTTCTCCAGGATCAGAGCAATTCGGGCAAGGCCGATACGGCCTACCTGAACCCCGACGGCATCGAGGTCGAGGTCGATCTCGAGGCGGACGTGCAAGCGCCGACCTACCGGTTGCTCGAATCACCGGCCTTCGTCAGCCAGTTTGCGACGACGTTTTTGCGCGAGCGCAAGGAGTTCTACCTCGAGTCGCTGGCGGAGGATTCGACCTCGAAGGATCGGGTCGAGTGGCTCGTCGACGGCGCGTGGATCGATGCGACCGCCGCCGCGAGCGCCGACAAGACGAAGCTCACCCACTTCCGCATTCGCGGCGTGAACGCCGTGCTCTTGAACGAAGCAAAAAACGGTGTCCAAGAGGGAAGCGTGTTCGAGGCGACGGTGCCCGTCGATCCGTTCAGCGTGATGAGTGCCGCGGGGGACAAGTGCGCGAACTTCGACGGCCACATCTCCCTCAGTCAGTCCGTGTATTGGTATCTCTGGAATCCGGAAAAGTCGGGCTGCACGCTTCCGACCCAGAAGATGCAGATCACGGTTTCCAAGATGTTCGCGGAAGCCCAGCAGACGTATCCGGAGTTCGACCAGCTGGTGGCGGACGGCAAGCTGACCGCGGTCGTCTTGTTCGGTCAGATCGGGGACGGTGCCATCGACGACAGCGAAATCGGCGTCAAGAACATGAAGACCATGGCGAACTGGCTGACTCAGGCCAGCTTCGACGAGGTCACTCCAGCACCGGTGGGCCGCCGCTTCGTGAAGCACATCGGCACGACCGATTTCGAGATCGATCTGTACGCGCCTGGCGACTTCAGCGGGCTCAGCGACTTCGCGCACTTCCCGAATTTCCAGAAGGCGATTGGCGAGCACGAGATCGTCGTCTACGACGGACACAGCATGCTGGGCGCCAGCGATTTCTGGTCGAAACCCACGTATCCAGACTTCTATCAAATCTACATTTACGGCGGCTGCCTCGGGTACGAGTACTACGTGCGCCCGGTCCTGGAAGGCAAAGGCGGCGGCTGGGAGAAACTCGATCTGGTTTCGAGCGTCGTCGAGGTCAGCGCCGATGCCAACGCGATTGCCGGGCCGGTCTTCGCGAAGATCGCGTGGGCCCTCGACAAGAACTACAACGCCTCCTGGCGTGAGCTTCTACTCGCCATCCGCAATCGCGTCGGCGACTCCACGTTCGGGGCCAGCGGCGTGCGCGAGAACTGTTTCTCACCCGACGGTTCGCTGTGCGGAGCCGGCGGAACGGGCGGCGCTGCGGGTGCTGGCGGAACCGGCGGAGCGGCAGGCGCCGCGGGCGCAGCCGGCGCGGGAGGCGCGAGCGGTGGCACGGGCGGCACGACCAGCACGGGATCCTGTTCGGGTACTGCGGGAACGGCACGCCCGTTCCGGGCAGCGATCCACAATGCTACTGCGACGCATCGTGCACCGGTTTCGGCGACTGTTGCGATGATTACGCTGCGGCTTGCCCGAACGGATAGTCAGCGTTTCTTCAGGCGAGCGAGCCACTCGTTGGTCTCGGGATCGTTCTTCAGCTCTTTGGCTCGCTCGAGCTCGGCAATGGCGCTGTTGACGAGGTCCAAGGCTTCGTACGCCCTGGCCAGCGTCAGTCGATGCGACGCGGCTTTGGGGGCCAGACTCACGGCGCGGCGCGCAACGGTCACCGCTTCTCGGGCGTTGCCAGCGTGCAGCAGGCACTGGGCGGCCTTGTCGAGGGGTGTGCTTTCCTCGGGTCTTCCGGCAGCGACTCGCTGATAGGAGCGCGCTGCCTCCTCCCAGTTCGAGTTCTTCTCTTCGTAGGTGGCGCGCGACAGATAGCTGTCCGCTAGCTCCGCGGCGGCGCGCAGCTCTGCGCCCTCGAGATCCTGCCTGAGCGCGTCGTCTTCGGGAGCCAGGGTCACGGCGATCCGCAAGGCGTTGACGGCCGAGACCCACTGCCGCTCTTCGAGCGCGCGCTTGCCCGCGTCGCGAAATTTTTCTATTTGTTTGGCCTGATGTGAGGCGCGGCTGGGCGCGACGAGTCTTCGGAGCTGATCGAGCGCTTGTTCCGGGGCCAGCTTCGGAGCGGGCGCCTCTTCGGGGGGCTTGGAAGAAGTCAGGCGCTCCGCGAAGCGCCGCCGTCGCTCCGCTTCGTGGTGCGAGGGTGTGCGAGGGCCAGCTGGTTCCGTGGCTCGTTCGGCCGGGGGTTGCACCGTGACCGCGACTCGGGCGGTTGGATTCGGGGGCTCGCTCTTCGGCGGGGGAGGAATGCTGCTGAGAACCGCGTCGAGCGCGCGAGTGGCGCGCCGGGTCCCGAGGTACTCGTCGTACTCGTCGCGTCTCGCTTGTCGCCCGAGCACTTCGTAGGCTTGGGTGAGACGCTCGAACACTCGTTCGAGCTTCTTCTTGTACGAGCCGAGCTTCTTGCCGAAGTACTTGTCGGGGTGAAATATGCCGATGATGCGGAAGTACGCTTCCTTGACCTCTTTTCGTGACGCTTTCGGGTCGATGTCGAGGAGCTGATAGTGATTCTGCGTATCGAGTCGCTCATGGACCTCGTCGATGATGGCGCGACGCTCGTCATCGAGCTCCACGACCGCATCGACCTCATCCCGCTTTTCCCCGGGCCGCTCCGTAGCCTTCTTCACGCCATCACCCCTTCGGGGCACGGCTCGAAGCGTGCTGGATGCCACGACGCGCGCTGGCGCCGGTTTCGATTTCCTTCTTCTCGCTGGCGCGCGGGTTGGATCGAACGTGTTCCTCGACCGGGATCCCTTCATCCTCCTCGTCGCGGCGGGGATCGAACGCGCGACGGCCGCTGCTGCTGTGGCTCGTATTGCCGCTGCGGGCTTCTCCCTCGTGCACCACACCGAGCTTCCGGAGTCGTTCGAGCGTGCGCCGGACTTCGCTCTCGTCGAGACACGTGACCATCGCGACTTCGCTGAGCTCCGTCGCGCCGTCGAGTTGGGAGAGCACGAAGGCTTCGATCGGACTCAGCGGCAGCTCCGCCAGATTGACTCCGTCGACCCGCTTTGGAAGCACCTTCCGCTCACCACCCCGCTCCACGCGCATAGGCAAAATTCGAGACTAGCAGGGGATGGGAGCGCCTCACGAGTTGTCGGCGATCTGCGCCAATTTGGTCCGCAAATTGCTTTGGTGAGCTCATGAGGTTGGTGGGGGTGGGGTGTCTGCTGGTGATCGGCATGTTCTGTCGAACTGCGCGGGCAGAAGAGCCGGACCCTGGCGGCGAACCGGCACAGCCTGTGAAAGAAAGTGACACCGACGCGCCTTCGATGTCGGTGCCTCCGCCTCCATCTCCACCTCGACCTCCGCCCGGTGCGCGAGAGCCGGATCCGGTTCCGACCGCGACCCGCTTCGAGCGGGCGCCCACGCCGCCGGAGGAGCCGCCCGTGAGGATGGAGAGTCGCTGGTACGGGTGGCAGACGCTGACCACGGATGGCGTGGCCATTGGGCTCGTGCTCGTGGGCGCGAGCGCCGAAAGCACAGCTGTGGCGCTTGGCGGGGCGGCCCTCTACGGACTCGGTGCGCCGGTGATTCATGAAAAACACGGTCAACCCGGCAAGGCGTTCGCCAGTCTGGGGCTCCGCGTCACGTTGCCTCTGGCACTGGGTTACGTGTCCTACGAGGCGCAAGGTGGCAACCACTGCGGCCGGGAGCTTTGCGAACTTGCCACGTTCGGGGAGGGCTTCTTGGTCGGGATTGGCGTTGCGATCCTCATCGACGCGGCAGTGCTCGCGCGACAAGACGTACCGAGGGCGTCCGGCGAAGTGAGTCTTCTGCCAACGCTGACGCTGAAACGCGACAGCGGAGCGGTTGGAGTGATTGGCGCGTTCTAGTCCGGCATCGCGCGACGAACGGCTTGTGACACTCGGGCCATCTCGGTCAGGATGGAGGCGTGACCTTCTCGCCGCCTCCCGCTCCCGGGCTCGATTCGAGGCGGGTTCGAGAGCTTCCGAAGCTCGGGAAGCTGATGATTGCGCAGGGCGCTCTGCAGCTCCTGTGGTTCGCGTTTTGCCTGTTTGGAGTGGCAGTCGGTGCGCTGAACGCGTTCATCGATCCGCACGGAGCTCTCGAGGGGAGTTTCATCGGCGGGCTGTATGCGGCGTTTGCATTGGGGGCATTGCCCCCTGCGCTGCTCGGGATCCTCGCAGGGGTCCGCGTACGCTACGTTTGAAGTCGACAGCTCGCCCTGTGGTCTTTGGGGATCGGGATGGGCTCGATCGCGTGTGGCAACGTCTTTTGCGCGCCGACCAGCATCGCCCTGGGGATCTACGGATTCATCGTGCTCAACGATCTCGAGGTGAAGCGCGCCTTCGAGCGCACCGCTCGGGGCCAGCATCCAGATCCGATCCGCGCTCTCGTTCAGCGCTGACGAGACGCTAGGTCACGACGACCAGCTTGCCGAGCGCGGAGTTGTGTTCCATGTGGCGGTGCGCCTCGACGATCTCTTTCAAGGCGAAAGTTCGGCCAAGGTCGAGCTTCTGCTTGCCGGCGGCGACGTCGTTCACGAATCGCTGGAGCGCGGACCCGTCGAGGTCTTCGGGCCCGCCGCTGTACGCCGTGAGCTTCACGCCGGTTGGGATGAAGGTCATCGGCTCGAAATCGGCAATGCTCCAGGCGCCACCCAGGATGCCCGTCATGCACACGATTCCTCCGCGGCGTGCGGCGCGAAGGGAGTCAGACAAGGTGTTGGTTCCGACGAGCTCGAGAACCCGGTCGACTCCGTCGGGAACGATCTGTCGCACTTTGGGGGCGATGGTTCCGTTGTCGTCGACAATGACCTGGTCTGCGCCGCACTCCCGGAGTGCGTCTGCTTTGGAAGCGTTGCGGGTCGTCGCCAGGAGCGTGAGCCCGAGCGCTTTGCCGAGGCGCAACGTGCTTCGACCGATGGACGAGGTTCCGCCCCGCACGAGGAGTGTTTGACCAGCTTGGCATTCGAGCCCGATGGTGAGCGAGCCGTTCGCTGTCTGAAACATCTCCGGGATCGCGCCGAGGACGGGCCACGGAAGCTCGCTCTTCAGTGGAAATACCGAGCGCCGCGGAACGAGGGTGTACTCGGCGTAGCTGCCGTCGAACTCCCTGCCCATCCCGCCCATCAACGCGGCGACGCTTTGACCGGGCGCGAGATCGGTTTCTCCGGCGTCGACGACTTCACCAACGCACTCGATTCCGATGATCCGCGGCAGCTCCACGCCGGGCGATTGGCCGCGACGAGTGAAGAGCTCGGCTCGATTCAGACCGAACGCTCGCACGCGGATCAGGATCCAGCCCGCGCGTGGCGCGGGTACCGATCGCTCGGTCAGGGTCAGGACTTCCGGTCCGCCCCAGCGGCTGACGACGATGGCTTGCATCGAAGTCACGCGGTCCCGCCGAGGGACGCGAGGGTCGATTGGATGACCTCCTTGTCCGAAAACGGGAGGGCTCGGCCTTTCACGATCTGCCTGGTTTCGTGGCCTTTCCCGGCAACGATGACCAGGTCGTCGGGATGCGACGACTCGAGCGCGAGACGAATGGCTTGGCCGCGATCGAGCGCCACGTGGGTCTCCGTCCCGGGCCCGATGCCGCGACACAAGTCTTCGGCGATGGCGCGGGGATCTTCGTCTCGTGGATTGTCGCTGGTGACGATCACGCAATCGGCGGCTGCCGCTGCAGCGCCCATCGGCTCACGTTTGGCTCGGTCGGTGTTTCCGCCGGCCCCCAGCACCAGTGTGACGTGCCGTGGACCGAGCGCCCGCGCGGTTTCGAGGGTACGAACGAGCGCATCCGGCGTGTGGGCATAGTCGACGACGGCGTAGGGCTTTCGTGCGACGACCTCGAATCGACCCGGAACGCTTGGTGCCAAAGCGATCGCCCGGGCGGCGCTCTCCGCACTCGCTCCTGCCGCGACGGCGGCAGCCAGGGCGGCGGTCGCGTTCCACGCAAAGACGTTCCCCACGGTCTGGATCCGGAAGTCCAATCGCTGGCCCCGGGCTTCGAGCGTGATGGACGTACCCGTCCACGTCGGTGCGGAGTGCAGGAGACGGAACTCCGCATCGGCGCCCGGCCCGTAGAGAACCACATTCACGCGCTCGGGGAGGACGTCACGGAGGAGCTCGCTGACCGGATCGGCCTGATTGAGCACCGCCACCCCATCGGGAGGGAGCTTCACGAAGAGCTGCGCTTTGCTGGCGAGGTAGTGCTCCGCGCTTCCGTGCGCCGCGAGATGATCGTGGCTCAGATTCGTGAACACGCCGATCTTGCAGGGCCACGCCGCCATGAATCCAGAGCCGAGCGCCTCACTGGTGAGCTCGATGGCTGCGAAGCGGCCGCCCTTTTCGTGCCCGCACCGCATGGTTTCGAGGAAGCTTTCGTACTCCGGTTCCAGATCCAGAAGCTCGGTGTCGAGGGCGTGCCCGAGGGTCGTGATGTTCGCGACGGGGCGTCCGAGCGTCGCGAGTGCGGCAGCCACGAAAAGGGTCGTGGTCGTCTTGCCATTGGTTCCAGTGACGCCAATGGTCGAGATGTCGCGGGACCAGTCCGGCGGCGGCGGATAGTCGAGGATCCGCATCGAGCTACAGCTGGTAGAGGCAGTGCTCGACGGTGCAAAACTCGCTGATGCAGCTCAGCATCCTCGTTCTGCTCTTCGGGAGCACGGACGAGTAAGCGGCGCGGCATTCGTCCATGCTGAACGACCCGCCGCGACTGTTGGAGCAGTTGGACACGATCCCTGCGCAGGCCTTCGCAGAGGCTTTGTCCGGGCAGACTCCGTCTCGAATTGCCTCGGTCGTGCAGCGCGACGCCAGAGCGAACTCGCAAATGTCCGGCGTGCCGCTCTTTTGTGCAATGCAGCTCACCGCCCGGGCTGCGACCTTCGGTTTCAGGTGTTTGGTCATGAGCCGGCACTCGCTCGCCAAATCGTGGAAGCTTTCACACTGCGGGCCGGGTGCCTTGAACGTGCAGCTGCCCGGCTTGCCGATCATGTCGTTGCACTTCGGATTGGTGTCGAGATGCGTTGACGGCAAGGAGGAGACGTAGCCCGCGCCTTCTTCCATCGGACCGGCGACTCGCCCGCTCGAGCCGGCGTCGACGGTTTCCGGTGTTGCGACGGGCTCGGGCTCGGGCTCGGGTTCGGGCTCGTCGGGAGCTCGGGCGACGTGCTCAATCTCCCGCGGTGGGACCGCCGACGGCGTTCCGGAAGTGCACGCGCCGGCGGACAGCGACGCAGTCAAGAGCAGGAACCGCTTCTTGTCGATGCGCATGAGTGTGCGGATGCTAAATCACTGCGCTGGATTCGCGAACGCATTTTCAGGACTTCCACGCGAAGTCCGTTCCCTGGTTCACGATGTGCCGGGATAGCCTCGGGAACCGCCGGGAGAGGGTAGCGGCCTCGTCGAGCCCCAGCTGCAGCGCCTGATTGGCGACGATGAGAGATGCTAGGATCTTCCAGGCTTGCCGTAGGCGTTGGGGGGAGTTTGCGGCACCTCCCAGGCCGGTCTATGAAACGCTCGCACATGTCGCGTTCGGATCCCCGCGCATCGATGGTACGTCGCGCGGCTTTCGCATTGGTCGGGCTCGCGATTGCGGTTCCCGCCTGCTTGCTGACTGCGCCGTCAGAGGACGAGGTCGTTGGCGGGTGCAAGGATGGGCAGAAGCAATGCGGAAGCCAATGCGTGTCCGTGAGCGATCCCGAATTTGGCTGCGGAGCGGAAAGCTGCAAGGCATGTGAGCTGTTGAACGCCACCGCCGCGTGCCAGGCGGGTGCCTGTGTCGTGGGCTCCTGCACGAGCGGCTTCGACGACTGCAACGAAACGCCAGGTGATGGATGCGAGGCGAACCTGGCGAGCAACGCCGACAACTGTGGAGCCTGCCACGTCACCTGCAACAGCGGCCTGTGTGGCGATGCCGGATGTTGCAAGTCCATTGGGGAGGCCTGCGGTTCCACCGCAGAGTGTTGCCAGAACCAGTGCAACGGAAAGTGTTGCGTGCGTCACGGAAACGCGTGCAGCACGGCGTCGGATTGCTGCGACGGTGTCTGTACCGACTTCCGGTGCTGCAAGGCTTCCGGTGCTTCGTGCGGTGAAGACAACGAATGCTGCAGCGACAACTGTGGCAGCAGCGGCTGCCAATGAGGCCGCGCGCTCGTGCTAGCATGTGGGCATGTTCGGCGTTGCGATAGCCACGGGGGAATCGTACGCCGTCGGTCGGTATGCGCTCTATGGTGAGCTGGCATCCGGTGGCATGGCCACGGTGTATCTCGGTCGGTTGCTCGGCACCGCGGGCTTCACTCGCCTGGTAGCGGTGAAGCGCCTGCACCCTCAGTTCGCGAAGGATCCCAACTTTGCCGAACGCTTCGTCCAGGAGGCGCAGCTCGCCGCGTCGGTTCAGCATCCCAACGTGATCCCGACCTTGGATGTGGTTTCGGAAAACGACGAGCTGTTTCTCGTCATGGAGTACGTGCGGGGAGAGTCGCTGGCGCGACTGCTCCGCTCGAAGGTCGAGCTTTCACCGGACATCGCGTGCACGATTTTGGTGGGTGCGCTCCACGGGCTTCACGCCGCTCACGAGGCGGTGGATGCCGATCAGCAGCCGCTCGGTATCGTTCACCGCGACGTATCACCGCAAAATATCATGGTCGGAGTCGACGGAGTTCCCCGAGTTTTGGATTTCGGGATCGCCAAAGCCACGACCACCAGCTCCGTGACCCAAGAAGGCCAGCTTCGGGGAAAGCTTCGTTACATGTCACCCGAGCAGTGTCTCGGCTCACCCCTCGATCGCCGTGCGGACCTGTTTGCAGCGGGGATCGTCCTCTGGGAGTCGCTCACTCGGCGCGACCTGTTCGATGGCGATGAGGCGGCGGTCATCATCCGACAGGTGCTCGAGAAGTCCATCCCTCCGCCGAGCACTCTGGCGAAGGGTCTCCCGCCCGCCGTCGATGCCGTCGCGATGCGGGCGCTCGCCCGGGACCCGAGCGAGCGCTTCCAGACCGCGCGGGAGATGGCCGTCGCGCTCGAGGAAGCGCTGCCTCACTCCTCTCCCCGGGTCGTTGGGGAGTTCGTCGAGCGCGCGGCAAAGGATCGACTTTCGACACGCGCGTCGCTGGTCGACGAGCTCGTGAGCATGCCCGACGCAGAGCTGGAAAGCAGGCTCTCCACGCGAACCAGCGAGCGCACGCTCCCCACCATCATCCAAGCGCGTGCCGGCGCGGTAGATCCGGCTGTCGCGACTCCGCGGCCGCGGGCGAGTGGGCTGAGGGCGTTCCTCGCGCTCGTGGCTCTCCTCTTGATCGGCTTCGCCGGTCTCTTCTTCTGGTCCAAAGTGACTTCGGGCGCGTCGGCGGAGGAGCCCGCGTCGAGCGCGCAAGTCCCCGTTGAACGTTCCGACCCTCCAGAAGAAACCCCGGCGGCGTTCACACCGAGTCCACGACGAGAGACCCCTCCGCCAACGCCGAGTGTGACGGCGACCCATCGTTCGGGCACCCGGCCAGTGAAGAAAGTGGTCCCCAAGCCGCCAACGCCGGTCGCCAATTGCACTCCGCCGTACACCATCGATGCGCGCGGTGATAAACACTACAAGCGCGAATGTTTGTAGGCGTTTTCTCGAAGCAGAATCGCAATCGATTTCGACACGGCGCCTGGCTTTCGGCGTGCGTATCACTATCGACGGTCAGCCACGCCGAAGGCTCGGATCCGACCGAGGCATGCATCCAAGCTCACGAAGCGGCCCAGAAGGCCATGCACGCCGGTCGTCTGCAAGAGGCGCGCAAGGACTTCATCCGGTGTGCGCAGGAGGGTTGCCCAGCCGTCTTGCGGAGCGATTGTTCGACGAACCTCCAGGACATCGAGGCGTCCATCCCGACCGTCGTCGTGCGGGCGCGTAATGGCGATGGTGCTGACCTCCTCGATGCGAGCCTGTACGTCGACGGAAAGCAGCTCGCGAGCAGTTTGGACGGCCGGGCGATCGAGATCGATCCCGGCAAGCACTCGTTTCGCTGTGTGGACAAGCAGGGGCATTCGTCGGAAAAGCCCTTCGTCGTTCTGGAGGGAAGAAAGAATCAGCTGGTCGAGCTGGTTCTGGGGGAGCCCAGCTCGGCGCCCAGTGAGTCGTCGCGGCCGCCCTATTTGGCTTACGGCCTTGGCGCGCTCGGCATCGTGGCGCTCGGAAGCTTCACCTACTTTGGACTCACCGGAAAAGCGAAGGAGCGCGATCTCGACGCATGCGCTCCTCTCTGCGAAAGGAGCGATTACCGCGCAATGAAGCGGGACTACATCGTTGCCGATACGAGCCTCGGAATTGGCGTCGTGCTCTTGGTTGTCTCGACCTACTTGTTCGCGACTCACGAGGAGAAACCCGTGTCCGCGCGACGGTATGACATCGTGCCGGAAAAGAAGGGCGCGAAGCTGATGCTGAGCGGGAGCTTCTGATCGAAGCTCAGGAACGCTTGCGCTTGGTCAGCGAGTACTCGCCCAATCGCTTGACCAGGGTGCGGCGGGACATGCCCAGGAGCTTCGCTGCGTGGGTTTGGTTCCCATCGCATTCACGGAGCGCTTCTTCGATCCGCTGGCGTTCGAGGGCGACCATCTCCTGGCGCAGCGGGCTCTGGTCCACTCGACGCGAGCCCTTGACGTTGGTCGGAGATGCGGAGGGTACGTAGGTAATATCCAGATCCTCGGGACCTATCACTCCACCGGAAGCGAGGAGAGCGGCGCGTTCGATCACGGATCGAAGCTCCCGAACATTGCCAGGCCAAGCGTAGGACTCGAGGACCGCATAGGCCTCGTCGGAGAGCACAACGGTTTTTCCGCGCTGCGCCGCGCCTTCGCGCATGAACTCTGCGATGAGTGATGGCAGCTCGTTCAGCCTTTCGCGCAGCGGCGGGATGCGAATCGTGATGCCATTCAGTCGAAAGAAGAGATCTTGGCGAAATTCGCCCGTTTCGACCCTGCGCTCGAGCTCCTGGTTGGTGGCGGCGATGAACCGCACGTCGAACTCTCGGCTCCGCACCCCGCCTACGCGAATCACTTCTCGGGTCTCGAGCGCGCTCAAGAGCTTGGCCTGCACCGTGAGGGGTAGCTCGGCGACTTCGTTGAGAAACACGGTGCCCCCTTCGGCTGATTCGAGCAGGCCCTGCTTGGCAGAGACAGCACCCGTGAACGCACCGCGCTCGTGACCGAAGAGCTCACTCTCGAGAAGCGCTTCCGGAAGCGCCGCGCAGTTGATGCCGACGAACGGGCGCCCCACGCGCGGTGACTTGGTGTGAATGGCGCGTGCCGTCACATCCTTGCCGACACCGGTTTCGCCGAGCAAGAGCACGCTGATGGCGCTGTCCGCGACCAGCTCGACCAGTCGCTTCACGCGTTCCATTCCACTCGGCGCAGTAGTGCTGCCGACGGAGACCGGACCGGTGCTGGTTTCCTCTCCACTGCCTTCCTGGACGAGGAGCACGACGCTGCCCGCCTCCACGATGTCGGCTTGGCGAACCGGCGTCACGCTGCGGGGCTCGAGACGTGTCCCGTTCAGCCAGGTTCCGTTCGCGCTGCCGAGATCCTCCACCGCGACTCGATCCCCGAGGTGGAGCACCAGGTGGAGCCGCGAGACGCTCGTGTGGTCGATCCGGATGTCCGCCTCGCGAGAACGGCCGATGGTGGTCGTCCCTCTGGATTTCAGCGGATGCACGGCGTTGCCGCCTTCCCAGAACGCGAGCAAGCGTCGTACGGACGCCAGCACGTGTGCGGTAGGACGGCTCGCGACCTCGGTCGCTACGTCCGCAGAGTCCTTGCGCGCACCCGACATCGTTCGCGACTTTGTACCACGCCGAAACCGCATCCGAAAATGTTCAACGCACGCCGTACTTCGTCACCAGATCGATGCCGAAGCTCTTCAACAGATCGGCCGGCGCCGTCCCCCCGATTTGAACGATGAGCGCGTCGTTTGGTCGCGCTTCTTCCTTGCCTCCGCCTTTCATCACGACGTGATCCCCAGCCACGCTCGTGATTTGCGTGCTCATGAGAGCTGCAACCCGACGCGCCGCGATCGCCTCGTCGATTCGTCTCCGGTTTTCTTCGCGGCAGCGCGCGAACTTGTCCCGGCGGTAGCTGATGGAAACGGAAGCACAACGACCCGAGTCGGATAACGACAGAGCTGATTCGACCGCGCTGTTGCCACCGCCGACCACCATCACGTGCTTCCCCGCGAACTCCTCGGGCTCGAGCAGGCGGTAGTGAACCTTGGGTAGGTCTTCCCCACTGACGCCGAGCTTCCTCGGCGAGCCCCGGACGCCGAGGGCCAAGACGACGTTCGCGGCGCGGCGCGCTCCCCGATCGGATCGGATCGTCCACATTCCGTCGGTGTCGCGATCGATGCCCTGGACCAGCTCTCCGGTCGAAAGCGGCGGGCTGAGCTTTCGCTGGATGTCTTCCCAGAGCCCGACGAGCTCCTCCTTGCTCATCTTCCGCTGCGCCACGCTGCCGTAGAGCGGAAGCTCCAGCGTCCCGGTCATGACGACTTTGGCGCGCGGATAGTGCGCGATGGTGCCGCCAAATGCTTCTCGCTCCACCAAGAGCACGTTGAGACGCGACTCCATCAGCGCCAGGGTCGCGCTGATCCCGGCAGGCCCCGCACCGACGACGATGGCGTCCAACACGTCGCCGCCGCCGCGTCGCGGGCGAGCATCCGACGAGCCCTTGACGATGTGCTGCACCGCTTGGGTGCCCTGCATCACCGCATTGCGGATGAGGCCCATGCCGCCGAGCTCCCCGACGATGTACACGCCTGGCTGGTTGGTTTCGAAGTGCTTGCTGATCCGAGGCAGCTCGACGCCGCGGGTGCGAGTTCCGTACACGAGGCTGATGGCATTCACTGGACAGGCGACCTCGCACGCTCCGTGTCCCACGCACGCAAGGGGATTGATGAGGTCCGCGCGACCGTTGATGAGCCCGATGACCACCTTTTCGGGGCAGCTGCTGATGCAGGCGCTCGAGCCAATGCAGCGTGTCGGGTCGATCTTCGGCTGCAAGCTCGTCGCCACGAGCTCGCCCATCGAGCGTATGTCTTCTGCTTCGCGCGAGACTGCGTCTTCCTTGGTGCGATCGCGCCTTTCCCACCAGAAGTAGAGGAGGAACGCGACGACTACAATCGCGCCCAGTAACAGGGTCGTGTTGCTGACAGGCACGTGAGGTCAGCCCTTCTTGCCAGAGGGATGGCAATCGAGACAGAAGTTCGCGGGGGCGGTACCGGTGGGGTACTTGCCCACGTCCTTGTGCTGCCCATCGACCTTGGAGCGGCTGTGCTCACCCGTGTGGCAGCCCACGCAGTCCGTATTGTCTTTGCTGTTCTGGGTGCCGAGGGCTGGGTTGTGGCAGTCGTTGCACGGCATGTTGTGCTTACCGGTGATCGAGAACTTGTTCTCCGGGTGTCCGCCGCCGGTGGCCGGTTTCCAGGCCGTCGTGTTGTGACAATCGGTGCAGCTCGTCGAAAACGTTTGATGATTCGGGTACGGGCTCGCGTCGTAGTCGGCCTTGTGGCAGCCGACACACGTATTCGGCGTGCCCTGGAACACCTGCGGATTGCCGACGTGGCAGCTCTCGCACGGGATCGAAGCGTGAGCACCGTCGAGGGGGAATGGATGCGCGACCGGCGATGCGGGCTTCCAAGCCAGGGTGGAATGGCAATCGCTGCAGGTGACCGGGAACGCCTGATGTCCAGGATACGGACTCGAATCGTAGTCCGCCTTGTGACAAGCAACGCACTCCTTGGGCGTTCCCTTGTAGACGGGGGGACTGCCGACGTGGCAGCTCGGGCAGCCCGCTGCGAGGTGAGCGCCAACGAGGGGCCAAGGGTGCTGGAACTTCGCGGGGACCCATTCGGTCTGCGTGTGACAGACGCCGCAGGTCTCGGGCATCGTTCCGACGTGGGGCGGCTTGGTCGTGGCCTCGTACTCGCTGCGATGACAAGTCACGCAATCCTGTGAGCTCACCTTTACGTGATTGGGATCGTCGCCACTGACCTTTCCACACGCACCGACGCCGAGCCCAACCAGTACGGCGACGCCAAGGAGCGAGTTCCAGAGCCGCAGCGACACCTTCACGCAAGCGTACCTTGCAATTGGCGCGCCGAGCAGCGTGCAGAAGAACTCGGCCTGGCTTGGGTACGCTGCTGAGCAGGATGTGCTCAGGTGAGAATTCCGTGCGCAATTGGGCACGAGTTGCTCAGCGGGTTTCCGTTTCAGCGGGAATTGCCTTCGGACTAGGCTGGCCCGGCCGTTGCACGCGGCGCCAGCGCTGATGACTCAATCCGCCAATCCCCCGGTGAGCGCCGCCCCCTCGGGCAAGTCCTACGGAGTGGTGTGGGCCGTGCTGCTCGGGCTGATGCTGCTCGCTGCGGGCGTGATGCTCTTCCTGCACGGCAAAGAGTTTTACTCGCTCGACATCTTCGCCCGCGCCGACAGCCCCGATCGCGAGCTCCTCAGCCCGGGAGCGCCCATCGGCCACGGCTACGGCGTCGTCGGCACGGCGCTGATCCTCACGAATCTGCTGTACGTGATCCGTCGGAGGTTCCCCCGCGCGCCTCTGGGATCGATGCGGGTTTGGCTCAACCTGCATTCGACCACGGGGCTCGTTGGAAGCCTGCTCATCGTCTTTCATTCGGCGTTTCAGCTCCGCTCCCCCATCGCGTCCTGGACGATGCTCGCGCTTTCCGTCGTCGTGACCACGGGGCTCATTGGGCGCTTCATTTTCGCGTTCAATCCTCTGCCGGACGCCGATCGCTATCACGGGCACCTCGTCGCGTTCGATGGCCTCGGGAACGGGATGGGGCGTGAGCTTCGCGCACGCCTGAGCATGGTTCCCGAGCCAGCACTCGGTGTGCGTATCTCGTTCTTGCGTGCCCTTTTTTCTTTGCGCAAAGCACGCAAGCACGGACGTGTTCGGCGCCAAGTCGTCTACGAGGTGGCGGCGCAGTTCGAGAAACAAAGCTCGGCCGCACTCTTCCCGCTGCGGTCGCGGGTGCTGGACCTCGCTGACATCGTGGATCAGCAAGCGTGGGCACCGAATCTCGATTCGATGATGCGATCTTGGAGGGGGCTCCACCGATTCTTTGCGATCTTGATGGTGCTTCTGGTGGCGTTGCACGTGTCGGTCGCGTGGATCTTTGGCTACCGCTGGATCTTTTCCAAATGAGCTCCCGCTGGACGACACGGATCGTCGTCTTCGCCGCGCTCATCTGCTGGAGCGCGTACGCGAGCGCACAGCTCTTGTCACCAGGCCCGCTGGCTGGTCCCCACGCCAGCTTGGAAGGCGACGACAAGTGCGGGCGCTGTCATAGCTCCGGTCGAGGCGTCTCCAACGGGCTGTGCGCTGGATGCCACGGCAACGTGACGAAGGGTGGCCTCCACGCACGAGCGTTCAGCGGGCCGTGCGCCAAATGTCACCCGGATCATCGCGGCAGAGGGTTTTCGCTCGTCCGATTCAGTCCGTCGGGCTTCGACCACGGACAGACCGGCTGGCAGCTCAAAGGCAAGCATTCATCGACGAAATGCAATTCGTGTCACAAGGGTCGGGGCTACCTCGGGCTCGGTTCGGGGTGCACGAGCTGTCACAAGGATCCTCATTCGAGCCGCTTCGGCGGGAACTGTACGGGTTGCCACAACGAAAACAGCTGGAAGCAGGTCTCGCTCAGCAAGTTCGACCACAACGTGACGCGCTTTCCCCTCCGCGGGGCTCACGGCAAGGCCGCATGCGTCAACTGTCACGGGTCTCCCGCGCGGTACACGGGGATCGATTTTGGTGGTTGCACCTCGTGTCACAAGGACCCACACGGCGGCCGGTTTTCGACGACCTGCACCAACTGCCACAACGAAAACAGCTGGCACAACATCTCGATGAAGCCGGGCGTGCACCCAGGGCTCAGCCTCTCCAACGGACATCAGCGCGTGAAGTGCGGTGCTTGCCACGACAAGGGCCATTTCAACCGCCCGAGCCGTGGACCTCGTTGCAACGCTTGTCACAAACCGGTTCACAAAGCCGACTTCGGAAACAGCTGCGAGAAGTGCCATCGCAGCATCAAGTGGCTGGGGATCCCGAAGAAGATCGGGCTCTCGGCCCACGACAAAACCGTGTTTGCGTTGCGTGGGCTCCACAAAGAAGCCAAGTGCGAAGGCTGTCACAAGCCCGAAATGGCCGCAGAAAAGCGCTTCCGACAGCTCAGCTTCGGGCGCTGCAACAACTGCCACAGCGACGCCCACAAGGGCGAGTTCTCACGGCGCAACAAGGGCGAGTGCGGACCCTGTCACACGGAAAACGGATTCGCTCCGACGAAGTTCGATATCTCGATGCATGCCTCCGCGGCGTTCGCGATCCGGGGTCGGCATGCCGCGGTGCCGTGCGGCAAGTGCCACGCGGACGGTGGCACCGTCGTCACGGATGCACCGGATGCCGACGATGCCGACGAGGACGATCCGAAATCGAAGTCGAAGTGGAAGTCGAAGAAAAGGAAGAGCAAGAAGAAGAAAGCCAAAAAGGCCCACGTGACCAAGCACGTGCAGCGCTTGAGCTGGAAGGTCAAAGACTCCGCCTGCGCCGACTGCCACCAAAATCCCCACGGGGATCAATTCGCCAGCGTGATGAAGTCGAAGGGCTGCGCCGGCTGTCACGTGGCGGCTGGCTGGAAGACGCCCCGCATCGATCACAAGACGTGGCCGCTCACGGGAGCTCATGCCCACGCGCCCTGCGACCGCTGTCACTCGCCCACGCCCGAAGATCGCAAGGCCGGCAAGGGATCCAGCTACAAGAACACCCCCAGGACTTGTGACGGTTGCCACGCCGACGTCCACGCGGGCCAATTCCGCTTGTCCGAGCCCAAGCGCGCTTGTGACTCTTGCCATACGACGGCGAAGTTCAAGTTCGCGAACTTCGATCACAAGAAGGTCACCGGCTTTCCCCTCGACGGGAAGCACAACTCCCTCACGTGTGAGAAGTGCCACAAGCAGGAGACTCTGCCGAACGGGACGCGCGCTCTTCGTTATCGCCTCGGCTACAAGCAATGTCGCCAGTGCCACGCCGATCCCCACGGAGACGAGGGATGAGAGCGAGCGCAATCCTCTGTCTTGCGACGGCCGTCGCGCTCGTGCTCGGCGCGTTCGTCGAACCGCGGGCGGAAGCCAAGCCCAAGGGTCACGGATCGATTACCGAAGGGCTCGACTGCTCCACGTGTCACACGCCCGACGGTTGGCAGCTCGCGGGCGGCACGGGTGAGGGGGGCGGGTTCGACCATGCTCGCACCGGGTTCCCGCTCCGAGGGCAACACAAGCGGACTGCCTGCACGACTTGTCACCGGAAGGATCGGCGCATCACCCGCGTATGCGCCGGTTGCCACGAGGACGCTCACGAGCATCGTCTCTCCCAGAGCTGCGATCGCTGTCACAACGCGGTGTCCTGGAAGAGCACGCGTGCGATCGAGAAGCATCGTATGACGCGCCTGCCCCTGACCGGGATGCATGCCCTTGCCGACTGCTCCGAATGTCATCGGCGGCGTGGGTCTCGCGAATGGAGCAGTCCGCCTGCAGATTGCTTCGGCTGCCACGCCAACGAATACCGGCGCACTGACATTCATCCGAGCCACACGGGTGTGCCGGGCGATCCGGCGAGGCCACCGTTCCCGCACAATTGTGCCGAGTGTCATCGTCCGACCGGCTGGATCCCGGCATTTCTCCCGGCATCTCAGACCCAGGCGCTGAAGAGCGGGCTGGCGATGGCTCGGGCTCCGCAGAACCACGAAGCTCGGTTTCCAATCAAGAGCGGCAAGCACCGCCGCGCGAGCTGTAGCAGCTGTCACGCGTCGCCCGGAATGCCGCGAGCGGTCCGCTGTGACGGCTGCCACGCTCACAGTCGAACCAGACTGCGTAGGGTGCATCGCCGTGTACTCGGTGCTCTCGGCGGCTCGTGCCTTGGGTGTCATCCGGGAGGAGCCCGACGATGAGAGCGCGCGCGTTGATCGTGGCAGCTCTCCTCGTGGCCAGCCCCGCGCTGGGCGATCGCGTTCGTCTGAACGTCGTCGATATCGCGGGGGGTCGCGTGTATCTCGAGCCCGGGATGGAAAAGGGCATGCGCGTCGGGGACGAGGTCGAGATCGGCGGCAAGAAATACAAGGTGGTGCAGGCAACACAGTCGTTTTGCGCGATCGACAGTGACGACACGGGCATCACCCTCGACTCGAATGGAACGGCGGACGTGGATCCCAATCGCAAGGACGACGAGATCAAGCGCATCGAGAAGCCCCCGCCGCTGGCGAAGTTCACGGGCCAGTGGAAGCCGGCACGACCTCCCGCCGAGGATCAGCATCCGAAGAACGTTCCTCTCGGCGCACCGACCAGCCAGAGTCAGAACCGTCTCACGGTCTGGCTCTCGGGCTTCGGTCTCAAGCAGCTTGGCGATCCCAACGGTAGTTCCATCGCGATGGCCGAGATCGGGATGCAGCTTCACTACGAGCCGCTCGTGCGCCAACCGCTGGCTTTCGACGCCGACATTCGTGCGGATGGCTACTTTGGCACCAACATCGACGGTCGTGCTGGCAGCTCCTCGCGCCCCATCATCAGGGTGCGCGAGCTCCAGGCCCGGTATGGAGACGAAGCCTCTGCGTTCGCTGCTGCGGGACGGTTGCGCTACGCGTCCGCCATGCTCGGCATGCTGGACGGCGTGCGGGTGCAAACGCCCTCGCTCGGAGGGCTCACACTGGGTGCGTTTGGTGGATTCGTTCCCGACCCCTTGAACAGCGAACCGTCGACCCAAGCCACGCGCTTTGGAGGAGAGCTCGCGTTTCAAAGCCTCGATACGGAAACTCGCTGGCGCGCAGTCTTGGGCGGGCACGCGTCGCGCTTTGGCGGACAGACTGACGAGCGGCGAGTCACGGCGCTGGCGGAAGTCTCGCCGCGCTTCGGACACTTCGCGGCGTATTCGGAGCTCTCGTTCTTCGACGCACAAAATCCGTGGGGTGCGGACAAGACGGAGCTCAGTGCGGCGGGCGCGGAAGCAGGAGCTCGCGCCGGGATTTTCGATTTCAATCTCCGCGCCGGCCTCCAGCGCCCCGAGCGCTCCCGCTGGCTCGCGTCCTACCTGCCTCCGGAATGGCTGTGCGTTGCAGCAGAAAATCCCGCACCGGGAGCGTTCTGCGTCAACAACGACGCGGTTCTCTCTGCCGGCGGTGACATCGGGATGCGCATCGATCGGACCGAGCTCACCGTGGGTGGCAACGGGAGCCGCACCACCGGGACGGACGCCGAGCAGGTCGCTCTGTACGCCAGCTCCCGAAGCGAGCTCACCCGGGAGTTTCACATCCAGCTCGGCGCCACCGGGACCCGCGGAACCTTCATGGAGAGCGCCGCGTTCATCTTGAGCCCGGGGGTCAGCCTGTTCGACGATCGCGCCGATCTCTCCCTTCGCTATCGTCCAGCGATCACGCGCTACTCCGCCGACAAAGTCGCCTTCGTCGAGCACGGCGTGGGAGGTGGTTTCTGGTTCGGCGTGGCGAAGGACTTCGACTTTTCTCTCGACGCGGACGTGGTCACCGGGGGCGATATCGACTTCTTGATGGCCCAGGGGATCGTGATCTGGCGGCCCGAGATCTGAGCTCGGTGCTCACTCGCGACGCAACCGCCACGCTCTCCACAGGAGCATCGCGGCGAGGCTCGGGGCGAGGACGGCGATCGCGGCTCCGACGGCGTCGAGGGGACTTCGGATACGGGGCGCGTTGTAGAGGGCGACCTCGCAGCCAGTGAAGATGGCGTCCAAGGTCACGGTGATCGCCAGCGCTCGCGCCAGCGTGGGGCCCCAGCGATGCGCGAGTCGGAACAGCGCGATCGCCAGGACCACGTCGAAGAACACCCACGCAATCTGCGCGCCGCGAGAAGGAAACCAGCGTGGCGGGCCCAGAAGCGCCAGCATCAGAGTCCACGGTACGAGAAGCCCGGCGAGGATCTTGATGACGATGCTCGGCACGCGGAGGAACGTCTCGATTCCAAAACGCAGGAGCCCGTGGCGTGAGAACGCCGTCAGCACGTCGAAGATGGCACGAAGCGCCGTCTGGCGTTTGGGGTGAGCGAGAAAGATCTCGTCCCAGCTCGCCGGTCGAAGCTTCGCTTTGAACGCCCGAAGCCCATGGAAATCGTAGAGCGCGCTCGACGCATCTCGCGCTGCTCGGAGCCAGCCGTCGATGTTTCCGGCGAGGGGAGCGAGCCCCAAGGTGGCATAGCGCGCACCTTCTTCGGCCACCGCGGAGAGCGCGCGGTCGATGAGCAGCTCGATGGTTCCATTGGGCGCTCCGGGATCTCGCAAGAAGTCCTCGAGCAGCCAACCGCGTCGCGCGTAGACGGGCACCATGGCGAGGAAGGCGACGACTCGGCCTTCGCGCTCCGCAACGAAGTAGCGGCGCTCCGCCGCGAAGTCGAAGGGATGCACCGCGACGAGGAAGCCCATGGGCGCCAGGCTCTTCGCGCGGCTCCAGCGGTGAATGAGCTCCCCCACTCCGCTGCGTACCGGGCTTTTGGAGTCCTCAATTTCGCCGGATCCCACGCGTCGAGCGATCACGCCCTTGGCCCGCGCTCGGCGTAGCTGTTCTCGCAAGCTTTTCGAAGCCTTCAAGCTCTCCGACCAGGACTCGGGATCCCAGACGGGTTGCTCGCCGATCAGAAACGAATCGAGTCCCGCGAGATCCGCAAAGCGCCGCTCGACGGCGAAGAAGCAAGCGCGGCGGCCCGCTTCCCTCGCAGCCTCGACGAAGTGTTCGGCGGCGGCGGCGAGATCGGCCTTGGCGGTGATCGGGGCTCCGGCCGCGACCCACGCGCCCCCAGTGTCCACGTAGGCGACGCAGCCCCCATCGTGAAACCAGTAGAGAAATCCGGGCTCCAGCACCTGGAACGAGGTCGAGTTCCAGCCGTACACGCGTAAGAGATCGAGCACTCTTTTTCGCGCGTCGTCCGTTTGCGACGTTGCGGGAAGCGTCACGCGGGCACTTTGGCAAAGTCGACGGGTTTTTTCCAGTCAGTCCCACGTCAGCGTGAAGACGAGAGCGGGGATGAAGACCTTCACCTTGGCGTCGAGTCCGAATTCCTGCGCCGTGAGAGGGGAGTACGAGAGGCGGAAAGCGATGCCCAGACTGGTCGCGCGTGCGATCCATGCGTCGTAACCCAGCCCGAATTGCAACGAGACCCCCGTCGGGTCCGGTGACTTGTCGGCGCCCTGGGACAGCTCGCCGTCTTTCCGGACGCTGAGCCTCGCCAAGCCCACGAGCCCGAACACGTGAAGGCCGCCGTCCCGGTCGGGGTAGCAGTCCAGGAACGGGCCGAATGACCAGTGGAAGAAGTGCACCTTCGTGACATCCACGGGACCGCTCTGCTCGTCCCATGCGCCGAGGCCGTACACCTTGTCGAAGCTGAATTCGCCCCCGAACGCGCAGCCCGTGCCGGTTGCGCCCCCGAACGCAAAGGCGCCCGACCAAGTCGTGCCGGTGAAATGACGACGGCTGCTCTGTGCGGTGGACGAGCTGGCGACGAAGCTTCCCATGCCGGACTCCGCGCGGATGAACAGGCCATCGTGTCGATGCCCGCTGGTGTTCGACTCGGCGAGCGCCGGAGCGCTCACGAGTAGCCACGCGAGGGTGAGCGACCAGCGCATCACGATCGTCGAGTGCGCTTGCGGCGCAAGAACCAGGCGCCGAATACGGAGAAGAAGCCGAGTGCCTGGGTGCCCGAGCCCGTGAACAACGGATCGCCACACGGCGAGTTGATGCTCTTCGTGGTTTGGTAGATGTTGTAGAGTTCCCCTTGGGACGCCGCCGAATCGAGGACGCAGTCGGCGTCGAGGGCCGTGGCCGGTAGGCGAAGCTCGAGTCGGCTCATCCACACCTTGCTCGGGTGCATTCCGATGAACGCGGCAGCGAGATCCGAGTGGCCCTGGCACTCGAATTCCGAGGAGGCGATTCTGGATCGCATCCAGCGTGGGGCAAGTCCCACCCGGTTCGCACTCGACGACGAGCTTGGACGACGCCACCTGGGCGACGGCCTGATCGCAGGCCACCCCGATTGAATCGTTCAGGGCGGCCTGAGCAAAGTAGAGATCCGACAGTCGGGTCTCCGCGAGCGCACCGCCACTGGGCCGGTTCACGTAGAACGTCGCCTGTCCGCCCGTTGGCGAGCTCGTCGGGTAGGCGAAGGCGCCGAGCCGAGCAAACGTGGTGATGTAGGTTCGTCCGCCGTTTTCGTTGAGCGCTTGGGCGCGGAGCTGGGTGTAATTCGAACTGTTCTGGGCGAAATCCCAGACGAGGTTCGAGGTGTCCACGTGGACTTCGGGAAGGTCCGGCATGGCGAAGCGCCCTTCACCGATCACGAACAGTTTGATGTTCACGAACGAACCGACTCCGGCGGCCACCATGCGCAGCGGCAGCTCGTAGTCGCCGCCCGGGGTGACGACCCGCACCGGAGTCATCTGCTGAACGCCCTGACCCGGCTGCAAGCGGAGAGCCAAAAAGTCGAAGCCCTCGTTCACGTATGCCTCGATGACCGGCTCGATGCCGTCGGGGATCGTGTAGCCGTGGTCCGCGAGCCAGCTCTGGAGTGCCAGGGGATCCGTCGATTGCAACGTGACCGTTTCGTAGGGACCCACCGTCCCCTGGTGCACGACGTTGACGCCGGGGTAGGTGTTGTTCGGCCCGCCCGAGGCGCTCGTGGAGGAGTCGTCGGACCCGCCTCCGCACGCGCATCCCCCGGTCGATTGGGATTGTCCTCCGCAAGAAACCGCTGGGGACGAGACCTGCGGCGAGGTGAAGGTGTCGAGGGCCTCGAACCAGGCATCGGTGCTCGCCTCCACGTAGGCGCCCGGCTTCACCGGTAGGACCCAGGAAAATCCTGAGGCGATCCGGTGTACTCGAACTGATCCCAGAGCACGGTGCGTGTCGGGTTCACCGAAAACGTCATCCGATGTCCGGTGATGACCGGTACGTCGCTTTGTATGATGGGTGGAGCGAAGCAGCCGCCGCACGCCTCCGCCCGCCCCGAAACCAGGGAAATCCCCGCCAAAACCGCCCAAACTGAAAAGAGACGCGCCCGCATCGCGACCTCCTAATCGAAGTAAGTGACCGAGTCAGGAGGATAGCACGGGAACTCGCCCAGGCCCGGGCTGTCTCTTTTCGACATGCGTCCGGCACTCGCATCGGTGGGCTTGTGTGCTTTGGTACTGTCATATGGCGGACTGACCAAGGCCGACGAGGTTTCGGGTACTCGTAGTGAAAAACTCTACGAGACCAAGCACTCCGTGGTCGTCACGATGCATCGAGGATATGCGGAGCTTCGCGTGCGTCGCACCGTGCAGAACGACGGCTCCAAGCACGATCAGGCAATGTTCTGGATCAACGTGCCGACCGCTGCCGTCGCGACCAGCCTACGTACCCTCGGGTCGGTAAAGGGCCGTGCTCACTGGTTCGACGGCGAGCTCATGGAAGCCGAAGCGGCCGCGGAAAAGTATCGCGAGCTCACCGGCATCGGCGGCTACTACCCGAAGGATCCCGCGCTCTTGTCGTGGCGCTCCCAGAACCTCCTGGCGCTCCAGGTCTTTCCGGTGGCGCCCAGCGATACGAAGACCGTCGAGTACACCCTACTCGTGCCCACCACGTATGGCGACGGAGCACACCGCTTCGTGCTCCCCGGTCTCGGGAGCGAGAAGCTGTTGGCGGAGGTGATCGTCCAGCGTGCCGGACATCGAGATTCGCTGAGGGTGGCGGGAGCGCCGGTGAGCTCGGGGCACCCGATCAGGCAGAAGCTCAACGAGCAGGTGGAGCTCGCGCTCGTGCCCAAGGTTTCCGAGCCCGTCGGTGGCGAGCTCGCCGTGGCTCAGGCCGGGGACAAACGCTTCGTCACCCACTTCAGCATCGAGGCTGCACCCCGAGTGTCCTCCCTGCCGAAGAGTGCGTACGTCGTCATCGCCGTGGACGCGTCCCGCTCGATCGAGTCGGGCAACGTCAACGCGATGAAGTCGGCTGCGGCGGCGTATCTGTCCCACCTGCCCGACGCCCACGTCGAGGTCTTGAGCTTCGACCACGAGGTACACCCTCGCTACGGAAGCTTCGTCGACGCCTCTCGCGCCGCGGCGGACTTCGCTGCCTGGAATCTCACCCAGAAGAATGGGAGCGCCGCCGATCTCGTGCTCGCAGAAGCCGAGAAGCTCCTCGCCAAGACCCCCGCGGGTCATCCGCGTCGCATCGTGCTCTTCACCGACGCGCTGGCGCGCTCCGCCCTCAAGCCGGATCGCTTGCGCGCGGCGGTAGGCAAGAGTGGGGCCGTGCTCCACATCGGCGTCATGGATTACGCCCCTCCCCACCTCGAGCGAAACGACGACCACGTCTGGGCGGCGGCCGCTCGAGCAACGGGCGGTCTCTTGTGGAACGCATCCGCCACCGACGCGACGGACGCCCAGAAGGCACAGCGCGCCGTGTACGAAGAGTGGGCGCGTCCGTTGCGTATCGATCAAGTCCAGCTCTTTTCACCGGACTTTGCGCTGGGTGCTGGCGCGGAAGAAACTCCCCCGACGGTCCTCGACGAGGGTCAGGGCTACGCTCGCACGTTCATCGGTTCGCGAGCCGCCACGTGGATCCGTCTCGAGGGCGAGCTGTGGTCGAAACCCATCCAGCAAGTGATTCACACGGATGCTCGAGCTTCCAAGCGCTGGGCCGCGCTTGCCTTTGGGAGCGATCTTCTCGATTCGCTCAGCGAGCCGGAGCAGATGAAGCTCGCGATGTTCGGCGGCGCAGTGAGCCCGGTCACGAGCTATCTCGCCATCGAGCCGGGGGTGCGTCCGTCGACCGAAGGTCTGGATTGGGGAAGCGGCACGGGAACTGGGTTCGGTTCCGGAGTGGGCCGGGTGCGCATGGCCGCCAGTTCCGTCAGCGGCATGGCCCAGGCGCTGGATCGACAGCAATGGCTTCGCGACCAGATTTCGATCGGCTGGCTCGCGTGTGGTGGTACGGCCGACTCGGCGCATGTTTCGCTCGAGTCGACGCGGGACGAGGTTGTCGACGTGACGAAAACGGAAATTGGGAAGACCGATCCGGTCCTCGAGCGCTGCCTTCAGCAGGCGGTCTGGGATCTGGTGCTTCCCGCGCAGTTCACCGAGGAATGGAACACCTGGTCGGTGGATGTCTGACAACGCGGTTTTCATCCACGCCTGGCTCTGAAACAATCGCGGCTGAATGCCGCCCTTCGACCCGACCTCGCTGCCGCGGACGGCCGAGTACGTGAACGCACTGCCCGACGGCATGGCGTCTTACCCCGAGTGTCGCGTGCGCGCCGACGTGAGCAACGAGGTGTTTCGTCGCTTTCCCGAAGTGCTGGAGCATCCAGGCATTTCCAAAGAGATGGTCTCGCTCCTGCGAGAGACGAGTCGAGCTGGCGAATGGATGCCCGACGTGCACGGGGTCGTGGCGCGACTTCTGGTGCGGGACTCGATTTGCGAAAGTGACGAGGAGTTTTGCGCTTGGAGTCATGAAGTTGCCGGAGCCGTCTTCACGCGCCCGCTGTTTCGTGTACTCATGTACGTGCTTTCGCCGACGTTGGTGATGATGGGCGCGAGCCGGCGCTGGGCGGCGTTTCGGCGGGGCACGACACTGAACGCGGACATGAAGGGCCGAGGGGGCACGGTCGAGCTCCGCTATCCGGAGCATCTCTACACGCCGCTGATTCTCGAGGGCTTCGTCGCCGCGTTCCGCGCATCGCTCGAGGCGGCGCGGGCGGTGGAGCCCCGGTTCGAGCTCATCGAATCACTCCCCGGTACCGCTCGCTGGACCGTGAGCTTTCGCTGAGCGGCTCATGGGCAAAAACCACAGAATTTAGCCATGACTTGACAATGACTGACCGGTCAGTCACTATTGGAATCATGCCCCGCGTCGCGGCTCGAGACAAGCCTCAGCTGGTCGAAACGCGTCGCCGTCAAATCCTCGATGCGGCTCTCGAGGTCATCGCCGAAAAGAGCTTCGACAAGGCGAGCGTGGAAGAGATCGCGCGCGTTGCTGGAGTGTCGAAGGGCTCCGTCTATCTCTACTTTCCGAGCAAGCAGGCCATCATCGACGAGCTCGTGCGTCGGTACTCGCTCTTGCCTCCCCTCGAGTCGCTCGCCACCGTGTTCGCCGGCGTTCCGCTGGAGAGCGCGCTAAAAACGCTGCTGCCACTTCTTTGGGCGCGACTTCGAGGCAGCAAGGACGTTCCTGACGATTGTGCTCCGTGAGGGCGCTGGCAAGTTGGAAAACGGGCGACTGTTCATGGAGCGCGTAGTGCTGCCGTCGAACCGGCTCGTGGCAACTTGGCTCGAGCAGCAACTCGGACCGAAACGCGCGAAAGAGATCGATACCTTCGTGGCGGCCCGCGCCCTGATCGGGATGCTGCTCGTGTTCTTCGTGAGTCAGGAAATCCTGGGCGGTGCCGCCCTTCATCCCATCGAGGACGAAGTGATCACGAATACCGTGGCCGAGGTATTCTTGCACGGGGCGATCGGCCGCGGACAGGCGAAAGCATGTTGAGTCACTGGGCGCCCTACCGAGTGCTGCGCGTCGCGCTCACCGTTTGCTGGATCCTCCCGCAGTACTGGATCCTCACCTGGCGATCGAAATGGCCGCGACTTGCCGCCGACCAGGACGGCTGGGACCGAGTCCATGCTCGCGCGGCGCGGGCGCTTCGCGCCTTGGGTCTCGGGCTCGCAGGAATGTTCGTCAAGCTGTGCCAAGTGGTCGGGGCGCGGGCGGACGTCTTCCCGAGGCCATTCATCGACGAGCTCAGTCGCTTTCATGACCGCGTGCCCGCGAGGCCCTTTTCCGCGCTGCGCGCCAGCGTGGAGCGCGACATGAAACGAAGCGTGGAGGAAGTCTTCGAGAGCGTAACCTCGGAGCCAATTGCGGCGGCGTCGCTCGCCCAGGTGCATCGAGTGAAGCTCGCGGACGGACGCGACGCAGTGATCAAGGTGCAGTACCCCGAGGTAGCGCGGCTGGCTCGTATCGATCTCAAAAGCTTGCGGCGCGTTGCGAAGCTCGCCGGGCGCTTGCAGAAGCGTCTGGATCTCGGGAGCCTGGTCGAGGAAGTGGCGAAGTTCATCGCTCTGGAGCTCGACTTCGTTCGCGAAGGCGAGTCCACCGAAAGCGTGCGCAAGGCCTTTGGCGACTCTGAGGATGTGCGAGTTCCCCGCGTCTTCACCGATGTCAGCACGGCTCACGTGCTCGTCCTCGAGTATTTCGATGGGATTCGAGTGACGGACTTCGACGCGCTCGAGCGCGCGGGTCACGACCGGCGTGTCATTGCCGAGCGCATCGCTCGAATCTACGCCACGATGATCTTCGAGCACGGGTTCTTCCACGGCGATCCGCATCCCGGAAATCTGCTGGTGCTCCCCGACGGGAAGATCGGTTTGCTCGACTTCGGTCTCGCCAAGCGCCTGCCCCAGGGGTTTGCAGCGGGCGTCGCACGCATGCTGACGTGCGCATTCACTCGCGACGGCGCGGGAATTACCCGGGAGGCGCGAGCACTCGGATTCCAAATCGACGATGCAGATCCGGACGCGGTGGGACAATTGGCCGGGCTCCTGATCGGCGAGAAGTCCGACGACGTGAACGTGCTCGACGTGTTGAGCAAGACGAGCGTTGGGAAGATCCCCGAGGATTTTGGTTTGATCGTGCGCGCGTTGATTCTGCTAAACGGCCTCTCCCACAGCCTCGCTCCGGGGGAGCGCGTCATCCAGCACGAGATGGCGCGTGCAATCTCGGCGGTACTTCTCAAGAGCGCGGCGTCCGCAGCGGCCTGAAGCGCAATTTTCAAGATTTGCATTCGAACGTCGGTCGAACATTCGGCGGCCATGACGACCGGACGAAACAGCGGATGCTGCCGAACGCGTTTTCAGCGTCCATTGGGCTTGCCGATACTGGGCGCGAATGCCCAGCAACGAGTGGATGGACGGCCTCCGGGCGCCGCGCTAGATGGTCGACGTGCAGTTGCGTTCTCGGCACATCGCGATCCTCGCGTGTTCCCTGTGTCTGATCTCGATACCGACTGGGGTCTGGGCGGACGCGTCCGATGCCGGGACGGATGCGGGCTCGGTCGTGGCGGATGCCGCAAGCGATGCCCCGGCTTCCCCCGCCGATCCTCGAGTCCGCGAGCTCAGCGCTCGTGCCCAACGGATCCGAGCCTTCATCGACGGCTCGCTGGACGTGACCCGCGACCCGCGCGCGCTCTTCGAGATCCCGAGCGACGACGAAGCCGCGATCCGAGTCGAGGTCGAACGCCTGCGTGCGATCGTCGAGCAAGCAGAAGTCGACGCGGGGGTGGATGCGGGCAAGAAGAAGACGAAGGTCGCAGCGGCTGCGAAGCTCGAGGACGCGGGTGGGGGGGACGCGTCCGTGCTGGCTCGGCTCGATCCGGAGCTCTGGGAGGCACAGCTCGAGCTCGATCGAGCGCGGCTCGCGTACTACTCCTTGGGCAAGGTTCGGCGAACGGAGCTTTTCAAGCTTCACGCTGACCGGCAAAAGAAGGCGGCCGAAACCGGCGACGAAGTGGCGCTGACCGAGGCCGAGAAGAAGTCCCTCGACGCGGAGTCCGAGAAACAGCGGGCTCTGGAAGACGCCAAGCGCGCCAGAACCGAAGCTGCGCGTCTCGTTGCCGAAGAGCACGCACGGCTCTTGGACGTGAAGAAGAAGCAGGCGGATTTCGAGGTCGAGCTCGTGAAGCGGGAGCGCGCCCTCGGCGAGGCACACGAAAAGTTCCTCGGTCTCGAACGCCGCGTGCGCGAGCTTTTGGACAAGCCGTCGAGCGATCCACTTGCAGCCGATGCCTTGTACGACGAAGTGCGCGCGGAGCTCAGAATCGCGCGAGCCGACCTGGCGCTGGCAACCACGGATTTGACCGGTGGCGACTCGTCAGTGCCCGGCCCCGGAGAGGATCGGTTGGTCGCCATCCCGGCGGAGGTCGACCGTTCCGCGACGGACAAGTCACGCCGTGACGTCGAGGGCATCGCCGCCACGCTCACGGAACGCGAGAACGAACTGAGGAAGGACCGCGCCGCAAAGCTCTACGAGCGGGTCACCTTGCTCAACGCGGATCGACTGAACCTCTTGCCGCGACTCAGCTCCGACAAGCGCAGTGCCATCACCGGATTCGGTCCGACCGGAGTCGATCAAGCTGCCGCCGAGCTCCGGCAAGTCGTCGTCGTCCTGCATTATCACGTCGCCCTGACACTGCGATGGATCGCGCGTCTCTCGACTTCGGGCGCTCGCGGGCAGTCGGCCCTCGCAGTCGGCTTTCTGGTGCTGCGCTGGTTTGCTCCGTTGTTCGTTTTCATTTGGTGGCGGCGTCGAGCGGACCGCACCCTCGCCGGACTTCGCGAAGCATTGAAGGGCGGGGACGGAAAAACGCGTCCGCGCGGCGCGCCGCCCACACCCGCGGAGCGTTTCGTCAACTATGTTTCGCGAATCCACAAGCCGCTCGAGTGGCTGCTCCTGCTCTGGGCCGTGCTCTGGCTCGTGCCCGTGGAAGCGAAGTCGCTTCTCGAAGTGCAGCTCGTCAGCACCATATTCGGCTGGACGTTCGGCGGTGCGGTCGTGGTGCAGACGATCGACACTCTCGCGGGCGGAGACAGCGAGCGACGGATCCGTCGAAGCCGTCTGCTCACGTCCCACATTCGGCTGCGCTCCCTCAAATTGATGGGGCGAGTGGTGGTGGTTTTCGCGCTGATCCTCGCGCTGAGCAACCACCTCGTCGGAGAAGGAACGATTTACGTTTGGGTGTTCAGCGTGTGCTGGCTGTCGGCCGTGCCAGTCGCGCTGGTGTTGGTCAAATGGTGGCGCGAGGTGATCTTCGAGCGCGTCGCGCTCAAGCGCCGGAAGAACGCAGTCGACGAGTGGATCGGGAACAATTCAGAAGGCTGGAAGAGCTATCCGGCGGCATTTGCCGGCGGAGCCATTCTGCTCGGCGAGGGCGCGTACCGTGCCGCCCGCTCCTGGGTCGGTCGGTTCGACATCACGCGGCGAGTGCTCGCGTATCTGTTCCGTCGTGAGATCAGCAAGAAGAGCGATGCCGCGAGCACGGAAACCTTCGGCCCCCTCGATCGAGCCAGCGTCGAAAAGCTCGGGCCGGAGACCGCGTCGAGTCAGCTGGTTCCCAGTGTGGCGGACTCTCAGGTGGACGAGATCATCAAGCGCATCCACTTGCCGGGCGGAGGCGTGTTCGCCGTCGTGGGCGAGCGGGGTGCTGGCAAGACGACCGTGCTCGAGCGCATCGTGAAGGAAGCACCCGACGTTGCTCGGGTGCAGTGTCCTTTCGGTGGCATGGAGGCCTTTGCGCCGGCTCTCTTGAAGTCCGTCGAGGCCGGAAAGGATGCATCTCTCGAGAGTGTGGCGGCCGAGCTCGACAAGGAGGACCGCGACGTAGGCATCCTGATCGACGACGCTCATCGTTTGATCCAGCCGATGATGGGCGGAGTGCGTGCGTTCGATCGCGTCCTCGCCATCGCGCGCAGTCACAGTGCCAACGTCTCCTGGGTGTTTGCGTTCGATGAAGTGATCTGGCGATTCTTCGAGCGAATGCGCGGTTCGCGTCCGGCATTCGACGACGTGATTCGTTTGAAGCCCTGGGGGGAGGACGCCATCGTGCGCCTCCTCACCGAGCGCTCGAAAGAGGCGGGCGTGAGCCCGAGCTTTTCCCATCTTCAAGGCCAGCTCGGCGCGGATGCGGACGAGATCGACGAAGAAGACGCCGCGGAGCGCACGGCTGCGAGCTACTACCGATTGCTCTGGGACCACTCCGCCGGCAATCCCGGTGTTGCGCTCCACGCTTGGCGGAGCTCGCTCGGGATAGATGAGGAGGGAGCCGTTGCCGTTCGAGCGTTCTCGGCACCTCGCATCGACGAGCTCGAAGGTTTGCCGGACAATGCCGTTTTCGTGCTTCGGGGGGTGGTCCAGCTCGAACGGGCGGAGCCCGAGGACCTGGCCCGAGCCACGGGCATCGTGATTCACGAAGTGGAAGACGCGCTGCGCTTCGGCCTCGTACGCGGATACTTTCGGCGTTCCGCCGATGGATATCGGGTGACGTGGCGCTGGTTCCGGACCGTTACGCGGTTTCTTCAGCGGCGGCACCTCTTGTTCTCTGCTCGTTGAAGGAGGCATGAAATGAAACGCATCGAACCCAAGCTGATCGCCTCCGTCCTCGCACTCGTCGTCTTTGCCTCCCCCTTGCAGGCCCGAGCGCAAGAAGCGCCCGACATCGGTCAGCTCGCCGGCGTGATTCGCTGGAGCGGCGTCTTCATTTCCCTTTTCGTCATCCTGGGTTCGGTGGTGGCGCTCCGGCTCGTCGGTACCGTCGCATCTCGGCTGGCGGCGCGCTTCGCGTCACGCCGCTTGTTCATCCAGAAGATCGAGTCCTTCTTGCTCTTCGCCCTGTACGTCACGACGGGCGCGGTGTGCATGGGGTTGAGCCTCCGCCTCGATTCCACTGCCGTCACCGTGATCGGCGGCGCGCTGGCCTTCGCGGTCGGCTTCGCAATGCGAGATCTCGTCGCTGCCTTCATCGCCGGCATGACCATCATCTTCGATCGACCCTTTCAGGTCGGCGACCGCGTTGCTTACGCTGGGGAATATGGCGACATCATCAAGATCGGCCTTCGCAGCGTGCGAATGAACACGCTCGACCACAACGTGGTCACGATCCCGAACAACAAGGTGCTGACGGACGTGACTTCCTGCGGCAACTACGGCGAGCTCGAGATGCAGGTACCGATGGACTTCTACGTCGGCGCCGACCAGGACCTGGAGCTGGCGAGCGAGATCGTGCGCGAGGCATGCCTGACGAGCCGGTACGTGTATCTGGACCGTCCAGTTCCCGTTCTGGCCAAGCAGGTGATCATGCAGGACTACGTGGCGTATCAGCTCAAAGCGCGCCCGTACGTGCTGGACACGAAGTACGAAAAGCCGTTCGAGACGGACGTGCACGTGCGCGTGCAAAAGGCGTTCGGCGAGGCTGGGATCTTGCCGCCCGCGGTGCTCCACCGAAAAATCGAACGCGACTCCGGAGTGCGTATTTTGCCAGACCTGGAGCCGGGGAAGAGCGCCTGAGTCGAAATCTCCGTCGGCTCGCCGTCGCTCAAATAGGTGAGCTGGTAGACGTCACGCCGTCGATCGTTCCAATTGGTGGTCGAGCCGGTGTAGCGAGGGCGGTCGCCGATCACCAGGATCGCCCACGCCTGCACGAGGCCCGCCAGCACCAGCAGCGTGATCGCCAGGACGTACCCGCCGGTCACGTCGATCAGCACCCCCATCAGCACCGGCCCGAGGCCTGCGGTGGTGTACCCGACGCCGAGCGCGAGGCCGCTCGTCGCCGCCGCGGTCGTCGCGTCCGGGGCGCGCCAGGCGATCGCCGCCAGCCCCAACGGGAAGCCCGCGCCCACGCCGATACCCATCAGCGCCGCCCACACCCACGGCCCCACCACGGGCGGCAACGGCAGGAGCAGCGCGCCGAGCGTGCCCGCGAGACCACACAGCCAGGGTGAGGCCGGTCCAGAACCGCCACCGCCGCCGTCGCTCGGCCAGCATCGGCACGAACAGCGCGGCCGGGATCTGCGCGATGCTCCACACGGCGAGCAGCAGGCCCGCGCGCTCCGGCGCGAAGCCGTGCCCCTCGTAGTAGGGCGACAGCCAGGTGAGCCACCCGTAGAACATCAGCGACGTGCCTGCCTGGTAGCAGGCCGCGACCCGGGCGGCGGGACGACGCCACGGCAACGGCGTGCGCACCGGCTCGCCTGCCGGGATCCGGCGGCGCGATCGGCGTCCAGGCCGCGGTGGCGAGCACGGCGGGCACCGCCCAGACCGCGAGCGACCACGACCACCCGCCCAGCAACGTGGCCAGCGGCACGGCGACCGCGCTCGAGACGGTGGCGCCGACCATCATCGCGACCACATAGCCGCCGGTGGCAGCGCCCGCCCGGTCGGCGAGGTGCTCCTTCACGACGCCGGTGATCAGCACGCCTGCCAGCCCGATCCCGAGCCCGACGAGGAGGCTTCCGCCGATCAGCGACCCGACCGCCGGGATCCCGCGGACCAGGCTGCCCGCGGCGACGAGCCCGACCGCGACGGCCAGCGCGCGCTCTCGTCCGCCGTGGCGGGCGAGCCCCGGTCCGGCGAACGAGCCTGCCGCCATCATCAGCACCGCACCGGCCTGCACGAGCCCGGCGATGCCCGCGGAGAGGCCCAGGTCCATGCGGACCGTCTCCAGCAGTGGCGGGTAGCCCGCCAGCGCGGCGCGCAGGTTCCCGGCGAGCGCGAGCACCCCGAGAAGCACGACCGCGGGCCGGACCCGCGTCCTTGCCGGGCCGCTCACGCCGGGCCACCCGACCTCGCACCCCAGGCGGCACCTCGCACCCCGTCGACGGGGTGCGAAGTGCGCCGAAGGGGTGCGCAGTCGGCTTTGGGGCGGAGGCCGGTCGGAGGGCGGCCGACTCCCGGGTCACCGCCGGGCGAGGCGCCGCCGCTCCGCCGTCTCGATGCCGCTCGTCGGACGCCGTCAGCGCCACGCGCACGTGCCGCGCGCCCGCCGGACCGTAGAACTCCCCGGGTGCCACCAGCATACCTCAGCTCGGCCAGCCGCCGCACCGTCAACCAGCCCGGCTCCCCCGCCGTGGCCCACAGGTACAGCCCGGCCTCGGAGTGCTCGACGGCGAGGCCCGCCTTCTCCAGCGCGGGCCGCAGCACCGCGCGCCGCCGCTCGTAGCCTCCGCCTGGGCGACGACGTGCGCGTCGTCGGACGCGGCCGCCGCCATCGCCGCCTGTACCGGCAACGGCACGATCATGCCCGCGTGCTTGCGGACCTCCAGCAGCGCGGCGACCAGCGCGGGGTCGCCCGCGACGAAGCCCGCGCGGTACCCCGCGAGGTTCGAGGACTTCGACAGCGAGTGCACCGCGAGCAGCCCGGTGTGCGAGCCGCCGCAGATGTCCGGGTGCAGGATCGAGTGCGCGTCCGTGTCGCCCGCCAGCGACAGGTAGCACTCGTCGGAGGCGACGACCGTGCCCCGCGCCCGCGCCCACTCCACGACCTTGCGCAGGTGCGCGGGCGGCAGCACCCGGCCCGTCGGGTTGGACGGGGAGTTGAGCCAGAAAAGCCCGGGCGGCGCGGGCCGAGCGCGGTGGGCGCGTCCGTCCGCACGAACGCGGCACCGGCCAGCCGAGCACCCACCTCGTAGGTCGGGTACGCCAGCTCGGGGATGACGACCGTGTTCGCCCGCGGTGACCCGAGCAGCGTCGGCAGCCACGCCACCAGTTCCTTGGAGCCGATCGTCGGCAGCACGCGACCGGATCGACGGTCACCCGAAGCGGCGCGCCAGCGCCCCCGCGAGCGCGTCGCGCAGCGCGGGGGTGCCGTGCGTGGTGGGGTAGCCGGGCTCGTCGGCGGCCGGTCCGGCGAGCGCCGCCCGGACCACGTCCGGGACGGGGTCGACCGGCGTGCCGATGGACAGGTCGACGATGCCGTCGGGATGAGCCGCGGCGAGCTCCTTGTCGGCGGCGAGCGAGTCCCAGGGGAAATCGGGGAGCTGCGAAGTCCCTCACTCGTCGTGCGACGGGCGGCAGGCCTTGATCCACCGCAGGTCGGCCTCGACCTTGCCGACCTTCGACGCGCCGCCGGGCGAGCCCAGCTCGTCGAAGAAGTCGACGTTCGCCTTGGTGTACGCCGCCCACTGCTCGGGCACGTCGTCCTCGTAGTAGATGGCCTCGACGGGGCAGACCGGCTCGCAGGCGCCGCAGTCGACGCACTCGTCGGGGTGGATGTACAGCATCCGAGCACCCTCGTAGATGCAGTCCACCGGGCACTCTTCGATGCACGCCTTGTCGAGCAGGTCGACGCAGGGCTCGGCGATCACGTAGGTCACGGGTGGGCCTCCTCCACAGGCGCTGACAGGGTCTGCACCAGTATGTATCGCGAGGTGAGCGATGACAGAGCACGGGGCGGTGTGACTCCTCGCGGCGGGGCGGGGCGCAGGATGGAACGTTGACGGGCTGATCTCTGGGACGGCGCGTCGCGTGCGCCACCGGGTGGGCGGCCAGCAGACCGACGCTGTCGGGGAGCTGTCGGCCGACGGCGGAGCTCGTCGTGCAGACGCGGCGGGGGCCGGTCCGGGTGGCGCGGTCGGCCGTGGCCGCCGTGCGGGCCATCCCGCCACCGCCGCCGCGACGGGCGTCGTTGTCGGCGATCGTGCGGTTGGAGGAGCTGTGCGCCGACGCCTGGCCCGCGCTCGTCGACGAGCGGTTCGGAGCCTGGCGGCTGCGGGCGGCGGGCGGGTTCACGGCGCGGGCGAACGGGGCGCTCGCCGTCGGCGACCCCGGGATGCCGGTGGCCGCCGCGCTCGACGTCGTGCGCGCGTTCGCCGAACGGCACGGGATCACGCCACGGGTGCACGCGCCGGTGGGCTCGCCGTGGGACCGCGCGGTCGCCGCGAAGGCTGGGTGCTCGACGTCGGCCACGCGGCGGGGGCGCTGGTCTCGGTACAGGTGGCCGACGTGGACCGGCTCGCCGCCGCCGCACGACAGTGAGCGACACCGAGGGCGGGGAGATGCCGCAGTGCGGAGGTCGTGCTGACGGATCGGCCGGACGCCGCCTGGTGGGCGCTGGCGCTGGGCCGTGACCCGACGCTCGACGAGCGGTGGGTGCTCGACCCGGCCGGTCACGTCGACGCCGGCGGCGCGGCCCCCGCAACGGCGGGCCCGGCCGCGGCCCGCCCAGCCGCCACATCCGAGGTGCGCACCGCGTTCGGGAGCATCCCCGGCACGGGCGTGATCCGGGCCGCGGTCGTCGGCGACCACGCGCACCTGTCCCGGCTCGCCGTCCGGCCGCAAGGCCGACGCGCGGGTGTCGGCACGCGGTTGACGGCCGTCGCCGCGGCCTGGGCGCGCGAGCAGGGTGCGCGGTGGGCGGTGCTGCAGGTCGCGCTGCACAACACCGCGGCCCGGTCGTTCTACGACGCGCTGGGCGCGACCGAGCACCACCGCTACCGCTACCTGGTCCCCCCGAACGCACCTGATCCTGCTGGTGTCAGGAAAGCCACCTTCATGCGCCTCGTGCCATGAAGGTGGCCTTCCTGACAACCCCGCCGACTCACCCCGGCGGTTGTGGATCCACGCCTCGCCGGCCTTCGCCGCCTTCTTCAGCCCCGACCACTCGCCGAGGTACTTGCCCGCCACGCCGACCACCGGGATCAGCGACATCCACCGGCTGATGAAGCCGCCGCGCCGGCGCTTGCCCAGCTCGCCCTCAACGGCCAGCAGGGCGCGGCCCATCCGCCACAGCGCGCCGCCCAGCCGCTGCAGCGTCGGCTTCTTCTCGGTCTCCAGCTCGCCGGTCAGCTCGGCCGCGCGGGCGTCGACCGCGGCGTCCGATTCGCGGCTCAGCTCGGCTCGGGCGGGCGGGCACAGGTCGCGGCGGAACATCACGGCGCCGAGCAGCGCCACGACGTCCGCCTCGTCGTGCATGTCGTGCTCGTCGGCGATCGCACACAACACCAGGCCCTGCGCCACGGCGCCGAGCGCCGAGGTCACCGGCAGCTTGCTCGTGATCGCCCCGCCGAAGCCGGGCACCGCGGCGACGAGGCTCGTCACCCGGCCGACCCGGCGGACCCACCAGGCCGAGCGCGCGTGCATGTCCATCTGCGCCCACGCCGCCGTGCCCGGAGCCCGCGTCGAGGCGAACCGGTCCACGACCCGTTTGCGGAGAGTGCGCTGCACGCGCGCCGCGGCGTCCGTCGCCTGCCGCGCGCGGGCCTGCAGGCCGAACGGGTCGGCGTCGCTCAGGGCACCCAGCAGGGGACGGGTGGCGCGCACGAACGGCCGCAGCACCGCGGCGACGTCGGCGTCGGTGATCGGCCCGCCGTCGCGGACGGCCCGCTTCGGAAACGTTCTGCGTCATCTCAGTCGTCGCCGCGCACATCGGTGGTTCCTCGCTCTCCGGCCACCTCGCCCATGAGGACCTTCCGCAGGGCCAGCAACCCCGCGAACAGCCCCCCGAACACCAGCAGCGCCGATTGCCATGTGGCCGGCAGCAGAACATCGCCGCCCGGCCCTCCCACACCGAGTACCCCCACAGCCAGCAACCACGCGAGAAGCGGCGCACCGGCCATGGCGGGGCGGGCGTCGAGCTCACCGGTGCGCAGCACCAGCCAGGGCAGGAGCGCGATCGACAGCAGCGCGCCGACCGGGGTCGGGACGGCGCCGGCGTACATCGGGGTGAGCACGAGCCCGATCGCGCCGAGCAGCAGCCCGTCGAGGACGAGCAGCGCGAACAGGCCGGGGCTGTGCAGCCCGGGACCGGGTAGCCGCGAACCGGGCCCGGAAGCGCGGCGTGAGACAGCCCGGTTTCCTCAGGCCGGATTCCACAGGACGGGCTCGCCCCCGCCCCGCCGACTTCGGCAGGGCCGGGTCGCGCCGCATCACGCCACCCCCGCGAACAGGTCGACGGCGTCGGGCCCGTCGGGCTCCCCGGCGAGCAGCGCGAACTCCTCGACGTCGAGCAGCGGCTGCGCGACCCCGTTGCTCATCGCGAACGCCACCTCCGCTTCCTCCCACAGCGCGACCTGCGTCGCGTGCGCCCGCAGCGCGGTCAACCGGGCCGCGCGCTGCGCGGACACGTCGACGGCGGCCGTGACCTCCCCGTCCGGCACGGCCGGCAGCTCGTCGGGTTTCGGCATCCGGAACGGCAGCCCGGCGGCACCCGACAGCGCGGCGAGGCCGGCGTCCAGGGTCGCGCGGCGGATCACGGTCGCGTACAGGCGCGCGACCTCCGGCACGCGACGCACCGCGGCGACCGCGATCTCGTGCGCCCGGACGTGGTCCGGATGGCCGTACCCGCCGTCGGCGGCGTAGGTGACGACGACCTGCGGCGCGACCTCCTCCAGCACCGTGGTCAGCGCGTCGACCTGGTCCGCGAACGCCTCGCGGGAGGCGAGCGCGCGCGGGTGCAGCCGGGCCGGCGTCGCCGCGCGGACACCGTGCCCCGCGAGAACCATGCCGGAGTCGCGCCACCGGCCGGTGCCGCCGAGGAACCGGTGGTCCGCGACGCCCAGCGCGGCGCAGGCGTTCGCGAGCTCGCCGATCCGGTAGCCGCCGAGCTGGTCCGCGGAGTCCGCGGCGAGCAGCGCCAGCTCGGGCGGGATGACCTCGCCCTCCTCACCCAGGGTGCAGGTCACCAGGGTGACCGACGTGTCCGGGTCAGCCGCGTAGCGGGCCATGGTGCCGCCGGTCGTCAGCGTCTCGTCGTCGGGGTGTGCGTGCACCAGCAGCAACCTGCGGCCGTGATCCGCGAGGGGCGGCCGGGGATCGGTCACCGAGGGGCCTCACGCGGCGCAGCCTATGCGTGTGCCGGACGGCGGGCGCGCGGGACCGGCCGCGCGCTCCGCACGCGGGGGCCCGCCTACCCCCGCAGCACCGCACGCTCCCCCGCGAAGTGGCACGCCGCCCGGTGTCCCGGCGCGCCGACCACCGGCACGAGCGGCGGGGGCTCCTCGATGCACCGGCGCCGGTCCCCCTCCGCGAGCTCGAGGTGCTTCCAGCAGCGGGTGCGGAACCGGCACCCGCTCGGCGGGTGCACCGGGCTGGGTACGTCGCCGGTCAGCACGATGCGCTCGCGCGCCCGTTCGAGCTGCGGGTCCGGGATCGGGATCGCGGAGAGCAACGCCTGCGTGTAGGGGTGGTGCGGGCGTTCGAACAGGTCGTCGCGGTCCGCGGTCTCGACGATCCCGCCCAGGTACATCACGGCCACCCGGTGGCAGATGTGGCGCACCACCGACAGGTTGTGGGCGACGAACAGGTACGCCAGCCCCAGCCGCTCCTGCAGCTCCCCGAGCAGGTTCAGCACGCCGGCCTGCACCGAGACGTCGAGGGCCGAGACGGGCTCGTCGAGCACGACCAGGCGCGGCTCGAGCGCGAGCGCGCGGGCGATGCCGACGCGCTGCCGCTGCCCGCCGGAGAACTCGTGCGGGTAGCGGTTGCGGTGCTCGGGGTTGAGCCCCACGGTCTCCAGCAGCTCGTCGACCCGGTGCTGGACGTCGCGGCGGCCGCCCGTCCCTGCCCGCCCCCCGTGGATGCGCAGCGGCTCGGCGACGACGTCGTTGACCGGCCACCGCGGGTTGAGCGACGCGTACGGGTCCTGGAAGACGATCTGCAGGTCGCGGCGCACGTCGCGGAGCTGCCGCTGCGACAGCGTCGTCAGCTCCCGGCCCGCGAACCGCACGGAGCCCGACGTCGGCCGGTGCAGCTGCAGGATCGCCCGCCCGACGGTCGACTTGCCGCATCCGGACTCGCCGACGAGCCCGACCGTCTCGCCCGCGTCGACGTCCAGCGAGACGCCCGACACCGCCTGCACCTGGCCCACGGTGCGGGGCACGACGCCGCGGCCGCGCACCGGGAAGTGCTTGACCAGGTCGCGGACCTGCACAGTTCCGTCACCGGTCGTCCCCGCCGCGACAGCCGGTCGACCTCGGTGTCCGGATGCCCGATCTCGCGCCGGGCGAACAGCTCCTGTGGCCGCGCGACCCCGGCGACGACCGGCCAGCGGTGGCAGCGGGCGGGATGGCCCGGGCGGTCCGTGTCGAGCAGCGCCGGCTCGGCCTCCCGGCAGACCTCGGCGACCAGCGGGCACCGCGGGGCGAACGTGCACGCCCGCGGTAGCTGCAGCAGTGACGGTGGCGCGCCGGGAACGGGCGTCAGCGGCCTGCCGACCAGCTCGGGATGCGGCACCGAGCCGAGCAGGCCGAGGGTGTACGGCATCCGCGGCGCGGCGAACACCTCCTCCACCGGGCCGGACTCCACCACCGTTCCGCCGTACATCACCTGCACCCGGCCGGCGAGGCCCGCGACCACCCCCAGGTCGTGGGTGATCATCATGATCGCCGCGCCGGTCCGCTCCCGGACCGCCTGGAGGGTCTCCAGGATCTGGGCCTGCACGGTGACGTCGAGCGCGGTCGTCGGCTCGTCCGCGATGAGCAGGCGCGGGTCGTTGATGACGGCCATCGCGATGACGGTGCGCTGGCGCATGCCGCCGGAGAACTCGTGCGGGAACTGGTCGGCGCGCCGGCGCGGCTGCGGGATGCCCACCAGCTCCAGCGCCTCCACCGCCCGGGAGCGGGCTTCCCGGCGGGAGACGTCGTGGTGGGCCCGGTACGCCTCCGCGAGCTGGGCGCCGACCGTGTGCACCGGGTTCAGCGCGCTCATCGGGTCCTGGAAGATCATGGCGATCTCGGCGCCGCGCAGCGCCCGCAGCTGCCTGCCCGGCAGGCCGACGAGCTCGCGCCCGCGGAACCGGATCGAGCCCGTGACCGTCGCCGTGCGCGGCAGCAGGCCCATCAGCGCCGCCGCCGTCACCGACTTGCCGCACCCGGACTCGCCGACGACCCCGAGCACCTCGCCGGGGCCCACGTCGAACGAGACGTCCCGCACCGCCCGGACCACGCCGTCGTCGGTCGCGAACGACACCGACAGGTCCGTGACCGAGAGCAGCTCCGTCACGCCCGCACCCGCTTCTGCCGCGGGTCGAGCGCGTCGCGCAGCCCGTCGCCGATGAAGTTGACCGACAGCCCGATCAGCACGATGAACACGAACGGCACCCAGAACAGCCACGGCAGGGTGGCCAGCTCGTTCTTGTTCTCGTTGATGATGAGCCCGAGCGACGCGTCCGGGCGCCTGACCCCGAGCCCGATGAACGACAGGGCCGACTCGATGAGCACCGCCAGCGCGACCGTGACGGTGGCGTTGACGATGATCACGTCCACCGTGTTGGGCAGGATGTGCCGGAACACGATGTGCGCGGTCGAGCCGCCCAGGGCGCGCGCCGCCTCCACGAACTCCTTCTCCCGCAGCGACAGCACCACTCCGCGCATGGTCCGCGCGATCGGCAGCCACGCGGTGAGCAGCGCGATGATCAGCGCGACGGCGAGCCAGTTGCTCCGGTTCGTCGCCCCCGGCGCGATCGTGAACGTGTTGCGCGCCAGCACGGCCGTGACCACCAGGGCCGGGATGCACAGCACGAGGTCGATGGTGCGGCCCACCACGGCGTCCACCCAGCCCCGCCGGTAGCCCGCCAGCGCGCCGAGGACGACCCCGAGCGCCGTGGCCACCACCGCGACGGTCAGCGCGATCTGCAGCGAGTAGCGGGTCCCGGAGATCGTCTGGGCGAGCATGTCGCGGCCGATCCGGTCCGTGCCGAACGGGTACTCGGCGCTCGGGGGGCGCCGGGCGTCGTACACCGCGTCCAGACCCTTGGGCCACACGAGCGGGCCGACGAAGGCGAACGCCAGCAGCAGGGCGAACAGCACGAGGCCGACGAGGGCGGCCCGGTGCCGCACGAACCGCGCGGCGACGGTCCGCCACTGGCGGCGCGCCGCGGTGCCGACGAACCCCGAGGCGTCGGGAACCGCGGTGGTCGCCACGACGGGCGAGGTCCTCACTCAAGGCGGATCCTCGGGTCCAGGTACGAGTAGACGACGTCGGCGACCAGGTTCGCCGCGATCACGAACGCGGCGGTCACCATCATCCAGCCCTGCACCATCCAGGGTTCCTTCTTGGCGATCGCGTCCACGATCAGCGTGCCCATCCCGCGCCACCCGAACACCGTCTCGGTGATGATCGCCCCGCCCAGCAGCAGCCCGAAGTTCAGCGAGAACACCGTGAGGATCGGGATCAGGGCGTTGCGCAGCGCGTGCCGGACCACGACCCGCGGTTCGCCGAGCCCCTTGGCACGGGCGGTACGCACGTAGTCGGCGTTGAGCGCGTCGAGCATCGAGGCGCGCTGGAACCGGCTGTAGAGCGCGAACTGGACGGCCACCAGGCACAGCGTCGGCAGCACGTACGCGCCGGTGTACTGGTAGACCTGCTGGCCGAGCCCGCCGCCGAACCCGCCCGGCGGCGGCCCGGCGGTGATCAGCCACCGGCCGAGACCGACGCTCTCCAGCCAGTCGTTGAGCCGGATGCCGGCGAACTTGAGGATCACCGCCACGCAGAACAGCGGGATCGAGAACATGAGGAACGCCAGCCCGGTGGACCCGTAGTCGAACCAGGAGTACTGGCGCACGGCCCCGATGACGCCGATCACCATGCCGAGCAGCAGCGCGATGATCTCAGCGGCGATGACGAGGCGGAAGGTCACCCAGAAGGCGCGGCCGATCTCGGTCCGGACGTCCACGACCCCGTTGCCGGGCGTCACCGTGGTCTTCCAGTCGCCGTGCACGACGCCGCCCGCCCAGTCCAGGTACCGGCTCACGGCGGGCTTGTCGTAGCCGATCCGCGCGGACTGGGTCGCGATCTCCTGCTCGGTACGGGGTCGCTGGGCCTTCCACTCGCCCAGCGGGTCGCCCATCGCCGTGGTCAGCGCGAACGACAGCATCGACGCCGCGACCAGCAGCGGCACCGCGACCAGCAGGCGCCGGACGACGAAACGGAGCACGGGCGCTCTACTCAGCTCGCGCGGGTCCAGGCGAACGCGTTCCACAGCGCGCCGCCGCCGACCCCGACGTAGCTGACCGGTCCGATGCCGGCCACCGACGCGCTGAAGTCCGGCAGCTGGAACAGCGGGATGCTGTGCATGTCGTCGGCCATCAGCCGGTCCGCCTCGTTGAGGGTCGTCACCCGCTGGGCGAAGTCCAGCTCCGCGTTGCTCTGCTTGAGCAGCTCGTCGACCTTCGGGTTGCTGTAGCTGTTGTAGTTCGCGGCGCCGCCTGCCGACTTGCTGGAGTAGTTGCCGGTCAGCGACGACTTCACCGGCCCGCCGACCCAGGCGAACAGGGCGGCGTCGAAGTCGCCCGCGGGCAGCGGCCGGTCGTTGAAGTCCTCGGCCGGGGCGTCGAGGATCTCGATGCCGGCGGGCTTGCAGTCGCCGATGGCCTGCTGGACGGTCTGGGTGCGGCGGTCGACGAGCTTGTGGCCGATCGCGAAGCTGGCCCGTTGGCCGTCCTTGGTGTAGATCCCGTCGGTCCCCAGCGTCCAACCGGCGTCGTCCATGAGCTTCTTGGCCCCGGCCACGTCACCCGTGCCGTACTGCGCGTAGTGGTCCTCGTAGCCCGCCTCGTTGGGCTGGAAGATGAAGTTGCCCAGGGGCACCGCGGCGGGGTCGACGCTGCGGATGAGGTTGTCCAGCAGCCGCTGCCGGTTCAGGCACGTGGCCACGGCCTTGCGCAGCTCGGGGTGGTCGGCGAACAGCGGCCGGGCCATGTTGAAGTCGATGTGCTCGTAGGTCTGGCCGCCCGCGGCGAACACGGTGTAGTCCCCGCCCTGGGCCCGGATCTGCTCGGAGACGGCCGATTCCGCCTGCGGGGCGATGACCTGGACCTCCTTGTTGAGCAGCTTCTGCACGTTCGCCTGCGAGTCGGTGACGGCCGTGATCGTGACCTTGGCGGGGCCGGCCGGGTTGCCCCACCACTTCTCGTTGCGCACCAGCACGGTCTCCGCGTTGCGCACCGAGCTCTCGATCCGGAACGGCCCGGCGGACAGCGCGACGGCCGGGTCGAAGCCGTTCCACCCGGCGGTGAAGAAGGTGCCGGCGGCCCGCAGCTGCGGGGTGTCCACCCGGGGGTCGACCTTGGTGATGTCGGGGATCCCGGTGCGCTGCTCGAGGATGTGCGCGGGCAGCATCTCCGAGCCCCCCTGACCTGCGGCGCTCCACAGGCCCCGGAAGTCGGCGAAGGGGGTGGCGAAGGTGACGGTGACCGTCTTCTGGTCGGCCGAGCAATCGATCTTCGAGATCTGGTCGTACCCGGTGGGGCTCGAGTCGAAGATCTGGGCGTCGCCGTCCTTCACCGGGCTCACCGCGGCCAGGTACAGCAGGTACATGTCCTTGCAGCCGACGGGTGCGCCGTCGGACCACACGGCCTCCGGGCGCCACTTGTACTCGACGACCTGGGGGTTCTGCGAGGTGACGGTGACCGACTGCATGTAGTCGGTGTCGAGGCGCAGCGTGGTGTGCTCGTCGGTGAAGAACGGGGAGGGCGTCAGGAGCGGTGTGACGTACTGGTTGGCGAGGCTGTTCGCGGAACCGGTGTTGTTGTTGTAGTCCTGGAAGCCCTCGTCGACCGTGACGGCGACGTCACCGATGTCGGCGACCTTCGGACGGCTGAACGGGGTGTCCGTCGCCACGGCCTTGCCCGGCTCGAAGTTCTGCGTCGGGGCCGGCGACGGCGGCGCGGCGCCCCCGGACCCGCCCGAGCCGCCGCAGGCCGTGAGCACCAGCACGGCCGCGGCGATGAGCGCCCCGAGGGAAGTCGCCCGTGTTCTCCCCATGGTTCACCTTCCAGCTCGCGACGACCCCGCCGGCGGCGACGTTCCTGCCTGCGACGACGGCGCACCCGCCCCGCCGCAGAGACTGCGCCGACCTTAGACGGTCAGCGCGCCGGCTCGGTCCAGTGCTGCGCGCCGGTCAGCGGTCCGGTGGTCAGGGGCCCGGGCCCGATGCCGGTCCCCGCGTCGGCGCCCGAGGTGCTCACGAGCAGCGAGACCGGCTGGAACAACGGCAGCGCCGGGACCTGCGACCACAGCAGCTTCTCGACGGCCGCACGGGTCTCCTCCGCGTTGCTGCCGTCCGGGTCGGCGAGCAGTTCGTCGAGCAGCGGCTGCAGGGCCGAGGAGCAGGTGGTGGGCACCGACGGGCGCGGGGGCGGGCCGTTGGGGGTCACCGGGTCGTCGCAGCCGTAGTCCGACGCGAGGTCGGTGGCGACGTCGCCGCCGACGGTGCGCGGGCGGACCATGAGGTCGACGGCGACGCCCGCGGCGGGCGCGGGGGTGGGGGACGCGGTCGTGGTCCCGGCAGTGGTCGTCGCCGCGGAGGCGGTGGTGGGCTCGATGCTCGGGGTGGGCGTCGGCGTGGCCGACGTCGTGGGTGTCGGGGTGGTGCTGGTGCTCGGCGGCGTGGGCGGGACGGTCGCCTGGCTGAACAGCTCCACGCCGGTGGGAGCGACGACCGTGGTGTCGATTCCTGCCGACGTCAGCTGTGCGGCGACGTTCTCGGCGACCTTCACGTCGGCCGGGCGCTCGGCAGCGGCCCCGATGGTCAGCTGCACCGGCTCGCCGGCATCCCGCCACTGGCCCTCCTCGTCGCGGGTCCAGCCCGCAGAGGTGAGCAGCGAGGTCGCGTCCGGACGGGTGGTGGGCGCGGTGCTCGCGTACCCGTCCTGCGACGGGGCGAGCGCGAAGGCGTCGGCCGGCAGCGCGTCGGGGGCCACGGCGGCGCGCACGGCGTTGCGATCGACGAGGCCCTCGATCGCCTGGCGGACCCGCGTGTCGGCGAGCGGGCCGCCGTCGGTGCGGAAGGCGAGCTCGGTGACGACCGGCTGGGGTGCGGTCTGGATCCGTGGCGGCGGCTGTAGCCCGCCGAGCGCGGTGCGCAGGGTCTCGTCGGGGTCGGGGAGCGCGATGTCGACGTCGCCGACACCGAGGCCGTCCACCAGCGCGGTACCGCCGAGGCGGCGCAGCACGAGCTGGTCGAGCACCGCCGGGGTGTCCCAGTACTGGTCGTTGCGGGTGAGCAGGATCTCGCCGCGGGCCCGGTCGACGGAGACGACCCTGAACGGGCCGCCCGACGTGGGCAGGCCGTTGGTGGCGCCGGTCCACGACCCGGGCGCGTCCTTGAGCAGGTGCGCCGGGAGCAGGTCGGAGAACAGTGTCTTCCAGGCCGGGTAGGGCTGGGAGAACACGACGTCGACGGCCTTGCCTGCCGCCCGCGAGCGGACGTCGGTGATCAGCTGGTAGCCCGCGGCGTCCACGACGCCGGGCTCGTCCCGCATCCGCTCCCACAGGTAGACGAAGTCCTCGGCGGCGATCGGGGCGTTGCTGGACCAGGACGCCTGGAGGTTCAGCTCGTAGCTGACCGTGAACGGTTTTGCGCGGTACCTGGGCGCTGGTGACGACGGTCTTGTCCAGCTGCAGGTCACCGTTCCGTCCGGCCGGAACACCGACGGCAGCGCGAGGGTCGCGAGCGCGGTCGTCACCGGGGACTGGTGGGCGAGCAGGTGCGGGTTGAAGCCGGCGCCGAGGTCGTCGACGGCGACGACGATCTGGCTGGGCTCGGGCTCGGCGGTCGGCGGGGGTGGGCGGGCGCCGGGGCGGCGGGCTGGTACAGGCGGCGAGCAGCAGGACCGCGAGCAGCGCGACCAGCATCGCCGCCCGCCCGCGCACCGTCCGCGTGCAGGGCCCCCCGACCGTCACCCGTTCCGACCTCCCGTTCCGGGGGCGTACCCAATCACACCCCCGGAACGGCTGTCGGCCGACGGGGTTCCGGCCCTACTCCCGTGACTAGTTCGAGGCGCGGGCGCGGGCCCGCGCACGGGCCCGGGAGTGCGAGTCGAGCTCGACCTTGCGGATGCGGACGTTCTCCGGCGTGACCTCGACGCACTCGTCCGAGGCGCAGAACTCCAGGCTCTGCTCGAGGCTCAGCAGCGTCGGCGGGGTCAGCTTGATCAGCTCGTCCCCGGTGGACTTGCGCATGTTGGTCAGCTTCTTCTCGCGGACGATGTTGACCTCGAGGTCCTCGTTGCGCGTGTACTCGCCGATGACCATCCCCCCGTAGACGATGGTGCCCGGCCCGACGAACAGCTCGCCGCGGTCGCCGAGCGCGTCGACGGCGTAACCGGTGACGGGGCCCGAGCGGTCCGCGATCAGCGAGCCACGCAGCCGGCTGTTGATCTCGCCGACCCACGGGCCGTAGCCGTCGAAGACGTGGCTCACGATGCCCGCGCCGCGCGTGATCGTCAGGAACTCGGTGCGGAAGCCGATGAGGCCGCGGCTGGGCACGCGGTACTCCATACGCACCCGGCTCTCGCCGTGCACCAGCTTGCCCAGCTCGCCCTTGCGGCGCGGCCAAGCAGCTGGGTCACCGCGCCGAGGCACTCGGTGGGCACGTCCACCGACAGCTGCTCGAACGGCTCGTGCAGCTTCCCGTCGATCATCTTGGTGACGACCTCGGGCTTGCCGACGGTCAGCTCGAAGCCCTCGCGGCGCATCGTCTCGACCAGGACGGCCAGCGCCAGCTCGCCGCGGCCCTGCACCTCCCAGGTGTCGGGGCGCTCGGTGGGCAGCACGCGGACGCTCACGTTGCCGACCAGCTCGGTGTCGAGCCGTCCCTTGACCTGGCGGGCGGTGAGCTTGGTGCCCGGGTGCGGGTCGCGGCCCACCAGCGGCGAGGTGTTGATGCCGATCGTCATCGAGATGGCGGGCTCGTCGACGGCGATGCGGGGCAGCGCGACGGGGTTCTCGGGGTCGGCGAGCGTGTCGCCGATCGTGACCTCCGCGATGCCGGCGACCGCGACGAGGTCACCCGCGCCCGCGCTGTCGGCCGGCACGCGCGTCAGCGCCTCGGTGCGCAGCAGCTCGGTGATCTTGACGCGGGCGACGGTGCCGTCGGCGCGGCACCAGGCGACCTGCTGGCCGCGGCGGATCGAGCCGGCCCGGACCCGGCACAGCGCGATGCGGCCGAGGAAGGTGCTGGCGTCGAGGTTGGTGACGTGCGCCTGCAGCGGGGCGTCCGGGTCGTCCGCCGGCGGCGGCACGGTGTCGAGCAGGACGTCGAACAGCGGCTGCAGGTCCGGGGACTCGGGCATCGCGCCGTCGGCGGGGCGGATCCGGACGCGCGGCCCGCGCGGCCGGAGGCGTAGACGACCGGCAGGTCGAGCAGCTGGGCCGTGTGGTCCTCGTCGAGGTCCAGCTCGTCGGCCAGCTCGAGCAGGAGCTCGAGGCTCTCGTTGACGACCTCGCCGATCCGGGCGTCCGCGCGGTCGGTCTTGTTCACGACCAGCACGACGGGCAGGCCTGCGGTGAGGGTCTTGCGAAGCACGAACCGGGTCTGCGGGAGCGGGCCCTCGGAGGCGTCGACCAGCAGGAGCACGCCGTCCACCATCGACAGGCCGCGCTCGACCTCGCCGCCGAAGTCGGCGTGGCCGGGCGTGTCGACGACGTTGATGGTCGTGCCCTGCCAGTCGATCGCGGTGTGCTTGGCGAGGATCGTGATCCCCTTCTCGCGCTCCAGGTCACCGGAGTCCATGATCCTGTCGACCGGCTCGGCGCGCTCGCCGAACGCGCCGGAGGCGCGCAGCATGGCGTCGACGAGCGTGGTCTTGCCGTGGTCGACGTGGGCGACGATGGCGACGTTGCGCAGCCCACCACGCCCCCGGGGACGGAACGGGTCGGCCGGGGCGGCCTCGAGGGTGGGGGCGATGCTCACAGTTAACTGTAGCGATTCCGATGAGCGCCACATTCCGTGAGGGGCGGGGTGGGGTGCAGCTCACGTCGGCATCGACAGGGGTGCGGCCCGGGCCTCGCGGTCACAGCGAGTCACCCTCGCGCCCGCGTCGAGCAGTCGACCGGCGCTCGCCCTGCCGACGGCCCGTTCGGCGACGGCCTGCAGCCCGACGAGGTCGAGGTCGCCCCGCAACGCGCGGAGCAGCGCCGCGCCGCCCGCGCCCGCCTCGACGGCGGCGTCCAGGAGCGCGAGCGGGCGGACGGGCACGGCGACACCCCGCAGCGCGACCACGTCGCCTGCCCGGAGTACCCGACGACGCACGGCGACGCCGGGCCGAGGATCCGGGCAGCGACGCGGAACGGTGACGGTCACCGTCGCGGCGAGCACGGGCAGCAGGCCGTGCCACCAGACGGCCGCGAGCCCGCCGAGCACCGCCCCGTCCCCCGCCCAGAGCACCGCCGCCCGCGCCCGCGCCTCGTCGGTGAACCCGTGGGTCGCGGCGAGGTAGACCCGCGGATGCACCGGCACCCACCGCCGCCGCGCCACCAGCCGGTCGATCTCCTGGGCGGTCACCCCGGCTCGGAGGGCCTGTGCCCGCGACACCACCCCGGCCTGCCGCGCCAGCACCGCCTCGACCGTGGCCGCGCCGTGAGTGTCGGCGATGGTGATGTTCCGCGCCCTCGGCGTTGGGATCGTGCCGTCTTGCTCGATCCGATGTCGTCATGCGGTCCTGGACGGCCGCCGGCGCGGTTCGGTTCCCGCCCCGCTCCGTCGCCCGTCCCCGCGAGTCGACACCTTTGCCGCGCGCGAGTCGCCACGTGCGTCAGCGCGAATCTGCACCTTCGTCGGCCGCCAGAAGCCGCACCAGATCCGCGATCACGGCGCGGTCGGCGTCCACCCAGTCCACCGCCGGCACCTCGGCCGCATCGACCCAGCGCACGGCGGAGTGTTCCAGCGCTCGCGGCTCGGCTGCTCCGGGAGCGGGGCGAGCGCGGTGGACGCGCAGCACTCCGATGTCGATCGGCAGGTCGGTGCCGACCCTGCCGTCCGGGACGACATCCATCCCCAGCTCCTCGCGACACTCCCGCACGACGGCGGCAGAGTCGTCCTCGCCCGCTTCCACCCGGCCGCCGGGCAGCTCCCACCGGCCGGCCAGCTCGACAGGGCGGGTGCGCTGGGCGACGAGCAGCCGCCCGTCCCGGACCAGGGCGGTGGCGACGACCGCCGACGCGCGCGAAAGCGCTTCCGCGCGAACCGTGACGACCTCGGCCCGAGCGGCGAGAACCCGCCGCATCCGGCGTCGGATCAGCACGCGATCGGCGACCCCACCGAGGAAGCCGAGCGGGCCGGTCCAGCGGAGCTCGTCACTCACCGAGGTTCCGGAGGGGGTCGGGGTGAGAGTGGTGACGTGCGCGAGCGCGCGCAGCGGGCCGGCGGCAAGCACCGACGTCATCCCGGTCGCGTCGACGCAGCTGATCCGCGTGCGCAGCGGGATCCGCAACCCGGGCAGCAGCCGGACGGCCACGCGCACCTCGTCGCCGGGAGCGAGCAGTCGGACGGATGTCGTCAGCCGGTGACCGGCCCGGCCCAGCGCCTCCGCGGCCGCGACGGAGTCGCGGAGCACCCCCGCGACGGTGCGGGGCGGCGCGTCGACGAGGAAGTCCGTCCGGACGATCGAGCCGAACGACTTCCCGCGGGGAGGATCACCGTCTGCGGTGGGCACCGGTTGATCGTCCCGGGACCGCATCGGTCGGTCACCACCCGGGGCAAAGGGCCTTCGCGCCCGGCGAACGTGCCGACTCGCGACGGCAAAGGTGGCGACTCGCGGGTCAGGGGGCGGGGCGGGCAGCGGGCCAGCGGACCTCCAGGCGGGCGCCCCCGCCCTGCGCCTCGCCCGCTGCCACCGTTCCGCCCCGGCCTGTCACCAGCGCCGCGACGAGGGCCAATCCCAGCCCGGCACCGCCGCCGGCCCGGCTCTCGGTGTCCGGGTCCAGCCGGGTGAACCGGTCGAAGACCCGCTCGCGGTCCGCCTGCGGGATTCCCGAGCCGTCGTCCTCGACGACGAGCCGCACCGTGCGTCCCGCCGGCAGCACCCCCACCTGCACGACGGTCCGCGCGTGCCGGAGCGCGTTGCCGAGCAGGTTGTCCAGCACCAGCGCGACCTCGCCGGGGCTCGCCGCCACCACGGCCGGCGCGGGCGCGACCAGCTTCACCACGGCCCCGTGCCGGTTCTGCCGCCCGATCGCCGCGCGCGCCGCCGCCACGAGGTCGACCGGGCTGGCCGGCGGCCGCTGGCCGGCGTCCGCCCGGGTCAGCGCGAGCAGGTCGGCGAGCAGCGCGGTGAGGCGCTCGGCCTCCACCGCGACGGCGCGCAGCGTCTCCTCGTTCAGCGCCGGGTCGGGGTGTACGAGGGCGACCTCGGCCTGCGCGCGGATGGCGGCCACCGGCGAGCGCAGCTCGTGCGCCGCGTCGCCGGTGAACCGCTCCAGCCGCGCCACCGCGTCGTCGCGCCGGGCCAGCAGCCCGTTGAGTTCCGCGGCCAGGGCGCGCAGCTCGTCGTGGGCCGCCGGCACGGGCAGCCGGTCGCCGGGCGGCAGCGCGGCGGCGGCCGTTCGCAGCCGGTCGACCGGCCGCAGCGCCGCCCGCGTCGCCACCCACGCCGCCCCGGCGACGACCAGCGTCGCGAGCAGTGCGCTGACCACCGCGAGCCCCTCGGCCCGCCGCATCAGCGCCGTCCCGCCCACGAGGTCGGCCGACGCCACGACCAGCCGCGGGGTGCCGTCCGGGGCGACCGCGACCTCCGCGACCCACCGGCGCGGTGCGGAGAACCGCTGGGTGGTCACGCCCTCCCCAGCAGCCAGCAGGGAGACCTGCGCCGGGTCGAGCGGCAACGGCGGCCCCCCGTCCACGCCCCGCCCCGCCGTGTCGACGACCCGCACCCCCGGCGCGTCGGTCGCCCCGCTCTCGAGCCGGGCGACGGCCTGCTCGGCCTGCGCGCGCAGCTCCTGGTCGGTCGCGTCGACCAGCTCGCCGAACGCCAGCGCCGTGGCGAGCCGGCTCAGCGCGAGCAGCGCGACGAGGGCCACCGCGCCGACGGTCAGCGTGATCCGCACCCGCAGCGTGCGCCGTGCCCACCAGTTCCGCGCCGCCCGCAGGACTTTCACCCGGACGAGACCAGGTAGCCGTGCCCGCGGACGGTGCGCACGACGTCGCCCGCCCCCACGGCGTCGAGCTTGCGCCGCAGGTAGCCGACGTAGACCTCGACGACGTTGCGGCTCGCGGCCTGCTCGTCACCCCACACCAGCCGCAGCAGCTCGTCCTTCGTGACGGCCGTGTCGGGGTGGCTGACCAGCGCGTGCAGCAGCGCGAACTCCCGCGGCGACAGCTCCACCGACCGCCCGGTCCACGTCACCGACCGCGCCACCGGGTCGACGACCAGGGGGCCGAGCGCGATCCTCCGGCCGGCCCGCACCCCGTCGCGGCGGCGCAGCATCGCCCGGAGCTGCGCCACCAGCACGACGAAGGAGAACGGCTTGACGAGGTAGCCGTCCGCGCCGAGATCGAGCCCGTCGGCCTGGTCGACCTCGCCGTCCTTGGCCGAGAGCAGCAGCACGGGCGTGTCGACGCCCGCCGCCCGCAGCTGCTCCAGCACCCGGTAGCCGGACAGGCCCGGCAGGATGATGTCGAGGACGACGGCGTCGAAACTGCCGGTCAGGGCGGCGCGCAGCGCGGACTGGCCGTCGCCCACCGCGACGACGTCCATGCCCTCGGCCGTCAGCCCGCGGGCCACGGCGGTGCGCATCCCGGGCTCGTCGTCCACCACCAGCACCCGTGCCATCGGGGGCAACCTACCGCCGCCGGGCCCCGCTGCGCCCGGCTCAGAACTCTCTCAGCACGTATGCGTCAGGCTGTGCCCATGGCAGGACGCAGGACGGCTCGCATCGCCGCGACCATCGGAATCGCGGGCGCCGTCGGACTGGGACTGGTCGCGGTCGCGGGCGGTGCGTACGCCCAGCCGCAGCTGCCACCGGTCGCCCCCGAGGACCTGGTGAGCTCGGTGCTCACCGCCGCCGACCCGGGCCCGTTCAACGGCACGGTCGAGCTGAACAACAATCTCGGGCTCCCCGCGCTGCCGCAGGCGCCCCAGGCCGCGAACGGCACGAGCACCGCCCGGATCTGGTCCGGCGGCAACCACCTCGGCCGGGTGGCACTGCCGACCGACTCCGGCGAGCGCACCCTGGTCTCCGACGGCACCACCCACTGGGCCTGGAACTCCGACGACCGCACGGTGGTCAAGCGCCCCGCGGACCCCAGCCGGACCGCACCGCCCCGACCGACCCGGCGGCCGCCGCGACGCAGGCGATCGCCGACCTGCGGGCCACCAGCACCGTCGCCGTCGACGGCACCGCGACGGTGGCCGGCCGCGGCGCCTACGAGCTGGTGCTCACCCCCGCCCCGACCGAGCGGACGCTGCTGCGCGAGGTGCGGGTCGCCGTCGACGCGGAGAAGCGCATCCCGCTGCGGCTGACGGTGCTCGCCACCGGGTCCACCGGCCCGGCACTGCAGGTCGGCTTCACCGACCTGACGTTCGGCCCGCAGGACCCGGCGCTCTTCACGTTCACCCCGCCGCCCGGCGCCACGGTCACGGATGCCCCGCCCCGCAACGCGCAGACCCGCCCCGAGAGCACGACCGTCGGTGACGGCTGGGATACCGTCAAGATCATGCGGAGGCCCGCGGACACCACGCCGGCGACGACCGGCCCCAACGCCCCCGACCTCTCCACGATCGGCACGCCGGTCAGCGGGACCTGGGGCAGCGGACGGCTGATCACCACCGCGGTCGGGTCCGCGATCGTCACCGACGACGGGCGCATCGCCGCGGGCGCGGTGCCCGCCAGGTGCTCACCGACGCGCTCTCCCGGTGACGTTCGCCGTCGCCGCGGACTCGGGCACGGCCGTCGCCGCCCGGGTGCGCGGGCTGTGCAAGGTGTTCGGCGCGACCGTCGCGGTGGAGGATATCGACCTCGACATCCCCGACGGCGCCGTGCTCGGCATGCTCGGCCCCAACGGCTCGGGCAAGACCACCCTCATCCGGATGCTGCTCGGCCTGACCCGCCCCACGGCGGGCACGGCGGAGCTGCTCGGCCACCCGATGCCGACCGGCGCGGCGGCCGTGCTGCCGCACGTCGGCGCGCTCGTCGAGGGCCCGGGCTTCCACCCGTTCCTGTCCGGGCGCGAGAACCTGCGGCGCGTCGCGGCGACCGAGCCGCTCCTGCCGACGCGGGCGATCCCGGCGGCCGTGGACGCCGCGCTCGAGCGCGTGGCGCTGGGGCACGCCGCGGACCGCCGCTACCGCGGCTACTCGCTCGGCATGAAGCAGCGCCTCGGCCTGGCGGCGGCGCTGCTGCTGCCGCGCCGGCTGGTGGTGCTGGACGAGCCGACGAACGGCCTGGACCCCGCGGGCACCCGCGACGTCCGCCGGATCATCGGCGAGCTGCACGCGGGCGGCGCGACGGTCGTCGTGTCGTCGCACCTGCTGACCGAGGTCGAGGCCACCTGCACGCACGTCGCCGTGCTCCAGTCGGGCTCGCTGGTCGCCGCGGGCGAGCTGCGCCGCCTGCTCGACGCGGACGCGGCCGGGCTCGTCGTCACCACCCCCGACGTCGATCTGGCCCTGGCGACGCTGCGCGAGGCCGGTCTGGACGCGTACCGCGACGACGCCGACGAGCCCGCAGTCGTCGTGCCCGCGGGCGCCGCGCCGGAGGTGGTCGCGCTGCTGGTCCGGGCCGGCGTGGCCGTGCACGAGGCGCGGCGCAGCCGGCCACCTCGAGGACCTGTTCGCCCGGCTGACGGAGACGGCGACGTGAGTGCAGAATCCGGCGCCGTGGGCGCGCTGCCGAACACCGAATCCCTCCGCGACGCGCCGCGGACCGCCCCGCTTCGCCGCCTGCTCGGCGCCGAGGTGCGCTGGGTCCTGCGCCGGCCGCGCACGCTCGTGATGCTCGGCCTGTTCGCGCTGATCCCGGTGCTGATCGCGATCGGGGTCACGTGGCGGGCCGCCGCGCGGGGCCCGGCCGCGGGCTGGTCGGCGCCGTGCCGGCAACGGGCTCGTGCTGCCGGTTGTGACGCTGACCCTCTCGCTGGCGCTGCTGCTGCCGCTGGCCGTCGGGATGGCGGCGGCCGACGCGATCGCGGGCGAGGCCGCGTGGGGCACGCTGCGCGGCCTGCTGCTCGCCCCCGTGCCGCCTGCGGCTGGTCGGGATGAAGGCGTTCGGGGTGCTGGTGGTCGCCGCGGCCGCGGTCCGTGCTCGCGGTCGTCGGCGCGCTCGCCGGGATGGTGCTGGTCGGCGGCACCGACGGGCTGGTCACGCTGTCGGGCACGACCCTCGGGGTCGGCGACGCGCTGGGCCGGATCGCGCTGGTCGTCGTCTGGACGGTGGGTCAGCTCGCGGCGGTCGGCGCCGTCGCGCTCGCCGTCTCGGCGTGGACCGAGCACCCGCTGGTCGTGCTCGCGCGCGTGCTGGGCAGGTGATCGTCTTCGGGGTGCTGAGCGCGATCCCGTCGCTGGACTGGCTGCAGCCCTACCTGCTGACGTCGGGCTGGACGTCCGGGGCCGACGTGCTGCGCGACCCGCTGCCCGCGCACGGCCTCGTCGACGCACCCTGCGGGCGCTGTGCTACCTGGCGCTCGGCTGGCGGCCTCACGGCGTACCGGATGCTGCGCCGCGACGCCTGACCCCACACCGGGCCTCCTTTCTCGACCCGCTTCGCAGGATGGCCGCATGGCCGCACTCCTCGACGCCGCCGCCGTCACGGCCCTGGACAAGCTGCCCGGCTGGACCCGCGACGGCGACTCCCTCGTCCGCACCGCGAAGCTGCCGTCCTTCCCGGCGGCGATCGGGGTGGTCGACAGGGTCGCCGAGTACGCGGAGGCGCGACCACCACCCGACATCGACATCCGCTGGCGCACGCTCACGTTCCGCTGCTCGACGCACTCGGAAGGCGGGATCACCGAGCGCGACGTCGCGTTGGCCGCGGCGATCTCGAGCAGGTGGAGGCGAAACAGTGACGGCCGAACCGAGAAGAAGAAGCGGCTGAACAAGAAGCTCTACGAGAAGGAGCTGCTGCGGCTGCAAGGGCAGCTCGTCGACATGCAGGAGTGGGTCCGTACGAGCGGCACCCGGCTCGTGGTGGTGTTCGAGGGCCGCGACGCCGCGGGCAAGGGCGGGACGATCCAGCGCATCTCGGAATTCCTCAACCCCCGCATCTGCCGCATCGTCGCCCTGCCCGCGCCCACCGAGCGCCAGCGCACGCAGTGGTACTTCCAGCGCTACGTCGAGCACCTGCCCGCGGCCGGCGAGATCGTGCTGCTCGACCGAAGCTGGTACAACCGCGGCGGCGTCGAGCGGGTGATGGGTTTCGCCACACCCGCGGAGTACTCCCGGTTCCTGCGCCAGTGCCCGATCTTCGAGGAGATGCTGATCGAAGACGGGATCCTGTTGCGCAAGTACTGGTTCTCCGTCAGCGACCACGAGCAGGAGAAGCGGTTCCGGGACCGGATGAACAACCCGATGAAGCGCTGGAAGCTCTCGCCGATGGACCTGCAGTCGATCACGCGGTGGGAGGACTACTCCCGCGCGAAGGACGAGATGTTCGCCCACACGGACACGGTGATGTCGCCGTGGATGGTGGTCGAGTCCGAGGACAAACGTCGCGCCCGCATCAACACGATCGCGCACCTGCTGGCGACCGTGCCCTGGAAGCCGGTGCACAAGGAGGAGCTGGCCCTGCCGGAACGCCCGCCGTCGCGGGGCTACCAGCGACCGCCGCGGGAGCGGTTCCACGAGGTGCCGGACCACGCGGCGACCCTGTCCTGACGGGCGCCTCCTGCCGTGCCCGTCCGCCGCATCGACGCCGCCGAGCGCCGCACCCGGCTCGCCGTGCGGCACCGGCTCGTGCCGTCCCGGCGCACCGACGACGTCGGGGCCATCGCCGACGACCTGGTCGCGCTGCATTCCACCGATCCCGTCACCGTCTACCTGTCCGTGCTCGTCCGGATGGCGAACCCTGCGCTCGCCGCCGTCGAGAAGGCGCTCTACGACGACCGGACGCTGCTGCGCCACCACGCGATGCGCCGCACGCTGTGGGTCGCCGGGCCGGAGACGATCCGGCTCGCCCACGCGGCGGCCACCGTCGACCTGCACCGCGTCCAGTACCGGATGCTCGCCACCGCCCTGGCCGGTGCCGGTGTCCCCGATCCCGACGGCTGGATCGCGGCGGGTCGCGCGACCGTGCTCGCCGCTTTGGCCGACGGGCCGACGACCGCCCGGGACCTGGGTCGGCGCCTACCGGAACTGGCGCTTCCGGTGATGATCGGGACCGGAAGGCAGGCCACCTCCGTGGCCGCGCACACCCGGCTGCTGCTCGTGCTCGGCTTCGCCGGCGACGTCGTCCGCGCCCGGCCGACCGGCACGTGGATCAACGGCCAGTACCGCTGGGCCGCCGCCGACGGGTGGATCCCCGGAGGCATCGACGCCGGGCTGGACAAGCGCGCGGCCGCGGCGGGACTCGCCCGGCTGTGGCTGCGCTCGTTCGGCCCGGCCACCCGCGCCGACCTGCAGTGGTGGGCCGGCTGGACGGCGGCGACGACGACCCGCGCGCTCGCCGATGTCGGGGCGGTCGAGGTCGAGCTGGACGACGGCCCGGGCTTCCTGCTCCCGGACGACCTCGAGCCCGTCGACGCGCCCGAGCCGTGGGTCGCGCTGCTGCCCGGCCTCGACCCGACGACGATGGGGTGGAAGCAGCGGTCGTGGTACCTCGACCCCGCCGTCGCCGCGGCCGTGTTCGACCGCAACGGCAACGGGGGCCCGACCGTCTGGGTCGACGGGCGGATCGTCGGGAGCTGGGTGCAGCGCCGCGACGGGACGGTCGCGGTCCGGCTGCTCACCGACGTCGGCGAGGCCCGGCGCGACGAGATCGACCGCGCGGCGGCGGGGCTGCAGGAACTGCTCGGCGACGTCCGGTTCAGCGTCCGGTTCCCCGCACCGCTGCAGGCCGCGATGCTGGAGTAGCGCTGCTGTTCCGGCCCGGCCGTGGGTGGTTCGCGTACGGTCGGTGAGAACGACTCCCGAGGGGACGGACATGGGATTTCTCGACGGCCTCACCGGCAACGCGTCGCGGGTCGACCCCCGCGCCGTCGCCGAGGAGTACGCCCGCCTGCTCGCGCAGGGCGAGCAGGTGCACGCGGCCTACCAGCTCGTCCGCGACGTCTTCATCTTCACGGACCGCCGGCTGATCCTCGTGGACAAGCAGGGCGTCACCGGCCGCAAGATGCAGTACCACTCGGTCCCGTACAAGAGCATCACCCACTTCAGCGTGGAGACGGCGGGCGCGTTCGACCTCGACGCCGAGCTGACGATCTGGATCTCCGGCGGGCAGGGGATCGCGAAGCAGTTCGGGCGGGGCGTGGACGTCTACGAGGTGCAGGCGCTGCTGGCGGCGTTCGTCGCTCGCTGAGAAGTCCCGCGCGCCGAGAAACTGTCGGTCCCGGCCGCTAGCGTCCGCGGCCATGGACCAGCGGATCAGCATCGTCACCCTCGGAGTGGCCGATCTCGGCCGGGCCCGGTCGTTCTACGAGCAGCTCGGCTGGCGGGGCCAGGAGGTCGAGGAGACCGTGTTCTTCCAGGCCGGCGCAATGGTGCTGGTGCTGTGGGGGCGCGCGAAGCTCGCGGCGGACTCGGGTGTGGCGGACGACGGGAGCGGCTTCGACCGCGTGACGCTCGCGCAGAACGTGCGGTCGGCAGAGGAGGTGGACGCGATCGTCGCCGCGGCGGCCGACGCCGGCGCAGCGGTCACCCGGAAGCCGGCGGCGACGTTCTACGGCGGCTACGCAGGCGTGTTCCTCGACCCGGACGGCCATGCGTGGGAGATCGCGTTCAACCCCGGCTTCACGATCACGGACGACGGGGCGGTGGTGCTGCCCGACTTCTGAGTCACCAGCGCAGGGGCCGCCCGTCCCGGGTGAAGGTGCCCGTCGGGCCGTCGTCCGGCAGGTCGGCGGCCCAGAGGATGCTCGCCGCGCCCTCGTCGACGGGCCGGCCACCGCGCCCGCCCATGTCGGTGGCGGTCCAGCCGGGGCAGACGGCGTTGACGAGCACGCGGTTGCGGCGCAGGTCGCCGGCGAGCGTGCGGGTGAGGGCGTTGAGCGCGGCCTTGCTGACGGCGTAAGCCGGGACGCCACCGTTCATCGACGCCAGCGAGCCGCTTTCGCTGCTGACCATCACCACCCGGGGTGGGCGCTGCGGCGCAGCAGGGGCAGGAACGCGAGGGTGGTCTGCCAGGCGCCGAGGACGTTCGTCTCCAGCGCCTCCCGGACCACGCCGAGGTCGACGTCCACCGCGTTCTGCCAGGTGTCGTAGTGGATCGCGGCGTTGTTCGACCAGCACGTCGACGCGGCCGAAGGCGTGGTCCACGTCCGCCGCGGCGGCGGCGAGACCGTCGGGGTCGGTGACGTCCAGCGCGACGGGCAGCACGCCGTCGCCCAGGTCCGCCGCGGCCCGGCGGCCGGCGGCGAGATCGCGGCTGCCCAGCACGACCGAGTCGCCGCGGGCGGCGCACTGCCGGGCGACCTCCAGGCCGAGCCCCCGGTTGGCCCCGGTCACCACGACGACCCGTCCCTCGCCCGCGCTTCCGGTCACGTCGTCATCCTGGGCTCGCCGCGCCGCCCGCGCCCGACGGCGACCCCGCGACGTGGCCGCCCGCCCCACCGATCGCGCCGAGCACCGCAGCAAGCTCCCGCACCCGCCGCCCCACCTCGTCCGAGGTCTCCTCCACCCTCACCGGTGCACCCAACGCCGCGATCGCCGCCACGAACTGGACCACCAGCTCCACGGACTCCGCCGTGAGCGCGACGGTGCAGGCGTCCGGGGCGTGCGCGTCGACGTCGCCGGGGATCGTCGCGAACACACCGGCCCGCACCGCGTCGGCGGGCAGCCCGACGACGAGCCGCGCGCTGTGGCGGTAGCTCGCGCGGGCGAAGGAGCGGACGAGGAAGGCCGCCGCGTCGGGGGCCGGCAGCTCGCGCCGGGTGAACGTGCGGCGGGTGGGGCGCAGGTCGGCCATCCGGTCGACGCGGAACGTGCGCCAGTCGGCACGCTCCGGGTCGAAGGCGACGAGGTACCAGCGGCCGCCGTGCGCGACCAGGTGGTGCGGCTCGACCCGGCGGACCGTGATCTCGTCGGCCCGGCTGCGGTAGTCGAAGCGCGAGGATCTCGCGTGTCGCGGCAACAGGCGGCGATCACACCGAGCTCACCCGGGTCGACGTGCGGTGCCGCCGCGGGGAGTGACCGCGGCGGTCGTGCCGGTCAGTGCGGTCAGCTGCGGCCGCAGCCGGGTGGGCAGCACGCGCTGGAGCTTCGTCAACGCCCGCAGCGCGGCGTCCTCCGATCCCCGCGCCACCGGCCGCTGCGGTGGACAGCGCGATCGCCGTCGCGAGCGCCTCGTCGTCGTCGAGCAGCAGCGGGGGCAGGTTGTGGCCCGAGGTCAGCCGGTATCCCCCGGCGGTGCCGGTGGTGGCCTCCACCGGGTAGTCGAGACCGCGCAGGCGCTCGACGTCGCGGCGCAGCGTGCGGTCGGTCACCCCCAGCCGGGCGCGCCAGCTCGGCACCCGGCCACGTCCGCCGCGTCTGCAGCAGCGACAGCAGCCGGAGCAGCCGTCCCGGCAGGTCCGTGCCCATGGATCCAGACTGCCCTTGTTCCGGACAACTCCTGTCCGGAACACCCTCTAGCGTGCAGATATGGACATCAAGAATCCCGCGCGCCGTGGCCGAGACCTACTTCCGCGCCTGGAAGGAGCGCGACTTCACCACCCTCCGCGAGATCCTCGCCGACGACGTGGGCTTCCAGGGCCCGCTCGCCACGCTCGACAACGCCGACGACTGCGTGGAGGGCCTCGAGGGCATGGCGCAGATCCTCGACGACATCGTCGTACAGCACGTCTTCGTCGACGGCCCGGACGTGCTCACCTGGTTCGACCTGCACACCACCGTCGCCCCGCCCGCGCCGACCGCGAACTGGCAGCACATCGAGAACGGGAGGATCACCCGGATCCGGGTGACGTTCGATCCCCGCGCGCTCACCGGCGACTGACCGCCCTCGTGCACAGCACGGCCGGCTCGTGCACACGCTGCACGATGTGCACGCCCGCTTCCCGGTATGCACGACCGGAGTAGGTGTGCACCGCTGCGCCTGACGTCGCACGGAATGCGGCTCGACGCCACCGAGTTGGTTGATGCGTGAAGAAGATTGGTTTCCTGTCCTTCGGGCACTGGTCGGCGTCCCCGCACTCGCTGGTGCGGTCGGGGGCGGACGCCCTGCTCCAGTCGATCGAGCTCGCGGTCGCCGCGGAGGAGGCGGGTGCCGACGGCGCGTACTACCGCGTGCACCACTTCGCCCAGCAGCTCGCCTCCCCGTTCCCGCTGCTGGCCGCGGCCGGGGCGCGGACCAGCCGGATCGAGCTGGGCACCGCCGTGATCGACATGCGCTACGAGAACCCGCTCTACATGGCCGAGGACGCCGGCGCCGCCGACCTGATCTCCGGCGGCCGGCTGCAGCTCGGCATCAGCCGGGGATCACCGGAGCAGGTGGTCGACGGCTTCCGCTACTTCGGCTACGCCCCGGCCGAGGGCATGAGCGACGCCGACATGGCCCGCGAGCACACCAGGGTGTTCCTCGAGGTGCTCAAGGGCGAGGGCTTCGCCCAGCCCAACCCGCGCCCGATGTTCCCAACCCGCCGGGCCTGCTGCGGATCGAGCCGCACTCGCCGGGCCTGCGCGACCGGATCTGGTGGGGCGCCGGCACCCGCGCGACCGCGGAGTGGACGGCCGAGCAGGGGCTGAACCTGATGAGCTCGACGCTGCTCACCGAAGACACCGGCGTGCCCTTCCACCAGCTGCAGGCCGAGCAGATCCAGCGGTTCCGGGACGCCTGGAAGGCCGCCGGGCACGACCGCGAGCCGCGCGTGTCGGTCAGCCGCAGCATCTTCCCGATCGTCAACGACCTCGACCGGCAGCTGTTCTGGCAGGAGCGCGGCAGCACCGACCAGGTCGGCTTCCTGGACGGCGGCAACGCCCGGTTCGGCCGGACGTACGCCGGCGAGCCGGACAAGCTGATCGCCGAGCTCGCCGAGGACGAGGCGATCGCCGCCGCGGACACGCTGCTGCTCACCGTGCCCAACCAGCTGGGCGTCGACTACAACGCGCACGTGATCGAGAGCGTGCTCACCCACCTCGCCCCGGAGCTCGGCTGGCGGTGAGCGAGCGCTCGATCACATCCTCAGGTCGCGAGGAACCAGCAACGTCCGCTCTGGCACGCGACTGCACAAGCCCCTCGTCGAGAGTCGCCAACGCGGAGTCAGGTCGACCTGCGGCCATGCTCACGAGATACGCATCGGTCACCTGTCGATGCCCGCGAACGTGACCGAGATCCGACGCGACGTACGACAGCGAGTCCGCCCAGAACTCACAACCTGGCAGCGCATGGACCGCTCGGAGCACCTCCTGCGCCACCCGAGCGCTCTCCCCGATGCGGACCAGGAAACGGACCAACGCACCCTCCACCACCGGACACAGCGCGAACCTGCTGATCCCGGACGCCCAGGCGGATGTCCGCGCATGGTGCTCGTGCTCGGCGACCGTGAGAGCGATCAGCACGTTGGCGTCCAGGAGGTAGGTCGTCACTCCTCGTCCAGCGCGGCCGCGACCTGCTCCCAGGGCGACGCGCAAAGTCGTTCTTGCTGGTCAGCGGCTGTTCGACTGACTCGCAGGTGGTCGGGGTCGGTGGGCGGGTGGCCTGCTGTGCTGAGTGATCAGCACGCCCGGTGGTGACGATGGGTAGTCGGAGATCAGTTGGGGGGTCTGTCCCGAAGGCGACTCGGGGAGCGGTGTCGATCACCGTCGGTGATGATCACGGAGTGGTCGCGGTCGGCGCGTCCCCGGGGGGAAGGGCATCGGAGCCACGTAGGACGAGGACTTTCTGAGGATCTTCGTCTGATCGGTGGCTCCGTTGCGCGTGCAGTCTGTCATTCCCGCCGGGTCCGTCCCGGCGGTGGTAGGTGCCGAGCCGGCCGCCGAGCCGGCGGCGGTGGAGGTCCTGGTCGGGCAGGTCGGGGTGCTCAACACGATGCTGGCCGGGGCCGGCGCGGACGGGTTGTTGGAGTGTTTCGCGGCGATCGACGATCCGCGTGACCGGCGCGGTGTCCGCCACTCGCTGGCCTCGATCCTGGGGCTGTGCACGGCCGCGGTGACGTCGGGGCAGCTGCTGTTGGATGACATCACCGCGTGGATCACCGCCGCCGGCCCGCAGGTGTTGGCCGCGTTCGGGTGCCGCCGCGACGCCGAGGGTGGGTTCACCCCACCGCACCCGGACACCGTGGAGCGGGTGTTCGCGCTGCTGGGGGCCCAACACCTGGCCGATGGGGTCGGGGCCTGGTTGGCCACCCGCGCCGGGGTCGGCCCGGTCGCCGCGCCGACCGGCGGGCCGGGGTGGTTACCGGCGATCGCGGTCGACGGCAAGGCCGTGCGGGGCGCGATCGGTGAGGACGGGCAGGTGCCCTACCTGCTGGCGGCGGCCACCCACGAGGAGTCGGTGGTGCTGGCCGAACGGCTGATCGGCGCGAAAACCAACGAGGTGCCCGAGTTCGCGCCGCTGCTGCGCGGTCTGGCCCAACGGGTAGCAGGCGGGGTCGGCGGGTGCGTGTTCACCATGGACGCCGCGCACACCGTCCGCGCCCACGCTCAGCTGATCACCTCCGAACTGCTGGCGCACTACGTGATGATCGTGAAGCGGAACACAAGCAGGCTCTACGACAAGATCGACGCCCTGGACTGGGCGGACGCCCCGGTCGCCCACGAAACCCTCGACATCGGGCACGGCCGGCGCGACAAGCGCACCATCCGAGTCCTGGATGCCCCGGCCGATCTCGGGTTCCCCGCCGCGGCCCGGGTGTTCCTGGTCGAGCGGTACACCACCCGCACCGTCCGCAAACGCCTGAAAGGCTCCCGCCGCTACAAGAAGGTGCAGATCCGCAGCGCCGTGGCCGTCCTCGGCGTGACCAGCCTGTCGGCCCGCGAGGCCGCCCCCGAGCACCTGGCCGGCTACGTCCGCCGGCATTGGTCGATCGAAAACAAGATCCACTGGGTGCGTGATGTCACGCTCCGTGAAGACGCCTCGCAGGTCCGGAAGGGACTCAAGTTCCGGATAATGGCAACTCTCCGTAACCTGGCGATCGGTCTCATCCGGCAAGCCGGCTACACCCGCATCGCCGCCACCATACGGAAGATCCGCAACGACGCGCTCCTGCTACTCACCGTCCTCGGCCTGCGGCAACGGCCCGAAACCCGCCCATGACCAGCAGAAACGACTTTGCGCCTCGCCCTGGAC
>CAWAHB010000025.1:0-156548 GCA_963781505.1 uncultured delta proteobacterium | reverse complement strand
GAGCCAGAAAGAACCTTGGAGCGCCGCGTCAGCCTGCGCACCAACACCTCCGTCGACGTAGAGGTGCGACGAGGTCGCGCCACGGTGCGAGGTCACGCCCTCGACCTGTCCCAGTCGGGGATCCTGATCGAGCACCGCGCCCTGCGCAGCGCGCCGAACAAGCGCCCGACGGAGTTGGTGCTCGAGCTTCCGGGCGGCCCGACCAGAGTCCTGGTGCGTCAGGTTCGCCACCAGGGTCGATGCTTCGCCTACGCGTTCGTCGCGGCGGCGGAGCAGGACCAGTTGCTACTCACGGACTACCTGTTTTGTCGGCTCGTCGAGGAGACTCGAGCGGAGCTCCGCTCGGGGATACGCCATGCGGTGCCGAAACGACGCTCGGCTCCCGCGCGATCCAGCCGAAAGCTGTAGGAGGCTTCCGCATGAAGAACACGAGTTGGCACAAGACGTTGTTCATCGTGGCCGTGCTCGCGGGTGCGGCTCTCTTCGGCGCGTGCAGCGCGTCGGACCCATCCGAGGTCGCCAGCAACGGCGGTGAGGGTGCCGGTTCGGGCAAGGGCGGCGGGACGGGAGGACTGAACCTCGATGGCTCGACTCCCACCGTGAGCTTGTCGATCTCGCCGCCCACCGCGACCATCGACATCGTCAACGGAACCTCGAACCCCGTCACGTTCAAAGCCGTTGCTACGCTGCCGAACGGCACGACCGTGGACGTGACGCCGGCCTGGTCGTTCGATCGCCCCGAGCTCGGAACGTTTTCGTCCGGCACGCTCACGGCCCTCGGAACACTGGGCGGCAAGGCGACGGTGACGGCCACTTACCAAGGTGCGACAGCGACCGCTGACGCGATCGTCAAGCTCCATTTGTCATCGAATCCAGCCAACGTCCCGGGAGCGGCCGAGTCCGCGCTGAAGAGCGCTTCGGCGCCCGACGCGAGCTTGGTTTGGGCATATCCATACGACAAGACCGTGTTCCCCCGCGGGCTCTTGTCTCCACCGCTCGAGTGGAACGGCGGCGCAGCGTCGGATTACTACTACGTCCACATCACCAGTCCCTTTTTCGAGCTCGAGACTCTCACCACGGCCCCGCCACCAGCGAGGGTCGTGCTCGACGAAACCCAGTGGGAACAATTCACCGACTCGACGAGCGGCGACGCGCATCTGTTCGTTTCCCGCTACGACGGAGCGAGCGCCACGGTCGTGACAGAGCAGGATTGGACCGTCGCGCCCCAGTCGATGCAGGGCACGATTTACTACTGGGCGAACAACCTCGGCCGGGTCATGCGCATCAAGCCGGGCTCGGCTGCGCCGGACGACTTCGCGTATCACGCGCCGCTGAACGACCCTGGCCAATACATTCAGTCAGATTGCCTGATGACGTGCCACACCGTTTCAGCGGACGGCTCGACGATCGTGTCGGGCGGCGGCACCTTCGGCGGGTCCTACGATTTGAAGACGGGACAGCCTCTGCACTACACCGGTGGCACTTGGGGTGCAGGGGATGTCTCGACCTCCTGGAAGTCCGCGATGTGGCACACGCCCGCACTCTCGCCGAACGGCCAGTACGTTCTGACCAACTCGATGGCGGTTGGCACCAGCCTCAGTGCAGGTGGTCCAGCTGGGTTCCAGAGCCTGTACGAAACCGCGACTGGAAACAAGGTGGCCAACAGCGGTCTCGACGGCAAGCTCACCGCGATGCCGGCGTGGTCCCCCGAGGGATCACTCCTGGTCTACGTGGACGCGGGCGATCCGGCTGGTTGGTATCAGACCTGGAACGTACCGCCCCCGGGTGATCTTCGCGCGATGGACTTCGATGCGTCCAAGAACCCGATGGCGTCCAACGACCGGCTTCTGGTGGCGACGGGAAGCGATCCCAACACTCGCATTCTCTGGCCCACCGTTTCCCCCGATGGAAAGTGGGTGCTCTACGGTCGCGGAGCTTCTGCCGATACGCGCAACGGAAATTGCGACCTCTACCTCGCCAGCACGTCGATACCGAACAGTGAGATCCGACTCGCAACGCTCGACGGCGACGGCTATCCGTTCGCGGCCGGCGCTCGCGATCTGTCTTTGAACTTCGAGCCTACGTTTGCTCCCGTCGCGTCCGGCGGATTCTTCTGGGTGGTGCTGACGAGCCGGCGCACCTACGGCAACGAGCTCTTGGGCGCGTCGAACGAGGTCAAGCAACTCTGGGTCGCTGCGATCGATCAGTCTCCGACGGTCGGAAAGGATCCCAGCCATCCCGCGTTCCGCCTGCCAGGTCAGGCTCTCGATTCCATCAACATGCGTGGCTTCTGGGCGCTCGAACCCTGCCGGAAGACAGGTGATTCGTGCGCCTCGGGAACGGAGTGTTGCGATGGCTACTGCGGTTCGCCCTCGAGCGGAGGCGCGCCGGTGTGCACCCAGAAGTCGGGGTGCTCCGAGAACGGTGATCACTGCGACGAGACGAGCGACTGCTGCAATGCGGCCCTGGGCACGACCTGCATCAACCACGTCTGCTCCGAGCCGCCGCCGCGCTAATAAGACGGCGGAGGGCCCTGGCAGGTGCCGTTGGAGCAGACCGGATACGAGGGATCGGTGCAGTCGCCGCACGAGAACACGTTTCCGCAACCATCGAACACGTCGCCACAGACGGCGCCCTGGCAATCCGCAGGCGCGCAGCCGCAGATGCCGGGAGTCTTGAGTCCGCAGATCCCGCCGTCCGGGCAAGCGTCGGGCCCGCACGCGACAGTGCCACCGCACTTGTCGTCGAGCGCGGAGCCGCACTCGGCACCCAGGGTGGCGCACGTCTGCGGCACGCAGCCGCAGAATCCCGGGATCCCGGGGATGGGCTGAGTCGGATTGCCGCCGCAAGCTTGCGGGGCGGTGCATGTCCCGCAATCCTTCGTCTCGCCGCAAGCGTTCGTTACCTGCCCGCACTCGCGCGCACCGCAATCCGGGGGTGCGCAGCCACACTTGTTGGGCGTCACCTCGCCGCAAGGACCCGCGGAGCAGGCGCCGCAGTCGAGCTGACCCTCGCACCCGTCGGGGATCTTGCCGCAGTCGGTGTCGGCGACGCAGGGTTTGCGTGGCTTGCAAACGCCCGAGCCGCATTTGTTGGTGCCCGCTGCTCCACAAGTCTGGCCCCCGGTGCACGCCCCGCAGAACATCGGCGTCCCAGTGCAGGGTTGCGGGATGTAACCGCACTCCGCGCCGAGGTCCTCACAGGTCGGATCTTCCGCCGCGCAAACACACTCCTGCTGAGGGCCGCCGCAGTGGTTGGGAGGCGCACAGCCAAGGCAGTCGAGGACGCTGTCACAGCCGTTGCTGATGAGGCCGCAGTGGGTGCCACAGCTCACCGGCGTGCAGGGATTCGATCCGCATCGGTTCGGTCCCACTCCCGGATCGCCACAGAACAGCCCGGCTGAGCACACTCCACAGAAAGTGACGCCACCGCAATTGTCCAAGATGTAGCCGCACTCTGCGCTGGCATCGGTGCAGCTTCGGGGCTGGCAGGCTCCGCCCGTTCCGCCACCACCGCCGGTTCCGCCACCACCGCCCGTTCCGCCACCGCCCTCGCCGCCTCCGCCGTTACCTCCGCCGTGTTTTGGATCCGGGATGTCATCCAGGCCGAGCGAGCAGCCCGCCGCGATGCAAGCCGCGAAGAGGGCGGAGAGCGCTGCCGAGGATGCACATGCCCACGAGATCTTGCCCACCGCTGTCGAGCGTAACGCGAGCACATGGTCGGGACAACCGATGCCAGGAGGGGAGGGGGAGAAGCATTGTCTCCGGGCTCGTCTTGGTGGATCGTCGCGGGATGGGGATCCGTTGGGTCGTGGCAGTCTTGGGTGTCGTTTCTTGTGGCGGGGCGACGTTCAAGATGGTGGAGACGCCTTGGTCGGCGAGTGACGAGGCTTCGGCGCGGCTCACGCGCGGGTCGCACAAGCTCGGCTGTCATGCCTCGCCTCCGGATTCGACCGGGGACATCGAGATCTCGTGTCCGCGGGGAAAGCCCGATCCGGACAGCGATGAAGGAACGCTGCATATCGGACCGGACACGGAGAAAAATCTCCTGGCGATGTGCAACGACGGCCTCGCAGAACACTGCAGCGACACGCTGCAGAGAATTTGGGACGCCGGAGCGGAGTGAGCTCCGGATTGGATGCACGCATCTTCCGGGCAGATTTGCGCGATCATGGGTCAGCGTGAGCGCAGCGAGAACGAGAGCCCGATGAATAGCTCGATGCGCTTTTGCAGGGTCGAGATCCGTCGGACCGCTCGGCGTCCTGGTCACCGTCCGAGAGTCTTTAGGACGGGATCGGATCGATGCGAGCGGTATCGGACGAGGACGCGTCAGCGAACGAAGGTCATGACCGTAGAGCACCACGCGCACTGGGTGCTCGCTATGTTGGGCGCGGCCAGGAGATGGCCGCCGCAGCTTTGGCAGCGATGGACGTAGCGGCAGCAGATCGATCACGTCTTCGTCAGCGGTAAGTGAGCCGTCGACCATCGTGGAAACGACGAATCGCACGGCACGCGCTCGGCCGATCGGTCTCCACCCCTAGCTACCCGTCTCGCCGGCTAGGAGCGCTCGCTCTCGCTCGAACAGTTCGGTTACCGCGTCCATGACGAGGCGCACGCGGACCGTGTTGCGATGATCGGGGGGAATCACGATGAATGCTTCGATGTGCGTCACCACTTCCGGCTCCAGGCCGAGTCCATCGAAACCTTGCGCGCATTCGGCGCATCACCGGATCTTGCGCAGGTGATGCAAGCGGCGGGGGTCATCGGTAAGCCCGACCTCACGTTTGCCCAGGGAAGCGAGTGGGCGAGCTGATTCGAACTGCCACGCGAGCGTGACGGGCCCGTTCCGAATCGGAGCGGGCCGGCGCGCCGGCGGTGCAGCGCCACCTTGCTCGACGCGCGTTTCGCTCGGGAGTGTCGACCTGGATCGTGGCAGCAATCGCCACCTCCCGTTTCAGACACGCGCTTGCTCTCGACGTGTCTGTAACTCGAATCTTGGCACAACGTGGCACGTCGGGCTGGCATGCAGCGTGCATCGCAAGTCTACATGCGAATCAGCATCCTCGTGCTCCTGGGCTTGTCGATTGGCGCGCTCGGCGCATGTGGGGGTTCCTCTGCGTCCAACGGAAGTGGCGGTGCGGCGGGCGCGACCGGCGGGTCCGGCGGCACGACCGGTGGCTCTGGCGGAACCACGGGGGGAAGCGGAGGCGTTTCGGGCTCGGGGATCAACTCCGGCGACTGCGTGAAGGATGGCGACTGCCCCAATGGCAAATGCGTGGAGCTCGTCCCCGGCGGCTATCGTGTGTGCGTGGTGCCGGTGCCCGAAGCCACGGCTTGTCAGAATCAGAGCCCGGGCGTCGACGAGTGTTGCACTTCCGCCGAATGTGCAGAGGGCAAGTGCTACGCATTCCCGGCGAAACCTTCCTGCGGCGGCGCCTTGCCCGTGGATCAAAACGTTTGCGCTTCCAACGATTTTGGGTGCGACCAAGCCGGCACCTGCCCGATCAATAGCGACGGGGTGGGCGTGTGCATGCCGGCTGGCGCCTACGGTTACAAGGTTGCAGCGTGTTTGGCCGTCGGCTGCCAAAGGGACACCGACTGCTCCGCCGAGGCCGGAGGCCAATGTTTGCCAATCGAAGATCCGTGTTGCGGGGCGCCAAACGGCCTCTACTGTGTTTATCCGAACGATGGTTGCCACAGACAAGCCGACTGCGCCGTCGATCAACATTGCGAAGTCGGATACGATACGACCAAGCAGCAGAACATCGCTCGCTGCGTCGCGGGTTCGGCCCTGTGTCCGTTGTGATCCGCGCGCGTCACCGGCTAAGCTGATTCGAGGTGAACAGATGAAAGCCATGGTGTTCTTGACGCTCGTGACCGTGTGGGGCTGCGCGAGCAGCACGAGCGGGGATGGGGGCAAGGTATCCGACGCCGGCAATACGGGCGGTGCAGGTGGTGCAGGCGGTGCGGCCGGGGCTGCGGGCGCGGGCGGCGGAGACATCCAGTGTGAGATCCACCCTTGTGCAGCCGATTGCCTGGCAGCGTTGCCGGACGTGACCGATGTCGTGGTCCAGGCCTGCCTGAGCGACCCGAACTGCAAGTGCACCCTCGAGTGTCGCATCTCGAACTACTGCAAGAACGACGGATTCTGTGCCCCCAACTCCCAGGCGGACACGGCGCTGCCCCAGCTGTGCGCGGCAAAACCCACCGCGTGCGACTTCGTGACCTGCACGCCGTAGGCTGCAGAGGGAGTCGCGTCCACGGCTGTGATGCGTATCGCGCGCTTCGCAGTCGGCTCAACCGCTCAACGCCCGTCGAGCTTACCGTCCAGCAGATCTACATCCCGAAGCCGTTCGCTGAACTCTTCCTTCGTGATGATGCCCTTGTCGTGTAGCAGCGTCAGCATCGTCCGGGCGTAGAGCCCGAGCGCCAAGAGGTTGTTCTCGAGAAGCGCCAACCGCGAATCGGCAGGCGCCGCGGTCGGTCGTGCGATTGCGGCCAGACGTGCGCCTTCTGCGGCGCGGCGCGCCTTGATCGCCTGATCGAGCGCACGCGCGTCGAACGTCGCGCAGCCAGTAGAAAGGTGAATCTTCGTCGAACTCGCCCGGACGATCCAATAGCCCCATCAGGAACCTCCCGCGTCCGGCTTACCACGGCATGGATGGTAGCCTCGGAGCGAAATGGCCGTACTCGAATGCGGATGCGGCGACCGGAGCTTCCGCGTACGGATCCAGCGCGCGGAGGCGGTGGGTCTGCTCACTTGTGCGCGTGAGAGCCACAACTCTCTTCTGCTTGACAGCCGCGATCACTGGCACCACGTAGTCCAGAGCGGCAAGCCTCGCGAGTCGCGCTGTCGCTGCGGAGGCAAGGTATTCGAGGTCGAGCTCGACTACGAGCTGAGAGAGGATGCACGCACGGTCCGCTCGGTGGCGGTGCGATTGCGCTGTGTTGCCTGTGAGCTCGAACGCATCGCCACGACGCTCGACATCGACTACGAGCCCACGGACCAGTTGGTCGAGCGGCCTCTCGATCCGTGCCCGGATCCCTGGCTGAAAGCGCGTCACACGGAATGGTCGGCGTTTTGGTTGACCGCGGATCTCGCAGAGCTCGGACGCGAGCTCATCGAGAACAGGGGAGCCATTTGCTGGTGGGTTGGGTGGCGAGAGCCCGCGCGCCGGATTGCGGCTGGCGAGCTTCGCGAGCTTTCGACCCATGCCCAACCTTTCGATCTTTACTTCGCTCGTCAGGAAGTGGAGCTCGCCTTGCTTTCCTCTCGCGACGCCTGGATGCAGTTACCGGTGATCCACGTGCCCTCCCCCATTTCCATGAGGCTCGGCACTTGCAGCGCCACGCTCTACTTCATCCAGTTTGCCGAAGAGTTTTTGGTGAAGGGTTCCGTGCGCCGCCAAGAATCCGACGCTCCTTGCGTTGGCCAAGGACCTCGAGGTTTGGCTCGGGCAGCGATTCGTTTCTCATCGTGGCGCCAAGACCTTCGACAACCCTGCCGAGTACGCGCGGTTGGAAGGGGAGATCTGACTGGGCCGCGACAACATGCACTCACCGGCGCGCGTCGGGGTCGCCTACCTGCTCGAGGGTCAGCAGAAGCTGGCGGCTGGAGGCGGACATGAAGAACCGGGACGGGGGGTGCACGACGGCAAGCAGTAACGCTTCGCCTCAACCTACGACGGTATGACCGAGGCCGACGACGCGTCGAACGAGCTCGGCCATCGTCCGGCAGCCGAGCTTGCTGCGAGCACGGGCTGCTTGCGTGCGCACGGTGTTAAACGTGACGGCGCGTTTTTTTGCAAATCTCTCGGAGTGAATGGCGCAAGACGAGCGGTCAACTCGAGCGCGCGTCGGAGATGCGGCATCAGCAGCGCAAGCGTTCCGCTTCTTCTTGGTCAACATGACCAGCACGCGGGCTTCGGTGGATCCCGATGACGCCGAGGCGCTCCGTCCAAGGCGTCGAGGTCGGCGTGCAAAGCGTCACCGCCAACGTCGAGTGCCGTGCGAGTTGCTCCAAGGCCAACTTCGATCAGTGCGAAACAGACGCGGACTGCGGCTCAGCTGAGCGTTGCCACGCCGCGTGCGTGTGTGTGTGCGACACGTCCAAGGGAGCCGAGTGTGTCAAGAACTCGGATTGCCCCGGCTGCAATCGTGATGCAAGGGCTCGCGAGAGATCCTGCCGATCGCTTCCCCACGGCGCTGGCCATGGCGGAAGCGATCGAACGAGCCATGCCTCTCGTTGCGGCGCGCGAAGTCGGTGAATGGGTCAAGAGCCGCGCGTCGCAGAGACTCGAGCTACGCGCGAAGAAGGTGGCCGAGGTGGAGAGCTCGTCGAGCGTGCTCGACGGCATGCCCGCTGCGGCGACCGTTGCCGCAGCGCTCGGGACGCCCCAGGAGCTCAGTGCGATCACGGATCGCTCTCAGGTCGGGTCGGTCGTCGATCGCAGGTCACTCGCGCCGAAACCAGGAGCCCTTCGCTTCATTGCGCTCGCGGCCGTGGCCGTCGCCATCGCAGGAGCGGCCGTGATCTATTTCGGGCGCCAGCGAGCCGTCGAGCACCCGTCCGTGCCGGCAGCCGCAGTTTCGACGAGCGAGCCCCAAGAGAGTGCCTCGACGCTCGTCACGAAAGCGCCGGCTCCGCCATCGTCGGCATCCGTTGCGACGCCGACAGAGAGCGTCGCCCCGCCGGTCGCCTCGTCCGCTGTCACGAAAGCTCCCGTCGTCAAGCATGCAGCGCCGCGTCCGACGACGAAGACCGGAAAGAAGCCTTCGATCTACTCGCGCTACTGACGACCAGGCCAGGCGCCCGACACGGCTCAGCGTGGGCGCCGTCGGCGAAGGAGCGACGCGAACGCCATCGCAAACAAGCCGAGGAGGAACGACGAAGTGTTCGGGGTCTCCGCGGTTCGGCAGCCGCATCCACCATCGTCGCCGTCGGACTTCGAGGTCTTGGGTGGAGTGCCCGCGTCTGCGCCAGCGTCCGTGTCGGTTCCTGCGTCGTCGCCGGCATCCGGCGCGTCGCCGCTGAATTCGAAATCGAGGTTCCTGTAGCCTCCGCCTTGATCGCCGGCGTTGACCACCATGACGTAGGCGCTCGTGGTTCCCGGTGGGATGTCGGTGACGATGCTCACCTTGTTCGCGTCGATCGGGGCGTCGAGGGTGAGGTCCGCGTTCGACGTGACGTTGGCGTTGTAGTCGAAGACAAGCGGCTCCGAGCCCCAGTGAATCAGGAGCTTCGGCGTGAACGGCGAGCCTTGGTTGAAGGGCAATCCGCCGCTCTGGCCGCTTGGAACGACCTGAAACGTGATTTTGAGCTCCGTGGCGCCGGCAACCGCGAGGTGCACCTGGAGTGGGCCGGGCGCGTACGCGGCGCTGCCGAGCAGGGATTCGCCGAGGCCAGCGGTGAAGAGCGAGTTGGCGAGGAACGGATCGGTACCGGTGATCGGCTTGTCGCCGAATTCGAGCACGCGCTGGCATCCGGGGAGCGTGCCGCGCTTTTCGAGCTCGGCCTGGAGTGCATTGCCCGTCGCGGTATCGACCTCGGTCTTCACCGAGGTCACGAACAGCTCGGCGAGATCCTCGAAACCGAGGTCGCCTCCGGGCGAAGCGGCCATGACGTTGAACACGGCCTGGTCGAAGGCGGCTTGCTTCGTCGCGTCGAGAGCGGAGCGCGCGGTCCACAGCCCCGCCGACCAGAACTGGGAGTCGGAGTGCACCTCACCCGAGACGTTCGCGGGGCAAGTCAGCGCATTGGAAAGATCGCGGATTGCCGGGAGGCCCGGAGCGAGATCTTGCGCGGCGTATTCGCCGACGAGCGGATCGCCCGTGAGCGCGGAGGAGAAGTAGTCCGCGAGGCCTTCGTTCATGGCGCCGGGAGAGTCGATGAGGCCCTGTTCATCTGCGTGCCAGGCGCCGATGAGCTTGAGCGTGTGATCGACCACTGCGTGAGTGAACTCGTGATAGATGACGTCGCCGTCGTAAGAGTAGTCACGCTTTGGCCCCTGGCCGAACCACATGGCGGCTCCCTGAATGCCGAACACACCCGCGAACAGCGGATCCGCGGGGGAGAAGAATGCGTTCTGGAATGGCGCGAAGGGCAGATCCGGATTCGACATCTTGGTCAGATCCTGGGTCTGATAGCCGTCGGGGAGCATGAGGTTCGAAATCGTCGGGAGCGGCTTGGTGGAAAGATCCGTCATGCCGAAGCCGTGGAAGAACTCGTAGGCGCGGTTCACGTGCCAGAACATGCTGACTTCGCTGAAGGGATCCTCCGGCTCGGTGTCGCCGCCCGGCGGAAACAGGAAGTCGCCGTTCGTGTCCGCAACGGCTTTTTGCTGGAGCTCGCACACGTGGACGTTCAGCGAGAAGCCGAAGATCGAGACCGGTTTCACGAGCTTCGTGTCGATGCAGTTCTTCGACTGCACGAGCTCGTTGTCGAGCGTGGTCGCACCGGAAGCGAGCGGGAGCGTCACGTCCATCGTGCCCGGAGATGCGACCGGGTTCGTCGCATAGACCTTGGCAGCGCCGGCCGAGACCGCCGCGTTCCAGCCGCCGATCGTGATTCCCGTCTGGGCATCGATGGCGACGACGGGTGCGACGGGAAGACCCGGGATGCGTTCGCTCGGGTAGACGATCCACGCGAGCTTCGTGCCGATCGCCGTGGGCAGATAGGCGAGCCGCGCGTCGTCGGGCTTTGCAGTGAGACCTACGGACGCGGAAGCCGAGGCGGCGGCCTGAGCTCTGCCAACGGCGGGGGTCGCGCTCGGCAGATCTTCTTCCACGCGCACGACGGCCCACGCTGTCGTGCCGTCGGGGTTTTGAACGACGCCTGCGCCGCGGAATGCGACGGGCACGCCCAGATGCGTCTGCTGGAAGCGCACTACGCGGCGCGAGCCGCATCGGTGTCGTCGTGAAGACGTGATCGAGCGCTACGTTCCGTGTCACGGGTGCGGCGCTCGCGAGCACCGCGCGCGCTGCCAGTACGGGTTCCTTGCCGCTACCGACTGTCAGTGGTCCTTCGACCACGAGAGCGCGTGACGGTGTGGCGAGGGCTCCGGTGGAAATCAGGAGAGAGAGCAACCCAAAGCGAACCGAACCGAGGCGCATGCGATCGGACTTGTCCCGAAGCGGTGCCGGCGGCAAGGCGTTTCTGGGGTCGCGAACCCGCGTGGGAATTCGTCAAGGTGTCCTCGGACGAAAATGGGTCGACCCGGCTTCCGACTCTGGGCGAGTGCCGGCCGTTCCGGCATCGCTTGCGCTCGATGAAGGTGCGGTCGAAGTCGGAAATCGCCTTCGTCTCGAGCTGGAGCTTGTGACTTTTCAGCTCGACGATTTCGAACGAGCGTTCCCAAGCGGTCGGATCCGTCGTTGTCGTCCAGACGTTCTTGCGGCCTTCCGCCATCCAGCGGTCCTCCGTGGAACCCGCCTTCATGTCGAGCTCACCCTTCGTGATGTCCCACGGTCCCTTCCATTCGTGAAACTCCTCAGGAACTTCGACGGGAGTCCCGGCCGCCACTACGCCCGAGTCGTATCCCGGAATTCGCTGAACGAAGACGTATCGGCCGTCCGCGGTGAATTTCACGGCCTCGAGAGTGGGGGTTGGGAAACCCGTTTCTTCGACCTGGTCCTTCGGCAGCTCGTCGTGGGGCTTCCAGCTCCACGTGCCAACGATGTCTTTGCTCATGCCGGCGTCTCCTCGACAGCCGGTGGCGAAGATCGATAACAAAAGCGCGAGCAAGCTCTTGAACATCACTTCGAGCATAGTCTTGGCGCGCGAGGAATTGAATGCTCGCGCCGATGAAATCTCTGACGGCAGCTGACTGACTCGCTACACGACGGTCTCTGGGCCGTACTGCCGCGAGCACGGATCCGGCTCCTTTCCCCCAGCGCGCCGAGCTTCGGGTTCGCGCCGGACTCGTTTTCTGACACCTTAGTTCCCGATGCTCCGGGGCCGAAACCAACGCGCAACTCACGTGCTCGCAGGCATCATGCTGCTCGGGGCGGCGTGGATCGCGGCCGCCTGCGGCTCGAGATCGGGTGTGCTGGTTCCACCGACATGCGCCTCGTACGCGGCAGGCGCGGAGCTCTCGCCGCTCGACGTCTTCATCGCGCTCGACATTTCGGGCTCGATGGGTGCCGTGCTCGCGAACGGCAAGAGCAAGTTCCAAGCGATCTCGGACGCGCTCGACGAGTTCCTGCACGACGCGGATTCGACCGGCATCGGCGTGACGATCGCGTTCTTTCCGCAAATCCACGAGGGCGTGCCGGAACACTGCAAGATTGATGGCGAGTGCGGAAGCTCGCAGGCGTGCTTGAAGGTCTCCGCGTGTCTCTCGAGCAGCGAAGAGCATTGTCACACGGCGGCCGATTGTGCCACGCCGGGCGACAGCTGCGAGCCGCTCGGCACCTGTACGGACGACCCGAAGCACCTCTGCTTCGTCAACGGGAACGTCGGCTGCGCGACGGGCACCTGCGTGCACTTTGGAATTTGCCCGAACCGATCCAGTTGCGACGTGAAGCGCTACGAGCCAGCGCTAGCCGTCCAAGAGCTACCGGGTGCTGCCAACGCCGTGGTCGCCGAGGTCGCTCAGCAGATCCCGGGTGGCGGCACGCCCACGCTCCCGGCGCTGGCAGGGAGTCTGAGTGCGGCATCGGCGTTCGCCCAAACCCACACCGACCACAGAGTGATCGTGTTGCTCGCGACGGATGGCCTGCCGACGGACTGCGATCCCGCCGTCGACCCGGTGGTGACCGACCCCGCGAGCGGAATCCCGAAGCTCGTCAGCGCTGCCCAAGCCGCTGCGAAAGACGGGATCGGCACGTTCGTGATCGGAGTATTTACGCCCGAAGAAGCTGCCGACGCCCAAGAGAACTTGGGACAGATCGCCCAGGCGGGCAGCGGCAACGACGCGTTCATCGTCAGCACCAGCGGCGACCTCGAGAAGAGTTTCCTCGAGACGTTGACCAAGATCCGCCGCGCCGCGAAGGCGTGCGAATTCTCGATGCCCACGCCGAACGACACGCCACTCGACGCCGCCCGTGTCGTGGTCCACATCGACGCGCCGGGCGGGAAAGATGTCGAGGTCCAACGTCGAAACTCCGCGGCGGACTGCGACACGCTGAGCGGCGGTTTCTACTACGAGCGGGATCCTTTCGGCCCGATTCCGCCCGGACGCATCACGCTCTGTCCAGCATCGTGCAGTCTGACCGATCAAGGCACGCGGCCGGTCAATCTAGAGATCGACTGCAATCAGAGTCGTTGGATCTATCCCTGAAGACGAGCCCAAACTAGATCCCCGAACCGCAATCGACTCGACTGAGCTCGATCACGTGCTTTCCGTTGGCGGTTGCTTCCTGCCATGTGATCAAGAGCTGGTCGCCGGTTGGCGCTCCGACGGCGGCGAGGGGTGCGTGGAACCGATCGGGCAGAGTGGCTTTCGCGATGGTTCCTGCGTCGTCGACGACGCTCACCACGAGGTCGGGTGGATTGCCGGCGGGATCATTGCCCCACACGACCGCCAAGCGATCGCCCAGGGCGGCGGCTTGGAAGCCCGGGAGCGGGATCTCCCCCGGCCCCGTGACATCGCCGGGTCCGATCACGGAGCCGTTCATCACGTCGATGCGTGCCCAGCGAATGGGGGCTATCGCTCCGCCGCTCGCGACGCGCCACACCACGTACATCCCGAGCGGGTGGGGCGCGGTCGAAATCTCAGCAATAGGAGCGGTTTCCTGGATGGAGACGAGGGGGACGGCAGTACTACCGGGGACCATGACCTCGAAGTCGATGCGCGAGGGAGGCTCAGGGGATCCGAACGTGCAGAGCTCCGGCGCGAAGTTCGGCGCCGTCGAATGAGCGACGAGCCAGCCTGGACCGTAGCCCTCGGCGTCGGCCGCGAGCGGGCTCGATGCGCAACCCAGGAAGACCTCGTTCACGCTGACCGGCGACGATCCGATCACGTGGGCGGTCATCCAGGAACCCGTGCCTGCGCTCGTGAAAGTGCCCACGAGCTGGTAGGTCGGTGGGCCGCGGGACAAAAATGGCGAGCTCGAGCTCTGCACCGTGAATCCGCCGTCGACCAAGGACGAGCTCAGATCGACCTCCGGGAACAAGGAGTAGGCGTTCGCGCTCCCCAGCAGCACGGCGATCTTGCCATTGACGGAATCCGTCGCGAAAAGCGGGGGTCCGAACACGTCGAGCAGAGGATCTTGCGATTGGTGCACGGTCACGAGCGATGCGTTGCCTGGCCACCCTCCCCAAGGCGAAAGTGTGAGGGTTCCGAATCCACTCCCAAAGGGGACCAACGGGTTGCGGCTGAAAGCCAGCGCCACCTCGAGGTGATCGATGCTCGTGAACGCAAGTCCCGGACTCTGATCGTCGTCGCTCGCCGGCTTGTCGATCTCGACGACCGGATCCCGAAACGCAAGCGTCGTGCAGGGATCATCGCCGCCCGCTCCAGCCGTCCCCCCGGTGACCAATCCCCCGCTGCCACCGGTGGGAAGTCCGCCCGAACCACCCCCGCCCACGACCGGAGCACCCCCGATGCTCACTCCCGCACTCCCGCCGGCGATGTCGGCGCTCGGTTCGAGCAGCCCCGAGCGGGATCCACAAGCGACGAGCGCGAGGGTCGCGCCGAGTGAGACGCCGTGCAGTCGAAAATCTCTTTGAGGAAATTTCCGTTGGCGTCCCTCCCGCGTCTCCTTGGCGTCTTCTGGCGTCCCGTAAAGACGCTTCAACGCTCGGTGACTTCGAAGTACCACGGCGCGCGACCATGAAGTCGTAGCTCCACGTCCACCATTTAGGTTTCGATAATTTTGGCCCGCCCGCGAAGGATTGCGAAGGCCGCGAGCATGCATGAGTGAGCCCATACGGAAGTGGCCAGGTTACACCACATGCACCACGACGGCCCGCGAGCCCGGCAATCCCAGCGTTCGGCGCGCGCCGAAGGGTTTCGTTCACGCGCGTACGACGGCGAAGCGGTTCGTGCCTGCGGCAGGATCGCCCACGAACCCGAGCCAACGGCCATCGACCTCTCCGAGATTCGAACGGCCGTGCCGCCCAAGGATCATCGCGCTCTCGTAGGCTCCGTAACTCGTCCAGGTTGGCATCACGCGTCGTGGTCGTAGGGTGCCAGCTCGAACGGGCGTTCCAGGTGCTCGGCGAGGTGGCGAGCGAGCTCGTTCAAGTCGTCGGGCGCCGCACCACTGCAGATCGAAAGGCGCTTGGTCGGCTGCGCATCGAAGTCGGTTCGACACTCGACCGAGAGGTGCGAGCCGCCCGGGCCTTTGGCGGGGAGAATGCGCTCGACACGAAAGCGAAGCACGCGCGCGATCGGCACGACGTAGAGCTGCTCGCCGAAGAAGACGAGCTCTCTTCCGTTGCGCGACGAGCCGACGAACCCGAACAAGGGATCGAGCTCCGGACGAGGTTCGCGCACGAATTCGAGCTCGCTCTCATTGGCCGCAGAGCTTCGCACCGACGCCGACGTGTGCCCACCCACGTCGATGGGGGCAATGCGTTCGAAGCTCGCGAGCATCGCTTGCTCCTCAGGCGAAGGCTCGAGCCGGAACCCCGTCTTCACCGTCACGTGACACGCCAGGACGAGACGGGGCTCTCGCTCGTGCGAAGGGTTCGTCATCTTCCAACTCTGCAAATCCGCGGGCCATACCGTGAGCTCGAGGGAAGCCGGTCCGCTCTTCCAGCGAAAACCGAGAGTGTTGGACGTGCTCGTTGGTGTCGGGTCTCCGAGGGTGTCCGGCACTTCCTCGCGAGCGCGACGGAGGTTTTCCCGCGCATCGTCGCCGTACCATGCGGCGCTCGAAAAATCGGTTGCGGGTACGTGGGGTGAAAATTGTGGGAACGCCGCCACCGACATGGGCCAGAGCAATCCGGAGAGCAGCGGCTGTCGCGTCGCGATCTCGATGACATCCCAGTCGTACGCCGGATGCTTTCGAACGCCGTGACGTTCGGCGAGTGCCCCGCGAGTCTCGCGCCACGGGAGACCGCGAACGTCGAGCCATTCGTGGATCGAAGCTGGAGCGTCGCGATTCATCCCCACAGGGATCCTTCCTCACTCCGCCCGCGGGAAGCAAAATGTCCGGCGGATCGTATGCTGAGCGAAGAAAGGCGGCGATTTTCGTGGTGAGATTTCTCGCATTCCCGGTGGCTCTCTTGGTGTTTGGTTCCCTCGTTGGCTGCAGTGGATCGGACTCGAACGACGGATCCAGCGGCACGGGTGGGGGAGGGGCCTCGAACCCCGCGTACTCCGCGTTTGGCGACTACTGCATTGGAACGCTGAAGGTCGAGCGGAACTTGGAGTTGCCCGGCCAGACCGGAGGATGGGTCGGAGACGGTTCCAAGGCATCGGCCGGAACGAAGATGCTCGTGGCGACGGATTTCGGTCGATGGGGTGGCTACGTGTTTCAAGCCGATGGCACCCCGGCATTGGTCGTCGCCACGGACTATCAAACCGGTCTGGTGAGGGACACGGATTTTTCAGCGGCCTGTGCGACTGACGTAAAGCTCAATCTGGACATGACGGTCACTCTCGATGACACGATCGTATTTCCAAACGCTGATTACTCCGGCGACTCGTGTACCTTGCCAATGGGGACACTACTCACGAACTACTCGATCGCGGGTTCGGCGACGTTGAGTGGTGACGAGATCCAAGCGGCGTGTGGCTTCGCGCCGGGCTATGCCCAAACCATTCACTATGGCTCGTTGATCCCCAAGTGATCAGCGAAGGCGTCGTCGGCGCCTGCGCCAGAACGAGACAGCAAGAGCCAACACCGGAAGCCCAACCCACTTCATGGTGGAGTGGGTCGACGTCACCGAGCACCCCTTGCGGCACCCCCCTGTAGCGTCGTTGCCGGACCCGTCCGGGTCGCTCGGTCGAGGGGGGTTGGCGGCGGGGTCAGCGGGATTTGCCGCGCTGGCGATCTCGCTCGGCTCTTCGGCGTTGCTTGCGCTGGCGGTGGTTTCCGGCGCTGTGGCTCCCCCCTCGACACTGCTGGGCGCGGGCGGAGAGTCGCTCGCCGCGCTCGTGGCAAGCTTGGCCTTGGTCTTGCCGATCGAGCCGGGCGGATAACACAGTCCTGCGGGCCGGCATTCGGCGGGAGCTGCGCAAGCACCGTCCTGACCGCAGATACTCAGATTGACCCAAGCCATCTTGGGAGGGCCATCGGGTCGAGGTCGTGGCGGTCCGGCGAAGAAGCTTTCGCGGGGAGCCAACAGCTGCGCGCCCCAACCCCAACCGGTCCAATGCAGCTCGCGATACTCCTGGCAGGTTTCGATCTGGAGACAGTGGCGCCCACCCTCGCATTCCCCGTCCGAAGAGCAGGTCGCGAGCTCGCAAGTTCCGCCCAGCACGCCTCGATAACCTGGCGCGCAATTCTTGGGCGCCTTCAACACGCACTTGGGGCCACCATGACTGGTGACGCCGACCTGTCCCTTCGGGCAGGTCTTCGGCGGCGGTGGCACGGCATCGGCGTGAGCGCTATCGACGCGGAGCGCTGCCCCGAGCGTCGCGACGACGACGAGGAGCGTCTTCGTTACGAGTTTCATGCGCGGAGGATACGATCGATCCGACGCAATCTGGTAGGGCGCCGGCGCGCGAACGAGAGCAACAGCAAAAGAGCGAGCGCGATCCCGCTCGATCGCGACCGCACCGGTGCCGTGCGACACCCGCAACCGCTCGAATCGTCCGACGACGCGGCTGAATTGCCCCCGCCGCCTCCGACCGCTCCGCCGCCTCCGCCGCCTCCAACCGCCCCGCCGCCGTCGACGGTGCCGCCGCCACCCGAGCCTCCGAGGCCGCCGTCCGGTGGGGGAAGGCCGCTGACGAGTGGGTGGGGATACACATACGGTTGGTAGTAGGCCGTCCAGGTGTTCGTCGCCGAGCAGGTGTAGAGCGTGCCCTCTGGGCCGTCGTCCGTAGCGAAGTACCCAACGCCCGCCTCGCCGTTGCCGTACGCTGTTTCCGTGCTCGTAGTGCACGTGGTCGGGCGGTTCGCGAGCGTGCCGAATCCCATCCCCTTTTTGCCATCGAACGGAGCCGTCGGCGACGATTGCTCCGACGCGGAGACGGCGTTGTACCACTCGCGGTCCTCGACCATGTGGAGCGAGTGGTAGTCGGGGTTGCCGCCGAAGTCGGGCGAGACGAGCTGGACCTCCGCTTTCGTGTCCGACCAGGTGTTGTTCCACGCGTACATCGGCTTGTACGCGAGGGTCTTGGCGTCCCGACCGGGCTGGTTCCAGCACGGGTAGCCTTGCCACGTCGCGGTCGGGCTGCGATTGCCGTCGGGCGGCGAGGTCTGCGTGCCGTCACAGATGGGGAGCCCGTTATCGATCGAGTTTTCGAAGTCGCGATAGTGCGACATCGAAAGCACTTCGCCGCTCTTTCCGCTGAAAGCCGTGAACGCGTTGTCGAACCCGATGAACGTGCCCGAGCCCTGGTGATGAAAGCAGCGATAGCAATCATCGACGCCCGCGGAGGTCGCGCCCGAGTCCATTGCGACCGTGTTGGAGTAAAACTCGACGTTCGACGGGCCGCCGCCGTGCGTCACTCCGTGGGTCGTCCACAGACAGTTGCGCGACTTGTTGTGGCGCATGACCAATCCCGCCATCACGCCCCAAGCGTCCGTGCAACCGAGCGCGGAGGCGTTGCCGACGCTCGGGAAGTCGAGCTCGTTGTCCTCGATGAACATGTTGTTGCCCGTGCCGAGCTGGGAGTCGGGCGCGGTCGGGCTGCCCATCGCGCCGATCCATTGGAAGATCCCGGCTTGTTCCGAGCTCGTCACCTTGTTGTGATCCACGACGCCGTAGAACGCATTGCCGACGTTCGCGTTCCCATCGATCAAGATTGCGACCGAACCGGGCTCCAGGTTGAACGTGTTGTTGTCGATGCGGATCTTCGTGAACGTGCCGCCGTTGCACGGATTGCAGCCCGTTCCCCACATGATGGGCGTCTGCCCCGACGCGTCGAAGACGAAGCCGGAGATCCGGTAGAGATGATCGAACACGCCCGACGACCACCCGCTGATGCCGAACACGGCACCGCTCGAATTGATGGTGCACGCGCCCAGCGTCTCGCAGATCAACGTGACGCCCGCGTCGGTCGAGAACCCGGCGAGGCCGTCGAGGGTGTACGCGCCTGCCGCGAACGTGATCGTCGCGCCATCGCTCGCGCCGTTGATCGCGTCGTTGATGTCCGACGTCGTCGACCCGGCAGGACAGCTCCACGAAGTGCCGGAGCCCGAACAAGCCGCGTGCGCCGTCACGGGCCAGAGGATGACTGAGCAGACGACCGCGATACCGAAATGACGCCGCATGATCGGCGACAGTATCACGCTCGGGAAGGTCAGTGACCCCAGCGGCTGCGAAGCAGAGGGAACAGCGTGTCACCGATGGCGTACAGGTGGTCGCAGTGTGCGTGGGTGTCGTTGCCTTCGTAGCCCTCCACGGAGAAGCTGCCTTTCTCTACGCGGGACGTGCGGTACATGCTCGGTCGCGGACCCGACTCACGCACCTTCTGGCGGGTGAGCCCACGCTGAGCCACGAGGTAGCCCGCGGTCTCGGTGGTGCTCGCATACGGGGTCTTGATGGCCGAGTGGGTGATGGCAAAGAGTTTGTCGCCGGTCACGGCCTTCGCGGCAAAGCGGTCGAAGCCTTCCATCTGGGGAGCGTTGATCAGGCGGCGGGCCTTGTCCTTGAAGCCAGCATGCAGGCCGTCGGCGAGCAGCACCGCGTCGATCAGCTCGGAGTCGTTCTTGTTGTTGAGAGCGCGATAGATAGCGCCATAGCCCGCGCTCCAGGCGCTCAGCGCCAGACGATGGCGCGAGCCGCCCTCGGCCGGGCAGTGCTTTTGCATGAGCTTGTCGATGGATTCCATCAGCTGGGCCAAGCTGCCGTCATGGCTGAAGGCGTTCTCGTAAGGGCCGGAGCCGATGCCGAGATTGATGATCACGAACACGGCATCGATGTCCGCGCGCTCCCAGATCGGCTCGATGGTGGTTGTTGCGCCGTGGAAGTGCACGACCACGTCGTAGCGACCCTGGGCGTCGCGGCAGCGAGTGGGAATGTGGACGACCCGACGCCCTTGCGCCACGCGCACAGGCTCGTCGATGGTGATGCCAGCGGGCTTGTCGCTCGCGGAAGGCGCCGGCTGAACGTTGCTCCGATGTTGAGCCAAGAGCTCTGCCACGCTGCTCGCGCCGGTCTCGAGGTGCGACACCTCGCGGGTGCCTCCGTTCGCCACCACGGCGAGGAGAGCAGCAACCATCAAAGCGACAACCGTCTTCATTGCCCTCCCCGGTATTCAAGCTTCGTGCCGCCCATCAAGTAACGAAAATTACTCGACTATGTGTTCTGCGCGGCTCGCTGTCCGCGAGGGGGAGGGGCAGCACTCTGAGGGCTGGAGGCATCAACCGATGCCGGAGTCGCCCGCGCTCCGGTTCTTGCTCCAGCCCGCGGGCATGGAGCTCGAGCTCGGCTGGCCGGCAAACGTCACTGCCCAGACTTCGCGTCGGTTGTCGAGGAGTTATCGGTGTTCTCGCTTGCGACAACGACGCGATTCCGACCTTCCGACTTCGCCTGGTAGAGGGCCGCGTCCGCGGCTTCGAGGAGAGCGTTGGGCCGCGTCTCACGCTCGGCTTCTGCGATGCCGATGCTGGCGGTGACGCGGACCTCGCCGTGCTCGGTCGCAACCGGGCTTGCCTCGATGGTCTTGCGTAAGCGTTCCGCTACTACCTTCGCACCGGCGACATCGGTTCCCGTGAGCAGCACGAAGCTGTGGAATTTGTCAATCGGCTGGCAGGGGCGTGAGGTCGTCGATCCAAGAGTCGCGCCCTCGGCGCCCCTCCAGCGCGAGCCGACCGGCTAGTTCACGCCCTCACAGAATCCCGCACACTGGTCGTGGCAGGCCGAGCCCGTGACCGCGGCACAACCGCAGAGCGCCTTGTACTGAGCGTTGTCTTTGCAAGCCGCTGCCTCGTAATCCGTGTTGGCGCACGAAGCACATTCGCCGTTCCCGAGACATGCGGTCATCTGAAGTGCGCACGTCGTCGTCGCACACGTCGTGCAGACGCCGCTGATTCCACTCAGTCCGCCGTCTGCCGTGGCGCCCGCGACACCGCCGCCGCCTGCCGAGCCGCCGCTGCTCGTTCCCGCGCTGCCCGCGCTACCGCCAGCGCTCGTACCGGCGCTGCCACCGCCAGAGGTTGCTCCGGCGCTCCCGCCTCCGGATCCGCCGCTGCCTCCACCCGTGCCTCCCTTGCCGCCGGTGCTGGAGGTGTCGGTCTCGTCGCTCCCTCCGCACGCGAGAGGCGAGAGCGCCATCAACGAAAAACAAACCGAAGATATGACAAGTCGACGCATGGTTGTCGCTCCTATTCGTGCCAGTGGATCAAAGAGCACATTCGAGTGTGACCAGCCGGTGGACTCGACAGCAGCGTTGATTGCCGACACCCCTGTCGGAAATGCCAACGGTTGTCCCCAAGGCCTGGTATGGCAGAGCGGCCGCTGCGACCGACCGCTCGCTACGGGCTTCTGATGCGCGCGATCACCTGCGTATGCCTGGTCGTCTGCGTGACGATTGCTCGACCGTGCCTGGCTGACGAAAAGAGCGCTCGGGAGCACTTCGAAAAAGGCGTCGAGTTGTTTCGACGCTCGGAAGCGGCCACAGCACTGGGCGAGTTCGAAGCCGCCGATCGGGAACATCACGCGCCCGCGATCACCTACAACATCGCGCGTGCGCTCGAAGCACTCGGTCGCGTTCATGGTGCGATTGCGGCATACGAAAAGTACATCGTGGAAGCCGGCGAGAGCGGAGAGTTCACGAGCTCCGCTACCGTGGCGATAGCCGAGCTGAAATCGAAGAGCACGCGGCTGCGCGTGGAAACGAAGCCGGCGGGAGCGAGCGTGCGCGTCGACGGCGTGCTGATCGACGAGAAGAGCCCCGTGGTGGTCTACGTACTCGCCGGTCGCCACAACATCGCGGTCGAAATCGACGATTGGAACGATCAGAAGGACGTAAACGTGTCCGGCGGTGGCACCAGCGCTGAGACCACGCTCACTCGCCCGGCGCCCAAGAAGGCGGGTGCGCCCCTACCGGTCCCGCAGGTGATCGAACGCCGCATCCCACCACCGCCACCTATCGAGCCGAGCGGTCTGATGGGCGGCCTGGCCCTGTCCTTTTCGGGTTACACGTTCGTGAACAAGGACAGCCAGGCGGAAGGCAAGCCGAGCGGGCTCGTTTTCGGCCTTGCTGTCGACGTGGGCTACGCGGTCAGCCAGCGCACCAGCCTGATGATTCGCGCGCTGGGTGGCTTCGGAAGCAAGGAAGGCAGCCTCGCGACCGTCGGTGCGGGTGGGCCCATCGTGAGCTGGCGAGCGACGTCGGACTTGTGGCTGGGTGGCGGGCTCGTGATCGGCGGCGGGCGCGCCGACTCCTCGGCGCAAACAGAGGGCGAAGTCACGTCGAGCACGGACTTCGCGATCGGTCCGAGCGGGGAGATCACGTACGCGTTCGCCAACGACTCGACGGGGCAGTGGGTGGTTTCGCTCTTACCGGGCATGCTCATCACCACGAACGACGAGCAGTCGACCGTGTTCGTGCCGTTGGTGCTCGGGCACCGATGGTTTTGACCGCTTCGCCGGCGCGAGACTGTCGTCGTGGAACCAGAGAGCGCGGAGCTTGGCTCCGGAGCGTGGCATCCTGCGCAACCCAGGACCTACTACTCGCCAAGACCTCGTCGTAATCACTTACCTTCGGCCTCCCCACGAGGTAGCTTTGAGCGATTTCATGGGTAAGCCGCTGAGCGTCCTCATCGTCGAGGATTCCGAGAATGATGCCGAGCTTTTGCTACGAGAGCTCAACCGCGCAGGCTACGAGCCTTCTTTCGAGCTTGTGCAAACTGCGGAGGCCATGAAAACCGCGCTCGGCCGGAGCGGGTGGGATCTGATCATTTCCGATTACTCCATGCCCAACTTCGACGCCCTGGCTGCTCTCGATGTTCTCAGGGAAACCGACCTCGATCTTCCGTTCATCATCGTGTCGGGTACGATTGGCGAAGACACGGCAGTGAAGGCGCTCCAAGGCGGTGCTCATGACTTCTTGCTGAAAGGAAAGCTTGCGCGTCTCGCGCCTGCGATCGAGCGCGGGCTTCGTGATTGCCGCGACCGATTGGCTCGGCGAAGCGCGGAGCGCGCTTTACGGGAAAGCGAAGAGCGATACCGTCGGATCGTCGAGACGACGAACGAAGGCGTCTGGCTCCTCGACCTGGAAGGGCGCACGACATTCGTGAATGCTCGGGTCGGCGAATTTCTCGGAGCGGATCCAGGCCAGCTGATTGGCCGGAGCATCTTCGAGTTCGCTACCGCCGAGTCCCACGCCGCGCTCACCCGAACGCTCGGTCACGAAAACCGGCCGCCGTCGGGCCAGATCGAGGTTCGGTTTCAGAAGGCCGACGGAACCGATTTCTGGGCAATGTTCGACAGAGCTCCCATCTGCGACGAATCCGATCGGGTCATCGGGTCAATGGCGATGCTGATGGACATCACGCTTCGCAAAAAGCTCGAGGAACAGCTCCGGCAGGCTCAGAAGATGGAAGCAATCGGGAGTTTGGCCGGCGGTGTCGCGCACGATTTCAACAATCTTCTGTCCGTCATCATCAGTTACTCCCAGCTCATCGCAGACGAGCTCAAACCCGGGGATCCAATCCGATCGGACATGGAAGAAATCCAGAAGGCAGGGGCCAGGGCCCAGGACCTGACCCGCCAGCTCTTGGCCTTCAGCCGCCAGCAGGTCCTCGACCCCCGAACGCTGGACTTGAATCAGATCCTACGCGGGATGGACAAGATGCTGCGTCGGTTGTTGGGCGAAGACGTGGAGCTTTCCCTGCTCACCCAGCAGGACCTGTCGAAGGTTCACGCAGACCTCGGCCAGATCGAGCAGATCGTGATGAATCTCGTCGTCAACGCCCGAGACGCCATGCCTCGTGGGGGCAAGTTGGCGATCGAGACGCAAAATGTGCAGCTCGACGATCTCTACGCAGCGGAACATCATGATGTCACCCCGGGTCCGTATGTTCTGCTCGCCGTCTCGGATACCGGCTCGGGAATTGACGCTTCCACGGTCCCCCGCATCTTCGAGCCGTTCTTCACGACCAAGGAAAAGGGCAGGGGAACCGGGCTCGGACTGTCGACGGTGTTCGGCATCGTCAAACAGAGCGGCGGGCACATCTGGGTTTACAGCGAGGTGGGCAAGGGTACGACGTTCAAAGTCTACCTGCCACGTACGGACCGGGCAGAGTCGGCCGCGCGTGTTCCACCGCCGCAGGTAGTCACCGGGGTGGAAACCATTCTTCTCGTCGAAGACGAGGAGCAGGTACGTACCATCATGCGTACGATCCTGCGGAAGCTCGGATACAACGTGCTCGAGGCGCCCAACGCGGGCGAGGCCTTCCTGATTTGCGAGAAATATTCCGCAAAAATCCACCTATTGCTGACCGATGTCGTCATGCCGCGAATGAGTGGACGGGAGCTCGTCGAGCGAGTGACACCCATGCGTCCGGACATGAAGGTGTTGTACGTGTCCGGCTACGCGGAGAACACCATCGTCCATCACGGCGTGCTCGATGCCGGTGTGTTTTTTTTCCAGAAGCCGATTACGCCCGAAGCATTCGCCCGAAAGGTCCGGGAAGTACTGGACGCCAGGTGACCGGAGTCGCGATCTCAAATTCGAGCTCGCGGCAAACGCACTCGAAAGGTGCTGCCCTTACCCAATTCGCTCTGGACCCTGATCTCGCCGCCGAAGCGGCTGATGATCTGGTGGCAAATCGAGAGCCCAAGCCCCGTCCCCACGCCCACTGGCTTGGTCGTATAGAACGGTGTGAAGAGACGCTTGAGAACTTCGGGCCCCATCCCGACGCCCGTGTCGCAGATCTCCGCCACGACCCAACCGGGTTCGAGCGTCGTTGTGAGGCGGACTTCGTTGCGCTCTCTCGCTCCCTCTTCGATCGCTTGAATTGCATTGACCATCAGATTCAGGAACACCTGGCCCAACCGCGATTCGTTGGCGAGGACCGAGGGGACATTCGCGTAGCACTTGATGAGTTCGGCGCGCCGCCGAATGTCGACCCATGCCATGCGTGCGCAAGAATCGAGCACCGACTCTACGCCGACCAGTGAACACTCGTCATCCTGAGCCCGGGAAAATACTCGGAGATCTCGCACGATCTCTTGGACCTGCTGAGCGGCTTGGCGGGCGTCCTGCAACTCTTCACGAAGCACCGTCTGTCCGTCGCCGGCAACTTCGCCCAAAGCAAGCTCCAAATTCATGAGCACAGCGGCAAGCGGATTGTTGATCTCGTGCGCGACGCCCGCCGCAAGGGTGCCGACCGAAGCCATGCGATCGGCCACCATGAGCTGCGCCTGGAGCTCGCGTTGCTCGGTGATGTCCGCGACCATCGCCAGCGTGCCCGACGAACCATCGTCACGAGGAATCGGAGCGGTGGAGAAGCTCGCCCAAAATTCCTTCCCGTCGGGGCGGACTAGTCGGAGCTCGTGATGAGTTGGGCCGCCGCGCTGCGGGACACCCGAAGGGATGCCATCGCCGATGGCACTCGTTGCGACAGTCCTGGACTGTTCGTCGAGGAACTGGAGAATCGATACGCCCAGCGCGTCCTCCTGGGAGATCCCCAGAAGCGCAGCCATTTTTGCATTCAGGTATTCGGCGCGAAGGTTCGCATCGAGCACCCAGACGCCTTCGTGCGTCGTCTCCACGATGCGGCGATACTTCGCTTCGCTCGCGCGCAATGCATCAACAGCGCGCTGTCGTTCCCGGCGTGCCTTCATTTCACCGAGAGCGCGTTCGATGGACGATTCGAGGCGTGAAAGGCGACCTTTTACTAGGAAGTCCTGGGCTCCCGCCTGAAGCGCAGTCACGGCCGTTTCTTCACCGATGGTTCCGGAGATGATGAGGAAGGGGATCTGGACACCGCTTTTCGAGAGCACGTCGAGCGCATCGAGCGCGCTGAATTCTGGCATCGAGTAGTCGGACAGCACGATGTCCCAGGTCTCGCGGGCCAGCGCCTCTTGCATCGTGGGGCCTGTCTGGACCCGTTCGTGAACCACGCGAAATCCGACTCGACCGAGCTCCCGCAGCAGTAACTCCGCATCGTTTGGATCGTCCTCCACGATGAGCGCTCGTAGTTCCCGTTCGATCATGATTCGGCTCATTGGTGCGACTCGTTCAACACCAACCAGTACAACCCAAGCTGGCGTGCCGCTTCGGCGAATTGCGTGAAATCCACGGGCTTGCGCACGAAGCTGTTGGCGCCGAATTCGTAGCTGGCAATGATGTCGCTCTCCTCGTTGCTGGAAGTCAGAACGACCACCGGCAATCGACGAGTGCGCTCGTCAGCTCGCAACTGTCGCAGCACGTCGAGCCCGTCGACCTTCGGCAGTTTGAGATCCAGGAACACGACCTCGGGGCGTAGCAGCTCCTGTCCGGCGTATTCGCCGGTCGCAAAGAGTCGATCGAGCGCTTCCTCTCCGTCCCGCGCAACGACGATCTCGTTGGCTAGTTTCTGCCGATCGAAAGCGCGGAGCGTGAGCTCAACGTCATCGGGGTTGTCTTCTACCAGCAGGATGATTCCGGAACGTTTCATTGCGTCCCCTTCGACAAGCTGAAATAGAATTTTGCACCATTCCCCAGCGCTGATTCGGCCCAGACGCGACCCCCATGTCGATTGACCACCCGCTGGACCGTGGCGAGGCCGATTCCCGTGCCAGAGAACTCGGTATTCGAGTGCAGTCGCTGAAATGGACGGAAGAGCTTTGGAGCGTACTTCATGTCGAAGCCAGGGCCATTGTCCGTCACCACGAAGACAGATTCGTCGTCGGAAGTCTCCTGTCGGAACACGATGCGAGCGCCCGGAGTCTTGGCCGTGAATTTCCAGGAATTTCCCAGCAGGTTTTCCAGCACCACGCTGACGAGTCGAGGGTCCGCATGGGCCATGAGCCCGGGTTCCACTTCGACCGTCACGTCTCGGTCAGGCTCACGTGAACGCAAATCGTCGCACACTCGCTGGGCAAGATCGGACACGTTCGTACTCACACGCTGGAGCTCACTCCGCCCAACGCGTGAAAGCTGGAGCAAGTCGTCGATGAGCTCGCCCATTCGCTCGGCGGCAGCACAAACTCGTTCCAGGTAGTTCTTGCCCTTGTCGTCCAGCGTATCCCCATAGTCCTCGAGCACGGCGCGACTGAATCCGTGAATGCTTCGAAGCGGAGCACGCAGATCGTGGGAGACCGAGTAACTGAACGCTTCGAGCTCCAAATTCTTGTGCTCGAGCTCTTTCACCAGCTCGGCGCGGGCGAGCGAGAGCTCGGACGCAGCTCGCGCCTCCGCCGCCTCGAATTCCCTACGATGCAGCTCCTCGCGGATCCTACGGTTTTCATCCTCGAACTGCCGGCGTCGGATCTGCGCGCGCACCCGAGCCTTGACCACGTCGAGCTCCGCAGTCTTGGAAATGTAATCATCCGCTCCGGCGCTCAATCCTTGAATCAGGGCCTCACGATCGTCGAGTGCGGTCAAGATGATGAGCGGAATGTCGCGAGTCAGCGGGGCGGATTTGATACGCTGGCAGGTTTCCGTCCCACCGATCCCGGGCATCATCAAGTCCAGCAGAACGCAGTCGACGCTCTGTACGGTCAGGAGCTCCAGGGCTTCTTCCCCCGAGTGCGCCAAGACGACGTCATAGCCTTCAGTTCGCAGAGCGTCGGCGAGCGTGTGGAGATACGTCAAGCTGTCGTCTACGGCGAGAATCTTCTTCGGACCGAGCACACTGCGGGTGTCATCGACCACTGTCGACGTAGCAGAGCGGCGAAGCACGGCGGCGAGCTTTGCTTGTACGATGTCGACGTTCTCGTCCTTGCGAACGAAGGCATCGGCGCCCGCTTCGAGGGCCTGAAGCTCGGCGTTTCGATCGTCCGACCCGGTCAGGAGAACGCACGGCACGTGACGGAGCGCCACGTCGAGTCGGATCCGCCGAATCACCGTCGAACCATCGATTCCGGGCAGAACACCGTCCACGACGATCGCGTCGGGGCGCATCGTCGCCGCAATCTGCAAACCTTCCTCGCCGCTCGCACCGAGGAGCACCTCGTACCCGACGCTTTCGAATGCCGCCCGCAGCTCCTGTCGAAAGGTCGGACTATCGTCGATGACCAGCACGCGCGTCGCGTCGCTCTTGGTCCTTCTCCGTGTTTCGAGGATCTCTCGGGCTCGAGACACGACGTGTCCCACGTCGTACGGCTTGCCGACGTACTCGTCGGCGCCGCGCGTCAGGCCGCGGATCCGGTCTTTCACTTCCGCTTCGCTCGACAAGAGCAGGACGGCTGCGAGCTCTCCCGAGGGCGAGGCGTGCACGAGCTCCAGAAGCTCCACACCGTCCGCATCGGGAAGCATGACGTCGAGGATGACGACATCGAATCGATCCTGCGCCAGAGCGGTTCGTGCTTCTTCGCCGCTCGCGCAGAGAACGGTTCGAAATCCTCCTGCCTCGAACGCATCGCCGAGGTCCATGCGAACGGTGAGGCTGTCGTCCACGATTAGAACCGCGGTGACCATCAGCGCCCCCGCGTCCCGAGCTCTGCCAGGACCGGCCCAATTTCCGGGAGTGGCAGGATACTCGAGGCGGCATTCAGAAGCGCCGCTTCCCTGGGCATTCCGTAGACTACGGAGGTCGCCTCGTCCTGGGCGATGGTGAGACCGCCGCGCGACCGGATCCGCTGAAGACCGAGGGCACCGTCCCGCCCCATGCCGGTCAACAAGCACGCGACGGCTCGGCCGGCGTACTCGTCGGCTAGCGACTCGAACAGCACGTCGACCGAAGGCCGGCACGAATGTCGTTCGGGATCGGTGGTGAGCCGTACGCGTCCACCGCGTACGATCAAGTGACTTCCGGGAGGCGCCATCAACACAGTCCCGTGCCCGACCAGTCGCTCCCCGTCCTTCGCGTAGCGGACCTGGAGGGCGACCTGTCCATCCACCCATTCGGCAAATGCCGCTGCAAAGCGCTCCCCGATGTGCACGACGACAAGCACGGGTGGTGAGTAGTTGGCGGGCAGGGACTGGAGAATCGAAACGACGGCGCCAGGACCGCCGGTGGATGCGCCAATGGCGACCAGATCGGTTCGATGGAGCGATCCGGGCAGGGCGACGCTTGGGGGCTCGGCGTGACGCGTCAAGCCCGCGAGCCTCGCCCGCGGATGCGTGATTACGGGAATGCGAGCGACCATCTTCACTGCTGCGACGAAGCGACGCTCCCAATCCGCGTCCGAGTCGTCGCCGAGTGGTTTTTCGAGCACGTCCACTGCGCCCGCCGCCAACGCGTCGTAGGTCTTGAACAGCTCTCCGCGGTTGGTGGACGACGACACGATGAGGATCGGCGTCGGACAGTGCGCCATGATGTACTCGGTGGCAGCCAGGCCGGTCATCTCCGGCATCATCATGTCGAGAGTCATCACGTTCGGCCGGAGCGCCTGGCACATGGCGATGGCCTGCTTGCCATCCGCTGCTTCACCGATGACCTCGAAATCGGGAGCATTCGCCAGAACCTCGCGCAAACGCTTGCGAACGGTCGTCGAGTCCTCCGCCACGAGCACTCGGATGCTCATCGCGTGAGCTCCTGAATGCGATCCAGAAGGCGTACTTGATTGAACTCGCTCTTGACCACGTAATCGTCCGCTCCCACGGCACTGCCGCGCTGTAAATCGTCCGCTGAGCTACGTGACGTGACGAGGATGCATGGCGTGCTTCGTAGTGAAGCATCGGCACGGATGCGTTCGATGAACTCGAAGCCGTCCATGCCTGGCATCTCAACGTCGACCAGACAAAGCCCATAGGGCTTGCTCTTCGCTTTTTCGAGCCCCTCCTCTCCCGAGCTAGCGACATCGACTTCGTAGCCCGCAGACTCCAGGATGCTCTGCTCGAGCATTCGAGTGGTCAACGAGTCGTCGATGATCAGCACCGCGATGGCGCGCTCGACATCGCGAGGCTGGTCGATGCTACGCCGTGTCGCTTCGAGTAGTCCATTCGGGTCGAGAACTAGCTGGGGGTTGCCGGCTGCATCCAGGAAGACGCCGGCGATCATGGGGTCGGCGGGTGCGGAATCGGGCAGCGCGCGAAGAACCGCGTGCGAGGTTCCTGAGAGCCGATCGACACCGATCGCGACGGGCCCGGCAGCGGTTCGCAGTAGGACGAGAGACCAGGCGCGGTTTCGGTCAGTAGGTCGATTGACGAGACTTGCGAGTGGTGCGAACGGGATCATTCGCGCATCATGCAGAATGTGATCGCCATCCGCTGTGTGCACCACTTCGTGATCGGCGAGTCGCATTGTGACGAGCACGGTGTCCAGGGGAATGCCGGCCGTGACCCCACTCGCTTCCACCAATAGCGCGTCGAACGAGGAGAGCGAAACGGGCGCCGAAAGCTCGATGGTCGAACCCCGTCCGGTCTCGGTCGTGACACTGATTTTCGCACCCAGCCGGTCCACCGCTTCCTTGACCACGTCCAGACCGATGCCCCGGCCGGATATCTCCGTGACGGTTCCGGATGTGCTGAGACCGGCTCCCAGGAGTCGACCCACCAGATGGCCTGCATCGAGCCGCTCCACGTCCTCGATGCCTTTGGCGTGGGCCAGGCGCCGGAGCGCTCCGACATCGAATCCTTTACCGTCGTCGGTGCAACGAAAGACCACGTGGCGACTAGCGAGGGAAACGTTGATCCTAACCAGCCCGTCCGGGGGCTTGTTCTGTTCTTCACGCTCTGCGCGCGGCTCGATGCCATGCGCGACCGCGTTGCGAATGATCTGAATCAGGGCTCCTTGCAAAGTGCTAAGAACGTGAGCGTCAATCCGAACTTCGCCGCCGCTGCAAATTATCTCAACGCGCTTGTCGAGGGCTTGAGCAACGTCGCGTGCGGTGCGCTCGAGGGGAGCGAACAGTGCGGCCGCCGGGACCAGCCGCAGTCGTTCGGCCGAATCCCGGACTTGGCGCATTTCGCGTTCTGCAAGCTCGAGCCCATTGCTCATCCCGCGTTCGAGGGAGAGGTATGCGCGTTTCAACTCCTCGGCGAGCGCATGAGCGCCGCCATCCCCTTCTGCTCGAGCTCGGCGCGCTAACGATTCCACCAAGAGCTCCGCAAGGCGTCGGATCTTTTCCGCGTCTTCGAACGTTCGATGCAGCGAGCCCAAGTGAGCTTGTGTCTCGGTGATTCCGTCGATGAGATCGTCGACCTCCGTCACCTCGGTTCGAATGGTGTGCTGCTCGACCTGGGCCGCTCGCGGGCTCTGGTCCGGTTTTTCCTTCGCTTCTCCGCCTCCGAGCGCTACCGCCAGACGTTTGATGGCATCGACGTGGGTGAGAACGCTCTCCACGTGGGAGCGAGAAACCCCATCGGGCTCCTGGCGATGGGGTGCGAGGACATCCTCGATGGCATGGGCATTGTCCGCGATTTCTCGCTGCTTGACGACGCGCGCCGCGCCCTTCAGCGTATGCGCCAGTCGCAACATCCGGCCGAGCGCGTCCGCATCCGGACCCTTTTCGAGAGCCAGGACCGCAACGAGCATCTGCTCGAGCAGCTCGCGGACCTCGATGCGAAAGTACCTGAGGGGATCCTGCGCCATGCTCGATTACGCTGCCGGTTGCACCAATCGCGAAAGGTCGTTCGAAAGTCCGGCGAGCTGCGTCGCGGTCTGTACCGTTTGGGTAGCGCTCGCTTCGGTCTCGCTGGTTGCCTGAGCGACGTTGGCAATGGCGACGTTCACCTGCTCGACCGCCGTCGCTTGCTGTTTGGTCGAGAGCTCGATTTCCCGCGCGGCCTCGGTGGTCGTGTTCACCAAGCCGGCGATCTGCTCGAACGAGGTGGAGACGTCCCCAAACTGCTCGAAATCCGGCATCCACGGCCTTCGAGCCAGTCTCGGTGGCCATCACCGTGGTGTTGACCGCTCCACGAACGTCGTCGATCAAGCCACGGATTTCCTTGGTCGAAGCCGCGACGCGATCGGCCAGCTTGCGAATTTCGTCTGCGACCACAGCGAATCGCTTCCCGCTATCCCCCGCGCCAGCCGCTTCGATGGTGGCGTTGATCGCGAGGATGTTGGTTTGCTCGGCCAGCTCGGACACGATGTCGACCACTGCGCCGATCTGTTGAGACTTCTTGCCGAGCTCGAGCATGTGGCTCACGACCTGATCGACCTGACGTTGAATGCTCCCGATGGACTCCTGGGCTCTCGACACGGTCCCTGAGCCCGCCCCGCCTGCCCCTGCCGTTTGCCCAGCAATTTCAGCCACCCGCTGCGCACTCTCGGCGATCTGACGGGAGGTCACCAAGAGCTCGCTGATGGTGGTCGCAATCTCACTCATGGCGCTGGCTTGTTCTTTGGACGCCGCGGCTTGCTGGCTCGCTGCGGACTGGAGCTCCGTCGACGAGCTCTGAACTTGGCTGACCGCGGTTCCGATCTGCTTGCTGAGGGTTTGGGTGAGGACGTAAGCGACCAGGATGGCGAAAAGGATGGCTGCCGCGACGATCGCAATCGCCAAGTTGATAGCGGCGCTTGCAGCGCCCGACGCTTCCCTCGTGGCCTCATCGAGACGTTGGTCCTCGCGCTCGACGAACTTGCTTATGGAGTCGTTCAGCTTTACGCGCGCGGTTTCCACACGCTCGTCGAAAGCCCGTGCCGCGGCGACGACATCGGTGCTGGTCCGTCGAAGCTCGATGACTTGCGAGATTGCGGTGTTGTGCTCGAGCTCGGCGCTCCGGATGGCATCGAGCTGCGCTTTCCCGTCCTGTGTGTAGACCGCGTTCGCGAGTTGATCGAGTGTGTCGAGGAAGTCCTTTCGCCTTGCGTCGCTCTTTTTCAAGAACTCGTTGTCCCCGGTGAGCAGATAGCCTCTTACCGCGGCTGCGGTGGCTTCGCGATCCGCTCGAAGTTCCTGCGCTCCGATCAAGAGCTGGGCGTCGACCTGAATGACGTGATCCTTCGCTGCCACCACGTTCTTCAACGCGTACACGGAGACCACCCCGACGGCGATCGTCAACAAGACGATGACGGCAAATCCGCCGCCCAACTTGCGTCCGAAGGTCCAATTTCCATTCATGGCTGACGTTCCTTCCGCGCAGCTTCGGCGCGTGCGTTCGACAAAACCGTTTCGACGAGCGTAGGAATATGCACGAGGGGTCGCGGTGCCGAATCGATGATGATGCTGGCGCGCAACGCCCCACCCGTTCGTTCGGTGGAGAGCTCTTGCCGCGGGATCCTCACGAACCGCTCGAGCTCGTCGAACGCGAACGCGACCGCGAGGTTGCAGGCGGCAGGGACCAGCCAGCGCGGTCGCTCGATGCCGCGCTCGCCGAGGAGCGCTGCGAGATCATAGACCGCCGAGATCGTTCCCGCGAAATCCGACGATACCGAGCAAGCCGCGCACCCGGGTTGGCAATGGTGTAATGGGTTTTTCCGAATGCAGGCCGACTATTTCCGCCAGAGCCAGCGCATAAGGCACGGTTGCCACGCGGATCGCCAAGAAATCCACATCGTCGGGCGACTGAGCTCGCTGCGCTCGAGCAAAGGTTCGATCGAACTCCTCCCGGAGCTCGAGCGCGCGGCCGGCAACGCGATTTTCCTGGCTCAAGGTGTTCCTCCCGAAGCCCGGAGCTCCGCTTCGCAGAAAGTGATCAGGGCTTCGCGGTCGAACCCACCTCCGAACAGCAGAAGTCGCGAAGGATCCTCACGCCGGAGCAAGACCAGGGCCTGGCCGAGCTCGCGACGTGCCGCTTCGCGATCCCCGGCTCGCCGCGCCAACAGACCGAGGTGGAGCCTCGGCATCGCGAAACTCGGGTCGAGATACACGGCTGTTCGATCACAGCTCTCCGCAGCGTCCCGGTCGATGGCTCCCTCGTGGCACAGCGCGAGAACGTAGTGTGCCCCCGCGTTGAGCTGATCGATTGCCAAGAGAGCCTTGCAAGCTTCCTGGGCCACGCTCAGCTGCCCACCGTGAACGAGGAGCACTGCGCGCAGCAGAAGAACGTCCGGATTGCGCGCCGACGGCTCGGGAAGTTTGTCCACGCTGGCGAGGGCCTCTGAATAGCGTTCGCGGGCTAGAAGCTCATACGTGGACGCGAGGTCCCTGCGCTCTTCGCTCGCAGCCCGGGCCGGCGCGCCGGGGTCACACGAACGCGATAGGGCGTCGATGCGATCCTTGGCGTTTCGTATGGCATCGACCCACGTTCCCGTATCTTCCAAAACCGGTACCGCGGGCTGAACGGCCCGTCGAGTAGCCGTCTTCGTTCCGACAGCCACTTCGGGATCGCTGTCGCAGCGCCGATAGTAGAATGTCCCGTGGGTGTGCTCGAGTGAGAATGCGTTGGAAAGGCCCCGCAGCGTCTCCGCGTGACCGAGAAACAAGTACCCGCCCGGGCGGAGCGCGCGAAAGATCCTTTGAACCAAACGCTGAGCGCATTCGGCAGCGAGGTACATGATGACGTTTCGGCAGAAGATGACGTTCAAAATGCCCTTGCTCCCATACATCGGCTCCATCTGCGCACAGGTTCTCCCACTCGAGCTCTACGAGCTTCTGGGCTTCCGCGTGGATCGAGTATTGCCGGCCGCTTGGACGAAACCAACGATCCCGAAGCTCCACCGGGGTTTCGCGCAGTGCCCAATTGGAGTACGTGCCGCGAGCGGCTCGCTCGAGCTGAACAGGATTCACATCTACCCCTCGAATCAGAGGCGTAGTCGAGCGCACCTTGCCGCGCTCCAAGAGAACAATCGCGAGCGAAAGCGGCTCTTCGCCTGATGAGCAACCTGCGGAGAGGATCCGGATCGCGTTCGGATCGCCACGCCGCTCGATACATTCGGGCAATACTCGTTCCGAGAACGCACGGAATTGGTCCCGGTTTCGAAAGAAATACGTTTCCCCGGTCGTGAGATCCGCAGCGAGCGCGCGGAGCTCGTCGGGATCTCTGCCGATCACCAGTTCGAGGTACTGTCGAAAATCGCGACCAGTCGCCGCCGTTCGACGCGACAAGACGTCGCCCCAGCAATGTGAGCTTCGAATCGTCGAACTCCAGACCGAGAACGGTTTCGGTCGCACTCCGGAATTCAGCAATCTGCGGCGTACCGATCACTTGGCGCGCTCCCTCGCCATTGCCTGCCAGACCGCCTCGGGCACGATCCTCGCGCTTTCGAGAAATACCAGCAGCGCGCCGTCCAGCGCTCCCAGCGCGGCAATCCGCCCGGAGCCGTCGTGAGCGATCAACGAAGGCAGGTCGTGGAGGGAGCTCTTGGGAAACGAACGGACTCCGAGCACCGATCCGACGGCAAGCGCCACGCGACGTTCGCCGATGCTGATAGTGACGTAGCGACCGGCTTCCGATGGTTTGCCAGAAACGAGTGCGCCTGCGTCCACGACTGGCACCGGTTCGCCGCGGATGATCGAAACTCCGAGCACGAAAGGCGGCGTTTCAGCCAGGCTTTCCACCGGCAGCGGCCGGAAGGTTTCCACGACGCCTGCGAGCGGAAGCATGCAGACGTGCTGATGCACTCGACACGCCAAGGAAAGGTCGGCTTCCACCATCGTCTGCCCCTACTCTGGACTCTGTCACATCACGTGGTGGAATAGATCTGAATCGAGCGCCGGGGACGCTCCCGGCTCGAGTTGGTCGGATCCGACCACCCGTTGGACGGATCCGACCACCTCAGCGATCCCTGTGGTCGCAAGCAGAATCCGCCAGTGAAACTGTAGCGACGAGGGTGTCGACCGCCGACACCTGTGACGGAGCTTCGGAGTCTGTCATTGTCCGAGCATGGGCCGTCTTTTAGACATCATCGTCGTCGGATGCGCAGCACCCATGATCGCCGGCTGCGGCTCGAGTGACGACTCCGCGGCCGGTGGCTCGGGATCGTTCCCGGCGGGGACCACCTGCGGGCTCGTCATCTCATTTTCGGGCGGAGTGGAGGCATCGATTTCCGCGCAAGACTCGATTGCGTGCGCGACCCAGCTCAGCTCGACGGCGGGGATCGAAGCGGGATTTCTCGCAACTGACGGAGGGCCGGTACAGAGTGTCGACCTCGCGGTGGACACCCTACAGAAGGCACAGACCGGACAGGCGTTCCCAGCGACGCTGCAGGTCCATGACACCGACGGGCGAAGCTGGAAGGCGGATGTGTGCAACGTGGACATCCTGTCGCAGACGCTCGACTCCAAAGACTCCTTTTCCGAGAACTATCGTACGGCGGGGAAGGGTGAGTGTAGTTCCGCGACCACGACGTTCGGCTCGGATCCGGAAGTCGCAGTTGGATCGTTCGCGTTCGTCGCGACGGTGCCTTGGACTCCGTGAGTGCAGCGGGTCGCGCCGTCACGAACGCTTTGCGCTCGTGCCTTTGTACGACAGTTTTCGGACCAGATCGCCGCCCGAGAAACCCGTCCTTCCGCCCATCAATTCGGCGTCAACCCGCTGCAAGCAAAAAACGCGCGGATCGCAGTATTGCTTGCGGCAGCTCACGCAGTCAGGGCTGTTCGAGTCCGAGATGCACTGCAGCCAGCAATTCGCCGCACCGCATTGCACGGCGCCGTCGAAGCAGTCCACGCAGGGATCGGAGAGGTTGGTCTGCTGCTTGATGCAATTGCGTGTGCCGGGCTCGCCGCCGAGATTGTTCAGTGCGCAAGACCCGACGACAGCGCTCACGTCCAAGCTGTTGAAGATCGACTGATCGCCGCCGTTGGTGCACGCGCCGCTGGGAGCGGTCGCTCCGCCGCTGCCCGGCGCTCCGGAGCCGCCCGGCTCCCCTGGATCTCCGGGATCACCGCCAGCGCCCGGCACGCCGGCACTGCCGCCGCTGGGCGAGCCGCCCGTCGAGATGTCGCCACCCGTTTCGGTCGCGCCGCCGGAGCCTAGAGCCGCTGTTCCGCCGGTTCCGGTTTCCGCGCCGCTCGGCGCGCCGGGAGAGGCGCTGCAGGCAATGGAGGCTGACGACGAGATTGCCACAACGGTGATGATCAAAGAGACGCGCATCGGGATCTCCCTTCCTGTCATTGACCAGTGGAGCAACAATGGTGCCGACGTGACGGAGTACGAAGATCCGCCATTTCCCCGGGAAGCTTCGGGTCGCTGGAGTCGGATATCTGGAATTTTCGAGGCTGGTCCAGACGTGATGCGCCCGAGCCCGTCAGGTCAGTGAAGGGATCCGAGCCGTCACTGCTCGAGCTTCTCGAGTGCGGCGACCGCATCTTCGAGTCCCCGCTCCCGAGCAAGCCTGCGGATAGACGTTCGACCCCTGCTCGATCGAATCACGATGCAGAGCCTGCCCGGCGCTTGGCTGGGACACTACCACTCGAAGTCGAGGCATATCCGCGGCCGTGGGCAGCCGAGACGCTCATCGTCTTCATCCGCCGGCCCCGGTTCGTCCGGGCACTTGTCCTCGTCGTCGATGACGCCATCGCCGTCCCGGTCCGACGGCCCGACGCGCTTCGGAGGCTCTGCCTCGCTCGTCGGCGTTTCGCTCGCAGCCCCCGCGTCGGGCTCATCGATGGTGATGACCGAGGGAGCCCGATCCGCCGCCGGCGTTGCTCCTCCGCATCCCGTGATCCCCGCCAGCGCCGTGGCGAGGAAGCGCGCCCGGCGAGCGAGAATGAGGGTGCGGTCGTCGATCACTCGCTACGGGGTGTACCTCAATCTCGAGCTGTCTAGAACACGCTCAGCCGACAGGTTCCGAGGGCAGTGGCGCCTGGCACTGCCGACATGCCGGATGCGCGGCGACGGATTCGGTCGATTGATCGACCCGCGCACCGCAGTTCGGACAGACCGCCGGGACCTTCCATCGCAGGGACGTGCCGTCAGCGGGCGAGCGCTGTCGCCAGGAGATGTCCGGGCGGACTCGTGAGCGGTCCGCCGGATGGTACCAGACGACGATCGTCTCGCGCAGGGCTGGCGGATCGCCGATTTCGTCCAGGAAGAGAGGAAAGGATGCTGAAAAAACCTCACCGTTTTCGAGTCGAACCTCGCCCTGGATCGACCACTCCTGCGGCGGATGCGTGAAGGAAGGATCGAACTCCGACGCGGGCATCTGATAGACGAGCTCGGTGTTGGTGACGAGGGCGGTGGTCTTCGTCCCACGATTGTCCTGGATCCAGCCAAGGGCTCCCCCGGCCTCGGCCTGACGTTCAATGAACGTGCGCACGTCATCTCGAATGCTTGCCACGGTTGTCTCCTGTTCGAATGGACCTGCCAGTATCGCGCTCCCGAATGCGGGGTCACAAATGGCCCAGGAGCAAGCTTGCAAACTGTTCGGGATGCTCGCGGTGCATGAAGTGCCCGCCCCGCATGCTTTCGACGACGTAGGGCCCGGAAAACATGCTTCGTGCGTGCTCGTAGTCGTCGGGCTCGGCCATCGGGTCGTCGAGCCCCGCGAACGCCACGGTCGGGATGGCGACGGGCCGTTTCGCGTATTCGGGCACGCGGAAGCTCAGGGCTCGGTAGTAACCGAATGCAGCATTCAGCGACTCGGGATCGCCAAAGCACTCACGAACGCTCGCGAGCTCTTCGTCAGAGGGTTCCCACGTCGGTGACCAGCGCGCGTAGAGCTCACGGAGCGCAGCGAAGTCGTTTCTCGCGAAACGCCCGGGCGCCCCGCCGAGCTTGTTCATCAGGACGTGACGAACTCCCCACAGCTTTCGCAGGGTCGGCCGAAGCGTCGCCGGATGGGGAATGGCGAGCACGAAGAGCTTTTCGACGCGATCCGGCGAAAGCCCCACGGCGCCGTAGCTCGCAGCGGCGCCCCAATCATGGCCGATCAAGATGGCCCGCGATTCACCGAGTGCATCGATCAATCCGAGCACGTCTCGAGCCAAGGTCTCCTGGTCGGTGTCACGCGTCGGAATCTCGGTCGGCCGGTACCCGCGAAGGAAGGGGCTCACCGCTCGATATCCTTTGCTCGCGAGCCGAGGTCGAATGGCGTCCCAACTGTGCGCAGTGTCCGGGAACCCGTGGAGCAAGAGCACGAGAGGCCCGGTTCCCTCGGACAGGTAAGCGAAACGCAAGCCGTTGGCCTCGACGTACTGGATCTCCGTCGGCATCCCGGGATGATTGCTGATCGGAGGGTCGGCGCAAAGCGCAGCGCCATCGGGGCCGCAGCCGAGCATGGTAACGTAGCTGAATGGCCCGGTGGCTTGGGATGTTCGGGATCGTTTGTTTCTTCGTCGGCGCGTCCGCGTGTGGTGCCGAGGAGTCCGATTCGGGCGGCGCCGCAGGGGGATCGGGTGGAACGAAGGCGACCGGTGGGAGCGCCGGGGCGACGAGCTCCGATGGCGGCGGCGGCGTGCCAACGACTGACGCCGGTGGCGGTGCAGATGGATCCGCAGATGGCTCCGCAGATAGCGGCACAGACGGCTCCGACGGATCGACGCCGGTCGAGACAGCGCGTTGCGGGCTCGAGTTTTCGTGGTTGCCGAAGTCGAGCGTGGGCGCCGTGACGAGCAGCGAAACGCCCCAGTCGGCGTTGACCATCGCCAAGGCGGTCTTGGCTCAGGTCGTGTTTCAGTCCCAGGGTTTGACGCTCCACCGCGTCCCGACGCACGCGACTCTCGCCCATCGGATCGTCTACACGACGCAAGACCGGGGTCAGAGCCGCGAGGCGACGGGGCTGGTCGTCGTTCCCCAAGTAACGCAGTCGAAGACGTTCCCGATGATCGTGTTTCACCACGGGACCACGGGCCTGACGGACATCTGCGCGCCCAGCCTCGACTTCGAGGACTCGAGCACGGAGAACTACGCCGTCGCGCTGCTGCTCTCGCTGATCAGCTCCTACGGTTACATCGTAGTAGCGCCGGATTACCTCGGGCAAAAGTCGGTGGGCGCGCCTTCGCCCTCGCTGCATCCCTATCTGATCGGCGAACCGACGGCGATCGCCGCGTGGGATGCCGCACGCGCCGCGACCCAGTTGTTGGCGACCGATGCTTCCCAGGCCGAGGCCGGCCCCGTCGCGTTGTGGGGCGCGTCCCAAGGTGGTCACGCCGCGATGTTCACCGCGCTGTTTCATTCCGCCTACGCCCCCGAGATGGATCTTCGCGCCGGCGTGTACGCGGTCCCACCCAGCGATCTTCAAACGCACATGACGCTCGGAACGCGGGAGCTGCGTTCGTCCACGGGCAACGTAGTGCTGTTCTATACGGCCGCCGATGCCTGGTATCAGCCCGGGGTTTCACCGGGGCTTTCCGAGATCTTCCTGTCGCCCCTGGACACACAGGTCCCGCAAGCTCTGGCCACCGATTGCTCACCGTCGACGCTCGACAACGTAACCAGCGTCGACCAGGTGTTCACGCCGGGGTTGATCGCGGCGAGTCAAACCGCCGCCCTCACGGGCTACGAGCCGTGGGGGTGTTTCCTGCGCGAAAACAGCGTCACGACGACGTCCCTTCCGTCGAACGCCGTCCCTGGGTTGTTCATCCTCGGCGAGAACGACACGCTCGTCTCGACGGACATCGAGCGCAAGGCTTTCGACACCCTCTGTAGCCAGGGCCACAAGCTCAGCTATCTCGAATGCGCTGGCGCCAAACACGAAGAAGGCTTCTTCTGGTCGATCGACACTGCCCTCGACTACATCGACGATCGCATCGCCGGCAAAGCCCCGACGGACGTGTGCAAGCAAACGCCCGCGCAAAAGTGCTCGAATACGCCGTAGATCCAAGTGCTTCGTGCTGCCCCCACCCCGTCGGGTGTCACGAAGCGCGTCACTCGCGGGTCCTCGGCCCCCCGGGCCTGCGGCCCCGCGGTCTCCCCCTTATTCGCGCGCAACGCGCGTGCTCGCTCGTTGCTCAGTTCGAGATTGTGGAGTCGGTCTCGCCGATCGCGTGCTGATCCTACACGCGCGCCGCGCGCGAATGGGGGAGACGCAGTCCTCTTCGCCGGCGATGAAGCCACGCGAGCGCGACTCCCAAAAACCAGGCCGTGCTCCCATCCTCGTCGGGATGGGGCGCGAGACGACAGCCACAACCCGACGCCGAATCGTCACCGGCGGGCTGGGCTCCGGGATTGTCGCTCCCCGCGCTCCCGGCCGTGCTGCTCCCCGCCGCGCCACCGGCGAAGGAACCCGCTGAACCGGCAACGCCGCCGTCACCACCCGCGCTCGCGCCTCCGGCGCTCGTGCCTCCCGTTGCGGATTCCTCCGAACCCTCCCAGCCCTCCGGAGCCGCCGGTGCCCGTCGACGAGGTACAGCTGGGATTCGGAGTCGTCAGGGCGAGCTCTGTCCACGAGGGGACGGGATATCCGGCTTGATTCGCGGCGTCCGTCACGTTGCTGATCAAGAACGACGCAAAGCATTCGGTTCGTGTGTACACGGCCGCGGAGCAGTCACCGCGGGAAGCCACGCCCGCGACGTGTCCTGGGCCGTCGAGGGCGGGTCCCCCGGAGTCACCTGGGCAAAGCGGCGCATTGCCCAGCCACTCGGGCCCCACGCCTTCACTCGTACAGCTCGCGCCCACGCAGGCGACGCCAGCGCCGTCGTAGCGGCGGCGAATGCCCTTTCCCGAGGCGTTTTGGTCGACACCGCCGTAGCCCACGGCGCTGAACGGGTCGCCTGGCCCGAGCGCCCCGTCGATGAGCGGCGCTCGCGGTACGGCTTCGGAGGCCGGGATGGAGTCGATCAGCACGATGAGCGCCAAGTCATTCCCGCAAAACGCGGTGTCCGAGCTCGGTCGCACGACCTTCGCCGCTTTGTAGAGCTGGAGCGAGGATTCCGATGAATCGGCCGCGGTGGTCACCCAGACGTAGGGGTAGACCTGTCCACCGAATTGGGTGCCGCAGCCAACACCCGTGAAGTTTTCGATGCAGTGCCGCGCGGTCAGAACGACATTGGGCGCGATCAGCGTGCCCGTGCAGGCACTCGCGACGATGATCGGTGAGAACTCGCGAAATATCGCCACCACCTCGGTATCGACCGCATCTGCGGTTCCGCCCGCAATCGCCTCGCGTTCGGACCCGGTGACGTCGGAAACGCCCTCCGAAGAGCACGCGCAAAGCACACCACAACAGCCGAGAACGGCCCACACCTTCGTCATGCTCCGACTGGGTTGCAGGGCCCGGTCGACCGATTCAAAACGCGTACGTGACGGCTACTCAATCGTCGAATTGATGACCGTCGCGGGCTGTTTCGCGATCACGTAGAAGCCCGGCAGCCCCGGCGTCTCGAACGTCCCCTTGGGATTCTTTCGCACAATCGAGTCCAGGATCGTGATCGAGCCCGTCTTGTTGTTGCTCACGAAGAAGACCGCGCTCCCGCCCTCGTTGGCGTGGTTGTTCTCGATCAGGCTGCTCGTCACATTGAGCACGATCTCGTTGCCATCGTTGTAGATGGCGCCCCCGTTGCCGCCGTCGCCGGAGTTTGCGCCGTTGCCGACCGCAGTGTTGTACGAGAAGAAGGAGTTGATGATGTTCCAGGAAACCCCGATGCTGCTGAGCGCGCCGCCGTTCGCGCAGGAGTTCCCCAGCCCGTCTTCGCCGCCGAAGGTGCTGTTCACGACCCAAACCGGGCGCGCCGGGCCCACGCCGGAAGCGACCAGGTAATCGAGCTTGCGGATCGCGCCGCCGCCAACGTCGGAGCCGAGCGGGTCGCAGACGTTGTTGAAGAAGCGCGAGTTCACGACCTTGAGGCTTCCGCCTTGCGCGTGGATCGCTCCGCCACCGCCGCTGTTGTTCGAGCCTTCGGCGATCCCCACTGCGCTCCCGTCGACGAACGTGATGTTCTGAACCACGAGCTGTACGCCGGGGTTGGTGTTGCAGTCACCGGGTCCTGGCGGATAGACCTGCGCTTGGTCGCAGGTGGCCATGTAGAGGATGCGGACCTTTCCGCCTCCGCTCAGTGTGACCTTGTTGCCGCCGTCGATGACGAGCTTGGTCCCCTTGTCGTTGAACACCTTCGCGGTCTCGGTAAGTGTGATCGTGACCGGATCGGGCCCGCAGTCGAACGTGATCACGCCGCCCTTCGCCACGGCGCTCACGAACGCAGCTCCAGTGCAGCTAGCGGGCGTGCCGGTGCCGATCACGGTGGTGGGCGACGAGACGTCTTCGGCCTGACCTGCGGCCGGAACTGACGCGTTCCCGTCCGGCCATCCCGCAGGTGGCCCGTCTTGGGGATTCGTCGTCCCTCCGGTTCCGCCTCCGCTGCTCCCTCCACCCCCGCTCACAACCCCTCCGCTTCCGCCTCCGCTTCCGCCCCCGCTTCCACCTCCGCTTCCACCTCCGCTCCCACCCCCACTTCCGCTCGTTCCGCCGGTCGATGGCGATCCAGATCCGCCATCGTCCGAGCCGCAGCCGGTGGTGAAGGAGGCGAGTGCGACGATCACGACTGTGACGATCGGGAAGGAGGAGGGGTTCATGATTGCATTATCGCCGGCTCGCGATTTGGGGCAAGGCCGACGATGGGGAAAGTGACCGTCGATGGCGTTGCCACTTCTCCGCAACGTGACGAAAGAGCTCGGCAACTCGGCGTTTGCCGAAGTCGTTGAAACGAAATTCGAGCGTCGTCAGACCTCGCTTCTTGGCGCGAACGTCCCGCGTCCTCTGGCGTCAGGGACGCGGGCGCAGGGCTGGCGGGTAAAACACGTCGTTGCTCGGATTTGCGGCGAACGTCGGCGAATTCTGGATTCAGCTACTCGGCGTACATGTGAAGCCGTCGATGGTCATGGACGGGTCGACGAGAATCGCCGTTCGTCTGGTTCGCTCGTGCGCAGACGAAGCCGGTGTTGACCTCCGTGCACGGGTAATTCTTGGTGCAAACGGTGTAGACCGGAAGCGGTTTCGTGACACTGAGCGGGCTCCCGTCGAGGCCGCCGCAGGAAAATGTGACGGTCGTGTTCGGCGGGCATTCTCCGATGATGACGGCGCCCAGGTAGCACTTGTCGTCGAACGAGCAGCCGCTCGTGCTCTGGATGCAAGACCAGCCCGGAGTATTGGGTGGCGTCTCGCAAAAACCGCCGAAGCTGGCGCTCATACACTTGCCGGCGCCACCCCACCGCGACCACGGAATGGACGGCGTGTCGCACGGATCCGTCGAGCCGCTGCCCGCGGCGCCCGCCGTCGACGAGGTTCCGCCCGCCGCGCCCCCACTCGAAGACGCCCCAGTTCCCGTCGATGCTGCCCCACCGCCCTGCGCACCGCCGGCAGCGGATCCCGATCCCGAATCCGTGTCCGTATTGCCCGCGCATGCAGCCACGACGAAGGCAGCGATCGAAATGACGAGTGACCCACGCGGTGTCATGCGGTCCGTTTCTGAGTTTAGCACGCGTCGCGGTCCAGAGCGTGTCGTCCTCTGCTATCCTCATGAGACACTAATGACTCGCTCGAAGTCATGTCTGAGCATTGGGTTCGGGATCTTCCTGGCCGCGTGCGGAAACACAACGGCGCAATCCGGCGCATCCGGCGGTGATGGCGGGAGTGCAGGTGCCGGCACCCGAGGCGGCAGCGGCTGCCATGACAGCGGTGTGGTGAATCAGGACTTCGTTGGTGTGTGGAAAGGTTACGTCGAAGGTCACGCGTTCGACGACGGCAAGAATACGGTGACGCTCAGCGTCGATTCCGTGACCGGGGGTGTGTCGGGGCACATCCAGTTCGGCGCCAGAGCGCTCTTGCCGCCGCCCACCGATCCCGACGTTGGCTATCCACCGGGGATCCAATGGCTGCAGCTCGGGGCATTGAGCGGCCTGGTTTCGGGATTCGCGTACACACTCGAAGCTTCCACCTTCGATGGGGAGCGTCTCCAGTTCCAAGCACCGGTCCTCGAGCTCTGGGGCGACTGGTGCATCCTGCAAACCACGAGCTACAACGTCGGACTCGGCTACTACGCATGCGTGCCCAACTGGCCCACAAACGCAGGCGGTCCGCTCGGCTGCGAGCAAACCGATCCGGATACCGGGGAGACCGTCGATGTGGATTGCGGAAAGGTGACACTGTGCTCCCCGTTTGGGGCGTGCAATTGCAGCGAGCAGGGGTGTGGACCCAACGAGGACAGGAGCGGTCCGACCTTCGAGCTGCAATTCGGCCCGTCCTGCGCGGAGGGCGTTGTCGGTGGCCTCGATGGCAATGTGCACGACTTGCACTTGACGAAGCAGTGACGTCGTCGCATCCCGCGGCGAATCGTGCACTCCTCTACGGGCTTTCCCTCGAAGCCGCACGAGCCCGCAGACAACCTGTATACGATTTCTCCCTGTATTCTCGGTGAATACAGCGGCTCGGCGGAAGTGCGGGAGCTACGGTGCGTCTCGGAAGGGGAACGTCACATGACTCCTCGAATCACTTCTTTTGCATCGATTCTCGCTCTCGCCCTCGGCTTCGTGGGGGCTTGTGGCTCGTCGGAGTCGGACGCTCCGAAAGGCAGCGCCGGGAGCGGCGGGACGGCTGGCGCTGGCGGAACTGGCGGAACGAGCGACTCCGGAGTCGTGCTCGGCAAGGTGACCGTGCATCGGGACCAACGGGGCACCGTCCACGTCGTGGCAGACGATCTCGGCTCCGCGATGTATGGGCTCGGGTGGGCGACGGCGCGCGACCGCTTGTACCAGATGGACTTCTCGAGGCGCTGGATGCAGGGGCGTCTCGCGGAGTGGTTCGGCGCGGGCGACGGGGATGGCATCCTGAAGAAGGATCGCGAAGAGCGCGTACTCGGGTTCCACGCATTCGCGAAGAACGTCGCCGAAGCGCTGCCCCAGGACGTAAAGAGCTTGCTCCAGGCCTATGCCGACGGCGTCAATGCGTACACGTCGGCGCCGGGCTTCGAGCTTTCGGCCGCGTACGCGAGCGTCGGCGAAACGAAGTTCGAGCCCTGGACCATCGCCGATTCGCTCCTGGTGTGGGATCGGTTGACCCAGCTCTTCAACTCGAACGACATGCAGAACGAGATCGACCAACTCGCCCAGTGTCGCACCGGGAATTGCGACAAGTTCCCCGGTTGCAAGCCGACGCTCGACGAGGACGCCGCGCAGGTAAAAAACCCAGCGCTCGCCAGCTACACGCCCATCGAGCCCTTGCGCGGAGAGGCGCCGCGGAAGGCGAGCCACACCTGGGTAGTGGGGCCGAGCCGCAGCACCACGGGCAAAGCCATCCTCCACAGCGACCCGCAGACGAAAGTGACGGCGCCGAGTATTTGGTACGAGTACCACCTCGTCGCGGGCGACGTGAACGTGCGGGGCATCGGTGTCCCTGGCGCCCCCGGCTTTCTCATCTTCTGGAGTCAGTATCTGGCGCAGGGGCTGTCGGCGGCGGGCGGTGACGTGAGCGATCTGTTCGAGCTCGAGCTCGACGCGGACGGCAGCCATTACATGGTCGACGGCCAAGCAAAGGAATTCACGACGCGAACGGAAACCATCGCCGTGAAGAACGGCTCGCCCGAAACGCTGACCGTGAAGGAGAGCATGTACGGTCCCGTGGTGGATCCACTGCTCGGCAAGCCTCCGAGCGCCGGCACCTCCTACGCCCAGCGTCATCTGGATCTGTGGAAGACCGACGATCACACGCTCGTTGCGGTGCTCCGTATGCTCCAGGCGAAAAACCTCGACCAATATCGCGAGGCGCTCGCGCATTGGTACACGCCCGGTGCGAACGCCCTCTACGCGGGGGACGACGGTCACATCGCGTATCACGCGCTTCTCGGTGTGCCGGATCGTTCGACCGATAGCGAATATCCGAATCTGGAGGGCAGGGTCCCGTACGACGGCTCGGACTCGAGCCACGACTGGAAAGGACCGCTGTCCGTTGCCGAGCGACCGAACAGCGTGGATCCGCCGGAAGGATATCTGTTTTCGGCGAACCACATGGTCGTCGGCAGCTGGTATCCGCACTACACGGGCTTCGCCGGATCGGGGGATACCGATCGCAGCCTGCGACTTCGCTACCTCTTCGCCGCGAAGCTGAACCAAGCGAACGGCTCGGGTCCGGCCAAGCCCTGGGATCCACCGAGCGCGGATGCGAAGCTCACTCCGGACGAGGTCCTCGCGATCCATCAGGACGCGGGCTCGGATGTCGTGCGCATTTTGCGCGATGCGTACGTCGCCCTCGATCAGGCAGGGCTCCTCGCTGGATCATCCAAGGCCCAGAGTCTGGTCACCGCGCTCGTCGAGTGGAAGGACGTACTCACCCTCGACGATCCGGTGACGCCCCTCGCGAGCTTTCTCGCCGACAATTCCGCCAGCAAGTTCCGGAACCTGAATTACCCCGCGCTCGCCTGTGAATGGGGTGGAGGTCAGCCCGGCCTCAATCAATTCTTGAAAGCAATCGACAAGGGCGAGCTCGACGTCACGACCGACACGAATGCGCAGGCCTACCTGATCGACATGGCGGAAGGGGCCTGGGACAAGGCCGGAAAGCCGGGCGCCCCCGACACCTGGCCGCTCGGATCGAAGAAGTTCGACGTGATCTATCAAGGAAACTTCTTCTGCAAAGACGACGGATCGCTTTCGCCGTGCGCCCTCGACCCACAAGAGTCGCTCGTGGCAGTGCTCGACGTCCACCACGTGGGAACGATCTTGTCGCAGACCGGAAACTCGTACTCCCAGTTCGTGGACTTTTCGGCGATCGAATCCTCTCGCGCCGTGCTCCCGCCGGGCGAGTCCGAGGATCCGAGCTCGCAGTGGTTCCAAAATCAGATCGACACATGGCAGGCCAAAGACCTGGTGAGCGCGCCATCGTCCCTCGATTCGGTGATGACGGGGTCGGTGGAGAGCGTCACGCTCGAGCCCTGATCCGGCTTTTAGCTTCTGATTGAAGCGGGACCTTCCACGCAACCCCCGGCGCCCCGTGCCGAAGCCCCCCCATGACGGAGCGGATCCAGGGAGCCATTCGTGCGGGGGCCCAGCGCGTCCACGAAGCAATCGAGCATCAAAAGGCGGAAGTGAAAAGGGCGCGGACGGAGCTCGCTCCCCGCGCTCGGCTGAGCCAATCGGTGCAAAGTCTCGCCAGTCGTCCCAGCGAGCGAGCGCTCGGCGCGGGCATGGACGAGCTCCTGCGAAAGATGCAGGGGCCGTACCAGCTCGAGGGACGAACGGTGAAGGTTCCAGCGGGCTTCCGCTCGTTGCACGACGTTTCCCCGAAAGAGCAGCAAGCGTTCGTCCGTGCGATCAAAAAGAGGCTCGGCGACGACAAATTCCAGCCGATTGCCCGGCACGTGCTCGGAGCAACGTCGACGCGAGGTACGCCCGAGGACGTGCGGGCGACGACGCAGGCGCTCCTCGACGCCGGCGCGGCCGACGAGGTGTTGGCCAAGTACCCGGGACAGCCGGAGCGAGCGACTCGTCTGGTGATGTCCGCCTACGGGATCGGGCTCGATTGTCGAGGCTACGTCATGCGCTCGTTTCTTCAGGCGCGAGGGACGGGCTCGCAGCCCGCGAAAGCAGGCGCGTACTTTCTCACAAGACGTTGGCAACGAGCTCTTTCAAAACGACAGCCGACTGCGGCGCGTTTCTTCCGATCTCGCTCCGGCGCGTACCGGCGACATCATCCGCTTGAAGCCGGATGACGAGGGACGCGATCACAACGTGATGGTTCGTTCGAACGACCTCCGTGACGTGCCGAAGACGGGCAAGGTCAGCGTGCTCGGAAGGTCGGTGCCGGAGAGCTTCCTCCACGGTGCGGCCGAAGGTCCGCGTGCTCGTCGTCGATTCGTCGTGGGGGGGCGGTGGTGATCCGCTTCTCGGCGGAGCCGAGCGACGCGCGTGGCTCCACAACGAAACCACCGGCAAGTGGGGATTCTGGGACCGTTTCGGCGACTTCAAGGTTTCGGACAAGCCGTATCAGCACGACGTTGACGGCGTGTTTCGACCACGGAGCGGGTCATGAGCACGTTTCGTTGGGCAGTCTTCGTCGCGATCACCACGACGCTCGGCGCGTGCCGACCCACCTCTTGCGCCGAGCACGCGCCCGCGCCGGTGTCGAGCTCGGCGCGAGTGGGCTGTGCCTGTGCGTCGTCGACCTCCGCTCCCGTACCCGCGAGGCCGGCCGATCCCTTCGCTCCGGTGCTCGTTCCGGGCCCGGATCGCCCGCACGCCCTGAAAAGCACGGTGCTCTCGGGGATCCAGTGGGTGTCGAGCGCCACGCCGTTTCGCTCGCCGAGCGCCGCGCACGCAGAAGGAACGTTCTTGCTCGGCGTTCCGCAATCGTCGAAGCCGGCCCAGATCGTCGAGGTCGACATTGCGACGCGGAGCATCGTGGGAGTCCACGACCTGCCAGCGGCGGGATCGTTCGTCCGCGTTGCGGCGACCAACGCCGGGATCGCGGTTGCCGTGGACGAGCGATACGACGCATCCGACCAAGACATCGTCTTCGTGCTGGACGACGCGTTTCGGCAGCGTGAAAGGCTCGAAATCCAGGGACACGGCACCAATGTCCACGCGGACGGAAAGCTCGCAATCGTGGGCAGTACTTCGTCGGGGTCGAGCGGCGCGGAGCTCACGGCACTCGAGCTCCCGAGTGGTAGGACCGTCGGCACACGTCACGTAGGCGGCTCTTTCTCGGACGAATGGGTGCCCACCGCTCAGGTCATGGTGCACGGCGATCGCATCTTTGCGCTCAGCCGCGGCCAAGAACACTACGTCTTGCATTCCTTTTCACGGGACCTCCGGCGCCCGCTCGCGGCAGTGAAAATGGCAGGCTCCGAGCTCCTCACGAAGGGGCCGATGGGGATGCCTGGACCCCACCACGGCGACGGCCTGCTCACATCGGGGCCGAGCGGCATTGTCGTAGTGCGCGAAGACAGCATCGACTTGTTCGACTTCGATCTGGCCCCCGAGCTTCCGGTCAAGCTGGGCATGGGACGCTCCCCGGCGATTCCGGGATTCGATTCCGTGTCGAACCGCGTGCTGTTCGCGAACGGAGACGGCGCCAAGAGCCTCTCGGACGAACGCACCGAGCGAGCGGTCGCGTTTCGGCGCGATCTCTGGAAATGGTCGAGCGACGGAGAGGTACCTCTCTACTACGACGAGCCGTTCGCTGCGTTCTTCGTGGGCGGCCGAGGCGTGATCCTGACCCAGCATCCCGAAGTTCGAGTCACGGTGCTCGAGTGGAAAGAGCGCTGAGCCAGGCTCGCAACGAGCCGGATCTATCAAACTAGAACGATAGACAATATACTAGAATCGCGTCGACCCCTTCTGCGCGCTCCTCGGCCGTTTGGGCCCGCGGTCTCCCCCTTATTCGAGCGCAACGCGCGCGCTCGCTCCTCGGTGGGTTCGAATCGTGGCCTCGGTCTTGCTGATCCCACGGTGATCCCCCACGCGCGCTGCGCGCGAATGGAGGAGACACGGTCCTCTTCAGCTGATCAGAATCGAGCGCGAACCGAGGCGCGTCCGCCGCTCGGATCCAGTGACACCCCGACCTGGGGTGAGTCCTTCTGGCTCCCGACCGCGATGAACACCGCAGCACCGAGCGCCACGGCTCCGACGCCAATCGCAATTTCGGAGATCACGTAGTCACGCTTCACCCGATTGACATCGTCCTTGGGGCACGTGGGTTTGCACGCGCCGAGGTCGCTTCGCCTGGAGAGCGCAGCGACGCCGACGTAGCTTCCGACGCCAAGCCCCACCACGCCGACCGCACCGAGCAGCCAGACCGAGAGCGGGAAAGGCCGCGAGGCTTCGACGCTGGGCACGGGCTTCGGGGCCGGCGGCCGTTGAGCAGCCGGCGCCGCTCCGGCGGCGACCGCGAGCTTGAACTCGACTCTGCGATTGCGATCCCCGAGCGCCATCACGACATCACGCTCGCTCGCCGGCTGATCGGGAGCTTCGACACGAAGCACGTGTTTGCCCGGATCGATCGGAGTGGCCGTGCCGTCCAGCGCTTCCGCGGCGACCCGACCATCGATCAGCAGCCGCGCCCCCGGGACGTCCCGACCGTCGCTGGTGCGGAGGGACACGACCACGCTCGGCATGTCCGTCTGCACTTCCGCCGACCACACCGTGCACTCGTCGCGCATGCGCGTCGGGCAGGCGGCGCCGGCGCAGATCAAGAGCTTCTCCCTTGCTTCGCCGAGCTTTCCGTCCTGCCGCAGCACTTGAGCTTGCTCGTACGCTTCGCGGCATTCCGTTTTGGATTGCGCGTGAGCCGGCGTGGCGGAGCGAAAAAACGTCCCTACCACCACCAGAAACGGAACGAAGAATCGAGATCGGTTCACATGCACCCGGGCTTCCAGCGCTTGATCACTTTCCCGCCCGACTTCACCAGCGTGTACGGAGGATTGCAATTCACGGTGGGGCGAGGCGTGAGGTGCGGCGCCGGTTTCTTTGGAGCCTCGAGCGACGCGCTCGGCGCGATCGGAATCGGGCCCGGGCTCGCGGCCGGCCCGGGCGCGGAAGCCGGCGCGGCCGAGAGTGCGGGCGCCGCGGTGAGCGCCCCGGCGCTCGGCGTCGGAGCCGGCCGCCTGAGCAGGAGGAGCCCCAAGACAATCACGGCCGCCGCTAGCACCAGCGCGCCGCCCGCGGCGGCAATCAAGAGCACCCGAGTCCGTTTCGCTACCGGGACGGCGTCGGAGGTGGATGGAAGCGCAGCTTCGGAGATGCTGCTTCGCGAAATTCGGTCGCGCCGCTCTCGCGCCGGCGCCAGTCCAGGTACCGCCGGCAACGAGTGCAGCGACGACGACTCCTCGGACTCGATTTGCTGGACGCGATTGGCGCGCTCGTCGAGCGATTCGCCGGCAACTTGACGAACCCACTCGCCAACGCTGTGCGCGCTCGGCATCGTGATCGCGCGCTCGAGCGCGATCGCCATGTCCAGTGCCGTAGGCCAGCGCTCGTCTAGCTCGCGGGACAACCCGCGCATCACAATCGCATCCAGCTCCGCGCTCACCTCCGAGTTGTGAATGCTGGGCGGCTCGAGCTTCTGGTTCAACACCGAGCTCAGCACGCTGGCCGCCTCCTCGCCGCGGAACAAGCGCTGGCGAGCCAGGCACTCCCAGAGCACGATCGAAGCCGCAAACACGTCCGCGCGACGGTCGAGGCGCTCGGCTTTCAGTTGCTCGGGCGACATGTAGCGCAACTTGCCCTTGATCTTGCCTTGTTGCGTGGTCTGCACGCGTCCGGCGGCCTTGGCCACACCGAAGTCGGCGACACGCGGAACTCCGTCGATGCCGATCAAGATGTTTTGCGGCGAGATATCACGGTGAACCAGCGACAGCGGCTCGCCGCGTTCGTTCTTGGCTTCGTGTGCCGCGTGAAGCCCATGCAGCGCTCCGGCCAGAACGCCGCACGCGATGGGGAGCGGAACGACGAGCTCCGCCATCCGCCGCAAGCGCGACAGCGATTCGCCCTGGATCCACTCCATCACCAAGAACAGCTCCCCCTCGGTGGCCACCACGTCCAACGTTGGCACTACGTTGGGATGGCGAACCCGCGCCGCCAGGCGAGCTTCGTCCAAAAAAGCGGTCACGAACTCCGGATCTTTGGCGAACTGTCGGTGCAGACGCTTGACGGCCACCGTGCGTGCAAAGCCGCCGACGCCGAGCAAGCGCGCCAGATGGACCGTCGCCATACCGCCGGAAGCGATCTCGTCGTAGAGCGCGTAGCGCCCGATGACTCGGACGCTGTCCGGGCTTTTGTCCGCTCCGGATATCGAGCTCATGACTTCACCCGGGCCCGCGCACGCAATAGGACCGATTGGAGTTCGTGATGGGTCCAGCGAGACTGTAACCGGTGCTCATGTGAACGAGAAACACCTGGGTCGGGTCTTTTGGATTTGGTGTGGAGGACCAGAAACTGACGGGTAGCGCGTTGGGGAGAGCGAACGTATCCAGGGCTGGATCTTCTTCGAGCGGTCGACGATGCTCAGTAGCTCCTTGATGCTCGGAAGGCGCCAATCGGCGTAACCGCCGAGCTTCGTGTCCACCAATGCGCGACAAGTCGCTAGAGCGGCGGCCCACTCCGAGTTTGGGTTGGACTTGCGCTGCCAGTAAAGTCCGGTGCGACCATCCACGGCCACGTCGGGATCGCTGGTATCCCAGGTACCGCTATACAATTGCGGACCGCGCACGCAGAACGAGCGTACCGATCCTCCCGGTAGCCCGTCACCCATCACTCCTGTACCGAACTGAAACGCCCACTCCCCGGCCGGGCCGCCATCGCCCGGGGCCAGCTCCGAGGCTCGATAATTTTCCGCGACCACGAGAGGAAACACTCCGCCATTGATGAAGAGCCCGCTGGCTCCGAAATCCGCGACCGTGAGAAGCTCGAGCACGCTGGGTAGACGCCAATCGTCATGGCCAGCCTTGGTGAGGTTGTTGCAGCGGTCGACGGCTGCGGCGTAGGTGAGGTAGCTGGCGCCGGACACCTCGAACTCCAATGTCGTCACCGATTCGACCGCACTCACGGAGTCACCGCTGTAGCTCGGGACGTCGATCAAGTAGTTGCCGTCTTGCCCGTGGAGCAGAGCACCGGGCGCTGGGCAAGGCGCCGCCTGTGTCCCATCCGTACAGAACACGGTTTCCGAATCCGCCAGGCGTCCACTGCTGACGTTGCCGGCAGCGCCCCCCAGGCTCCCGCCGGCGCCTGCCGCGGACGCGTCCGATCCCGCGCCGCCACCGGTGCCGGCACCCCCCGCACCGCCGTTCACGCTGGCATCCGAGCTTCCAGCGGGCTCACCTGCATAGTCGCCGACGGGCCACAACAATTGGCAGCCACCGACCGCCAAGAGCGGCCCCACCAGCGCCGGGATGCGCATCGCTTCATTCTAGGTGGACGGGGTCGGATTCGCGAACCCTTTGAAAAAGCTGCGCGCAACTCAACCGCTGAGCCCCGCCGCCGCCGCGGCCGTTCGTGAAAGTTCCTCGATCGCACCACGCCGGTCTGTTGCGCCGAGACCGCCCACGAATGCCACGGGATTGCCCCGAAATCGGCGGCGATGTCGTGGGCTGGATTTTGGAACACGACGCGCTGTTGCGCGCCGGAACCGCTCGAGCCATTCCGGCTCGAGGGCGTTCCACGCCTCATGGCACGCATGGTCGTGCTCGTCTTCTGGCGCTCGCCTCAGGTATTCATATGCGGCGGTCTTTGGTGTCCCCACTCGCGGGTCCTCGGCCCGCGGGACATCGCGCGCGCCGCCCGCGCTCGCCTCAGACTCGGAAACGTTGTCGAGCCAGGACGAGCTCACTCAGCCAGTCGTTGGCTTGGCGGTGTTGATCGCCAACTGCGCCGCGAACGCCCGCTCATAGGCAGGGCGCGCTTCAGCGCGGGCGACATACGCAGCCAGGTTCGGGAATTCGTCCAGAATGCCCGACGATTTCAGCCTGAGCAGCACTGACACCATCAACAGGTCGCCCGCGCTGAACGCGCCATCGAGCGAGTCGGCATCCCCGAGGCGAGCGGATAGTCGTTCCAACCGGGCGCGGACACGATCCTCGACCAGTGGCAGGCGCTCCTGACTCCAGGGCTTGTCGCCCTCAAAAAGCCTGGCGGTTGCGAGCTCGAGGATCGGCGGCTCCACCGTGTTGAGCGCGGCAAACATCCAAGTGATCGCACGCGCCCGAGCATTGACATCCTTCGGAAGCAGGCCCGAATGGTGTTCGGCGATATGCAAGACGATGGCGCCTGTCTCGAACAGGGCGAGATCGCCTTCCTCATACGTCGGAATCTGGCCGAAAGGATGGAGTGCCAGATGCGCGGGTTCCTTCATCGCGCGAAACTCGACCAGGCGAACCTCGTAAGGCTGGCCCACTTCTTCGAGCGCCCAACGAACGCGGGTATCACGCGCGAGTCCCCTGCCGCCGTCGGGTGACCGTTCAAACGCGGTAATGATGATGCTCATCGTGAAGCCCTTCCTTCTTGCCGAAGAATCTTTGGCTGCGTCGAGTATCGGCTTCCAAATGTTCCGAGGAAGCCGTGCAGGACACCTTGGAGCGCTCGTCGAGTGGTCACGCAATGAGCTCAGCGCAGGGACGCTTCGTACGCTTCTCGCAAACGTCGCGAGCGAATCTCTCCGCGAGGCTGGCACACGGGGCATCCGCACGGCCGGCGCCCATGTGCGTCCGGATAGTACCTCCACCCAACGACCTGGTTGACGTGACGAATGCGATGAATCGCGTCCGCTTCGATCTTTCGCGGCACGATGATCTGAAAACCGCGCGCGTCTTCTTGCTCCATGATCGTACGAACGGCTCTCGCTGCGGTCATCGGTTGGTGCTCGCGATTGTAGTGTCCGACGACGACCGGCTCGCGATCTGGAACGCGGAAGTACACGCCCACCATCGTGCGCACGCCCCACCTCTTCAGCTCCCGAAGCCATTGGTGAGACAAGAAATAGTTGGGTAGTACCGGCATGCAAAACACACCCCGCCTCGCGCCGCGTCGAACGCGTAAGGGTACGAGCCCGGCACGCCGAATGCTCGCTCGCGCCCGCTCGTCTGCAATGTGGACCAGCATGACCATTTTCAAAGCATTCCTTCGGGAACGCTATCACGCGCAATGCCATGGGCGAGGCCTCGCGAGCTCCCACTCGACTGCTCGCTCCGCATCAGCGCAGCGAGGCGGCAATGCGAGCCGCCGATTTTGCAAGCGCGCCCCGCTCCTTCGCCAGCTTGACGACGTGCTTTTCGGCGTACTCGGCGTGAGTACGAAACCAAACTTCCACCAGGGACTTCGCTTTCGAACGTGCATGCATATCGACCATGAGCGCGACCGTGTCGGGCGACTGGATGGCGCCGTAGGTTTCCACGATGTGCTGGTCGGAGTCGTTCCCGCTCGCGCGGTACTTCGTCCAGAGCTCGAGCTCGTTAGTCATCTGTTTCGCGCCTGCCAAGAAGATGCGTCGTGCATCTGGAAGCGTGCCGTGGAGTGACGAGTGCGTGGACCACTTGGCCAGCCTGCCACGCAGCCAAGCCGGGTCGCCCGTGATGTAGGAGAAATCGTCGCTCTGAAAGTTGCTGGCAACGCGCCAGCGCTTCGCTTCTTTCGCGCCGTACAGCGCCAATGCCAACCCGTTGAGGGGCGTGCGCTGGCCGGCGTCGATCGGCAATCGTTTCCCTGGCATCTGCGCAATGCCCGTTCTGTACAGCTTCTCGAGCCGCTTCCGCGCCTTGGCTTCGTCCTGTTTCGGGATCCGCAAGAGAAGTAGCTGAAGCACGCGCATTAACCGCAGCCTATGATGCAGGCCGTGATCGATTCGCAGACGTTCGCGCACTTCAGATTGATCGCTGGCAGCTGCTCCGTCTCAGCGTGATCGACCAGGCACTTGTAACAATCCGCGGTTGGCTGGAACACGGGATTGTCGCCTGGGAAGATCTTGCAAGCTTCGCAAATGCTGCAAGCGGTGCTCGGACAATAACTCCACACCGCTTCGTAAAAAGGGGCGATCTCGTCGCCGAGCAACGCCGAACAGCAGTCGAGCTGGCAGGCTGCACCCGAACAGTCGCCCGTGCCGCCCATGCCAGATACCTCACCCGCGCCACCGGTGTCCGAACCGGATTGGCCGCTCACGCCGCCGCTCGCGCCGCTGCCTGCGGTCGCTCCACTCCCCGCGCTGCCACCGGTTCCGCCGCTCGTGCCCGCCGCTCCGCCGACGCCGCCGGGGTTCTCGCTCGAGGAGCTGCACGCTGCGAGCGCTACTACCGCGATGACTGCCCAGCTCCTCAGCACACGTTCAGTCTACTTCCTCGCCGATCCGCACGCCACGGGGATCCGGAAACCGGGAGAGCGAGGCGAAGTGAATTGGCGACGCGTCGGACCAATTCTGGAAACAAAGCTGCGAACCCGAAAGATTTTCACGGCCGATGAAAGCTCGCCAAGAGCCCGACGCTGTCGGAGCTCGGGCAGGCTACTGGCGCGGCGGGGCCTTTCGTTCCCTCTGAGCCACACGCTCTCGAGCAGCTTGTCGGAGCCGTCGAACGTTCCGACTTTCCTCGCTGACCGAAACCTCGCCGACTTGTCTGTCCCGGGATCGTTCTCTGATCCACTAGACTGGCACTTTGCACGGGAGACGAGAGCATGTCGACGCACGAAGGCGGCTGCCTATGCCGAGAAATCCGCTACGCGGTCAAAGCGCAGCCGTCACGCGTGACCTTCTGCCATTGTCGGTTCTGCCAAAGGGCCACCGGATCGGCCTATCTCGTCGAGCCGATTTTCGGCAAAGCGGATCTTGACGTGATTTCAGGCCAGCCGAGGATTTACCAGCACCGCTCCGAGGGCAGTGGAAAGTGGGTCGATATCCACTTCTGCGAGAGGTGCGGCACCAAACTGTATCTGAGTTTCGAGCGCTTCGCCGCTGTCGTCGGCGTCTATGGTGGCACGTTCGACGACCCGAACTGGTTCGAACGTTCTGCGAAGAACTCCAAACACATTTTCTTGAGCGTGGCGCAACACGGTACTGTCGTTCCCGCCGGCATCCACTGCTTCGAGCAGCACGCAACGACCAACGACGGGAAGCCGATCGCGCCGACAGTTTACGCCGAACACCGCGTGATCGCCTGAGGGCTGACCTCACGCGCGCAGCATGATCCTAAGCGCGGCGCCGGCGCCCGAAGTAGAGCGCGAGGGCGAGCGCGAGCAATGCGATCCCGCTTTCCGACTGCCCCGATGTCGAGACCTGACAACCTCCGCTCGCTTCCTCGAGCGAAGTGACTTGCACGGTGTCCTCAGTGGGATCGGGCTCGCCCGGTAGCTCCGGTGGCGTCGCGGGGTCGGTATCGCAAGCGTCGCCGATGCCGTCCTGATCTGCGTCGGCCTGATCCGCATTGGCAACGTCCGGGCAATCGTCGACGTTGTCGCTCACGCCGTCGCCATCGGAGTCCGGACACGCGTCCCCGACGCCGTCGCCGTCGGAATCGAACTGATCGGGATTCGCCACCGTTGGGCAGTTGTCGAGCGGATCCGGAATTCCGTCCCCGTCCGTGTCCCCTTCGCAGGCGTCTCCCACCTGATTCTGGTCTTCGTCCGCCTGATCCGGATTCGCGATGTCCGGGCAGTTGTCCGTGGCGTCGTCGACCCCGTCCCCGTCCTTGTCCGAGTCACAGACGTCTCCCATGCCGTCCCCGTCGGAATCCATCTGATCCGGATTGGCCACATTGGGACAGTTGTCGTCCGCGTCGATGATGCCATCGTCGTCGTCATCGGCCTCACAGGCATCCCCCTTGCCGTCGCCATCGCTGTCCGTCTGACTCGCATTCTTGATCGTGGGGCAGTTGTCACTCGCATCCGGCACGCCGTCGCCGTCGTCGTCGTCGTCGCACGCGTCCCCCTGGCCGTCCCCGTCGGTGTCGAGCTGCCCGGCGTTCTTGTCCTTCGGGCAGTTGTCCTTCGCGTCCGCAACGCCGTCGCCGTCGTCGTCCCCGTCGCACGCGTCCCCCTGGCCATCCCCATCCGTATCGAGCTGCGAGGAATTCGCGTTCTTGTTGCAGTTGTCGGATCCGTCCGCGATGCCGTCGTTGTCGTCGTCCGTGTCGCAGGCGTCGCCCTTGCCGTCCTTGTCGGTGTCGAGCTGCGAGGCGTTCGCGTCCTTGGGACAGTTGTCCTTCGAGTCGGCCACACCGTCCGCATCCTGATCGTCGAGCTTCGGCCCGTACATCTTGGCGGTCGCCGCCACGTCGCCCGCGCTCAGGTTCTCCCAGTTGTGGAGCAAGACGCTACCGTTTTTGGCCAGAATCGACGACTTGGGCAGCGCGCACGAATTGATGGTCGTGCTTCTGTAATGCATCGTCGACTTGATGTCGTACGACGCGAACTCGTACACGCCCGACGTTAAGATGTTGAACGCGCTCGGATTCGAGGTGCAGGCCAAGTTGATCTTGACGTACTTGTTGCGATCCGACCGCTGGTGCTCGTGTTGAAACCCGATCGCGTGGCCGAGCTCGTGGGTGATGACGCCCAAATTGCAGGCGCCTTTCCCACGCAGGCTGAGCTGGCGCATGCCACCGGTATAGCCGAGCTGGGAAGCGCAATACGCGAAGGAGCTCGACTCGACCACCTTCAGGTACGCGGCTTGGTTCGTGCGCTTGACGAACTTGATCTTCGTCTTGCTCTCCCACTCGCTCATCGCGGTCTTGATCCGCCCGGGAGTGGTGACGCTGCTCGTGATGACGTACGGAATGACTCCGTTCGGCCACAGCTTGTTCTTGAGCGTCGTGCCGTTCTTGATCGCCGGCATCGAGATCTGGCCCGGCTCGTCCAGGGAGATGAGCTCCGTATCGGGATCGATGAGCATGTCCCCACCGATGAGCCATTGCCCATTCGCGATCTGGTAATCGGCCTGCACCTCTTCCCCCATCAAGAGGAAGGTTCCGCGGCCGCTCTCCGGCTCGCCCGGCTCGCTGGTCTTGTCCGCGCTCCCGCACGCTACGGAGAGAAGCAATACCCCACACCAATAGAGCCTCTTCATTGTCTCGCGCCTTTCTTTCCAGAAGTAGTGGGTGTGAGCACCGGAACCAGCGCCGTCGCCACACGCCGGAGTGTCGATGAAAGCTCCTCCGTCTCGAGCTCTTCCCAGACTGCCCAGCGCTGCACGTGGATGTTCACCGCACCCACCAGAGTCCAAGCCGCCGCATCTACATCGAGGTCCGTAACGAGCCCGTGCTTGACGAGCTCCTCGATACGCCAGCGCAAGAGAGCCGCCAGCGACTGGTACGCGCGTCCCACCGTTTCGTTGACGACGTCACTGGCCGCTGCTTCCGTGAGCGCGACGCGTACGAGCCCCCGCTTCGGCCCGAGCACCTCCACCAGAACGTCCACGCCGCGCGTGAACCCATCCTCGAGCCCCGTCGCCTTCATGAGCTCTTCCCGCGCACGCGTCCCGAGCTCGTCGATCATGCGAATGACGAGCTCCCGGAGCACCGCTTCCTTCGAGTCGAAGCGCGCATAGAACGCGGTCGTCGAAACGCGCGACGACGCCATCAGCTGCCGAAGCGACGACTCTCCATACCCATGCTTGACGAACACGCGCTCGGCAGCTTGCAGGATGCGATCAGCGCTCGGCTTACGAGCGGACAGAACCATGAACCCAGGGTCGATCCAGAGCCCTGCCCGGTCAACCAAAAAACACACGCTTGTTTTTAATACATAGAAAATCGTAATTAATTTAATTAGTTGAAGCTATGAAGCGTCCACAGCATGCCTCCGACCGGCAATCGGCGCATGCTTCGATCCTGCTTTGGAGGCGGACATGCACTTCCCTCGCTTCTTCATCGGCTTGGCATTGCTCGCGATTGGCTGCGGCGGTTCGACCGCATCTTCGAACGGCACGGGCGCAGCCGGCGGCTCCGGCGGCTCCGGCAACGCCGGCAACACCGGCGGCTCCGGCAACACCGGCAACACCGGCGGCTCCGGCAACACCGGCAACTACGGAGGAACCGGCGCAGTCGGCGGAGGTAGCGGCGGCGGAACCGGCACCTGCACCGTCAGCAGCGACTGTCCAGCCCAAGGCGTCTGCGGCTTTGCGATCAGCGACGCCTGCAACGCCACCGGACAGTGTTTCCCTCCGCCCGGCGCAGTCTGCGAAGCCTACTCACCGGGATGCGCCTGCGACGGCACCGAGATCAGCGTCGTGTGCACGGGCCTCCCCGACGGCTACACCGAAAAACCCCTCGCCCACCCCGGCTCCTGCAGCGTCGACTTCGCCTGCGGCGACTCTCTCACCTGCAACTCCGCCAACCAGTATTGCAAGGTCGCCACGGGCGGCCCCTGCTGCAGCCCCCCGTCGTACTCCTGTGAGCCCATCCCCGCCGCCTGCGCCGGAGACTACTCCTGCCAATGCATCCAAACCGCCGTCAGCGCCCAAGAATGCGACGAAACAGGCGGCGGCGTGACGGTTACCTTCCTCTATCCCTGAGCGGTATCTTTCGGCTCGCAGCTTTTTCGACCAACACGGCCCGACGCGTCGAAAATACGCGGCTTCGCGCGAGGATGGTCGAGATCCGCGGTAGGGCAGATGGCGCGCGGGCTGGTCGGGATCCGCTTCGTCGCGGACGCCGCACCCGTGAGTCGGGGATCCGCGTCATCGCGATGTAGCGGATCTCGGTCCTCGATTTCCAGCCTCGGGCACGCGAGGAGCCGCGACGATGGGCTGTTCCCCCCGCAAGCAGCAGAGGATATGAACCGAGCATGTTGGGCGAGTTGGTGGGCGGACGCTATCGCCTGGAACGCGAGCTCGGACGCGGCGGCTTCGGGGCGGTCTTCGTCGCGGTGCAGGAGGATCTGGGGCGTCGCGTTGCGGTGAAGATGTTCCATCGCCGCCACCTCGAAGGGGTGGGATCCGATCGTTTTCGGCGCGAAGCTCTGCTGGCTCAGCACCTGTCCCATCCGAACACCGTGCGCTTGTTCGACTTTGGTCTCCACGACGGCACACCTTTCATCGTGTTCGAGCTCTTGGCAGGTGAGTCGCTGGCGTCGCTAGTGAGTCGCACGGGCCCGTTGCCCCCGGCCCGCGCCTTACACATCACGGCCCAAATCCTCAAGTCTCTCATGGAAGCGCACGACCAAGGCATCGTGCACCGCGACGTGAAGCCAGCGAACGTTTTCATTTGCAACTACGCGGGCGAGCAAGATTTCGTGAAGGTGCTGGATTTCGGCATCGCCAAATCAGTGCAGCAAGAATCGACGTTGCTCACGGCCACTGGCGAGGCGGTCGGGACGCCGTCGTACATGCCGCCCGAGCAACTTTCGGGCGGCATCCTCGGTCCGGCCACCGATCTCTACGCGGTAGGGCTCATCATGGCGGAGATGACCTCCGGCACCCGCGTGATGAGCGGAAGCGCGATGGACGTGGCGGTGCGCCAGTTCGACCAGCAATCACTCCCCTTTGCGGATGCCGTACGCGGCTCCCCGCTCTGGCCGGTGATCGAGCGCGCCACTCGCAAACATGCGGCTCAGCGGTTCACCGGCGCGGGCGAAATGCTCGCGGCGCTCGAGCAACTCCGCGGTTCTACGCCCGGCTTCGAGCCCGGTCTGGCGACCTCCGCCGGGAGCGCGACGGTCCCCATCGGCGCTCTGGTTCAGAGTCAGCCCTACGACCCAATTTCCTCGACGATTGCCCGACCGCCGGATTTCTCGCCCGCGCCAGCCGCACCGGGACGAAGAGCCTTCTCGGTGATCGCTCTCTTGCTCCTGTTGTTCGCGGGGTTGATTGCTCTGGCCGCCGTTGGAGCCGGCGCCTATTTCTTCCTCGACCTCGATTCGCTCCTCGGACAGAGCGCGAGAACCACGGCGCCGGACGGGGGCACTGCACCGACTACGATCGCCCCGGGCTCCGACCCTGGAGCCGCCGAAGCCAGCGAGGGTGGGGCCTCTGGGCCGGTGTTGGGCGCGGCAACGGCTCGTCCGACTTCGACCCCCACTGCCAGCGCCACCGCGACCCCCACTAGCAAGTCAAGCGGCGGCGCCACTCTCGGCTCGGCGTGCGTTTCCGACGGCGAGTGCAAGGGGGCGTACGAAAAGTGCGGTCCAGGCGGAACCTGCCAATGCAAGACGACCGGAAGCTTCAATGCGCCACGCCAGTGCGGCTCGCGCTGCGTGGCCAATACGGATCCAGACAACTGTGGTGCGTGCGGAAAGCGATGTAGCAACGATGAGGTCTGCACGACCAACATGGGTGGCAGTGTGGCCCAACCCATCTGCTACGAGTGCTCCAAGGGAGCTTTCGGCTCCCCACGAATGCTCTGTGGGCCGCACCAGTGCGTCGCCCCGAACACCGACCCGAGAAATTGCGGTGGCTGCAACAAGAAATGCGCTCCGGGCCAAAGCTGCGAGGGTGGCGTGTGCAAGTGAGCGAGCGCTTCGCAATTCGCCTATCCTGACTGCGATGTCCGGTGATGGTCAGGCTCCCCGGGGCGGCTTCCCCACGACGGCAGTCTCCAAAGTGCTGGCGGTCCGGAGCGATGACCGATCCGTCCGCGCGCTCGCTTTGAAGGTGTTGGCCGTTGCGTATCTGGGTCCCGTCTACAAGTACACGCGTCTGCGCTGGAAGAAGTCCGAAGAGGAAGCCAGAGACATCACCCAGGAGTTCTTCGTCACTGCGCTGGAGCACGGAACCTTCGCCTCCTACCGCCCCGACCAGGCGAGGTTCCGCACGTTCCTGCGGGTCTGTTTGGATCGCTTCGTTAGCAATCGCCTTCGCTCCGACCAGGCGCAGAAACGCGGTGGGGGTGCTTCCATCCTCTCCTTCGACTTCGACGCCACCGAGCGCGAGTTGGCCCGGGCACCGCTCGAGGCCCTGCCTTCACCCGAGGACTACTTCCATCAACAGTGGGTGCGAGAGCTGCTCGCCAGCTCCGTCGCTGCACTGCGGAGCGAGCTCGGATCGAAGAACAAGTTGGTCCATTTTCACGTCTTCGAGCGTCTGGACTTGGGCGAGGACCCGGGCCAGCAGCCCTCCTATTCGGAGCTCGCCGGCGCGACCGGGTTGTCGGTGACGGATGTGACCAACCGCCTCAGCTATGCACGCCGCGCCTTTCGCCGCATCGTGCTCCAGAAGCTGAGGGAGCTAACGGCCAGCGATGAAGAGTTCCGCGAGGAGGCACGTGCGGTGCTGGGAGTCGATCCGGAGTGACGAGCTCACTTTGGAATGCGGGCGATACGACCGGCGTGGTCGTCGCTGATGGTCCCGTTGAGATTGCCGCGGTCGGTGAAGTAGACGTAGTTGGCTTCGACGGTTAGGCCCGCTGGGCAGACGTAGCCCGATGCCAGGGTCAGCGGCTCGCCGCCTTCGATCGGCACGGTCAACACCGACCCACTCGTGCAGTCCGTCCAGTAGACGTTGGTGTCGTCGGTAGCGATGCGCGACACGCCCGAGGAGGTCGCCATGGGCATCGGCGTGCCACCGGCTTTGGGCATTCGCATGATGGTGCCCTTGGTTCCGAAGAAGACGTAGGCCGGAGTCACGGCGACACCACCCGCCGACTTGGCTTCTGCCAAGAGCGTCAGGATGCCCCCCGAAGGCGACACGCGCTGCACGGTTCCCATGCCCTGACTCACCGGTAAGCCGTTTTGGGTGGAGGTGGTGAAGTACACGCCGCTCGGGTCGGCAGCGATGTCGTTCAGCGCATCGACTGCCCCAGCCAGAGTGGTCTTGCTCCCACCCGTCTTGGGCACCTTCTTCACCGCGTTCGCACTGGAGAAGAAGAGCGTCGTCGCGTCCGAGGTCAGATTGTAGACGACCGCGTCGCTGGTGATCTCCTGCACCGCACCCCCGCTCTTACCGACTCGAGCGATGCGGCCTGGTTTGCTGGTGTCCCAATAATCGCCTTGATCCCCCCAATAGACCGCTTCCGCGTCGACTTCGATGTTCGCTGGCCAGTAGCGTCCCTTTGCGAGCACCTCGACGGCGCCGCCCGCTTTCGCCCTGCGCACCACGCGCCCGTCGCCCTGGTAGCCCGGGGTGAAGCTCCCCGCTTCGACCCAATACATGTGGGTTGTGTCGGTCGCGATGTCCTCCGGAAGATTCACCCCCGTCGCGAGCTCCTCGGCGGGCCCGAAGTTGGGAGCCAAAGCGCCCCCGCTGCCGCCAGCCGCCGTTCCCGCCCCCCCAGCGTCTCCCCCCTGACCGATCGCGCCGCCCGCTGCAGCTCCGCCAGCCGCGGTGCCGCCAGAGGGAAAACCTCCTGCGGCACCGCCGGTGCCTCCCAGCGCTCCGTCCGCGCCGCCGCCGGCCTGACCCGACGTGTCGTGGCTGGACCCACTACTCCCGCATCCACATGCTGCGAACGGCGCTGCGAGGAAGACGACAGCGGGAGCAAGAGCGCGCTGCCAACCAGCACGGATGGAGGATCGCTTTGATGATTTCATGGCAGTGCCTTCCTCTCTTCGCCTCAGGGCAAAGCGATGACCTTGATCGAGCTGATCTTGTCGTTCCACAGCGAGCCCCCGATGTCCTTGAAGGTGCCGGGGGGGAAGTACTTCCAATCGCCGCCGTAGTTGACGTGTTGATAAACGTACACGCCCACCTTCTTGTTGGGGCTGCCCGTGGTGTTGAGGCGGCTAATCCGATCGTTCCAGTTGGCCCCCCACCAGAGGTTGGTCGTGTACTTCGACAGGTCCGGGTAGTTCCCTGGGCAGAAGAAAAAGTTGCCGCCGCAACAGTCGGAGTTCTCGTACACGGTGAGCTGTCCGTGGGAGCAATGCAGCTCCGTTGCACAGCTACACACTGCCTCGGAAACCTCCCCCACCGACTCCTCGTCGGCCGGCTGCTCGGAGGAGGTCGCTTGATCTCCCTGGTCTTCCTCGAGCAAGGCCTCGTCCTCGGGAGCCATCTCGGCGGTGCAACCGGCGACCAGGAGAGTCGAGCTGAGCAATGACATGGCAACGACGACAGCCTTCATGACCAATCCTTTCGGTAGAGCCGGGCGCGTCCGGCCTCGATTGCTCTGTTCACGGTCCAGCCCCATTCCATTCGAACGGGCGAAAAGAAAAGCGCTTCAGGCTCGGATCTCCGGGATTTGTTCGACGTCGGTCGCTACGACCGGTCCGGCGCGTAGATGCGGAACAGGACCGGGGCGAGGTAAAGCGCGGCGTGACGCGCTTGCGAGCCCCGAAAGACGATGTACCCTGAGCCCGTGCCGCGCGTGGAGCTCACACGCCACCTGTACGAATTCTTTCCCGACCTCCAAGGTAAGGAAATCGTCGTCGACGCAACGAGCGTTGCTGATGCGATTTCGGAAGTCGAGAAGCTCGCGCCGGGCGTGACCTTCTACATCTGCGACGAGCTCGGCCGGCTCCGGCAACACGTCAACATCTTCATCGGTGAGGATCGCATCCAAGATCGCAACAAACTCAGCGATCCATTGACGCCCGACTCGCGCGTCCTGATCATGCAGGCCCTGAGCGGCGGCTGACGCACGCCTTCCAATCGGAGCTTCAAGATGACGTCTCGCATCCTCGTGGGAACGCGCAAGGGCACCTTCTTCGTCGAGAAGAAGAGCGGCCGCTGGACACCGACGCTCGCGGGCCACGCGGGCGCGGGAGCGAACTTCGTTGCGAAGGACCCCCACACCAACACATTGTGGGCGGCCCTCGGTCACGGCCATTGGGGCGCGAAGCTCTCGCGCTCGACCGACGGGGGCAAGACCTGGGCGGACGCTCCACAGATCAGGTATCCGAAGGGCGCGCGCCACTACCTGACGCCGGCCCCGAGTGAAGAGGACTCGCCGGACGACCCGCCCAAGGGGCTCGAGCTCAAGAGCGCGACGCTGCTCAAGCTCTGGTACCTCGGGTTCGGGCCGAAGGGTCGTATCTACGTAGGAACGATTCCGGGTGGGCTCTTCGTCAGCAGCGACAATGGCGAAAGCTTCGAGCTGAACCGTGCGCTCTGGAATCACGAGTCGCGGGGCGGCGATCTATTTTCCGGGGAAGGCAGCGGAAAGACTCACTGGTTCGGGACGCCGGCTGCGGAGGGCGAGTTCGCGCCGGGCATTCACTCCATTGCGATCGATCCAAGAGATCCCGATCACCTGTATGTGGCCATCAGCACCGCGGGCGTGCTCGAAACGCGCGATGGTGGGAAGACTTGGAGGGGTCGTAATCACGGAATGCTGAACGATTATTTGCCGAACCCGGCCGCAGAGTGGGGGCACGATCCGCACTTCGTCGAGCTCTGCCCGGGCGCGCCCGATCACGTCTGGCAGCAGAACCACTCGGGCGTGTTCTACAGCTCGGACGGCGCCCAGAACTGGAAGAAGGTGAGCGCGCCCGATCGCGGCGTGCACTTCGGCTTCCCCGTCGCCGTGGACGAACGCGACGGTCGCACCGCGTGGCTCGTTCCCGGCAAGGCAGACAATCAACGCATGGCGATCGGCGGCGCGCTGTTCGTCGCGCGCACGGAAGACGGAGGCGAAAGCTGGACGGAGCTTCGCGAAGGCCTGCCGCAGGAAGCTGCCTACGACGTCGTCTACCGACATGCCCTCGGGGTGAGCGGCGAGCTCCTCTCGTTCGGAAGCACGACCGGGAACCTGTACGTCAGCGAAAACCGTGGCAACTCTTGGCACTCGGTCGCGCACAATCTGCCGCCCATTTACAGCGTTCGCTGGGGGTAAGGATCAGCGAAAGGTCGCGAGCTTTGATGCTGTGGTTTTGTCGGGAATCGTGTTTCTCAGAGCACCGCGTTGCCTCCTGGCGGACCGACTCGCATGATCGATGATGAGATCTTCGAGCTCGAATGAGGCGGGCTGCGAGCGTTCTCCCAAACGCTCGTGCGCGTGGAAAGTCCGCCGGAAGGTCAATGCCTGCCGAACTGGAGGGCGGTTGCCAACGCGGGGGAGCAGAGCTACTACTGCTCGCTTGCAATGCTCCACGTAATGCGCATGAACGCTCTGTTGCTGCCTGGGATGAAATCAGGAGACCGCTTCCTGATGATCAAACCCCAGTACGAACATTTCGGGGCCGCTACTTCTTTTCGGCGAGATCCGAACGCGGTGTTCCCAGTGAGCGAGGTCTACGCGTCCGCGCTCATCGAACGAAGCGGGATCCACGTTTCGTTTTTCGATCGCCAGTTGCACGATCTCGAAACCGCCGAATTGGAGGATTTCGACGGCTTTGGCATCGCCGTGCGCGGTCCTCAGAGCATCTCGGTCTGCTTCGAAACCTGGGACTTGCTGGTCAACAAGTTCGGGAAAGACCCAAAACGGATCTACTTCGGTGGTCAAGGCATCGAGCCGTTTCAAGACGACGAGTTCCAGCTCATGTTTCCCGGCAGCGTGTTGATCAAGCGAGAGACCAACATCGAAAACTACTGGGACCTGTCATTCGACGAGTTTCTGAATCGGTTCGACGACGAGGACCTCGGAGTTTACCTCAGGAACGAGCTCACTCTTCCGTTCAGCCAGGGTTGCCTCTACGGTTGCAGATTCTGCGCCGCTCAGATCAAGCAGAGCGAAACTTTCTACAACACGCGGGACAACCTCGAGGCTTTCTTGCGCAAGGCCAGTGCGCTCGGCATCGAAAAGGTTTCCTATTACGCGACCTCTCTCGACTTTTTTCAGCAAGCCAAAAAGGCGCCGGGGCACGACATCAAACGTTTGACCGAGCGGCTCGAGGATATGCTCGAGATCCACCGCAAGTACCCGCTGCAAGTGCGGGCCCGAGTTCTTTCTCGCATCGATTCGCTCAACGACGCCATGGAGCACGGCGAATTGATGGATTTGTTCCAGGCGGCGGGTTTCAGCAAGGTTGGCTTCGGCGTCGACGGCATCGCTTCCCAGAAGATCTGGGAGGAAACAGGCAAGGGCTACTTGAGGAGCGCGGGAGAGCCAGAGCTTCAATTGCTCAAGGCCTACGAGTCACTCTCCAAGCGCGCCATGACTCCGGAAAACCTGTATGTCTTTGGCCACGCAGGTCTCGACACGGCTGAGTCGCTACAGGCGTTCGAAAGGCTGTCCGTCTCCATGATGGATGACTTTCCGAACTCGGTGTACCGCGGTTTCGTCGCCAAGCAGATCCCGGGAAGCTCGTATTGGAATCAGTTTCGACTCGGGAACCGCGAGGGGTACCGCCAACTGCTCGAGAAGCCGTCGACGTTCATGAACAAGGGCTACGAAACGCTCGCCAACCCCCTCACGCACCCGAACCGAGAGAGTAGAAAACTGATCAACTACGCGGGCGTCAAGGTTAGCCACGAAGCCTACAAGCGTAAGCAGCTCCAGGGCAGCCATACGTTACCGCTCACCGACTTGGGCAGCGACATCCTCGACGAAGCCGGCTACGAATTATTCGTACAGACGACCGACGAATATCTGCCAGGATGGCTGCGCGGTTCCACGCTGAATGATTACGCCGAGACCGCGCCGCTGATAAACCAGTACCTGCCGCGTGACACCTGATGACCGGCATGCGCGCTCTCCACACGCACAGAACTGCCGCACCCGAACTGCCGGCGGTCGTCGGCGGCTCCGATCGTGTACGTCTGCGAGACGGCCGTGAAGTTCGTATCGTACAGCTCAACAATGCCGCGACCACTCCGCCGTTCGAGCAGACGCTGCAGGTGGTGAACGCGTTTCTTCGCGGTTACGGCGCATTGCATCGCGGCGCGGGTCCCCGGGCTCGCATGACGGTGACCGCCGTCGAAAACGCGATCCGTGAGATCCGCACGTTCATCGGTTGTGGCGACTCGCACACGCTTTTGTTCACGCAAAATACCAGCGCGGCGATCAACCTGCTCGCCAGGATGTTTCATCTCGACCCGGATGACGCGATCGCGATCTCCGAGGTGGAGCACACGTCGAACGCGTTGCCCTGGCGATACAACACGCGCGCCAGGGTCTTGAGCATCAAGGCCGATATCGCTGGAGTGCTGGACCTCGATCACCTGGCGCAGATCGTTCGTGAGCAGGGTGAGCGTTTGAAGCTAGTCGCCATCACGGGCGCTTCGAATCTGACCGGCTGCGTGACGGACATTCGGCGTGTGGGCGAAATCGTTCACGCTGCCGGCGCGCAACTGTTCATCGATGCCGCGCAGATGGCGCCTCACCGACGCATCGACATGTCAGCCGATGGTATCGACATGCTGGCGCTCTCGGCGCACAAGCTGTACGCGCCGTTCGGGCTGGGTGTACTCGCGATCCCGAGCCACATGCTGGATGGAGCACCGGTCGATCCCGGCGGCGGATCGATTGACATGGTGAGCGAGCACGAAATTACCTGGGCTCCGCCCAGCGAACGTCACCAGACCGGCACATGGAACGCGGCGGGTATCGTGGCGCTCGGTGCCTCCTGCGCGGAAATGAGTCGCACTGGCTGGGACCTCATCTTGGAGCACGAGAGCCTCCTCGTCCGGTACGCCGCAAAGCGGCTCCCCACTGTCGACGGCTTGACCATGCATGTGTCGCCCGAGCTGTATGCCGAACAGGATCGCATCGGCACGTTCCCGTTTTCGCTTTCGGGGCATCACCCTGCGCTGCTCACCAGCATCCTGGAGCACGAGTACGGGCTCGAGCTCAGGGCGGGAACAATCTGTAACCATCGCCTGGTGAGGCGCTGGTTCGATCTGTCCGACAGCCAGCAGTGCGCGGTGGAAGAACAGATCAAAGGCGGCAATCGTCTGGCGTCTTATGGTGTCGCGCGTGCCAGCCTGGGCATTCACAACACGGAGCACGACATCGACGCGTTGATCGATGCGCTGGTCGCGATTCGAAAGCACGGACCGCGACTCGAGTATCGGGCGTGGCCGGAGAAAGAGACGTACGAGCCCGAGCCACCGCCATCCAGGCCGTGATGATTCGATCGCTCTATCATCTCCTCGAACGAGGAGCGGCGGCAAAGCCCGACGGCGTCGCGTTGCGAATGTCGGGGTGCACGCTGACCTACGAGCAGTTCTGCGCGCGGGTGAATGCCGTCGCGTCGTACTTGCACGAGAGCGGGCTACGGCGTCCCGATCGCGTCGGCTTGGTCATGGGACGCAGCTTCGACAGCATGGCCGCAATCTTCGGCGTTCTCGCAGCGGGAGGTGTTTACGTTCCCCTCGACCCTTCGTCCCAGACCGAACGCTCGGCGCTGATGCTGAAGAACGCTGGTGCTCGCTACCTGCTGGCCGATCCGGATCTCGCAGACCAGGTGGCTGCAATCGTAAAGGAGCACGACGCCATCCGAACGGTCGGAGGCCTCGGCACGAGCGACTCACCGTCTTTCGAATCGATCTACGCTGGATACGATCGCCTGAAGGACTTCGGTCTCAACGAGCGCGATCTCGCCATGATGTTCCACACCTCGGGCACGACGGGTGTGCCGAAGGGCGTGGTGCACTCGCATCGCAGCATGTTGAGTGTCGTCGAGTGGGCGGTCGACGAGTTCGACCTGAGTGCGGATGACGTGTTCATGGGAGTCACCTCGCATTCCTTCGAGCTATCCTGGTTCGAGCTGTTCGCGAGTATTCTGGCCAAGGGCGAAATCGTGCTCGCCCCGGATGAGTGGGTGCGGTTTTCGGCGGGTGAGCTTGCTGAGCTCGTCGCCAGCAGCCGAGTTTCGGTTTGGTGTTCGGTGCCGTCGCTGTTGATGCGGCTCTCCGAGCGCGGCGATCTGACTCAGCGGGACCTCTCGGCCCTCCGGCGCGTTCACTTCGCGGGGGAACGCTTTCCGACGAAGCACCTGCGCCGCCTGATGCAGCAGGTGCCACACGCGCGGTTCTGCAACATGCTGGGGACCACGGAGACGCACATCTGCGCATTTTACGAGCTCTCAGAGACGCCGCCGGACGACGAGAACATCCCGGTAGGCAAGGCGTGTGCGCACGTCAATCTGGCCGCGATTGGCAAGAACGGTGAGCCGGTTCCGGACGGCGAGATTGGGGAGTTGGTCGTTCGCGGACCCTGCCTGATGAATGGCTATTGGCAGCTTCCCGAGCGCACGGCGCAGGCAATCATCGACTGTCGCTTTGCACCGGATCTGGTCGACAAGGCGTACCGAACTGGCGATCTCGTGCAGAAAGACGAGCGCGGCGACTACCACATCATCGGCCGAGCCGATCGGCGCATCAAAGTGAGTGGGCACCTGGTCGACCTGGACGAGGTCGAAGCAGTGTTATTGGCCGGCGAAGGCGTTCTCGAGGGCGCGGCCTTCGCAGTAGGTGATGAGGGTTTCGAGCACGTCGAGGCCGCCGTCGTTCCCAAGCAGGGTCAAAAGCTCAGCGCCGCAGAGCTCCGAGTGCACACCTCTGAAAACTGCCCCTGCATGCTGTTCCGGAACGCATCTTCATCTTGGATGCGTTGCCGCGCCTCGACAACGGCAAGATTTCGCGGCGTGCCGTGCAAGCCAGCGCCACCGCCGGCAACGAGTACGGCGACGCAAGCCCCGCGACCGACGCGCGCCCCGTGGACGTTGCACGTCGGTTCATTGCGGAGCGGATCCTCGAGGACCCCGCTTTCGAGATCGACGAAACGCTCGATCTCTTGAGCAACAACATTTTGACTTCGATGAGCGTCGTGACACTCGTGAGCTTCATCGAGCAAACCTACCGCGTCACGGTGCCGAACGAGGAGTTCGTCGCGAACAACTTTCGGTCCTTGCAGGAAGTGGGCAACCTGATCCAGCGGCTACGGAGTCCGCGGTGAATCCGTCGGCGGCGACCACTGTTGCCGATCTGTTGGTAAGCCGAGCGAAGCAGGTCACGAGCGCCGCATATCACTTTTTCGACGAGGACTCGGAAGACCGGAAGAGCATCTCGTACGCCGAGCTTCACGAGCAGGCGAGAAGCATCGCAGGCTCCCTGTGTCGCTACGGCGTCGGCGAGCGAGTGGTCGTGGCGATGCCGACAGGAGCGGGATTTTTGCGCGCGTTCTTCGGCAGCCTGTACGCGGGATTGGTTCCGGTCCCAATACCGCCGCTCGTGTCGAACACGCGCGCCAGATCACGCACGCGATCCCTCGACATCATTTCAGACGCAGATCCGGTGTGCATCTTTCTGCCGGCCGATCAACACGAACGCGAACGTGTGAATCTCCCGCGGATCGAGCTGTATGATCCCGACCGGCTCGACGATTTCGCCACCGCCGTCGACGTGCGGAGCATGACGGCGGAAGCACCAGCGTTATTGCAGTATTCGTCGGGCACCGGAGGGCACCCCAAGGGAGTTTTGCTCAGCCACCGGTCCATCATCTCGAACCTCGCATCGATCTACGAGGCGTTTGGTCACTCGGCGAAAAGTCGCGGCTCGAGTTGGCTGCCGCTTTTCCACGACATGGGCCTTGTCGGCGGCGTGCTACAACCACTGTACGCTGGCTTCCCGGTCTGCCTGATGCGTCCGGAGACGTTCGCGAGACGGCCATTGCGTTGGCTGGAAGCAATCTCGTCATTCCGGGCGACGACGAGCGGCGGCCCTTCTGCTGCTTACGAAGCCTGCATTCGAGCGTATCGAAATGCGAAGCACGACGCCGCCCTCTCTGCCTTGGACTTGTCGAGCTGGGATGTGCCTTTCGTCGGAGCGGAACCCGTCCACGCTGAGACGTTGAAAACATTCGAGGACGTTTTCCGCGCACATGGCTTCCGGCCCGACCGCTTCATACCGTGCTACGGCTTGGCCGAGCACACGTTGATGGTGACCGCGCATGCCCGCGGCTCGCCCCTCGAATGCGACACGGCGGAACGCGGCCGGTCAGTCGTGAGTTGTGGCTGGACCGTGTCACCCAGCGAGTTGATCGTCGTCGACCCGGATACGAATGGCGAGGTCGCCGAGGGGATCACGGGCGAAGTGTGGATCAGCGGACCGAGTACCGGAATCGGCTATTTCAAGCAGCCCGAAGCCACGGCGCATACATTTGGTGCTCGTTGTACCTCGAGACCGAACCAGTCGTTTCTTCGAACCGGTGACCTCGGTTTTGTCAAACGGCGTCGCCTCTTCATCACGGGTCGGCTCAAGAACGTCATCATCGTCAACGGACAAAATTACGAATCCGAGCTACTCGAGCAGGCGATTCTCGAGAACAGCGACGACGCTTGCGTTCTCGCGTCAATGGTATTCCAAACCGACGAACCCCCAGCAGAGCTGATCGCTCTCGTCGAGGTGGATCACCGGCGCCCGCGGGCGGCGCTCGCGGCCATCGAGCCGCGCATCAGAAAGCTGTTCGCTGAAGAGTTCGAGCTCTCGATTGGCGCGCTCCAACTGCTCAAGCGTGGCGCCCTGATTCGGACTTCGAGTGGCAAGTTGCGCCGGCAAGAAAACCGCGCCGTGTATGCGTCAGGTACACGGGCCCCGCTCGAGCTCGGGCCGAGCCTTGCGCCGCCTCGAGCGACTTCCGCAGAGGGGCTGGAGCAGGCGCTGCTCGAGCTCATCGCACGCGAGCTTCGCATCAGCCCGCGACAATGCCCAATGACCGAATCGTTGACGAGTCTTGGCATGGACTCGCTTCGGGCCACGAGCCTTCAAGGGAAAATTCGCGAGGAGCTCGGAGTCGAGATCTCACTTGTGGATTTGTTGGCCTCGGGCAGTGTGAGCGAGCTCGGAACCAAAGCACGGAGCAGCGTGCCCATCCTTGCGAGCGACGCTGAGCTCACGCTCACCGAGCGATCGATCTGGTTCGCCCATCAACTCGATCCCGGTGTTGGGGCATTCAACCTCAGCGTTGCCCTGCACGTTGCTCTCGACTTGCGGATCGACACTTTGACGCAGGCGACTCGCGCCGTGATGCAGGCGCACCCCGCGCTTCGTGCGAGGTACGGCGCACGGAGCGGCAGTCTGCACAAGGAGATCGTCGACATCGTCGACCCGCGAGTCGAGTACGTCGAAGCTGGCACCGATGCCTTTCGGCGAAAGCACTTCGATCTCGAAACGCCTCCGTTGCTCTCGGTCGGCGTGGCACCGGATGTGGGCGGCTTCCAGCTGTTCGTCGTGGTGCATCACATCGCATGCGATTATGTTTCCATCGGCATCGTCGTCGAGCAGCTGTGCGAAACCTACTCTGCGCTCATGACGGGCGCCGAGCTGCCGAGCCTCCGTGCACGCGGGCGGCCGCTGCTCGCTGCGCGCGCTGGCGCGAGGAGCGCCGATTCGGCGAAAGGAGTCGAGCTCACGCAGCTCACGTCCGACCGACCGCGCGCTAGCTGGACGTGGAACACGGCGAACGTTCGGCAAGTCATCAACGAAGAGTTGATGCGGAATGTTGCGCAAGCCGCCGCCGAGATCGGCGTCACGCCGCATGCCGTGATGCTGGCCGCATTGATGGCTCTACTCCAGCGCTACACCGGAGACGACACGATCACCGTGGGCGTGCCGCTCACCTTTCGAACGCCTGATCTCGAGCGCGACGTGGGATGCTTCGTCTCTCTCTTACCACTCTGCGCCGACATCGGTAACGGGACGACTCTCGCCGAGCTCGCGCGGCATATCACGCTCAACACCGCATCCGCAATCGACTACGAGCGGGGCGTGCCCGGTGCTGAAGAACCGCCCGCGCTACCAACGACGGGTGAACCGCCTGTCTGTAACATCGTCTTTGCATATTACCCGCAAGCCGGATTTCCCGAGAGACCGGACGCTGCCTGGCGCGTAGAGGCTACGCACGATAACGGGGCGCTGTTCGAATTGTTCTTCAGCGTGAGCCGCGTGCAAGGTGAGACGTTGTTGAACCTCAGCTACGCGCGCGACTTGTTCGAGCCCGAGACCGCCGACCTTCTCCTCAATCAGCTGTTGGAATTCGTCGTACGTGTCTCGCAGGCGCCGCGAGCGCCGCTGCGCGCGCTCGCTGTAGAGGCTCGTCACGAGATTTCCATGAGCGCGACGGCGTGCGCTGAGGCATTTTCGCCGATTGGCGAGCGCTTCGTCAGGCAGGTGCAAGCGACGCCTGATCGCATCGCCGTCATTTGCGGTCGAGAGCAGCTGAGTTACGCGTGTCTGAATCGGCAGTCTCTCGATCTCGCGTCGCGACTTCAGGGGCTTGGTCTTGGCCGCGAGAGCGCCGTGGGTATTCATCTGTCCCGAGAGCCACACCTGGTGGTGGCGCTGCTTGCGGTCCTCCAGCTCGGAGCCACGTACGTGGCGTTGGACCCGAGACTGCCGAAGTACCGACTTCAGTGGATGATTGCCGACGCGAGGGCGGATTTCGTGATCACCACGATGTCGCAACGCGATGTCTTCGAGGGCAGCGACGCCAGACTCGTCTTCATCGAGCAACCGACGGAGGCTTCCGGCGCGGGCTTCCGTCCCGCCGATGTTCATCCGGAACAGCTCGCCTACATTCTCTACACGTCTGGCTCAACTGGCACACCCAAAGGGGTCGCTGTGCGTCACGCCGGGCTGTCCAATCTGCTGAGCTGGTCGTCGAGCTTTTTCTCCCGCGAGCCAGCCAGCGTTCTCGCGTCCACGTCGCTCGGATTCGATCTGTCGGTGTTCGAAGTCCTCGCGCCGTTGTGTCACGGGGGTACGGTGATTCTGGCAGAAAGCATTGGCGATCTTGGTACGCTAGCGGCGCGGCATGCGCTCACACTCGTCAATACGGTCCCGTCGGCTCTGAGCGCAATGTTGTCCGCGCTGCCACGCTCGGTTCACACCGTGAACCTGGCCGGGGAACCCCTGCCGCGTTCTCTCGTCCGTGAGCTGTTCAAGACAGGGCATGTCCGCCAAGTATTCAATCTGTACGGTCCCTCCGAGGACACGACGTATTCGACATGTTGCGAGCTGACCGAACGCGACGAGATCGTCTCGATCGGCTCACCACTACCAGGTAGGGGCGCTCTGATTGGTGACGAGCTCGCGCGACCCGTTGCGCTAGGCATGCCGGGTGAGCTCTGCCTGTACGGCACAGGCTTGGCCAACGGGTATTTTCGCGCGCCGCGGAGCACGGCGAGCAGTTTCGTCCCACACCCGCATGCCGCGCCCGGTCAACGCGTGTACCGAACCGGCGACCGTGCGCGCATGATGACGAACGGCAATTTCAGATTCTACGGAAGACTCGATCGTCAACTCAAGCTTCGCGGCTTTCGTATCGAACCCTCGGAGATCGAGCAGGTAATGAACCAGATCCCGGAAGTTTTGACGAGCGCCGTCCTCGTCGACAACCGAGTCGCACAAAGCCCCAGGTTGGTAGCGTTCATCGTGCAGCGTCGCGACGGAGCGGTCGAGTCGGCGTTCCTGGACGAAGTCCGAGCACACCTTCTCGTACGCTTGCCGCACTACATGGTGCCGCAGCGATTCGTAGCGCTCGAGAGCCTTCCAGTGACCAGAAACGGTAAGCTCGACCAGAATGCCTTGCTAGCAGGGCTCGGCGTCGAACCCGCGACGCTGCCTCGAGCGCCGCGGAGCGAGCTCGAACGCGAGATGCTGGACTTCTGGCAAAAGTGGCTCTCGACGAGTCGGATTGGCGTCGACGACAACCTGTTTGCTCAAGGCGCGGACTCACTGCTCTTCTTGCGCTTCGTCGCCGACGTGCAGGAGCGATACGGCGTCGACCTTTTCGTCAAGGACGTATTTCGTTGCCCTTCCGTCGCCGCACTGTGTGCGTTGATTGGTGAGCGGCGAGAGCATCGTGTCAGCGAGCTCGACGCCTTGCTCGACCGCGTCGAATCGTTGAGCGACGAAGAAGCAGAGAAGTTGCTCGCCGCCGCGCAGAGATCGGACGAGTGAACGGCGTCCGGGGATCAGGTCGCGCGCGCGGCCGGGTTCAACGTGACCCAAGAGGAGCTAGGGGGCGCCCTGGTGATGGCGGGCCAGACCTTGGGAGAGCACGTACCGGCTCGATGGCCAACGCACGGCAGGCGAAAAAACAAGGCGGCCAAGGCCGGCGTTGACAGCGAGGAATTCCTGGCGATAGACTCGCCCGTAACTAGCTGTAAATCGGTGCGGAATTAGCAAGGGAGAGCAAGCATGTCGGAACAGAATGCCTTGGCGTTTCTATCGAAGGTCAGTGAAGACGACGAGCTGGCGAAAAAGGTCGACGCCGCTGGTGCTGAATCGTGGGATGAGGTCGCACGCACGGCCGGGTTCGACGTGACCAAAGATGAGCTGAACGCCGCCGTAGGAGCCGTCACCGCGCAGGCCAGGGCGGAAGGCAGCTGCCTGTCGGACGACGACCTCGCGAAAGTAGTCGGCGGCACGAAGGTTGCTACTATACCAAATGCACAGCTCGTGAAGTTCAAGGGCAAGGATTTCAACGTCGGGAACCTTTCAAAGCTCGGCGCCATCAAGGTAGCTGCCTGGTAGCCGGCGCTTGCTGACGGTCTACTGAAGTCGCCATGGCTGGCGCAACGCGTCTGGTGTTCCGTGAGCACCTGACACCCTACATCCGGACCCAGTTAGACTCGCTCGAGGCCTCGCATGGCGTCACCTCGAGCGAGTACCGGGCCTTGTCCCTGCAGTACCTCAAGTCTCCTCTGGAGGACGAGGTCACCCCGCTCGACCGGATGAGGCACTACCAGGCTGGCGTTCACATCAGTTATCAGGGGGTAGAGCTTCGCGGTGTCGAGCGGCTTTACAGGCGAACGTTGCTCGTGCAGCCGACGATGGCCTGTGCTGCGCACTGCCGTTGGTGCCTGCGCGGCCAGTATCCGGTGTTTACCCTGAGCAACGACGAGATCACGCGCGTTGCCAAATACTGCGGCAGCGACCAGGTGCGTGACGACTTGCGGGAGGTGCTCGTCACGGGCGGCGACGCGTTCGTCGTGCCCAAACAGCTCGAGTTCTTGCTCGCGCAGTTCCAAGAGCACGCGCCCAACATCCGCATCTTTCGATTGGCCACGCGCGTTCCCGTTCAGGATCCTAGCCGGATCGACGTGGCGCTTCTGAAGATGCTCGAGTCCGTCACGGGCGCGCGCGTGGAGATCGCCACGCACATCAACCATCCGATCGAGCTGACCAAAGAGGCGCGCCGCGCGTTTCGGGAACTGTCCTCGGTTGTCGACGCCATTTACGACCAGACGGTGCTCTTGAAGGGGACGAACGATTCGGTCGATACGCTGAGCACACTGTTCGACGAGCTCCGTTACCTCGGCATCGAAGCGCACTATCTGTTTCATTGTATTCCGATGCGCGGCATGTCTCATCATCGAACCTCCGTGCAGGCCGGGCTCGAGCTCATCGCCGCCATCACGAACTCCGGTGTCTTCTCGGGACGAGCCAAGCCGCGTTACACCGTCATGACCGACATCGGGAAGGTCACGCTGTCCGAAGGCACGATCCTCGACCGCAATGCCGACGACGAGTTATTGCTGCAGTCGTGTTACACCGCCGAGAACTTCCGCGCCTACAACCCTTCCTGGATCCTGCCGAGCTCGGCACAGGTCGATGAGCGCGGCTCTCTTCGGGTTTGGTACCCAGACGGTGACAGCGCCGAGCGGGCGTTGTCGGTCATCCAGCTGTGCTCCTGAGCAGATCCGAGAACGCACGTCCGCTCCGCCGGAGGTCTCTACAAGACGAGCTCCAGACGGTCGCAACCAGCTTCCTGGAGAATGCGGTCGCGACACTGTCCGTTCCGCGGCACTTTCTGGAAGAACACGAGCAAAATCGGAGAGCGCGTGACTTCGTTGCAGATACGCTGCGCTCCTTTGGCTACGACGTAAGCTTCCAATCCGCATGCGACAACATCGTCGCGCTGAACGTTGGTGATGCATCGCTGCCACGGCTCCTGATCGGCGCTCACTACGACTCGGTTCCAGGCTCACCGGGCGCTGACGACAATGCGAGCGCCGTCGCCGCATTGCTCGCCGTGGCTCGGTCCGTCGCACGGCTCGATGGGCGTCTTCCGGTGGTTTTCGTGGCCTTCAATCGCGAAGAGGAAGGGCTGCTCGGTAGCCGGCTGTTTTCCCAGCACCTGAAGACCGACCGGCCCTTCCAAGTTCGTGAGGCTCACATCCTGGAGATGATCGGCTACACCGACGCAGCGAATACACAACGTAAGCCTCGCGCACTACCCATTAGCCTGCCCGAGCGCGCTGATTTCCTGGGTCTCATCGCAAAAGCAAGAGCCAATCGTTTGATCCAGCCGCTGCTCAGAACTGCGAGAACCTACGTTCCAGAGCTGTCCGTGTTTGGGCTCCGAGTGTGGTTCGGGCTCGACAAGTACTTCCCCGTTCTCCGGCGCAGCGATCACGCTCCGCTCTGGGATATCGGAACCCCGGCCATCATGTGGACGGATACGTCGGAGTTTCGCAACCCCAACTATCACCAACCGACCGATACGCCCGACACACTGGACTATGCGTTTTTGACCAGTGCCACGAAGTTACTCCTCGCTCACACGCTGTTGACTCTGAAACCCTGAAAAAGCACACTCGGACGTGGGATGGACGAAACGGACGCTATCGGTCGCTACAAAGTCGTGATCAATCACGAAGAGCAATATTCGATCTGGCCCGAAGATCGCGATAACCCGCTCGGCTGGACGGATGTCGGCGTGAACGGCTCGAAGTCAGAGTGTCTCGATCATATCGACAAGGTCTGGACAGACATGCGTCCGCTGTCACTTCGCAAGTGGCTAGCGGAAAATCCAATCGACGCTTCGACCACCGTCGAGGATCCTGCGCCGGCGCATCGCGACCTCGTGGAGTTTCTGGCCGCCGACGAGCATCCCGTCGCGCTAGTGCTTCGCGGCGTGAGCGAGTCCGAGCGGTTCACGAGTATCCTCGAGCGCGAGTACCTCCAGATTCGGTTCCCAACTACCGAGGGTGGAACCGAGTTGACGATGCTGGTCGATCGCACTCTGAGCGAGCTTTCCGCTCTGGAACGAGAGCTCACCGACGATGCCCAGATCAGGCTAGTTGGACGGCTCGAGCTCGACTACCGCGCTGTCGAGTGTCGCGCGAACATCCGACTCGCAACACTCGAAGGCACCGGGCGCCTGGTGCCGCTCGCTTAGAAGTACTCTTCGAAACCCTCTCTCGACGTAGCGTCTTTTACGGGACGCCAGGAACGCCAAGCCGCCGGAAGGACGCCAGCGGAGTTTTTTGAATTCGGACGCGATAACCCCGTCCTCGCCCAGCCACGCGCGGTGAATTCGTCTACATCGCCGGTCCCGAAAATCTCTTTGAACGTTGGCGTCCTTCCCGCGTCTCCTTGGCGTCTTCTGGCGTCCCGTAAAGACGCTTCAAGGCCCGGTGGCTTCGAAGTACCACGGCGCACGCCCATGAGGTTGCATCATGTCACACATAACTTCTCAGGACTTCGCTGGTCAGTGACGCGACCTTTTCGCAACCCTGGGCGTTTGGGTGCACCAAGTCATAGAAGTACTGCTGAAGATTCAAACCCTCGAAGTCCTTCTCGAGGTCGATGAGTACGCAGTGCTTGTCTCGGCAAGTCTGCCGAACCAGCTCATTCAGAGCGAAGGCCTGCTCCCGCTGGTCATCCGCAATGGAACGGTCAGGATAGACCGTTTTTGCGAAGTCATCATACTCGTAGATGGGCCAAGTCGTCATGAACAAGCGAATTTCGAAGTTGGCACAGATATCGGACAAGACGCAGAGCAGGCGCCTTTCAGCAGCCAGCTCGTCCAGACTTTTCTCAGCGGGCACCAACTCTTCCGCGAGATCCGTCGGCTCCTGTTCTGCGCCCGACAGCGGGCAGATGGCCGCATTCCAAAATCCGTTTTCGAGCTGGCTCGCAAGGAGATCCGGCCACAGCGTCACGTAGTAAACGATCAGTTTCGGCCGCAGCGGTATGCCCTTGTTGAGCACGGTGTTGATGATGTGCAATAGGTTCGTGTTGGAAATTCCGGCGCTGTAGACCTTGGCGTCCTTGCCCCACGCACACAGGGTATCTTCGACCCGCGTCGCCACACGGCGGTGTTCCGCAATATACAAATTCTCGATGCTGCTGCCGCCGAGCATGAGTATTTTGGTGTCTTGGGGCTGCTCCGTTTTCTTCGACACCATGAAGCCATTTTCGTCGATGCGGAGGACGCACATCTCCTGCTCGAGGGTGCCGTTGGTCTTTTCGAAGTAACTCGACGGAGCAAACAAGGAGGTGCGGAGGCCGGGCTGGAATTCGGGCAGGGCGATGTACCGCATCAGGTCGAACTTATAGCGCCGCGGTCAGGACTTGTTCTCGAAAATCTTGCTGCGAGAAAGCGTCCGGAATAGCCTCGAGGTTTGCCGACGACGGCGATCAGCGAAGGAAACCGAGTCGATGAAAGTTGCGCTGACGATCATGCCGGATTCGCGCTCGTGTATCCCCGCCTCTGTGCGTGCCGCGTTGGCATCGGTCGACGTGTGCCAACCTAGTCCCTCCAGGAAGGGTGTCCCTCCGCTGGGTTTGGCAACCCTCACGGCGTATTTGCGAGAAAACGGGATCGACGTTACGGCTTACGATTTCCGAACCAACGTCACCGGAGGGGGCTCGGATCAGATCCGTCACCTTTCGGAGGAAACACGCTGGGTCTGTGAGTTCGTCACGCTCGAGCTCTTGGTCCCCATCCTCGACCGATACTTCGCCGGCTGCGACATCGATACGCTGTTGCAGGTGGATCGCGGCGCCGAGTACTACCGGCAGTTCGCCCGGACGAGGGGCATGTTCTTGAGCGGGCTATTGGCTTCGATCGACGAGCTTCACGAGCTCGTCAAGCAGAGCCTCACTACGTGGAGCGCGTACGACATCGTCGGCTTCGGTACCTACCAGAGCAACATGTATGCAACGACGCTCGCGTGTATGGCTTTGCGTCTTCAGAATCCGCATCAAACCATCATCGCCGGTGGCCCAGAAGTGACGCAGAGCTACAACTCCGCACGGTTGTTGCTGAGCGCTGGCCTCGTCGACGCCATCGTGCCGGGAGAGGCCCTCACATCGACTCTCGGACTCGTCGAGGCGCGAAAGAGCAAGCTACCGCTCAGGCTGGTGCCGGGCATCATGTTGATGGCTGGTGGAGAGCTACTGCGCACGCCCGACGCTCCGAGCTACGCCATCGATTCGGTGCCGTTCCCGGATTTCTCCGATTTTCCCGCCGCGGAATATTTCCCTTTTACCTACCCGCTCGGCACGTCGAGGGGCTGTCCCTTCCGCTGCAATTTCTGCAGCGAAAAGGACATGTTTGGCGGCCGCTTCCGACGCATGTCGATCAACGTCGCGCATAGCGCCGTGCGACACGCCACGAGCTCGCTTCGCTGTCAGAAAATATTCTTCGGTGACAGCCTGGTGAACACCAGCGACAAGTGGCTCGAAGGGCTAGCCGAACGCATCATCGGCGACGGCCTCGACATCAGCTGGGAAGCGTATTTCAGAGCGACGACCAACCGTAAGATGCTGTCCGTGCTGAGAGAGTCCGGCTTGGTGCGCGCGGTGATCGGGCTCGAGTCCATCTCGGACGAGCTTTTGGCGGTGATGATCAAGCGTCAGAGCTCCGCCACGAACGTCGGCTCGATCAACGCATTGTTGGACGAGGGAATTCCACACTCGCTGTCGATGATCGTGGGTTATCCGGGCGAAACGGAGCGTGAGCACAATGAGCTCATCGAGCTTTTGGAGCACCTTGCGGAAAAGAATCAGGTCGTCGCGCGTGAAGCCAGATCCGAATACGCAAGCTCCGGGTTCAGAGCACTGCCGCCTCGCGCCTATGCCGAGGCGTGCGGGTTTCCGCTGCCATTTTACCTCAAGCCGATGAGTGAAATATTCGACACGCCCGCCGAGTTCGGGCTTCGGGTCAGCAACTACGGCGACACGTTCGCTCACTACGGCGCGCTTCCAGAGCAGGTAAAAAGCCTGCTGGCTTCGATGCCCTACACCTTCGAGTCCGAAAAGCTGCCCACTTCGGACGTGTTCAGGCGCCTCAATCGAGTCGAAAACGTGCCGCACCTCAAGGGCAACCTGACCTCCTTCGGGCAACGGATTCACACGATGTTTCGTGGACTGCGAGGCGCCGATCGAATCGTCATGAGCCATGCGGCCAGCTTCGAGGAGCAGGGCGACAACGGTGGGATCGTTTATCGATCATCCGGATTGGAAATGGATGTTCCGTGCCACGACGTGAGTCTCGAAACGCTTCGCAAAATCGAGCAAGGTGCAACTCTCGGCGAGCTCTTGTCGAGCTGCACGACTGGTACGGACAGCTCGAAGACCGAGCTCAAGCACCTGCTCGCCATGGCGGCTGTCGAGGGCAGCGTTGAACGTCGCGTTCGCGCCAAGCAGCGCGACAGCGGACTGACTCTCCTTCACTCCTCCAGTATCTCGATGAGCCCAAAACCGTTCACGAGGTAGAAGGAGACTGGCTGCATCCGAAACAGAATAGCGGGTTTGGGTTTCTGGACGCAGAAAGCATTTAGACCGCTTGCCTCGATGCTGCGCAACGCTGCTGGCAGATCTCGGGTCACGAAGCATAGATGATAAACGAGTCCCGAGGAATGCGTGGCAAGTAGCCCATCCAACGGACTCGCGTCGGTTGCAGGAAAGATCATCTCGACTGCCGGCATGCCCTCTGCTTCGCAAAGTGCAAGATTCACATTTTGCTCGGGATCGAAAACCGTTTTGCCGATCCCGTAACCAAGACCCGTCAGCATCACTCTCGCTAGCTCGGGTTGCTTGGTCGCGAGGCCGAGATGATGGAAAGTAACGCCGTAGCTATTCACCCGTTTTCACCTTTCATTTCCATCGAGGCCTTGTACAAGGCCGAGGTTTTGATAGCTTTCTGCGTTGCCACGCCATGGAGCGTAGGATGTCAACCACGAGGCAAGTGCTTTCCGATCTAGAGCCGCTATTCCGCGGTGTTCTCGAGATCCCCGACCTGGTACTCGAGGAGCATCTCACCGCCAAGGACGTGGCAGGCTGGAATAGCTTGAATCACATGCGCATCCTGTCGGCCGCCGAGCAGCACTTTGCGGTCCGCCTGACCGCGGCAGAAATCGTGGATCTGAAGAGCGCAGGTGAGCTGGCAGCGCTGATCGCCTCGAAGCTCGAGAAGTAGCCCACGCGCGATGGATCCGGCTTACCTCGCGCGGCTCGGCTGGCTCGCGCCGGCGCCAACGAACTTCCGTGATCGGCTGCGCTCGGCGCTGGCGGACGGCGTTCGCGGTGGCACGAGCTTGCGGCAGCTCGCCATGACTGCGCTCAAAGAAGCCGAGCTGACCCAGCTTGGACGCGCCGTGGCCAGTGCGCGTGAGACCGGAACTACGTGGCCAGACCTCCTGCCGTTCCGGCTCGCGGTACTCTGCAACGGCACGGCAGAACACTTGATTGCGCCGCTCATCGGCAGCGCCGTCCGCTGCGGCATCAATCTCGAAGTCATGGCTTCGAGCTACGAGGAAGCGTTCGTCACAGCAGCCGGCGATGAAGCGCCGCTCCGAAACTTCGCGCCCGACGCCGTGCTGATCGCCGTGGACTACCGCGGCCTCCCGTTGCGCCGAGAGCTGGCCGATCCGGTCACCGAGCGCAACGTGATTGACGATTCGATTGGCTATTTGCAAGCGATGTACGAGGGCGTGCGGCGAAGCTCATCGAGTGTAATTGCGCAAACCATCGCTCGTCCGCCGCTATCCGTATTCGGAAACGCAGCCAAGAAAATCGCCGGATCTCTGCCGCGTATCATCGACGAGGTGAATCACTTCGTGTGCAAAGCGTCCAGCGACACCGGCCCGTTGCTCAACGTCGCGACGCTGGCAGAAGTCGTCGGAACGGCGGCCTGGTTCGACACGCGGCTCTGGCACGTCGGCAAGATTCCGTTTTCGATGAACTTCGTGCCGCTATATGCGGATCACGTCGCCCGCATCATTGGCGCGCTGCTCGGAAAGAGCCGGCGCGTGCTGGTGACGGATCTCGACAACACGCTATGGGGTGGCGATGTCGGCGACGATGGCGTCGACGGCATCGTGATTGGCAACGGCTCGCCTGCTGGCGAGGCTTTTCTGGACCTACAACGCAAGCTGCTCGACTACCGGCAACGCGGCGTCTTGCTGGCCGTCGCTTCGAAGAACGACGAGACGCAGGCCCGCCGCCCATTTCGTGAGATCCCGGAAATGGCGCTCCGGGAGGACGACTTTTCCGCCTTTCATGCCAACTGGAGCGACAAGGCCACATCCCTCGAAGAAATGGCCCTCGAGCTGTCGCTCGGCCTCGATAGCTTCGTGTTTGTCGACGACAATCCTGCGGAACGCGAGCTCGTGCGGCAACTACTGCCCGAAGTAGCGGTGCTCGAGCTGTCGGAGGATCCATCCGACTATGCGGCCGCCCTGGTGGCCGCCGGCTATTTCGAACCCATCTCTATTTCGGACGAGGATGCCCAGCGCGCCGACTTGTACCGAAATCGACAGGCGATAGTCCACTTGGCGCCGCATGATCTGGCAGCGTACCTCGACTCCTTGAAGATGGAGCTCGTCATCGAGCGAGTTCATGCAGCGAACAGGGCCCGCATCGTTCAGCTCATCAACAAGTCCAATCAGTTCAACCTGACGACCCGACGATGCAGCGACGCGGAAGTCGAAGCGATCGAAAACGACCCGAACTGCGCGGCACTCGCCTTGCGGCTGACCGACAGGCTAGACGACCACGGCATCATCTCGGTCATCCTGTGTGAGAAGAACGACCGTGTCCTCAGCATCGTGCTATGGGTGATGAGCTGCCGTGTCATCGGCCGCGACGTGGAACGCGCGGCTCTCGGTTATCTCGTCGACTTGGCAAAACAGCGCGGATGCGACGCGATCCGCGGCCAATACATTCCGACGCCACGCAACAAGCTGGTCGAAACCCACTACTCGAAGCTTGGGTTCGCCCCGGAAGGACAAAGTGCGCACGGTACGACGACCTGGCTTCTGCCTGTCGCTACGGCGGAGCTGCAGGTGCCGCGGTTCGAGATCGTCAAGCGGACCTGACGAACGCCGAGGCTCAACCCAGATCTTCGGGGAGCCAGTATTCCTGCGCTATCCTCGTCAAGCTATTTGTCGCGGTGAAAGAATCGGCTACGATGTCGATCCAGTGCGGCGGCGACGGCACGCTCAGGTGAACCATGCTGACTGAGGATGAGCGCCACAGCCTGGATCGTGATGGCTTCGTGCGGCTGAATGCGCTGCTCAGCGCCAGGGAAGTGGCCGAGCTCGCTGGTGTGTGCGACGACTTGATGGAGTCTGGCGACGGTGTCGTGAATCTCGCACAAGACGTCGCGATCGAGGACGTCTGTCCAGTGGCGCGACGGCCACAAGTTTTTAGGCCGGAGCTCGCTCAAATGACGGGTTGGGGAAAACTGGTGAGCACCGGGCGCGCCGTGCTCGGGCCCGATGCGTCTCTCTGCAATAGCGCCTACTTCATCAAACCGCCGCGTATTGGCGGTGAGACGTTCTGGCATCAGGATGAGGCTTTCTACGAAGCAGAGTACGACTATCACGAGCTAAAGGTCTGGGCGGCCTTGGACGAAACCGACGAGACCAACAGTCCTCTAGAATACGTGCCTGGCTCGCATTTGTTGGGGGTGTTGCCTCACCGCACGATCGACCGCATGGGGATGTGTGCCGTTCTCGCGGACGTGGAGCGCCATTGTCAGAACGTCAGACGCTTGTTGATGAAGGCCGGTGATATTCTCATTCATCACGGCTACATGCTTCATCACGCGCCGGCCAATCGCAGCGACCGGATCAGAAGGGCTCTCGTCGTCAACATGATGCTTCCGCCGACTCTTCGCGCAGAACCCTTGGTCATGCCATGGAAGCAGAATCAATTTCGTGTCTAGTCGTGCCGTAGCGCTCTTGCTTTGCCCCGAGTCCGCTACCTACGTCACGGCTGTCGAATCCAGCATCCAACGATCGGAATCCGAACCGTTGGTCATCCCGGTGATCGCTTCGGACGCGGGCAGCCTACTTGGTTTTCCCGAGGGCATTCAGACCGTTCGTGATTGCGATTCGGAGCTCCGGAACGATTCGAAGTCGATCGTGAGTTGGAACGATCCCACGCCAGGGGCGAGCGTGTGTGTCAGCACCGAGGACCCCACTTGCCAGGCAGCAGCACGCTTGTTGGCTGCGCACACTCGCAGGCGTTTCCACTCCGTAAGCGATTCGCGCGCATGGGAAGCAGCGATTCGTGAGCTCTACGAGCTCGAGGGAACCTTCAGTGTCACGTTGTTCGTTCCAGGTTGGACGCCCGATCACTCGCGCTGCACTCCGGAATGGTTGAGGCGAACCCTGACCGCCATGCGGTCCATTCGCGCGCAGGTCGGAAACCGACCCTGGGGCATCATGACGGCTCCGAACGCCGCCGTGCTGAGCCATCTCGCAGCCAAGGCGCTTCTCGAGCACGCCGTCGCCGAACGTTACGCTGCGTGCCCTGGATTCGTGCTCACGACCGACGAGCGCGTCGGGCCGGTCCCAGCATACGACGCCGGCGCGAGCCGGCTGGTTCATGCGTTCGATCGGTCGACCATCGACGATCGCTCCGTGTTGCGTCTGCCTGAGCTCGCCGCGACGTTTCTCGCCGTCGCGTCGCATGGGCGAAGCTACTGCGCCGTAGCCGGACTGTTGTGTGGTGCACGTGACCTCCGCTCTCTGCCGGAGTCTGAGGTTCGATCCTGCGTGATGGGCATGGACTGCGCAGATCCGAGCCTGTTTCGCATCGATCCTCGCCGCTACGATGCTCCCGTTCTCGTTCTCGACTGCTGTAGCAGCGCTAACTGGGGCTCGCCCGTTTGGGAAACGGGGATGCCGAGCCTAGCGTATTACGCTTTGGCCGGGTCCCCGTCTGCGCTGCTCGTTGGGGACGGATTGGCGCACGTCTTACAAGACACCGCGTTCGATCACGTGTGGGCGCTTCTCACTTCCTCGTCCCTCGGGGACGCGGCCGTTCGGTTGAACGCTGTGCGTCCAACGGCGGCCGCAGCATTCCCATATTTCGTGCTCGGCGATCCCGACATCATGTCCGGGCAACGTCGCTGGCAGCACTGGGTCAACGAGCCCCTGCTGGTGAAGGACCGCGCGAACGGAGAGCAGACGTATCTGTGCACGCTGCCGAAGACATCGGACCGGCCAGTTTTCGAACGAGTTTGCGTCCCGTTCGCCGCCGAGTCGAACGATGGGCAAACGATCTACGTCACCGGACTCGAAGGCAAAGACGTTGAGGTTAGTGCCCAGTACCGCTACGCCGAAGCGACGGAGCTCTGGTTTCAAAGACAACCGTCCGAAAGATCGCTGCCCCTGCGGTTGATCCAGAGGCCGAGCCCTAGATTGCCGCACTCGGTCGTCGAGTCTGCTCGCAGGGCTCGGGATCTCGTGGCTCCCTGGAGCATCGCCTTCGAGAAGTGCAAACCCGCTGTCCTCGCGGCAGCCGAGAACGTGCTCGCGCTGAGCCGAGAGCTCCAGCAATTCGACGGCCGCGTCGTGTCGATGGAGCCGAAAGCAATCGAGCGCACGCTTGCGGCTGGAATCGACGCTTTCTGTCGTGCGCAAATGCGCTGTTGTGAAGCCTTGCTCGAGCACAAGCAGGGCGGGTTACCTCCGGCGTACCTCTGGCAGACCGATAACTTTCGGGCACGGACCGTCGAGGCGCCGTGCGAGTGTTGCGGGCTCAGCCCGACCATCGAGCGAACCTACGACGCTGGTCCCGCTCCTTCCCGCAGCTGGTCCGAATGCAATCGCTGCGACATCACGACGGATCGGCCGTGCGTCCCGGGTTATCCGACAATCACGCTCGAGGCTCCATCGGAGGTGCAATTTGGGCGCGACGCCGTTGTGAAGCTCGAAATCGCTGGAGTCTCTTCGGAGCTCTGGTGCGGCGCCGGCTTCGCCAGCATGGTGCACAAAAACCACGGTGTCGTCTCCGAGCCGGCAACTTTCGAGCTGCGCTGCCACGCGACCGACGTCATCCAGCAGTCGGTTACCCTGAGCTTGCGAGAGCCACCCGCAAACGCGCACCTGTATCGCCTGGTCGTCGCCGTTCTCTTGAACAACTACTGGCACTGGTCGTGCCGGCTCGTCATGGTGAGGAGGTAGACGCTCGTTGAAGCGCGGCCGAGGGAGCTCTCCGGCAGTTGCGGCTCTCGAGGAAGAAATGCTACGCTCGTTCCGCCGCTGCCGGCGTTTTCATTTCATTGCTCGAACGGAGACGGATCGATGTCGTTAGAAAGTTTGCAAAGCTTCATGACGAGTATCAAGGATTCCCTGGGCCGCGAGGCTTGCCAGGCGATGGACGGTTCGAGCGACCCCTCGGCTTTCGTCGCTCTTGGCAAGGCGAATGGTCACGACTTTACGAACGACGAAGTGATTTCTTACTTCAACGACACCGACGCTCTCGAAAGTACCAATGGGGAGTACGATCGTCTCGCCACCGGGGTGTCGATGTTTCGCCGCATGGGCAAAATGAAGCTCGTGCCGAGCTGGGCGGCCCGCATGTACAATTTCAGCGTTCAAGCCGACATGCGGTTCTGGTAGCAGCGACGCCGACCATCGGCTCAGCGAGCGTCAACACCTGCGCAACGTCGTGCAAGACCCGTTCGTAATTCTCGCGAGCGAGCTCATCTCTCCGGCATGAGCTTGGCGGCCCGATACAGAATCGAAAGTCGGCATTCTCGTGCGTGTCCACCACGACTTGGACAGCGTAGCGAGGGACCGCGACTTGAAGACAAGCGACGAGGCGCGCGGACCGCCGACGGGTTGCAAACGACGCGCTACATGTTATTCTCGCCCCGGACCGTTCCCGTATATTTTGTCGAAGCCGCCCATCAGATAAGCCGATATTTGTCGCGGGACACATGAGCACGCGCGCCTCGGTCTTAGTCCTCTGCCCCGATTCCCAGGCGTATGCTCGCGTCGTTCGGGAGAGCGTCGGATCGGCGGAATCGGAACGCCGCATCGTTCCTGTCATCGCCTCGGACGCGAGCGCGCTTCGAGGTTTTCCGAACGGAATCGACTGCGTTCGCTACGAGAATTCAGCTAGAGATCTTCACACGCTCGAGCCAAGCTCGCTCGTCGAGTGGGCCGATCCTGAACCCGCGCTGCGGTTTTGCATCAGCACGAATGATCCGACGTGCCGAGCTGCCGCAACGCTGCTGTCCTCGCTGAGCGGCCGGCGTTTGAAAACGATCGTGGACGACGCGGACTTTGAACGCGAGTTGGCGGGCGTCTACGAGATCGAAGCGACCGGCAGCGTGACGTTGGTTGTGCCGGGTTGGACGCGTGACCCGGCGCGCAGCACTTCGGAGTGGCTCCGGCGCAGTCTCGCGTTCCTGCGCGCGAACAAGTCGAGTGTCGGCAACCGTCCCTTTGGAATCTTGACCGCGCCGACGGCAGCAGCCCTGACCCACCTCGTCGCGAAGGCGTTGCTGCAGCACGGCGTGATGAAACGCTACGAAGCCTTCCCAGGTTTGTTCCTGACGACGGACTCCTACGCGAAAGGTAGCAGCCCGATTCCGCACTACGACGCGAGCCACAGCGACCGTCCGCTGCAGATGTTCGATAAATCGTCGATCGATAGTCTGGAGGTATTGCGGCTGACTGAGCTCTCAGCGTCCGTCATGGTCGTCTCCTCACACGGTCGCAGCTATTGCGCCGCCGACGGACTTCTGTGCGGGGCGAGGCAAATCTCGTCGTCACCGGACGCGGAGATCCAACAATGCGTCATGGGCATGGCCTGCGTGGATCCGAAATACCAACGCATTGATCCGCGGCGCTACGACGCTCCGGTCATGGTCTTCGATGCTTGTGGCACCGCAAACTGGGCATCACCCGTTTGGGAGACGGGTCTTCCTTCCGTCGCGTACCACGCGCTCGCCGGCCCCGCCTCCGCGGTGCTCGTTAGCGACGGCCTGACCCTGGTGCGGGGCGAGTGCAATATCGACATTTTTTGGGCGCTCTTGACGTCCTCGACCCTCGGCGAAGCAGCAACACGTTTGAATTCCGTGCGCCGGCACGCAGCCGTCGAGTATCCGTACTTCTTGCTCGGCGATCCGGAGATTATCTCTGGGAGCGGTCGATGGAGGGATTGGGTCACCGACCATGCTCTCGAGTCGATGGGCGGCGAAAAACCGAGCTACTGCACCACTCTGGGAGGGGGAGAAGCTCGGGTTCCGTTCCGGAGAATTTTGGTGCCCGTGCCCGCGGATGAAATCGGGGTCGGGAGTCAAACCGTCTACGTCATGCACGACGGTGCTCCGAACGATCTGTCGATAAAGGCACAATACCAACACTCTCGGGAAACCGAAATTTGGTTCGAGCAGGCGACGAACGAAGCATCGCTTCATCTGAACGTCAGCCAAAGCCGGAGCGTCCGCGTCTCCCCGGCGATGCTCGACGGCGCCCGCAGCGTGCGACAGATTGTCAGCTCTTGGTCACCCGCTTTCGACGAAAGCAAGGTCGGTTTGATCGCGGCGTCCGACGCGGTCGCTCGGCTCAGCCAAGAACTGGATCGCCTCGAGAATAGGGCAGTTCTCATCGACGCGCGCACAGTGGAGCCTGTGGTCGCCAAGACTCTCGATGATTGGGCCGCGGCCCAACTGAGCTGTTGCCAAGACGCGCTCGGCCTCGAGCTGGTCGGCATGTGGTCCATGGCTCTGTGGGGCTCCGAAAACCATCTTGCGCATACCGTCAGCGTCCCTTGTGCGTCGTGTGGACTCACGCCGACGACGGAACGCACCTACGATTCCGGCTCTGCACCGGCACGTGTCTTTTCGGAGTGTCCGCGCTGCGACATCGTCGCCGATAAGCCTCTGGTCACCGGATTTCCAACGATCACTTTGGATTCACCGGCGAGAGTTGCATTCGGAAAAAGCGCTTGCCTGACGCTCTCGATCCGGAGCGAATCGTCCGACACTTGGTGCGGAGCGGGAATGGTGACGCTAGTGGGAAGTCGTCATGGCGTCGTCGTCCAACCGGATACCTTCCCGATTTGGTGCAGCGGCGGCTCAGCCGTGGAGCAAAAGGTCGAGCTGAGCCTTCCCGAACTACCCCCAATTCCACACCTATATAGACTCCAAGTACTGACTTTGCTGAATAACCATTGGCATTGGGCCTCACGATTGGTGATGGTGACCAAGTGAGGCCGCGAGGCCGAGCGACGACGGATCGAGGCGGGGGTGCCTCGGAAGCGAGCGGCCAGGGCAAATCGAGCCGGCACGCGGTCGAGGCGAAAAAGCTCGCCTTGCTGAAGCAAATGTTGGGCACGAGCGGCGTCGAGAGCCCTCTTGCCGACCGAGAAAACGCTCCAGGCCTGAGCCCCGTCGATACCGCGAGCTTTCCGCTGTCGTTCGCCCAGGAACGGCTCTTCGTCATCGAACAGCTCTACGACACCCGCGGAGCCTACAACATCCCGATCTTGGCCAGACTATCAGGACGGCTGTCGATCGCGGTGCTCGAGGCCGCATTCCAATTTCTGATGGGCCGTCACGACGCGCTCCGGTTGTCGATGAAAGTCGATCTGGGTGGGCCGACGCAGTCTTCGGCGGGAGGGCTGGACGTGGATTTCGAGTCCTTCGATTTGCGTTCGAGCCCGCGTCCGGTGACCGACGCAGAAGCCCTCGCAAAAGAGCAAGCGGCGCTCCGTTTCTCGCTCGACAGCCCGCCGCTTTGGCGGGTGCGGCTGTATCAGGTCGCGGACGAAGACTTCAGGATATTGGTATGTCTTCATCACATCATCGCGGACGGCGGATCGCTGGCAATTTTGCTGGAGGAGCTGGTCCTCGTTTATGAAGCGCTTCGCTCGAACCGGGAACCGCCGCTGCCTCGACCTCCCGTTCGTTTCGCGGACTATGTCGAGCGCCAACGCCGGCACAGCGGCGAGCACTTGGACAAAGCGCTCGAGTATTGGCGCCGTCAACTGAGCGATGTTCCCGATCACCTGTCGTTTGGTCGACAACCAGGTCTCCTCGCGCGGGATCAATTCGGCGGAGCACGCCAAGAATGTCGGATTTCGGCGAAGACGACGGGGCAGCTCACGGCGCTCGCTCGCGAATCGCGGGCGACTCTGTTCATGGTCCTGGTGGCGGCCTGGGAGATCCTCCTGTATCGAAGCTCCAGCCAACATTCGTTCTTGGTCGCCGTGCCTGTGGCCAATCGAACGAACGTCGATGCTCAGCGGCTCGTCGGCTTTTTCGTCAATACCGTGCTGCTCAGGGCACACGTCACGGACCAGTCGACCTTTCGGGCCTATTTGTCGGAAACTCGTGCCACGGCACTCCAGGCATTCGAACACCAAGATACTCCGTTTGCCCGCCTGGTCGAGGAGCTGAACCCCGAGCGTGACTTGGAGCGTCAGCCTCTCGCGCAGGTCATGTTCGTTCTACAGAATACGTCCTTTGCGCCTGTCAGACTGTCAGATGTGGAGCTGGAAATACTTCCGTTTCACAACGGCACCGCGAAGTTCGATCTGCTGCTCGATTTTCACGAAGCAGATTCCGGTTTGAGCGGCTATCTCGAATATCGAACGGCGTTGTTTGGTGCAGCGTTCGCCGAACAATTCGTCGCCGAATACCGTGCGCTGCTCGACGCGATAGCGGAAAACCCAGATCGAACCATCGCCGCTCTGGCGCCCGTCGGACGGCGTTCGGCGGCGGCTGCACCCTCATTGACTTCTCGCGAGCTCCTCTCGAGCTCGAGTGCTCGACATACTCTGCACCGGCGGTTCGAAGAGTGTGCCCGGCGCAATCCCGATTCGATTGCGCTCTCCTACCTGGGTCGCCACCTCAGTTACAGGAGCTTGGACCAGCGGTCGAATCAACTCGCCCGTGTCCTCAGAGAGCATGGCGTTCGCCGTGGCGACGCTGTCGGAGTATTCCTTCGACGATCGCCCGAAACCGTGGTTGCGTTGCTGGCGATATTGAAATCGGGCGCCGCCTACGTGCCGCTGGATCCGATTTATCCCGAAGACCGACTTCGTCAGATCCTCGAGCGCTCGTCCTCAGCCCTTGTCGTGAGCCAGGAGGAGCTTGCTGGCGCGATTCCCAGTGGTCACGCCCGCGTCGTCTTGCTCGAGGAGCTGGCGGTGGAGCTTCGCCGGATGAGTCCCGCGCCGCTTTCGGTTCCCGTGTGTCCCGACAGTGTCGCGTACATCGTCTATACCTCCGGATCGACGGGCGCTCCCAAGGGCGTGGTGGCACACCATCGCGGAACGCTCAATCACCTCGAGCACGTCGGAAAGAAATACAAGCTCTCTTTTCGCGAAGTCGTTCTGCAAACCGCAAGTCTGATTTCGGATGCGTCGCTCGAGGACCTGTTCGGGCCCTTGATTCATGGGTGCCGCGTGGTGCTCGTCCCTTCCGCAGATGCGCGCGATCCGCGTGTGTTGCTGCGTCTCATCGAAGACGAGAGCGTCACCGCAATTCTGGCGACCACGCCGAGGTTTCTCGCCGAGCTCGCAGAAACTGCGAAACGAGTCCCTGGCGATCGAAGCACGCTCCGCCTGATTTTCGTCAACGGTGAACCGCTCGCTTACGAGGACTGTGCGCTGGCGAGGGAAGGGTTCGGTCCACAAGCTCGCATCGTCAACCAGTACGGCCCCACCGAAACCGCGGTCACTGCGACGGAATTCTCGGTCGATGAGCACAGTCCCACGAGCGGGAGAACACCTCTCGGTTGGCCGCTATCGAACGTAGAGTTTTCTCTGCTCGATACCGAGCTGCGAAATGTCCTTGGGGGGATGCCCGGCGAGATCTATATCGGCGGCGTCGGGCTCGCGCACGGTTATCAGGCGCAGCCGGCGATGACCGCCGAGCGTTTTGTTCCCAGCCCTCACGGCACATCTCCGGGAGCGCGCCTTTATCGGACCGGAGATAAGCTGGTCTACACGAAAACGGATGGCTTTTGCTTCATTGGGCGTGTGGATCAGCAGGTCAAAATTCGGGGATATCGGATCGAGCCCGGCGAGATCGAAGCCTGCATCGAGTCGTTTCCGGGAGTGCGTACCTCGGTCGTGGTTCCTTGGGATGATGAGCACGGCAACAAGAATTTGGTGGCATACGTGGTCAGCGAACCGGAAGATTTTTCAGAACGCGACCTCCGGCTGTCCCTGAAGAACCGGCTTCCCGACTATATGATGCCGGCGATTTGCGTTCGTCTAGGCGCGATGCCCTTGACCCCGAACGGCAAAGTAGACCGTGCGGCCTTGCCCGACCCAAGCGGATATCGATCGCGAACCGACGACGACTACGTTCGCCCCCAGGATGAACGCGAGTCCGAGCTGTGCGCTCTGTTCGAAGAGGTCCTTTCAAAAAAGCCGGTGGGTCGCCACGATAACTTCTTCGACTTCGGTGGACACTCGCTCGCGGCGATTCGCCTGGTGTCTCTCCTGTCGGAGCGCGTGGGTTGGGAAGTTCCGCTGCGCGCGCTGTTTCTGAATCCCACGGTCGCGAAGCTCGCCTTTTCGATTCGGTCGGGTGAGTCGCGGCCTCGAATCGCACCTTCATCGCCCGCTGTTCCGAGCGGGCGGAACGACGTGCACGTGCATCGCTGCTCGTTGCTCGAGCAAATTCGAGCGGGAGCGCTCGCTGGCGTGCGAGCCGCAGCCCTCTCTACATTCCCGAACGAGCTATCGCCGTTGTTGCAGGACCCAAAGCTAGCGGCCGAGCTCGGACGAGCCCCGGAGGTCGCGTCGATCACCGACACGCCTCTTGGGCGCCTCGCGTCGATCTGGATCCCGATTCTTGCGAATCAGATTTACGGTCACGCATGTCTCGCCAATCGCCTCCTCGAGGCCGTCGAGGTCGCACGAGAGATCGGCGCATCGGTTGTCTCGCTGACCGGGCTGCTCGGGTCAGCAACCGCTCAGGGACACGAGCTCCGCGCTGCGCTTTGCTCGGCGGGAAGCCGCATGAGAGTCACTACCGGGCACGCCACGACGACAGCCAGCATATTGTTCGCGGTCCAGGGCATCCTCGCTGCGGCGAAGCGGCAGATGTCGGACGAACGCGTCGCCATCGTGGGGATGGGCTCGATCGGCACAGCCGTCGCGGAGACCCTGCTGGCGCGCGGCCTCGCACCGAAGGAATTGCTTTTGTGTGACGTTTACGATCGCCGCAGTCACGTTGATGAAATCGCGGGTCGCTTGGGGGAAAAATTTCACCCTCTCCGCGTTCGCTCGGCGAACGGTTCGCCCGGAGCGCTGCCGCACGAGGTTTATGAGGCCACTCTGATCGTTGGAGCCACGAACGCCGAAGGCGTTTTGGATGTCAATCGCTTGAGACCTCGGACCCTGCTGGTCGACGATTCTGCACCGTATTGCTTCGACATCGATGCCGCGTGGAAGCGGATCTGCGAGAAGAAAGACATCTTGATTACCACCGGGGGCCTGCTCCGCACGCCGCGCCCCATGGCGCGTGACTTGTATGTTCCGGAGGCGATCGAGGCGTGGCTGGGAGAACGCGCGCTGTCGGTTCCGCTTCGACAAGCTGACATCATTCCTGCGTGTGCTCTGTCGGCATTGTTGACCGCGACGGACGACGCGCTGTCACCCACCATAGGCATTGCAACCGCACAAGAGTGTGGGAAACACGTCGAGAAACTTCAGGCGTTGGCGATGACCGCGAGCCCACTCCAGTTTTCCGGAAGGTTCATCGAACCAGCAATCATCGCGTGTGTAGAGGGGCGCGACCCGCTCGGCGTGCCCGGCGAAGCCGAGAGCAGATGAGCACGGACGGACAAAAAACTCGCATCGACACCTTGTCGCCAGCAAAGCGACAATTGTTCGAGCAGCTCCAAAAACAACTGCGGGAACAGGGGACGAATTTGGTTCCCCGGCCGCGGGATGTGGATTGTCCGATCTCGCTCGCGCAAGAAGGTCTGTGGCTCGTCGAGCAAGTGGCGCCTGGCAGCGCAGCGTTCAACGTCCCCGCGGCATTTCGTATCAAAGGGCGGCTCGATGCCGACGCCTTGCAGAAGGCCCTCGATGCCCTGGTCGCCGGACACGAAGTATTGCGCATGCGCTTCGCGCTGAAGGGCGGACTTCCCTACGCGGTGTTCGACGAGGCAGCTCGCGTCGAGCTCGAGCACATCGAAGCCGAGGCCTCCGCCGTCGCGCGCATCATCGACCGGCTGGTGCGAACGCCGTTCAATCTGCTCGAGGATCGGCTTTTGCGAGCCACTTTGGTTTCCGTGAACGAGCAGGAATCCGTCCTGGTGATCGTCGCACATCATAGTATCTGCGACGGACGCTCGATCGATCTCTTCTTCAGTGAGCTCGAAGAAGCTTACGCCGAGCACAGCGGACGCGGCACCGGCCATGAGCTTCGCCAGGCCGCGCTCCAGTACGGCGACTACGCGGCTTGGGAACGCAAGGCGCTCGCGAAGGATGGATTCAGTCGAGACGCCGCCTATTGGCGCTCAGCCCTTGCAGACGGTTGCCCCGAGCTCGTGTTGCCCGTTCGAGGCGCCTCGGCGGTCGATCTGACGAAGCGGGCAGCGTCCTCGGTCCGAGTCGACATTCCGGCGGAGATAGTCACAGCGTTGAGAGCGGTTGCGAGCACGAACAACGCGACGCTGTTCATGGTGCTGCTCGCGCTGTGGAAGACGGTTTTCTTCGCCTGGTCGGGACAGAAGATCCTCGTCGTCGGCATGCCGGTGGCGAATCGCGTGCGCCAGGAAGTTCAGAATATCCTGGGAATGTTCACCAATACCGTGGTCATCCGGAGTGTCCTCGGCGATGACCAGACCTTCGAGCAACTCATTTCGCAGCTCCGGGACCGTGTGCTGGATGCGCTCGAGCATCAAGCCATGCCATTTTCGAAGGTCGTGGAGATGCTCAGGCCGACGCGTTCGGCCGGAGAAATGCCTCTGGTTCGTGCCACCATCTCTCTGAGATCGCGGGGGGCCTACGCGCCCAACCTCGCGGGCGTCGAGACGACGGCGCTCGAGGTCGAGCCGCCGATCGCGAACTATAATTTTTCGGTTGTCATGGTCGAGCAGGACCAAAGCCTGGCGACGACGATCACCTTTCCTGAGGGGCTCTTCTCGCCGGCGACCGTGAAAGACATGGGCGACGCTTTCGCGCAGCTGGCCAAAGAGATCTCGAAATCCACGTCTCGATCTCTGTCGAGCTACGCGGCGTCCGTGCAGGCGCTTCGATCGAAGCTTCCGGAGCAAGAATTAACGAAGAACCAGCTTTTGGTCTGGATGGGACAAGAGTTACACGGCGACGCGACGATCTACAACGAGGGCTTGAACTGTTTGATCCAGGGGCCCGTGGACGAACGTCGCTTCGAGCTCGCCTGGCAATCGGTCATGCGCAGCACCGATGTTCTGCGCGGTCGCATTACGCTGAGGGCCGGGCTGCCCAAGATGGAAATCTTGGCGGCGGAAGCGGGCGCATGGAGCTTCGTGGATCTGACCGCCTCGGACGAGCCGGAGCTCGAATGGCAGAAGCTCGTCCAGTCGGAGCTCCGCCGTCCCTGGGAATTGGATCGAGGTTTCTGCCGCGCCACGTTCGCGCGGTTGAAGTCGGACCTCTACGCTTTCTATCTCGGCCTGCATCATATCGCGACGGATGCCTGGTCGTTCGGGCAGATTTTCCAGCGGCTGCAAAACGCTCTGGAGTCGAAGCTCGGCGAGTATCCTCAGTTCCAGGCGTTCGCTCACCAGGATCGAAAGTTTCAAGACGGGCCCGAGGGAGCAGCGGCCAAAGCCTACTGGGAGAAGAAGCTCGCCCGCCGGCTGGACACGCTCTCGTTCTATGGAAGGCCCGTGGACGGTGGCACCGTCGGTGTCAAACGGATCGAGATCCCGCTCACAGAGCTTCAAGAACGCGCCCTCGTGGCGCTGGCTCAGAGAAAAGAGTTTGCCTCGTTCTCGCTGGACCAGTCCTTGATGGGCCTGTCTCTGACCTTGTTGAGCTCCTATATCCTCCGAGTATCGGGCTCTCGGGCGTTTTCAATCGGCGTCCCATTTCACAATCGCGCCACTGCGTCTCTGGCGCAGACGGTGGGCCTCTTGATGAGCGTGTGTCCGCTGCACGTGGACGTGACCGACCGCGATACTTTCCGCTCCGTATTCGGGAGCGTGATGGGAGAAATTCGTGCCTGCCTCCCCCACACACGCTACGTGACCGCGAACTCACCCGGTCGGCCGATGTATTCGGTCGTGCTCAACTATCAGACTCGAGAGTTCGGCAAGCTCGCCGGCTTCGCCACGGAAGTGGAGATGCTGACGGGCCCGGAGGAATTCGAGGCGCTGACTCTACAAGTCGTTCGCGCTCCCGGAGGCCAGCTGCGCTTTTGGCTGGATCTGAACGAGAGCGTATTTCCCGAGCAAATCCGGCAAAGGATCCTGGCGCACTGGGAGCTTTTGATCGACGCGCTGATCGCCGATCCCGAGCAGACGATTTCCGCGGTGGCCATGTTGACACCAACGGAGCAGAGATTACTCGACTCGGCGCACGCAGATGACCGCGCAACACCGGAGTTTGTCTCCGTCGTCGAGTCGGTGCGCCGCTCGGTTCTGCGGAATCCGGACGCGATCGCCGCCCTCGACGGATCTCTCCAACTCAGCTACGGCGCGTTATGGCGGCGGGTCGAACACTTCGCATTCCATCTGCGCGAGCGAGGATTCTCTCGGGAATCCTTGGTCGCATTATGTTTGTCGCCCGGCATGAATAGCATCGTGGCCATGCTGGGCGTGATGCGCGCGGGTTGCACGTACCTGGCGCTCCACCCCGGCAATCCGCCCGCGCTCCAGCGTGAGCTCATGGAGCAAGCGGGGGCCACGGTCCTCATCGGAGAAGAGGAGGTGAGGGATATTCTCACCCAGCCTCCCGCCTTCCGGGTCGACGTCCTCTTGCACCCGGAGCAGGCCGCTTACGTACTCTTTACCTCGGGCTCCACGGGTCGCCAAAAAGGCGTCGTGATCACGCATCGGGCACTCTCCGGCTTCGTTCACAACGCGAGGAAATATCTTGCGTTGTCCTCGCAAGATCGCGTGCTGCAGTTCGCGACGCCCTCCTTCGACACGTCGGTGGAAGAGATCTTCCCGACTCTGATCGACGGCGGTACTTTGATCGTGCGAGGGGAGAGCTTGCTGGATTCACCTCGCGCCTTCCTCACGACCGTTCGGGACCAGGCGATCACGGTGGTGGACCTCCCGACGTCGGTTTGGCAGATGCTGGCCTCTTCGCTGGGGCATTGCGAGGCATCGGTCCCTGATTGTCTGCATACGATCGTGATCGGAGGGGAACAGGCGCATGCGGCCGCGTGGCAAAGATGGTCGGATACGATTCGCGTGGGATCGCCTGCTTCGCGCACGCTGCGCGTCCTGAATACGTATGGCCCGACAGAAACGACGGTGGCCGTGTCGGCGTTCGAATCGACTCTGGGCGCTTCGCTCGACCGTGGAGAGTGCGTGCCGATCGGTCGCGCGCTCGGCGGCGTCTGGATCTCGAGCCTCACCGGCGCACTCGAGCAGACACCGGTTTCGGTCGCGGGCGAGCTCTTCGTGGGCGGACACAGCTTGGCGCGCGGATACTATCGGCAGCCCGCGCTGACGGCAGAACGCTTCCTTCCACACCCGACGCCGGCGTCTGCCGGAGAGCGCGTCTATCGCACGGGTGACTGGGCCTATCTGAACGACCACGGTGAGTGGGTCTACGCCGGCCGCCGCGATCGACAGATCAAGTTCAATGGATATCGGATCGAGCTCGACGAGATCGAGAAGAAGTTGCACACGATTCCGGGTGTGCAGGCGGGCGCCGTCTACCGCTCAGCGCGCGGCGATTTCGCGGCCTGTTACGTGTGCGGCGAGCCCAGAGTGAGCGCCGTCGATGTGCGGCGCGCGCTCGGCGAAATGCTGCCGGGTTTCATGATCCCACTGGCGATCTCGGAGCTCGATCGCCTCCCCCGCGACGCCCGCGGGAAAGTCGACTATTCGAGCTTGCAGAGCTTGACCGGCGCGCTGGACACATCGACCGGCGACCACCTGCAACCGCGAACGCTCGAGGAGCGGACGATCGCACGAGCATGGGCCGACCTGCTCTCGCTCGAGCCCGGTACGTTCGGCGTCATCGATAATTTCTTTCAGCTGGGAGGCCACTCCTTGCTGGGCACGCAGTTGATGGCGAAGTTGGAGAAAGAATTCGGGGTTGCGCTCCCGCTCAAGCTCCTCTTCGAGGCGCCGACCGTGGCCGGGTTGGCCGATGCCGTGGTGCGCTTGGCTCCGAGCGGGCGTGAAAAAGACGAGCTCGATGATTTGGTGAGCGAGCTCGAAGGCTTGTCGCAGGAAGAGCTCGACGAGTTGTTAGGGGCCGAGTGACAGACGAAGGTCGGAAAAATCTCTCCGATCGATTGAGAGGATTGTCACCGGCCCAACAAGCGGCGCTCAAGGCGAAGCTCACGGCCCGGCGCAGTCGCGCGACCGAGGGCCCGCTGTCCTTTACGCAACAGCGACAGATGTTCCTCGATCAACTCGATCCCGGTAATCCGACGTACAACAGCCCGATCGCGGTGCGTATCGAAGGTCGTTTCGACGCTGATGCGTTCGAGGCCGCGATCAATCGCGTGATCGCCCGGCATGAAATGCTCCGCACGCGATTCGTGATGCGCGCCGGTCAGCCCGTACAAATCGTCGAGCCCCACTTGACGATCGGAATGGAGCGCGCCGAGGTATCCGAGGCCGAGCTGGAAGAACGCCTCCGCTCCGCAGCGAATCAATCATTCGATCTGTCGGTCCTCCCGCTCGTCCGCGCGAATCTGTTTCGACTCGCTCCCGACGACCATGCGCTGCTCGTCACCATGCATCACATCATCGCCGACGGATGGTCCCTGGGGCTCTTCGTCCGCGAGGTCGTGCATCACTATTACCGCCGAGACGATCCGCTCACCGCGCTCGGCGGGCAATACTTGGACCACGTCCGTTGGGAAAGGTCTCACGCCGATTCGCGAGAGATGGCGGACGACCTCGAGTGGTGGCGGTCGCAGCTCGACGACGCCGGAAGCGCGCCTCCCTTCGTTCCGGACAAGAAACCCAAGGCTTCGGCGGACCATCGAGGGGCGACGCATACCTTCGACCTCCCTCGGGAGCTGGTCGATGCTCTGACGAGCCTGGCGGCATCGAAGCAGACCACGCTGTTCACGCTTCTGGTTTCCGGAGTGGCAGCGGTCTTATCGCGGTGGAGCGCGCAAACCGAAGTCATGCTGGGCACGCCGGTCGCGAATCGACGAACCCAGGATGCTCAATCCTTGATCGGACTTTTCGTCAATACGTTGGTGTTGCGGCTGAGGCTCTCGGGGAACCCGTCTTGTCTAGAGCTCATCGAGCGCACGAGAAACACGGTCGAGCAGGCGCTGACGCATCAAGATGTGCCCTTTGAAAAAATCGTAAGGTCACTGAATCCCCGCCGAGGCTCCGAGACGAGCCCACTGTTTCAGGTGATGTTGACCTATTTCAACGAGCCGACGCGCGACTATCTGGATTTTCCGGGCGTGAAGTGGCGGCCGATCGAGATCAACCGCGGCTTTGCCTATCGCGACCTGACGCTTCGTATGGGGATGCTCCAGACGAAGTTCGTCGTGGATGTCGAGTACAAGACCGACCTCTTCAACCCCGAAACCATCGAGAATTTGGCACTGCAGCTGGAGCGCGTTCTCGGCCAAATCGTGGAGGCGCCGGCTCTGGCGCTGGACGAGCTCGAGGTCGACTTCGTGAGCCACAAGCCCGCCGAGGTTCGACCCGCGTGGACCGGGGCGGGACGAAGACTCTTTCAACGCGTCTTGCAGCAGCCGAAGGGCGTCGAGGTCGATCGCGAGAGTGTCCGAGAAGAGGACCGCTTCGGGGTGCCCGATTGGCCGCTGGTCTACCGAGCGACCTCCAGCGACGTCCATCTGGCGGCATGGTTTCAAAAGAACCGGGTGCGGATCCGTCAGATGTTGCATCGCCACGGCGCAATACTCTGGCGAGGGTTCGGCATTCGATCGGCGGAGCAGCTCCTGGCGCTCGCACGCGGATTGGACGCACCGCCGCTGGACTACTCGGAGAAGTCGACACCGAGGACGAAGGTGTTGGACGGCGTCTACACTTCGACCGAATATCCCGCTGATCAAAACATCATGTTGCACAACGAGTGCGCGTATTTCACGCGCTGGCCGGGGTTAATCTTCTTTTGCTGCCTGAAACCTGCCGAACGCGGGGGAGCGACGACCCTCGGTGACATGCGCAAGATCTACCGGCGAATCGATCCGGCGGTTCGAAAGGAGATGATTCGGCGCGGCGTGCTCTACGTGCGAAACTTTCACGCGGGGACTGATTTGTCGTGGCAGGAAGTGTATCAGACCGATGATCGAGAGCGAGTCAACGAGATCGGGAGGCTGACGGGCGCCGAAATGATCTGGCGGGAAGACGGTGGGTTGTCCACGCGACGCAAGTTGCCGGCGGTCATGCACCACCCCGTCACCCGCGACGCGCTCTGGTTCAACTCGGCGCACATGTTCCACGTTGCGAGTCATCGGCCCGCGGTGCGCGACGCTCTGCGATCGCTCTATCACGACCTGTTGCCGCGCCAAGCTCACTACGGAGATGGGGGAGTCATTCCCGACGAAGTCATCGAACATATTCATGAAGTCTACCGTGCTCACATCGTTCCCGTTCACTACCGCGCCGGGGACGTTCTCTTGATCGATAATTTGCTGACGCTTCACGGCCGCGAGTCTTTTACGGGCACTAGAGAAGTCTTAGTGATCTTATCGTGAGCCTCCACGCATACGAGCTAACTCGGCAGCAGCTGCGACTCGTTCTGGGCGAGCGGGCGTGTTCTCAGATCGCTGTCGTGTGTGAAAACGAGATTTCGGTTGCCGCCTTGGAGCGTGCCTTCGAGGAGATCATCCGACGACATGAAGCACTTCGGACGGTGTTCGTCGAGTACGAGGAGCTCGAACAGCCGAGGCAGATCGTGCAGCCGGGGCAGCCGAGCTCCTTCTGCTCCGTTCGGCTCGACGCTGCGGGGGAGTTGCAGCGCCAAGTCGAGGACGTTGCGGCGACCGAACGTGCGGCCGTGACCAGGCGGGCAGAGAGGCCCGGCATCCGGCTCGCGATGCTCTTGCGCGGCGACTTCGTCGCGGCGTTCATCGCCAGCGTACCTGCCTCGCAGGCGGATGCGGTCTCGATGCTGAACATCGTCCAGGAGATCGACGGGATCCTCTCGAAACGCTCCGAGCCGGCGTCGTCGACGCAGTACCTCCACTACGCCGAATGGCAATCCGGCTTGCTCGAGACCAGCGAGGCGCTCGAAGGCAAAGCGTTCTGGCAGGGTGAAGTGGACGCTCTTTCCGCCTGCGAAGCAGGAACGACTTTGCCGGGACGCGAGACGCCGCCGAAGGGGTTCGGCTGGCATCGCGAAACGTCGTTTTCGATCGATCGCGATTTGCTCGAGCCACTCGCGCGTCGATTGGAAGTCAATCTTCAGGACGTTCTCGTCGGAATATGGGCGATCTGTCTGTGGCGGACCGCGAATTGTTCGTCCGTCGCTTTTGCCGTCTCTCATGACGCGCGTTGTTTTCCGGAGTTGAAGGGTTCGGTCGGCGCGTTCGCGCAACATTTGCCGCTGGCCATCTCGCTCGAGCCGGCGATGCGCGCGAGCGCGTACTTCCGCAAATTGCACGCGCGACTCCTGCTGCTCGATGAACAGCATCCTTTCGTGGAAACGTTGGGTACGAACCGTGAGCCCGTCGCCGTCAATGCGCGAATTGCCTTCGAATGGGTCGACCTCGCCGAGGTCGGGCTGACGAGCTTGAAGATCCCGCCCGGGGGTCTATTCGGGACGGCGGGCGAAGAGCTCAAGTTGCTCTGCACGCTATCCAAGAAAGCGATCCACATCGGCGTACAGTACGATCCTGGATATTATTCCGACGCGTTTTGCGGTCAAATGCTCGATCGTCTGAAGGCGATCTCGAGCGACCTCGCTCGAGTGCCCGACGCGGCGTTGGTGAATATCGACGCGACGCCCGTGGAGCTTCGAGCAACTATCGGGCGCGCCGCGCGAGCGACTACCGAACCGAAGTTTCGATCGCTGGTCGAACACGTCCATCGACATGGTGCGCTGAGGCCAGACGCGCTCGCCGTCGTCGGCGAAGACGGGCAGCTCTCCTACGGCGGGCTCGTCCGTCAGATCTCACGGGTCGCCGAGGAATTGCGCGCGCGGGGGGCACAGCGCGATTCCGTCGTTGCGATCATCCTTCCGAGCTCGATCGACCTCGTTCCGTCGATGCTGGCGGCTTGGCACATCGGAGCGGCATTTTCGGTGATCAACGTCCAGTGGCCCGAGGAGCGCATCGCCGAAGTCCTGGAGACGCTTCGACCGGCCGTGGTGATCTGTCGATCCGGCCAAAAGGGCGCTTTCGGTGGTCGGGCCCTCGATTTTCGCGGTGCGGTTTCAGGCCCAGCTTCCTGGGTCATCAGCGTGCCGCAGCAACTTCATCCTCATCAGCTCGCGTACGTCGTATTCACCTCCGCGACGAGCGGTCCTCCGAAGGGGGTGATGGTCGAGCACCGGCAAATGTACGACTACTCGGTCGCGATCGGTGAGCGGCTCGATTTTCGCGCGTTGGACCATTTCTTGGCCGTCACCACTTTCAGCGCGGACCTGGCTTATACGATGCTCTTTCCCTCCTTGCTTGTCGGAGGTTGTCTGCATATTGCATCTCGCGTTCACGCGATCGATGCGGCGTGGCTCGGGTCGTATATCGAGCGTTGGGGCATCGATTTTCTAAAGACCGTCCCATCGCACCTCATGGCGCTGCTCGCTCACCCGCACAGCTCAGCGCTCATGCCACGGAAGCAACTCATCCTCGGCGGCGAAGCCGCCCCCCTGGCATTGCTGAAGCGGATCCGAGGCGCTCGGTTCGTCAATCATTACGGGCCCGCGGAGACCGCCGTGGGTGTCTTCGCGCAGGATCCGGAGTCCAGTCACGAGAGCTCGACGGCCGTGCCCCTCGGTCGAGAGCTCGCGCACGTCTATACTTATCTTCAAGCCCTCGGACAGCAGATTGCGCCGCCCGACGTGGCGGGAGAATTGATCATCGGCGGTCACTCGGTGACGCGCGGTTACCTCGGCCGTCCGGGCGCGACCGCGGAAAAGTTCCGCCCGGACGAGCACTCAGGGCGCGCCGGAGAGCGCGTGTACGAGACCGGAGATCTGGCGCGACGCTCGCCGGACGGCGAAATTCATTTCATCGGCCGCAAGGACGGTCAGCTCAAAGTCAGGGGCTACCGTGTGGAGACCCGTGAGGTGGCGGAGGTGCTCACCTCACATCCCGCGATCCATCACGCACACGTCTGCCTCAGCAGAGCAGAGCCGCAGCAGGGAGGGGAAAAAGCGACCCTCTCTGCGTACGCGGTCGTCGACCCGCTGTTTCTCGAGTCGGTCAGAGAGTCGCAGTATCGCCAGTGGAGCGAGAATTGGCGCAAGGTGTTCGAGAGTGCCTACGCGGAGCCATCGGGCGAACAGAACTCTCTTGCCGCCAATAGTTGGAAGAGCAGTTACACCGGCGAGCCGATGTCGGAGCGCGATGTCCAGGAGCAGGTGGACGCGATTTGCGAAAAAATCAGGTCCTGGAAACCACGCACGATCTTGGAGATCGGGTGCGGCACTGGGATGCTGCTACTCAATCTCGCTCCTCACTGCGAACGCTATGTGGGAACCGATTTTTCGTCCGCGATCCTGAATGACACGCGCCGTGTCATCGCCGGTGCCGGCCTCGAGGATAGAGTCGAGCTGCTCGAGTGCGAGGCACACGAGCTCGAGGTGTTGGGAGACGCGAAGTTCAACGTCATCTTGCTCAACTCAGTGATCCAATATTTCGCCGACACCGAATATTTCGAGCGCGTGATGCGGCTGGCGCAGCTTCGGCTCACGGAGGTCGGAAGGATATTCCTCGGTGATGTTCGAGATCGGCGATTGTTGGAATGTTTACATGCGTCCGTCGCGCACTTCCGCTCCGCGCCCGGGCAACCCGCCGCCAAGTGGGCCAGCAGGGTCCGGCAGCGGATTGAGCTGGACAGCGAGCTTTGCTTCGAGCCGCAGTACTTCCTCGCTCTGGCTGATCGCTTGGAGCACATCCGCCACGCAGAGATTACGTTGAAGCGTGGGTTTTGTCAGAACGAGCTGGTTCGATTTCGTTTCGACGTCACGTTGTTCAACCATCCTCCGGCGGAAGCACCGACTCCTCTCGTCCAACGCGAGTGGGACGGGCAGCTCAGGCTCGACGGCGAAGCCGCGGTGCTCTTCCGATCGATCCCCAACGCGCGTCTGGTCGGTCCTGCGTGGTTGGCAACACAGCTCGAGAACGTCGATCCGATCGGAGAGGTGAAGGAGCTTTCGCTTGCCTTGAAAGAGCTGGAGGCCGGTGTCGAGCCCGAGGATCTGTCGAAGAAGGGGCATGAACACGGGTACGAGATTCAACTGCGGCCCAGCCTCGATCGTCTGGACCGATTCGATGCTCTATTCATCAAGCCAGGCGCGGGCGCTCTCCGCCCGCATCGCGTTCCTGAATTCGATGAGCTCTACCGGCGCGTGCCAGCGACGGACTCGGTGTCGAGCCCATTGTTGAAACAGCTCGCACAGAGCCTCGGTGGCGAGCTGAAGGATCTCCTGAAGAGCCGACTCCCTGAATACATGGTTCCTTCCGCGGTGGTCCTCGTCTCGCATTTGCCGGTGACGCTCAATGGTAAGCTCGATTCATCTCGTCTTCCGCGCGTCGGTCATTCGCGGTTCGCGAGCGACCAAGAGTTCGTTGAAACGAGAGACGCCATCGAGCGCACGATCGCACGCACTTGGGAGGAAATATTGGGTGTCGACCGGGTCGGCGCAACCGACGACTTCTTCGCCTTGGGTGGACACTCCTTGCTCGCGACCGAAGTCGTCGCCCAGCTTCAGGCGGTGTTTCAGGTCCGGATCCCGTTGGCCAGCTTTTTTGGCGCCTCACCGACCGTACGAGGCGTCGCGAAGGTGATCATCGAGAACGAGAAGGAGCGTGGACAAGCGATGAGGATCGCCGAGCTCTGGGAGCAAGTTCACTCGATGAGCGAAGAGGAAGTGGACGCAAAGCTCGAACGGGCGCCCGAACCGGCCACGCCGGAGGTATCGAGGGTCGCCGTGTCGGCTTTGTCGGACGCGCAGAGGCGTGTACTTCGTGAGTGTCCGGGCGATGCAGCCAACGCGGCTTACAACAACAGTGTCCTCTTGCGGCTCAAGGGGCGGGTCGACGTCGGGCGTTTGCGGACCGCTTTGAACGCAGTCGTGATGCGGCACGAGGCGTGGCGAACGGTCTTTCAAAGTGAAGGCGGAGTTTGGTCGCAGCGGATTCTGGACCGTGTCGAGATCACCCTGGCACTGCGAGAGCTCGCGGGCCCGGTCGAATCATCCGAGGCGCGCCTCGTGCAGCAAGCGGGGCTCGACGAAGGTGAGCACTTCGACATGGGCGCAGGACCGTTGATCCGCGCCGTCCTGTATCAGCTGAATGCAGAAGATCACGCGCTCCTGGTCGTGGCCCACCATCTGGTGTGCGACGGTTGGACTGTACGTCTGGCCGTCGCTGAAATCGCGAAGCTGTATGCAGGTCGTGGCGGTGAAGGCCGAGCGGTGGGTTATCGAGAGCTGTTGAAACGGCAAGAGGAGTGGCTTCGCGGAGCCGAGGCCGAGGCGCAGAAAAAGTACTGGGCTCGCGCATTGGAGGGATTTCGGCCCTTGGAGCTGGGGCCCGGCCTGGATGCTCAGGCGGCGTCGAACGCGGCTCGTGAATCGAAAGTTCCGCTGCAAGAAGAGGTCGTCACCCGTCTGTTTGCGCTAGCGCGGCAAGAGGGCGTGAGCGTGTTTGGGATCTATCTTGCGGCACTGTACGTGGCGCTCGTGAATCACACTGGGGAGTTGGACATTACGATCGGTACGCCGATGCACAACCGAGTGGATCCTCGCGACAGCCACGTTTTTGGATGTTGCGTCAACCTGCAGCCAATTCGCATGAATTTCGGCTCCGTCAGAGCCCCGGCCGAAACGATCAAACAGGTCTGGGAAGTCTGTCGCCTTGCACAGCAGAATCAGTCGCTTTGCGTATTGTCGCATGTGCTCGGTGAAGCAACATCGAGACTCAACATTGTGTACGAGCTCCTGGAGGGCGAGCTCGAGCACGAAATCGAGCTGGGTGGTTTGGAGGTATCCGTCGTACCGATGTCGCGCTCACGAACGCGACACAATGTGCACGTCGTGGTGCGCACCGGTGCGTCGCCCGCGGTCTCGATTCTCTATCGAGAATCGAGGTACGATGCAGAGCTGATCTCGTCTCTCGCTCGGGCCTACGAGAAGACGTTGCGCGATTTTGCGCTATTGGCCAACGCTGGTTAGCGGAATCAAGCGCCCCGTGCCTTCGCGCGTCCCGAGATTGAGCTTCACGCGGCACTCGACAGCGCGGCCGTCGAGCTCCAGGTTTCCCACCAAGGTAATTTCGGCGGCTGCGGTCAAATCCCGGTCGAGCGCGCTCAATTCGCTCTTCTCACGATCGATTCGCACGGTGAGCTCGGTGCCACGCCGACGTTGATCCAGCCGAGAGGATTGGAGCGTCCCTCGGGCCAAATGGAATACTGCTCCTCGTGGTTGATCACGACCTTGTACGTTTCAGCCTCGTCGTCATTCTCGTGCACGCTACATCTCCCTGGAGTCGGGGCCCCGATTCAAGAATGAGAGCTCGCAAGCGAGAGTACGCTCGAAATCGTTCAGTGCGAAGCAGACGGCCTGAACCTCCACGGGAATTAGAGAAAATTCTCGATTCGTGTTGCAACGCACGTTTTGACCTTCAATGAAAACCCCGGGCGCCGCTCGCGCCGGAGCGCGAACGCGAGCGCATGCGGTCCGTCGACGGGGACGCACCCAAACTGCCAAAGGCTCGGGTCGTCACCCAGGCGCGGATCCGTTTCGATCCGGATACCGTCACCCTCGTCGAGCAAGAACGAAAACTGATCGAGGGGGATCGCGAGACCGAGACCTCGCGCCTTGATGTACGCTTCCTTCAGCGTCCAGTACGCGAAGAACCGATCTTGCTGCAGAGGCTTGGGCAACGCACGGAGATCGTCGACTTCCCGCGGCGAGAAAAAGCGTTCGGCGATCGAGTCGAGCTCGCCATGGCGCTCGGTGTGCTCGACGTTGACGCCCACTTCGATGTCTCGCGCCACGAGACACACCACCATGCCCTCGGTGTTCGAGAGGTTGAAATTCAGGGCAAATGGTGGCGGTGGGCTCTCGATCTGGGGCTTGCCGTGAGAGCCGAGCGAGAACCGCCAGGCGTTCGGCGCGGTGTCCGTGTAATGCGAGAGCACGAGCCGCACGAGCACGCGCGTGAGCAAGAACGAATGCCGATGTCGATCGAAGCGAAACTCCTTGTAGCGCTTGTGTTCGACTGGCGTGACGAGGCGTTCGTATTCCGCGACCAGCTCGGGTGGCAAGCTCTCGGGGGCGCGCAGCATGAACAGATGCGCTTCTCCACTCGTGAGGTCAGCTGTCAAGCGATTCGTCCTCTGCTCTCATTAGTCTGCCCCCGGCTGTTCTGGCTGCTGCTCATGGTGACCGGTAGGAGCGTATTTCGATGCCTCGCTTCTACGTGACGCATGGTGCAGTCCAGCTGCAATACAAGGGCCTTCTCTGCAGTGCAAGCCGTCGTCGTGAGCGGGACGCTGCCGCTCTCAATCGCGATCGTCAGGTCGCCGGAACATGTCGAGCCCTCGCGCCCCCATGACGAGGAACGCCACGACCGGCAAGACGATCAGTGCTGCGATGACGAGCAGGCCCGAGGACCTCACGTCCGCGTTGAACCCGTCGAACCGGCGGTAGAAGATTACGCCGCCCACCACGAACACCAAGATCCCGATCGCAGGCGCAAACAGTCGCAGTGCGCTGGCGCCGGAGTCGGCGGCTCGCGCGGCGAGCGAGGAGTTGCAGCGCACACACTGCGACTGGTTCGGCGGATTTTCGTAGCCACAGGTGGGACACGCGGCAGGTTGCGTCACGTTCTCTCCCCTCTCGTCAGGGATCGGTTTCAGGAACAGGCTCGTCCCTTCTACACCGACAACCAAGACTCTTGTGGCGCAGCTTGTGCCAGCTCGAAATGGCCGGCTTTTCGAAAAATCCTCAGCGGAATCAATGGCACGAGGCTTGCTGACCACGGGACATGAGCAAACTCCAAAGCCTGGCGCTGCAATCGATCGTTCCGTTCTTCGGCGTCGTCGTCGCCATCGGCTGCGGCGGAAGCTCGACCTCGGACAACAACGCAGGTGGCAGTGGGGGCAGCGGTGCAACGTCCAGCGGTGGCACCAGCAGCGGTGGCACCAGCAGCGGTGGCACCAGCAGCGGCGGCACCAGTAGCGGCGGAAGCGCGGGAAGCGGCGGCGGAGCCGCAGGAGCGAACCAGTGCGGAGGCCCCGGATCGAAGGGATGCACGGAGCCGAGCGATTGCGTGCTGGCAACGGACAACTGCTGCTTGTGCGGCGTCCCGGAGATCACGGATTACCAAGCCATCAACTCGCAGTTCACGGGCCAGTGCACCTGCACGGGTCCGGCCTGTGGTTGCGCGTCGGCAGAAAATCCGAACCTCGCGGCCACCTGCAACACCGGAAGCTGCGAGGGCTTCGACGTGCGCCAGGTGGACGCATATTCCGGATGCACGACGGAAACGGATTGCAGCCTGCGCCTCGGCATCGGTTGCTGTGAAGCCTGTACCGGGGGCGAGTACAACCTGATCGCCGTGAAGAGCGACCAGAGCGCGCTCACCCAGGCCCTCTGCGGAAGCGCAGGAGCGAATTGCCCCGACTGCGCGCCCCAATACCCGGCGAACAAGAAAGCGGCGTGCGTCGACAACCACTGTCAGGTCGTCGATCAGTAGTCCGGTCGCGTGACAGGGTTCGAGAAGCACCTTCTCGGAGACTGCGCCGTCCGTTCTCGATGCGTTTAGGGATTGGTTCACAGCTTTGATGCGGGTGCCGGAACGACTTATTCCAACACCTAGACCACAGCCACGATTACGTGTGCCTGAATTTTCGCAGCAACCTCGCCGCTGCCATGTCTGTGTGCAATCGCGGATGCGGCGTAGTCGGTTGCAGCTTCCAATTTTCCCGCGTCTCTGGCTTCGATTTCGTTGCGAAGAAGAGTTCCCTGACAATAAGCAACGGCCGGAAGGCGCGGCGAGGAAGCGCGGCTTTGTTCGGCCCTCGTCTCGATCACTGCGCGGGAGAAACCTGCGTCCAGGAGCTCGCTACGGATCAGTGCCGCATCGTGGTAGCCGTGCGGCGTGCGTGCAAGAAAGCGCGGCGGATCGTTTGGAAATCTCTCTGCGAGAGCGTTCGTCACCTCATCCGCAAATACATTCTCCTCGATGCGATCCCATACGTTGAACAGGAAATGTCCTCCGGGCTTCAGGACTCGCTTTGCTTCGCGGTAGCCAGACGTGCGGTCGGGAAAAAACATCGCGCCAAACTGGCAACAAACGAGATCGAACGCCGCATTTTCAAACGGTAGCGCCAGAGCATCCGCCTGGCGCCATTCGATGCGACTGTCGGGAGGTTGTCGCGAAGCGGCGTAGTCGAGCATCGGCTGGTTGAGGTCGGTTACGACATAGCTTGCGCCGGGGGACAGTTTTGGCGCCAATGCGCGGGTCACAACCCCGCTGCCCGCGGCGATTTCCAAAACGGCGCTTGGTGACAAGGTTGCTGCTCGCTGCGCAAGATCGGCGGCGAACGCCTCGAAAATCAACGGGACCATGTAGCGATCGTAGTTTTCCGGGATCGAACCGGCGAACACCTTGTCCCGTTCCAACATCGCTTTCCACCGTCACCCTTTTAATGGCTCGCAAGACTAGCAAATCCATTGTCCGCTTCGCTGACTGGATCAGGGCCTGTGCCGCCGCGACGCCAACACGTTGTGAATGCGCGTCTTCACGCTGATCTTGGCTGCAGTTCTTCAGCACGAGGCCGAGCCTTCGGGGGTCGTTATTGGGCGGTAGGACCTGTCGGAGGGACGCCTCCCTCCCGTCGACCCTCGAAATCAGGGCCGGCTTCAGGTGGATCGTCAGCGTCGGACTGGGCGGCGGTCGAAAGATCTGCACTCACCCCGACAAAACGCTAGCTTCGAAGCGTGCGCGCTCCCTCGTGGGCCGTCGGCATGACATTCCTCGCTGCGCTCGTCGCAGCGTGTAGCTCGTCATCGACGAACGAGACGCAAAGTGAGGACGCTGGAAATTCCGGAGGTGCCGCCGGCGCGACCGACAGCGGAAGTGGCGGCGATGCCCTGACGGCAGGCCAAGCGGGAACGACCGGTGATGCGAGCGAAGGCGATGCCGACGCATGCGCTCCCCTCGTCCCGATCGAAGCGCTCGATGCGACACCGACCGGTGGATGCGGGGTTACCTGCGCGTTCCAGAACGTCTTGCTGGCGGACGGGAACTTCGCCGGGCTCGATTGCGTCGGAGCACCGGGCGAGCAGATGCTGGCCGGACACACGGTAACCGGTTGCATCGTCGTTGATTTCGGTTCGGTGCGGTCTCTCGATCCCGTCGTCTTCCGCCTCAAGGCCGTGCCGAGCGCATGCGGAGGAAACTGCACGAGCCCGGATTGCGGAACCGGCGACCAATTCAAAGTCTTTTTCGGAGATTCGTTGGGAACTTACACGTACCTGAACGACTTCTCGATCTCCTCTACGGTCAGCGATTTCCAAGTCGAGCTCGGCGCTCCCGCCCGCTTCGTCGTTGCCTGCCGGACCGGAAACGGCCCGCCGCGGGACGACGTTGCGATCGACGCTATCTGGTCGGTGGCTTGCCCGTAGACCCTCGCTCGAGATCGCGACACGGAGCGGGACGATCGTTGCGAGAAGGCGCGCTGAGCTACGGCTTGCTGACGCGAACCGTTGGCCGCTTCGAGGGGCGAACCATTTGCGGGCACATTGCGAAGGCCCGACTACCATGACACCGTGAGCCTCGTGCGTCGCGTGCTCTTCGCGCCCTTGACGTCATTCGTCGCGCTACTCGCGGTAGCGAGCTCCTGCTCGAGCGACGACCCTCATCGCAAAGCCCTGACGTCCGCTTGCAGCGCTGGCCTGACTCCGCGGTGATCAGCGGAATGCCACACGTCACGGCGATTGCTGCGATCTGGCCGTCCACGAACGAGCTTTCTTTCCCAAGCGTTCGAGTCGCGCGCGCTCCTCGCCGTGCCATTCCGCCGCTCGTTCGTCGTAGGGCAGAATCGGCAGCGTCGCGTGGACGACTTCCTCGAGAAAGCTCTCCAGCGCGGTCCGCCGCTTCCCCCGGGGAAGTCGCCGTACGCCGAACTGGAGCTCATGCCAAACCGGCGCGCCAATCGCACACTCTCCGCCATGTTCGGTCAACCGCTTCAGCACTCCCGGGTCGGGGATCTTCCACACCACTGCGGAAACCGTGCTCGTGTCCAACAGGAATCGCGTCACAGCTTGACGCCCCGACCCGCGTCGCGATCACGAAGGCCGCTCGCCCAGCCCGGCTCGACGCCCAGCTCGCTCAAATCGGTGTCTTCGCGAAACGTGTCGTATGCCGTCATGAAAGCCACGCGGTCGCCACGCAGGCGGGAATACCGAGCGACCGACATCAACACCGCCACTTTTTTTCCACGCCGCGTCAGCTCGACTTCCTTCCCGGACTCCACTTCGTCGACGATCTTGGCAAGCTTTGCGCGAGCACTCGCCACAGTGTAGCTCTTGGACATGCATGAAGTGTACATCAAGATGTACACTTGATCGAGAGCCGGCTACGAGGCGATGAACTTGCCGAAGGCCTGGTTCCTGTTGAAAAACCGATCCGGCCGTCATGCATCACTTCCCCGGGCGTTTCCTTCGCGACGGCTGCCGTTGGGGTTTCGCCGGTTCATCGCCCTTCCTGCGATGGCTTGGCTTCGTCGCACGGCCGAGGCCGAGATCGGCAAAGAAGCTGAGGGTGCCTCGATCGTCCGCCACTACCAGCGAGCGCCCCGCGCCAGCAATTCGTTCGGGGTCACCGACGAGCTCGAGTGTGCCCAGCGTGCGACCGTTGTCCGAGGACAGGATCTCGATTCTACGGTAGGCGCACACTGCGATCGCGCCAGTCTCGGGCAAAACAGCGCCTCGCCCGAAAAAGCTGCCCCGTGGAGACTCGACGCGCCAGACCTGTTTTCCCTTGGAAACGTTCCACGCGACGACCTCTCTCCGACCGAACGTGACCAGATTGTCCTCGTCGATCCACGCCGCGCCGTCCGGAGCCGCGAGTGGGACGTCCAGTCGTTGTTTCGTCTCGCAATTCCAGAGGGCGAGCTCCGTGCCGAACGCGAGGAGATGACGTCCGTCCGGGCTCGGGGCGAGATCTTCGAAAATTGGCGCGTCGGCCTTCCTACCACGACGTGTCGCTCGCAGCGGATAGCGCGCGAGCACGCGGCCGTTCGCAAAGCTCGAGCGCACGACCTCCTCGTGAGTGCACACGTACAGCTCGTCGCCGTCGAGCAAGACGGGCGGCCCAGCCCCCTCGAGCTCGATCGGAGGAAGAGTCTTGCCGGCAATGCGCAAAGCCGCCTTGGCACTGGTCGCGACCGCTCGTCCATCGGGCGCGACGAAACCCACGTCGAAGCCTTTGGGTACTCGCGCCACAACGTCGGACTTGCCATCCACCGTGCGCCTCAGCTCCGTGCCGGTCGAAAAGAAAACCGAGGGGCCGGAGAGCCAGGCATGGTCGAGCCGCGGCTTCGGTCCGACACGGAAGAGCTCCCGTCCCTGGGCAACGTCCCAGACGGAAGCAATACGTCGCTCCGAAAATTGCTGCGACGGACCCACGGCCAGCGCTCGGCGACCATCGCTGCTGAGCGAGAGCTCGGACACCGCTTCGCCGTGAGTGGTGACACGGTGTTTCAGGAACGCGTCGAGATCGACCAGAACGAACGTCTCCGTTTCACCTACGAGCGCACGCCGAGCCGTCGTGGAAACGCACAGCTGCCAGATCGCGTCACAGGGTGTCGCGAGAGTCGCCGTCGGTGCCGCCGGGCCGTCCCCATCGGCTGACCACGCGAACAAGGTGTTCTCCTCGCCGAGTTGACCGCTGGCGCCAATCACGAGACCGGTCGCCGCGTCGAATGCGAGCGGCCAGCACAGCGTGCGATAGCTCGGGCGTTTGGGTGCCTTGCGGCGAGCCGCGGCTTTGCCTCGAACGATCGCGCCGCTCTGCAGCTCGAGCGCCAGCGGCTCGGACTCATAGACTCGCTTGCCCCGGAGCGTACGCAGAACGACGAGAGCGCGCCCAGTAGCTTCGTCGAGGGCAATGTGACCACCTGGGGCCCCGTCGACCCCGTGTGCCGCCATGCGTTTGCCATTGCGGCCATCGAACAGCGAAATGACGCCACTCGCTGCGCTCGTGACGACTCGCGATCGATCTGCCGTGCCGACCACGCAGACGACTGCGCCGCCACAACCGGAAATCTTTCGGACCTTTCCGTTCTCGAGATCCAGCTGGGACACGCTCTCGTCGTCGTGCCCGACGAGCAGAGTGCCTCCTGCTAGCGCGAGGCAACGCGCAGCGGGTGCGAGCCTCAACTTTTCGACCCGCGCGCCGTGAATGCGCGCGACTCCTTCAGGCCCCGCGGCAATCCAATCGTTTTCGACGGAAACCAAGCCAAAAATTTGCGAAAGCGGAGTTCTGACGGACGCAACCCGCTTCATTTTGGTCAAATCCCAGATGGCAACGTTTCCGTTGGCGTGACCGAAGGCGGCGAGTCGAGCGTCGCTCGACAGAGCAGCCTTCGATACGAAGGGGAGCTCGGGAAGCTCCACCAGCAGGCTCGTCTCGTGCGCCGGCATTTGCGCCGACGATATCGGAAGGGCGTAGACTGGACCAGGTCCGAGCGAAGGAATGGTAGTCTCGGGTGTGGATGCATGACTCCACGGACCCTGGCGCTCGGTTTCGCTTTGCTCTGCGCGGCGTGTCATCAGGGCGAGTTGGATGCCCAGTGGACCGAATACGGAAAGCGCATGCGGCTCGCACCTCGCAGCGACGATTGCAAAGCCTACGTCGTCCATGATTCGCGGGGACTTACCGCTCCCGTGATCCCCATCGCTCGCATGACGTATACCGACGACTCGAACGAATTTTACGACGACAGCATCGAACAGTTTCGCGCCGAGACGTGTCGCATCGGCGCCGACGGTTTCGTGATCGACAGCGTTCACTCCCCGAATTCGAGCACGCGCGTTTCGCCGGGGATCATGCTGACGACCGGCGAGCCAGGTTGGTTCCTGTCGAACAGCAGCGAATCCGGCGTCATCACTGCAACGTGTTTCGTCTGGGCGCGGTCGAACCAGGCGCCGCCATCGGTGCACCCGGAAGGCCGGTAGCACGCCAAGTCCGGATGCCGATGGCGTGCCGAGGTCGAGTCAGCGCAAGAGCCCCACGCCGTCGTACGCGCGGCCGCTGCGACAGAACACGAGCCGCACGAACGTGCCGCTCGGCGTACGATAGCTGAGACTGGTGAGCATGATGAGCTTTGCGTCGGGCTCGGCCCGCCGCTCGTGTGCACGCACCGCCGCCTCGGGATCGAGCAACGGCGGTAGGCCGTCGATGTCCCAAGCCAGCGCGCCGGTGGTGCGTCGGCCGGATGCGAAGGTCTTGCCCCGGAAATCAGCCTCCGCGCGGACCGCTTCCATGGTCCCGTCGGGCGAGACCGCGTCCTCCAAGAACGTCGGCGTGCTGTCGACGTGGGCAAACACCTCGCCGCCCGGCGCTTCTTGCCACACCCTGAGCTCCCCAACGGAGACGCGGTTCGTCGGCGTTTCCTCCGTTTCCGTTGGCGAGAGCTCCTCCTTGTGCCAAGCGCCGGAAACGCGGCGCCAGCGACGCCAGCTGTGCTCCTTCAAAAGCCACTCGTAGAGATACTGCTCCTTGCCCCAGCCACCGTCGCGACTGAACGGTTGGTCCATCATCATCAGCAGGCCGTCGCCCGTTACGGCAGCGATCTGCCACTCGCGCCGTGCGCCTCTTGCCCCTGTGTTTCCTGCCGGAAAACGTAGGGGCAAGCGGAACGTCCGACAGGCGAGCTCGCGCTCGGGATCGATGACGACCACTCCGCAGCAAGCTTCAGACAGCGACAGCCCGCGGCGAAGCAACTCGCTCTGCATCACACCAGCGAACACCAGGCCGTGCGAGATCAAGAGATCCGACGTGAGCGGAAGCTCGAGGGGACTATAGAGCGCGAGGTGCTGTGCGAGAGGAGCGCCAGCGCGCCCATCGTCCACAGGCAGACCTCGCCTGCTGCGAGCCGCGCGGACGGTACTGCCGACCTGGGTGTGCGCGGGATACTTGGCCTGGAGGCGATCCAGCCCCTGTGCGATCGTTCCATCGTCGTCGTCGTCGCGCGCGGCGAGCAACTTCAGCACGTGGATCACCGTGGAGTCATCCTCGATGCTCTCCGCCACTTGCGTGAGCAACTCCTTGTCCCCTAGCTTGTCCAGTATCGTGGCGAGCCGCGCCACGCGACCGTAGTCACCCTCGTCACGGCGGACCACGAGGGGCCGCAGGCACTCGATGATGTCCTCACGCAGTGACGGCACGCCCGCCAGCTGCTCCAGAAGCGCTTCGGCGGATTTGCGCACGAAGAGATTATGTGCTCCGAGCAGAGGCACTAGATACGGAAAGTCCAGGGGATGCGCGGGCAGCGTTGCCAGCGCCTCGGCCACCTCGCGGATGTGCGCTTCGTGCCTCTCAGGCTGTGCGCCCCGCCCGTGCGCTGCGAAGGACCAGCCGCTCTTCGCGGCCGTCAGCACGGGATCCGGCTCGCCGTGAGCGAGGTGGGTGAGAACGGACGTGAGTACCTGGTGCGCCAGCCCGCTGCGCTGCGATACGTGCCGGGCCAGCAGCGCTACCATTGTCGCGCGCACCCAGCTCTGGGACTCGGTCCTCAGTCGCGCGATGACCGCCGACACGGCCGCGTCGGGAAGCGGGGCGAGCTCGCTCAGCGAGAGCACTGCGCTCCTGCGCAAGTTCTCGGACGGGTGTGCCAACGCGTCCAACAACGGTGGTATGGCCAGCTCCGGCAATGCCTTTGCGTGGGCCAAGGTCTCGGCGCACTTGAGCGCTGCTCGCAGCGTTCTCGCCTTCAAACCAAGGGCGAGCACCTCGACCACTTCGGCATCGGTGATTGGCGTCGTCGGGAACTCACTCTCGGAGCGCTTGCCGAGCGTTTCACGCATCTCGAAGTTATCGAGAACCTGAGCGTACCGTCGGGCAGCGCCACTTTTGAACCGATCCAAAGGCTCGACGAGCTCCCGGGGCTGCGGGAAAACGGGCTGTGGCGCGCGAGCCGCCCAGTGCACGTCGAAGGTGAGGAGCTGATCTCCGTCGACGATCACCACGGGGCCCTGGGGCAAGCTGACCGCGACCGCCGTGCTGCCGATCCCCATGCGGAGCGTGGGTAGCGCCTCCCACGCGTCGCGTGCTGGATCGTAGAGCTCGGCGCTGTTGTGCCCCTTTTCGCGCGAGCTACCCCCGGCAACCAACAGCCGTCCGTCTTCGCTGAGCGCCGCGACGAAGTCGCTCCGCGCGGCCAGGTTAGGCGCAGCGCTCCGCAGGACGGCGGTGGTCGGATCGAAGACGAACGATGCGCGCTGGACGTCGTTCGAGCCAGCCCTGACCCAGAACCGCCCGTCCGCGAGGCCGGCCACCGCATCGATGAAGCCGTCGGGCAGGGGCGTGGGCAACTGCAGAAGCTCGAGAGTACGGAGGTCGAAGGAGAACAGGCGCGACGGGAGCGGCCTCGATGCGCAGATCAACAGCATCGGCCCGGCTTGGGCAACCCTCGCAAACGGCAGCTCGGGAGCTTCGAGGGTTTCGAAGACGTCGCGCCGAGGATCGTAGAGCTCCATCGATGGCATCGACGCGCTCGATGGGTAGCCGCCCACGATCAGTACGCGGCCATCGGGTAGCTCGGCGGCATACGCCCCCTGCCTGGCCACCCTTGCGCTTGCTTTGCAGGGGACGGCGCCCGCCGGCGTCAGCATCTCGGCGCCCGAAGTGCCGCCGGCGATGAATACGCGCCCGTCGCGCAGGCGGAGTGCCACCGGGTGCTGACGCGCTTCGCACAGAGGGATGAGCCGTCTCTCGCCCGAACGGATGTCGACCAGCTCCGCAGAGTCGACTGGCGTATTGCCCAGGGGTGATAGCCCCCCGACTACCAACAGGCGGTGGGCATCGAGGCCCACCAGCGCCGGTTTTGCGCGTGCCATTTCCAGCGGGGCAACGCGGACGAGGGTTGAATGCGCCATCAACGGCGGTGCCCCGGGCCACGGCTCGACGTGCCCAGGGGCCATGATGAAAGCGGTCCCCCCTTGGAAGAGTAGCGTGCTGTCGCCAATGTCGATTTCACTCATGCACGCCAACTCCATGCGGCGAACGGCCGTCGCGTCGACGTGGAGCAGCGCGTGCGCCTCGATGACGAGGCCACGATGACGTTCGTCGCTGCGAATGGTGGCGTGCAGCGGTGCGATTTTGGAGTCGGGAATGCAGAGCTCGCACTCGGGGCTGCTGCCGATTCGGATTGGCGCTTCGAGGGAGTATTGCGTACCAGCCCGGGGGCCGCTCAATGCTAAGAGACGAACCGTCACTTGGTTAGGATGCTGCACAGTTGGGCGAATGTTGTCTACGCCAAGGTAACCTCGCCGCTTGCCGAGCCTTGGAACCAGGGTCCCATCGATCCCGTGGTATCGTGACACCGACATGGGACGGTCGGCTTGTTTCGTGCGCGCGCTGGCGACCGCATCGCTGTGGGCTGCGATCGGTTGCGGCGGCGGCAGCGACGACGCGCAGGGCGTGGGTGGCTCGAGTGGCCCGACGCTTTCGCTCGAAAAATCGTACGAGGGCTCTGGAACGGTGGCGGGCGGCACGCTCTCGTGCGGACCGACGTGCAAGCGAGCGACTCTGTCGGGCACCGAAGGCGGGTCGGAAGTCACTCTGACGGCCACGCCCGAGAGCGACTCGGTGTTTTTGAACTGGGGCGGTGCGTGCTCTGGCTCGGCACCAACCTGCACGGTCACTCTCAACGTCGACCAAGTGGTGAACGCGCTCTTTCAGACGCAAGCTGCGATCGACGGTCCGTCCGCCAACGGCGTGCTGGAGCCGGGCGAGGCGTGCGACGGCAACGACCTGGGCGGCATGACCGCGTTGATGATCCCGGGGTACAAATCCGGGACGCTCGCGTGTCGGGCGGATCGCGCAGGGTTCGACGTTTCGGGCTTGGTCGCGGGCAAGAACATCGACGCCGCGAGTTGTTCGAGCGCGGACGTACAAGCGGCTCTCGACCAGGCCGAGGACGGAGACACGGTGCGAGTTCCGGCGGGCACCTGCACCTGGACAACGTCGGTTCACATCGGGAAGCAGGACTCCACCACGGTTCCGGCCACGAGCATCTCCGTCACGCTCGCGGGAGCGGGTTCCGACCTCACCAAGATCCAATATCAATTGGCGAGCGGGTATGCCGTTTCGGTGAGCGTGCAGGCCGGCAAGTCCTCGCGCGTCACCGGATTCACGTTCGATGGCAACGACAACACGACGCCCGCGACCGGAGCGCTGAGCATTGGCGGCGACGTCGGCGGGGTCGGCACGCGTGGACCACTCGAGCTTCGTCAATCTTCACGCCTATGGCATGACATTTTACTCCGTGTATGGAGTGATCGATCACGACTACTTCAGCAAATCCAAAGACGCCGGCTCGGTGACGGAAGTCGCGCTGGGTGGCGACATCAGCGAACGGACTGCGGACGCGAACGATTCGTGGGCCAGGCCGCCGACCTTGGGCACGGCGCAGGCGATCTATCTCGAAGACGACACGTTCGACATGCCCAACATCGCCAATGGTCCTGAAGACGCTTACGAAGGCGCCCGCTTCGTGTTTCGGCACAACCAACTCTACGGCTCGCACTTGGGTTGGCACGGCTTCGACAGCGGCATCCGCGGCACCATGCAGTACGAGATTTACGCCAACCAGATGGTCAACAGCTCGCCCACGGGCGACACCGATCCTGACTATCCCCATGACACGCTGTTCGAATCGCGATCGGGTAGCGGTGTCGTGTTCGACAACACTGTCGCCAACGGACCTGGTGCCAGCGCACAATACGGCACCTACGACGGCTTCCTGGTGCTGAAGAACTATCGCAGCAGCGACGGATTCACCGGAGCCGACGCCGATACCGGCCACAGCTCGTTCTGCAACGGCAAGACGCACGTCGATGGCCTGGTCGATGGCGACTTTCAGGGGATGCAGGGCTATCCCTGTAAAGATCAGACCGGCCGCACGGCGAATCAGGAGCTTTCACCGACCTACGCCTGGAACAACGACTTTCTGGGCGAGCCCGGCGGGCATCTCTCGGTCGGTGGTTATGGAACGGTCCCGGCGGGTGGCACGGACCGCACGAAGCTCCACGTCGTCGAAGGCCGTGATTTCTACAACGGCGTGCAAAAGCCGGGATACACCCCGTACGTGTATCCGCACCCGCTCGTGCAATAGACTGCCCCAGCTCACTGCACCGGCGGCACGTCTTCGTGGCGCATGTCGGACCGGACACGGAGAGAAAGCTTCTGCGAGGTTGCATCCATGGGGTGCGGACCCGTAGGGTCGATGGTCATGAATAGTGCCTGTGATCGAAGCGTGCGCTCACTCATCGTAACTTTCCTTGCCGGCGTGGTGACTTGCTGCGGAGCGTCGCCTCACGACGCTGCGACGCCACAGACAGCCGGCGCCCCGCCGCCGGTGGCCACCAACCCAGGGCCGCCAGCCGCCGCAAACGGACCCGCGGCCGTGGGCCCTCAGTCGTTGACGCGGGACGCCAATCTGGGACTCCCCGACAGTCGCGTACAAACGACCTACGAAGTGAAGTACACGCCGAAGACGTTGGTGCTCGACGAAGGCGCCACTCGGGCGCTGAAGAGCGCGGATCCCAAGTCGCATCGCTACACTTTCGACGCCGCGGCGCTCGGGCCGACCGCGGACAAGCTCAAACCGGGAACGGTGCTGCTGATCCCCGGCAAAGCGCTGAGGAAAGTCACCCGGGCGGAGCGCGTGGGGAGCGACCTCGTGGTCGACACGGCCTATGCAGCGCTGACCGATGCCATCGAGAGCGGGAAGATCGGCTGGAACGCTCACCTCAGTTTCGACCGCGCACATGCGGTCGCCCTAGTCGACGAAACTGGACGCGAGCACCCACTGCCCAGCAGAGTGGAGCGGGCGTTCATCGCAGGCCCTGGAGCTCGCGTGCTTGCCGATTCGGCGGGGCCGGTCAATCCCGGCGCCATCGCCTGGAGTTTCAAGCAGGGACCGATGACCTACGAGTTTTCAGTCGAACCGCAAGGTGAACAAGTCAGCATCAAGATCAAAGCCACCAAGCAGCAGGGGCCAAAGGCCACCTTGGCGTACACGGCGGTGGGTACCTTCAAGAACGTCTACGCCAACGCGGACGGCACCTTCGCAGACAGCCAGGTCAAGACCCTGACCTACGACCAGCCAGAACTGGTCGGCGACGTCACCCTCAGCATGGCCGCGGCCGGCGCCGGGCTCGGCAAGATCGATTTTCCGTTTCCAGGCGTGATGTTCAAGTTCGTGGTGATGGTAGGCCCCGTGCCCATCACCATCGGCGTGGGAGCGAAACTGATCGGCAGTATCGTCGTTCCCGCCAAGGCGTCCGCCGCCGCCAAGTCGCGCTTCCGGTATCAGAGCAGCTCGGGCTTCGAATACCAAGGCAGTGACGTTGAGGTGACGGGCAACATCGGCAACTTGGAGTTTTCCCCGGACCCCTTCGACTCGGCGGCGATGATCAACATTCCGGTGGATGCCCAGTGGGGGGTGGCCTTTCCACGCATCTCCGTGAGTGTGTTCGACTCACTGTTCGTACCGTATTTGCACACGGGCGTCGTCGTAGGCAGCTCCCTCAAGTGGGGCCCGGTCTGCAAGCACGGATACGTGAAATACACCAGTGAGGTCGGCTACGATTTCAAAGTGTTCGGCGTGACGTTGAAAAAGGACAAGGTAACGGTCGCGGAAAAGCAGAAGCTCGCGCCCGAGGGCGGATGTCCCTGAAAGCTTCACGCCAAGGTTTGGCAGCCAACCCAAGCCGAATCCGAGTGGCGTGTCCATTGGCTCGTGGGCATTTCGCTTCTCGACTGGCTCGTCGTTCGCGAGCCATGCCCCTCGGATTTCAACGCGATGTCGGGCGGCACGACGCGATTTTGCAGCTCGTGCGGAAAGAACGTTCACGATCTCGGCGCGATGGAGCGCCGAGATGCGGAAGCGTTCCTCGCACGAAATCGCGGTCGCTCGCTGTGCGTCCGGTTGCCAGTGGTCGCCGCGCTCGCGGTTGCTTGTAGCTCCACTCCCACGCCAATCCCGGCGCCGCCGATAGTGATTCCGGCGCCGAAGCCGATTTCGGGGGAGGGCGCGCCGAGCGCGGAGCTCCAGGGGAAACCGAGCGAACTGCCCGCTTCCCGGGAAGATCCCGTTTCGGAACGGATCGAAGAGCTCGAAACCGCTCCGCCGACCGAACCCCTATTGGGTTGCGTGTGTGTTCCGACCGATCCGCTCTGCAGTTGCTTGTGAACCGTCGAGCTCAGCTCTCACTCGCGCGTTTCTGCGAGCCGTAATAGCATCGAGCCGTAGACGTCATGGAGAACGACCACGCCCGACGCTGGCGGACGAGATGCGCAATCGTCGTGATGGCGCTGCTGGTCGGACTCGCAACGGCGTGCGGTGATTCGGGCTCCGACTCGAGCGCCGGCGGAAACGGGGGCTCCACAGCCGATGCTGGCGGAGTCGGCGGCGGTGGAACCGGCGGTAGCGCGACCGATGGCGGCGGAACGGGTGGAAGCGGTACGGACGGCGGCGCCACCGACAGCGACGCGGGAGGGCCCGCCGAATCCCTCGACAGTGCCATGGGAGTCGGTTGGCTTCGGGGTCGCGCACAAGGCGGTCCCGAACCCGCTCGGCGACGACACCTTCATCGCGTACGGCGGGTACACGGCCAAGCTGGAGTACACGCAGGCGTGGTCGGAAGAGCTCTTTCGCGCCCGTCTGGGCGCCCTCGGCATCGGGCACATCTACGCGGTGCAGGGGCCGAACACCGCGGGGTACACCAACCTGGAGATCGAGAACTCGAAGCTGATCCAGCACTTGCTCGGCTACGCCCAGGGCGTGAATCGCATCTTGATCGCAGCCCATTCGAGTGGCGCGCTCGTGGCCCACGAGCTCCTCGGTCAGCTCGTGGGTGGTTTGGATCCGGCCGGCCTCAGCGCCGGAAAGATCGACTACTTCAACCTCGATGGGGGCGGCAGCGGCTTCGGAGCCGAAGAGCGCGCATACACCCGAAGCGTCTTCTTCGTGTACGCGCAAGGTGCTGCCGGCGTCGGCCAGTCCGCCAACGCCGCCACGATGGAGCTCCTCGCGCAGACGCCCGACGAGCTCGTCGTCGTCGATGCCTCGGGCTCCGGGTGCAATCCCGGTGCAAAGTGGTGCCTGCACGATGCCCTGATCATCCGCCAGCCCGCCAATCCAGATGCCTACGATCTCGAGGCGGACTACCAGGGGTTCAGCGCCAGCAATCCCGTGGTGACGGACTACCTGGACGCGCTGACCAACTAGGTGTCCGCCGGGATCACCCGTCGAGCCCGGATTGCGGGCTTCGCCCCAACCAACAGCACCGCCGCGTACCTGCACCAAACTCCGAGACCACGCGAGCCGACCTCCACGGGGATCGTGAGCCGCGCGAATGATAGACGCGTTCTTCGCAGCGCAGGGACGACATGCGCGCCCATGAATGCTCGAGCACTTCGGACGAAGTGAAGCCCCCGGCCGGGGGGCCGTCGGCGAATCTGCATTTTTGAGGAAATCGTCCGCGGGGTGCGGCCGAAGCAGCCCCATGAAAATCGCGTGGGTATCGTCATTGGGGTTCGGATTGTTTTGCTTGGCCGCTGGATGTAGCAGCAGCAGCGCGGGAGCCGACGGCTCGAGCAGGCTGGTTCCAGGGCCCGAGATGAAGATTCGCAAGGGATGCCTCCTGACCGAGTGCGTGGAGCGACAGGAGAAGGAGTCCGACCAATGCTACGCGTGTCTCCAGGCCTGCTCGTACGCTTCCTACGATTGCGACTCGTCCACAGCTTGCGAATTCAGCTGTCGCGAGTCGAAGCCGTGTTCGGATTGGGAGAACGATCACTGCGCCGAAGAAGGCTACGAGGTCACGCTGCCGAACAACCCGAGCGCGGAGGTCCAGGCGGCCTGCCAGCGCGAGCTCGACCACATTCACGACTGCGGATACGACGCGCCATTGAACTGTTCCCTGTTCGCTGCCATCGAGATGCCGAACGTCGCCCCCCAGTACGACTGCGCTGCATCACTGAGCTGCGAAGAACTGACGACGACCAAGCTCCAAAGCTGCTCGCTCCCGCCCACCACGTTCGGTACCGAGGTCTGCACGGCGATGTCCGAGATTTGCGGCGACTACTGCAGCGCTGATCTGCTCGAGGAGCTCAACGCGGAGGGCGCCTGGTATCGCGCCGACGTGCGCGCGGCCGCAGTCAAGTGCACCAAACAAGCCGGCTGCGAGGACGCGGCGTCGTGTCTCAACGCGTGGAAAGCCGCTGTTGGGCTGAGCGGCGTGTAACCATCGCCTGCTTCGACCCCGCGGACGAATCGCAAGTCAATCCGTCACGGCACTTTGACGAGCGTCGAAAGGAGCTTCGAGCTCGAGTCGGCGCCGGCGCCGGTGTCGAGCCAGATGATTCGCTTTTCGGTCGAAAGGACGGCGCCCTGCTTCGCGTAGTCCCAGAGATCGAGCGTCAGGGACAGGTCGCCCTTGTCGGCGGTCACCTCCGTCTCGCCCACCTCCGGATCTACTTGGGCGTCCATGCCTTCGAAGCCCTGTTTCTTCAGTGAGCTCACGATGTCGCTCTTGGTGAGCTCGGCGAGCGGTTTGACCTCGAGGATTGCGTCCAGCACTTTCTGCGCGTCGCGTTTCGGGAAGTCCGGGCGAGCGATGTCCACGAGCAGGGCGCGCTTTCCGGCGACCTTGTAAGCACCGTCCCGGTCCTTCGGCTCCATGAAAGTCCGCATGCTGAACGCGCCCGTGTGCCCGTCCTTCTCGAATGCCATGCCCTCGAGAGAGGTCAGGCTCGTCCCCATGTTTCCGTCGTCGCGCGTGACCTTGTAGCCGGATGTCTCGAGCGCCGTGCGGAGCTCCTTCCGCGAGACGGAGCCCAGACTAGCTGCGCTCGTCGGCTGCGCGCTCGCGGTCGGCCCACCCTTCTGCTCCGCGGATTCTTTGCAGGCCAGGAGCGCCACGCCCACGACCACCGCGGATAACCAAGTCGTACGGCTGGAGCTCGCCATTTTCATCCTCCCGGTACGCGAAAGGTCGCGCACGCTCTACACGTCTCCAGCGCTGATCACTCCCCTCCGGAGTGTACGAAAGCACACCGAAGCGTTTTCGAAACCCACGCTGTGCCAGCTTGAGCCGCACCCGGGCGCGTTCACCACCAAGAACGCGTAGAAAAATGCTGCACGCGCCCTGGCATGATCAATGCTTGGCAGATCAGGAGGCCAGATGTCGATTCGTACGGTTGGGTTCGTGTTCTTGCTTCCAGCTGTTGTCGCGTGCGGGAGCGGCTCGGGGGATGGACGCGGTACTGGCGGGTCGGCGGGCGGCGGCGGCGTCGGCGGCTCGGTGGATGGAGGCGGTGGAGACGCGGGCTGCGTCGACGCGGTCGAGGGCGAGAATTGCTCGAACGGCGAGCAGGCGTGCCCGACCGGTGACGTCTGCTGCAACGGGTTTCTCACGTGCACCGGGGGCACGTGGACGCGGGAATATCCTGGCTGCGCCTGTCAGCCGGCGCAATTTGCGTGCGGCACGAACTTCTGCGAAAGCACCGAGTACTGCCTGCAGCAGGGGAACGGCGTGGGCGGCGGGCCGGGCGTGGACGGTGGGTCGGACACCTTCTCGTGCGCGACGCTTCCGAGCGATTGCCAGGCGCAGGCGACGTGCGCTTGTGTCGAGCAATACGGGGACTGTGCGCAGAGCCTCGTGCAGTCGTGCGACGAGTCGAGCGGACACGTCGTCCTCGTCTGCATGGGCATCTGATCGCGAGGCCTCTTGGTGCCCCCACCCCTTCGGGTATCACGAAGCGCGTCACTCGCGGGTCCTCGGCCCTTCGGGCCTGCGGGCCCGCGGTCTCCCCCTTATTCGAGCGCAACGCGCGTGCTCGCTCACTGGTGGGTTCGAGATCATCGGCTCGGTTTTGCTGATCGCATGGCGATCCTCCACGCGCGCTGCGCGCGAATGGGGGAGACGCGGTCCTCTTCCGCTGTCGGCTGGCTGTCAGTAAAACCGCGATCAGCGGAGCGGTTTCGAGATCCGTCGCGGTATGGAATTGGTCCACTCGAACTCGACGCTCGCGGTCACGATCCTCGTCGGCGGGATCGTTTTGGTTCCCCTAGCAGCCCCCACCGCAGGCGATGCTCATTGCCGGCACTTCGTCATCCACTCGTCAGTGATGGGTTTGAATCGCGCCTTGGCGTCGAGCTCTTCGCGCAAGGCTTTGGCCGACGCTTCCTTGTCGCCCTTTGCCCAGGCGTCGGCCTGGTGATCGAGCGCGACCGCCACCTCGTCGTAGACCTTGAGCTCGCGCTCCCCGAGTCCTTTGACGTAGGGGTCCTGAAAGGGGATCGGCGTTTTCGCGCTCTTGCGGGCACCCTCGGCCAGCTTGCGATACATGGCCGACTGTTTCTCGTTGGTGGTGGCAGCGCTCTTCTCGGAATCCGAGACGGCTTCGCCGAGTGGCTTGCCGAGCTCGTTCGACCAATCACTGAACTCGGTGCACTCCTTGTTGCGTACCTCCTTCTGCCGGTTGCAGGAGATCAAAAGAGCGATTGCAATGACACCTTGGAGGATGGCGCGAAGGTTCATGGAGGGATTGAAATCTCAACCCGAAATAATTGTCAAGGCGAGCGACTTGAGCAAAGTACCGCCTGCTGGCCAACCAACTAGCGCTCGATTGCGGGGAGTCCGTGCTTGGCGCGAGTCGTCGCGAACGGATCGCCGTCGAATTCCCCGCTCGCGTCCCCTTCATCTATCGCTGTACGAAGAGCGGCCATCTTCGCGGTGTAGAGCTCCTGGTTTCGGAGCTCCGGAGCCTACACCAGCGCGAACCACATCCACGATGCTCTCGGCACGGCCGGCAGCAACTTGCGCTTCTGCCAGGCGAACGACTACATCAGGGAGATCGATGCGGCTCATTGGATCCGTCGGACTCGACGAGTATGTCAGGAAATCCGATGCGAACGAGCCCTCACGCTTGTACTGCTCTGCAGCTCACTTCTGCGTCAGACGCAACGCGCGTAGAGTGGAGCTTCTGAAGGGCGTGGTCTTCGGCCCTCTTCGGCTCTTCCACCAGGTCGCCCGCATCGGCCCCGCTCAGATCCGTTCAACGCTCAACGTCGGGTCGAGACGGCGGAGATCCGCCACGTCGCTCGTTACCACCCGTGCGTGCTCTCGCTTCGCAACGAGCACGACCGAGGCGTCGATGACATCGGATGTTCCCGCCCGCCCGCAGAGAACTCCGGCGGCCTCGGCCACTGGTTGATCGAGCGCAGCTACTTCGGTGGTGCGACCGTTCAGCAAGGCACGGAGCGGTACTTGACGTGAGCCATCGCGCCAGACCTGTCCAACGACACCGGCGGGAACGACGAGACGGGCGTCGGTCTTCAGCGCTTCGCGCACGAGCGCACGCATGCGCGCGTCCGCTTTCTCGAACGCGATGAGCGCGCCCGCATCCAGGACTACCGTCGAAGGACGCGCTTTGCCCACGCTTGTGCCGCCTTGCCTGGCTTTCCGTGCTTCGCGTCCATGGCGTCGAGGATCTCCACCAACTCGTCTCGACGGAGCTTTTCGTTCACCGCTTCGCTCACGAATGCACTGAGCGATTTTGCGCGGCCCGCCTTCACCCTCTTTTTCGCGGCCCGCACGACCTCCACGGGGATCGTGAGCGCCACCTTCTCCGTGGTCATACCTTTATCCTACCAGGCAGACCGATCGGGTCAAGCGGGCTTCGGCCTGCCAAGACAGCGTGCAGCGGCTCGGCGCTCGACGAGTGCTAGACTTCAACGTCGTGCGCGCTCGGTCCCCCGTCAGGAGCTTCATTGGTGGCTGCGGAGCCCTGTGTTTTGGCTGTTCCGCGGGCAACGGCACGGGGGAGCCAGTAGCAATGGCGACCGATGGCACCAAGTACGACGAATGCGCCATCAACCGCCACGTCGCAGCCGGCCGCCGTCGAGGCGCCCGTGCCGTGTCGCCTCGAACCCGTTGTGGAGGGTGGAGCGTGCACACCGGGCGACGTGGACTACCAGGGATCGTTCCGACCCTGCGACAAACCAGCGAGGTGCGACGCCAACGGTAGGTGGGTGTTTCACCACGGGCCAATCCTCGATGGTGGCTGCAGCAGTTTAGGGTTCGTGTACTTCGCGCGTGGTGCTTCCCAAGCAGAGCCGCGGAGCATGGTCGACCTCTCCTTCATGCTGGCCCGGAACGCTGGCCGCTTCTACGTCGTCGGGCAGTTCGCGAGCGACGAGGACGCATCAGCCGGTCTCGACCAAGAACGCGCAGAGGCAATCATGGAGGCGCTTCTCCAGGCCGGGTTCTGCCCGGAAAAACTCGTGCTGCTGCCCGCTGGTCTTGCGGACAGATTCGAGCCCGGAAGGGACCGGCTGCGCCCGATGGGCCAGTTGATCCTGATCTCGGACTACGCCAACGAAGAGCTCCGAAAAGCCGGCATCCTGAAATGACCGGCCCGGCCGCCGTCGTTCCCACGGGAACAACCCGCCCAGCATCCGTCTTGCGACCGAGACGCAGCAGAAGCTGCGGAAGAACCGTGGTTGGGCAACACACTTGGCAGGGAAATTGGGATCCAGTCAGTACGGAATTCAGATGCGACGAAACCTCATCCCGCCGATCCAAAAAGGTCGCGGTGCCTTGGGCGCCGGCCACATGCGTTGCACCGAGCGGCTTGGTTGGGCAGGCTTGAGTCGTGGCTGATCCCGCACGCCGAAGCGCGACTTATGAGGATCTTCTCGCAGTTCCTCGCGAGAAGGTAGCGGAGATCCTCCATGGAGTGCTCCACACCCATCCACGGCCTGCCGCGCGCCACACGAATGCGGCGTCCGTCCTCGGCGAAGAGCTCGGACCCCCGTTTCGACGCGGTCGTGGCGGTCCGGGAGGCTGGGTCATCCTCGACGAGCCAGAGCTGCATCTAGGCACCGACATCGTGGTGCCCGATCTCGCCGGTTGGCGTCGGACGCGGATGCCGCAGATCCCCGACGCAGCGTTTTTCACCCTCGCACCGGATTGGACGTGCGAAGTGCTCTCGCCCTCCACGGAGGCGGTCGATCGGGCCGACAAGGTACCCATTTATGGCCGCGAGCAAGTGAGCCACGTGTGGTTGGTCGACCCCGTCACCAAAACGCTCGAGATCCTTCGACTCGACGGGCAAACCTACCGCGTGATCGGAACCTGGCGAGAGGATGTGCGCGTTCGCGCTGAGCCGTTCGACGCCATCGAGCTGGATCTTGCGTTGCTCTGGCAACTCTGATCGCGTTCGTCGCGCCGCCGGGGCCGGAGCCGGCGGCGTTTCGCAGGTCGACACGCGCAGCCGCCATGCAGTCGGGGAAGACCGGCGGGACATCGCGGTTTGCGAGGTAATCATGGAACCGATCTCACCGCGGCGGTGGAGTCGCCTGGCCGTAGTCGTTTGCGCCCCAGCAGGCCACCCCTCCGTCGTCGCGAACGGCGCAGGCATGCGAAACACCGACCGACACTCGAACGAACGTACCGCTCGGCGCCGCCCTCAGCTTCGCGGACCCGGTACACTCGATGTGACCGTCGGCGAGAATGGCGCACGCCGATCCGCCCGCTTCGATTGCACGCACTTGTCTACCCGCTAGTCCGGCATAGCGTTCCGGAAATCCCCAGCAGAGCGCCGTCCCGCCGGTCGTGACGCCGCACGAGAAGAAATTCCCAGCAGTGACGCTAGTAAACGACGCACTCGGCGCGTCTGCCTGCCCTTTGGTATTCAACCCCCAACAACTGACATGGCCGTCCTCGGCGAGGGCGCATGCATGGCTTTGGCCCACCGAGACCTCGCGGTAGACACCAGACGGGAGTCGGTCGCTCCGTACGCTGGCTCACCCCAACAAGCAATGCGTCCGTCCACTGGAGCGGCACCGTCGGCGACTATAAAACCTACGGACGCGCCCGCATGTTTTTGCCATTTGCGTCATCCAGACGTTACCCCCGACGCGGAACCCAGATTACGCGACCGCGCAAACCCACGTGGGTCGATCCCAACAGCACGCAAGCTAGCGATCCGCGCCAACGCGGCTGGCCCGAGGCCGGAAGCGATCCGCGACTGTCGCGGGTGAATTCGTCTGACGCTGTACGTCGCGTCGAGTCGTTCGAACAGTTGCGCGACGGCAGAGATAGAGACGTGGCTGAGCGTCGCACCATCGAGGTGAGCTCGGTTGCACCGCGTGCGATCCGCGACTGTCGCGGGTGAATTCGTCTGACGCTGTACGTCGCGTGGGGTGTACATCGCGTGGAGTGGAGCCGGCGATTGACCAGAACGCACGAGGGAATTGACCGTAAAACTTGCGGACGCGCCCGCATGTTTTTGCCATTTACGTTATCCAGACGTTATCCCCGACGCGAAACCCAGATTACGCGACCGCGCAAACCCACGCGGGTCGATCCCGAAACCGTTCTTGCTCTGAAGGCAACGCGTGTCGGGCATTTCGTCGAACGTCCGCGTCCGCATCGAAGCTACCGATCTGACGACCTATCCTGCTCTCTCCGTCGTTTGCGGTGAGCTTCGAACGTCCGACCAGGATCCCGACGCCATCGTGAATCCCGTGCTCGTGGTCGAAGTCCTTTCGGAATCGAGCGAAGCCTACGACCGCGGGGAGAAAGCGGCACACCACCGCCGCATCCCGTCGCTCGTGGAATACCTCCTCGTCTCGCAGCGCGAATGTCGCATGGCGCTCTTCCGGCGGGGCGAAGACGGTAACTGGCTGCTACTCGAAGCGCGACGCGGGGAAACGCTGGACTTGGCGTCGGTGGGCGTTCGTCTCTCCACGGATGACGTGTACCGGGACCCCCTCGCGAGCTCGCAGTAGCGGATTCAAGTCGGCGGATACCGATCGAAGTCGAGAGACATGCCGAGTATCGCGACGGCGTGGAGGTCTACGGCGACTTGGTGGACGATGTCGTGGAGCTCGAGCTCGCTCGTCCACTGTAGAGGCAGCGCTTCGTCTCCCCACATCGCGCCGAGGAGGTTGCCGGTCATGCTCGCGGTGCTGTCGCTGTCCCCGGCGTGAGCGGCCGCGCGCCAGAGGGCTTCCTTCATGGAGTCGGGGCCGGGCGGGCCGGCGGTGAGGGTGCACGCGAGGGCGATGGCGAGGGCTTCTTCTCCGACCCAGCCGCCTCCGAGGGATTCGATGTCGGTTGCGCTCGGTGCGCCTCGTTCGGCTGCGCGCGTCGCGGCGGCGATGCTCGTGAGGGTTTCCTCTGCGTCGGGTTGGGTACGGAGGAGGGATTCGGAATTGGCGATGGCTTCGGTGAGCGAAACGTCGCGGGCAACGTCGAACACGATGGATGCGAAGGCCGCGGCAGAGAGGTAGCCGCTCGGGTGACCGTGGGTGAGGACGCTCGTGTCACGCGCCCAGTCGAATGCTTGCTGCCTGGTGCGCGCGGCGAGGCCGAGGGGCGCGGCGCGCATGATCGCTCCGCATCCTTTGCTGTCGTTCGGCGGCGCGTGGACCGTGGGCGTGTGCCACTCTTTCGCCTGCGCGGCGAGGGACGCGAGACAGGTGTTGCCGGGTGCGCGCCGGGCGTGAAGTCGGCGTTCGCTAAATAGCCATCCCGGTTCGCTCGGGCGCGAGAGCTCCGCGTTCGGGCGCTGAGTCTGGTACCAGCGGAGCAGGGCGTGCTGGGTGACTTCTGCGATCGAGTCGCCGCCGTTCGCGCCGCGCTGAAGTGCGCGGATGACTCCTTCCGCGACGAAGAGCGTCATCTGGGTGTCGTCGGTGATCTCGGCAGGCGATCGGGTTGCGTACGGAAGGCGTTCGGGCGGAGCGGTGCCGAAGCGGTTGGCGATGTCCCGCGAAGATTTCGTGAACTCGATCGGCCAGCCGAGGGCGTCACCGAGGGCGCCTGCGATGAGACAGCCTTGGAAGCGCGAGAGCATCACGCGCATTGGCAATTGAGGGTTTGGTCGACGAGCGTGCCGTTGCAGCCTTCGGTGGGGGCGCTGCAATTGCTGGTGCCGTCGCACGGAGTGCAGGTGACTTCGGTCACGTCGAGACAGGAGGGAGGAGCGGGCTTGCAAGCGGTTCCGCTGTCGTCGGGGACTCCGCCGCAGCAGTGGTAGACGCACACTTGATTTGCGTTGCAAGTGCTGTCGCCGCACGTGACCGCGCCGGCATCGGGCACGGTGGGGTGACAGCCTGCGTCGCCGGTTGCACATTGGTGGGCGTCGATGGTGCCGGGAGGGCAGCCGCAGCAACCGTAGTTGACGGGCGTCTCGCCACAGTTGTGAACGCACTCGCTCGACGCGAAGCATTCGCCGGGGCAGCCGCCGGAGTTGCCTGTGCCGCCCGTGTTACTGCCACCCGTGCCGTTGCCGGCGGCGCCGCCGGTGCCGGGATTGGTTTCCCCGGAGCCGCATGCGGCGAGGCACGCGAGCGTGGTGAGAGCGATGGCGAGGAGGAGCTTCATGGCTGGGGAGGAAGCACATCACATGCCAGTGGGAATTGACGAGATCCTTTGGGATTTGCCTGGCACAAGTGTGCCATTGGATTGGGATCCCAAGAAAAAGCGGCGTGCCCGAAGGGGGCTCGGTGTTTGCCTGGTGTTGCGGTTGCAACGAACGCAAGTCGTCGCCAGCTGCCTCCCCTCAAGCCCTGATCTGCCAGCCGCGAGAAGATGAAGAACATCCGCGAGCGTCAGCAGAAGGAGGTCGCCCAGATCCTCACTCCCGCCGAACGCGTGAAGGTCAAGCAGCTCGTCCAGAAAGCGCACGAGCACGGCAGGGCCAGAAGAAGCAACGGAAGCAGAATTCCTGAACCCCGCAGAATTCCTGACGGCCCGGGCGGCACCCAACGTGGGTGCCGTCTTTTTTGGATCGGATCTACTTCACGAGGGCGCGGCGCGGGGCCGAAGTGATTTCGCTCGCGAAGAGGCCGAGTGCTCCGGCTGCCAAGGCGAGGTCGATCACCACGCCCAGCTGCAGCACGCCGAACAGCCCGTAGAAGAGCCCCAAGAGTGCCAGCAAGAGTGACCAAACCCGAGACGCGAAGCCTCCGCCGATCAGTGTCACACCGATCACGACCGAGAGCGTTGGGCACGGTACGAGCCCGGTGGGAGCGGCGTAGAGGTATTCGAGCGTCGTACCGGGAGGAAGGAAATGGGGGTACACCGCGCCAAACGCGATCAAGAGCCCTCCGCCCATCGCCTGAAGCGAAGGCGCCCGCCGGACCGGTCCTTCGGAGGCGCTGAGCGCGGTCGCAACAAGTGCGATGGAGCCAACTCCGAACACGAGCGCGTTGAACGGATTTCCAAACACCACTGCCAGCACCGCCACGGAAACGAGCGGAGCGACCAGAGCCATCATCGCGGCTCGCTTCGACGGGCGGACGCCAAAGGTCAGCGCGCCCAGCACCATCCAAAGAACCAGGTGCCACGCGACCGCCAGCCCACGCTGCTGGGCGATGTCCGTCAGACCCCGGAGAATGGCTTGGGAGCTCGGCACGAAAGCAGGGGAGCATTCGGCGTGCCAGCCCATCCACCGGTGTCCGATGGGTTTCGGCCGAAATTCTTGCGCCGTCTCGAGCGGAACCGGCAAGCCCTACGTGCCGAGCAAGTGCAATGGTGTGGGGTCTTCTGGCGATCTCGACAATCGCGACGCCGCCAATCTGCTCCAGGTCGTGCGCGTCCGCATCCTCCGCATGCTCGTTCGCGCAGGCGTCATCGAGGACGAGCGCGCCGAGACTCTTTGCCTCCGGCTCGCGCGGGCGACGCCCAAGGTCGCGAGGCTCTCGTCCGCTACATCCTCCGACCTCCCATCGCTCAGGATCGCCTCGAGCTTCTCCCCGGCGATCTGGTCCGCATCCGGCTGCGTCGTCCCTTCCGCGACGGCACTGTCGCAGTCGATCTCGATGCGCTCTCCCTTCTCTGCCGCCTGGCAGCGTCCGTCCCCCTCCGCATTTCCACGGGGTTCGTTACGCAGGAGTTCCCCCAATCCCCCGCCCCGCGTGCGCATCCTCGACTTGCTCGAGCGCCGCGGCGTGGTCGAACGCGACAGCGAGCTTCGCCTCACCGACGACGGCTTCGCCGAGCGCGAGCCCGAGTTCGCCGCGCTCGCCACCGCCGCCGTCACCGGCAACCCTCCCGCGGGGCCCGAGCACCGGCAGCGTCCCGCCATCGTCCTGCCCGATCGCGGTGAGCGCTCCGTCTCGGGTCTGTCCGCTCGCGAGGACGGTTTCTCCGTGCATGCGGCCACTACGGCTCCCAGCGAAGACGCGCGCGCTCGCGAAACGCTCTGCAAATACGTCCTACGCCCGCCTCTTGCACAAGACCGAGTGCGCCGACTCGAAAACGGGCTCGTGCGCATTTTGCTCAAGCGACCGTTCTCCGATGGCACCACGGCCATGGATCTCGATCCGTTGTCGCTGCTTTGCCGGCTAGCCGCCTCGGTACCAGCCCCGCGCGCCCATCGCGTTCACTACTCGGGGGTGCTCGCTGCGGCTCACCGCTGGAGGCCGAGAGTCGTTCCACCTCCTCCCCCGGTGGACGAAAGTGCCGCCACGCAAACGGATGAGCACGGTCATGTCCACCGTCATGACGAGGCTACCGCCGACGCGCGACCGGCGACCCATCGGTCGAGGTATCGCCCGTGGCGTGAGCTTCTGAAACGCACATTCAAAATTGACATCGAGAAGTGCGCCAAGTGCGGCGCACCCATGCTACTGCGCGCGCTGGTCACCGCGGCCGAGACCGTGACGCGCTTCCTGCACAGGCTGGGTGAGGATCCGGATCCTCCTCCCATCGCGCCGGCGAGGAAACCGCCGTTCTTCACGAGCCAGGCGCTGCGCCGCAAGCTCGGCGAGCTCCACGGCGACTCCCGCCTTCAGATGGGCATGTTCGACGGGTGATGCACCACCAGCACGCGACGCGCACAGCGGACGTGTGCCTGGTATTCTCCGACACGGGGATGATGAGCGGCGCCAGTGGCGAGACGGATGGTTTCGGAAAGCGAATCAGGACTGCTCCGCCCGTTGCTCGCTCTTCAGCAGCAGCCGATTCGCGGTTCAGACGGGCCAGCTCTCCAACTGCCCCCCGCTTGTCTCACCTACGCGCTCTTCAGTCGATTCGCGGTTCAGACGGGCCAGCTCTCCAACTGCCCCCCGCTTGTCTCACCTACGCGCCCGCGGAGCGCAATTGACGCGCGCGTTCGGATTGAAGCCCGCGACCTGCCTCTGGAACGTGCCCTGGCTCGCGTCGAACGCGGCATTGTCCGAAAGCTCGAGATAATCTGGTTGTACGCGTTGCCAGGCTCCGCGAAGAGATCGAACTCTGGGGCCTGGCTGGCCGAGCTCCAGCGGGCGGCGGTGTAGTCGGTGCCGGCAAACACGATGCGCGCTGCATTTGGTAGTGCGACATCTCGATCGAGCGCGATGAGCGGCTGGAACCTCTGTCAGTTGACCGGAGTGTCATCGGATGGGAGCTTGACGTCGGGTAGCGGATTTCCGTGAAGACGCCAGCCAAACCTCCGGTGACCTTGCTCTGCGTAGCGCTCGTTGGCCTTGGCTCCGGTTGTGGTGGTGGGTCCGACGACACGCCGGGTTCAGGTGGGGACTCGGGGGCGGAAGGATGCGTGGACATTGCGATCACGCCAGAAACGCTCGGCGACAGCCAAGCCTGGTACTCGGGGAGAATGGAGGAGTTGTCAGGCGCTTTGTGGGCGAGCGACTTGGGCGTTCACAGGTCATGGATGGCATACCATTGGCCCGCCCCAAAATCGTCGCTCGACACATTTTGGGACACAACGCCCTGGCTCGTAGTGAGCACCTTCGATCCTCAGTCTGGCCAGCTGATCGGCAACGACAGCTTCAATCTGTTTCCGCCTGGGTCTTCGCCGTCCGACAGTGAGATTCCGTCGTTTGCGGGGAGGGCAGATGGGAATTTTGCGGTCGGATACTCTTGGTTCGAGAGTGGCATCCATCCACAGCGCGTTGCCATGGGGAAGGTGGGCACCGCGGCTCTCGACCACCAGGTGAGCCTACCCGTCGACGGCGACGCAAGTCTCATCGCCCGCCAGACCGCGGCCGGATGGGATGGTGAAGCATTCGCAATACACGCGTACGGCGCCCCGCCGCAGTTCTCGCTCTGGGTGGCTCGGGTCGAGGAAGCGGGCAATGTGCTTCTGCCGCTCACGGAGTTCGGCGTCACTGCCAACACGGCTACGACCATCGCTGCGCACAAAACGTCGACGGATCCCGACAGTGGGCGGACGTACGTTTTCGATGCAGCAGGGTCGACGATTCTGAACGGCCACCTTCGCGACGGGACGAGACTGCCGGGAACCGAGCTCGGACCGAAGAGCGTGGAGCCGATTGGCGTCGAGCCCGCTTTCGCAACGAATGCAGCGACGAGTGCCGACGGTCAAGCAGCATGGGTCATGTGGCGACAGAACGCACTCACCAAGCTTGGATGGGAGGTGCTCGTTCAGCAACTCGATCTCGATGGGAACCCGATGACGCCCGCCGCCAGCATTCCACCCCAACCGCTCAACGAGAGCGATGCGCTCGACCGATGGGCGCTCCTGGCGCGGGGCAAAGGCGTGTTGGTCATCGCCGCGTCCGCCTACGCCGTCTATCGCTTCGACTACGATGGCGAGAAGCTCAGCGCGCCGGTACGGATCGTCAGCACGCAAGATATCGAGATGGACATCCGCAACCTCGCCCTCCTCGATTGGAACGGTGAAACCTGGCTCACCTATTCGCTGCTCCAGCCCGTGAGTGTGCTTCGTGTTCTCAAGGTCAAGCCGGGTTGCGTCTACCCGGGCGTGCCGATCTCCCAATGACTGTCCATTCGCATAACCCGCTTGACAGAACTGTCAGCGGAGCGAGCTGGGGTGTTTTGCGCCTCGGCCCTCTGTGCCAACGTACGTGAAAGCTCGAGCTTTGTCGCGTGGAGGACGCTGGCGGCAAGCCGCTCGCTCGGAGCGATCGAACGTGCGCGAAAGGTCATGCCCCTTCCGCTGCGTTCCGACTGCTCCGTTTTTCGGCGGCTGCCGAGTCTCCCCAATCACGAATGCCGTGGCGCCGCTATGCCAGGTTAGGATGGCCGTGATACCGCCGCGGTACTTCTTCGCGAGACCTACTCCGCCGGCCCCGCCGCCGTCGTCCCCACCGGAACGACCCGCCCATCATCCGTCTTCCGCCCAAGCCGAACCACGCCCTTCGGAAGCTCCACGCTCTCCGGCGGTGCCTCGTAGGCGCGGACCTTCTCGCGAAGCTCTCTTGGTGCCCCCACTCGCGGGTCCTCGGCCCTTTGGGCCTGCGGGCCCGCGGTCTCCCCCTTATTCGCGCGCAACGCGCGTGCTCGCTCAGTGTTGAGTTCCGATCATGGATTCGGTTTTGCTGATCGCACGGTGATCCTCCACGCGCGCTGCGCGCGAATGGGGGAGACGCGGTCCCCTTCGGCTGCCTACTCATCGCGCGTCGAGGTGTGCGCTTCGACCGAGCTCGAACGCGCATCGCCTTCGGCCCGGCAGCGCGGCCGAGCTCTGCCCTACACCAGCCGAGCTTGACAATGTATCTACGCTGATAGATACTTCTGGGCGCATGCAGAACAGGACCGATCGGGCGAAGCTGTTTCGACATGGCGGGAGCCAAGCGGTCCGGTTGCCGAAGAAATACCGCTTCGAGGAAGCGAGCGAGGTAGTGATTCGACGTGAGGGCAAACGTGTAGTGCTCGAACCCGTCCCGCGTGGTTGGAGTGATTGGTTCTTGAAACTGGCCGGTTCGGTACCCGAATACCCGTACCCCGAGGACCCCCGCGGGGCGGAGCCCGGTCCGAATCTCGACAGGTGAAGGTGCGCTACCTCCTCGATACCAACGTGTGCGTCGACTATCTGAATGGTCGATACCCCAGCGTCGTCGAGCGCATCCAGGCAGCGTCGCCCGAGGACCTGTGCACGAGCTCGGTCGTCGCAGGCGAACTGCGCTACGGCGCGGATCGCAGCAAGAATGCACGACGCAATCACGCGCGCCTCGATGTGCTGCTGGCCGCAATCCGCTGCGTGGCATTCGACGACGAAGCGGCGCGGACGTTCGGAAAGGTACGCAGCCGACTCGAAGCGCGCGGCATTCCCATCGGACCTTACGATACGCAGATTGCGGCCCACGCCCTCATGCTGGGCGTGACGCTCGTGACCGACAACTTCGGAGAATTTCGCCGCGTCGACGGGCTGCGCGTGGAGAACTGGCGCTGAGGGTGGAAAGCGGGCGCGCCTGACCAGGAGCTTCGCGACTCGGCTCCCGGGTTGACCTCACGGACTGGAAACGATCACGAGAACGCGCCGCGGCGCCCCTGATCGAAACGCCGCGCAAGTCGACGATCGCTTCCAATGATAGCGCCGCGTGAAATCTGCGTGGCGTCCCAGCTGATGAGCACCTGAGTGTATGTTTTGACAGGCCCGGTGTGATCCAGTCCGACGATCTTCCGGCAATTACTCCGCCGGCCCAGCCGCCGTAGTCCCCACCGGCACAACCCGCCCATCATCCGTCTTGCGCCCGAGCCGGACCACGCCCTTCGGAAGCTCCACGCTCTCCGGAGGCGCCTCTGCTGCCCCCACCCCGTCGGGTGTCACGAAGCGCGTCACTCGCGGGTCCTCGGCCCTTTGGGCCTGCGGGCCCGCGGTCTCCCCCTTATTCGAGCGCAACGCGCGTGCTCGCTCATTGGTGCGTTCGAGATCATTGGCTCAGTTTCGCTGACCGCGAGGCGATCCTCCACGCGCGCTGCGCGCGAATGGGGGAGACGCGGTCCTCTTCGGCTGTCTACTCGTTGCGCGCTGAGGTGTGCGCTTCGACCGAGCTCGAACGCGCATCGCCTTCGGCCCGGCAGCGCGCACGCTCTGCGCCGCGCGGCAAAGTCGGCGTCCTCGTGCATCTGCACGCCCGCGCCTCGGGGGCTTGTACGAGAGGCGATCATTGCTTCGAGGGAACCGTCGTCTCGCGCCTGCTGTGGTGCTATCCTGCGGAGCTATGAGCGTTGCGGTGAAAGCGCGCGTCGTGAACGGATATCTCGTTGTCAACGAGCCCACCGATTTGCCGGAGGGTACAGAGCTCGAGCTCGTATCTGTGGACGCGGACGAGAGTCCCGAAGAGCGAGCCGAGATCGAAGCGGCGATCGATGAGTCGCTGGACGAGTTTGAAGCCGGAAAGATCGTGGACGACAAGACGATCCGGACGATGATCCGGGCGTATCGGTGAAGCTCGAGTACACGCCGCGCGCGCAGCGCGAGATCGAGCGCGCGCTGACGTGGTGGGCCGAGAATCGGCTCGACGCTCCGACGATGCTCGCTGACGAGCTCGACGAGTATCTCGACAAGCTCTTGGAAAAGCCCGACCTCGGCGAACCATGGGGAAAACGTCGCGGCTACGAGATCCGCAAGGTGCTTCTGCGACGCACGAAGAAGAAACTCTTCGTGTCGCACCCGACTCCGGACATCGTGCGAATTCACTGCTTGTGGGGCGGCCAGCGCGGACGAGACCCGAAGCTCTGATGCTCTTTTTGTTAGCCGTCATCGGCTGTCTTGGCTACTTGGTGCTGCCATGGCCACCAGTCGCATCCGCCGCATGATCGCGCGGAAATGCGCGCCGAACAAGACTTGAACGGTTCTGCGGGATCGCGACAATCCCGCGGGTGCTGAGCGCGTTTGCGCGATGGGCTGGAGGCGTCCCACTTCTGGGACTTCCAAGGGTCGTCGTCGCCAGCGTGGTGGGACGGGTGCACTACTGTCCCGGCTACTTCGCGCATCCGTCGTTGGAGAATCGCCGCCATGCCGCTCACGCCGCTCGACGGTAGTCGTGGTGCAGACCGTTCAGTACCGAAACAGCCAGGACCTCTCCGCGCCCGCTCGCCGACGTCGCCGAGCCGATCGGAATGAGCTGACCGATCCCCTGATGAGGCCGTGCGCGGTTGAAATACTGGAAGCAATAGTCTTGCAGGACGCGTTCCAGGTGCCGCTCGCCGAGAACAACGACGTGGTCTAGGCATTCGCGACGAACGCTGCCGAGAAAGCGCTCGCAGAATGAATTCATGAGAGGCGCTTTCACGGCGGTGCGGAGGACTCGGACGCCCGCTCCCTTCGCGGCTCGGTCGAAATCCGCGCCGAACTTGTCGTCGTTGTCGCGGATGATGAACCGTGGCCCGTCGGCGAACGGCGTCGCGTTCCGGAGCTGCTGGGCAACCCACGTCGTGCTGGGGTTGCGGGTCACCCCGACGTACACGACCTTGCGCGAGCCGAGCTCGATGATGAAGAACGCGAAGATGGGCCGAAACCAGATGTCGTAGAGCTGCAGGAAGTCGCACGCCCAGATCTGGTGGAGGTGGTTCTCGATGAACGTTGACCAGCTCTGCCCCCAGGGACGCGGCCCTCGGAGCCGGCGCATGTGCTTCTGGATAGTCCGCTTGGCGACCCTGATACCGAGCTTCAGGAGTTCGCCGCGAATACGCTCCGCGCCCCACAGCCGGTTCTCGTCGGCGAGCCGTCGGATTAGATCGACCACTTCCTGCGAGACGCGGGGGGCCGAGGCTTCGGGTGGCCTGGATCTGGCTCGCCAGAATAGCCGGAAGCCCCCCCGGTGCCAGCGGAGGACCGTCTCTGGTTTCACGACGAGAAGCGCATCTCGCCACCGAGGGACAAGACGGGCCAGAAGCACGAGAAGCCCGCGCTCGTGCGCTGTGAACCTGGGTTTCTTGACCGTCCGTGCCGCAACGATGAGTTGCTGGCGGAGCAGCGTGTTCTCCGCGATGAGCTCCTCCCGCGAGCGGGTCACGTCCCTGAGCAGCCCGCCGACTACCGAGACGGGGCGCGTAGCGGTCCGCATGGCCGCCTCCACGCGTTCGGCTATCCGGCTCGCGACACCATGAACCCGCCGAACCAAGGCCTTGAGCACGACCCGCATCCTCACCATCTCACCGGCCCCGTTCAAGTCTTGTGCGTCACGGATTCCTGGGTGATCCTGGAGCGGATGCGCGAAGTAGCCGCCACAGGTGTCGGCACGAGGGTGCTGAAAACACCCGTACGGGCGCCGAAGGCGAACGCCTTCTGTGAACGCTTCATGGGGAGTGTCCGTCGCGAGTGCCTCGACCACGTCCTCGTGCTCGGCAAGCGTCACCTGCTCGAGACACTCGTCGAGTACGCTCGCTACTTTGATCAGGACCGGACTCACCAGGGGATCGCTCAACTGGTCCCGGCCGGCTGCTCAACGGCGGCTGCGGGGCGCGGCGCGGTGACCACGCGCCCCGTCTTAAACGGACTGCATCACGACTACCGGCGAGCAGCGTGATAGTAATGGCGTGGACGAACGCGGATGCACCAAGTAGCCAAGACACCTCGGCGTCCGCGTCGAAGAGCTCATCGGCTCTTCACGCGTCGCTCCCGCCGGTCGGCCCGGGCCCGTCGGCAAGCTTCAGCGCGCTCTCGAGCAAGCTGCCGCTCTCCCTCGCCGACAGCAGCTGCTTGTCGTGCAGTTCGTCGACACTCTCGTCCAGCAGCAACGTCGCGCGGGGTGACGGGCTCGTGGCTCGCGCGCCGCGCTACGACCACTACGCGGCCATCAACCGATTCTCTGCGATGGCAACATGGACGCGCGATACGACACCAACTGCGTCAACACCTGCAGCCCATGATACGATGCCCATGATGGAACGCTGCTCATTTTGCGGGGAGCCAAAGAGCGAGGTCGAGCGCTTGATCCAAGGCGGCGGCGAGCACGCCGCACTTCCCATCGTGTTCATCTGCGGCGATTGCATCGCGCAGTGCGCTCACACTATTGGAATAATCGAGCCGAGAGGAGATGCTTCACCGGAAAGGCTCAGCGGATGGGCGCACGTTGAGGTCGATGGCGAAAGCTACCGATGGTCCGCGATACGCACAATCGTGATCAGGGAGGTACCCGGCAAGGGTAGCCAACGAGAACGGATAGTGATGATCCAAGTGGGCAAGATTGGTGAGCCTGCAAGCGGTGTGATGCATCCAGACGGAACGGAACCGACCGAGCATCTGGCCGTCGCGGCTGTTCGGGCTCTGCTCCTCCAACGGCGAAGCGGCGAGTAGCGCGTCTTCAGGACGACCGAGGTCGTCGCGCGCCCTGGATGGAAATTCGCGCCACGTCAGATCGGATTTAGGATCGTGCTGAGGCACCCGTTGTCGTTGTGAGCATCTTTGGGGATGCGGATAATTGCTCCTGAGACTCGACACCTGTACTTGCAGTCACCCGATGTCTCCGGGATCAAGTCGCATATCTCCTGCTTGCCCGTATCAGCCTCGCTCCAAGGAATAGGTGGCGCCTTTGTGTCTTCGATGGGCGTATCGGCGCTTGTCAGAAAAAGCGGCGAAGCAAGACAAAGGCCTGCGGCGTAGGGTGCCGCCGCGTTCGCGACCGCAGCTGCCGAGACGGCCTTCGCCGGGGCTGGCAACTGACTCCACCACTGCCAGAACTTGTTGAAAAAGTCCTGGAACGCTTCCTCACCCCGTCCGGTTCGATCGAAAAATTGACCGGATCATTGTGGACGTACGCATACAGATTGAATCCGCCAGCGAATCGGCTCGGATCCTTCGAGATCCACCTCCCCGTCACGGCATCGTACCAGCGAACACCCATCAACATGAGCCCGGTATCGACATCTCGTAGCCCCCCGGCAAACCCGAAGGGCACTCGCTCAAACCCTCCACTCACCGTGTCCGTCGTGACCTGCCCCCACGCGTCGTAATCCGTCCGCTGCACCACAGTCCCGTCGCTCGCGTTGATGACCATCCGCACGCTGCCGAGATGATCGCTCACGATGCGATAGAACGTGCTTCCCGCGACGACGGCGTCCGGCACGTCCCGCCCGGTCGCGTACACGTACTGCTGGAGAAGCGTCCCGCTATCGTCGTACATGGCTACCAAACGATTGCGTTGAGCATACAAGTAGCGGCGCTCCTCCACGGGAGAGCTACTCACGAGCTTCGTTCGCCGTACACGACGCTTCAGGCCGTCGTACTCGTTCTGGATTTCGACGCTGCCCGTGAGTGTCACGCTCGTCAGCGACCCGAAATCGTCCCACGTGTATGTGGTCGTCCCATTGTCAGGCGAGGTGAGGCGGCCGTCCGCGTCGTATTGGTAACCGCTCGTGCTGATACGGTCTTGCTCGTCGTAGCTGAGCGACTGGCCAGGGGCCGACGTGCGGTTGCCGTTGTAGTCGTAGCCGTAGGTGTCCGTCGATCCGCCGGACGGCGTCACCTTCCAGAGTCGGCTTGGGGTGTCGTACTGGTAGGTGAGCGTCGGATGCCGCATTGCTTTTCACCGTATCCGTGCGCGTCTCGATCCGTGCGAGATCGTCGTAGTCGAGATCCTCGACGAAGCACTCGCCGTTGGTGCCGCAGTTGGCGGCTTGCGTGCAGGTGCTTCCCGCGCAGGTCGTCGAAAGCGAGGTGATATCGCCAAAGGTCGAGTTGCCGTGGTCGTAGCCGTAGCTCGTCGTCACAACGCCCGCCGAGGACAGCGAGTTGAGGCGGCCACTCTGCGCGCTGCGGTTGGAGAGATTGAGCGTGTCGATGCTGCCGACGTATGCGTGGGTTACCAAACCGTCGTCATCGTAGTTGTACGTGATCGTCTGTCCGCCCGTCACCGCTTCCGTGTGAACGTGGAGGTAGTCATCGTAGGTGAACGTCACGTCCTTCTCGGAACTCGACCAGGTGGTGCCGAGCTTGCCGAGCAAGCCGTCGTAGTTAGTCTGGATCCCCGAATAGACGTAGCTCGTCACGATGTTGCCTGCCGTGATGCTCGACAGCTTTCCCGTGGTTTGGTTGTAAGCGTAGCTCGAAAGGACCGTGCTGGTACCGATCTTCTTCTTTTGGGCTAGCTTGCCAGTCGTACCGCCGTACAGGATGTCGAGACCGCTACCGCTTGGCCAGTCGATCTTTTTGAGTTGCCGGTCCAGATTGTAGTCGTAGTCCACTGTGTTGGAGGCATTGGGCGGGTCGTAGTAGTCGAGGAGGTTTGTCGACGTGTGAGGCAGCGCGTGCGAGTAGTACGTAGACGGGCTGCCCGTCGGGATATCGACCCCAGTCAGGTTGCTGTTCTCGTCGTAGCTCATCTTGAACTGTGTGCCGTCGGAGCCAGTGTTGCGGAAAACTTCGCGCACACGACCGAGATCGTCCCTCACGTACTCGATGTTGAACATGTACGGGTCAGCGCTGGTCCCCCTCACTTCCCACTGGAGATAGCCGCTCGAGTCATAGGCGTAGCCGGTCTGGCGGTTGTTCGGTGCGGTGCCTTGGGAGACGAGCGTGGTGCGGCCGTAAGTATCGTACTCGATGTCGATGGGAGCGACTTCCGCTCCGCCGGAGGTTGGGTCAACGGCGATCTGAACGACGCGGCCGTAGGAGTCGAGAACGCGTTTGATGCGGCGCGTGGAGACCGGATTCGTTTCTCGGATGAAGTGCGTAGAGCCGGTCTTGTCGACCAGCGTGACGTACTCGCGGGTGCCCGTGCCGTAGGGATCCAGCATGATCTTCCGGGATTCGGTGAGTGTCGTGAAGTCTTGCAGACCGGAGCCACCGGAAACCGTCCGTTCGACGCGGGTGAAGAGCTGCTTCGGCTGCGTGCCCGACAGCGTGAGTACTTCCTCCATCGTGGGTGCCGCGAGACCGAAGCGATTGTCGGCGATCGGCGTGTACGCGCGCGTCGTTCCGTCGGGATGGGAGACCGTGCTCTGGTTGGAGCTGCCGACGAGGCCGGATATGGTCGTGCCGTCTGGGTTGCCGCGCTGGCGAGTCGTCGTGCCGTCGGGGGAAGAAACCACGACGTAATCGGTCGCGACGTTCTCGGCCGTGGTCAGCGTCACGGTTTTGGTCTTGACGCCGTTGGTGAAGTTCACGCTCGAAGAGAGACTGCGAAACGGATTGCCCGTCGATGTCGCGGGATCGCGGTCGGTCTCGAGCAGGCCCGTCGTCGAATAGCCGAAAGAGTGCTCTCCGCCCTTCGGATCCGTCAGCCCGGTGAGCAAGCCGTTTCCCGAAACGTGGTAGTCGAGGACGTACGATCCGATAGAGCTCGGGTAGGACACGCCCTCGAGGTAGCCGTCGGTGATCGTGAGAGTGGTCGTCTGGTCGAACGGCGCGATGATCGCGTTGGGCGTTCCGTCCGTATCGCGATCGATGTCGGTCACGAGAGCGTAGCTGCCACCAATGCTGCCGCGTCGGTCTTGGATCTCCGTCAAGAGGTCGGCGTACACGCCGCTCGCGACTTCGTAGTTCGTGTACTCGAACTCGAACCGCACGGCTCCCGTCCAGGCATCCTCGGTTCGGAGGTGGCGCCCGAGCTCATTGAATACGTAAATTTCCCTGCCATCTTCCGAGGGAACCGCGATCTGCCCAGCCACGTCTGCGTCCTGTCCCAGGGTCACGGGGGAGAGTCGCCGGACGTTGCCGCAATCCAGATCGGACAGGTACACGCGACCGCCAGCATCTACCGCCACTCCCACGGGCGTGCTCAAGAACGCGCTCGCGGCAGCAACACCCTCGCCCGCGCAGGGAGTCTGGTTGTTCACTCCGGCAATCGTCGAGATGGTGCCGTTCGGCGCGATACGGCGGATTCGACGGGTCGATTCCTCCGCCACGTAGATGCTACCGTCCGCACCCAGAGCGAGCCCCGCCGGGTAGCCGATCTTCGCGTCCGTCGCTGGGATCCCGTCTACGCCCTGGTCGTAAGTGCCCGCTCCCCCGATCGTGCGGATGATGCCCGCTCCGTCGATGCAGCGCACTCGACCAGGGTTCGTACCGCCAGCCGCGAGGGAGCTCGCGACGCAGAGACTGCCATCGGGCATAAACACCATGCCAAACGGGTATCCAAGCGCTGCGCTCGTGGCTGCCTGACCGTCGTTCAATTGGTGCTGCCTCCCGTGCCGGCGATGGTCTTCAAGTAGCCATTTTCGTCAAGGCGGCGAACCCTGTGATGACCAGTATCGGCGATGTAGATTCCGCCGTCAGGCCCGACCGTCACGCCCATGGGATCAAAAAGACTCACGCTGGTACCGACGCCGTCCCCGTTCCAAGTCGTACTGCCATTGCCAGCGATCGCTGTGAGCGTGGTCCCATCCCACCTGAAGACCTTGTCGACGCCGATGTCCGTGATGTATAGCGTCCCGTCTTCGGCGATCGCGACGGCTTCTGGGTTGTAGAGGCCCTCGCTGGCATCGACGACGACACTAACGGTGCCGTCGGGAGCAAGCGCGCGGATCTGCCCGTTTTGGCCCGAGCTGCCCCAGGGGTATGCCATGTAGAGGTTGCCGTCGTTTGCGAAAGCGATGCCGCGTGGTGAGCCACACGAGCCCGGGCTGTCGAGCCCGCCCAGGCAGGCGGACCCGCCGATGATCTTGCCGGCGACTGCGTTGATCACGTCGCCGAGCGCCTCGGCGTGCCGAGTTTCGCCCGTGCCCAAGTAGAGCGTCTGGCCCGAAACCGAGTAGGCGTGATGCACGCTGAGCGTCCAGCCTCCGAGCCCCGACCGGCTCGCATCGAACGCTCCGATGTATCCCGTCCAGTCGTTCCATAGCGTGACCTCTTGTCGCGTCACGTTCCCGCTCGACAACGTCGCTCCCGAGGGCAGTCCGAACTGTGCAGTTGGTTCGTAGGTTCCCGCGTAGGTCAGCCCGATGCGTGCCGTCGCGAGCGCCGCTCCGTTGATGGGGCGCCCGAAAGCGTCTTTGCCGTCCCAGAAGAACTCGAACGATTGATCGCCACTTGGATCATCTACAGTCTGAGTTTCTTCCTTGCCTCCGGCGGAGAATATAACGGTAGCCTTGGTCGCGCTGTTCGGGATCGTAGCGCCTGGCAGGAAGATGCCGAGGCGCCTCGCGGCCTGATAGCCGGGAACTCGGCTGCTTCGGTAGTTCAGAGAATAGGGCGTCCCGGGAACCGCAATTCGCTCGCCTAGAACCTGCGTCTCGCACTCGATGATCGAACCGTTCGCCGTGCAGGGTCTATCGAGGTTGTCGCTATCTATCTCGGGTTTGGGCGGAGCCGCGTTACCTGGCAATCCCCAACCCCAGTTGAAATCGAACGATGAGAAGTGCATGACCGGAACGCGCCAGAGCTCCACGGCACCAACGGAATTGTACTGGGTGTAGAGCTCCTGCCGCTCCCCAAGCGTGAGGCCAGTGTTGTCGGCGCACCCCGGATCACACACGCCGTCCGTGTCCACGTCCGCAGCGCCACTCGTGTAGCTCACGATTTTGACAACTTTTCCTTCGAGCACGTCGCCGTTCTCGTCGCGGTGCGGGACCCACTTGCCGATGGTCTTGTCGTAGTAGCCAGACGGCACGCTCCATCCCACGTCGAAGTCGAGGAAGTTCTCCTGATAGACGATGACGGGATGATCGAACGTCGGACTGACAACGTCGCCGCTTACCGTCGTCGCGTGCGCCTCGACGGCATACGTATACGCGCTCTGCATCGGAAGCTGACCGGGCATCTGATCCGGTCCAGCAGCGCCAACTGTGTATTCGAGGACGGAGACCTTTGCGTCAACGGACCAATCGCACCCGAAATTGGAGCAGCCGGTCGAATCGGTGTGCAGGGAGCAGGGAGACGGAGTGCCCGTGCAAGCCCCGCGCCACGTGCAACCCGAAGCGCTGCACGTTGACTGACTGCCGTACGTCGAGCACGCGGTCGGCGTTCCGGTGCAGGATTCCGTGGCCGGCGTCCAGGTTGTGTTCGGCTGAAAGAACAAGCGCGCGGTTCTGGATCCCGAGCCGTCCGTCTGCGTTTGGCCCGACACGACCTGCCAGTTGTTCGAGTCTGGTGTCACGATCGTTCCGGAGGGCTCCGGGACGACTGGAGTTTCGGCGTGAGCTGATCGCGGTGGTCAATGCGAACGTGAAGCCGACGGCTGTGGCGAAAAGCGATCAGCGCAGCGAGCACGCCCCCTTTCCCCATCGGGGCGGTGCGTTTTGGATTTTGGAGCGTCACGCCGTGGTCGCCGAGGCGGCGTGAGAGCTCAAGGGAAGCAAGTCGAAGCGGAACGGTGGCGACCGGCTGCGCTAGCTCCCCACGAGAAGTGCGTCACGCACACCGTCCCAGAGGCGGTACTGACGAAAGGGAACGTCGGTGATGAAGACCTTGACGCGGTCGATGAAGCGCTGGGCGAGCGAGGGTCTTGTCAGCAACATCAGCGCCTGAATGCCACACGAGATCATGGAGAGCGCGACGAGATAGCGAATGGAGTGCCAGTTTCGGACGCGGAAGTCCTCGATGCCGGTCTTCTGCTTCCAGAAGCGGATGGAATCTTCGATGCCCCAGCGTCGCATGTAGGCCCGAACGAGTTGGGCCGCCTGCTTCACGGTGCGGATGCGAACATTGGTGAGCAAAACGAGCGGCTCGCGAGCGGGGCGCTGAACGACGATCATGAAGAGATCGGCATCGAGGTCGGGCACGCGCACGGGCGCGAAGCCGAACTGGACTGCGAAGTGCTTGCGCTCGTGGGTCGACTTGTCCACGTACGGAATGTCGAGCCGGTTTGGACGAGAGAGACTCGAAGCAAACACGCGCATCTCGTAGATCGCACCGCTCGCGAGCCGGATGTTCCGAGATTGCTGCTGGCGAATCAGCCACGGCAACTCGAGCGCTTCGCAGTGGCGCATCCATTCGATGCCATCGAACGCGCGGTCGAAGATCCAAGTCGCGTCGTTTCCGAGGCGGTCACGCACGCGCTGAGCCGCAGCCAGGAAGGTCGTGTTCCAGTCGCCGTATTCATCGGCTTTCGTCGAGAAGACCTCGGTGTACAGCGGCAAGGTGTCGTTGTTGTCGTTGAGCGCTTCGATGCGGACGGTCCAATAGCCGGACTCCAACGCTTTGGCTCGATCGCTGGCGTCGCGCACGGTATCGAGATTCTCGAACGCGCGTCCGTACGGTTTGACCAACTCCGTCGGATCGACGGCGACGAACGGCATGCGGCGCGCGGCGCCGGCCACACGCTGGAGGTACGCATCCGCCAGCGCCTCGAGGTCGATGCTGGGACGAGCCAGGCCCTCCGACAATCGCCGCTCCGTCGTGATCAGCTTTTCGTCTTCGTCCAGTGCGCGAGCAATCTCGCTCAAATGGCTCGTGCTCGTTTGGGAAATTCCCTGCACAACGTCCGCTGCGAGCTCCCGTTGCGCCTCGGTGAATCCAGCCCGCTCGGTGATTTTTTGGACAGAATTCCGTATCCGCCTGATAGTGTTTGCCATCAGCGCCTCCTTGCGTTTGCTCCGCCGCAGCGGAGGTTTTTTCCCAACTCTTGCGGTACGGGACGAATGGAAGGAGGCGCAACTTTTTCCCCGCCGCGACTTCATGCTGAACATGAGCGACGGCGTGGCGTATGGAGAAAAACAAACGGAAAACGCGGAACGCTACGCGCGACGAAAAATCGCCACCTGCCGCGCCCGTTTCACCCGATTTGGCGCGCCATGCCCGCGCGGACCAACGAGACGGTCAAAACGCGCGTTACGCCGAAACTCCAGCCGGACGAGCTCCACCGCTGGAACCAGGACGTATTCGCCGGCGATCGGTGTGACGACACGCTCGGTAGGTAGGTAGCCTTCCTTGGAGAATTGAAGTCGGATCGGTTGTCCCGCATTCACAGCCATGAAGTATTGACCAGTGGGCGTCTGCGGCGGTCCCGAGACTGGATCGACATAGCCCCATTCGGTGGTGACGAGCCCAAAGGTCGTGTCCGCAACCGACTTCACCCACACGCCGGGAACCCCGGCGCCATTGTTCTCGACGCTGCCGTGCAGCACGCTTACTCTCGCCGGATCGAGGGTCTCAGCGTAGCATCGAGCGCCGGCGCCACAATAGTAGCCGGTCGGACAGACACCGTAGGAGCACGCGCCGGACGAGCCCACGTACAACGCTTGAGGCGCCCCCTCGCCAAGCCAGAGGAATTCGATCTGCTTCAAGAAGGGCGTCGGATTCGAAAGATCCGGGGAGCCCGCGCAGCTCTTATAGTCCGGGAAGAGCGTGCATACGCCGCCTACATCGATGTTTTGCACGCAGGGCGCGTAAGTCGCGGGACTGCACGTCGGCTGAGAAATCTTCTCGTTGGGTCCGTTCGGCGACGTATCGCCGCAACTCGCGACGAGGACGAGTCCGATCGAAAGCGCTACCCGCGCCCGACCCCGGATGAATGATCCCGCTCGAACGAACGCATTGCACCGATATTCCGCCATGGACTGACCTCCTGCCCTCGCGACAGCGGAACCCTACAATAGTCGCCAAGCTCAGCTCGCTGTGCGAGGTCCGAGTTTCGGTTGAGATTACGCGAGGCTACCCATCGAACGTTGGCGAGTATCCTTTCTTTGTCCTATTTGGATCGGCGCCGTTCGACGAGATTGTTCGCGCCTGGACGCGCCGTCTAACGCCTGCGCCCCATACGTCCCCGTTGGAATGTGCCGCTCGAGCGACGAGGATGTGACGAACCGTCATCTATCGGCCAGCGAAGCTGATAGCCGACTCCATATAAGCTGACGAGCATTCCTCGATACTCGCCGAGGTTGGCTCTAAGCTGGTCCATTAGACGATGGATTGGTCTCTGTTCCCCGTGGCGTCCGGTCAATTCCGCACGCGCCTCCTCGAACGGGAGAACGTCAGGGAAATCGCCGCATCAAGAGTTCAGTTGCCCGAAACAGCTGGCGCCGCAAGAACACCGGTTCTCCGCTAACTGTGAACACGCGCCGCGACACGTCCAGGCACAACGGTCCCACTGACAGAAGCACCGATGATGCAAGACCAAGGAGAAACCGCTCGAGCTCCGCCGCCCCACTACTTGTTAGACTCATGGGCGGGAGCACGAGTATGTGTAGAGTGGAACTCGCGCCTGCTACGGGTCGCGCAAGCGTCTCCAGCAGCCGCTCCGCGGTCCCTGCCAGAATAGCGAAACGAAGCCCCTGTAAGTCGCCGTGCGACGATGAGACCGGTTGCGGTTCCGTCGCCTCGATCCCGACACGCCCGCAAGCCGCGAGTACTTGCAACCGCAACTTGATGGGCATGACGTTGACTAGTCCAAGCCCTGGTTGTTCCTGCGTCGCGACGATGATTGCCGCTGGCTCGTCACGCAGACGCTCGTCGACCAACTCCACAGTAAACGCAGAGCACAAATCGTGCCTTCCATGTGGTGACCTTAACCACAGGAAATCAGGAGATCCGGTTTTCACACCACCGGTCGTAGTGGTCGGATTCGACCAACCGTTGGTCGGATCCGACCAACTCCGCTTCCGTGCCGAGCTCCCCACTTCGCTGTCTACGCGCGCTCGGGCCCAGGTACTCGCTCCCGGGACGCGCGCTGAAGTGACACTTGGTGAGCGGCGAGCTATGCTCCGGCTCGCAGTGAAGAAGTGGACGTCGACGCTCAGTTTGCCGTGACTCCCGTTTGAACCGGGTAGCGGCCGATCTCCATCGGAACGCCTTGCCGCCCGCTTTCACGAGCTCCGTCAGCTTCTCGGCATGTACGTCGCCGCCACTCGTCGCTATCCCTTCGGCGAAGACCCCCCTTTTTGATCAGCCCGACGCGCTGCGTCCCGCAAACATCGTGCGCTGGGCTCCCTCAAATCTCGCGCGCACGCTCACAGGAGCCCATTGTCGCCGCCGAGCGCACCGAGCGCCGCAGCGAGCCACGACCCTGCAGGTGAGCGAGCCAGGTGAGCGAGAGCAGGCAAACGTGACGGGCGGCGGCCGCCGCCGGCGGCCACGGCGTTCGCCACCCCTCGCAACAGGTAACTCGCTGACATTGCAGGGCTGGACGTTCGGCATGCCGCTCGCGTTGCGTTTGCGGTGGGCCACCCTGCACACCTCCGCGCCGAGCCCGAGCGGTCGCGCATCCGCCACCATCCCGAAAGCACCGTGCTCTACCAGGCCGTGGCGGAACACTGGCCGGCGTTCCAGGAACGCGCCGAGGAGCACGGCGGCTTGCCGCGCTTCGTGGTGCGGGAGTTCGAGGAGTACTTGCGTTGCGGAATCCTCGAGTACGGTTGTCTTCACCTCGTATGTCGTGACTGCGGGCACTCCGAGCTCGTGGCATTTTCCTGCAAGAAACGCGGATTTTGCCCCTCCTGCGTCGGTCGCCGCATGGCGGAAATGGCAGTGCACCTCGAAGAACGCGTGCTGCCCCGCGTGCCCATCCGGCATTGGATCTGCTCTCTACCGTGGGGTCTTCGCGCATTGCTCGGTTACGACCGCAAGCTCTGCGCCGAAGTGGTGAGTGCGTTCATGACGGAGGTGGACCGCTCCCTCTCTTGGCGAGCGAAGCGCGAGCTCGGGCTCGCGAGCGTCGCCGAGGCTCACACTGGCGCGGTGGTCGCTGTGCAGAGAACCGACAGCGCGCTCCGGCTGAACGTGCACATGCACGCCCTCTGGCTCGACGGTGTCTACGTGCACGTGAACGACGAGCCACGCTCGCCGCTCGAGTTTCGTGAGCTCGACACGCCCACGCAGGCCGACGTCGCCGAGGTCGCCGCGCGCACCGCCGTACGCATCGAGAAGATCCTCCGCGCCCACGGCCGCACGCTCGACCCCGAGCTTGGCGACGACACGCCGCCCGAGCTCTCCCTCGACGAGCCCGGTCTCGCCGCTTGCTACGCCGCTGCGGCGCAGGGCGTCTCGGTGACTGGCGAGCGTGCCGGCAAGCCGCCGCTCCGCCTCGTCGCCTCGCCCGACCCGCCCCCGCGCGCTCGCGCCGTCGACGCCATCGACCAGCCCATCGCGGAGGTGCGCGGCATCAACATCCACGCCGCTCAGGTGGTCGACGGCCGAGATCGCCGCCGCGTGGAGCGCCTCGCCAGGTACATCACCCGTCCCCCAGTTGCTCAGGACCGCCTCGAGCGCCGCGCCGACGGCAAGCTCGAGCTCAGCTTCAAGAGAGCGTGGCGCGACGGCACGCGCGCGCTGGTGTTCGAGCCGGCAGACCTCATCCCGCGATTGGTCGCTGCGGTGCCACCTCCTCGCTGGCATTTGCTCAGGTACTTCGGCGTCCTTTCGAGCCACTCCTCGCGACGGCGTCTCGTCGTGCCCACACCACCGCCCGACGCCACCACGAACAAGCCTGCGCCCGCCCGCGGCGATCAGCTCGAGCTGCTCGGCGACAAGGACGACGCGGCCGCTCCGCGCAAGCGGTGGGCCTGGCTCTTGGCACACGTGTTCGCCGCCGACGTCGAAACCTGCCCACACTGCTCCGGGCCCATGCGCTGGGCCGAGGTCGCCGCGACGCGAGCCGCCATCATGCGCCTCCTCTCGGAGCACGGCCTCGGGCCGCGAGCGCCGCCGCTCGAGCACGCGAAGGTGCATGTCCCCGAGCAGCTGACTTTGGGGTTCGAGCAAAGGCCACGGTGAGGGTTCGTCGAGCTCCCCTCCAAGGCCGAGCTCCCCTCCAAGGCCCGCCAAGGCCGTGGTCCATGCGCGGGGGCGTATTCAGCACCGCACCACAGCTTGGGGACGCTGTGCGGCCCCGACTTGGCTGCGCCGAGCGGACTCTCGACCCCAACCGCGCCCGGCCTTCCCTGAGCTCCGGTGGGGTTTTGCTGGGGTTTTGCCAGTTCGTTCTTCCTACGCGCAAATCTGCCCGAGGGCGCGACGGTCGAGGAATGGGGTATATCCTGGGAGGAAAGATGAAGCCAACGCCTTGCTCAAGGTGCGCCCCGATCGTGGAGAAGTCGGGAGGAAACGCTTCAACGGTAGCTTGTATGGGCTTTGATATCGATTCTCACGCCACGAATGTTGCAAATCGCTTGCGCCGACTTCCAGTCCGGAGGCGAGTCGCATTTGGCGCGTGGTGCGTCGAGGCCCTAGTTGACTCGTGCAAGGGCTTTCTCCCAACACTTGACGGCTGGAGCACCCTTCGCAGTTCATTCACGACCATCTGGTCTTGGGTATGGGGTTACTGCGAACTCGGCCTTGGC
>CAWAHB010000024.1:0-29224 GCA_963781505.1 uncultured delta proteobacterium | reverse complement strand
GTGGATTCCACCGTTCTCATCACCGGCGAGAGCGGTTCCGGAAAGGAACGGATTGCGCGGCTGGTTCACGAGGAATCCACCCGCGCCGTGGGGCCCTTCATAGCGGTCAACTGCGGCGCGATCACGGAAACACTGCTCGAGAGCGAGCTCTTCGGACACACGCGGGGTGCGTTCACCGGCGCGACTCACGACCGGCCGGGGCTGTTCGAGGCGGCCAATGGTGGGACACTGCTTCTGGACGAGGTCGGCGAAATTTCGCCCGGCATGCAGGTGAAGCTCCTGCGAGCGCTCCAGGAACGGGAGATCCGGCGCGTCGGCGAAAACAGGAGTCGGCGGATCGATGTACGCGTGGTGGCCGCGACCAACCGCGACCTCGCGCACGGCGTTGCTGGCGGAACGTTCCGGCAGGATCTCTACTACCGTCTCAAGGTCGTCGAGCTGCACGTGCCAGCCCTGCGCGCCCGAAGAGACGACATTCTTCCCCTCGGGAGAGTGCTGCTCGCGGACGCGGCACTCCGGATGAAACGCAAGATCACCGGCCTCGACCCGAGCGCCGCGGATCGGCTTCTGCAGTACGAATGGCCGGGCAATGTGCGCGAGCTCGAGAACGCCATGGAGCGTGCGGTCGCGCTCGCGCGAGGAAGCCGCGTCGGGCTCGAGGACCTGCCGGAGGAAGTTCGCCATGCGTCCCCGAAACCCGTGAGCAGCGGTGGCGCCGTACGCCCCTTGGCAGATGTGGAGAAGGAGTACATCGTCGGGGCGCTCGAGCAGAACGCAGGCAATCAAACACGCACTGCCGAGCAGCTCCAAATCGGCTCGGCAACTCTCTACCGCAAGCTGAAGAGCTACGGCTTGATCGGTGGACGGGCCGCGCGACCGAGTTGAGCTGAGCCGACCGTTGGGCTGGCGCGCCTGCCGGCCAGAAGGAGCGGGCGCGGTCGGCGAGCGGTCAAGTGGTCGCTTTGCCCGCACGCATCCTTCTGAATGAATGAGGTGGTTCATCATTGTGATTGAGTCCATCGCGGGGCTCAAAGTTCAACTAGCTGAAATAGCTCAACTTATTACGCGGCTCGAAAAGTGCTCTATCGGCTCACGAATCCACCGTGAGGAAACACCGATGATGACCAACTCCAAGTCTTGCCTTTTGAAACCGGGGATACTGCTCCTCGTTTCGTTCGCCGCAGCCTGCGGGGACAATAGCGGTGGATCGGCCTCGGGCTCCGGCGGTGCGGCGGGATCCAGCTCTGGTGGGACGGCAGCCGGGGGCTCTGGTGGCACGGCGGCCACAGGCTCCGGCGGTGTGACTTCCGATCTCCCCGTGAATCTCGGAACGGCGGTCAACTACGTGATCCTCGCGAAGAGCGGAATCTCCACGGTGCCGACCTCCGCCGTCACCGGAAACCTTGGAGTCAGCCCTGCTGCGCGCGACCTTCATCACGGGATTTTCGTTGACCGCGGATCCAACAACGTGTTCTCGACCTCGCGCAGGTCACCGGGAAGGTGTACGCGGCCGACTACACGCCGCCGACTCCATCCGACATGACGACGGCGGTCGGCGACATGCAGCTTGCCTTCACGGACGCCGCGGGGCGCGCACCCGGCGTCACCGAGCTGGGCGCCGGAAATATCGGCGGAATGACGCTCGCCCCGGGCGTTTACAAATGGGGCACCGGTCTTCTGGTCCCACCGACGTCACCCTCACCGGCAGCGCGACGGACGTCTGGATCTTCCAGATCGCCCAGGACCTCACCATCGGCAGCGGCGCGAAGATCGTCCTCGCAGGTGGCGCGCTGCCCAAGAACGTCTTCTGGCAGGTGGCCGGTCTCGTGGATCTCGGCACGACTGCCCACTGGGAAGGAATCGTTCTGACCCAGACTTCGGTCACGCTGCGGACGGGTGCGTCGATTCAAGGCGCTTGCTGGCGCAGACGGCGATCAACATCGACGCGGCAACGGTGGTTCAACCCAGCGAGTAACGACCCAACGGGTCGAATCTCGCAACGCTGCAACGAACGAGGACATGTTGACGAACCAAATCGAACGAGAAGTCGGGGAAGATGTGCTCGCGACCGGCTCCGTCGTCGGCGACCGCTACGAAATTGGCGAGCTCTTGGCGTGGGGCGGGATGGGCATCGTCTATCGCGCTCGTCACCTCGAGCTCGGTAGCGAAGTTGCCGTGAAAATGATGCGGCGCGAGCTCGTCAACGACGACGACGCTTACGAGCGCTTCGTGCGAGAGGCGCGAAATGCGGCGAAGCTCACGACCAACCATGTCGCCAAAGTGTTCGACTTCGGCCGTACGGAGAGCGGTCGCCCTTACCTCGTGATGGAGCTCTTGCAGGGTGAGCCAGTGAGCAAGCGTCTGGAACGCGGCCCGATGACCAACGAGGAGTCGGCAAGGTACCTCGTACATGCGTGTATTGCTCTGGGAGATGCTCATTCACGCGGCATCGTCCATCGCGATCTCAAGCCGGATAACCTCTTTTTGACCGAGACCAGCGACGGTGGCTGCGAGCTCAAAGTCTTGGATTTCGGCATCGCGAAGAGCCTTGCACCGGTCGATCGGTCGCTCACGGCGCTGGGGGCCGGGATCGGTTCTCCCAACTATATGGCACCCGAGCAGATGCGCTCGCGACGGGATCTCGATCAGCGCGCGGATATCTGGGCTTTGGGAGCCGTCGCGTACGAGTTGCTCGCGGGGGAGCCCGCCTTCGACGGCGAAAGCATCACGGAGATTTGCGCAAAAGTCCTGACTGAAGATCCCCGACCGCTGCGTCTGCTTCGCGAGGACGTTTGGCCCGAGCTCGAAGCGGTGATTGCGCGCTGCTTGGAGCGGGATCCGGCCAAGCGCTTTCAAACCGTGCTCGAAGTGTCACACGCGCTGCAGGAGGCGCTCGACAGCCACCATCCCGAAGGAGCACCCGGGCTGGTTGTGGAGCCGCTCCCGGTAGCCGCCGTGCGAGAACTCGAGGTGGGTGGCAAAGTGGATTGTACGGCTGCGACCGAGGTCAATCTCGACATTTCCATGGAGCTCGCGCAGATCCATGGGCTCCGCGCACGCCGCTGGCCAAAGCGACTTGGCTGGGTTTCGGCGGGCGCGCTCATCGCGGCGGGTGTGTGGGTGTGGTGGGTCGGAATGGGTCAGCTGACGACGTATGCGAGTCACCGGTACCAAACCGCGTTTTCGCCAGCCATCGTCGAGCCGGACGATCGCCTCGGCCGCGACGCGCTGATCGTGCACGCGGGGGTCTTGGTCGAAGTCTCGCCGCCAGCGGTCGCGAGCGACGCGCTCGTCGTACCGATCCCTCCGATCCTGAAGAAGAAGTGGAAGAGCCCCAGCGAGGCTGTTCATCTCGAGTCCGACGCGAGTCTCCCCGAGGTGCCGGACGACGAACCCGTATTCGCGGAGTCTGCGCGCCCAGACTGACGCGCGTAACGAGATCGAAATGGCGCCACGAGGCTGAGCATGCGCCCGGCGCCGCCTATGCAGCTCCAATAAATAGGAACAAACATGATGAATCATTCGAGCCTTTGCCTCTTGATTGTCGCCGGCGCTCTCGTGATCACGAGCCTCGGCTGCGGCGCGTCGCAGCCCTGCCGAAAAGGACCCAAGGACGATGTCGTGATGGCGGCGCGCACGGGCGGTAAAGCGGTCGAGACCGGCGCCAAGACCGGGGTCGAAGGCGTGAAGGCCGGGGGCCGCGCGGTGGGTGGCTTCGTCACGGACGGCTCTTCCGGCGCGAAGAAGGAGTGGAAAAAGGGCAAGGCGGATACGAGCGCGGAAGCGCAGGAAGGAGCGGCGGAGACGAAGAGCGAGACCGAGGTTCCCCCGTGCGACTAGGGCAGCGTTGGCGAGCTTTCGCGTAACTGCCACGCTGAAGTACATGGCGACTAAAACGCGTGACACCGCGACCTCAGTCGACCCGAGGACTACCTGTGAACCCAGTCGGCCAATCAACACATGATCGAACAGCTGAATGCGCCGTTTTCGCAAGTGCAGCTGATGAGGCAGCACTCGTCCGAGTAACAGAAGTCCGAGCAGTGCCAGACGGCATCGCTGCATCCGCCGCCTGGTACACACAATCCCGACTCTTGCGTGGACGGAGGAGTGGAAGGTCCTCCCCCACCCGTCGGCGTCGGCGTCGGCGTCTGTCGGTGTGGGCGTTGGTGCGGGCGCTGTCGCCCCTGCATCCGGCGGTCGCCCACCATCGTCCTCCGGGAACACTTTGCCGTCATCGACGACCTGCCCCGCGCAGCCGCACATCAACAGGACTACAACGCACCCTGAGCTCGCTCTGTTCATCGAAGTGCACAGGTGCATGGGTCGTGCCGCTCGAACTGCGGGGAAATCCCACGCTCGAGCGCTCGTCGTGTGTGGCGGCTTCGCGACACCGAGGGCGCGGGTTCACGCGCATGGGAATGTTTTTCTCGACGCTGCCCTGTGAGCTCGATTGCCCGCACAGCGCACTGCCAACTGGCCCTGCCAAGCGCTGGTTGCACGTTGGATGCGCTGAGCTCCAGAATTGCGCGGAACTCGCGCTGTGGATCGAGGCACGGGACTTGCTGCATGCCGCAACGGAATGCTGGAAATCTTTCTCCCTCCTCAGGCTCGAACGGTGACTCGCTTTTCGACATTGGTTCTCGCGTTCGTCGCCCTGAGCTGCGGGCAAGCGGTCGTCGACGACATCGGGAACGACTCGAACGACGATGCCAGCGTCCCCGCGAACGTGACGTGCACGCCGTGCACCCAGTCGACGGATTGCCAGGGCGGAGCCTGCGTGCAGTACGCGGGCAGCGACTATTGCGGAAGCCTCTGTGACGGAGACACCGACTGCGCTAGCGGAGAGACCTGCATGGCCTCGTCTACTGAGGACGGCGTCGCCATCTCGGTGTGCATGCCGAGCAACGGCACGTGTGGACAAAACGGCTGCGGGAGCTGCGACGCGGGCACGAGCTGCGATCTGGTTTCCGGCGAGTGTGTCGAGCCGGAGCAGGACGCGGGCGGCGACGACGGCGGCGATGACCTCGATGCCGGTGAGCCCGATGCCGGGTCGGATCCTGATGGCGGAACCGTCGCGCCGTACGTCGGTCCCGACGGGGGCAAGGTCAACAGGCTGTATTTCGCGGTCATCGGCGACACCCGCCCGCCGGCCAGCAACGACACCGCGCACTACCCGACCGCCATCATCAACAAGATCTACGCCGACATTCAGGAGATGAGTCCGCGCCCACAGTTCGTGGTCACCACCGGCGATTACATGTTCGCCTCGCCGAGCGGGACGCAGGGCTTGAAGCAGATGAAGCTCTACGTAGCTGCACGCAAGCAGTTCAAGGGGCCGCTCTTCGCCGCCCTCGGCAACCACGAGTGCGGTGGAGGCAACGCCAACTGTGCCGGCGCCACCGCCAACAACAACAGCTTCAACGCGTTTCTCGACCAGCTGATGAAGCCGCTTGGACAAACCAAGGCCTATTACTCGGTACGCATCGACGATCTCGACGGCGAGTGGACTTCCAAGTTCGTGATCGTGGCTTGTAACGCGTGGAGCACCACGCAGAAGAACTGGCTCACCAAAGAGCTCGCCAAGAAGACGACGTACACGTTCATCGCACGGCACCAGCCCAAGGGATCGGCGGCGCCCTGCACCGATGCCATGGCCCCGATCCTCCAGAGTGCCAAGTACGACATGTTTCTGACCGGGCACGTGCACAAGTACCTCCACTCCGGCAAGCAATTGGTGGAAGGCGTGGGGGGCGCTCCGCTCACGGGTACGACCAACTACGGCTATGCCACCGTGCATCAGCTCGCGAGCGGCGGGTTAAAGATCCGCCAGTACGACTACAAGACCAAGAAGGTGGTCGGGAGCTACACGCTTCCGTGACCCGCGCGGGCGTTTTCGCGCTCTTGGTCATCGCGCTCGGGACGCTGGCGGTGGGCTGTCGGGATCAAGAAAGTGCCCGGCCGAAATCCCAGCCGTCGGCAACCCCGGTTTCGGCCCAGTGCGTGCCCACCGTGCTCGTCGCCAAGCGTGGCACACCCACTCTCGACGGAGAGCTCGATCAGCCCGTGTGGCACGACGCGCTCGCAACGGCCGCGTTCGTGGAGGAGCGAGAGAATCGCCCGGTGCCTCATACCGAAGCGCGGGCGAGCTGGGACGAAAGCGCGCTCTATCTGGCGCTCTACGTGGCGGATGACGATTTGCGCGCGAGCGACCGCGTGCGGATCGAGATCGACGGCAAGGGGAGTCTCGATGTGTCGCCGGCCCGCAAGCTCTCTTGCCGATTCGGGGCCCAGAGCGATTGCGCCGCCCTGGGCATCCAGGGCGCGTTCGACGTGGACGGCGACGTGGATGCCCCAAACGAAGAGGACGAAGAGTGGGACGTCACTCTGGCGATCCCGTGGCGCGCACTGGCGCCGAGCGGCCGCCCGGCAGCGCTCCCCGTGTCGTTCCAGCGAGACGACACGGTCGAAGGAAGGCAGTTGGTCACGGTGTGGAGTCGCGGCTGCGGAGCGATCCGCTTCGAGTGAGCCAACGTCGGTCGGTCTCGCCCGTGGAGCTGGGCGTCCCCACGTCCAAGGGGATGCGCGTGGATTTGGTCGTGCATTTGCCCACAGCTACAGCGTCTTTCCATAGCCTGGAACATCTCGCTAGCCGAAGGTGAACGTTCGAGAGACCAGAATAGGAAGTCTCACGGGGCGCCGTGAGTGCGTTCCTCCGCTTCCTCATTGCTGAAGCGATGATTCACTCGCGGCTGTCGCGGCTGTCGCGGATCGCCTCCGCGTCGGTCCTACAGCGGCAACCGAATTCACCCGCGACTGTCGCGGATCGCGCACGAATCGTCCGCCCGAGCTGACCGAGCGACGCCGCGGGATGTTCGCAGTGCTGAAAAAAAAACGCGGACCGTCGAATTTTCGTGACAGGATTTTCGAGGGTGGCGAGCTCTTTGGGACGACGGGCGCCAGAAGGGTTCATTCCTCAGGGCTCGGCGGATTTGACCGTGACTCCCCAGTCGGGACACGCTCACTCGGTAGAGCAACGCGGTGGGCTGGCCCCTCGACACACGCGCGTGGCGCATCGCGGGGACCATGCCGGGACGGTCAGCAAGATCCGATCCACCGCCGACGCGACATCTCTCCCCGGAAAATTCGCTTCTGACGCACCACGACCGCGGTCGGCGAGCACGGACTGCGAGATCGGATCTCGCACCTCGGTCGCCCAGAGGGGCGAGCTCCAGCCCTGAAGCACGGGCCTTTTCCTGCCGATCTCGCGATCGAATCGGGATCCGCGCTAGAGTTTGGGCGATGGGCTCCTTGATCGAAGTTCGGGTGCGATGGCTGCCCGGCTTGTTGATCGCCTTCGTGTCGATGGGTTGCGCCGCGTTCGACGGCGCCGAGGATCTCTTGCCTTCGAAGGACGGGGGCGTGGATGGCTCGAGCGGAGGGGTCGTCGGAAACGGAGGCTTCCCGGGTCAGGGCGGAGGAGGCACGGGCGGGGTTGCGGGAAGCATCCAGAGCGGAGGCGGTGCGCCCGGTGGTGGTGGTGCAGCGGGAGTTGGCGGTTCACCTGGCGGTGGAGGAGCGCCTGGGGGCGGCGGAGCGCCTGGGGGCGGCGGAGCGCCTGGCGGTGGTGGCTCACCTGGTGGTGGCGGCACTCCTTCGAACTGCTCCACGCCGGCGGACTGCGCCGACGGGAACGTGTGCACCAACGAAACCTGCACCGCGGGTCAGTGCGTGAAGACGTTCGTCTCGAGCGGCACGGATTGTGGCAACGGCACCGTCTGCGACGGAGTCGAAACCTGCGACGGATCCGGGAATTGCTCGACCGGAACGCCGCCCCAGGTGGACGATGGCAACGCGTGCACGGTGGACTCGTGCGATCCGGTGACCGGAGTCAAGCACACCGCCGTGAGCGTCAACGACAACAACGCCTGTACGACCGATTCGTGCAACACCTCGACGGGCGCCATTTCCCACACTCCCGTCAACATCGACGACGGAAACTCCTGCACCAACGATTCGTGCGATCCCGTCACCGGGGTCAAACACACGCAGATCCAGGGCTTCGCGCAGTGCGGATTCAGTTGTCCCGGTGGATTTCATGTCTCGAGCCAATCGACCAGCTGCAGCTGCGGGAGCTGCAGCTCGACCCAGGTGCAGTGTGCGCCGGATTGCGGCTCGAGCTTCTCGGCATGTGGCTTCAGTTGTCCGACCGCGTATCACGTGTCCAGCCAGTCGACGAGCTGCAGCTGCGGGAGCTGTAGCTCCACCGTCGTGCAGTGCGCGGCCAACACGGGCTCGAGCTTCTCCGCGTGCGGTTTCAGCTGCCCGACCGGGTATCACGTGTCGTCGCAATCGACGAGCTGTAGCTGCGGCAGCTGTAGCTCCACCGTCGTGCAATGCGCGGCCAACACGGGCTCGAGCTTCTCCGTGTGTGGCTTCAGCTGCCCGACGGGCTATCACGTGACGAGCCAATCGACGAGCTGCAGCTGCGGCAGCTGTAGCTCTACCGTCGTGCAGTGCGCCCAGGACTGACGCTCGCTCAGCCGCCGCCGGCGATCTCGAGCTTGTAGATCGTCATGCCGATGGCGTAGCCCGTGTATCCGCCGACGAAGCGGAAGCGATTGATGAGCGCACCGAGACCGGGAGCTTCTTCCCAGGTGAGGCCTCCGTCGGTCGTCCTCATCGCCGGCTGGGCGCCGGGGTTTTCTCCACCGATCCAGCCGATGTCGTCGGTGAGGAAGCCGATCCCCTTGGCCGAGTAGGGTGTTTCGATCAGGGTCTGCTCTTCCCACGTGGCGCCCCCATCCACGGTTTTCAGGAACGTGGACGGCGAGCTCTGACCGATGACGGACGCGTAACCCACGAGCTCGCTAGGAAACGAGAGCTTCCAGCCGAGCTCCCCGGGATGTGTGCCCTCGAACGCGGTCGTCCAGGTATCCCCGCCGTCCATCGTATGAAGGACGATGGTGTAGGGCGAAAAAGCGTTCGTCCCGCCGATGAGCACGCCTTCCTGCTCGTTTCGGAAGTGCACGTCGATCAGCATGCCGATCTGGCTCGTGAGCTCGATCGAAGTCCAGCTCGCCCCGGCGTCGGCGCTTTTCATGAAAAACTCGGTCCGCCCACGCGTCCAGATGCGAAGACGTGCATGCCATCGTCGAGCTTCGTCATGTTGCAGATCCCGGTCGGCATGGGACCGGTGATGTTGGTGACGGGCGTGAGGGTCTTGCCGCCATCCACGGTCTCGTAGAGCGGCGTCGTGTCGGTGACGCCCGGGTAATAATTCGTTCCGATGTTGCTGACGAATCCGTGATTTTCGTCGAGCATGATCACCGCACGGAAGTAAGTTCCGGGTTGATCGACGACTTGGGTGAAGCTCTGCCCGCCGTCGGTGGTCTGGTAGACGCGCCCGAGGCCGTTGATGCTCACGCCGACATCGGGACTCGTGAAATAGAGGTCGTCTTGCTTGCCCTGGATCTTGGGAGCGTTTGGCAGGGTCTTCCAGGTTGCGGCCAGGATTTCCTCGGTGGTCGGCCCGGTCGCACCACTGCCGGAAACCCCCGCTGCCCCCGCGCTTCCGGCAATTCCCCCGGACGCGCCACTCCCGGCCGCACCGCCCGAACCAGCCGCACCGCCGCTCGCCGGCGACCCACCCCCGTCCTGCCCACCACATCCGATCCCGAGCACTGCAACGAGGAATAGAGGAAAAAAGCTCCGCTTCATCATGAGGAGCAGGCTAGGCGCGACTCGGGCTCCCGGCTTGGAAAAACTTGATCGTTCGACTCCTCCCGGACGAGCTCCGAAGGAGAGGCGCCGATCCGCTGCTTGAGCCAGCGGGAGAAGGCCGAGTAGTCCGGTACCCCGGCTTCGAAGGCGAGGCTCGTCAGCGAGCGCTCGGGGTGAGCCAGGAGCTGACGCAGGAAGTGCTCGAAGCGGAGCGACTGAACGAAGGCTTTTGGCGCGATGCCGGTCGTCTGGGAAAACGCCCGCGAGAGATAGAACGGATCGAGCTTGAAGCTCCGGGCGACGCGTTCCAGTCGGATGGGCTCGGTGTAGAGCGCGTCCAGGTGCTCCTTGATCGCGAGCATGCGCGCGGTGTTGTGGATGCTGGGGAACGGGATCTCGGTCCCGGGCGCGTTCGAGGATCGGTTCGCCATCTCGCTCGCGCGAAGGAGCTCCGCGGGCGAGGCCCAACATTCGCGGGTCCATTCTCGCACTTCCTTCGGGAGCTCGCGGGACGGCACGTGGCGCAGGCCGATGCTGTTGGCAGGCACGTCCGTTTCGGTGATCAGCATCCGAGCACTTCGCATCTCGAACAGGAACGGTGTCCGACTCTTGACCAAGAGCCCGTCGCCCGCCCGGAGCTCCACGCGCTGGCGCCTGGGCCCGATGACCGCGGTCACCTCGCCGTCGAGGCTCCACACCATCATCGAGCCCCGGGAGGAAACGTAAGCCCCCTGACGGAGCCGCCAGCTTTCGTACGCCCCCACCCAAGCCGGCCCCCGCTGAAGCCAGCGAGTTCGGCCCTCGTTCGAGGCCCAATTCAGCATGCGTACTCTGGTCATGAAGGATTGTCGTGGCAGTGGAGCAAGGCTCGTGCCCAAGGCTCGGAACGGTTGCGCTCCGCGGGCCAAGCGTGGATGAGTGGTTCGGGCGTGATTCGGAGACCCCATTCCCCCCGCATCGAGGTGACGTTCGGCTTCGTCGACCTCGCAGGCTTCACGGCTCTGACCGAAGCGCAGGGTGACGAGGACGCCGCCGACGTTGCGACGCGATTCGTCGAGCTCACTCGCTCGGTGCTGGGACCCGAGGATCGCCTCGTGAAGACGATGGGCGACGCGGTGCTCGTCACGTCCCCGACCCCCAGCACGGGCATCACGTTCGTCGAGGAGCTTCTCACGCTGGCGACGGTGGAGCCCGACTTTCCGACGTTGCGCGTCGGGCTTCATTACGGCGAAGCGATCGAGCGTGACGGAGACGTGTTCGGCGCCGCGGTGAATCTCACCGCGCGAGTGGCGGCGGAAGCGCATGCCGGCGAAGTGCTCGGAACCGAACCGATCGCGGATGCAGCCCGCGAGGTCGGGATCCCGATCGCCGAGCTCGGCGGCGTGACGCTGAAGAACGTGCGCAGGCGCCATCCCGCTCTACTCCCTCGCGCTCGTGGTCGGCGTCACCGACACGCCCATCGATCCCGTGTGTCAGGTTCCGGTCGATCGCCGAGGCGCGGCGGGGCGCCTTCGCTATCGCAACGTCGAGTACTGGTTCTGTTCACTCACGTGCGCCGCTGCGTTCGCCAGCAATCCGGGTTGGCACGCAGCGGAGTCACGCTCGAAGCCGCCTCCGTGAGCGGGGAGGGGTCAGCTTGCGCACCGATGGCCGAAGTGGGAAGGATCCGCCAGCTTCGTGACGCTGGGTCGGGCCTCTTTGCTGTTCTTCGCGGTAGCGCTCGCTTCGGCGTGCGCGGCCGAGATGGCGGACGCCCCGGATTCGACGGACGCGGGCGGAGCGGCCGGATCGGGCGGGCCGAGCATCGATGGCTCGGCGGGCTGGGAGTCGGGAGGAGCCGCGGGTGCGCCCGTGAGCGGTCCGCCCTGCACTGCGAATGGGCGCGACGGAGTCTGCATCGAGAGCGCGAAGTGCACGACGACCGACTGGGCTCCGGTTCCTGGATTTTGTGATGGGCCGGCGAGCATTCAGTGCTGCGCTCCGCTTCCCAGCGACGGCACCTGCGATCCGGATGCGCATCCGCTGCCCAACGCGGGGCTTGTGGAGCCTCCGGGCGTCGGAGGCTGCCCGGACGGGATGGTTCGCGTCGATACGTTCTGCATCGATCGCTACGAGGCCTTCTTGGTCACGTATCCCGACGGGGATCCCGTTTCGCCATACTTCAATCCCGGCTCGGCGCAGGTGATGGCCAGGAGCGCTCCCGATGCGATCCCCCAGGGGTACATCAATCAGGTGGAGGCCGAGGCGGCGTGCACGAACGCCGGCAAGCGCCTGTGCTCCGACTCGGAATGGCTCCGCGCGTGCCAGGGACCCACCGGGACGACGTATCCGTACGGGGACACGCTCCAGACCGGCGTCTGCAACGATCACCGCAGCGAGCACCCAGCGATCGAATACTTCATGACGTTCGGACTCGTGGATCTGGAGCGAGCTCGGCCATCCGTGCCTGAATCAGCTCGCGGCCGGGCTCGCCGAATGCGGCGCGTATTCTGGATGCGAAACCGGCGAGGGCCTGTTCGACATGATGGGAAACCTTCACGAGTGGACATCCGATCCCGCCGGCACGTTCCGCGGCGGGTTCTACGTCGACACGGTGTTGAACGGGCCCGGCTGCCTGTACGTCACCACCGCTCACGACGTGACCCACTGGGATTACTCCACCGGGTTTCGCTGCTGCGCGGACTGACGCGTTCGACGAAACGGCGGGCCGTTGACACGGCGTCGATGGGGCTGGGATCCTCCTTCCATGACGCAAAGATTGGGGTGGCTCTGGGGTCTGGCTCTCGTCGCTTTTGGATGCGGTGGTGGGACCAGTGGTAACGGTCCGAAGCCGGATGCAGGCGACAACGTGTTCATCGATCAGATCAAGCAGAACACGGTCGACAAGATCGATCTGCTCTTCATGATCGACAACTCGATTTCAATGGCGGACAAGCAGGTGTTTCTCTCGGACGCGGTGCCCCAGCTCGTCTCCCGTCTGGTCACTCCGAGCTTGGACCCCGTGACGGGCAAGCAGGAATTTCGTCCGGTGAAGGACATCCACATCGGTGTCATCACGTCGAGCCTGGGAGGTCATGGCGGCGACATCTGCTCCACGTTCAGCGCGAACGAGACTTCGAACGATCGAGCTCACCTCCTGCCCTCCGTGCGCCCGAACCTGTCGTCGTTTCAAGACCAGGGTTTCTTGTGGTGGGACCCGGATGCCAAGTACGGAGGCGAGACGGATGCCGCGAGCTTGATCTCGAGCTTCCAGGCGCACGTTCAGGCTGCCGGGGAGCAGGGGTGCGGATACGAAGCCTCTCTCGAAGCCTGGTATCGCTTTCTCGTCGATCCCGAGCCCCCACTCGATGTCACCACCGACGGCTCGGTCATCCTGCTCCAAGGCGTCGATGACACCCTCCTTCAGCAGCGCAAGGATTTCCTGCGAGCCGACTCGTTGCTTTCGATCATCATGCTGACGGACGAAAATGACTGCTCGACCGCCGAGGTCGGACAGAATTGGATCTCGACTCAAGCCTCGGGCGGCGGCTCTCCGTTTCACCTGCCACGAGCTGCAGCAGCGTGTGATTCGGATCCCAACGGTCCCTGTTGCCGATCGTGCGAGACGGCGGAGCCCTCCGGGCCGCCCGCGGGTTGTACGCCGCTCGACAGCGATCCGGTCTGCGGACAAGACCCGTACCACGACGATCTCTCGGATCATTTGAACGTGCGCTGTTGGGATCAGAAACGACGCTTCGGCATCGACTTCTTGTATCCCACACGCCGGTACGTGGACGGGTTGCGAAATCAGACGGTGCCGGACAGAGCGGGCAACCTGGTGCCGAACCCGCTCTACACGAGCCTTGGGGGAACATCCCGCGATCCAAGCCTGGTATTCTTCGCGGTGATCGTCGGTGTCCCTTGGCAAGACATCGCCACCGACGAGTCGCTTTCCGGACCGGGCCTCGCTTACCTGAGCGCGGGCGAGCTCGCCGCAAAGAACCGCTGGAGCTGGCTCGTTCCGAGCTGCAAGATCGTCGGCGCGGGAGGAGTCTGTGACGATGGGATCTCGCGGATGCGCCCGACGACCCACTGATGATCGAATCGACGACGCCGCGCAGCGGAGTGAATCCCGCGACCGGGACGGCGCTCGTCGATCCGCTCGGGTCCTCCGTTCGGTGGCTCGGGTGCCGCGATCAACGGGCACGAGGCCAACATCGCGATGAAGAACGACCTCCAATATGCGTGTATTTTCCCGCTTCCAATCCCACGGGACTGCTCGGCGGTTCCCTCAGGGATCGGATGCGACTGTACGGACTTCAATATCCAGTCGACTCAGAATCCGCTTTGTCAGCAAGACGACGGCAGCTACTCGAGCATCCAGCATTTCGCCAAAGGCTATCCGGGCGTTCGACATCTCGAGGTCGCCAAGGACTTCGGTGAAAACGCCATCGTTGCTTCCATCTGTCCGAAGGTGACGAGTGGCTCACCGAGCGAGCCAGCATACGGCTACAATCCGGCGGTCGACGCGATCATCGGTCGACTCGGGGAAGCGCTGAGCGTGAAATGCGTGAACCGACCGCTCACCTTGAATCCGGACGGATCGACGAATTGTTCCATCGTGGAAGTCACGGCCAAGACGGGAGCCTGCAGCTGCAACCCGACCCTGAACCGTTCCGACGTGAGCCCATCGTTGGGCGCAAGTGTGCTCTCTCAACTCGGAATGACGGGTTCGTGCGGGCCCCTCAGCGCAGCGGGCACACCCTGCACTTCCGAAAACTTTTGCCTCTGCACCATCAACCCGGCACCGGGCTCGGATTGCAAGACACAAGAGGTTCCGCCGCCAAACCTCGCGGGCTGGTGCTACATCGATCCGCAGCAAGACCCGAGCGCGAATCCGAATCTGGTGAGCGAGTGTGACCCACCTCGCCTGCTGCGATTCGTCGGCGACGACACACCCAAGTCTGGTTCAGTCGTGTTCATCAGTTGCGGAGGTGGCTGAGCCGGTCCCGCCAGCGCCCACCCCATTGAGGCGGCGCCCGGCTGCGATCCCGTGAATACGACTCGGAAGCGAAGACCTGGGCGTATCGCTTCTCGAAGTAGCCGGGCGCGCCTAGCATCCGCCCGTGGATTCGCTGATCGTCGCTGCAGGCCGCGCTCTGTCTTTGGGTGATCCCCTCGGCGCGCTCAAGCGCGTGGCGCTCCGCGACGATCCTCCCGCGCTCGCCCTGCGAGGGATTGCCATGGCTCAGCTCGGCGAGCTCGATCGTGCCCGCGAGCTCTTGCGTCGAGCGGCTCGGGGCTTCGGATCGAGTGAGCCGCTTTCCCGCGCGCGCTGCGTGACGGCAGAGGCGGAGGTGGCTCTCGCAGCTCGTGATCTCACTTGGTCGCCGCGCGCGCTCGAGACCTCTCTCACCGTGCTTCGGCGCTACGACGACCAGGTGAACGTCCTCCACGCTCGGTCGTTGCAGATCCGCCGGCTCTTGCTCGTGGGCCGAATCGATCGAGCGGAACAGGCCCTCGCCAGCACCGATTGGAAAGGATCGCCTCCCGCGCTCCAGGCGATGTTCGAGCTGGCACGCGCCGACGTGGCTCTTCGGCGCGTCCAGACCCGCGAAGCCAAAACAGCGCTCGTCCGTGCCCGCGTCGCCTCCGAGCGTGCAGGGATCCCAGCTTTGATTGCGGAAGTGAAGACGGCGTCGTTGCTCCTCGAAGTCCCCAGCGCTCGGTCGCTCGAGCGCGGCGTCGACAGGCCCCTCGTGCTTGCCGAGGTCGAGGCGCTCCTCGATTCCGACGATCTCGTGATCGACGCGTGTCGTCGCACGGTGCGAGTCGCGCGCCGGATCATTTCCTGGCTCGCCGCCCGGTTTTGTTCACGCTGGTGAGCGTGCTCGGTCGAGCATGGCCCGGCGAAGCGCTGCGTGATGAGCTCATCTCGAAAGCGTTCGGGGCGCGGCGCAGCAACGAGTCTCACCGTGCTCGGCTCCGAGTGGAGATTGGACGACTGAGAAAGACCCTCGCTTCCGTCGCGAGCATCGCCGCGACGCCGGGTGGCTTCACCCTCGAACCGCACGAAGCACGCGAGGTGGTCTTGCTCTTCCCGCCGATCGACGGCGAAAAGGCCGAACTCCTCGCGCTGCTCGCCGATGGGCAGCCGTGGTCGACTTCGGCGCTCGCGCTCGCTCTCGGTGAGAGTCAACGCACCGTGCAACGCTCCCTGGCCGATCTCGAGGGATCCGGTAAGGTCCGTGCCATCGGGCGGGCGCGCGCGCGTCGTTGGGTGGCCCCGCCGCTCACGGGAATCGCGACGACCTTGTTACTCCCTGCTCCGCTGCCGGCGGGCTAAACCACGCTCGACAGCTAGCGCTGAGGAGAAGAAGCACATGAGAGCGAAAATCATCAGGGAATACGGACCATTCGAAGGGGCGAAGCATGTCCATGGCGTGACCCACGACGGGACGCGCGTTTGGGCCGCCACGGGACCGAGCCTCATCGCCATCGATCCGGACACGGGAAAGCAGGTCTCGTCTCTCGACGCGGCTTCGGACGCGGGAACGGCGTTCGACGGCGAGTTTCTCTACCAGCTCGCCGAGGATCGCATTCAGAAGATCGATCCCAAGAGCGGCAAGGTCGTCGGTTCGATTCCCGCACCGGGAAAGGGTCGCGACTCGGGGCTCACGTGGGCCGAGGGCACACTATGGGTCGGGGAGTACCGCGAACGAAAGATCCATCAGATCGATCCGGAGACCGGCGCCATCTTGCGCACGATCGAATCCAATCGATTCGTGACGGGCGTCACCTGGGTTTCCGGCGAGCTCTGGCACGGAACCTGGGAAGGCGAGGAGAGCGAAATCCGGCGAATCGACCCCGACACCGGCAAAGTGGTCGAGCGCATCGAAATGCCCGAGGGGATCAACGTGAGCGGTCTCGAGTCGGACGGAGTCTCGTTCTTCTGCGGCGGCGGACCGACGGGCAAGCTCCGGGTCGTCGAGAAACCCAAGAAAGCGAGTTAGGGACACACCGCGACACCGTTGCAATTGCCCACGGAATTGTCGGCCGGGTACGCCTGACAGCACAGGCCTTGTGCGACGCAGCACTCCTCGTCGTAAAAGCCGTCGAAGCCGAAGAACCCCTCACACCCCTGGGGCGCGGGGACCTCGATGCAGTTGCCCCAGCGCCCGTCCGGTCCACAAGTCTGCATCCCCCACGCACAGTACACCGGTTCGTCGCAGTAGCGCGACGCGCCGGGGACGCACTTGGGACAGTCCTCGTCGGCGCAGTCGACGACTCCGTCGCAGTCGTCGTCCTGACCGTCGCTGCACTGCGTCTCGATGGGTGCGCAGCCGCACTGCCCCGGGCTTCGACAGTCGGGATCTTCGCAGTCCAGCGTGCCATCGCAGTCGTTGTCTCGTCCGTCGTCGCAGGAGATTTCGGTCGCTGCGTCGGGGGTGCAGCCGCTGGAGGCGTCCGCTGTGGTGTTGCAGCCGCCCACACTCGGGATCTCCCCGCTACCGGAGCGTTCGCCGGGCTGGCAGTTGCAGTCCTCGTCGATCAGGCCGTCCCCATCGTCGTCTCTGCCGTTGCCACAGATCTCCTGGTTCGGGAGCGTGAGGGTCGAGCCACCGTCCTGATGCCCGGTGCCCGCGCCGAGCGTGTCGTCGGGAGGCGCGCTGGCCGAGCAGGCGATGGTGAGCGCACCGCTCGAAAGTAGTAGGCGAACGAAGCGGGTGAGAGACCGAGCCATGGTCCCGCAGCTGCAAGGCGCGGACCAGGCGATTTCACGGGAAAAATGCCGCCGAGATCGAAGAAATCCGGATCTGTCGGTGTCTGCGTCCGGACGTCCTCAGCGGACGGAAACGGGGATGATGACGGTGGCGGCCTCGCCCTGGAACGGTGCGATCGTCGTGGTCATGAGCTTTTTCACGATGCACTTGCCCGTCGGGGATCCCGAAAAGGGACCCGATCGAATCAGCGCTTCCTTGACCTGTCCGGTGGGCTCGAAGGTGACGGTCACGTCCGCAGAACCGGCCGATGCGCCGCGCATCCGACAGGCCGCAGCTTTGGCGGCGTTCTTTCCGAGTGCGTCGAGGGCCGCAGCGCGGTCGAAACTCCCGCCTCCTCCGGCGGCCGCCGTGGCTTCGGGTGCCGCGCTCGCCGCGGCGCTCGGTGCTGCGCTCGGGACCGGTTCATCGTCGGTGTCGTCGTCCGCTTCGTCTTCGGTTTCCTGCTCGGTCGCGGCTGGTGTGGGCTCCGGCGGCGGTTTTGGTTCCAGAGCCGGCTCCTCGTGCGAAGCCGCAGGAGTCGGAGCTTGTGTGGGCTCGGCGTCGGGGTTGTTCCGACTTCGCCACACCCACCAGCCGACCAGGAGAGCGGCCGCGGCGACCAAGAGCCAGGTCAGGTTTCCTCGTGATTCTGGTTCCGGCTCGCTCGGAGCGTTCTTCTTGGCGCCGGGCGCATCGTCGTCGCGTTTCTTGGCGCGAGGCGCGTCACCATCTCGCTTTTTTGCGCGAGGCTTGTCGTCATCGCGCTTCTTGTTGCGAGGCTTGTCGTCGTCGCGCTTCTTGGCGCGAGGCTCGTCGTCGTCGCGCTTCTTGGCGCGAGGCTCGTCGTCGTCGCGCTTCTTGGCGCGGGGCTCGTCGTCGTCGCGCTTCTTGGCGCGGGGCTCGTCGTCGTCCTCGCCCTCGTCGCGTTCGCTTTCGGGGTCGTGCTCGCCCTCGTCCTCGTCGTCGCGCTCGTCGTCGTGGGCCATGGCGTCATGCTGCCGCGAAGCTTCACGCCTGGGAACCCGCTCTCTCACAAGAAGCGAAAATTCAGCCGATCGCCCGGCCGAAGGACGCCTGTGGATGGCTCAAGTGAACGCGGACTTCACTTCGGGCTTCATCAAGACGACCAGCGACCAGATGCCGAACGGCATCATCAGCACGCAGCACATGTAGCTCGTGCACGGGATGATGGCGATGATCGCCGACGCCATCGCAAAGCCGTAGTTCTTGAGGGCGCGCATCCGGAGCGCACCGAAGAACGTGATGAGCCCCATCAGTGCAAAGAAACCGTAGACCACGCTCCCGATGGCACTACCGAACAGCGCATCGGGACGACCGGAATCCATCATGCTGATTCCACCGGCGAACAGCAGCATCCCGACCACGGCGAGGTACCAGAAGAACGTGAGCCCCGATCCGATCATGAGCGCGATCGCGGGCGGTCCGATCTGAGAGCGAGCCCAGTTCGGAGCGCCGGGCGACATCACACCGGGCGGACCATAGCCGGGAGGCGGAACGAATCCGCCGCCGTGCGCTCCCGATGGACCGTACGGAGGTTGCATGCCCGAGCCGTCGTCACGATAACCCGGATCGGACTGTGCTCCGGGGGTTTATCCGCGCTTTCGGCGGAGCAAGATGCCGAGCATTCCGAGGCCGAGCGCCAGCGGGATCGGGGCCGGGCGCCCGCGACCAGGAGCTTCGCAGCTGCATCCCTGGTCGCCTTCCACACCGCCCCGGGACGGGTCGGCGCCGCTGCCGCTCTTGCCACCCGTCGCGTTCGACTGGCCGCCGCTGCCCTTGGCGCCGCCGCTGCCCGAAGGAGGCGTGGGCGGCTCGTCGAGCTCGTCGTCCACGAGCCACACGGTGCCGTCGCTCTCCGCCAGGAGCACTGGTCGCGGTCGAACGTCGGGGCCCTCGGTGAGCGCGTACACTTCCGAGGCGGGTCGGCTTTGGATTGCGCCCCAATCGAAGCGCCACGCATCCATCACCGCGGGGCTCGGAACGTGCCGTCGATGGGTTCCGTCGACGAGCCAGACTTCCGGCGTGCCGTCGTCGGCCTGAACGAGCTCGGGATTCGCGGGAAGATCCACGCTGGTCGAGAGCTTGGCGATCTCGTCGTCGCCGAACGGCAGGCGATCGAGGAAGTCATTGAGCTTCCACGCGGCGTAGCTGTCGGGGTCTACCACGTGGCGAAGCACTCCGTCCGGGAGCTGGGCCGTGCAGCTGAAGTCCTTCGGACTGCCCGAGAGCTCGGCGTTGTTCGATCCGGGTTGATCGATTCCGTAGGCGTGGACCGGGTAGGGCTGTCCGTCTTCGAGGGAGAGCGGAGGTAGGAGCGAGAAACCGTGCTCGCACGAGCCGATCGCCGCGCACAGATCGTCGCGATGAACTCCCGCCGCAACGGGAATACCCGGTGCCCCCGAGCCAGCTGGGCCCCCGAAGTAGAGGTGCACGTCGATGGCGGTGCCGGCCACGTCGGGATCCTGCGCCCAACCCTTGACCGCGTCGCAATCGGCCGAGTCGAGCCACCCCATCGGCGGCCGATCCACGAGCTTCATGAGCTCGCTCTCCGGACCGTAGAACATGTCCTGATCGCACGCGGCGGGGATACCGGGCGTCGTGCCTTCGCCGCCGAGGTACTGCCAGATCGCGATACCGGGAAAATCGTCGGGGATCGACGGGCAGCTGTTGTAGGCGGCCCACACCATCGGATAGACGCCGCCGTAGCCACCGGGCGATCCCATGTACGGACCCCAGTACCAGCTCCCGCTATAGATCATCGGTTTGCGACCGGTCGCAGCCTCGACTGTATCGAGCCACTCTTTCATGATCTGCGTGCGCTGGCCGGGAGACGCCGAGTCGTTCACGTCCTCCACGTCGAGCATCGCGGGCAGATCCCCAGCGGGAACGGTGCCGCCCACGCTCGCGAGAAAGTGCTGCGCCTGCGCCGCCCCGCTCGAGGTGTAGCGCAGGAAGTGATACGCGCCGACCAACATGCCGTGGGCGCGCGCCTGTGTGGAGTCGTCGGCGTACCAGGAGTTGGTGTAGCCGGTTCCCTCACTGGCCTTGATGATCACGAAGCGCCGGCTGGCTGCCACCGCATTCCAATCGATGCCGGCGCCATTCGGATGTTGGTACGACGCGATGTCGATGCCGAGCACCGTGTCGCCCGGCGCACACGCGGGCTTCAGCGACTCGGCGTATTCGCCGAGATCCTCGTCCGAGCCGGGCTCGGGTCCGCAGCCCACGAGAGCAAGAAAAACGAGCCCAATCGTAAGACGAGTTTTCACGCCGCGGGTTTTGCAAGGCCTGTACCTCCGACAAAAGCCAGGAAATGCCGCCCCGCTCTCACCGGTCTCGATACGCGTTCATCGCGAAAATACTTCAAGTTTCATGGAGTTACGCGATCTCAACCGTTCGAGAACACTGTCAGCAGATCACGACAGTGAGCTGAGAGTCGATGCGCTTCAAATCCTTCGGATCGCCTGTCAAGACCACAGCGGAGTGCCGACGAGCAAGCAGTGCAACGCTCGCATCGATCACATCACTCGTCCTACTCCGGCCGCACAATACACCGGCTGCCTGAGCTTCCTCGCGGTCGAGTGCCTGTACCTCGAGAACACCCGAGCCCAGAAGCCGAGACAAGCGCGCCTGTCGCTTCCCGTCACGCCATACCTGGCCCACTACGCCCGCCGGAGTATGCAGCGTAGACCCGTGAGTCATCGCGAGCTCGACCAGCATCCGCACCTTCTTGTCGTTGCGTTCGAACGCGATCAGCGCCCCCGCATCGAGAACTACAGGCCGAGGACGTCTCGTGCCCATTGCTCTTCCTCACGGCTGGCAGGACCATTCTCGGCTTTCATCTCTGCGAGAAGGGCCGCAAGATCCTCGCGACGCGCCTTTTCCTCCATCGCCGAATCCACCCAGGCGCTGACCGACTTGGCGCGCCCACGTTTGACCTGCTTCTCCGCTTTTGCGAGAAGTTGTCGCCGCACGGTTACCGTCACTCGCGCTTTCTGCATACAAAGATCATACTCGATACGGCGCCCGCAAGCAAAGTGGTGAAGTCAGCGAAGCAGGTGCTCGAAGAGCTCGTTCATCACTCGCGGCGCGTCGCGCCCGAATTCGCCGTGGACGGCACCCGGAAGCTGGAAGAAGCGAGTCGGGATCCCCGCCCGGTCGATGTGAATCGCAGCTTCGCGATAGGTCTTCTGATACTCCTTTCCGCCGCGCACGATCGCGAGAGCGTCGAGTTTGGCGGTCTTGTCGGCATGAGGAGCGCTCGGCCCGCTCATCAATGCGATCCGAGAATAGCGACCGGAAAACAGCCAACCCAGATCTTCTGCGCGTTCGGCGCCCTGGGAGTACCCGACGAGCACCACGTCCTCCTCGTCGAGACTGCGTTCGAGCACGCTGCTCACCGATCGGATGGCCTTCTTGATTCGGTAGTCGAGGTAAGTCGGGTCCGATCGAAAGAAATGTCCGAAGCTCGTCTTGCACTTCGTATCACCGCGAAGCGAAATCAGTGTGCCGAATCGCTGCGCGGACCGCGCCCACTCGCTCGCCCGAATCGGATCACCGCACAAGCCGTGGAGGTAGACGATCACTCGTGTCGACTCACCGTATCCTGGCGCGACCCACGCCGGCACGTCGCCCGACACCGCGATGAAACGCGGCGCGGGCGGGTCGGTGAGAGCCGGCCCCGATGGCCAAGCTACCGTCGGCTCGAGCGCCGGGTGCTCGCTCGGAAGCACCGGTTCGCTCCGAAGCTCGAGATCCTCGGCCCAGCCTCTTTGGGCTAGAAACGCCGCCAGACCGAGGGCAGCTACCAGCACCGGCAGAGCCCCCACGGCGACGGATCGCAGCTTCACCCCATACAGGATAGCGCGCGATGATGACCTCCGCACGCGTGGTAGAGTCTCGCCCGATGACGCGCCGCTCTTCCTGTCTCGCGCTCTTGGCGCTGCTCGCGCCTCTCACGCTCGCGGGTTGCAAGAAGTCCGCGCCCGAAAACGAACAGCCCAAGGGCAAGCTCGCGACGCAGCTCGTCGGCAAGTGGAACGATCAGGACGACGGCTCCCTCGCCTTCGAGTTCATGAGCAACGGCACGTGCAAGGCCTTTGGTGACGTGGACTGCAAGTACGAGATCACGTCGGAGACGGGCTCGGTGCTCCTGCTCAAATACAATGCCGCCGACTCTTGGGACGAAGTCGAAGTGACGTTCCAAGACGCGGACAAGGCGACCTGGAAAGACGTGACCGTCGCCAAGACCGATCCGGAATCCGCGGTCACGAAGCTCGCACGGACGAAGTAGCAGAGCTCCCGCGTGTTCGTGGCGCGGAAGCGGATTTCGAGCGCCGAGACGCCAGCGCGACGCCGAGCGGATCGAATCTCGAAACGGCGTTCTCTAGCAGCCGGCGCGACGACCCGATGATCCGGCTGGACATCCTATCCCGGCCCGATTGAGATGCCGCGGCGATGGGACGAGGAAGGCTCGAGGCGTTCAGCGATGGAGTGATGGCGATCATCATCACGATCATGGTGCTCGAGCTGAAGGTGCCTCACGGCGCAACGCTCGGCTCCCTCGCCCCGCTGCTCTCCGTGTTTCTGAGCTACATCCTCAGCTTCGTGTACCTCGCCATCTACTGGAACAACCATCACCACCTGCTGCATGCGACGGAGCGCGTCAGTGGCAGTGTGCTGTGGGCGAACATGCACCTACTCTTCTGGCTGTCGCTGGTTCCTTTCGTCACCGCGTGGATGGGTGAGAACCACTTTGCACCGGCCCCCACGGCCTTGTACGGAGGCGTGCTGCTGATGGCGGCCATTGCGTACTTCATCCTGCTCCGCGCCATCCTGCGGGTTCAGCCGACCGGGTCGATCTTGGCGACCGCCGTCGGCAACGATCTCAAAGGAAAGATATCCCCCATCCTCTACGTGATCGCGATCCCGATGGCGTTCGTTCATCAGTGGATCGCCGGCGGTCTCTACGTTGCCGTCGCCCTGATGTGGCTCGCTCCCGATCGCCGCATCGAGCGAGCACTCGAAAAACCGAGCTGACGCGAACCGAAAAAATTTCCTCGAGTCGACGCGTCGAGCGTCAGTGCACGCCCTTTTTCGGGCGAAGCGCCTTACCCTGCGGCGACGTGCTGGTTCCAGGTCGCCGGGGCGAAGCCGTTGTCGACCTCGACCATGTCGATGCAGCCGGGAACCGGGCAGACGATCTGGCACAGGTTGCAGCCGACGCACTCGCTCTCGTCGACCACGGGCACGCGGATGCCGTTGCCGTTCTTGGGCGGATGGATGCACTGGTGCGCGCCGTCGTGGCACGCGACCACGCACAGCTGGCAGCCGATGCACTTCTCGGCGTCGATCTTCGCGACGGTCTCGTAGTTGAGATCGAGGTCGCCCCACTCGGAGAAGCTCGGGACGGCCTTGCCGACGATCTGGTCGAGCGTCTCGAAGCCGTGGCGTGCGCATGTACTCCTCGAGGCCCTCGATCATGTCCTCGACGATGCGGTAGCCGCGGAGCATCACCTCGGTGCACACCTGCACGCTGCTCGAGCCGAGCAGCATGAACTCGACCGCGTCGCGCCAGTTGGTGACGCCGCCGATGCCGCTGATCGGGATCTCGAACTCCTGGTCGCGCGCGAGGGCGGCCACCATGTGCAGCGCGATGGGCTTGACCGCCGCGCCGCAGTAGCCGCCGTTGGTCGAGCGGCCCGCCGACCCGCGGGCTCGGGCACGAAGCGATCGATGTCGACGCCGATGATGCTCTTGATCGTGTTGATGAGCGACACCCCGTGCGCGCCGCCGCGCTGGGCCGCGAGCCCGTGCGGCACGATGTCGGCTGACGTTCGGGCGTGAGCTTCACCAGCACCGGCACCGTCGAGAACTCGACGGCCCACGAGGTGATCTCGCTCGTTGACCTTGGGCTCCTGCCCGACCGCCGAGCCCATGCCGCGCTCGCACATGCCGTGGGGGCAGCCGAAGTTGAGCTCGAGGCCGTCGGCGCCCGGCGTCGATCGAGCGCTTGATGATGTCCTGCCACTCGTCGCGGGTCTCGACCATCAGCGACACGATGATCGCGTGCTTCGGGTACTTCTTCTTGGTCTCGTAGATCTCGCGGAAGTTCACCTCGAGCGGGCGGTCGGTGATGAGCTCGATGTTGTTGAAGCCGATGCGCGCGCGTCCCGTCGAAAGTCGACGGCGCCGAAGCGGCTCGACACGTTCTGGATCGGCACGCCGAGGGTCTTCCACACCGCGCCGCCCCAGCCGGCGTCGAACGCGCGCTGGATCTGCTCGCCCGGAGTTGGCCGGCGGCGCAGAGGCGAGCCAGAACGGATTCGGCGAGCGGATGCCGGCGCAGTTGGTGGAGAGATCGACCATCGCTCTCCTCCCGATCAGGTAGCTGGTGGATGGCGCGCGCGGCGAGCTTGCCCTCGGCCGCGGCGTTGACCACCTCCTTGCCGCCGTTGGCGCAGTCGCCGCCCGCGAACAACCCGGGGCGGCCGGTCGCGCCCTCGGTCGTCGACGACGACGCGACCCGCGCTCGACGCGATGCCCGGCAGCGCGCCGACAGCTTCGCCGAGCTTGGCCTGGCCGATCGCGACGAGCACCAGATCGGCGTCGATGCACGAACTCGCTGCCCGGCAATCGGGCTGCTTGTGCGTCGTCGACGCGAATCGCAGCGCACGCGCTCGACCCTGCCGTCGCCCTCGAACGCCACCGGCAGCGCGTGCCACATGGCGCGCGCGCCCTCGCTTCGCGGGCGGCGCTCCACTCGTGCGCGTAGCCGCTCATCTTCGCCTCGGCGCCGCGGTACACCATCGTCACGTCGGGAGCGCCGAGGCCCGACAGCTCGCGCACGCAATCGATCGCGGTGTTGCCGCCGCCGATCACCACCGCGCTCTTCACGCCTGCGAGGTGACCTTGCCGAGCTTCATGCTCTCGATGAAGTCGACCGCGCCGTACACCCCCGGCAGGTCCTCGCCCGGGACGCCGAGCCGCGTGTCGGCGCCGAGCCCCACGCCGATGAACACCGCATCGTGCTTCTTCTCGAGCTCGTCCAACGAGACGGACGCTGCCGACCTCGACGCCGGTCTTCACTTCGATGCCGCCGATGCCGAGGATCCATCGCACTTCTTCCACGGAGCGATCCGCGCGCATCTTGTAGGGCGCGACGCCGGTGGTGTTCAGCCCGCCGACCGACGGCGCGCTTTTCGTAGATCGTGCAGGCGTGGCCGAATGCGGCGCAGCTCGTGGGCCGCCGCGAGCGACGCCGGCCCGCGCCGACCAGCGCCACGCTCTTCCCGGTGTCCGGCCCCGCCTCGAAGAACCGCCAGCCTTCTCGGAAGGCGACGTCGGTGGCGTAGCGCTGGAGCTTGCCGATCTGGATCGGCGGCACGCCCATCTCGTTGTACACGCAGGCGCCGACGCACAGCGACCTCGACCGGGCACACCCGGGCGCAGCTCATCCCCAGGATGTTCGCGTCGAAGATCGTGCGGGCCGAGCCCTTGTCGTTGCCGGTCGCAATCTTGCGGATGAACTGCGGAATGTCGATATGGGTCGGACACGCCGTGATGCAGGGCGCGTCGGAGCAAAACAGGCAGCGGTTGGCCTCGACCTTGGCCTGCTCGGGCGTGTACTCGGGTTTGAATCCTCGAAGACGCTCTCCGACCGGTCGTCTCGGATTCGCTCGGCCATGTTCCCTCCGGCGGAACCTCGCATCCTAGACTAGCGAGGCGACCTCTCAGCCACTGATTTTTCCCCACGGCAGGCCCTTTTGCGGCTCTCGCAACAGATACAGGGCCACGGTCACCGCCTCGAGCCTTTCGCGAAGGCAATTCTTGCAGGCAAACGGCGGCGACTGTCCCGAGCTCACCGAGACCACTGCGTCCACGACGCTGTCGCACACGCCGCAGCGCGCTTCGGTCTTTTCGTTTTCGGTGGGCTCTCCGTCCCGCACGCTGCCGCGCCCGTGAACTCGCACCTCGATTTGGCTCTTCGCCATCGGCCGACCTCCTCGTTGCCCTCATAACACAGCCCGTCGGGGGATCGATCGGTCCTGGGCGGTGGAACGTTCCTTCGAGCCAGGCGCCTCACCGAGCGCGACGGATCTCGTCGAGCGTGGCTTCCAGGAAGGGAATCGCGGCCAGATCCTTCGGCCGCCCGGCGCGTCGCTTCACTTCGATCAAATGGGACAGCTCGAGGACTTTGAGCCGCTCACCTTCGCCGAGCTCGACTTCGAAGGTGTGGGGGATCAGTTCCTCGTAGTTCTTCCCGTTGTCCACGGTTCCGAGACAGTCGAGATCACCGTGGTCGGTCGTCAGAAGCTGATGCCCGGTGCCGATCAGGTGCGACGGTCCAGGCGACAGCATCCGCGGGTCTCCGCGATAGACCGCTCGAAGCTCGGCGAGCGCCGCGGTGAGGCGCGCCACGTTTTCGGGTGTGCGCCGATGAACGATGTCGACGTCCAGAGTCGTGAGTGGCACTCCCTGCAGGATGCCCGCTGCCATGCCGACGACGATGAACTCGACGTCGTGCCGGACCAAGATCCGTAGTGCATCAGCGAACCGAGCGTTTTTCATTCAGTGCTCGAAGCTCCAACACTGACTCCATGAACTGCTCGACGCGCCGCAGTCTCTGTTCGGGGGACAGGCGAAGCATCTCGCGAATCTGCACGCGGTCCACTCCGTTTTCGTCGACGTCAACGACGTCCGTCTCAGTCGATTCGAGGCGCACCCGCCCATCGTACTCGAAAGCTGCGGCGCGTCACGTCGAAGCCCCCCGCGTTCAGTCGCTGCCGAAATTCTGGACAGCCGAGAAGCTCCCGCGGAAGAATTCATCGGCTGGCGAGGAGCTCGGTAGTGGCAGGGCGCCGTCGCAAGTGCGACGCGGAGCGCGTGGAAGAAGGATGCGGGGCGGGGCGGTTGTTGCGATCGCGAAATCCGCTACGCTGCAAACAACCGCCGCCAGCTCGGCGAATGACTCAGACTCCCGGCGCTTCGCTCAGGCCGGCGCTAGGTTTTTTTTTTGCTCGCCGATCTTCCGCTTCTTGCCAATGGAGGCAAAGAAGGTTCGATCGAACCACTCGGTGAGCGGCAGGGCGACGTAAATCGACGAGTACGTCCCGAGGACGATGCCGGCGATCAGCGTGAGGGCGAAGTCCTTCAGAACGCCGGTGCCCCAGAAGAAGAACGCGAACAAGCTGAACACGGTCGTGCTGCTCGTCAGGATCGTTCGAGAAAGCATTTCGGAGAGGCTGATGTTGACCAGGTTGGTGAACGAAGTCCCTCTGAGCTTGCCCAAATTTTCGCGCACGCGATCGTAGACGATCACCGTGTCGTTCACGGAATAGCCCACGATGGTGAGGACGGCAGCGACGGACGTCAGGTTCACCTCCCGGTGGGCCAGGACCAAGAAGCCCAGGACTGCCACTCCGTCGTGAATCAGGGCGACCACGGCGCCCGGAGCGAAACGCAAGTCGAAGCGAAACGCGATGTACGCCATGATGAACACGATGGCGATCGCGATGGCTTTCAGAGCCGCGTCGCGGAGCTGAGCACCTGCCTTGGGACCGATCCACTCCGCGCGTAGCGGATCGTCCGGGACGGTGTCGGCGCCGAGCCGCGCCTTCAGGCCGGACATCAGCTGGTCGCCCCGGCTCATGAGCTGGATCTCGACCTTGTTGTCCTTGCGATTCTGCAGAAAGGGATTGTTGGCGCTCGGCCGCATCGCGATGCCGCTCACGCCCTGCATCTGAGATTTGATTCGCTCCAGATCGGGAGCGGAGTGGAAGCGCACGGTGATCTTGTCGCCGCCGGGGCTGAACTTGACCTCGGTGGCTTGCCGATCTTCGGGGCACTGGTCTGTCGGCAGGTTGTCGCCGAAGCAGAGGACGCGCTCGATCTCCGTCTGCTTTTCCTGAGCGATGGTCGAGACCTCCTGGACGCGAATCAGGAAGCGATTGGGGTTGTTGGCGTCATCGACCTTGATCACGTCGGGTTGAGAGAAGCCCGAATCCTTCACGGCGGCTCGAATCACAGAGCCGTCGATGGGCTTCTTGAACGCGACCTCGATCTCCGTTCCGCCCTTGAAATCGGTACCCAGATGAAGCCCGGGGTAGAAAACGGCGACCAGCGCGCTGACGGCCACGACCAAGCTGATCCCCATGAACAGCCTGCGCTGCCCCATGAAGTCGTAAATGCGTCCGATCGGGAAGAGCTGCATCGATTAACCCAAGTTCAGCGCCGACTTGCGACCGAAGCCGCGGACCCAGAGATCGAAAAACACTCGATTCACGATGATGGCCGTGAAGATGTTGATCGTGACGCCAACCACCAGCGTCACGGCAAAGCCCTTGATCGGGCCCGTGCCGTATTGCCAGAGCACGACGCCTGCGATGAGCGTCGTGATAGCGCCATCGATGATGGCCGAAAGAGCGCGTGAGAACCCTAAGTCGACCGCGGCGCGCGGACTCTTCCCGCCACGTAGTTCGTCACGTATTCGTTCGTTGATGAGGACGTTACCATCCACACCCATACCGACGGTGAGCGCAATACCGGCGATTCCCGGCAAGGTCATCGACGCCCCAAAGGTGGCGAGTATGGTGAGCTGCAAGAACACGTTCAGCATCACGGACATGTCGGCGATGACGCCACCGCCGAGGTAATAGAAGATCATGAAGATCAGCACGAACCCGCCGCCGAAGAGAGCTCCGCGCACCGCGAGCCGGATCGAATCTCGACCCAAGGACGGT